>DATHQT010000033.1:0-2611 GCA_035482415.1 Acidobacteriaceae bacterium | reverse complement strand
ACCGGGGGTTGAAACCAACCGGCCCCTCCTGCCTGAGCCATCGTGTAATAGAACTTCCAGTTCTTGTAGCGCACCGCCGATGGCGTCGCGCCCGCGTAGTAGAAGAAGTAATCCCGCGCCGAATTCTCCGACTTGCCTTCGAGATAGGCGAGCTGGTTGACGCCATCGAGCGTGGTCTTGACGATGCCGGGGTACGTACCCTTCTCAATCTGCGCCTTCAGATCGTTGCCCTTGGCTCCCCCGCCGATCTCTACAAGTGTAGGCAGCCAGTCAAGCGACGCAAACATCTGGTCCTTCACGGTGCCCGGCTTGATATGGCCAGGCCAGCGCACGACCATCGGCGCGCGGTAGCCACCTTCCCAAGTCTCGCCCTTCTGCCCCTTGAACGGCGTGATACCGCCGTCGGGGAAGGTGACCGTCTCGGCGCCGTTATCGGTGGTGAAGACGACGATGGTATTGTCGATTTGGCCCATGTCTTCCAGCTTCTTCAGCACGTAGCCGATGTTGTCGTCCATCTGCTTCATGCCGGCTTCGTTGGCGCCCCAGTCCTTGCCGCCCTTCGTTCCGATCATGTCCAAGTACTTCTGCGGCAGTACGGTCGTGACGTGCATACGCGCAGGGTTGTACCAGACGAAGAACGGCTTGTTGGTCTTCTTCGGGTCGTTGCGGTCGAGGAAGTCGATAACTTTGGCTGATATCTCCTCGTCAACCGTCTTCGAGCGGTCCAGCGTCAGCGGGCCCTCATCCTTGCAGGTTTGATTCTTCGACGTGCCGTCGGAGGACTTGCACCAGAGCACCGGACGTGGCGGGGTCAGACAATTCGTCGTTCTCGGGTCCACGGCACCCGGGACTTCCGGCACACCCGGGATTGGCGTGTTCTTGCACGGTGGCGCGAAACTTTGCACGGTTGGAGAACTGTTTATGTCCGGAAAACTCACCTGTTGCATCGCATCCAAGTGGTACAGGTAACCCCAGAATTCCTGGAAGCCGTGCGCGGTCGGCAGCGCATCGGTGTGGTCGCCGAGGTGGTTCTTGCCGAACTCGCCGGTGTTATAGCCGAGGTCGATCAGGAACTTGGCCACCGCCGGCGTGCCGGGCTGCAGATACGACGGGCTGCCGGGCAGTTGCGGAGGAATCATACCGGTGCGTAGCGGATACATCCCGGTGAAGAAGGCGTTGCGCCCGGAGGTGCAACTCTGCATGGCCAGGTAGTCCATGAAGATCGCGCCTTCGTTTCCGATGCGGTCGATGTTCGGCGTCTCGCCGACCATCAGGCCGCGATGGTAGATTCTCGGCTGAAACCAGCCGATATCGTCCCCCATGATGAAGAGGATGTTGGGCTTGCTTGTGGGTGCCTGCGCAAGCGCAGATAAGCTGACCGTCGTAAACCCCGCGAGCAATGCTCCGAGTGCGAAGATATTTTTAGCGACACCCATTTCTTACCTCCTTGCTTTTGCCACCCGAGACAGACCGGTAGCTTCGCCGGCAGACAAATTTTTACTAGACCAGCATGGTTGACGGGTGGAATTGACTTAGATCAACCTGAATGCGCGGGTGTCGCGAGGTCGTTACTCTGCGCAGTGCAACTTCGGCGGAAGAATTTGATTGGGCCTTGGTGGTGCGCTTTTGAGAGCCAACTCCGCGAACGCTGCCCGATGTCCGATGTGGTCCAAGAGCCGATCGAATGAAAGAGGCCGCCTCAGTTGGCGGCCTCAATTCAGATAACGGCGGAGCTTCTTGATGATCTGGCGCTGGCCTCCCGCGTGTTCTTCGATGATTTGGTGCTCCCCGCAGCCGGAAGGCCAGCACGAGCAGCGCGATGCCGAACACCAGTGCATGCTCCCGCTCCTTATGAGCGCTTTGCCTGCTCGGCGGCGAGGCGGCCGTCGATGGCATCGAGAACGGCCAGTCGTGCCTGTTCAACCGACACGATGGCGTAATCGATCGCGAAACCGGCGTCCGACTCCAAGAGCTCGGCGTTCTTCTCGGCCAGTTTCACATCTAGACCATGCTTTGCTCCGACCACGCGCGCCTTTAAGGCGTTCACGTCCACAGCAATTTTCGCTTGCAGGGCTTTCATATCTCTGGTGGCAGACTCTCCGGCAGACTTGACTTGCTGGTTCACCTTTTCGACTGCCATCTTTGCAGCAGAAAGCGCCTCGGCCTTACGCGCTTCGATCTTATCGCGCGCTTCCTTTTTTGCGCCTTCAAAGACATTTTCCGCATCCTTTGCATGTACCGACAACTCGGCGAGTTGTTCAGAGAGTGGTTTCATTTGCTCCTCCTTCTGGTGAAAGACTCGCCTAACACGCTCTCGTTCGAGGCATGTTGATCTCGGTCAACTATTCTTTTGGCCCAGCTAGCAGGGCGACCGAGTAGGACGGAGGGGTATCAAGTTCCGCCGCCGCGCCGAGCGATGTCTCAATTGGGTCTTGGCCGTGTCAAAACGCTTCGCTGGGCAGGTCGGAAGCTCGGGAGATTGGTGACGTGCGAGGGATGTTCCGCTCTGGCTATGCCCTGATCTCGGCCATCAGCGGCTGAGGACCCATGATGTTCATCACGCGGGTGAGGTTGTAAGCGAGTACGTGCAGTGCCATCTCGGTGGCAACCT
>DATHQT010000032.1:0-4987 GCA_035482415.1 Acidobacteriaceae bacterium | reverse complement strand
GGGCCTTCCAACGCGGACAAGTCGAAGGGCGCGTCGGATCCTCTGCCGATGCTGCGGCTGGTGATCTACGACCGGCCGACGCATTATGTACTGTGGGCGCTGACGGAATCGATTGCGCCGGCTGACCGGCAGAAGGCCCATGACCACAACTTCGATGAGGCCGTGGCAGCGCTTGTGCTCGATGCGGGAAGGCTAACGAAGTCTTTGCCGAACGGGATGCATTGATTGGGTGAAAGTGCGAGGTTGCGCGGGTAGTTTGGTCTGGCGTCCGGATGCTATCGTTTAGAGCGGGAGCATTCCCAGGAAAGTCAGGAAACATCGCTATGGCAGAGACAATGGCACCACTTCGTAAGACGGCACTGAACGCAGTACACCGGGCGGCAAAGTCCAAGATGGTGGATTTCGGCGGTTGGGATATGCCGGTCGATTGTTGCGGACTGATCGCGGAACATATGGCGGTGCGGACGGCAGTTGGGGTGTTTGATGTGTCGCACATGGGTGACATTCAGCTGAGGGGGCCAGGGTCGTTGGCGGCGGTGCAGCGGCTTTGTATGAATGACGCGTCGAAGCTGGCAGCGGGGCAGGCGCATTATTCGGCGATGCTGTATCCGAATGGGACTTTTGTTGATGACGTGGTGGTGCACAAGCTTTCGGACAATGACTATCTGATTGTGATCAATGCGGGGACGCGGGAGAAGGATGTTCAGTGGGTGCGGTCGCAGATCGGGGCTATGCCGGGCGTGCATGTGAACGACTTCAGCGACTACTACACACAGCTGGCGATTCAGGGGCCGAAGGCGGCGGAGACTTTGCAGAAGCTGACCTCGACGGATTTGAGCGCGATTAAGAATTACTGGTTTACGTGGGGACAGGTGTGCGGTTTGCACAATGTGATGATCGCGCGGACCGGCTACACAGGTGAGGATGGATTTGAGATTTATATCCCAAGCGATGAGCCGACGAGCGCTCGGGTGTGGCAGGAGGTGCTGGATGCCGGCGCGGAGTTTAGGATTCTCGCGTGCGGTCTGGGGGCGCGGAATACGCTGCGGCTGGAGGCGGCGATGGCGCTGTATGGGCATGAGATTTCGGACAGCCTGAATGTGTGGGAGGCGAATCTCGGACGGTATTGCAAGATGGACAAGGGCGTGGATTTTGTGGGGCGCGAGGCGTTGGCGAAGGTGCAGGAGAGCGGCGGGCCGGCGAAGCGGCTGGTGGGGCTGGAGATGGTCGAGCGCGGGATTGGGCGCGATGGGTATGCGGTGTTTTCGCTTGAGGGCGAGAAGATTGGCGAGATTACGAGCGGGTCTCCGGGGCCGTTTGTGAAGAAGAATATTGCGCTGGCTTATGTGCCGGTGAGCTTTATTGAGCCGGGAACTGAAGTTGCGGTTGAGGTTCGCGGGCAGATGGTGAAGGCGGTGGTTGTGGCTACACCGTTTTATAAGCGGGCGAAGGCGGCGGTGGGGGTGGCGCCGCTGAGTTAGGTTTGCGCGTTCGCTTTCCACCGGCGGGCTGCCTACAATTAGGTTGTAACCATTTCTATTCACACGCATTGACTAAGAGGAATCATGAGCTATCCGGAAACGTATAAGTATGCGAAGTCGCATGAGTGGTTGCTGCTGGAGGGTGACGCGGCGACGGTCGGGATTACCGATTATGCGCAGGAGTCGCTGGGCGACATCGTGTTTGTGGAGCTGCCGAAGGTTGGGCAGGAGATTGCCGCGGGCGCGACGTTTGGGTCGGTCGAGAGCGTGAAGGCGGTGAGCGATTTGTACTCGCCCGTGGGCGGGACGGTGACGGAGATTAATTCCGCGCTGAACGATGCGCCGGAGACGATTAATAAAGCTGCGAATGACACGTGGATTATCAAGCTGAAGGTGAGCGGTGCGGCGGCGGCTGATTCCCTGCTCACGGCTACGGAGTACGAAAAGTTTGTCGCGGAAGAGACTGGACACTAAGGACAGTGAGTAGTGAGTAGTGGGTAGTGAGTAGTCGCTGACTGCTTGGGCCTGCCCGGAAGATTTGAGGTTACCTGATGCGTTATTTGCCGAAGTCGCCTGCTGATCGCGAGGCTATGCTCGCCGAGATTGGCGTGGCGTCGATTGAGAGTTTGTTTGAGACGATTCCTGCGGAGTATCGGCTGACGGAGGATTTGAAGATTCCGCGGCAGCATTCGGAGTCGGAGATTCTGGAGCGGTTTCGCGCGTTTGGATCGAACGTGGCGAGCGGCGATGCGCTGGAGCTGGCGGAGCAGCCAGCGAGCAAATTGTTTGCGAGTTTTTTGGGGGCCGGGGCGTATCGGCATTATCGGCCGGTGATTATTGATTCGCTGGTGCAGCGCGGGGAATTTCTCACCAGCTATACGCCGTACCAGCCGGAGATTTCGCAGGGCACGCTGCAGGCGATGTTTGAGTTTCAGACGATGATCTGCGAGCTGACGGGGATGGAGATTGCCAACGCGAGCATGTATGACGGGTCTACGGGCGCGGCGGAATCGGTGCTGATGGCTTGCCGCGTGACCGGGCGGCAGGGTGCGGTGGTGGCGCGGACGGTGCATCCGGAGTATCGCGAGGTGCTCGCTACCGTCACGAAACATCAGGAGATTCCGATCACGGAAGTTGGGTATGTTGCCGAAACAGGCCACGTGGATCTGGCCGCGCTGGATGCGGCGATTACAGACGAGACGGCTTGTGTGCTGATCCAGTCGCCGAACTTCTTTGGGACTGTGGAGGATGTGGCGGCGATTGCGGAGATTGCGCATGCCAAGGGCGCGCTGCTGATTGTGTCGATCGCTGAGGCGGTTTCGCTGGGTGTGATCAAGGCGCCTGTGGAGGCGGATATTGTTTCGCTCGAGGCGCAGAGCTTTGGTGTGGCCGTGGGATTTGGCGGGCCGTACTGCGGCGTGATTGCGTGCAAGGAGAAGTTCCTGCGGCAGATGCCGGGGCGGCTTGTCGGCGAGACGAAGGACACCAATGGCAAGCGCGGTTGGGTGTTGACGCTGAGCACGCGCGAGCAGCATATTCGGCGCGAGAAGGCGACCAGCAACATCTGCACGAACCAGGCGCTGGTGGCGATGATGGTCACGATCTTTTTGACCGTGTACGGCAAGCAGGGATTGCGCGAGCTGGCGGAGCAGAATCTGGCCAAGGCTGCGTATCTGCGGTCGGCGCTGCTGGATGCTGGCGCGGCAACGAAGTTTGATGGTGCGCCGCGGTTTCATGAGTTCGTGCTGACGACGAAGGAGTCTGCTGCCGCGGTGAATGCGAAGCTGCTGGAGAAGAAGATTGTGGGCGGGCTGGCGCTGGCGAAGTGGTATCCGGAGCTGGGCGAGAGTGCGACGCTGTGGTGCGCGACGGAGTTGACCACGAAGGCGCAGATGGATGCGGCGGCGAAGGTGCTGTCGGGCGCGCGGGAGCAGGAGCTGGTTGGCGTGAAATAGGTTGGAAGAAAGGCAGGATCCCCGATGACTTCGAGTACGAAGGGCGCGCTCATCGGGGGATGTGTCGGCTTGGCCGTGATGTTTGCGCTGATTGAGAGCAACGCTGGGGCTTCGGGATTGTTCTTGCTGCTTTGGCCGTCCTCCGTGTTTGGGAGTATTCACGGGCAGGGCGGTGGAATCTTCGAACTGGTCGTGGGGTCGATTGAAGTTGGCGTTCAATTTTTGGCGTACGCTGCGCTGGGCTGGGTGGTCGGTGCGGTTGTTCGGATTGTTCGAGGAGAAGGTTAGTGGATATCAGCGCGATTGAAGGGCAGGAGCTGACGGCGGTGGAGTTCGTTGGCGATTACCTGCGGCTGCGCTTCGATGGGCCGATGCTCACGCTGTATGCGTGGCCGCATATTCTGCTGGCGGATTTTTCGATTGCGTTTGGTGAGCCAGAGTATCGCAACGGGCTGTGCGCGCAGATTGGCGAGATGGTCGCGAAGGCGGCGTTGGAGGAGTTGGAGGCGCTGACCGTGGAGTTTGAGTCGGGGACTGTGATTGGGTTGAGTTTGCGGGAGGAAGAGTTGGATGGGCCGGAGGCTGGGAGTTATTCGGCGGATGGTAGTGGGATGGACGAGGAGGATTTTTAGATATGACAAATTCAAGCAAGCGCAACGTCTCGCTCATATCAATCACCATTCTCGGCGTCATCGCCGCGCATTTTGCAGCGCATTCGGATAAGTTCATGTTGCTCTTGGTTGTGATTCTTGTTGCGCTTTGTACCTTCGCACTTATTCGTGCGTTGTACCGCAGCTTTAAAAAGTCTTAGACGCAAGTAGGGAGTAAGCGATGGCAGATAAGTTTGTTGGGACGCCGGTGAAGGCTACTACGCATGTTAATCAGAACGAGGATTTGATTTTTGAGAAGTCTTCGGCTGGGAAGAAGGGGTATCGGCTGGCGCAGCTGGATGTGCCGGCGGTGGATGCTGCTTCCCTGCTGGGCGATTCGGTGCGGACTGATGGCCTGGGTGTGATGCCGGAGCTTAGTGAGATTGAGATCATTCGGCACTTCACGCGGCTATCGACCTGGAACTATGCGATCGATCTGGGGATGTATCCGCTGGGGAGCTGCACGATGAAGTACAACCCGCGGGTGAATGAGGCGGTGGCGCGGCTGGAGGGGATCGCGGAGGCGCATCCGTATCAGCCGGAGTCGTTGTCGCAGGGTTGTTTGAACATCATGAAGACGCTGTCGGAGGCGTTGATCGAAATTACCGGGATGGATGCAATTACACTGCAGCCGGCGGCGGGAGCGCATGGGGAGTTTACGGGGATCCTTCTGGTCCGGGCTTATCACGAGAGCAAGGGAAATCCGCGGAAGAAGATTTTGATTCCGGATTCGGCGCATGGGACGAATCCTGCGACGGCTGCGGTGTGCGGATACCAGGTGGCAAACCTGAAGTCGAACGCGAGCGGCATGGTGGACCTGGCGGAGCTGGAGCGCATGGTCGATGGGGATATCGCCGCACTGATGCTGACGAACCCTTCGACGATTGGCGTGTTTGAGAGC
>DATHQT010000031.1:0-3767 GCA_035482415.1 Acidobacteriaceae bacterium | reverse complement strand
GACCCGGAAGTAGTTGACACAACCGGCCACGACTGCGTTGACGCGGGCAACAATTACCGCCACGGGGGCGCCCCCGCTCCGGATGATGTCCCGTATCTTGGCTTTCACGACCTTTCGAGCCTTCTTCTTGGGGGTCATCTGAATTGTGTATCGTCCTTCTTCCGTTTATGCACGCGGCGCAGATCAAACCCGAGGAACCCGAAGGCTTCGCCCTTCAACGTGTCGACCATTTTGGTCTTCGCGCGGTTGAGCTCGACCCGCAGGGTTTCCAATTGCTCCTGCAAACGTTGCAGGGCACGTTCGGCCCAGCCCCGCTTGCTCCAGTGCCCGCTGATGGTGATCACCATATCATCCGCGAAGCGGTGATAGTTGATCGCCTCATAAGGCCCTTCCGCCGTCTTGCGGCGAAGGTCATCGAAGTACCAGTCCACCTCGTTCAAGTAGATGTTCGCGGCCAGCGGGCTGAAGGGACCGCCTTGCGGCACGCCTTTCTTTCCACCAGCTTTGATGATCAGCTTGACGAGGTGCAGGACTTTCGGGTCCTGCACCCTGCGTGCGATCTTGCCCAGGAGTACGTCGTGTCGAACATTATCGAAGTACTTGGCCAGATCGACGTCGATGACCGTTGTCATCCTGCGCATCAGGCTGCGCCTGACTTCCGCCAGGGCACGATGCGGCGACCGCTTAGGGCGGAACCCGTAGGAGTTCGGGCAGAAGTCAGCCTCGAAGATCGCTTCGAGGATTAGCTTCAGCGCTCCCTGCACCACGCGATCGCGGATGCAAGGAATCTGGAGCGTTCTGAACTTTCCCTGTTCCTTGGGGATGTCCACCCGGCGGTTAGGATGGGGTTTGTACCTGCCTGTTTCGAGGTCGTCCCTTATAGCCGCAAGGAAACCATCCAGTCCGACGGTTTCGATGGCCTCAAATGTTTGACCGTCGATCCCAGCCGCACCACCGTTCCTCTTGGCTATACGGTAGGCCTCTTCGAGGGTCTCCTTCCGTGTCACATGGACGAAGATGCCCCAGAAGCGATGTGCCTTTTCCGACTTCGCCTTCCAATATATCCGCCGTCGCAGCTCCTGCAACGCGATGGGTGCCTTTGTCATCTCACCCCTTGCCTCGCTTGGACAAACGGAATTCCTCATCGGTCCGGGCCCTTCCCTCCGGGCGCGTTTTGCTGCACGCCCATCGACGGTACTGCGACCCGATCCGCCACCCTGGTGCCTATGACTGCATTTCCCACTCACGGTTATAGCCGTCATCTCCTCGACGAGATTTCTTCGCCGGGCCCCGAGGGTTTCTCCAGTTTCCACATCTTCCTTCACACCATGTCGCCGCTGATACCCCGCCGGTGAGAACTGCCGCTTCGGACTCGTTTCGGCCAGCCCTTGCTGCTTTCGCGCGTTATCGACCGTCTCAGCCACCGGATATTCGTGTAACGAGGCTACGTCTGCGTTCACTGTACGTTGCAACCTGGTGCGTTGCGCACACTCCTTTCCGAGCATGTTGTCGGAGGGCTCCGCCGTCTTGCTTTCGCGCCACGACGCCTCCCCAGCTACGAGGCCTGAGTCTTTTGGCCTCGGTCGGTCTTGCACCGACTGGACGATGTGTCCTTGTCTGGACACGCCGATTTCCCATCGTTCGTGATAGAGAGCTGCCAGTTCCCGGGCCGGGGCCTGCTCGTGATCCAGGATGGTGGTGATCAGCCGGTACAACGGTTCCGATCCTTCGACGTCCTTCAGACGGTAGTCGATGACGCGCACCACAATCCCATTCCGCCCATTCCGCCGGTCGGAGGTGGATGCGTAGATCCGGCTGAGGTAAGAGCCATCTGGCAATCGTTCCTCCAGATCCAGACGGGCATTCTGGCGCGTGCGCCAGAGCAGGTCCGCCCCGGTCTTGGCGGCCATACGCCAAAGTTTGTAACTCGGGAAGAACCGGTCCGCCATGCACAGCATTCCTTGGCGGAGAGAAGGAATCACCTTCTCGGCCAACGTGAGTTCATCGGTGGCGTATTGATCCATGTGGGCGGCCCACAACACATGTGTCCCATTCTCCAGCAGCGCCACAAACCGGATCTTGGGGAAAGCGCTGGAACCTCGACTCGCACCCGGTCGCCCGAAGGCCTTGTCGTTTTCCACCGTGTCGGCGACATCCAAGGTGCTGCCATCCAAACTCACCAGTCGCCATTGGCGGAACCAAGCTCCCTTGGTTCGTTTCTCGGCAATCGGGGTCACCACCGTGTCATAGAGTTTCTTCACCGGCTCGACCCCCAGGCGACTCCGCGCCTGGGAAATGCCGGACTTGCCGGCGACCTTCACCTTGGCGGAAGGATCGAGTAACCACTGCACGCCCTCGAGCAGGCAACGCAGCACTTCACGATAGGAGGACCGCATATACAGCGCCAGCGCGATGACGTAATAGACCACTACATGCGCTGGCAAATCGCGTTCGCGCACGCTTGCGCGATTGGTCTGCTTCAGGACGTCATGGATTTTCTCGACGGGGAAGAACTTGGCAATGACGCCGAGGCTGATGTAGTCAGTGATCCGGCTGCCAGCCGGTAACTCTGCCAGGGTGCGCGCCATTCGTGTCTCCTAACGATCGCACCTGGCCGCTACTTCCGCACTCTGCAGAACCAGATCGGAGCCCAGGATCTGACGATAGGGATAACGTCCGCGGATGGTCCCATTGAAATACCGGCCCTTCGAAGGCGCGTCGAGCAGCGCTTCGTACACCGCCGCGGGTACGCCGAAGTAATGGTAGACAGCCCGACTACAGAACTCCAGTTGCAAACGTTTTAGGTTTTCGTCGTGGCCAACCGCCGCAAGGGTGGTTGACTCCACAGTGGCAACGCGCATGGTATACCTCCTTGTTGGAGGCATTCGCCCTAAAACAGAATATCACGAAAATGTTTGTTAAGTGAACAGTATTGGGGCTAGGCGCGGATGTGCCCTGATCGGTGCGTTCAGGAGGGAACCGAAGGGATGATCCGTACTTCTTTCCCCATAAGGCCGGCGTACTTGATTGCCTTGCCCAGAAGGAACATCTCATCGCTCCCCAATTTCGGCGCAAACGCATCTTGATGTATCAAGACGAGGTCTTCCTTCCCGCTGCACGCATTAACGAACTCCGGGAGTCTCGTCTGGATCTCCTCGATGAGCATCCGTTCCCGGTCCAGTGCGTCACTCATGCTGCCGATTGTACCGCTGACCGAAGCCCGCGCTTAACGAGTCTTTGGCATAACCCGTTTCGCTGGGTACCAGCCACGCGACGACGGTCTCGAAGACGTCGGCCGCCGGCCGATTTTCAAAATTCTACACTCTCGGCATGATCGCTAACATGTGCCGGGAATTCCCCTAAACGGGCGATCGATGAACAGCAATTGTCAGGAGTTCATGACTGGCTGGAACAGCGGTAGCGAGGCTGCCGCCGGCCATGGTTGTAGGATGCCAGTCGAGTTGACCGATCCGCCATTGATTCTAAACGCCCGTCCGTGATTGCGTTCCAGAATTGATGACAATTCGTGCCACGGTTCTTGGCACACTCCTACCTCTTCGTGATCATTCCTGTCATAATCGTACCAACGTCACGCCCCAGTGCTTGGTCTCTTGGTCTTACCCCTCGTTGGGACATCGGATCATTCTTTCGATGCATTGCCCGGACTAATCGCAGGACGGAAACGTGAAGGCCAGGGACAAAATTGGCCTTGGCCCGATATTCGAATGTGGTTCCGCTCCCGTCGCGCAGCTCTCGGACGCCGAATT
>DATHQT010000030.1:0-173604 GCA_035482415.1 Acidobacteriaceae bacterium | reverse complement strand
CGGTGTCGTCGATGGAGATGAAGAGGCAGTCTGGGACGGCGTGGCGGAGCTGGTCGACGATGGGGGCGAAGTCTTGCTCATAGAGGATGGCGATGGGCAGTGCGTGGCGAAGGATGACTTCGAGCTCAGAGGGGTGGAGGCGCACGTTGAGCGGCATGACGATGGCGCCGGCGAGCGGGATGGCATAGTAGCTTTCGAGCAGCGCGCTGCTGTTGAAGCTGAGGACGCCGATGCGGTCGTCGGGGGCAACGCCGTTGGCGACCAGGCCTGCGGCGATGCGGCGGCAGCGGTCGGCGAACTGGGCGTAGGTATAACGAATGTCACCTTCGACCACGCCAACCTTCTCGGGATAGAGATCCAGGGCGCGGAGGAGACAGCGCAGGGGAGTGAGAGGAACGTGCATGGGGTGAGGCCCTCGGGATTCGTTATTGGCGAACTGTTCTTTGCGGCGGTCGGGCGAGAGGTGGCGCGATGGAGAGAAGAGATCGCGGGAGTTCCATGCATCGCGATGCGGGCAGTGTAGGTGGCGACGGTAAGGTCTGTCCAGTTGCGGTCGCGGCAAATGTTCTGATTGGTTGGGCTACTCCAGGTTCAGCAAACAGTCCGAGGGAGCGGAGGGGTCTTCCGGATCGCTTTGGAAGTTGCTGAGGCCGACTCCTACTAAGCGAAAGAGTTGGGTGGGTTCGATCTCGACGCGCTCGCGGAGCGACAGGGCAATGCTGGCCAGCTCTTCACAGGATGTAGGAGGCGCGGCAGGGGTCAGGCTGCGCGTTAGGGAGCGGAATTCCTTTGTCTTTAGCTTGAGGACGACGGTCCTTGCACAGCGCGCATTGTTTCGGGAGGCGTTCCAGACTTTTTCGGCGAGTTGTCGAATGGCCGCTTCTGTTTCCGGGAGGGGGATGTCTTCGGGGAAGGTGTCTTCGGCGGAGATCTGCTTGCTCATGCGATTGGATACCACCGGGGTGTGGTCGATGCCGCGTGCCAGTTCGTAGAGACGCATGCCGTAACGGCCGAAGGAGTTCTCGAGCGCGGCCAAGTCCATGGCGTGGATGTCGCCGACGGTCTTGATGCCGGCCTGCTTCATTCGTTCTTCGGTGACTTTGCCGACGCCGGGAATACGACCGACGGGCAAGGGAAGAAGGAAGGCCTGGATTTGGTGCGGCTGAATGACGAAGAGGCCGTTGGGCTTCTTCCAGTCGGAGGCGATCTTGGCGAGGAATTTGTTGGGCGCGACTCCGGCGGAGGCGGTGAGGTTGAGTTCCTCCTGAATCTGTTCGCGGATGGCTTTGGCTACGCGAGTTGCGGTGGAGAGGCCGGTGAGGTTTTCGGTGACGTCGAGATAGGCTTCGTCGAGAGAGAGCGGCTCGACCTGCGCGGTATGGCGTTCGAAGATGGCGCGCACGGCGAGAGAGACGGCCTTGTAGCGAACGAAGTCGGGCTTGATGAAGATGGCGTCGGGGCAGAGGCGCTCGGCGGTCAACGCCGGGAGAGCGGAGCGGACTCCATAACGACGGGCTTCATAGGAGGCGGCGCAGACGACGGACCGCTTGCCCTGCCAGGCAACGACGACGGGTTTGCCACGAAGGGTGGGGTCGTCTCTCTGTTCGACCGAGGCGTAGAACGCGTCCATATCAATGTGGACGATCTTGCGCAGTTGGATGGAGCTGGCGAGGGGGTCTGCCGAGGTTGAGATAAGGGTGGTCATGGCAGGCAGCGCAAACGTGTTCCTACATTCTGGCATATTCGCTAATTGTTCGCCTATACTGCGGAGAAGAATTTCACGCGGCAGACGATTCGTCGCGGAGCGGACAATCAGGCTGAGGGTCGATGAGCGATAGGAGTCTGGAAGCGATCGTTACCGGTAGCCCGTGGGCGGGGGACCTGCCGACGGGGCTGTGTTTGCGCACCGAACTGAGTGCGCGAGGTCTGAGGCATGCGTTGATGCATGGCTATTTGTACGAGCGGACCGATGGAACGATCCCGAGTATTCTGTTTGGCTGCGACGAAGAAGGACGACATGGCAACTTCCATCCCGCCTCGTATCGCAGCATCTGCGCGACACCGGCTTGGTCGAGGCGTTTGGGGAAGGTTCACACGGGGTATTGGCGAGTTCGTGTGCGGGCCAATTGGGTGTGGAAGGAGTTGGATTGTTCGAACAGCTCTGACGCGCTGCTGATGAATATTTTTTGTTATCCGGAATTGACGGACGTGCCTGGTGTTCGTGCGCTGTTGGGCAGCGATCGGACACAAGTTCTCGAGTTTGGGGTGAAGCCGCGCACGCCGTTTTCCAATGGCAGGATGGACAACACGGAAATCGATATGAGGCTGGGGGATCTTTTGGTGGAAGCCAAGCTGACGGAGTCGGACTTTCAAGTTGCCGATGCTCGATTGGTGCGGCGATACCGTGATGTGGAGACTGTGTTTGAGATGTCTGAACTTCCGCTGCGGAATGAGAAGCACGTTGGGTATCAACTCATGCGCGGTATTCTTGCGGCCTATGCTGAGGGGGGAAGCTTCTGCGTATTTTGCGATGCTCGCCGTCCGGATCTCACTGAATGCTGGTATCGCGTGATGCGTGCGGTGCGGCTCTACGATCTGCGCTGCAGGCTCAAGCTGCTGACGTGGCAGGAACTGGCGGAGGTGGTGCCGCGCGACTTGCAGGAATTCCTTGCCGTGAAGTATGGCATCTTGCCCGCGCGTTAGGGCGGGCGGCTAGACGGACAGCGTGATGGTGACGGCTAGCTCACCGTTGTCGTCGTCGTAATAGTCGAAGGCCCGGGCTTTGACGGTAAACGGGCCACCCTTATAAGAGAACTGGTCGCCTACTGCGGGGATCGGCAGGAAGCCGTCGCCTTCCGCGAGGGTGAAGGTGTCTCCATTTTGCGTCTTGTATTGGATGGTGATGAACATTGGCTCTCCTACCCGTTCCGTTTATTTTTTCGGCCAGCGCTTCATGCTGTTGGACTCGATTCGGCCAGCGTGGGATGATGCGAAACGATACGTTCGCATACAGGGGCGAGCGCGAAGGCCCTTTTCGGCGGCCTGGTTGATCACTAAGGTCTTACTTTCAGCTAGTTGATGGTGGGCACAGCAGGATTCGAACCTACGACTTCCACCGTGTGAAGGTGGCACTCTACCGCTGAGTTATGCGCCCGTGGGCTGGGAGGCGAGAATCGAGGCGGATGCGCAAAGCGGATACGCTTCTTCCAGGCCTTTACAGCTTAGTTAGGATAACACTGAGGGGCAGGTGCGCCAACCGGGCGGGGCGTCGGCTGGACACCGTTTGGGCACCGGCTGGACAGCGTTGGGGCTGGGGTTTACGTCCAACAACAAGATTCCGAAAGGTACAATTACGGGCTGATGCCGCAATCGCACAGAGTTCAGCCGGGGGATCCGCCCATTTCGCCAAAATCTGGCGAAGCAGAGGATTTACCGCAACCTGAGAGCCAGGATGGGGTTTCGGAAGATATGGGCACGCTCGCGCTCCATCCCGGCCTCGTGGACACTGCGGAGCCGCGGCTGGAAAGTGCCCCTTTGGTGGCCACCGACCTGACACCGGAACAGGTGGAAGCGAGGCGGGCTGCCGTGGCGCGGGGAGATTTTTCCCTGCTGACCGATGCCGAGGTGATGCTGGAGCTGAAGTCCGGCAACATGGACGCGTTTGACGTGTTGCTGGCGAAGTATCGGAAGCCGATTGTGCACTTTATGTTTCGCATGGTGCACAACCAGGCGGTGGCGGAGGAGCTGGCGCAGGAGGTGTTTCTGCGGGTCTACCGGTCGCGGGAGACGTACCGGGCGGAGGCTCGGTTCAGTACGTGGCTTTACCGGATCGCGACGAACCTGGGCGTGAACCATGCGCGCGATACACGGCAGGAGCGGACGGCTTCGACGGTGTACCTGGACGCTGTAGATGCGGAGACGGGAACGACTCCGGATGTGGCGGATGACACGCCTTCGGTTGAGGCGGATCTGCTGCAGAAGGAGCGGATGAACGCGATTCGGCAGCATGTGATGGCGTTGCCGGAGCGGCAGAAGACTGCGGTGTTGATGCACAAGTACGAAGGGATGGATTACAAGCAGATCGGCGAAGTGCTGAAGTTGTCGGAGTCTGCCACGAAGTCACTGCTTTTCCGGGCGTATCAGACGCTGCGGGAGAAGCTGAAAGCGTTTGTATAGGAACTTAGTGAGTTGGCACCGAAGCGTTGAGGTTAGAAGCAAAGGTGCGACCCCGGAGTGGAGCCAAGAGGGGACGATATGAAGAAGATGGAAACGAAGATCGATTGCAAGACCTGCCGCACAGCTCTCGCTGATTTGTTGCTGGACGAGTCGTACGCTGCCGCGCACCCGGAGGTGGCCGAACATATGGCTGCCTGTGCGGAGTGCCGCAAGGAGTTGGCGGAGTTGCAGGCTACGTTTGCGCTGCTGGACGAGTGGAAGGCGCCTGAGCCGTCGGCGTACTTCGATAGCAAGCTGCATGCGCGGCTGCGGGAGGCGCAGGCCTCGGAGCCGGAGGGCTTCTGGAGTCGCACGCGGGCGTTTTTGATGTACAGCACGGGACACCGCTTGCGGCCGGCGCTGGCGGGGGCGATGGTGTTGGCGGTGATGCTGGCAGGAGGTGGAACCTTTGCCGGGTTCTACCAGCACAACGCTGCGGTGGGGGTGCAGGCTTCGCCGGCCGTAGATGATCTGAAGCTTCTGGATAACAATGCGCAAGCGGTGCAGCAGATGGGTCAGCTGCTGGATTCCACCGATGACAACTCGGGTCCGCCAAGCAGCTAAACAACCGAATGACCAAGGAAGGTATTTGCCACAGCAATCTATTTGCAAGTTGACGTATGCGTAAGGTCGTCACATCCCGCAGCTCGATGGTTCGAGCGCTCGTTCTCGGTCTGCTCGCAGGCTGGAGCGGGAATGCGCTTGCGCAGCGGCATGCGGGTCCTTACTTTCGGCACTCGCCTTCGTACTCCATGGTGGTTGCGGGTCCACATCACGGATTTGGTGGACAGCAGGAGCGACCGGCGCCGATTGAGCGTCGGCCGCCGCCGACGGGGGCGATGGTGCAGCCGGGAAGCCAGCAGCACCTGGTGGGACCGAACGGGCGGCGCGGCGGAGAGCATCTGCCGGAGTGGATGGCACAGCACCAGGGAATGACGCTGGAGCAGCAGCAGGCGGCGCTGGACCGCGAGCCGGGATTCCGGGAGTTGCCGCCGCAAACACAGGCTCAGATGCATCAGCGACTGGCGCAGCTGAATGCGATGACTCCAGAGATGCGGGCGAGAACGCTGGCGCACACGGAGGCGATGGAGCGGCTGAGTCCGGCACAGCGCTCGCAGGTGCGAGGTGTGATGGAGCAGCTGGGATCGCTGCCGATGGAGCAGCGACGCCAGGTGATGCGTAGCTTTCGGGAGCTGCGGATGCTGCCGCCGGAACAGCGCATGGGGCTGATGAACTCCCCGCGCTACGGCTGGCTGAGCTACGAGCAACGGGTGGTGCTGACCAACCTGATTGTGATTGCGCCGATGCTTCCGACCGACTAGGCTCGGCTAGCTCTTGAAGAAGTTCTTGGCGAGGAAGAGGACGTTGGCGGGACGTTCGGCGAGGCGGCGCATGAAGTAGGGATACCACTCCGCGCCAAAGGGAACGTAGACGCGAACGCCGAAGCCTTCGGCGACCAGCTTGCGCTGCAGGTCGCGACGGATGCCGTAGAGCATCTGGAACTCGAAGGCATGCTTGTCGATGCCGTGCTTGGCGACGTACTCGCGGAGCTGGTTCACGATGGCTTCGTCGTGGGTGGCGATGCCGCAGAAGACGGGACTGCTGACGACGCGCTTCATCAGCTTGATGTAGTTGGCGTCGACGTCGGCCTTGGCAGGGAAGGCGATTGCGGGTGGTTCTTTGTAAGCGCCTTTGCAGAGGCGAATGCGGATGCCCTGGGAGAGCAGGCGTTCGGTGTCCTGCTCGGTGCGCAAAAGGTAGGCTTGCAGGACGGTGCCTACGGCGCCGGGGTATTGCTGGTGGAGGCGCTCGGTGAGGAGGAGGGTGGGCTCGGTGTACTCGGAGCCTTCCATGTCGATTCGGACGAAGCTGCCAACGGCGGCGGCGTGCGCGACCATCTCGCCGACGATCCGTTGGGCGAGGGCAGGGCCTTCGGTGGTGCCGCCGATGTCCATGCCGACCTGGGTGAGCTTGACGCTGACGTTGGCGCGGAGCTGGCGAGCCTGGATAGCGTCGAGCAGCTGGTGGTAGATGGCGGCGCTGGCTTCGGCGTGAGCGACGTCGAGGACGCTTTCGCCGAGCGAGTCGAGAGTGACGTCGATGCCTTCGGCGTTGAGCTGAGCGGCAGCGGAGATGGCCTCGTCAATAGACATGCCGGCAACGAAGCGGCGGGAGACGCGGCGGCCGATGGAGGAGCGTTCCGAGAATGCGCGGACGGCCTGGTTGGTCGAGAGACCAATGAAAAACGAACGAAGCAAACGGGTACCTCTGCGGCGGGTGATGCGACGTCTCATTTTCGCATCTTGGGGACAGGGAGTGCATGGAGGTGGTTCGGTAGTCGCACACTGGGTGCGATTACCCAACGGAAAGACGGGACGCGGGGATTGCGCGTGCGCAGGGGGGTGATTTCGTCCCGGGTCCGAGAATCAGGACCCTGGGCACCGCGTCGTTGGGCCCCAGCGGGCCGGGGACCCCCCTTCTGACCCCAGCGGGCCAAGAGCGCCCGCCGGGGCTCCCCTCCCCTACTTTCACTTTTTGCGTAGTCAAGTAATTTGGAATGTGCTAGTTAGGGCGTTAAAGCTGGTTTCAAGCGGGCGCATTCTAAACGGGTTACGCTTATCGTTTTCTTTCTATTGGAGTTACGGGGTTAAATGGGAACGCTGCAGCGGCTGGGGCCGGTGCAGCGTGTAGTTTCTAGCTCTACTTCAAGTGTAGCAAGTGGGTGGGTGACTATGCCAGGTTTGCGAATATATATATCGCCCGTGTTCATAGGGGGTTTGGTGATTTTGAGGTGGTTGGGGAGTGACATGCGTAGCGCGGCGCCGGATTCGGCGGGGAGGGGAAGGGTTCCGGTTTGACCGTGCACCGCCACTTGCGCGCCGATCGATGAGTGCGTTGGCGATTTTGCACTCGTCGAGAAGATCACCCGATCGCGCGGCCGACGCCTTCGCCGCTGGCGCGCCGCAGCACGATGACATGACCATCGTGGTGCTGCGGTTCTGAGTTTAGATTCGATCCGTTGATCGTCAGAGCATGCAATGCGTGCGTTGTTTTGCAGAGACGATGGCGGCCACAATCCTCTCGAGTGGCAAGAACAGGGCCACGCGCGTTTCGACGACAGCTCCTTCTGGAAACGCATTGCCGAGGATGCGGCAACTGAAGACGGGAACTCCCGGGCGTCGAGGGATTCGACGAGTCTGGAATGCCTGGTTTTGCGAAGGCCGCGCGAATCGCTGCAACCTATTGATCTGGCAGCTGGCAAAGGCACAAACTGATCGCGTCGGTATTCACGTCACACCGCCTGCCGGAGTTGAGCCCATTCCTGATGCTGGACTATGCGGGACCTGCGCGGTTTGAGCCTTCCGGCCGGCCGCGCGGCGTGGAGGAGCACCCGCATCGCGGCTTTGAGACGGTAAGCATCGCCTATGCGGGCAGCGTGGATCATCGAGATTCCGCAGGAAACTCGGGCGCGATCCATGCGGGCGATGTGCAATGGATGACGGCGGGCTCGGGCGTTGTTCACGAGGAGATGCATGGCAAGGACTTCACCGCCGAGGGTGGGGACTTCGAGATGGTGCAGTTATGGGTGAACCTTCCGGCAGCGTACAAGAACGTCAAACCCCACTATCAAACCTTGCTCAGCGCCGAGATCCCTCGCGTCGAGTTGGGGACGGGGGTTTATGCGCGGGTGATCGCAGGGGAACTGGGGGGCAGACGAGGACCAGCCAAGACGTTTACGCCGATCAACGTTTTGGATGTGCGATTGCAAGCCGGCGCAGACGGTTCGCTGAAGCTGCCTGCCGGCCACCATGCCGCGATTGTACTGCTGCGGGGCGACCTTGTCGTGAACGGCAAGCGGATACAAGGTGAAGCGCAGCTCGCTGCCCTGAGTGGTGATGGAGAGGGCGTGCACCTGACGGCAAACGAACCATCGCTTGTCCTGGTACTCAGCGGAGAACCCATCAACGAGCCGGTTGTGAGCTACGGCCCCTTTGTGATGAACACCGAGGCGGAGATTCAGCAGGCCATCGAGGATTACAAGGCGGGCAGGATGGGCCGCGTTGCATGAATTGGGAGGACACCGCCGTTCTTTCGAACCAGGAAGGATCGATCGAAACATCCTGGCGCAGGCCGGGCGGTTCCGATGGATACGGTCGCGGTTGCCTCCGAGCTGCAAAAGACCTGGCATCGGGACGATGCGCAGGCGTGGGCGGAGATTTACACCCGGCTGTTCCCGTCGTATCAACTGCTGATCGAGAGCTACGGGAAGGCGCAGGAAGTGGCGACCCAACACGAGGTGTTGGATTCGGCGCGGGTGTAGGGGAATCCGCTTTGCCACGCAAGAGAGTGCGGCGGGCTGTCCATGAAGGATGCTCGCCGCGTTGCTCTGGACCAGGTGATGGGGGAAAGGGGACCTTCACTCGAGAGGGGTTGGCTCGAGTGAAGGGGTCATTTGTGCGAGGGCTAGAAGATGCTGGAGGGTGGGGTTGAGACGGTGATACGGGTGCCGGTGATCTTGCCTTCCATGTGGATGAGGTGGTTGAGGTTCTCGTCGTACTGATCGATGGTGAAGGTGCCGGCGAAGGATTCGCCGTTGGGGGCGAGGGTGACGGATTCCTTAACCTGGGCGGGGCCGACTAGCGCGCCAGTTGGGCCGGCGGGGCCAATGGTGCCTTTGGTTGGATCCCAGAAGGTGGCGAAGTGGTTGAGTTTGTATTCGCGCGGGCCGGTCCGCTCCCAGACGCCGAGGCAGAAGTTGCTTTCATTGGGGGCGAAGTGTCCGGAGTTCATGATCTCGGTGCCGTCGCTGTGCCACTGCGAATAGCCGGCGTCGACTTCTGCGCCTTCCGGCGGGGCGGGGGACAGGCCGGAGCTTATGCCGTTGGAGACGAATTTGACGTGCCAGAAGCCCACGATGGAGACGTCGTCACCGAAGTGGTCGTCGTTTTTGGTGAAGGCCGCGAGTTGGAGGCGGGGCTCACGGAATTGGGGGTGCCAGCTGGCGTGATGGCCGAGGGATGGAGGGGCGCCGCCGCATTGAGCGCGTGCAGGGGCGGCGAAGGAGAGCGTGAGTAGGGTCGCACCGATTGCCGCCAGGGCACCGAATGCCGGGTTGAACCGTGCAGTACGAGTCTTCATGGAATTGCTCCTTGGGCCGGACTGACCGGCAGGCATCGAGGTAAACCTATTGGCGGGTTGGGCGCAAGGACGTAGGGGTAAAGAAGAGGTGAAGATGTAACGCGCTGAAGGGAGGGAGGATAGAGATGGGCGGGAAAGGCTGAATGCTATACTTCACCCGCTGAGGTCGAACCGTGGCCGCTACCGTTTTCGAATTTGGCGACTTCCGACTGGATTGTGGCCGCTTCGAACTGCAGCGGAAGGGGCGAAGCGTACGGCTGGAACGAAAGCCGATGGAGCTGCTGATCCTGCTAGTGGGCAGGGATGGGCGGCTGGTGACGCGGAGTGAGATCGCTCAGCACTTATGGGAGAGCGAAGTCTTCGTCGATACCGAGCACGGGATCAACACGGCGATTCGCAAGATCCGCCAGGCGCTCGAGGATGACCCGGAGCAGCCGCGGTTTGTGCAGACGGTGACGGGGCAGGGGTACCGGTTTCTGGCGTCGGCGATGAGGCGGGAGCCGCTGGTAGGGGAGGCCGGGGGGGGCGGCGATGCTTCGACTGTGGAGGCGGTTGGGGACAGACCAGGGCAGGATGTTGGCGGTGGGGTGGGGGCAGGGTCGGTATCAGGATCGGGGTCGGGGAAAAGGCGAGTGGCGATTTGGGTTGGTCTTGGCGTGGTGGCTGCGGTGGCGATCGGGGTTGTGGTGGTGATGGATGGTCATGGAGCGTTGGGTAATCGGCTGTTGCATCGCGGCGGGGCTCCGGTGATTCATTCCCTGGCGGTGCTTCCGCTGGATAATCTTTCGGGGGATGCGGGGCAGGATTACTTTGCGGACGGGATGACGGACGAGCTGATCACGATGCTGGTGAAGGACTCGACGCTGCGGGTTACTTCGCGGACGTCGGTGATGCAGTACAAGGGAGTGCATCGGCCGCTGCCGGAGATTGCGCGGGAGTTGGGGGTGGATGGGATTCTGGAGGGGTCGATTGCGCGCGACGGAGATCATGTGCACATGACGATCCAGTTGATCCATGCGCCGACGGACACGCATGTGTGGGCGGAGAGTTACGACCGGGATGTACGCGACGCGGTTGCGCTGCCGGGAGAGGCTGCGGAGACGATTGCGAAGAGGGTGAATCGGGTTGCTGCGCAGCCAGCGGTCGCTCGCTATGTGAATCCTGCAGCGCACGATGCGTATTTGCACGGGCGGTACCTGTGGTTCGCGAGCAACAACGAGAAGGCTGGCGAATACTTTCGCAAGGCTACCGAGCTGCAGCCGGATTATGCGCAGGGCTGGAGCGGGTTATCGGTGTACTACGGTGCGGGGACGATTGATGGGGATTTGAATCCGGAAGACTCGCTGGCGCTGCAGCAGTCGACCGCGCTCAAGGCAGAGCAGCTGGATCCGTCGCTGCCGGAGGCGCACCTGGCAATGTGTGCGGCGATCCTTGAAGGACGATGGGACTGGGCGCGCGCCGACGCAGAGTGCAAGCGCGCGATTGAGCTGGATCCAGGGTTTGCAGAGGCGTATCACTTCCGATCGAAGATTTTTGCGGCGCTCAATCGTCATGAAGAAGCAATTGAGGCGCAGAAGAAGGCGACGGAGCTGGATCCGTTTGCGCGGACATGGGCGCTGGCTTATTCGTACGAGCTGGCACGGCAGTATGATGCGGCGCTGGCTGAGGCGCGGCGACACCTGGAGTCGACACCGAATGACGCGTTGCTGCGCTGGATTCTTTACGATACCTACCGCTGCAAGGGAATGGAAAAGGAAGCGACCGACGAGTTGGAGACGATGCTGTCGCTGATGGGTAAGAAGGAACAGGCAGAGAGTGTGCGGGAGGCGTATCGGCGCGGAGGGTATAAGGCAGTGGTGCTAGAGCAGGTTCGGGAGTTGAAGAGCAAGTCGGTTGCCGCGTACGTTTCGCCGGTGGCCCTGGCCGGGCTATACGCTCAACTGGGACGGCGGGAGGAGACACTCAGTTTTCTTGAACAGGGATACCGTCAACGCTCCCCGTTGCTGCTGTGGGTGCAGTGCGATCCTGCCTATGATTTTCTTCATGGCGAGGAGAGATATCGGGCAGTGATTAAAGGCATGGGACTACCGCCAACGTATTGAGGTTCTGCGGTCCGGCGCGGACGGCGAGAGGCTTGGCATGGTGGCGAGAGGCATCGGGGACGGAAGAACGGGATCGTGCGGGCGCGGTCAGGAAGGCCTCGTGCACTGGCGAGTATTATGGTTCAACCGCGCAGGATTGCTAGTCCGAGGGCGCCTTGCGAGGTGCATGTTTTCCATGCCTTGAGGAAGTTGGACTCATGAGTGTGAAGACTTTCCAGAACGTGATTCTGCAGCGGCTGCATCCCCAGGTGATTGAGCGGCTGGAGCTGCAGCGTGTGGAACTGCCGGTGAACCGGGAGATTGAATTTCCGGGGAGTGGGATCGCGAATCTGTTCTTCCTCGAAGAGGGCATCGCGTCGATGACGGTGACGTTCAGGGATGGGTTCGAGGTGGAAGTGGCGCTGGGCGGACCGGAGGCGATTCTTGGAACGTCGAGCATGATGGGGACGCGGAGAAGCCTGAACCGCGTGTATATGCAGATTGGCGGCTATGGGTATTCGTCGGTGATGGCGGTGGCGACGAAAGAGTTCAAGCGTGGCGAACAATTCCATGACCTGACGCTGCGGTATCTGCAGGCGCAGTTTATTCAGTCGGCGCAGACGGCGGGTTGCAATGCGCGGCACAGCGTGGAACAGCGGATGGCGCGATGGCTGCTGCTGTGTTCGGATCGAGTGGGGGACAGGGCGTTGCCGCTGTCGCATGAGTACATGGCCGACATGCTGGGGGTGACGCGGTCGAGCGTGACGGTGGTTGCGGGGCATCTGCAGGAGCGGGGGTTGATCCATTACACGCGCGGCAAGATTACGCTGCTTGATCTTGCGGGGTTGGAGGCGATTTCGTGCGAGTGCTACCGGGTGGTGCGCGATCACCTGCGCAGCTTTGCGGACAATGAAGAGACGTTCGGGGCGTAAGTCCTGCGGTCCTGCGCGGACGGCGAGGGGCTTTGCATGGCGGTGCGATGACTGTGGGTGGCCGAGGCGCCCGGCGGGGCTAGGCAGGTTGGCTGGCGGATTGCTGGAGGGTGGCGATGTCCATCTTTTTCATGGCCATCATGGCGCGCATGCCGGCGGGGTGGCTGACGTACTTGTAGACGTCGGCGGGGACGATTTGCCAGGAGAGGCCGAACTTGTCTTTGAGCCAGCCGCAGGCGACTTCGCTGCCGCCGTTGGCCGTGAGCTGGGACCAGTAGCGGTCGATTTCGGGCTGGGTTTCGCATTCGACGCTGAAGGAGAAGGCGTCGGTGGGGGGATGGCCGGGGCCGCCGTTCATGAGGATGACTGGCTGGCCGTTGAGCTCGATGTCGAGGACGAGAAGCGAGCCGGTGGGGAGAGGACCGGCTTCGTTGGCGCGGAGTTCGCGGAGCTTGCGGCTGTTGGGGAAGATGGAGAGGTAGAAGTCGGCGGCGGCTTCGGCGTTGTCGTTGAACCAGAGGAAGGGGGTGGGTTTGTGCATCGGGTGCTCCGCAGGAGTGGAGATTGAGTTGTCAGTTCTCAGTTGTTAGTTCTCAGTAAAGGCGAAACTGAGAACCAAGAACTGACCACGTTAGATGGGTTAGCTGGCTTCGGCGTGGTCTGCGCGCTCTACGGGGGCGGTGACCATTTTGCTGGTGTCTTTCATGGCGGCGATGGCTTCGTCGTAGCGGCCGCGGAGGGAGTTGGTGCGGATCTGGCCCATCTCTTCGAGCATCTTCAGGCCGTCTTTGAGGTAGCTGATGCGGCTGCGCTCGTCGTGGCCCCAGGTGACGGGGACTTCGATGATGGTGTATTTGAGCTTGCGGGCGATGAAGAGGATTTCGGGATCGAAGCCCCAGCGCTCGATGGTCTGGAGGCGGAAGATGGTTTGCGCTGCGTCGCGGCGAAAGGCCTTGAAGCCGCACTGGGTGTCTTTGAAGGGAAGGCCGATGACGCGGCGGGTGACTCCGTTGAAACAGCGGCCGAAGAAGCGGCGGTAGAGAGGCTGGTGGACGGTCTGCTTCTGCTTGTCGAGCCAGCGGGAGCCGATGGCGACGTCGGCGCCGGCGTCGATGGCGGCGATGAGGCGCTCGGCTTCTTCGATGGGGGCGGAGAGGTCGGCGTCGGTGAACATGACGATCTCTCCAGAAGCCTGGAGGAGGCCGTTGCGGACCGAGTAGCCTTTGCCGCGGTTGCCGGGATTCTGGATGAGATGGAGGCAAGGGTGGGAGGCCATCCAATGCTGGACGATGGCGGGGGTGTTGTCGGTGGAACCGTCGTCGACGACCAGGATCTCGGCGTCCCAGGAGCGGGCCTCGACGCAACCGAGCACGCTGGCGAGGGCTGTTTCGATGCGAGCGCTCTCGTTATAGGCGGGGATGACGATGCTGAGGCGCGGAGGAGCCATGGGGTTTTGGGGCGGATCCGGGAGGTTGAGTTCCATTCGATGTCCTCTGCAGGTGGTTGGCGGATGGCATGCAGCCAGTTGGATCCAGCCACAGGATCACGACAGCGAAGGTGCACTGGAACAATGAGCCCGGGTCGTCTTCCATCCTATGATATTTGGTGGACGGCTGCACGCGCGGGCAGCCTTGAAAATATATGCGGGCGCGGATGGAGGGCAGGGACGATAGCGGGGCGTAACTGGTAGACTCAAGGGCATGTCGGAGCCGTTTCCTCCCCCGCCACCGCAGCCGCAGCAAGATCCTCGCCAGACACAATACCAGGCGCCGTACCAGCAGGCGCGGCCGGGGTATGGCTATGCGCAGGGAGTGCCTGCAGGGAATGGGCAGAGGCGCTCGGCGTGGCCTTGGGTAGTGCTGGTGCTGGGGATTGTTGCGCTGGGCTTGACTGCGATGAGCATCTTCTTTGTCTCCCTGGCGAAGACGGTGGGCATGGATACGGGCGGAGGCGGTCTGAACTTTGGCGATAACTCTATCGCTGTGATCGATATCTCGGGCGTGATTACCGATGCGGACACCGAGAAGATCAGCAAGCAGCTGCAGCGGTACGGAAACAACAGCAGCATCAAGGCGATCATCCTACATATAGATTCACCGGGCGGGGGAGCGGCGGCATCGCAGGAGATCTACCACGAGGTGATGCGGATTCGGGCGCAGAAGCACAAGAAGGTGATTGCGTCGGTGGAGTCTGTGGGAGCGTCGGGTGCGTACTATATCGCTTCGGCGTGCGACAAGATTTATGCGAATCCGGCGTCGGTGGTGGGATCGATTGGCGTGATCATGGAGTGGACCAACTACGGCGACCTGATGAAGTGGGCGAAGCTCAAGCCGGTGGTGATTTCGCATGGCGAGCTTAAAGATGCGGGCGATCCGACGCGCGAGATGACGCCCAAGGAGCAAGCGTATTTTCAATCGCTGGTGGACAACATGTACGGGCAGTTTGTGCACGATGTGGCGGTGGGGCGGCACACCACGGATGCGAAGATTACACCGCTGGCGACGGGGCAGGTGTGGACCGGGGAACAGTCGCAGCCGCTGGGGTTGATCGACGTGCAGGGCGGGTTCCGAACGGCGTTAATGGATACGGCACGCTCGGTCGGAATTTCGGGTGAGCCCAACGTGGTTCGACCGTCTAAAGAGAAGCGAGGCCTTCTGGGTGTGCTGAATGATGACGCGGACGGGATTTTCACGAACCCGACGCAGATGCTCAATCGTTCGCCGGGTTTTTATTTCCTCTGGAAATAGGCTGCGCAAGGGATGGGCAGCTGCGGGATGGAAGGGGGCGGGGAAGATGGAACGTTCCGAGCGGGCCGAACAGTCGGATTGCGATATGGTGCTATAGTGAAGCAAATACGGGCTTTGCGGTAGTGAATGCGGTTTCTCCTAGTTTGCCGCGTCCTTCCGGGGACGGCACACGTCAACTGAGCAAGTGCCAACACGTACTGCAGGAGGTTTCATGACGAAAGCGGAATTGGTCGATCAAGTGACTGCCCTTGGGGATCTTACTCGCCGTGATGGCGAGGTGATCGTCGAGACTCTGTTCGACTCCATCATCGAAGCATTGAAGACCAACGATAAGGTTGAGGTTCGTGGATTCGGGAGCTTCCGTTCCCGGCAAAGGAAGCCGCGCACGGGGCGGAATCCGAAGACCGGGGAATCGGTCGCGGTGCCAGCCAAGCGGGTGCCGTACTTCAAACCGAGCAAGGAGCTGCGCGACCTGGTGAATCCGGGCGAGGCGAATGGCGCGGGGAAGCGTGCGTCAGCGAACGGGCACGAGCCGCATGTAGTTGATCCGCATCATCCTCCGGCGATGTAGCTGTTTCAGGCGACAGAGCGGGAATGGATCAGGGTTGATTTAGGCGGCACGTTTATTGGGCGTTGGTGTTTTTCGTCACACCGCGCCTCGCCTGATTCACTATAATTTTAGAAATATGAGCGAATCCACGTTGACTGCCCCTCCAGAGACCACCACCGATAGCACGGTTTCGGTTTACAGCAAGACCAACCCTTACCCTGCGACCGTGCTGGTGAATGATTTGCTCACTGGACCCCAGTCGGAGAAGGAGACCATCCACATTGAGATGGAGCTCGCCGAGGGCATGACGTATACGCCGGGCGACGCGCTGGGTGTGGTGCCGGCATATTGCGATGAAGCCGTGAGCGACGTGCTGAAGGCGCTGGGATTCTCGGGCGACGAGAAGGTGCTGGAGCCGGTGAAGGGCACGGCGGGCAACGAGATCACGGTGCGCGAGGCGTTGACCTACAAGCTGGGTATTGGCAAACTGGCGCGCGGCGCCGTGAATCAGTATGCGAAGCTGGCGGGCGAGAATACTCCAGATGGGCTGAAGGCGCTGCTAGGGACCGAGAACAAGGTGGCGGCCGAGGCGTATGTGTGGGGTCGTGAGTTTGTCGACCTGGTGACGGACTTCCCGGGTGTGGTGAAAGATCCGCAGGATCTGTTCAATATTTTGCAGCGTTTGATGCCGCGCATGTACTCGATTGCGTCGAGCCAGACAGCGCATCCGGGGCAGGTGCATTTGACGGTGCGGGTGGTGCTGTACGACGCGCACGGGCGGCATCGCCAGGGCGTATGCTCGAGCCAGCTTGGGCATCGCGCGCCGGTGGGCGGCAAGCTGCCGGTGTTCCTGGAGAAGAATGACAAATTCCGTTTGCCCGTGGATACGAATCTGCCGGTGATCATGATCGGGCCGGGCACAGGCATTGCGCCGTTCCGCGCATTCCTCGAGGAGCGTGAGGCGCTGGGCCATAAGGGCGACAACTGGCTGGTGTTTGGCGATCAGCGCGCGGCTTCGGATTACCTGTACCAGGAGCAGTTCGAGGGCATGCAGAAGAGCGGCCTGTTGACCAAGCTGCAGACGGCGTTCTCGCGCGACCAGGCGACCAAGATTTATGTGCAGGATCGTCTGCGCGAGGCCAGCGACGAGTTGTTCGCGTGGCTGGAGCGCGGCGCGCACTTCTATGTGTGCGGCGATGCGAGCCGGATGGCCAAGGACGTGGAGCAGGTGCTGCTGGAGTCGATTGCCAAGGGGATCAATGGATCGCCGGAGCAGGCGGCTGAGTATCTGAAGAAGATGAAGGCCGACCAGCGGTATCAGCGCGACGTGTACTAGAAGCAGGGATTAGAGATTAGGAAAGGCCGCCCGGTTGGGCGGCCTTTGCTTTGGTGCGGCATGATTGTTGCGGACTAGATGCGTTGGTTGTCGGGGCGCCAGGTGATGATGGCTTGCTTGATTTGTTTGCGATCGAGGTGCTCGGTGACGGCGCGCTGGGCGAGGGCGGCGACTTCGGCGTCGGAGGCGAAGCGGAGACCAACGAACTGGTCGACGGTGAGGGCGTCGATGAGGCCGAGCTGATCTTCGGAGAGAAGGTCAGCGAGGCGGAGCTGCTCTTCGAGGCGGATGAGGCGGTCCTGGTTCTTGAGCGCGTAGCCGCGGAAGATGCCGGCCATGACGAAGAGCACGAGCGACATGACAATCCACCAGAGGTGCATGTGGGGGAAGCTGGGCCAGCGGTGGATGGTTTCGTAGATGGAGAAGATGAGGTTCAGCAACAGGACCGGCAGGATGAAGAAGTGAAACGGCGGGTCGAAGCGCATGTGGTTCTTGAACGTCTGTGGTTGAGCCATAGCAGCGATGATAGAGCAGATTTCGTATCCTTGAGAACCGGCTGGGCGCTGGGTGGCGTTTTCTTTGGAAAAATGGCGTGAAAATTCACGCTTCGGTGGGCAGTTGCAGGAAAACTATTCCCGCGCGGGGTGGGTGTGGCGGGGTGAGCGTGATCGGGTGCCGGAGGCTGGGGTAGTCTTGAATTTATGGCAAAGAAGCGGATTGGCGTGCATGTGGGGACGGCGGGGGGATGTTTTACGGCGGTGCAGCGGGCGGCGGATGCGGGGGCGAACACGTTTCAGATCTTCAGCTCAAGTCCGCGGCAGTGGAAGGCGGCGGCTGTGAAGGTTGAAGATGCGGCGAAGATGCGGGAGGCGCGGGCGCGACTGGATGTGGGGCCGGTGTCGATCCATGCGAGCTATTTGATTAATTTGTGCTCGCAAACGGAGAGTGTGCGGGAGAATTCGGTGGAGGCGTTTCGGGGCGAGGTGGAGCGGGCGCTGGCGCTGGGGGCGGAGTACCTGGTGCTGCATCCGGGGAGTTGGAAGGGGCTGACGCGGGAGGAGGGGCTGCGGCTGGCGGCGCAGGGGATCGAGCGGGCGATTGGCGGGCTGCCGTGGCAGGATCGCGACTTTCGGATCTTGATTGAGAATACGGCAGGGGCGGAGTTTTCGCTGGGCGGCAGCTTTGAGCAGGTGGCGGAGTTGGTGGCCACGCTGCAGGCTTGTGCGCCGATGGGAGTCTGCCTGGATACGTGTCATACGCATGTGGCGGGGTATGACATCGTGACGACGGAGGGGTATGAGGCGACGATGCAGCAGGTGGGGGAGACGATGGGGTTCGACGCGGTGAAGGTGTGGCACTGCAATGATGCGAAGGCGCCGATGGGGTCCAAGCTGGATCGGCATGAGCATATTGGGGAGGGGACGATTGGGGCAGCGGCGTTCAGGCGGCTGCTGCAGGACGCGAGGTTTGCGCATGCGGCGTTTATCGCGGAGACTCCGGTGGATGATCCGGGGGATGAGATGCGGAATGTGATGGCGCTGCGGGCGCTGTCGGCGGGGTGAGCGGACGGCTTGGGGGTTTGCGTGGCTCGCTCTAGGAGGGTTGAGGTGGACTTGGGAATGGGAGGGGGTTATCGCGCTTCGCGCGATACCCCCTCATGACGATGGGGACGTCATGAATGGGGCACCCGGTTTGGTGGTGAGAAAGGGATGAAGCGTATGGGGGAGTCGAAAGCCTCGGGGTCCTTCGGCTGCGCAGCTGGCGAAGAGCCGCCATCTGCTTCGCTCAGGACGACGATTTCTTCGAGGTTGTCCTGAGCGGACGGCGAGAGCTGCTTCGGCGGAGTGGGCAAACGCTACTGGGGCTTGGACCAGACGCTGTCTAAGAAGAGGTAGCGGGGGCGTTGGATGTCGGGTTTGGCTTCGGAGGGGACGTTGAGGTGCATGACCTGCCAGTCGGTGGAGGCGCCGTAGGTGGGCCAGGTGGGTAGGTTCGAGCCGTTGGGGTTGCCGTTGCGGGCGAAGTTGGTCCAGTATTGCTGGACCTGGTCGGAGAGGGTGCGATCCTCGGGGCGGATGGTGGCTTGCTGGCGAGTGTCGAGGGTGCCGAAGACGTACTCGATGTCGTCGGAGTGGAAGGCGCCGATGCCGGCGGGATGGAACTTGTCGCCGGGGGCGGCGAGGTCGAAGCGATAGCGATAGACGGGGGCGTTGCCGGTCTTGACCTGGGCTTCGATCCAGGCCCAGGTGGAGTAGGCGATGAAGCGGTCGCTGACGAAGTCGCCGGCGGACTGGACGGCTTGGGCATCTGTGGTGGCCGGGTAGACGGCGAGGAATTCGGGGGCGCGGGCGCCGAAGTCCCTGGTGGCCTGCGCGGTGAAGCTGGCGACGGTGGTCTTGACGGGATTCATGGTGACCATGGAGCGGACTTCGTCAGCGTTCCAGCCGGCGAGGAGTGGGACGTGGGCCTGGTTGCCGGCGGCGTAGATTTCGGGGACGGATTGGGGGAGGAAGTAGCCGTCGACGACGGGACCGAAGCGGGGTGGGAGCGGGGTGGTTTTGGCGCTGGCGGCCTGGATGATGTCGTCGGCGGAGAGCTTGCGGAGGTCGGCGAGGGTGGAGGCGTGGACGGCGGTCTGGGCGAAGTCGGCGTCGTCCTGCTCGGTTTTGGCGAGGGTGGGGAAGCTGAGACTGTTGGAGCGGAAGGCGCCGCCGCTTTCACCGATGGCCTTGGCGATGAGGGCCTTGGAGAGGGGCGAGGCCATCTGGGCGCTGACGGAGAAGGAGCCGGCTGACTCGCCGAAGAGGGTGATGTTGTTGGGGTCGCCACCGAAGGCGGTGATGTTGCGGGAGACCCACGCGAGGGCGGCAGCCTGGTCGAGGAGGCCGTAGTTGCCGGCGGCGTGGTGGGGAGATTCGGCGGCTAGGTCGGGGTGGGTGAAGAAGCCGAAGATGCCGAGGCGGTAGTTGAGGGTGACGATGATGACGTTGCGATGGGCGAGGAACTGGCCGTCGTGACGGGGCTCGGACGCGCTGCCTGCAGTGTAGCCGCCGCCGTGAATCCAGACCATGACGGGAAGCGAGCCGGGCGCGGCCTTGGCGGGAGCCCAGATGTTGAGGGTGAGGCAGTCTTCGCTGGGGCCAGGGTCGTTGAAGGTCATGTCGGCGAAGGGGTTGGTCTGGTAGCAGTGGTGGCCGAAGTCTTTGGCGGCGAAGGTGCCGAAGAACTTGGCGGCGGGCTGCGGTGGCTGCCAGCGAAGGTTGCCGACGGGCGGCGCGGCGTAGGGAATGCCCTTGAAGATGCGGACCTGGTGGTCGGTGGTGTAGGTGCCTTCGACGCTGCCTTTGTCGGTCTTGATCTTGAGCGGGTCGGAGGCTTGGGCGATACCGGCGAAGAAGGTGAGAGCGAAGAGGCTGGCGAATAGAAGACGGGGCAGACGCATGATTTCTCCAGAGAGACAAGCTACCACAGGGTCCTGCGCGGACGGCGAGGGGCTTCGCGTGGTGGGGCTAGCGGTGTGGGTGAGGGCGAGGAGTCGGTTTTCTTTACAATGAGGTATGGACGATGTGAAGACGACAAAGGCCGCTGTCGCGGCAGACGGAAGCGGTGCGGAGAAGAACGAGGCGTTGCGCTATAACCCGGCGGAGATTGAGCCGCGCTGGCAGGCGCTGTGGGATGCGCAGCCGGATCTCTACGCTGCGGAGCCGCATACTAGCGGGAAGCCGAAGTTTTATTGCCTGGAGATGCTGCCGTATCCGAGCGGGCAGTTGCACATGGGGCACGTGCGGAATTACGCCATTGGCGATGCGCTGGCGCGGTTTATGCGGATGCGTGGATACAACGTGCTGCACCCGATGGGGTGGGACGCGTTTGGATTGCCAGCGGAGAATGCGGCGCTGAAGAACAACACGCCCCCGCGTGAGTGGACGCTGAAGAACATTGAGCAGATGAAGGTCCAGATGCGGCGGATCGGCTACAGCTATGACTGGGCCGGGACGGAGATTGCTACGTGTTTGCCGGACTACTATCGCTGGAATCAGTGGTTCTTTTTGAAGATGGTGGAGCGGGGGCTGGCGTATCGGCGATCGAGCAAGGTGAACTGGTGTCCGCAATGCGCGACCGTGCTGGCGAACGAGCAGGTGGTTGGCGGATGTTGCTGGCGGCATGAAGACCAGATCGTGGAGCAGCGCGAGTTGGAGCAGTGGTTTCTGAGGATCACGAAGTATGCGGATGAGTTGCTGGATGGACTCGACGTGATGCCGGGCTGGCCTGAGAAGGTGCGCACGATGCAGCGCAACTGGATTGGGCGGAGCGAGGGCGCGGAGGTTAGCTTCCATGTGACGGCGATGGCGAACACTGCGCCGATTAAGGTGTTCACTACGCGTATCGATACGATCTTTGGGGCTACGTCGATCCAGCTGGCTCCTGAGCATGCGCTGGTGAAGGAGTGGGTGAAGACGGATGCGAAGCTGGCGTCCGCCGTGGAGGCGATGATTGCTGAGCAGAAGGCCGCGCGCGAGACGGGGGACATCGGCAACATTGAAAAGCACGGCGTGGCTACGGGGAAGACGGCGGTGAATCCGTTCAACGGCGAGACGCTGCCGATCTGGGTGGCGAATTATATTTTGGCGGATTACGGTACGGGCGCGATTATGAGCGTGCCGGCGCATGATGAGCGGGACTTTGAGTTTGCGACGAAGTATGGGCTGGCGGTGAAGCGGGTTGTCGCGCCGAATGTAGATACGGAGGGGCTGGCGCTGCCGTATGGCGAGGAAGATGATGCGGTGCTGATTGATTCTGGCGAGTGGACGGGCGAAGCGGTGCTCGAAGCGCAGGAGAAGATGGCGCGGTTTGCTGAAGAGCATGGGTTCGGGAAAAAGACGACGACGTATCGGCTGAAGGATTGGGGAGTTAGCCGGCAACGGTATTGGGGCACGCCGATTCCGATGGTGTATTGCACGAACGGGCATGAAGGTGTGAAGGCTGGTGGAGTGGTGGCGCTGCCCGAGAGTGCGCTGCCGGTGCTGTTGCCGGAGCAGATTGAGATTACGCAGGAGGGTGGGTCGCCGCTAGGGAAGGTTCCGGAGTTTGTGAACACGACGTGCCCGGTATGCGGTGGGCCGGCGCGGCGTGAGACCGACACGATGGACACGTTCGTCGACTCGAGCTGGTACTTCTACCGGTACACGGATGCGCGGAATTCGAGCGCGCCGTTTGATTCGGAGAAGGCGAATTACTGGTTTCCGATTGATCAATATATCGGCGGTGTGGAGCACGCGATTCTGCATTTGATTTATTCGCGGTTCTGGACGAAGGTTATGCGCGACTTGGGATTAATTGCGAATTCGGAACCTGCGGAGCGCTTGTTTACGCAGGGGATGGTGATCAAGGACGGGGCGAAGATGTCGAAGTCCAAGGGCAACGTGGTGAGCCCGGACTTAATGATTGAGAAGTATGGGGCGGACGCGACGCGAATGTACGCGTTGTTTGCAGCGCCGCCTGATCGCGATTTGGAATGGCAGGAAGAGGGTGTTGCGGGGATCAGCCGGTTCCTGGCGAGGATGTACCGCCTGGTTGGGAAGTACAGCCCGGCCGTGCGGTACATCGAAAAAGGCGTCCGTGGAGATGAGATTTCGCCGGAGCAGTTTGCGGGGCAAACGGTGGCGGGGGCGGCGCTGCTGAGGACACTGCACCAGACGATTGCGAAGATCACCGAGGACTTCAACGGGCGCTGGCACTTTAATACTTGCATCGCCGCGATCATGATCCTGGTGAACGAGGTCTATGCGGCGGAAGCGGCGATGGACTCGGGTGAGGTGGATCCGGCGACGATTGCAGAGTTGCTGCGCACGCTGACGCTGCTGCTGGTGCCGTTTGCGCCGTTCCTGGCCGCCGAGCTGTGGAAGGATCTTGGCGAGACTTCGGATGTGTTTCAGCAACCGTGGCCGGTGGCCGATGCGGAACTGGCGCGCGAGAGCGAGATTGAGATTCCCGTGCAGGTCAATGGCAAGCTCGCGAACGTGATCAAGCTGGCCGCCGACGCGGATGAGGCTGCGATTAAGGCTGCGTCGCTGGCTGACGAGAAGGTTGCGGCGCGGTTGGCTGGGAAGACGATTGTTAAGCACCTGGTAATCCATAAGGCGTCGGGTAAATTGGTGAACCTGGTGGTGAAGTAGGTGCAGGAAGCAGGAAGTAGGAAGCAGGAAGTAACGAAGGCTCCGGTGCGGGGGACGCAGTCGTTTGTGGGCGTGATGACGGCGGTGTGGAAGCGGCCTTCGCTGGCCGGTCTGGAAGTTGGGTGGCGATGGCTCGTGGGCATGGTTGCTCTGTGCATCGCGGGTGTCGCGTTTGGGAGGTACGGGAGAGGTTTCGGCGTTGACTTTGTTGGGGTGCGGAGTGCGTCGGTGTTTCAGCCTGTTGCCGCTCTCGCGAGTTTCGAGGCCGCGGCCAATGCACTTTGGCTATACGCTGGGCCGGTGCTTCAGTGGCTTGCGCCGCTGGTGATTTTACTTTGGCTGGTTGTTGCGGCGGTGGGGCGGACGGTGGTGTTGCGGCGGCTGGATGGTGCGCTGCAGGCGCGAGGATTTACGACGCTGGTGCTGGGGACGCTGCGGGCGGGATTGCTGGCGGTGGTTTGGGGAGTCTGGATGTGGGGCGTTGGGGCGGCGGTACGCGTGAGTATTACGGGGCCGGCGGCTCGGGGAGCGGAGCCTAGTATTGTTTTGTTTTTCGCGATGCTGATTGTGGGGTCGTTGGCTCTGTATGTTTTGTGGGGTGCGGTGAGCTGGCCGTTTTACCTGGCGCCACTGCTGGCGATGCAGCTTGGATTGGGGCCGGGCGGTGCTCTGGAGGCGGCGTTTCGGAGTGGCGGGGCGAGGGGCAAGCTGATCGAGATCAATATGGTGATGAACATTGTGCGGATTGCGCTGATTGTTCTGGCGATGGTGTTCTCGGCTTCGCCGCTGCCGTTTTCGAGCGTGGAGACGCAGACGTTTTTGAATTGCTGGTGGGTTGGGGTGGGGCTGGTTTACCTCGGGATGTCGGATTATTTTCACGTGGTGCGGTCGGCGGCGTATCTGTCGCTATGGCGGGCCTACAATTTTCCTGATTCCGGCCGGTCGCGAGCGCGGTAAAAGGCATCTATCTTGCGAGAGTGCCTTTTCGCTCTGGAGGACAAGGTCATGTCGTTCGCTCTTTATGCTCTCGGGACGCTCATTTTGATTGTTGGCGTGCTGTATGTCTGTCACCTGGTTCACATGCCGCAGCACTGGACGATTGCGATTGCGATCCTGCTGTTCGGCGGCGGCTTGATGGGTGCGGTAGCCTCGACGCGTCAGAAGGATAAGAGCGAATAAATCGCCCACAGGCGGGCGATTTACACTGAATACGTGGACACTCCTGGCACATCAGCTCCCGCAACGCCGGTCACCCCGGTCTCCTCGACTATCGTCATTCTCGACTTCGGCTCGCAGTATACGCAGCTGATTGCGCGGCGGATTCGCGAGTTCAATGTGTTCTCAGTGGTGCTGCCTTGCACGACGCCGCTCGAGAAGATACTTGCGCTTAAGCCGCAGGGGATTGTGTTGTCGGGCGGGCCTTCGAGTGTGTATGACGATGCGGCGCCGAAGGCCGATAAGGCGGTGCTCGATACAGGGCTGCCGATTCTTGGAATTTGTTATGGGCTGCAGTTCATGACGCACCACCTCGGGGGGCGCGTGGTGCCGGCGGATGCGCGCGAGTATGGGCACGCCGAGGTGAACGTGGTGGACGAGACGTCGTTGTTTACGGGGTTGCCGGCAACGATGTCGGTGTGGATGTCGCATGGAGATCACGCGGAGTCACTGGCGCCGGGATTTCGGGTGACGGCGCGGACGTCGAATGCAATTGCGGGGATTGCGGATGAGGCGCGGAAGATGTGGGCCGTGCAGTTTCATCCGGAGGTTGCGCATACCAAGCAGGGGATGGAGCTGCTGCGGAATTTCGCGGTGGATATTTGTGGGGTGAAGCAGGATTGGACGCCGGAACATTTTATTGCGTCGACGGTGGCGAAGATTCGCGAGCAGGTGGGACCGACGGGACATGCGATCTGCGGGCTGTCGGGCGGCGTGGATTCGAGTGTGGCGGCGGTATTGGTGGCGCGAGCGATTGGGGATAGGCTGACGTGCATCTTTGTGAACAATGGCGTGCTGAGGAAGGATGAGTTTGAGAAGGTGCAGAAGACGATGCGCGGGGAGCTGCACTTGAATGTGGTTGCGGTGGACGCGTCGGAAAGATTTCTGAGTAAGCTTGCGGGCGTGACCGATCCGGAGAAGAAACGGAAGGCGATTGGCAATGAATTTATTGCGGTGTTCGACGATGAGGCGAAGAAGATTTTTGAGGCCGAGAAGTCTGCGGGGGAGGAAGTAGCCTGGCTTGTGCAGGGGACGCTTTATCCGGATGTGATTGAATCGGCCAGTGTTCATGGGCCTTCGCACGTGATCAAGAGTCACCACAATGTGGGCGGGCTGCCTGAAGACATGAAGCTGAAGTTGATTGAGCCGCTGCGCGATTTGTTCAAGGACGAGGTGCGGAGGATTGGTCGCGACTTGCAGATGCCGGAGGAGATTTTGGAGCGGCAGCCGTTTCCCGGGCCGGGGCTGGCGGTGCGAATTCTGGGTGAGGTGACGCCGGAGCGGGTTGCGATTCTGCAGGAGGCGGATGCGATTTGTACCGCGGAGATCAAGCGCGCGGGGCTGTATCGGAAGGTGTGGCAGAGTTTTGCAGTGTTGCTGCCGATCAAGACGGTCGGCGTGATGGGCGATCAGAGGACGTATGCGTATACGTGCGCGATTCGAGCGGTGGAGAGCGAGGATGGCATGACGGCGGATTGGGCGGCGCTGCCGTACGAGGTGCTGCGCGCGATCTCGAGCAGGATTGTGAGCGAGGTTCGGGGGATCAATCGCGTGGTGTATGACATTACGTCGAAGCCGCCGGGCACGATCGAGTGGGAATAGTCCTACGCGGGACGGCGAGGGCTTCGCGGTCCTACGCGGAGGGCGAGAGTTAGGAGTAGTGGGATGCGCGTGGCTTTGCGGGCGCTGATGTTGGTGGCGGTGTTTGCGGGCGTGGGGTGGTTCACTGCGCGGGCGGTGATGGGGCATGTGGCGAGCCGGGGGGCGATGCAGCCAGAAGTGCGGCTGTCGGGGGCGATGGCGGGGTTGTTTGCGGGGGGTGCGGTGACGTTGATTGCGGGGATTGCGATGGCGCGGACGCGCAGGCGTTAGGCGAGGCTGGGTTCGAGTGCTGCGCTGAGGGCTTCGGGGGTAAGGCCTTCGAGGTGGAGGGTTTTGGTGCGGCTGGTTGCGCCGGTGGTGAGCGTGATGCGGGCGCGGGGAATGTTGAGCATTTCGGCGAGGAAAGCGATGAGGGCGGCGTTGGCGCGGCCGTCGGTGGGTGGGGTGGTGAGAGATATTTTCAGAGCGCCGTCGTGGGTGCCGGTGATGGCGTTGCGGCGGGCGCCGGGATGAACGCGGACGTTGAGGGTGCAGCCGTTGGTGGTGGCGCGGAGGGCGAGGCTCATGCGTATGCGCGCTTGCCGAAGATGGCGGTGCCGATGCGGACGGTGGTGGAACCCTCTTCGATGGCGACGGCGAAGTCGTTGGACATACCCATGGAGAGTTCGGTGAGCGTGTGGCAGAGGGAGAGGTGCTGGTCGCGTAGACGGCGGAGGTGTTGGAAATAGGGGCGCGCGGTTTCTGGATTTTCGTCGAAGGGAGGAACGGTCATGAGGCCGCAGGGTTGGAGATGCGTGAGCGGCTCGAGGGCGCGGAGGAGCGCGGGGAGGTCTTCGGGGGCGAGGCCGTGCTTGGTGTCTTCTGGAGAGAGTTTGACCTCGATGAGGATGCGGAGAGCTTTGTTGATAGAGTGCGCTGTGGCGTTGAGGCGTTCTGCGGTTTTGAGGGAGTCGAGGGTGTCGATGGCATCGAAGATCTCGGCGGCTTTGGCGGTCTTGTTGTTTTGCAGCGGGCCGATCAAGTGCGCCTGCGCCGACGGGAAGATGTCGGCGAGTTCGGCGCGTTTGGTTTGCCATTCCTGGACGCGGTTTTCTCCGAAGAGGCGCTGGCCGGCGGCGTAGGCTTCGCGCATGGCTTCGGCGGGATGCATCTTGCTGACGGCCATGAGAGCGACCGTGCCGGGGTCGCGATGGGCGCGGGCGCAGGCGTCGACGATTTGGTTCTGTAACCCTTCGAGGTTGGAAGCGATGGACATGGTTAGTCAATAGTGTACGAGGGGCGAGGTGGTTGTTTCATATTGAAGACACTAGGTTTAGCGGTCGCGCGTGGAGCGAGCTGGGTTTGCGGGCTCTCATGGCATGAAAAAAGTAATCCTGCGGCAAACATTCCTCGTCCAAGGGAGTACGGTGTTAAGACTGCCGATTTATCAGACGGCCTAAAGGTACGGCGGAGACGCTTGTTCGGTAGCTGATTGCTGTTCCTGGCCGCTGACTTACAGGAGTCCATATGTCAGAATTTATCGAAACCTCAGAGAGCCTGCGCGGCCGGTCTGGTTCGTGCCTCTCTCGTGTTGCGCGTGGCTTGGTGGTGGTGGCGGTAGTTGGCGCCGGCGCCGGGATGATGAGCGCTCAGAGTAACTTTGCGGCGTCGGGCGCGAGTGACATAAGCGGGCTTGTCCCGGCTTACTCGTCGAGTGCGGCTGAGCAGACGGAGGCGTTGGTGGTTGCGCCGCTGCCGGACTTCAGCAAGATGATGGTTGGTGCGGGCGGAGGGCATGCGCAGACGAGTGGGCGGCCGGGATATCGGCCGAACGGAACGAACGAGGATGATTCCTTCAAGTGGACGGCGTATGGCGGTGCGGGCTTGACCGTACCGGTTGCGAATACGTCGGACTATTTGACGCCGAACTTCAGCATCCAGGTGGGTGTCGGGCCGCGCTTTAGCAGGCATTTCTCGTTGCCGATCGAGTTTGATTGGGATCAGTTTGGGTTCACCAAGGGCGCGCTCGACAACCAGATTGCCATCTATGATTACCTTTTCTCCCACTACTCGGTGCAGTATCTGTTGGATGGAAACAGCCATATCTGGTCGTTCTCGCTGGAGCCGACGTGGACGTTCCCTTCGGACGGTACGTTTGTGCCGTATGTGAAGGCAGGCGTGGGTTTCTATCATAAGACCGCGAACTTTACGCTGCCGTCTGCACAGTTTGTCTGCTACTACTATTGCGGGATCTACTATGGGACCTACAACTTCGATTTCTACACGTCGAATGCGCCGGGATTCGATGTAGGCGTCGGGGGCACGTTTAAGTTTTCGTCCGAGACGAATGCCCGGTTGTACGTGGAGACGCGGTATGTGTTCATCGCGAACTCTCAGCGGTATGGCATCGTGAATACGCCGGCAAGCCTGGCTACGGTGACGGACACCACGACGAATTTCTATCCTGCGAACAGCAACCACACGTTTTATTTTCCGATAACGTTTGGGATACGGTTTTAGTTACTAGACCAGATGTGAAGAGAGGCCCGCGAATGAGGGCCTCTCTTTTGCGTGGATCAGATTTGTGGGGCAACCGGCAAACAGCAGATTCCCAGAGGGAATGACAGAAAGAAAAGCAAGGGCAACGGCAAGCACCAATGCAGGGATCTCTCCATTGCGCATGACAAAAAAAGCGTGATGCTCCGGTCGAGATGACGAATGTCTGATGGACGTGAAGGGATTTGTTCTAGACGCCGACGGGGTAGGGCTTCTCGTGGATCTCGTCGCCCTGGGAGCCCTTGCGTTCGAAGAGGCCCTGGAAGATGCTCAGCAGGCCGGTGTACCAGTAGCCGAGGACGAAGAGCATGAGGAACGGCACAGTGAAGTAGTTTTCGGTGGAGACGGCGTAGTAGATGGTGGCGGCGAAGTAGCAGCCGATGAGGAGCTCGATCCAGGGGATGATGCCGAGGCGCTTGCGATATTTCTTGGCCTGCGACTTTTCGCCTTTCTTCTGCACGCGATATTTCGGAGTGCGGGCGAAGGCGCTCTTGATGCCGAAGAGGGCTTCGAGGACGGCCTTGGTATTGGTGACCGAGAGGCCGACGCCGAGCGACATGAGGAAGGGGAGATAGAGGAAGGTCTTGTACCAGGTGCGGGGGAAGAGTTCTTTCTGGCTGACGAGATAGAAAGTGGAGACACTCATGGTGGAGGCCATGAAGAGTGGGAAGTCGATAAGGAACATCTGCATCGGGCCCTGCCAGGAGCGGATGATCATGGCGGGCATCAGGAGGACGGAGAGGATGATCATGAGCGGGTAGCTGATGTTGGCGGTGAGGTGATACCACGCTTCGAGCTTCTGGTGACGGGAGATGTCGGAGCGGAGGATGTTGGGGAGGGTTTTCTTGCCGACCTGGATGAGACCCTTGGCCCAGCGGGCTTGCTGAGTTTTGAAGGCGGTCATCTCGATGGGGAGTTCGGCGGGGCACTCGACGTCCTGGAGGTATTTGAATTTCCAGCCCTTGAGTTGCGCACGGTAACTGAGGTCGGTGTCTTCGGTCAGCGTGTCGTGTTGCCAGCCGCCGGCTTCGTCGATGGCCTGGCGGCGCCACATGCCGGCGGTGCCGTTGAAGTTGAAGAAGACGCCGGCGCGGGAGCGGCCGCCGTGCTCGAGGACGAAGTGGCCGTCGAGGAGAATGGCTTCCACTTGGGTGAGGAAGCTGTAGTTGCGATTGAGGTGGGTCCAGCGGGTTTGGACCATGCCGACGCCGGGCTCGGCGAAGTGGTGGACGACGCTGCGGAGCCAGGTGGGCGGAGGTACGAAGTCGGCGTCGAAGATGGCGATGAGCTCGCCCTTGGAGGTGCGGAGGCCTTCTTCGAGAGCGCCGGCTTTGTAGCCGTGGCGGTTGGTGCGGTGGAGGTAGTAGACGGGCTGGGGGTCCAGGCCTTGAGTGCCGGCGGCGAAGCGCGCGACCATGGCGGAGGCGACGCCGACGGTCTCGTCGGTGGAGTCGTCGAGGAGCTGGATCTCGAAGCGGTCGCGGGGGTAGTCGAGGCGACAGCAGGCGTCGAGAAGGCGGTCGATAACGAACTGCTCGTTGTAGATGGGGAGCTGAATGGTGACGAAGGGGAGGGCTGCTTCGGAGAAGGAGAAGGGCGGCAGATGCGAGTGGGATTCGTTGCGCTTATTGCGGTAGTAGAGCCAGACGAGCTGGTAGCGATGGATGCCGTAGAAGGCGAGGATGACCATCACCAGGAAGTAGGGGATGAGCAGGCTGATGTCGAAGGCGTTCCAGCGATAGACGTTGCGGAAGGTGTGGTCAGCGTAATGTGTCTTCCAATAGTGCCCTAGACCGTGCGAGGTGACGAGCATGGCGAGCGCATTGAGTTGGCTGAGCAGAAGGGTCTCCGGTTGAGAAGGCGAACGGTTCGATTTTACGCGATGCGCGTGTGTTGGTTCAGAGCGTTTGAGAGTGCGAGCGGGTTGCGTGTGGGCGCGGAGATTGCGGTGCCGCGCGTTCTTGCGATCGAGAAGAGGGTTCGATCGGCGCGGCGGTGGGCTAATTGAGGAACATGGTGCGGAAGAGGGTATCGCGCTGGACGGGCTTGAAGCCGGCTTCGCGGATGATGCGGCGAAGTTCTTCTTCGGTGGCGCCGCCGGGCTTGCCGAAACGTTCTTCGAGAAGGACGGAGCCGACGTCGTTGCCGCCGAAGCGGAGGCCCATTTGCAGGACCTTGAGGCCCTGGGTGGCCCAGGAGCCTTGCAGGTTCTGGATGTTGTCGAGGTAGAGGCGGCCGACGGCGAGGGTGGTCAGGTACTCGACTGCGGTGGGCTCGGGGACCTCGGGCGGCACGATGGCAACGCCAGGCTGGCAAGCGAGCGGCGTGAAGGCGGTAAAGCCGCCGGTCTCTTCCTGGAGGCTGCGGAGGATTTCGAGATGGGTCACACGGTCGGCGATGGTTTCGCCGACGCCGAAGATCATAGCCGCCTTGGTGCGCAGGCCTAACTGATGGGCGGTGCGATGGACGTTGACCCATTCCGCTGTGGTGCACTTGTCTGGTACGGCGCGTTTTCGAATCTCGTCGTTGAAAATGACCGCGCTGCCGGCGATTGAATCGAGACCTGCATCGCGCAGGCGGGCGATGGTGTCGCGCAGAGAAATACCGGATTCAGCTGCGAGCGCGAGAATCTGAGTCGCCGATAGGCCGTGCAGCTGGATTCCGGGAAAACGCTGCTTGATGCCATAGAAGAGGGACTCGTAGTGATCAAGGGTGACCTGCTGGTGGGTGATCGCTGGGAGGAGCAGGCCGGTCGCACCCATGGCTACGGACTTGTGAGCGCTGGCGTAGGAGGTTTCGAGGTCGGGGGTGGTGCAGGGGATGAGGCGGTCGATGGTGTAGGTGACGACGCCTTCCGGGTGGAGGGTGCGGCGGAGTGCGTCGGCCTCCATGCCGATGCCGATGAGGTCGTCGGAGGCGAAGCAGTCGAGGGCTTGCTGGCGGGTGATTCCCATGAGTAGATTTTACGCTTTGGTGTGAGCGGGGCGACCGGGGGTGAGTTCGGGTGCGGCGTTGGGGTCGAGGTGTGTGGAGGCGCGGTGGAGAGCGCTCTCGATGGCGCGGATGAGGGTGGGGGAGGCGTTGAGGCTGTCGGCGCGCCAGAGCTGGAGGCCGAGGTCGGCGGCCTGCTGCTTGAAGTCGATGTCGATGTCGTAGAGTATCTCGACGTGGTCGCAGAGGAAGCCGACGGGCTGGAGGACGACCGCAACGTGGCCGGCGTCGGCGAGCGCCTTGAGGGTGTCGGGGACGGTGGGGCCGATCCAGGGAGCGCCGGCGATGCCCTGGGATTGGAAGGCGAAGAACCAGTCGTCGTCGGTGAGGCCGACGGGACGAAGGGCGGCGGCGATGGATGCGGCGGTCTGCTTGCACTCGACGGGATAGGGGTCGGGGTTCTGGGCAGTGCCGTAGTTCTGAATGCCGTCGGCGGGAATGGGCGCGCCGGGCGGGGGGGCGGGCGCGGGGATGCTGGACATGATGGTGCGGCAGGGAACGGCGTGCGCGGTGAAGAGGATGGGGACGCGCGTGCCGGTGACGGCGCAGGCTTCGGCCCAGGCCGGCCAGATGCGCTCGACGAAGGCCTGAGCGAGGAGTGGTTCGTCGGCCCAGCCGGCGATGAAGTCCACGCTGAAGCTGTCGCCGACGGCAGCCATGAGGGCGCGGCGATAGAGGCCGGTGGAGGTGCGGGAGTTCTGCGGCGCGAGGCAGAGGACGAGCGCGTGCTGCACGCCATCCGCACGCATCTGCGCGACGACGTCGGCGATGTAGGGATGCCAGTTGCGCATGCCGACGTAGACGTGCTGGCCGAGCAACTCACCCAGCATGCGGGCTTGCAGGAGGGTCCAGTGGGTGAGCGGTGGGCCTTCGGGCAGGCGATCTCCACCGAGGCCGGGTTTAGTTTCCGTAAGGCCGATCTGGGCGTAGCGGTGCTGGAGCTCTTGGACGACTTCCCTGGGCATGGGGCGGCCGCCGGTCACCTTCTGCAGGTACTCGGACATCTCGCTGAGTTTGTCCGGCGTGCCATGGGCGAGCAGGAGAATTGCGGTGCGCCGGCTGGTGGATTCAGCACTCATGTACGGGTGGGCCTCTGAAGTTTAGATGCGCGGCGCGTTGACGCCGAACGGGGTCGAGAACTGCTTGACCCATTCGACGACCTGGATGACGTTGTCGACGGGGGTCCCGGGAACGATGCCGTGGCCGAGGTTGAAGATGTGTCCGGGGCGGCCGGCGGCCAGGGTGAGGACTTCGCGGACGCGGGATTCGAGGACGTCGAGGGGGGCGAAGAGGGTGATGGGGTCGAGGTTGCCCTGGACTCCGCAGCCGGGACCTACCGCACGCCAGCCGTCGTCGAGGGGGATGCGCCAATCTAGGCCGAGGACGTCGGCCCCGGTTTCGGCCATGGCGGGAAGCATGGAAGCGGTATCGACGCCAAAGTAGATGACCGGGACGCCGAGGGCTTTGACGCGCTGGACGAGCTCGGTGGTGGGGGCGAGGCAGTACTGGCGGTAGTCGGTGACGGAGAGGGCGCCGACCCAGGAGTCGAAGATCTGGATGCAGTCGGCGCCGGCTTCTACTTGCTGCTGCGCGTAGGCGACGAGGACGGTGTTGAGCTTCTCCATGAGGAGAGGCCACGCGCCGTCGTTGGCGTACATCATCTTCTTGGCTTCGACGTAGTTGCGGGAGCTGCCGCCTTCGATCATGTAGCTGGCGAGGGTGAAGGGCGCTCCGCAGAAGCCGATGATGCCGAGGCGATCGCCATCGGCGCGGGGCGTGGAGAAGTGCGCGGCGACTTTTTCGATGGCCCTGGCGACGTAGGAGAGTTCGTCGACGCGATCGATGCGGAGGGCCTGGATGTGCTCGAGGGAGCGGATGGGCGTGTGGACTTGCGGACCTTCGCCGGCGACGAACTCGAAGTCGAGGCCCATGGGGGTGAGGGGAAGGAGGAGGTCGGCGAAGATGATGGCGGCGTCGACGTCGAGGCGCTCGGCGGCGGTGATGGTGACTTCGGCGGCGATGTCGGGAGTGCGGCAGATGTCGAGCAGGGAGTGATGCTTGCGCACGGCCATGTATTCGGGCATATAGCGGCCGGCCTGGCGGAGGAACCAGACGGGCGTGCGATCCACGGGCTGCCTGAGGCAGGCGCGAATAAAGCGGCTGCTGCCCTCGGGATGCAGGCTAGTGCTGGTTGATTTTGCGTAAATTTGTGACTCGATCAAGGTGGATCAAACTCCCATCTTCCAGCCTAGCATCAGGAACTGCCCCGACGGCGATTGCCGGAGGGTTTCGTTGGATGTTGTGCAGCAAAAAGGCCTTGCGGGCAGGGGGATCCGCCGGGTCGCTGTAGGGGCGGGAGAGGCCTGGCCTGCAGACTGACGTTAGACTGTTAAGGAGACATCGCACTGTGTCTGAGATCACTGGCTGTTTTCCGCAGTCTGTGTTCAGCGGGCCGGTTCTGCGGCATCGTGCGAATTGCCTGGATTGAAATCGTTGAGAGAAGAAGAGACCCCGAACTATATGCCGAATTACCTTGAACTGCCGGTGGGTGAGAGTGCCCCCGAGCTGGTGAATGCCGTCATTGAGATTCCGTTAGATGGCATCAATAAGTATGAGTACGACAAAAAGCTGCACGTCTTTCGCCTGGATCGCAACTTGTTCTCGCCGGTGCATTACCCCGGAGATTACGGCTTTATTCCAAGCACGCATGCCGAGGATGGCGATCCGCTGGATGTGCTGGTGCTGGTGGACTCGCCGAGCTTTACCGGATGCGTATTGCAGGTTCGGCCCATCGGGGTGCTGGATATGATCGACCAGGGGCAGCCGGACGAAAAGATCCTTGCGGTGGGCGAGGGCAATCCGCGCTATGCCGATGTGGCGAACTACTCGCAGGTGTATCCGCATATTCTGCGGGAGATCAAGCACTTCTTCTCGATCTACAAGGACCTGGAAGGGAAGCGGGTCGAAGTGCGGGGATGGAAGGACGCGGCTGCCGCGCGCGCGCTGATCAGCAAGTCGCAGGCTGCGTTTGTGGAGAGAAAGAGCAAGGCCGGGGATAACAAGGTCAAAGCTTAAGCGGTTGTCAGGGTTTGAAGGCGGCTCGTGGATTGTGGCGGAAGCTGCAGGCGCGAGCCGCTTTTGTTTTGGGATCAGGTGCGGCGGCGGACGAGTTTGGTGACGCCGTAGACTGCGGCTCCGGCGAGGCCTACCGTGGCGGCGAAAAGCAGAGCGTTGAGGCCGAGGACGTGCTCATTGCGCGCGGCCCAGAGGGCGAAGGCGATGAGCAGGGTGGGGCCGATGCCGATGGCGATCGCTCCGGGCGTGCCTCCGGGAACGCGGAAGGGGCGATGAAGGTTGGGCTCGCGGCGGCGCAGGACGACGAGCGCGACGAACTCCAGGATGAGGGACCCGCCGTAGAGCACGAGGTCGATGGAGATGAGGCGCTCGAAGGTGAAGCGCAGAGCTAGGCCCCAGATTGCCGCGCAGGCCAGCACGCTGACCCACGGGACTCCGAGTTTGGTGCGGCGAAGGAGGACTCGCGGAGCCTGGCCGTCTTCCGCCATCGCAAAAGGCACGCGGGTAATGCTCATCATGAGCGGATTGAACATGCCGACGCCGTTGATCATGCCGCCGGCTACGACAGCGAGCGCGAGGAGTGGACCTGCGAGGATGTGGGCGGCGTCGGTCCACGCGCCGGTAGAGAACTGGCTGGGCGCGAGGCCGGCGAGGGCCACGGCTGTGAGCGGGAGAATGTAGGTGAAGGCGACCAGCGCGGTGGCGCCGAGCATGGCGCGAGGATAGTTTTGCTGCGGGTCTTCTACTTCTTGTGCGACGGTGCTGGCGTTGTCCCAGCCCATGTAGTTCCACATGGTGACGGCGATGGCGCCGGCGAGATCGGGGGCTCCGACGGAGTGCAGCAGCGCGCCGGTGCCGTGGCCGTGCCACGTCCAGAGGCCGGCGGTGACGAGGATGACGAAGGGCGCGAGCAGCACGCAAAAGAGGGCGACGGAAGATTGGCCAACGGCTTTTGCGCCGGTGAGATTCCAGAGCGTGCAGCCGAGGACGACGGCGAGGGCCCAGAGGGTTCCGCGATAGCCGTCTGTCCAGGTGGGCGCGAGGCGGCCGAGGTAGAGAACGAAGATGGTGGGATAGATGGCCATGTCGAAGATGCTTGCTGCGAGGGAGAGCCAGGCCTCCTGAAAGCCCCAGAAGCGGCCGAGGGCGCGGCGGACCCAGACATAGAAGCCGCCTTCGGCTGGGATGGAGCTCGCCAGTTCGCCGACCATCAGCGAGGTGGGCAAGCTCCAGATAAGGGGAATGATGGCGAGAAGGAGGAGGGCGCGTGCGTAGCCGGCCTTGCCGATGATGTCTTCGAGGCCGTAAGGACCGCCGGCGACCATGAAGTAGGTGGCGCCGAGTAGCGGCAGGAGACGCATCTTGCTTCGGGCAGGGAAGCTATGGTGCAGGGGCCGCGTGGGGGACGGGCGGGTCGCGAGGTCGATGGCGGCGTTCTCCAAGAGGGGGCGTGGGGCGGTGCTGCTTGCAATGTATCGCTAAATGGGGCCAGCTGCGCGGGCGGTTCGCCGGGGTGTGGGGTCACAGGCTATAATCAAGCTCTACCCCGCAGGAGAGTTGGCCGAGTGGCTGAAGGCGGCGGTTTGCTAAACCGTTATAGGACCAAAAGTTCTATCGGGGGTTCGAATCCCCCACTCTCCGCCAGTTTGATTTGACCGTCGAATTTCCAGCCAGAGACTATCTAAAAGAGCCCGCGAAAGTTGGCTGTTTTTGTTTACAGTTCGACTCGGAGACCCTGCTACGCCGACCAGGATGCTCTTAAATCTCTCCTGACTTCTTTGAACAGACTGAGCACGCGTTGAATCAGTGGGTCCACATTTCCGCGCGACCATAGAGCATAGGTCTCCAGCGGTCGAATCGCGAAACTCGGAGGGCGCAAAACGACGGCTTCAGGAACAAGAGTTTTTGCCCAAAAGGGAAGGAACGCAAATCCGGTACCGGCCATGGTGAGAGCCACCGCGGTTTGGAAATGCTCCACCATTTGATATTTATTCAATGGCACGTGGTTTTGTACGAAGGCCGTAGCGATGAGTTGATGCAGACTCGGGAATAGATCCTTCGAGGGAATCATAAAAAGTTCGCCCTCAAGATCTTTTAAGGCCACGGCCCTCTTGCGGGCAGCTTTGTGCCCTTTCGGAAGGGCCACAACGATGGGCTCCCGGACCAGTAACATACTCTCGATTTGGTCGTAGCTATCAGCTAAATGTCCAATACTGATATCGAAGGCTCCCGACTGAATTCCCGGGACCTGCAGAGCTTCAGGCGCTTCATGCAGCTCCACCTTCACAAGAGGAAGAGCGGTTCTCATCTTGTCGAGAAGCCGGGGCAGAATGTGGAAGCTCGCCGTAGGAATAAAACCGAGCCGGATCGTTCCTGCCTCGCCGCTCTCCGCATGCCCTGCCGCAGCCGAGGCTTGCTTAACCTTCAATAAGATTTCTCGCGCCGCAGACAGGAAAGCCTCGCCTGCGCGTGTGATCTCAACATGTCGCTTGGACCGCCGGAAAAGAGCGACGCCGAGCTCATCCTCAAGTTGCTTGATCTGGACGCTCAATGAAGGCTGGGAGACATGCAGGAGATTGCTTGCCTGTCGAAAATTTAAGGTTTCGGCGACGGCAACGAAATAACGAACTTGCCTGAGTTCCATGGCTGATAGCTCTCGACGATCAGAGTAACAGGAACAAAGTATTTCACCGATATCAGGCCGCCGCCGTATCTTGCAACTAGGGGGTGGAAGAACTCTCGATGCCTCCAATCATTTCCTAATCTGGCGGGTGGGCATGAACGCCTCGGAGACAGACGTGGCAGCACAAGAGCAGGTTCGAATTCTCGGGATCTCGGGAAGCCTACGGAAAGATTCTTTCAGCACAGCCATTCTTGGGGCTCTGGCGCGAAGGAGATCGGCTTCGATGTCGATCGACGTAATGACTCTCGAAGAGATCCCGCACTACAACGAGGATCATGAATGCCCGCCGGCAGTCGAGAATATGAAGAAACTCATTGCGGAAAGCGATGGGGTCCTGATTGCGACACCAGAATACGACCATGGAATTCCAGACGTTTTACAGAATGCGCTGGGCTGGGCATCTCGTCCCGCGTTCGAGTCCTGTTTCAAAAACAAACCCGTTTCGATCGTCAGTTCTTCGCTGGCTTACCAGCTGCTCGCCGAAAGCCCCGTGCGAAACGTGACGCAATCGCCGGCTAGCGGCCGATTTACGGGCGGAGTACGCGCGCTTCATAAGCTGCGCGAAGCATTGGTCGCCATGCAAGCTCATCTTGTCATGGGTCCCGAGGTGGTGACCGGGGGCCTAGTCGGAAACGTTGACCACAGCGAACATTATGAAGAGGGCGGACTGCCGTTCATTTTGCAGTCTCTGGAGAGGCTGCGCTCGGAAATCCTCTCGAGGCGTGCATTTGGGGCAAGCGGATGGATGATGTCGAGCGGGAATGAAGAACCATCGTAATCTCGGCTTCATCATTTCTTTTCTGGCGGACGCCACGACACCGAGGACCGCATCCCAGCCCGCACGGGCTTCGAAAATCTCCCACGAGGAATAATTTAGGGCGTATAGTTTCGGGCTGCAACAGAAACATGGGCCTGACTTCGCCGTAAATTCCGAAGGAGATAACCATGAAAAGAAAAGTCCTTGCCCTGTCTCTGGCGCTATGCTTTGCCGGAGCTGTCGCTTCATTTGCCCAGTCGCCCCAGATGGGCACGTGGAAACTCAACGAAGCTAAATCGCACATCCCTACAGGCTCCATCAAAAACACAACCGTCGTCTATACGGCGGATGGCGACAACACCAAAGTCAGCACCGATGGAACCCTCGCGGATGGCAAATCCAACCACACGGACTGGACCGGCAAATTTGACGGCAAACCCTACCCTCTGACGGGCGACCCGGCTGCAGACGAACGCTCCTACACCAAAGTGAACGAGCACACCTTGACGCTGGAAAACCATAAGGCGGGCAAAGTCGTGGCGACTGCACGCATCGTGGTATCGGCTGATGGCAAAACGCGCACGGTATCGATGCACTCCGCCGACCCCGCAGGCAAGAAGGTCTCCAGCACCGCCGTCTACGAGAAGCAATGACGACAGGCAATAATCGGCCCAGCCAGCCAATCCACGGATGCCCCATTCATGACGGCTCGATGTCATGAGTGGGGCATCCGCGCGATTGGGCTACTGCTTTCGCGCATGGACCCAACCTCGATGGTTTTTCGAGACCGAATCCTCGTTGGTACAATTTCCGGGCAGGTGAAGGTTGCTGCGCTCTGCAATTCATGGCGCCGGCACACACGACCGCACGGTAAGCGCAGGTTTTATATGTGGAGGAGTAAGACGAAATGGTCATGACGCGCCGGGAATTCGCCCTGTCGATTGCAGCTGCCAGCAGCATGGGTTCTTCCTTATTCGACCCTGCGCTTGCCCCTATGGGTGTTGCCCGCGGCGTAGTTCCGGGTCGAGTGACCTGGGCGCACGATCCCGCGGCTGTGACCTGGGACGGAACAGGTTCCTGGTGGACGGACGCCAACAATAACCAGGCTGCGATTGACCGCATGGTCTCACGCTCCATCCGCGGTCTTACCAATCAAAAGAGCGATGCCCAGGCATGGAGCGCCATCTTCCGCTATTTCAATCGCACCCATGATCGCGGCAACGTCGGATACAAGGCCGGCGAGAAGGTCGCCATCAAGCCGAACCTGAACAACACCACGGATCACGGCACGATCGACCGTCTCAACTCGTCGCCGCATCTGATCCTTGCGCTGGTGCGGCAGTTGACCGGTCCGGGAAAGGTGCCGCAATCGTCGATCACCGTCTTCGATACCAGCCGGTTCATCCCGGGCAATCTCTACGACAAGATTCACGGTGAGTTTCCCGGCGTCGTGTTCGTGGACCACATCGGCGGCGACGGGCGCGTGAAGGCCGAGTTCAAGGCCAACGCAATCCCCTTCTCGGTTCCCAGCCGCAATGCTTCGGGACTCGATACCACGGTCGTCGAGGCAAGTTACCTGATCGATGCGGCATTGTTGAAAGGGCATGTGAGTTCAGGGGTGACGCTTTGTGCCAAGAATCTGTTCGGCGCGACAAGCATTAATCCCGACTGGCGCAAGAACGCGCACGACGGCTTCCCGCCGAACCACGACGGCTCGCCGAGCTACTCGGCATTCGTGGATTTCCTGGGTCACAAGGATCTTGGCGAGAAGACGATGCTCTTTATCGTCGACGGGCTGTATGGAAGCCAGAACGCGGATGGTCCACCCGTGCGCAAATGGAAGATGGCCCCTTTCAACGATGCGTGGCCGAGCAGCATTTTCATGTCGTTGGACGGCGTCGCGGTCGATTCAGTCGGCTTCGATTTTCTGACCTCGGAATGGCCTGAACTCGTGGACATTAAGAATGCCGACAACTATCTGCGCGAAGCTGCTCTGGCGAATGATCCGCCTTCGAAGACGTTCTACGATCCTGAACGCGATGGCATCCGATGCCGCAGCCTTGGCGTCCATGAGCATTGGAACAATGCAACGGAGAAGAAGTACTCGGGCAACCTGGGAAAAGCGAACGGGATTGAAGTTTTCGAGGTGGGCTGATCGGGTGCATACCTCTCTCTAGCGTCGGCTGCCTTCGATGTCAGCTTGGCTCCGGCGCGCCTTCACAAACCTTATCCTGATAAGAATCGCCAAAACGTTGGGAAATTATCGCTTCTTCGTTTGCGACAAACGGCTCCGAAAACGGTATAATCCGCCAACGGCGAGATATCGAGATATATGGCGGACTACGAGGGCGCTGCGGCGACCGTGTATGGCGAGCATGAAAAAGTTGACATCCTGCGACAGTTGGATCGTCTTCTGGACAACCCGTATTTCTCCCACAGTAAGCGCTTTCCCAGCTTTCTCCGGTTCATCGTCCAGGAGGAACTGGAAGGTCGGGGCGACCAGCTCAAGGAGCGAACCTTAGGCATCGAAGTCTTTGGGCGCCACTCTGGCTACGACACCACCTCCGACCCCATCGTGCGGGTCACCGCTGCCGAGATCCGCAAGCGCATCGCGCAGTATTACCAGAACACGGAGAGTCCCGATGAGCTCCGCATCTCGCTTCTGCCCGGCTCCTACATCCCCCGCTTCGAGTGGCCCCGCGCTGACTCGGCTGTGCTGGTCACTGCGTCGACGGAAACGCTGTTCGCCCTGCCCCGGAACGGATCCCCCCACGCTTCGTCCGGGCAAGAGGCATTCGCCGGAGATGTCCCACGGTATACGGCCCACTGGCGATTTCATGCCTGGTGGCTGGTCCTGGTCGGCGTCCTGCTGTGCGCATCAGTGGGTGGTAGTTGGCTCTGGGTGGACTCGCGTCCAACCACGCTGGATCAGTTCTGGGCACCGGTCTTCGGGTCAATCGAACCCATCTCTCTCTGCTTTCCACAGAGCCTGTTCAGCGGGCAAACGCTGCTCGACGCCTCCGCTCCGACCCAGGAGCAGCACCTCGACGAGCCGATGCGCGGTGTGGTCCTTGACGATCTGCAGCCCTTGATGAGCCTCTCCGGTCTGCTCGAGATGCGCCGCCGCCATTACACCCTGCTGGGTGAAGATACGGCCACGCTGAGCGATCTGCGCAACGGCCCGACCATCTTTCTGGGTGCGTTTGACAACGCCTGGACGCTGCGCATGACCCGCGATCTTCGCTATCGTTTCGGGAACGATGCCGGCATGACCCATTTCTGGATCGAGGATACGCAGTCTCACCAGCAACTGCGCTGGAGCGTGGACCGCGAAGTGCAGCAGGCAACACACAACTATCGCGACTACGCGATTGTTGCCCGGTTCCGTGACGCCAACACCGGCAAGCTCGCGGTGGTGGCCGCCGGCATTGCCCGCGGCGGGACCGTCGCCGCCGGCGAATTCCTCACCCAGCCGGGCGAGATGGACGCGATCCGGGCGCGCGCGCCGAAGGGCTGGGACGGCAAGAACATGGAGTTCGTGCTGAGCACCGAGATCATCGACAGTAGCTCGTCCCCGCCGAAGATTGTTGCGGCGTACTTCTGGTAACGATCGGGGACGCCCCTAGAACTTTGTCCCGGAGCCCTCTGCCAGGGTGACGACGCGGTCGATCTGGGAGAGGGAAAATCGTTCCTTCGCGCCACTCGGCCAATGGATCTCGACGTCGTCGACGGTCGTAGCTTCGCCGAGCCCGAAGTGCAGCCGCGGATCATTGGTCGACGCAAAGCTGCCGCCGGAGATCACATCGCCGCGCTGGCGCGTGTGGTTGGCGGTGAGATACACGGTCGCGCCAATCGCGTCGCGCGGGCTTTTGGGTCCGCCTACCAGCTTGATGTCGATCCAGTGGTGCTTGTCAGGGGACACATCCTGCAGCAACGCGGGCGGGCCATCCATCACGTTGATGACCGCGTCCATCTTGCCGTCATTGAACAGGTCTCCGACCGCCATGCCGCGACCCACATAGGTGGAGGCCAGGGCGGTGCCTTCCACCGGGGGGACCAGCTCGATTTTTTTGCCCTCGAGGTTATGGAAGAGAAGAGGGCGCTGCGCCCAGGAGGTCCCCCAGGCACGGTGGTCGACTGCCGGGTAGACGTGGCCGTTGGTCACCAGCAGGTCCTTCCAACCGTCGTTGTCGTAGTCGATAAAGGCCGTGCCCCAGCCGAGGAACGGAATGGTCGGCTCGGCGATGCCCAGCTCGTAGCTCACGTCGGTGAAGTTGGCGTCTCCGTTGTTGCGGTAGAGCGGATAGTAGTCGTCCGAGAACGTGGTGTTGTACAGGTCGAGCAGGCCGTTGTTCCGGTAGTCTCCGATGGCAATGCCCATGGAAGCCGTCTCGCGTCCATCCGCGTTCAGGGCGTATCCCGAGACGTAACTGACGTCCTCAAACGTCCCGTTGCCCTTGTTGAGGTAAAGATAGTTCGGGGTCGAGTCGTCAGCCACGAGCAGATCGACGCGTCCGTCGTTATTAAGGTCAACAAAGGCCGAGGACAGCCCATAGTAGTCGTTCTTGTCGGCGACCCCAGCCTTCTCGCTCACGTCGGTGAAGGTTCCGTCGCCGTTGTTGTGGAAGAGGTGATCGGACTCGCCTTTCAGTCCCAGGGGGCCGCACATGACGTTGACGCCGCGAAACTGGCATCCGGCCATGGTTTTGCTGCTCGAACCGGGAAGGTGATCCATGTCATAGTGGACATAACCGGGCACGAAGAGGTCCAGCTTTCCATCGCCGTCGTAGTCTCCCCAGGTCGCACCGGTAGACCAGTTTCCCAGGGTAACTCCGGCCTTCTCCGCCACATCAGTGAAGGTCCCATTGTGGTTGTTGTGATACAGCCTGTTCTTTCCGAAGTTCGTGACATAGATATCCGGCCAGCCGTCGTTGTCGTAATCCGCGATGGCCACGCCGAAGCCCCACCCGTCGTTGGTCACACCGGCCTGTTCCGCCACATTGGTAAAGGTTCCGTCATGGTTGTTGTGGAAGAGCGCTGCATGGGGCGGGGCCGTCTTGCCGGTGATGGCGTCGTAGGTCGAGCCGTTGACCAGATAAATATCCAGCCAGCCATCGTTGTCATAGTCGAGCAGGCCAACGCCAGAGCCGATGGTGTCGAGGATGAAGCGCTTGTCCGGCGTACCCATCTGATGCTGCCAGCCCGTCATGCCCGCCTGCCTGGCGATGTCCTTGAAGATCACGGGGCCGTTCTTCACAAAGCCGCCCGCAGTAATCGGGCGGCTTTGCTGGTCGTAGATCGCGGCGTGGGCACCTCCGGTTTTCACCCCGCCCATGGTCCCCCCCTGCGCGCCCTCGTCGGACGTGCTCGATTGCTGATCGGCGGGTGGCCTGCTCGGTGGCGTGGACTGGGCGGTTCCAGGGCGCGGAGCCAGCAGCAGCCCGCAGACGAGCATCGCGGCCCCGGCCGGCAGACAGGATCGCGTGAGCCGTCCAAGGCCACCCCTTGCCGCCTGGTGGTGCGTGCGGCTCGCGCAGGAAGGACGGGAAGGATACCGGTTACGCCAAAAGCTCATCAGAAGTCTCCGCAATTAGGTTCCCCCATCACAACACTCCCTCGATGGGTTCGCAACTAGAGGCAGGTGTGCGTGAGACCTGGCAACGATCCATCATCCGAGGGCCGGAGGTGCGTCGTGATCCCGCGGGGATACTTCTCCACCCACGGATGGAGGAGTCAACCAACCGGATTATTGTCTGCGCGGTGGTGAGAAACGATAAGACCTCGACGGCCCCCCGCTGGTGCGCTCACGTGAAACTGAGGATAACAAAGGGCTTTCAATGGACTTTACCTGATAGGAACCTGACGCCATGCCGTAAAGGCCTTGTCACGCCCTAGTTCTCCCACTAGAAGGGGTGAGCTTTGGAGAGGTCTGTTCTTTCGGTTTGAACGGGATGCCGTAAGACCAGGATGAACCGCAAGCCCATTTCGATGTGACCAACTTTGGAGGCACCACTTTGAAACGAAAGATATTCCTACGCGTCAGCGGAGCCCTCGTCCTGCTTGCGTTTGTACTGTGCGGCGCCAGCGGGTTGCACGCTCAGCTGGCCACAACTACGGCAACGCTGGGCGGCTCCGTAAGCGACCCCTCCGGGGCGGTCGTGCCGCAGGCGGTGGTGAAACTTACCAGCACGCTGAACGGCGTCAGCCGGACCTATACCACCGACGCGACCGGGCGATATACCTTCACACAACTTGCGCCTTCGACCTACACGCTCTCGATTGCGGCCAAGGGCTTCGAGGCCTATCAACAGACCGGAATTGTACTGGACCCTGGCCAGACAGCCACGCAGAACGTTGCCCTGGTGATTGGATCCATGACCCAGCAGATCGTCGTCAACGCCCAAGCGTCCCTGCTCAACACGGACAACTCCAATGTCTCGGCGGATCTTGATGCCAAGCAGATCGAGGAGCTGCCCCTGAACAACCGCAATGTCTATGGGCTGATCACGCTTAATTCTTCGGTGAACAACTCTTCGGAAGGTCAAATGCTGCTGGGCGGCGGCAGCAACAGCACGGACAACGCCGATCAGGACATTTCTTTCCTCAACTTCGGCGGCGGGTTTTTTGGAACCTCGGCCTTTATGCTCGATGGCTCCTGGGACACGGATCCGGAATGGGGCGCGGTCATCTATGTGCCGTCAGTGGATGCTGTTCAGGAGTTCAAAATCCAGAGCAACTCGTTTACCGCTCAGTATGGATGGAGTACGGGCAATGTGGTCAACGTGGTGACTAAGTCTGGAACCAATACCTTCCACGGCGACGCTTACGAGTTCGTCCGTAATCAGGCTCTCGATGCCAACCAGTGGTTTGCTAATCACTACGACACTCCGATCTCCAAGCTTAGCCGCAATCAATTCGGCGGATCCGCCGGTGGCCCACTCTACATCCCCAAGATCTATAAGCAGCGCGAGAAGACCTTCCTCTTTGGGCTTTACGAGCACTACACAGTAACCACCCCCAGCCTCGGCACGTATAACGTCCCCGATTCCAACTTTCTCAACGGCAACTTCTCCGAGATTCTGGGCTCTCAACCGGCAGGCTTCGATGATCTCGGCCGTCCGATTTATCCGGGACAGATCTATGATCCCCGCAGCGCCCACCAGATCACGGTCGGCGTCACGCCCGGGGCGGTAAACAATGACGGACAATGCAAGCCAACCTGTTACATTCGCGATCCCATTCCAGGCAACATCCTCGCCAACCTTGCCAACTACACTCCTGATCCCGTAGGCGCCAAGCTGTTGAGCTATTACCCCAAGGCGACCCTACCTGGACTGAGCTCCAACCTCGTTGTAGCGGGGGCGGCGCCTGCCGCCTCCAACGAATACCTGATCCGCGTCGATCACAACATATCCAACACGGCCCGGGCCTACTTCCGCTACTCGTACAAGCAAGAGACCAAGACAGGATCGCCAGCGAACTGGGGCGCCAATCCTGCGGGTCCCGGCAACCAGCGCCCTAATAACCGCTGGGGTATGTGGGCAGGGCTGTCGAAGGTATTCAGTCCCACCTTCACCATGAACATTGCCGCGGGCGTCCAGGTGTGGCATGAAACTTCGGACAACCAGTCGTTCGGATTCGATCCATCCGCAGAACTCGGACTTCCGCCGTATGTCTCGGAGACCTACCCCTTGTTCCCGGTTGTTCAAGTCGGCAGCCAGTCCCCGCTTGGTCCGGGTGCCAACGGCCAGCAGGCGGTCACCAACCATGGCCCCATCGGCTCGGTGTCAGTGGACTTCGTTAAAATATTCGGGAAACACACGCTCAACTTCGGAATCATGGGAGTGGAGCAGGAGGATAGTCAGCACAACTACTTCCAAGACACGCTGCAGTTCAACGGAACCTTCACCGCAGGGCCGAATCCCTCCCTTGGATCAAGCGTCGCCAGCGGCAACGGCGTAGCGGAGATGCTGCTCGGCACGCTGGACTTTGCAAGCGCTGGAACCGCCTACAATCCGTTCGTCTCAAACCACCTGATCGGCGAGTATGTGCAGGACGACTGGAGGCCGACCTCCAAGCTCACGCTGAACCTTGGGATTCGGTATGAGATTCAGACGCCCGTTACCTATCGGCACAATGAAGCCTCCATCTTCAACCCCGACGTTCTAAACCCGATCAGCTACGCGGTTACCACGCCGCACCTCGGCGCGCTCCAGTTCCTCGGACCCGGAAACCGCTATGCCTACAACCCCAACTATGACAACTGGGCGCCGCGCCTCGGCTTCTCCTATCAGGTGGTGCCCAGGGCCGTCATCCATGGCGGCTATGGCATCTTCTATCCGGAGGCCATTACCTGCTGCTTTCCTGGCGATCAGGATGGCTTCGCAGCCACCACGCTTGCCAACACCAGCCTGAATGGCGGAATCAATCCCAATCCAAACATCAGCACCAGCGACCCCTGGGATAACACCTACAACCAGATCACCGGCAATTCCCTGGGCGAATACCAACAAGTCGGCAACGGGTTAGGAAGCGTGTGGAGAAGCCGCCGGTCTCCGTATGTTCAGCAGTGGTTATTGGGTGTGCAGTTCGCCATCACGCCGAACGACTCGATCGCCCTCAACTACATTGGAAACCGTGGTACGCGAATGATTACCGCCGGCTACCAACACAATCAGTTGAACCCGCAGTACCTGTCGATGGGGACAGCAGCGCTTCAGGCATCGGTCACCAATCCCTTCTACGGCTCCATTACGTCGAGCAGCTGCAATCTGAACAATCCAACCGTGCAGGAAGCGCAGGTCCTCTCGCCTTACCCGCAATACTGCCTAGCCAGTGTGAGCGAAACCGACGCCCCTGTCGGCTTCTCCGATTACAACGCCTTGCAGATCACGTACAATCACCGCATCACCCAAGGGTTGACCGCGATGATCTCCTACACCTACTCGAAGTTCCTCGATAACGTCGAAGGCAACCAGAGCTGGTCGTACAACGGAAACAGCGGCCCGGCCAACAACTACAACCTGGCTGCTGAAAAGAGCGTCGACGGTTCTGACATTCCGCAAAGCCTCGTCGCAAGTTATGTCTATCAATTGCCGGTTGGCCGTGGCAGACGCTTTGGTTCGGGCATGAATCGCACGGCGAACGCGATCCTCGGCGGCTGGGAGATTTCCGGAATCGCGACCTTTAAATCGGGCATTCCCATCAGCATTTCCGGCAATAACATCAACACCTTCGGCGGCAACCCCCGGCCTGACTACACAGGAAACCTGCATGTCCCCCACCCGAGTATTAAAGAGTGGTTCAACACCGCGGCCTTCAGTTACGCCAAGTTGGGTGTCGATGGCGGTGATACCTGGGGCAATGTTCCGCGCTACTTCTCAGACCTGCGCGGACCGGGATACCAGAACTGGGATACCGCGCTCGACAAGAACTGGTACTTCGCCCACACTATGAGGCTCCAATTCCGTCTCGAAACCTTTAACACCTTCAATCATCCGAACTTCTACTCGCCATCGGGTACGGGTTACAGTGGTTGCGATCCCAATGCGACCTCGTCCTGTGCGAGTAACTTCGGACAGATCACAAACACGTTCCCCTCCAGGAATGTTCAGCTTGCGGGGAAGTTTTATTGGTAAATCCGCATTGAAACGATGTTTCACATTCTTTATCTTTCTCCTGCTGGCCGGACGCTCGTTCGGCCAGCAGGACGAAGGCTCCGGTCTTGAGTCGCTGCTGGCGGCAGCGCAGCAGGCGCAGGCTGCGAATGACTATGCGGCTGCGGCGGCAAGTTACAAACAGGCAGTCAAACTTCGCCCCAATATCCCGGAGCTACGGGCCAATCTCGGTCTCATGCAGCACCAATCAGGAGACTATTCCGAAGCAATCCGGAGCTTTCAAGAAGCCCTTCGGCAGAAGCCATCGCTGTACGTTCCAAATCTTTTTCTTGGCATCGATTACGTGGGTGCGGGAAACGCGAAAGAAGCTGTTCCGTTGCTGGTGAAAGCGGAGAAGATAAACGCAGCCGATCCTCTTCCCGCTCTCACGCTGGGTCGCGCTTATTCTTCGCTAGGCGAATACACCGAGGCCATCCGCGAGTTGCACCGCGCAATCCGTATCGATCCGCAACAAGGTTCAGCGTGGTTCGATCTTGGAATTGCCCAGCTCGACCTGGTGGAAGAGGATGCGCGCGCCATGACCGGCAAATACGCGGACACCTCGTACGCCAAGGCCCTCTACGCCGAATCGCTGGTGAAGCAGGCCCGCTATAAGGAAGCCGCGGATCTGTACAGCAGCATTCTCGCAGCAGCCGATCAGCCTCCGTGTATGCGATCGGAGGCAGGCTTTCTGTCTCTGAGGCGGAGAGACGCGCAAAATGCAGCGTTGCAATTCACGGCCGAGCGCAGCCGGCATCCTGAATGCTCTCTCGCAATTCTGGGAGAAGCGCGTCTGCGCATCGATGTGGGAGACCATCCGGCCGCGCTTTGGCGGCTCCAGGAACTGTGGAACAGGGATCATGGATTTTTCGTTGTCAGCGCCCCGCTGCTCTTCGATAGCATCGCGCCCGATCATGCCCAGAGCTTTCTTAATGAGCTTGCGCAGCAGCAATCCTCAGGTAAAGTCGATGGGCAGATATACGCCGCCATCTTTCAAGCCATGCAGGCTCCTGCGAATGCAGCCCAGGATTCAGGCGCCGTCCAGAATACAGCGTCATCGCGGATCGCCGCGCGCGATCAGGGCCGCCAAGCGTACCAGTCGGGACAATATGGCCGCTGCGCCGGTCTTCTAAGAGACTCTTTGAACAGCGGTAACGCGGCCACGCTCGAAACCCTGGCTGCCTGCTCGTTCTTTACCGGCGACTACACGCTGACCTCCGAAGCCGGCAGCGCGCTGCAATCGCTGCCCCCGCATCCACAGGCGCAAGCACTCTATTGGTCGATCAAGGCGAATGAGAAGCTGGCATTTGAATCGCTCGCGCGCTTCCAGCAGCTCGAACCGGACTCCGCGCGCAGCCACATCCTGCTCGGCGACATCTACCGCCAGCGGGAACGGTACGACGACGCGCAGAAAGAATACTCGAAGGCTCTCGATCTTTCGCCCAACGATGCCGCAGCGCTGCTTGGCCTGGCCACTGCCTACTTCGACGACGCGAACATCGCCGAGACCATTGAAATTGCGCAGAAGGCGCTGGCCCAGAGTCCAGACGATCCTGAGATCAATCTGCTTCTGGGGGAAGCCTTGATCTCCCAGCACAATTTCCAAGACTCGGAGCCTTATCTCCTCAAGGCTCTCCATGCCAAGCCGCAGATGCTGCCCCACGTTCACGCGCTGCTGGGCGAGGCCTACGCGGCGGACGGAAAAACGGAGGACGCGCTACGAGAGCTGAAGCTGGGCGCGGATAGCGATCAGGACGGCAGCATTCATTACCAGCTTGCACGGGTGTACGGGAAACTCGGGGACACTGCCGACGCGGCCGCGGCCATCCAGCAGATGAAAGCCATCCAGCAGAAACGGCGCGAGGGCGCGGTGATCGCGGTGCAGGATTCGCATCCCGCCAGCACGGATGACGTGCCGTAACGGGTCGCGTTCCGACGCGAATTGTCCAGGCCGAGCAATGGCTGCGCAAACCAAATGGGTTTTAGAGGTAGCTTCTGGCCGGGATTTGTGGTCAGGAGAATTAGCGATGCCGGCAGCAGCCGTCCGCTTGCCGGATCCGCAGTGCGGGCTGTTGATCCATGCCTGCAGACCGGCAGAAGCTGTCGTGTGGGTCCGGCTCACTTGACCGGCTTGCGAGCCTTCTTCTTGCGGGAGGACGGTTTTGGAGCGATGCGAGAGACGACTTCCTCGAGCTCTGCGAGGCGGCGCTTCATCTCCATGACCTCCGCGGCCTCGGGCGCCATCGCGGGCGGGGTGCGGGGGGCTTCGGCGGGGCGATCGGTCGGAGTCGTGCGAGAGGCGGCCGCGCCGCCACGGGGGCGGGCCGCCTGCCCGGACATGAAGTCAAAGGGATTTACGGGCGGGGTCATGACCCGGTAGGTATCCTGATAGAAGTCGAGGATGGACTTCATGTACTTGAGGGTGCCTTCCTGGCCCGCCTTCCCCGAAGCGATGACCATCTGCCGCAAAACATCCATGGGGAAGTTGGAATCGGTTGTCTTGGCGTCCTCAACGATGATCTGGGTCAGGATCAGGCGCGTAATGTCTTCGCCGGTGGCGGCGTCGACCACCTTGACATCCTCGCCGCGCTGCAGCATTTGGGCCACCTCGTCGAGGTTCACATAGCGGCTGTTGGTTGTGTCGTATAGCCGACGGTTTTCGTACTTCTTGATGAGAACAGCTTTAGTCTCCATATATTTTCTTATCTTACCCCTTGACAGGGCTCCCGCAGGGAGTAGTATTGGTTCATGCTGCATTGCAGCATAGATTGCAGCATGAAGTTCCAAGGAGAAATGATATGGCGCGTAAAGTCACCAGCGTAGAGGATAAGCAGACAGAGGTGGTGGAAACCATCACTGCTGTGTACACAAAGAACGTCGAACGTCTCGCAGAAGCGCAGAAGAATGGCCTCGATCTGGCCCTGCAACAGAACACCGATCTGATTGGCGCGTGGAAGAAGATTGCCCAAGTCGTACCCGGAACCCCCGTCCCCAGCGTTCTCGATCTGATCGCCACTGCCTTTGGTCAATTTGTCGACCTGCAAAAGGGCGCAATCGACCTGGCGCTGGAACAGAGCCAGACCCTGACCGGGCTTGCCAATGAACGCATCGATTCGGTTAAGGGTGCCACGGATGCTGTAACGACCTTGGTGCAGGACACGGTGGAACGCGTCGCAGTGGCACAGAAGAACGCGATTGAGTTCTCGGCGGCGCAGACCAAGACGGTGATCGACACGTTCAAGAAGCAGTCTGGCGTGGCCGGAACTCCCGTCGAAGCCGCTGCCGATTCCATCCAGCGCGGATTCAATACCCTGGTCGAGAGTCAGAAAAACATCCTGAACTTCGCCGCGAAGCGCAGCGCGTAAACCCTTTGTTTGGAGGGTTGTTCACCTGAAATCAGACCCGCGGCAGCAACCACAGGCACGTGAACGTGGTCACTGCCGCGGGGCTGCCCTTGGGTATAGGCTCGATGCACTGAGCGGAGGAGTTTGATGAGCGAAGCACAGGCGGAAGCCACGAAACAGCCAGATCCTACAGAGAAATTCCGCGAAATGCGGGATGCGTATCTGGAAATCTGGTCGAAGAACCTGATCGAGACGGTCAACAGCGAAGGCTATGCCAAGGCATCCGGTGCGACGTTGGATGGATTTCTCGCCGTCGCTGCTCCGTTCAAGGAGCCGACCGAGAAGGCGATGTTGAAGATGCTCCAACAGCTCAATATGCCCACGAGTGCGGATTTTATGAGCCTGTCGGGGCGATTCGCGAATGTTGAACTGCTGCTCGACAATCTGGATGCCAAACTGGACCGGATCGAAACGCTGCTCGGCGGCAGGAAGCCGGCTGTCACCGCGGAAGCAAGGGCGCCAAAGGCTGCCAGGAAGACCACCGCAAAGAAGCAGACAGTGCTCCGGGCCGGTGGAACGTCAAAGCGAACCGCGACCGCGAAGGCAGTACGACGCAATCCGAGAAAGGGTACAAGGTAGACCATGGTACAGGCATCGGTTGCAATGGAACCGTTCGCTCTTGTTGAAGAGCAGTTGAAGACCGTCACCAGGGTGATGACTTCGAAGGCGCCGATCGCCCAGACGCCGAAGGAATTGGTGTGGACGCTGAACAAGGCGAAACTATACCGCTACGTTCCCGTTGTCCCCGAGAAGGATCGCCACCGCATTCCGCTGTTGTTGATCTTTGCGCTGATGAACCGGCCGGACATTCTCGACCTTCGGCCCGGTCATAGTTTTGTCGAGTACCTCGTCGGACAAGGCTTCGATGTGTACCTGCTGGACTGGGGTGTTCCAGGCCCTGAGGACAAACATCTGAAGTTCGACGACTACACGCTGGAGTACATGCCCAGGGCGATTCGCAAGATCAAAGCTCTCTCCGGTGTTGAGGAAGTGAGTGTTCTTGGATGGTGCATCGGGGCGATTCTGACAACCATTTACGCTGCGTTGAGGCCCAACGACGGTCTGCGTAACCTGATTCTGTTGACCGCACCGCTCGACTTCTCGCAAAAAGAGAGATTGACGTTTGGCCGCATGACTGATGAGAAGTACTTTGATGTAGACAAGGTTCTCGCAGCGTTTGGCAACATGCCCGCGGAGATGATCGACTACGGCGCCAAGGCGCTGAAGCCGGTCGAGAACTATATCGGGAACTATCTCAAGCTCTGGGACAATCTTGATAATCCTCAGATCGTTGAGAGCTGGCATGCCATGAACACCTGGGTCAGTGACAATATTCCCATGGCGGGAGGTGCTTTTCGGCAACTCATCGTCGATTTGTATCGCAACAACCGGTTGATGACGGGCGAACTGGTGATCCGTGGCGAACGAGTCAATTTGAACCGGCTGCGGGCCAATCTGTTGACCGTCATCGCGGAGGGCGATCACATCACGCCGCCGTGCCAGTCAGAGACCCTGCTGGCCAAAGTGGGCAGTCGCGACAAGGAAGTGTACCGGGTCCAGGGAGGCCACATCGGGATCATGGCGGGTAATAGCGCGCACAAGCGCACCTGGCCGCACATCGAGCAATGGCTCGCGTCCCGGTCCAATTAAGAACGGCCGGCAGTCTGTTTTCTGACTGCCGGCAATTGCTCGTTAACTCCGTTTAGTTTTTAGGTGAGTGCCTCAAAGATCGCGGCGATGCCCTGTCCGCCGCCAATGCACATGGTGACCAGGGCGTAGCGGCCGCCAATGCGACGGAGCTCATGGAGCGCTTTTACCGTCACGATTGCGCCTGTCGCTCCCAGCGGGTGACCCAGAGAGATTCCACTGCCATTGGGATTGGTCTTTGCGGACGGGAAGCCCAGGTCGCAAACAACGGCCAGGGCTTGCGCGGCAAAGGCTTCGTTCACTTCGAAGACGTCGATCTGATCGACGGTCAGCCCGGTTCGCTTGAACACCTGCCGGACGGCCGGAATGGGACCGATGCCCATGTACCCAGGCTCTACGCCGGCTACGGCATAGTCGACCAGTTTCGCCATGGGCTTCAGACCGCGTTCCTCGGCAGCCTGGCGATCCATCAGAACCACGGCGGCGGCGCCGTCGTTAATGCTGGAGGAGTTGCCGGCGGTTACGGTGCCGTCCTTATCGAACACTGGTTTCAACTTGGCAAGGTTCTCGAGAGTTGCGTCTGCGCGAGGAGATTCGTCCGTGGCAAACTGCTTGGTGCCGCCCTTGATCTTGAAGTCGATGGGCACGATTTGATCGGTGAATCTACCGCTCTGGATCGCATCGAGAGCACGCCGGTGGCTCTCGACCGCCAACTCATCCTGGGCTTCGCGGGTTATCTTCCACTTGCGCGCAACATTCTCGGCGGTAACACCCATATGAACGCCCTCGAATGGATCGGTCAGCGCGCCTACCAGTGCGTCCACGGCGGTGGCATCGTTGAGGCGCGCTCCCCATCGCATGCTGGGAAGCCAGTAGGGCGCCCGGCTCATGGATTCCGCGCCACCCGCCACGGCGGCCACGACATCACCATGAGCGATGATTTGCGCTGCGGCAAGAATTGCCGAAAGGCCGCTGCCGCAAAGGCGATTGAGCGACAGGGCTGACGTTTCAATGGGTAAGCCTCCGTTGATTGCTGCTACCCGCGCAAGGTACATATCCTTCGCGTCGGTATGGATCACATTGCCGAAGACACAAGCGCCTATATCGGTTGGAGCAAGTCCCGAACGGCGCACCGACTCGCGTGTGACGGCCGCTGCCAACTCGGTGGGCGGGATGTCCTTCAGGGTACCGCCATACTTGCCAACTGCCGTGCGTACCGCACTCAAAACCACAACTTCCCGGTTCATCAACGTAGTTCCTCCCATCGGCCGGATTCCATGCGCAAGAGAGGCGCGGGGAGGGGGGCTCGTCTCGAACAGGATGATCCGGGTTGCGTCCCGAGGTAATCGGGCGCGCCTAACTATACCTTCTACGGCATGAGACAGTCGGTGTCCCAGCGCACAGTCGACGCCAAAGCGCAGTCATCGGCGGCCCGAGGGCCCATGCGCGGTCAATATCGTCTGGCGAGCAGGCTGCTGCTAAAAATGCATTCCGCCGCCACAGATCAGGACCTCGCCAGTAACGTAGTCCGACAGGGGGGAACAGAAGAAGAGGACGGCGCCGGCGGCCTCCTCGGGTGTCCCAAGGCGTCCCAGGGGGCAGGAATTCTTCATCGACTCCAGCATGGTTGGCTGGACGCCGAGTCGAATCTCGTGGCCATGCATGTGCAGGTTTGCGTTGTCGCCGTTGAGGGGTTGCGCCAGCCGGGTCTCAATGAGACCAAAGCCGACCGCGTTGACGTTGACGTTGTATCTGCCCCACTCCTTGGCCAACGTCCTGGTCAGGCCGATGACACCCGCCTTCCCAGACGAATAGCCAGATTGGCCAGGATTTCCGTCGGTCGCGGCGATGGACGTGATGTTGACCACCTTGCGCATCACGCGCCGGCCGCTCGCCGATTCGCTCTTGGCGGTCTCCCGAATGTAGTCAGAAGCCGCACGCAGAATTCGGAACGGCGTGACCAGGTGAATGTCCAACATGGCCTGAAACTGTTCGTCGGTCGTCTTCTGGATGACGCTGTCCCAGCTATAGCCGGCGTTGTTGACGATGATGTCAATCGAGCCAAAGGCGCCCAGAACAGCATCGACGACTGCCTTTGGTGTGGACGGGTTGGTCAAATCTCCGGTTACATGGCGGACGCGGTCAGGATGGTTGAGATCCGCTTGTGCCTCCAAGAGCAGCTTTTCGTCCATATCGTTGAGCATGACGTTCGCGCCAGCCGCCGCCAGACGTTTTGCGATTGCTCGACCGATTCCCCGGCCTGAACCGGTTACAAGGGCGGTCTTGCCGTGCAGGGTAAACGGCGACTGTGCGGTATCCGCCGCCACTGCGGGCTTGCCATTCCCAAGTGAACTTTGGCTATCCAGCGTCAAGGACATCTTTAAAATCCTCCCGTGTGTCGGGCGCCACAAACAGCGCCTTGCAATATATATAGTATATATGCAGTGCAGCATTTTTGGTTTGCATTGCAGCATGAAAATGCTGCAATGCAACGATGTCAGAACGGTCGACATACGCCAGAGTTGCGAGAGTTGTATCGCTGCCCGCAAAAGGGTAATCGCACGGAGGAGTCCAAATGGCACGAGTGGCGTTGGTAACGGGTGGCACACGAGGAATTGGGGCGGAGATCAGCATTGCGTTGCAAGAGGCGGGAAGAACGGTTGTCGCCACCTACGCAAGCAATCGTCAGGCTGCAGAAGCGTTTTCGAAGGCAACCGGAATCAAGGTGTACCGATTTGACGCGGCGAACTTCGAGGAATGCAGCGAGGCATTGAAGAAAATCGTGGCTGAAGTTGGCCCCATCGAAATCCTAGTGAACAATGCGGGAATTACCCGTGATGGGACGCTGCAGAAGATGGACCGCGACATGTGGGACGCAGTGATGGACACCAACCTCGGCTCCTGCTACAACCTCTGCAAACTCACGTTTGACCATATGCGCGATGCGAAGTTTGGACGCATCGTGAGTATCGGCAGCGTCAACGGCCAGGCAGGGCAGTATGGCCAGGTGAACTATGCCGCGGCAAAATCCGGTATTCACGGCTTCACCAAGGCGCTGGCACAGGAAGGCGCGCGGTTTGGTATTACCGTCAACGCGATCGCACCGGGTTACGTGGACACGGAAATGGTGCGGGCAGTGCCGCCTGAGGTCCTGCAGAAGATCATTGCGCGCATACCGGCGGGCCGACTCGGCAAACCCACGGATATCTCCCGGGGAGTGGTATTTCTCACCGCGGACGACTGCGATTTTGTAACGGGATCCACGCTCTCCATCAACGGCGGCCAGCACATGTATTGAGCTTTCAGGCGGGCACGGCGCGGGTTAGGTAGTTCGCGACAGTTCCCGTTATAAAACACCCATCTGCACAACTTCATTACGAGCAATGTAGCAATTGAATTGAGGACACCATGGCGAACGCAAACGATTCTTCGTCGGCACCGTTGAAATCTCAGCCAACGTCTACTGGTACTGCAATTCGCGCCTTGACCGGGACTGCGACCCAGTCTCCGATCGTTGCCCCAGCGGACAGCCAGAGCGTCGATCCGTGTGTGCAGGACGTAGATCCGTCCCACGCCTCCGCAGTCTCACACCGTGGAGACTGCAATCTCGAGTGCTGCACTTGTGATGTTCGCTGGAGTGCGCGGCGGGCGCTTATCGAGAAGGAAGCATAGAGAGAGGCAGTCCGGTCATGTCGGTAGAGGGCGCGGGTTCGGCGTCTTTTCGGAGCAGTTGATTGGATCACTTTGTGACCTTGACTTCGAGCTAACAGTTCGAATGCGATTCGATCAACTCGACCGTCGGCCAATAGTTGGTGATGCTCGTCAGCCGGCGACTGCATGGGTAGCAACCGTGGCCTGCTGGGCGACGCGTGTGAGCCTGGCAGTTACGCGCATCACGCCGGGCCAGACCCTGAGGCAAAACGGAAGTACGGCGCGCGCGAAGGAGTTATTCAAGCCGTCGGCGGCGAACTCGGCAAGGCGCATCTGGGATAGCAGGGCGGAGCGCAGATTCGCCTGGAAGACCGGTGCCGGCACGGCTGCGAGATAGGCAGCGGCGGCACAGCGGGCAGTATGCAAGGCAATGGAGATACCGTCGCCGGTGAACGAAGGGATGACGGCTGCCTGATCGCCGATGCAGTAGAGCCCATTCTCGGTGGTGCGGCGAATGTATCCATAGGGGATATGGGTGATGGCAATGGGCTTGTCGAGCAAGGGCTCCGCACCGGCGAGTCGCATGGCGAGGTGGGGACAGTCCTGCTGCATTTTCGCGAGGAAGTTCTCCCAGCGATGACCGACGCGCGCGAGATGCCGCTGCTGGACCACGCAGCAGAGGTTGGTAATGCCGCCTTCTACGGGCTGGATACCGCCGTAGCCTCCGGGATAGAGCATCAGCTCGGAGGCGTGCGCGAGCTCAGCGGCCTGCGCGGGCGCCAGCCGGAAATACATCTTGAAAGCGACCCATCGCTGCGGGTCGTCCGGACGGGAGTGGCCGCGGAGATCGTGCTTGCCGGTGGCAAGAAACACGGTTGGGACTTCACGGGTGGTGCCGTCATCGAGCGTGGCCTGCCAGGCATTTGCGGTGCGGGTGAGCGACTGCACACTGCGCCCGCGCTCTACATGGACTCCGGCAGCGATGGCCTCGGCGATGAGCGCTGTATCGAGGGCTTTGCGGGTGAGGGAAGCCGCGGGAAAAGGCAACGGCGCCTGCGCCGCGCGCCTGGCGGCGGCGAGGCGAACGTGGTCGATGGGCACGGCGCCAAGCGAGGCCACGTCGATGCCAAGCGCCTGAAGATCCTCAAGGGCCTCACCGCTTAGAAACTCTCCGCAGATCTTATGGCGCGGCGTGGGCTCGCGCTCGATCAGCGTGACGCTTCGTCCCTTTCGCGCGAGCGCGATTGAAGTTGCACAGCCCGCGACTCCACCACCGAGGATGAGAACTTCGTCTTGCAAAGGATTTCGTGTCAAACTGCCGGTATTAATGGGGAACTCCATGTTCGGATCCGATACCCTGAGATTGTCCTGCTCCTGGCGAGCCGAGCAACACAATGGAGATTCGAGATCAATCTGCCGTGAACGGTTCGTCGTTTCCCCCAATTCACTGATGATCCACCATTTGTAGTGGAATCCATACTTCTAATAGACGTGCCAAAAAGAAGTTTGAGTCGTCATCTGTACAAATCGTCATTTTGGAGCCGATAAGGGTTTGATTGGACGAATGTTGCGTTGAGAATAGTTTGCTTTTCATCGGACCCGAACCGTCTTGTCCGATAGGCGAATGAGGGTTGTGGGCGTGTTTCGTTTCGGTTACGGGCCGGGTGTGAGCCTTCCTGAGATAAATCACATCTTAAAGGTTAGGCGTGAGGCGCGAGTTCTTGTGCCGGCCCATTTGGCGTTTCATCGAGCTGAGCGTTAGAACGAGGTAGAGGTAATTGATGGGGCGAAGCAATTTCCGGGCAGCCTCTCTTGGGGCAATGGCAATCGTGTTGGGGACCGCAGCGTCGGCCGAACAGATTGCAGTGAAACATGTCCAACTCCCGATGCATCGGTTGATGGTGGCGCGCTCCGATGCTGGAAAGACCCTGGCCATTGGTGAGTTTACGCAGGTCGTGGAGGGTGATGAAGTGACGATGCGCCTGATCTATCACTTTGCGGATGGGTCGATTGACGATGAGACGACGACGTACAGGCAGCAGGGCAGGTTTCAGTTAGTCCGCAACCATCACATACAGAAAGGGCCGTTCTTTGAGAAGCCCGTCGACTTTGCGGTGGAGGCGGCTACCGGCATAGCGACCACCCGCACAACGGACAAAAGTGGCAAGATACACGTCGAGACTGAGCACGTGAACCTGCCGGATGACGTGGCGAATGGGTTTGTCGGATCGTTGCTGCTGAATGTGCCGCAGGATACGACGCCGTTCCGGGTGGGGATGCTGGTGCCGGTGGGCGGCGGGCGATTGATTAAACTCCTGATCTCGCCGGAGGGTGAGCAGGCGTTTCAGGCGACAGGACAGACGCTTAGGGCGAGGGTGTTTCGCATCCATCCGGAGTTGGGCGGCATCGTTGGCGTGATTGCGCCGCTGATCGGCCTACAGCCGAAAGATGTGATGGTGTGGGTACTGGAGGGTGAGGACCCGGCGGTGCAGAGGATCGTTGGACAGCTCGGTGGTTACGGGCCGGTGGTCAGCTCGGAGCTGGAGGGGAGCAGTTTCGGGAAGTAGGACAGGTTGCCGATCAGCATCGTTCAGGCGAGAGGGGGCACGCGCGTTTCTTGCGATGCGCTGAAAATCTCACGGCATCGTTGCCGACGATCAACCATGGCGCGTGGTGAGCTCGCGCCAGTTGAGGCCAATGTCTACGATCAGCAGCGAGGCAAGGGTGAAGGCAATCACGCCGACGGCGGATAAGGAGTCGCCAAGATGGCTCCAATAGCGGGGCCAGAGGTTGAGCACGCGGCTGGAGATGAAGGTAAAGGTGACGGCGTAGGAGCGGGCCATCCATTGGCGGTGCACGGCGATCTGGCGGTTACGCGCGGCGATCACGGCGGCAGTGGTGCAGACGACCCAGGCGGCGGCCTGCATGGAGGTTCCGGGCAAGCCCGGGCGGCCCCAGGCGAGGGCAATCCCAGTGGGAGCGCCGACCCATACCGAGACGAAGTAGATGCGGCCAAGGATGCGATGGAGTTGAAGGTGCCGCTCGCGGATCCGCGAGGAGAAATTGATGGGGCCAATCAGGAGAGCGAAGATTCCGGCGAGTGTATGCGGGATGAGGAGAGCGCGGTCGGCGATGACCTGCAGACGGTAGGCGTGGTACATGGGGTAGTCGGTGATGAGGAGAACTTCAGAGGTAATGAAGACGAAGAGCACGGTGAGGCCGAGGGAGATCCAGATAACAGATTTGGCCCTCGGACGGGTGGAACTGGGTGCTAGCAGTGTGGTGGTGGGCATCGTCCCTTTCTCAGATAGTTAGACGTGATGAGGGGCATGATGGGAGCGGGGACGCGAAATGCTTCATGTCTCTTAGTCTAACGAGAAGCTTCGGAATGTGTCGTATAGCAGGTACATGGGGATCGGACAGCGAGAGCGGCTTGCCGCCATCGACATCAACCCGCGCCAGTTGCGCTGCCGCTGAAGTCCGGCTAGGAGTTCATCAGCTTATCGAGAGTGATTGGAAACTCGCGAACACGTTTGCCCGTTGCGTGGAAGATAGCGTTCCCAACCGCTGCGGCGGCTCCGGTAATCCCGATCTCTCCGATGCCGCGGGCGCCGAGCGGATTGAACTTGGTGCGGGAATGTTCAGCACAATAACATCCACCTCGTCGATGTCTGCATTGACTGGCACGTCATACTCCGCGAGATTGGCATTCACGTAGCGGCCGTAGGTGTTGTCGAGGTGGGACTCTTCGTGAAGCGCAAAGCCGACTCCCCAGACGATGCCGCCCACCAGTTGGTTGATGCCGGTGGTGTGGTTCATCAGCGTGCCGATGTCGTAGGTGGCGACCATGCGGCGCATCTGGACCATGTGGGTGTCGATATCGACGGCGACCTCGGCGAAGACAGCCCCGAAAGAATGAGTGCTCAGCGCGGTGTGCTCCTCGCCTGGTTCTGCGGAGCCGGTGCCTTCGACGGGCTGGCCGCCGTTGCGGGCCAGGACATCGGCGTACGCGTCCGATGTGCCGGGTGCGGTGATCAGGAAAAGCCGACCATCCTTTGCTGCGATGTCCGCGATTGGCGCGCCATGCAGCGGAGACTTCGGATCATTGATCGCGAGTTGCGCAACCTTGAACTTCGCCTGCGTAGCGGCTGCTTCAATCGCGGGACCGATGCTGGCGGCGGACTGGGATCCGCCGGACACGGGCGCCTTGGGCAGCGTGGAGTCGCCGAGTTGGGCCTCCACCAGTTTCGGATCGATGCCGAGATCCTGCGACCCGCAGGCGACCAGCGCATGTCCGTTGGGAAGAATGCGAACCGTCGCCTGCGTGGCAGAGCGGTTGGCGGGATACGTCGCGGTGGCCATGGCCCAGCCGATGAGCTGATTGCCTTCGCGCGTTGAGCCTGGCACGGGATTACGTTTGGACCATCCAAACGCTGGGCGGCCTGTACGTAGCACTCGCGAAGATGCTTGCTCGACCAGGGCTTGTCGCTACCGGAATCTCTCTCGGCGTAGTTCGCAAGACGCAGCTGCACAGGATCTCTTCATGCGCGCACCCGGAGAATCCTCAGGCACCGTCGCCCTCGAAACCGCAATGGGGGCCACGCACGCAGACTTAGTCATGGCTCCGTTCATCGGGGTGAACCATTAAAAGCGCTCGGCTATGAGGGAGTTTGCTATCCTTATAGCCGAGCGCATGCTTTGCTTGTTTGGTGCTCTTTTATGCCGCAGGATGATCGAGGATCTGCGCGAGTGCATGCAGGCGTTTCGCGTCTGTTGCATCCGTTGCGCTGGAGGCGTCGGACTCTACAGAGGCAGCCATCGCGTGCAGCTTCGCCAGATCCTTCTTGTTGTTGCGCGAACTCTGGGTGCGTTGAATTGCCTTGTCGAGCGCCGTGATTCGGTCTGCGGGAAGGGCCTTGGAGCGCTGCAGTTGATCGAGATAGGCGCGCGCAACCGTCAGCTGTTCCGGCCACGTGATCTTGGGCTGGTTCTGCACATTGAGTTCGTTGAACTGTACGAGGTTTGCCGCATCGATCTCATTTTGTGTCAGGAACTTGCTCGGAACGAGTTTGAAGACATCCAGGCCACGGGCAATCTCCGAACCATAGATGAAGCCGTTGTACCAGTAGGCCGACCAATAGCCGCCGAGGATCAGCGTCTTGGGATCGATGGGCCCGCGATCGAAGTACGCAATCTCGTAGGGATGGGCAGGATCGGTAAAGTCCATCACCGAGATGCCTCCCTGGTACCAGGCCTGCACCTCGACATCGCGCCCGGGAATCGGGACGAGTGAGCCGTTGTGCGCCACGCAATTTTCTGTGGCGGTCTGCGCTGCCGGCATCTTGTAGTAGCTGGCCAGCGAGAGATGGTCGTCCTTCAGGGTGAAGATAGCATCCGCGCCCCACTTGATTGGATCGGTCGTACGGCAGCGTGGCTGCAAGCCGCCGCCCCACTCGTCGGTGAAGACGACCTTAGTTCCGTCATTGGAGAACGTCGCGGAGTGCCAGTAGGAGTAGTTGGGATCGTTGACCGCGTCTACACGCTTGGGATGGACGGGATCCTTGATGTCGAGAAGGATGCCGTTGCCCGAGCAGGCGCCGGCGGCGAGGCCCAGCGAAGAGTTCACCGTGATGTCATGGCACTGGTTGGTGTCGGCCTGCTTTTCTGCGCCGTGGCTGCCACCATTGTTGAGGCCGTTCAGCGCACCACTACGCGGATCCATAAAGACGCGCGGGCTTGAGACGATCTTGGCCTCCTGCGGCGCTGCCAGCGGGACTTTGATCACGTCGATGCGGAAGAGCGACGTGTTTGGATCTTTATCCGGAGTCTCTCCCGAGCATCCCTCGAGTTCTTCCTTCTGCCGCACGAATGATGTTCCGGAAACGTAGATGTAGACATTGTCTTTATCGTTCGGGTCGACGACGAGCGTGTGGGTATGCGATCCGCGGCAGGTCTGAATGGCTCCCACTTGCTTGGGATTTTTGATATCAGAGATGTCGAAGATTCTTACGCCGCGGAAGCGATCAGGACTCGCAGCCGGCATCGGGCGCTCCTTCTCATGGCCGGGAGGCGGTGGTGGCGGAGGAGGGAAGCCCTGCGTGCCGCAATCCAGCCGCCCGTTCGGCATCTCAACCGACATAAAGAGGAGATGCCCGTAGACGGAGACGTCGCCCTGCCCACCCGGGCACACCAGCGAGGCAATCAGCGAGACCTTGGCTGGGTTCGAAATGTCGTAGAAATTCACGCCATAGAAGTTGCCCTGGAACAGGTGAGTTCCCTGGAAGGCAAAGTCCGAGTTTGCAAAGGCCAGCTGCGCGATTACGAGTTGCATCGGCTTGGGAATCTTCGCGCTATTGACGATTCCGAGCAGGCCGAGTGTCTTCTGAACGGATGGATCGTCGGCGTCGGTCGAAGTGACCTGAAAGGCGGTTGGCTTCTTGAGGAAGTCTAGATGCTCGATGCCCATGGCGGTTTCGCCAGCGTCGTACAGGCCGGGTTTGAGGCCGACGCGAGGATCGTTGGTGGTCGAACCGGTCATTCCCGGAGGCAGCGGCGCGGCTGGCGTCGTCGCGAACGGACTGGGTGGTTCGGCTGCAGGCTTGGCCGCGGGCGCCTGGGCTTGCAAACCACTTGGCGCACCGGACAGGAGGGCCAATGCAAACATCGCACCGGCGAAACGAATGGCGGGAGCATGAAAACGGTTCACGGTTTCTCCTTCAACATGTTCTGCATAATTCTGATCTCGGCTCTCTGGGTGTTATCCACATCGGTGGCGAAGTCGAACAGTTCTGCGTCCTGACCCGCGCCTGGGTGATCGAATAGATCGTTCACCATGACGAGCGCACCGTTGTGGTGCTGAATCATACCGGTCAGAAACAGGTAATCGAATTTTGCGCCGCTCGCATTACGCAATGCGTCCATCTGCGCGGGCGTGAGCATGCCCGGCATGGCGTGCACGGGGTTGCCGCTCATGTCCATTTCCGGCATTCCCGGCATGGCCATCGATTCGGGCTGGCCGCGCGCCGCCAACCACCGCTTCATAAACTTCATTTCGTCTGATTGGGAGAGACTGATCCGCGTGCCAAGGGAGCGAATCTCTGGATTTTGAGTGTGAGATGGGATGAGCGCGGTCATCTCGACGGCCTGTGCGTGATGCATGATCATGCCCTGCATGAACTCTATGTCGGAGCGGGAATTCAGCGGAACGACGCCTGTGGTCGATGAAGGAAGCGTCCTGCTTGGCTTGCCGGGCGCACCGGGCTGAACGACGGGAGCCGTGCCCGACTGTTGCGCATATGCGCGAGCCGTCAGGCTGCCGGAAACAATGGCGGCGGCAATCCATATGCGGCAAATGCTCCGCGCTCCGTTGGAGGGGCGCGGCTTGCGCTTGCAATCTGGAGGGGTCCGCTTCAACACGGGCGCTGGCTCAGGCATCTTCGATCGCTTCACGGTATCACAGTGAGGTGGCGCGAGGCATCCTGAAAGCGCTTGATTCAGGCCGAAATCCTTACTCTTCACCCCTAGGGGTTCGCTAAGACAACCCTGTGGCAGATCAGTCAGGCGTCGACCGGCTATCATGATGAAGATGTTTCATCCGAACAAGATGTCGATCATTGGATCGCTGGTAGGCTTGGCGGCCGTACTCGTCTGGCGGATCCGCGAGGGCCGAACTGCTGTCTCGGTGAATAAAATTGTGATCCCGCCGATGGGCATGGCGACGGGATTCTCGATGTTCATCGTCCCAGCGTTTCGTATTCCTTGGACCTGGGGTGTGGCAGCGTTCCTGATTGGCGCAGTCCTTCTGGCGTATCCGCTGCTGAAGACTTCGCGCCTTGTGCAGCAGGGCGAGGCGATTATGATGCAGCGTTCGTCGGCCTTTTTCAGCGTCATCCTCGTGCTGGCGGCGGTGCGAATCTTCGCCCGCGGATACTTCGATACCTTATTAACGGTGGAGCAGTCTGGCGCACTCTTCTTTGTGCTGGCTTTCGGCATGATTGTGCGCTGGCGCCTGAACATGCTTCGGGAGTACCGCAAACTGAGGTCAAATGACGAAACGATCATTGTGAGCGGTCTATCGCCTCACTAGCAGAAAGCGAACACCCTACCGCGGCAAGCGGTACCTGGAAGCAAAGAGCCGGTGGAGACTGCATGTTGCGATGGACGGAGCGGGTGCTGGTAGGGCTAGGATTGCTAATCCTTCTCTTTCTTCTCGCACTGGTCGCGACGTATGTGACGGTCCCGACGCAAAACTGCAACTTGAACCGTTTCGATACGATCCTGGTGCTTGGAACCCCAACGCTGCCAAACGGACAGCCCTCGCCGGAGGAGCGCGAGCGGGTAGACGAGAGCGTCAGAGAATTCAAAGCCGGGCGCGCCGGGCATATCATTTTCAGCGGAGGCGCGACGATGAAAGAGTTTGTCGAGGGCCCGTCGATGGCCGCACTGGCCGAAGCGCAGGGAATTCCTGCGTCCGATATTGTTATTGAGGACAAGGCGAGGAACACCATCCAGAACATCTACTTCGGCAATCAGATCATGCAGGAAAAAGGTTGGACCAGCGTCGAGGTCGTCAGCTCCCCAAGCCATCTGCGTCGGGCCGCCGTGATCCTGGAGCGCTATAGTTTCCAATGGACAGTGCACGGCTCGCGTTGGCCGCCAGAGTATGACTGGATAAATATTGGTGGGTTCTACGCCCGCGAGATCATGGATACCTTCGTGTTGCGCTGGTACGGGTTCTCTTCCTCGCCCTTCCTGCCGCACCATCACGCTTCCTAATTCCGAGTTAGTGGATCAAACCGGGTTGCAGTCCAGAGCGCCGCTGCGACACCGCTGGAATGTAGAAGTGGAAGAACTGGTCTGCGTTGGAGTGCAGGCAAACCTTGGCGTTGGGCGCGCCGTTCCCCTCCCGGGTGAAACCTGCATCGTCGATGCGAACGTGCATCGCGATCACGGGGCAGAGCAAAGGCTCCATGACTACCGCGACGGCCATCGCGTCAAACAGCGTTGGCGTGACATTGTTCGGATAGGCCGCCCACTGCTGATAGAGCTGAAGCAGCGCATCCGTGATTGGAGTATTCTGACTGAACAGTGTGGCGCGTAGTACCTCATCCAGTTTCAGCTGCGTGGAGTCGAGCGGCATCATATCGATTGGTACCCCCGATGCGAACAGTTGCTTTGCCGCCGGAATATCCATCTTGATGTTGTACTCCGCGCTCGGACCCTTGTCGGGTAGATAGCCGAGGTCGCCGTAACCCTGCCGGATGGAGCCGCCCATCATCACGACGCGCCTGAGTTTGCGGAACGTTGCTGGATCTTTCTGAATCAGCGCGCCGACAGTGCTCAGCGGTGCCAGTGAAATCAAAGTGATCTGCCCGGGGTTGCGTTGAATTTGATTACGGATGAAGTCGACGGCATTGGGCCGTCCATCGGCTGGCTCTGGAAACACCTCTGCCCATGCGGCTTGCGTGAATGGAGCGCCGGGTTGGGTCTTCGGCCCGGCGGCTACCGGGATATCTTCATGGCCGGTCTGTTGCAGGAGGCGTTCCACCAATCGCGCCCGCAGGTCGGTGTCGCCCCAGGCTGTCGTTATGCCAAGTATCTGCAGGCGAGGATTGGACAACGCGAGCGCCAGGGCAAAGGCATCGTCCACGTCATCGCCAATATCGGTGTCGATGATGACCTTTTCTGGCGGCCCGGGTATCGTCGCGATCGTCTGTCCACTCGCGCGTCCGCAGATAGCACTAATCGCTGCGACGACCATCAAACTTCTGACAAAAGCTTTTTCTCGGCGCTGCGCCTTGCCCGCTTTTCGCGTCATGCACCCTCCCGTGGCAGGCATTCCCCAGTCGCGACCTGCGCAGCGATCTCCATCTTACGTTTTCTTGAGGCGTCGGCGACTTTCCCCGGTCGCCCAGCGGATCACGCCTCTGTAAATTACGAATGAAGGTCTTGTGATTTGATTCGGATTTTTCATAGGAATGGTCCGTATTCATCTTTCGTTAAACCTCTCGTAACAGAAAACCGCAACAACCACTGTCAAGATGTTGGCGGATCAAACGACATAACAATCCCTGGGCGCAGTTTTTGGGCAATGCCTGCGCAAAGGGAGAAACGTGTGCCTGGGGAGAAACGTTTCGATCCCAACAGACAGAATGAGCGTCGCTCGACTCGCACTTAAGTTTGAGTGTTGGATTTGAGTGTCGGACGAATGATGTTCCATTGGGGCCCGCAGAGAGATCTGAGAAGGTGATGTTCTGCAAGCGGCGAGGGCACGATGTTGCGTACACGTATACCGATCCCTTTGCCACTCTCGGCCGTACGCCGTATAGCGGTGGCGACAACATCACCATCCTCCCTGGCCGCAGCATTATGCTGACCGTGATCGTCGGCTACAACCCCGGCAAAGGCTAATCCCAATGGACGAAAACCGCGGGGTGGAGAGAGACTTTCTCCGCCCTGTGCATTGTTGCTTCTCGGCGATCCGGATTCAGCAGGCGGTAAGGACCGGACAGGTTGCGCCCGTGAGCAGGGCAGGCGTCACGCCAGTCTGAACAAACTCAGCCCAGAAGGACCTCCGTCGTCACAAGCGAAGGTGACCGGCGGCACATCTAATTCAGGCAAACTAGAAGCGAAACCACGATCCACCGTCTTTCCACAACCTCAGACTTGACAAACTCTCAGATGAGACAGAGTCTAAACTAGCGATGGACGTCGAGACGATCAGGCACCTTCTAGATGCCAACGGAGTGAAGTTCACCACGCAGCGTTACTGCGTGATGGCCTTCCTGATGGAAAGCGCCGGCCATCCCACGGCGGCGGAGATCTTTGACGGTGTCAACCGGCTGGATCCGCGCTCAGCTCGGGCCACTGTGTACCGCAATCTGCGCGACCTGGTGGAAGCGGGCCTGGTCCGCGAAGTCGCCGTTGAAGGCCGCTCCGCGCGCTTCGATTTGAAGGGGATGCGCCACCACCACTTTATCTGTGACCGCTGTGGTGAGGTGGAAGACATGGAGTGGTTCAACGTCCCTCAACCGCCTGCCAAGTTTCTGGGCGATCGCATGGTTCGCGAGTACGAAGTGATTTTGCGAGGACTTTGCGCGAGTTGTGCTTCCTCCGCGCCAGATCGGTCCTCCAATAGTGGATGAATGTCGTGAATGGCGCGGATTACTTATGAACTCGGTCGGCTGTGCTTCGACGAAGGTCAGGACAGCAGAACTTTGACACTCAGGATTTGGGATTGATCGAAGCTTGGATCAGACCGTCGAGAACAACACTCAAACCAACGTTAACTATTCAACCAGCGCTGCAATCTGTTTCCCGCAACGATACCAAGGAGCTTCCATGTCTGACGAAATGAAATGCCCGGTGCCGCACGGCGCCCACCCAGCCACCGCTACAGAATTAGAGTCGCCTATGCAAGGCGCTGTAACGCATAACTCGCGCAAGATTCTTCGCAACTTTGAGTGGTGGCCTGACCGCCTCGATCTCGCTGTGCTGCACCAGAACACCAAGCTTGCCGATCCGATGGACCCGGACTTCGATTATGCGAAAGAGTTCGCCAGCCTCGACCTCGATGCGGTCATCAAGGATCTGCACTTGCTGATGAACGACTCGCAGCCCTGGTGGCCTGCGGATTTCGGTCACTACGGCCCATTCTTCATTCGCATGGCGTGGCACAGTGCCGGCACCTACCGCACCCACGACGGCCGCGGCGGCGCGGGCATGGGTACGCAGCGATTTGCTCCGCTGAACAGCTGGCCCGACAACGTCAGCCTGGATAAGGCTCGTCGGCTGCTGTGGCCGATCAAGCAGAAGTATGGCAAGAAGATCTCCTGGGCGGATTTGATGATCCTCGCCGGCAACGTCGCGCTCGACTCGATGGGCCTCAAGACGTTCGGTTTCGGTGGCGGCCGTGTCGATGTGTGGGTGCCACAGGAGGACATCTTCTGGGGTTCGGAGCACACGTGGCTTGGCAGCGACCGCTACCAGGGCGACCGCGATCTCGACAGCCCGCTGGCCGCGGTGCAGATGGGCCTGATCTACGTGAACCCGGAAGGCCCGGATGGCAAGCCCGAGCCGCTCGCATCCGCACGCGACATTCGCGAAACCTTTGGACGCATGGCGATGAATGACGAAGAGACGTTTGCCCTCATCGCCGGTGGGCACACGTTCGGCAAGGGGCATGGCGCGTACGATCCCAGCAAGTACGTTGGTCCTGAGCCGGAAGGTGCTCCCATCGAGCAGCAGGGCCTTGGCTGGAAGAGCTCCGCTGGAAAAGGCAATGCGGAGGACACCATCTCCAGTGGCCTCGAAGGGGCGTGGACGACCAAGCCCACCACCTGGGACTCCGAGTACCTCGACAACCTATACAACTTCGACTGGGCGTTGAAGAAAGGTCCTGGCGGCGGTTGGCAGTGGTACGCCGTGGCCGAAGGCGAGACCGTTCCCGACGCGCACATCCCCGGCAAGAAACACCTGCCGATGATGTTCACCTCGGATCTCGCGCTCAAGTTCGATCCCATCTACGAGAAGATCGGTAAGAACTTCCAGGCGCACCCCGATCAGTTTGCCGACGCGTTTGCGCGTGCGTGGTTCAAGCTAACGCACCGCGACATGGGCCCGATTAATCGCTATCTTGGGCCGCTGGTTCCAAAGGAGAGTTTGATCTGGCAGGATCCCGTTCCTGCGGTGGAGGGCGAGCTTATCAGCGATGCGGAGATTTCCATGCTGAAGGCGAAGATCCTCGCCTCCGGCCTGTCGATCGCGCAGCTTGTCTCGACGGCGTGGGCTGCGGCGGCTTCGTTCCGCGGCTCCGACAAACGTGGCGGGGCGAACGGCGCACGCATTCGCCTGGAGCCGCAGAAGAACTGGGAGGTCAACCAACCTCTCGTCCTTGCCAAGGTTCTCAGCACGCTCGAGGGAATCCAGAAGGACTTCAACGCAGGCAGCAAGAAAGTCTCGCTGGCGGACCTCATCGTTCTGGGTGGCACCGCTGCTGTGGAAGCGGCTGCGAAGAAGGCTGGCTACGAGGTCAAGGTGTCCTTCACACCCGGCCGCACCGACGCAACGCAGGAGCAGACCGACGTGGCGTCCTTCGCTCCGCTCGAGCAAACGGCAGACGGCTTCCGCAACTATCTACGCCTTGGACACACCCAGCACCCAGAGGCTCTCCTGGTGGACCGCGCACAGTTGCTGACGCTTACTGCCCCTGAGATGACCGTGCTGGTTGGAGGCCTGCGCGTTATCGGCGCCAACTTCCGCGGCTCGAAGAACGGCGTCTTCACCAACAAGCCCGAAACGCTGACCAACGATTTCTTCGTCAACCTGCTCGACATGGGAACGGAGTGGAAGGCATCGTCCACTACGGAAGGCGCGTTTGAAGGCCTGGATCGCGCAACCGGCGAACTGAAGTGGACAGCCACCCGCGTGGATCTGATCTTCGGATCCAACTCGCAGCTCCGCGCCCTCGCGGAAGTCTATGCTGCGAGCGACTCGAAGGAGAAGTTCGTGAAGGACTTCGTGAGCGCATGGAACAAGGTGATGAACCTCGACCGCTTCGACGTCGTCAAGCACTAAGCAGAACAGAGAAACGGCGGAGAACCAACCGTCAACGCTCTTAGCCCTCTGGCCCGCGCGAACCTGAAGGAGGCTCGCGCGGGCCAGATTTGTTCTGGGCTCGAATCATCATTTCCCGGGTATTGCGACCCCCCTTTGCGTCGTCCCCGTTTATGGCGATAATTAAGATTGATATGTCAAAGCAACAGTTCCAGACTGAAGTAAACCAGCTCCTCCAACTCATCGTCCATTCGCTCTATTCGCACCCGGAGATCTTCCTCCGCGAGCTGATTTCGAACTCGTCCGATGCGCTCGACAAGCTGCGACACCTCACCCTGACGGACGACAAGTACAAGGCGCTCGTCGGCGACGGCGTCGATGCGCCGCGCATCGACCTCACGCTCGACGAGGACAAGAAGACCCTCACGATCTCCGACACCGGGATCGGCATGAGCGAGGAAGACCTCGTCGCTCACCTCGGTACCATCGCGCGGTCCGGGACGAAGAACTTTCTGGCCCAGCTCTCGGGCGACGCGAAAAAGGACTCCAACCTCATCGGACAATTCGGCGTCGGCTTCTACTCCGTTTTCATGGTCGCCGACAAGGTGGAAGTCTTCTCGCGCAAGGCGGGCGAAGAGAAAACCTACAAGTGGACCTCCGACGGCAAGACGGGCTTTGACATCGAAGAGGTCACCGGCGATCAAGCCCGCTCCGTCGCCGGCACCACCGTCCTGATCCACTTCAACGAAGAGGGCGCGACCTACGCCAACTCCTGGCGTCTCCAGGAGATCGTCAAAAAATATTCCAACCACATTGCGTTCCCCATCTTCCTCACCTACGACAAGAGCGAATGGAACGCCGAGAAGAAGGAGTCGACCAAGTCGCGCGTCACGGAGCAGGTGAACGCCGCCAGCGCGATGTGGCAGCGGTCCAAGTCCGAGCTCACCGATGAAGACTACAAGGAGTTCTACAAGTCCATCACCGGCGACTGGGAAGATCCGCTCTTCTGGTTCCACACCCGCGCCGAAGGCACGCTCGAGTACACCACCCTCTTCTACATCCCGGCCAAGGCGCCCATGGACCTCTACCAGGCCGAATACAAGGGCGGCATCAAGCTCTACGTAAAGCGCGTCTTCATCATGGACGACTCCAGGGATCTGCTGCCGCAGTACCTCCGTTTCGTACGCGGCATCATCGACTCCGAAGACCTTCCGCTGAACGTCTCGCGCGAAATTCTCCAGCAGAACAAGATCCTCACCGCGATCAAGACTGCCAGCGTTAAGAAGATTCTCTCCGAGCTGAAGCAGATCGCAGCCAACGACAAGGACAAGTACGCGGAGTTCATCGCCCAGTACAACCGGCCCCTCAAGGAGGGCGTCTACGGCGACTATGCCAATCGTGAGACCCTGCTCGATCTTGTTCGTTTCAAGTCGACCAAGGTCGACGGGCTGACATCGCTCGCTGAAGCCAAGGAGCGCATGCAGCCCGATCAGAAGGCGCTCTATTACATCACCGGCGGCTCCGAGAGCATGCTGCGCAACTCGCCGCTGCTCGAGATCTACAAGAAGAAGGGAATTGAGGTTCTTCTCCTCGACGACGACATCGACGAGATCGTTTTCTCCAACGTAGACAAGTACGGCGATATAGACCTCAAGTCCGTTAACAAGTCCACCATCGATGAACTCAAGGACGACTCCGCCCCTGAGCAGGCGGCCGAGAAGGCCGAAGCCCTCAAGCCGCTGCTGGAGAAGATTAAGGTCACGCTTGGCGATGCCGTCAAGGAAGTCCGCGCCTCATCGCGCCTCGCCGACAGCCCATCCGTTATCGTGTCGGACGAAGACGAGCCCAGCGCCCGCATGCGCCAGATGATGAGAGCCATGGGCCAGAAAGAAATTCCCGAGCTCACCCCAACCCTCGAGATCAATCCCGACCACGAGATCGTCAAGAAACTTCTCGCCAACCCAGAGGACGCAAGGGTGGCCGACGCTGCGTGGCTGCTCTTCGATCAGGCTCTCCTCCTCGAAGGTGTACCACTCAAAGACCCATCTGCTTTTGTTCAGCGGCTCAACCGGGTGTTGAATCAATCGATCTAAACGAGGCATTGATTTGGCACCTCGACGTCTGCACTATCGATATCCCGTTGCCATCGTGTATTTTGGGGGCCGCGCTTTGGTCTGGTGCGTGCGGGGACGTAGACCACCGTTGGGCGGCGTCTGACCGAGGGAAAGATTCTCTGACCGGTTCCGCGATTCCAAAGCTGCCGCGCGCTGCCCTAAGTGGGCAAGTTCGTCCAAGCGATCCAGCGAAGCATTTTTTTGGAGCGCTTCAGTGCGGCCGATCCGATCAAGGATCGGCCGGTGGCTCCCGCCTGCGAATTGCCTCCAAAACTCTTTGGTTGACGAACGGGATCTGCTTTGCGTATTGTTCGGACTACCAATTACATCGCTTTAAAAGGACACTTCCATTCCGCATCGCGCACGCGCTTCACGCCCTCGCTGGATTTTCGTAGTAGGCAGCCTGCGGTGGTTCATTCATCTTCCAATGAAGGCGCCACGCGTCCCACAACTTTTACAGTTCTGGTAGCCACGCGTAAACCGGATAGCGCCGATTCCGTCGGACTCTCTGACCAGAGTCATCTCCTCCTGCGGCCCACAGTTATTCAAAGCCCTCCGCCAAGTCGCTCGCGGCGGAGAGTGGGCAATCTCTTTTTGAAATCAAAGCTCCCGCTGGTATCGATATCGGTTCTATCGTACCCGATAGGTGTGCCCGAGGAAGCTGTGTCCCAGCATTCCTTCAAGCCTGAGAGACCGCAAATGTAAAACCGCTTTAAGATGGAGAATTTTGCCCTTGACGGTTCTCTCATTATCACTGCATAATTCTGCCCGCAATCAATTTGAAAAATAATCGGGGTTTGGGCCGTCGCGATCTGCAGGAAAGATTGTGATCGTTATCAAGCGTGCGTTTCGAACAAGCGATGACCGGAAGGTAGCCAAAAGGGGGCTGTTAAATGATGTCATTTCCAACGATCAAGCAGGCAGCCGGACGTGTACTGGTCTTGGCGACCGGGCTCCTGTTGCTGCACTCGGCCGCCTCGGCGCAGGAGACGACAGGAAACGTGTCGGGCCTGGTGCAGGACGTCACGGGGGCTGTCATTCCGCACGCCACCGTGCTGTTGACAAATCTGCAGGACAGCTCGGAACGAAAGACGATCAGCAATGGATCTGGAAATTTCACGATTGCCTCGGTGGCGGCGGGCCCTCGGTATCAACTCAAGATCACGATGTCAGGCTTCAAGACGTGGGAATCGCAAGTGTTCCCGCTTCGGCCGGGCGACCAGCCAGACTTCACGGACATCAAGATGCAGATCGGCGAAACGAGCGCGCAGGTGACGGTAGAGTCAACCGCCAGTCAGGCCGTGAAGCCGCTCGATTCCCCCGAACGCAGCGACGTCATTACAGCGAAGGACCTCGAAACCCTTGCAATCGTTGGTCGCGACGCTGGGGAACTCATCGAAACATTGCCGGGATTTGCAATGATTAGTCCCGGAGTCAGCAACAAGTCTTCGGCAAATACAGCCGCTGTCGGATTGAATAACGGCATTACGGGCGGCTACTCCGCGAATGGCCTGGGGCCAACCGGTCTAGCTACCATCCTCGACGGCGTGTCGCTTACGGATATTCAAACCAACGCAGGCACGGTTCAGACGGTTGACAACGACATGATCCAGGATGTCAAGGTGTCGACTGCGAATTTTGGCGCGGAGATCGCTCAGGGGCCAGCTCTTTTCAATGCCACAACGAAAGCCGGCACCACCTCCTATCACGGCGAGGCATACTTCTATGCCCGCAATACCGTGCTCAATGCGAACGACTGGTATAACAACTATCTTCAGCAATCCAGGCCCCCCGGAAGCTACTACTATCCTGGCGGAACGATTTCTGGCCCTCTGTGGATTCCGTTCACCCGATTTGGGCCACACAACAAGAAGCTCTTCTTCTTCTTTGGACTTGAATTTCTCAATCAAAAGTACTCACCCGAGACGCTTGGTTCCTGGGTTCCCACCATGGCGGAACGCAATGGCGACTTCAGCGTAGCCAATCTCAACGCCCAGCTTTGTGGTGGTCGTCCAGATGGCATGATCAATCCAAATTCCATCCAGCCGATGTGCTATGCGGAAAATTATTACACCAACGGAACCGCTGTCCAGAATGGCAATGTAACCAGCCAGGCGAATGCTGGAGGCGTAGCTATGGTGAATTGGCTACCTCTGCCAAATGCCAATCCGTTTGTCAATTCGAACGGATACAACTACATCCAACCCGTCGTGCAAACGCAGAATGGCAACATACTGCATGCGCGAGTTGATTACTCGATCAACGACAACAATAAGCTCTACATTTCCTATGGACGTCAAACCCAGATTACCCAGGATCCGGTTGATTTGGGATATATCCCCGCCTATTCAGTCCTGTACCCCGGAGATATTACAACCGGCGACATCTCAAATATCGTTTCGGTGAGTTACACGCGAGTATTTGGAAGCAGTGTCACGAATGAGTTCAATGCGGCCATGTCCCTCATTAGCGATCCCGGTAACATGGGCAATCCGGCAGCGGTCGATCGCTTTGAAATGAACAAGTACAACTGTAACGATCCTGCTGAGCGCGCTGCGGGAACATGTACCAATCCAGCCTCCGATAACTTCAATTATCTCGGCGACTACAAAAATGCGGGAGACTATTCCGTTCCCGCGCTGAATGCCGAGAATGGCAATCTTGGATATCCAGCCATCCAAATGCCCGGTGGTTTTTATAACGACCAGGTTCACATGAAGAAGACTGTACCGGATGTACAGGACAATGTGACCTGGATTAAAGGTGCACATACTTTCCAATTCGGTGGCTATTACGAAAAGGGCATTCTGAATGGAGATGCTGTAACCAACGCGTTTCCACAGGGTGAGTACACATTCAATCCCGGCACTTCCGGTTATCAATACAATCAGCAGGTTGGACAGGTAGCGCAATACACCGCTTGCGAAAATCCCCAATCTACAGGGACAAGCCGGAGCTCGGGAGCCTCCTATCTCGGAGCCTGTATCAATCCTGTCGCCATGATGTATCTAGGCACGCCGGACAGCTTCCAACAAACCAACTTCACACCGGTCGTCGATATGCAGTTTACGACCCTGGCTGGTTACGTCAACGATCAATGGAAGTTTCGACGGATCAATGTGGTAGCTGGAGCTCGCATTGAGCATCTTGGTCCCTGGATCGATCGCCACGGCAACGGTTTAGCAACATTTGACCCAACCACTTATAACCAGGATTGCACCAGGGCCAATGGCGCCCCGGTCACGTGTTCTCAGACCAGCGATTACCCGGGCCTCGCCTGGCATGGCATAGACAGCTCGGTTTCGAATCAAGTCAACAGTCCCCCTGAAGTGTACTTCTCGCCGCGCGTGGGGCTTTCATGGGATCTTTCGGGGAAGGGAGCGACATTTCTACGCGGCGGATGGGGAATTTATCGGCACGAAGAAGAGTTTGCCCCCTACGCTCAGGCAGCCGCGACGGCCCAGGGATACAAGACAACGTTCATCCAAAATCAGTCGTTCACCTTTCAAACTGTCGATGAGCAAGCGCCCATTAATCCGGCTGACTACAGCGTCGACGTTCTTACAAATCATGACACCGTTCGGCCGATCTACTACGTGTACAACGCCACAATATCTCAGCGCCTGAAGTGGAACTCGCTGCTTGAAGTCGCTTATGTTGGCACGAGCAGTCAGCACGTGAGCAGTTACAGCTCGAGCGGAGGTGGCTACAACGAGGCCTCGGATATCAACCTCATACCCCAGGGCTACATGTTCCAGAGCACCCCGGCTTTCTGCCTCTGCAACCTGCCGAGCGGCCAAACTCCGGATAGCATCGCCGCCCTGACGACCGCCGAGCAGGACTTCTTTCGGCCCTTCCCCTTCTATCAACACATCTACGCGCTGAATCACAACTTCTACGCGAATTACAACAGCTTACAGGCAAGTTGGAATAAGTCCTCGGGAAGGATTCAATTTGGAGTAAACTACGTCTTCTCCAAGAACCTCGCTACGGCTGCTTCTTACAATAACGTCCTCGTCGATCCTGTGAATCTTCGCAATGATTACAACCCCTCTCCGCAAGATCGCACCCATGTTGTAAACGCGCACTATCTGTGGGACGCTGGGAAGCTATATCACGGGGATCATCGTCTTATCTCCGCACTGGCCAATGGATGGCAGCTATCCGGCATTTCAACCATCATGAGTGGAGTTGACCTGCCCTCGAATGAAGGTGAGAACTTCGGGTTTGGCTCTGGATCGCTTGAACCGACCCAGGTCGCGACTCAGCAGCAAGAGCCGAACACGAACAATAACACCTGTAAGGATGAGTACGGAATTCCGCCTGACAAGAACGGGAATACCTACTGTGTAAACAATCTGAACCCCACAGTATGGCTGGGGACACCTGATTATTTGCTGATGCCGACGGTGAACTGCAATCCCGCAGGAGGGGCGGCTAACCACCAGTTCATCAACCCTACTTGCTTTGGAGTTCCGCTACCCGGCAGTCCCACGACAGGCCCTTACGCGCTATCGACGAATCCTTCCGGGCAGGGGCAGGATCGTCTGCCATACATCCGTGGTCCCTATTATCAAAACCACAATTTGTCCCTGCTTAAGAATTTCTCAGCTGGCGGAAACAAGACAATTCAATTTCGCGTAGAAGCGTTCAATGCTTTCAATCATGCGAACGTTTCCTTCAACAATAACGACAATCAAAACCTCAGCCTAGGAAGCTTGAACTTCGCGGTGACGGGAAAGCCTCTTACAACGAACATGCTTGAGAATCCAAACTTCGGTATCGCAAATATCAAGTACGGTTCGTCTCCGATAGGTGGTCGTCTTATTGAACTGGGTGCAAAGTTTATGTTTTGAGGAACAACTCCGTTGGCCCTTGAATGCGGGCTGCGGAGGAACAGTAGGTCGACAGCATTGCATCTGCCCGTGAGTTTGAAGTTATAGACCGCAGTTTTGAGGCGGCCTAAGGATGAGGGTAGATCGGAATTACTCGTAAGTGCTTGGATTGAGATTTTCTGGAGGGGTTTTATGGCCATCGAGTCTGCAGCGTACTTCAGCCGGCTGGCGCGCACCGGGTTAGTGTCATTCATGGGGATTGCGTCCCTTTGCGGTGTGGCCCCGGCGCAGAAGGAATTGGTGACGACCGGATCAGTTATTCCGCTGCAGCACAGCACCAGCTGGTGCCAGGTCTACAACGTCGACATTGCGCCCAACGGAGATGCGTTATTTCTCGATGTCTGCGGAGGAGGAGGCTACGGCTCCATCTATCAATTGTCGAAGGGGTCGACCACGTTCCAGACAGTTACGTCAACTATCGATTCGGCGGGGACATATTGGAACGAATCTATGGCGATGGATGCCCAAGGTACCATCTATATTACCGACCGATATAGTGGCAGCCAGCATATCTATCGCGTCCCCTATAACCCTGCAGACGGCACCTGGGACTTTTCGGCAACAGGTGATAACTGGGAGCCAACAATTGATGGCGGCTTCGAGGGGAATGGTACTCAGGGGGTAGTGTTCCTAAACAACGCAGCCAAAGACGGCAGCGGCATCCTATTTGTTTCAGAGCAAAACGCGAACGACATCCTCATGATCCCGGTAAACGCCGGCGGGACCGTGCCACTCTTTCCGAGCGGACCCGATGCAGGTCAGCCTGAATTTCAATACCTGATCAAAGGGCTGAAAGACAAGGTCATGCCGATGGCTGTGGACGTCAATGGGAACCTCTATTTCATAGAGAACCCCTATGACCCACCGGCTAGCCGCACCACCGGAGTGTTCTTTGTTCCGGCGAGCGCCTATACCGCCTGCATGGCTTCGAGCGCTGCTGGAAGCACGGTGCCTACTACGCCGTGTATCTCCGGAGCCGAAGGGTCCTTGTCGCGCATCGATTCTGGCAACACGGAGAAGTTCAACGGGCTCACGCTAGACGAGGCCGGAAACGTATACGTCGCGGACACCGACGATAGCTACGGTGGCACCAGGAATGGATTACTTGAGATCCCGAATGAAAGCGGCAGCCCGAAAGGTGTGACGGCCAGCAGTTTTAATTTTGCGAACGCGGAATATCTATCTCCGGCGCCCGTCAATGCATACCCCACGATTGATCCCCGTGGCTTCTTCTGGTTGCCGCAGGGCACGGCGAATTTATGGAATCCGAATGGATCAACGACCGGTATTCCGGGTACGGGCAATCTCATCCTTTATCAATTGGGTGCAGCAAATCTTGGCTCTGCGCCGGTAGGTACGCCGAGTGCTACCGGGACCGTCTTCTTCACCTTCAGTGGTAGTGTGACTCCGGCGAGCATTGTGCTTTCCCAGCCGGGCGGAGGAACCGAGTTTAGCGCTGCAACCACCAACCCATATCCACCAGCGAGTGGCAATGCGCCGACGGTTCCCTGCACCCCGAACACTACAGCGAAGCCCAACACCTACACGGCATTCACCTCATGTGAGTATTGGGTCGCACTCACGCCACAGGGAACCAATTCCGTGGGTAGTGTCTCAGGCCAGCTATCCATGCTGGACGCGAGCAACCATGTCATCAATGGCAGCACGGCAGATCTTACAGGTATAGGTGAGGGGCCGGCTGCCGCTCTTCTGATCCCTGCAGATCAAACGCCTTTGGCCACGGGCCTTGTTGCGCCGAAGGAAGTTGCAGGAGATTCGCTGGGTAACTCATACGTTGCCGACTCCGGCCTCGGGAAAGTATTAATGTTTGCCGCGGGATCCAGCACTGCTTCCGCGGGGACTCCGATCGGCACGGGCCTTACGGCGCCGACGGGTGTTGCAGTCGATGGATTTGGCGACGTCTATATTGGGGACTCCGGAAAGATCATCGAAGTTCCTGCCGTGAATGGAACGCTAAATCCCGCAGGCCAGACGACCCTTCTCTCGGGCCTGGGAGCGAACCTTAATCTGGCGGCTGACGATGCTGGCAATGTATATGCTGCCGATCCAGCGAATGCCAGGGTAGTGAGGATCTACAACCCACAGATGTCGATGGCGCTTGAGCCTACTGTTTCAGGGACCACTACCATCCCAAATACTATCGGCACAGGCTTTACGAAACCCACGGCAGTCGCAGTGGACGACTCCGGTGATGTCTTTGTGGCTGATGGTACGAGCCTCCAAGAGATTACCTTCTGGGGCAACCAGGCCACCATCCCTGGCAACCTGTCCTCACCCGTGACCGGGCTTGCGGTCGATCCATCCGGCTCTGTGTATGTAGCGCAGAGCGGAGGAATTCTTCGCATTCCCCTCGAAAGCTCCGGTCTCAATTTCAATGATGCTGCTCAGATCGACAGCGCTGGGGTCACCTCGCCGAGCGGCATAGGAATGGACTCTCTGGGCAACCTCTATGTAACCGCAGCGTCTTACTCCGTTCCCACGTATACAAGCACCGCTGCACCAACCAGCACAACCGTCAGCACACCGAATCTGTTGTCCCTGAGTGGTGCATTCGTCGGATTCGGAACCGTGAGCACCCAGACCCAGAGCAATCCCGTGGATGTCGAGGTTTACAACATTGGCAACGAACCCCTGGCGTTGGCAGGCAGCCCATCGTTCTCAGGTACAAACGCCACAGACTATTCCATCGAAACGGACGGCCAGATTCCTTGCGACACAACGGGTGCAACCGCGATCCCGAGTGCAACCGCATGCTCTTTGGGCGTGACGGTAACTGCACAAAGTAATTTTCTTAGCCAAGCCAGTATGTCCGTTCCAACAACGGCAGTGAACGTCCCATCAACAACTGCTGTGTTGGAAGCCTATGCGCTGAATAATCTTTGCCTAACCACAACAACGATTGCGTTGACTCCCGGAACGGGCCTTAGTTACCCAGCCAATGCGACGGTATCCGCTACGGTAACCCCGGTAGATCCTACATGTTCCACGGGTAACGAACCAACCGGCGGCAACATCGTATTGACCTTGGGCCCTCAAGCCAAGGGTTCCTCACAAACGACTCAAACGGTTGTCCTGAAAAATGGAGCCGCGAGCTTTAACCTGACGGGGTTAAACGGTGGCACGTACATCCTCTTTGCGAGCTACAAGGGCGATACGATTTTTGGTGGCAGTTCGAGCTCGAGAACCTTTAGCTTTGTTGTTTCGCAAGCAACGCCCACGATCGTACTTAGTAACCCGGTTGGAATTCCTCCCGTAAATAATACGTTCTACATCTTGCAAGGTGCGACGGCCACTCTAGAGGCTTCGATAACCTCAACCGCCGGGTCGCCTAGCGGCAGTATAGAGATACTTAATAACGGATCTGCACCCGCAGACCCAACACAGAATCCCATCACGCTGGGTGGGAATGGTACCGCGACCTTCAATACCTCCAACCTCGCAGTAGGCACCTACAAACTCACTGCTGTTTATGCCGGGGACCTCAACTTCGCCCCTGTCACGTCCTCTGTCGTCACTATCCAGGTGATCAATCCCAGCGCGCTTATCACAGCTAACCCTGCGTCTGTAACGACGCCCGCCGGCACTCCCGTAATGAGCACGCTTACCATTACTCCGCTTGAGGGCTACTCCCCGCAAATGGGTGTGCAGATGTACTGCGAGGTGCAGCCAGTGGATACTGTTCCACCAGACGCGGAGTGCACCTTTGACGTCCCGCTCGTCAAGTTCAGTAGCACTATCGGCGCTCTTCCAACTCCTCAGATCACCCACGTCACGATAAGCAGCAATATTCCTGTAAATGAATCCTCGATCAGGACGGAGAACTTTCCGATCCTCTTCGCCGGGTTATTTGGGTTGGGCCTAACCGGGCTTGCACTGCGGAGAAGAAGTAAGTTCAATCGCACTCCGCTAACCCTGATTTGTGGCTTGTTCTTGTTCACCGGAACAATCGTTGGCTTCACTGGATGCACGAACTCTGGCTATACCACGACGCCCCCGGCGCCTCACGTCACAACGCCCGCGGGTACATACAACGTAAGTATCTACACGCTCGATCTTGGTACTAATCAAATTTCCTCACTGCCATTCACGTTGAGTGTAACTATTACGGCGGCGAAGTAATACAGAAGTATGCGGCTGAAATTAAACCGCCTGGGAATGGAAATCAGATTCCCGGGAGCACTGGGACGAAAAGCTTAAAACGCGGCTCCATAGTAGCCGCTTGTAGGTTGGTATGAGTCCTTTAGGGAGAAATATCATGTTCACCAAGTCCTTCAATTCGCCGAGCAGGCTCTCTACCTGTATGCTGACGGCGCTCCTTTTCTGTGTGTCTTTCTGCAAAGGAGCGGTGGCACAGGGAACTACTCCCCCCGTCATAGCGAGTTATGCCCAGGGATTGACGCCCCCCACCGGATTAGGCACTGTCTTCCAGACAGCCCTCGATAGCTACGGTGACCTCTTGTTTGTGGACTACGCAAATGGTGGCTTATATGAGTATCCCGTTAATGGCGGCCCAGTCATTACCTTGCTGCCTAGCAAAAGTCTTGGTGGTTACGCCAATCCAGGTATCGCGATAGGAGCCAACAACGACCTATATCTTGAGGGTAACTACAACAATACCCTCGGAAGATTCCCTTTCAATACAACAACAATGACTTGGGATGGATTAGGGACTATTAGCGCCGCAAGTGGAAATTCATCAACCGCACTGTGCCCGAAGGGCTCAGGAACGCCGGTACCACCCTACGGATTTGCATGCGGAGACACACCCAACACAGCGCCGTATTACTTTCAGCCGTGGGCAATTGCGATAGAACCCAATAATGACGTGCTTGTCAGCAACAATAACGGGGGGTTCTTCATTTTTACGCAGCCTGTGACAGGGACAGGAATCACCTCGACAGCTGATCAGGCAAATAGCCTTATTATCAGCACTATGTCCCAGCGGGCACAGTCTATTACTGAGGATAAATTCGGAAACATCTATTTTGTAGAGGAGGTGGATCAGAAAAATCCTCTTCCTGGCGTCCTGATGATTCCTGCAGGATCGACGGGTTTGACCACCGACGTAGGTCTGGCTCGTGTCGATCCGAATCTTCCGGCAGTTACCGGAGTGACTGCGGATGCGGCGGGAAATCTTTATATTAGCGACTCGACAGAGGGCGTTTTCTTTATCCCGAATCCCTCCGGAACTCCGCAGACTTCTTCGGCGGTGCTTTTGACCCCCGTGCCGGCCAATGGCCAGGTTAGTGTTGATCTGGCGCGCGACATTCTCTACGTTCCGACGAATGAAAGCGGCAGTCAGACAATCTCCAAAGTTTTCTTCAATGCGGCACAACTCGGATCAACGGCTGTGGGAACTCCAGCCACTACCTCGTCGCCGGTGTCATTTTCCTTCGCCGGAGCCGTAACTCCGGCGTCCTTTGCAATCCAGGAATCGGGTACGGCAACTCCAGATTTCACCATCGCAACCGGCGGCACCTGCGTGGCGGGCACCGCGTACACCGCTCAAAGCGGTTGCACGGTGAACGTCGCGCTGGGCCCGAACGCTGCCGGCGATGTTTCCGCCAAACTGCTCATGCTCGACGGTTCGGGTAACACCTTGACTTCGCTCACACTGCAGGGAACTGGTACTGGTTCTGCCATTCAGGTGCAACCTAGTGCAGCGTCACTGATGGGTGCCGGTCTGAAAACGGCAAGCCAGATCGCAGTGGATGCCAACGACAACGTATACGTCGCTGATTCAGGTCTCGGTGCGGTTGAGGAGTATCCCAAGGGCTATGGTGCGGTGGCCGCTACTACTACCGTGGGAGCAAACCTCGTGGCACCGACCGGCGTAGCTGTCGATGGGGCAGGCGACGTATTTATCGCCGATAGTGGTAACGCGTATGAGGTGCCGATAGGAGCGGCGGGCTTGAACACCGCAGGCCAGCTCACGCTGAGGGGCGGTCTAGGAACCGACCTCAAGCTCGCGACAGACGGCTTTGACGATCTTTATATATCGGATCCGGCCAATCACCGCATTGTGAAATTAGGAAACATCGCTGGAACCTTTGGGCCGCTAACCCAGACAGAAACCGACTTAGGGGGTTTCAACGCGCCGTCCGCCATAGCAACAGACGAGAATGGAAATCTTTATGTGGCTGATGGATCGAATCTTTACGAAGTGACCCCCACTGGAACCCAATCAACTTTGCTAACAACCCTCAGTAATGCCACGGGCCTCGCAGTGGATCCGTCTGGATCGGTATATGTATCGATGACGGGCGGGACGATCCGCATTCCAAACGAAGGTGGAACCTTAAACCCGGCAGACCAGACCATGATCGCGGCGACAGTTACCAACCCAGCATCGGTAGCTGTTGACTCCAGGGAAGATGTATACGTTGCTGATTCGGTCGCGGAGGATGTGAACGTCGTCAGCGCGAATGCCTCATTGAACTTTGGAACGCTAGGCAGTGCGACGGCTACAGCGACTGCGAATTTCTCGCTGCTGAATGATGGAAATGCTCCTTTCAACTTCACGGCCTTCACGAGCACCCCTGACTTCAGCGTGACAACGACTAGCTGCGTGGCTCCGGTGGCCGTGGGGGCGGCCTGCACGGGGACGATAACCTTCAATCCCGGACCCGGTGATCAAGGCACTCTCTCAACCGAGATCTTGGCGCAGACTGGCGCAGCGAACGCTCCGGTTGGAATTAATGTGGTCGGTGTCGGTGTCCCCCTAGCGAAATCAGCCACCACCTTGAGTATGAAGAATCCTACGGTCGACGGTGCACCAGCCGTGATCACGGTGGCTGCGGCGTCAGGTGCCGGCGCAGTGCCTACAGGCCAAGTCACCCTGACCATCACGGGATCCACTCTGACAGTCCCAGTCGTCCTCACAGGTACCGTTTCGAACGGTACAATCACGCTCACACCGGCGCAACTTTCGGCGGGTAGCTATACGTTTAGCGTGAAGTATCAGGGAGACCGCACCTATGGAACTTCCACCGCTACCGCGCAGATAGCGATCGCTGCGGGCGCAGTGACGCTAACACAAGGTCCATTGGCCGCCTCGCAATCATTAGTTGAGATAAATGGTACATATTATGTACTGGCAGGGGGAACAGGAGCTCAGGAACCTTATGACGGCTCCGTTAGCCAGTATGAATATACTTACCCAGTCACCATTGCTGCAACCGATGGCGTGGCCCTGATTGGGCAGCAAGTTACTGCTGGGGGGAAGGTGGTTGGTGTCAACTACGGCACGGTGACCTATCAGGGTGCACCGACCCCAGGTTGCGACCCTGTTCCGGTCTCATCCAATGGAATCGGTTCCTTCGCCGCGCAATGCTTCACGATTAATACGAGCAACAATTCAATCCCTGACCTCGAGACCACGTACACGATCACACCGGTGTACAGTCCGGTCGGAACGGGTTCGACTCTCTGCACTCCTACTTGCGTTACGAATCCGAATTACACAACGGTGACAGGCACTCCGATCACACTTACCGCGTTGCGGAATCCCGTGGTGCAGATTACCTCGAATCCGGGAACGCTGTCAGTTTCTCCCGGCTCAACGGTGACGACTAAACTCACGTTGACCTCGGTCCTTGGATATGGCGTGGCTGGTGCCGGCGCGCTGTTAAATAATTACTCTTTACCCGTTCAACTCGCTTGCGATGGTTTGCCGGCCTATGCCACTTGCAGTTTTAACTACACTACCCCTGACCCCAGTGACGCGAACTCAGTAGATGTTGGTCCCGCTGCTGGAACTGTTCTGTCCTTTATGGGAGGAGGCGCTGCTCCATGTGGCGCAGCAGCGCCCGGGGCCATCGGTGGTTGCTTCGGACCTGGCACCGTGATGATGACCATCAATACAAACGTTCCCTCGGGCGTGGCCAGCGCGAATCATGGACAGAGCAAAGTCCTATTCGCCGCTATGTTCGGGTTCAGCCTTCTAGGCTTGGCGTTCAGCAGGAAGAAGAAATCTGTCCGTGGCATTATCCCAATGCTGATTTGTTTAATGTTCTGCACCGGGATAATTGCCAGCATCAGCGGTTGCAGCACTACCCAACTCGGTACTACGACGGGAAATGCTACCCCCGCAGGGACCTATACCGTCATGATCACGGCGAAGCAGGTTGGTAGCCAGGTAATTACCCAATATCCCTATATTACCTACGGCAATTCCAACCAGGTGTCTTTGCCCTTCACCATGAGCGTAACGATCCAATAAGACACCGTGGGGATCCTGCGGGAGCATTGAATCTGCTCGAGGTCGCGAGGCAAAGTGGAACACACGATGAGACCACAGAGCGCAACGAACGGACCAAGAGATGTTCTCACCATCCTAAGAGAACCGAATACAGGAGTATTAGAGATGAAAGTAAATCGGACAGGCTTAAGCTACTCACCGCGGTCAAATCGTTTGCTCTCAAATACCCTGGTTGTCTTGTCAGCCGTGTTCGTCGCCGGTGCAACCGCGCCAGCACACGCCCAATCCGCGTTCCAAAATATTGTTCTTAGCCAGTCTGAGCAACTCGGGCTGCTCACAAGCGGTGGTGGCCAATCGGGCCAGGAGCCCGCGGGATCGTCCATGGCGGTGGACTCGAAGGGCGACGTGATTATGGGCAATACCTATGGTGGCCAGGTTCTCCTGTATGCCGCCGGCTCTGCACAAATAAGTCCAGCGCCCGCAGCCACCATCTTAGGAACTCCGGGTAACAATGTGGATGCAGTCGCGATCGACGCCCATGGCAATCTATACGTCGGGTTTGCTACATCCGCCACCGTAGTAAAGGCTCCTTATGTGAATGGAGCGTACGTGACCATCAACGCACCCTCTGGCAGCACGCCTAACTGCACCGGCAGCGACACGGTCGAGTGCGTTATGAATAACTTGAACACCAAGGGTTCCGGCGTCTCAGGTCTGGTATTTGATGCGGCGGGGAACCTGTTCTATAGCACGACGAATATTGCAGATAATGGGGCGGGAACAGCGCCTAACTCCATTTGGGAATGCACTGCGGCATGTCTCTACACTGGTACGCCAGCGTCCGCGTCGCTGTTCACGGAGCCCACCAGCGCGTCGCCAATTACTATGGGGCAGCTCAATGTCGGCGGCCTGGCTGTAGATCAGTTCGGAGACCTGTTCTTCTCGGATTCGGCGGTCTCGAGTGGAAGCAATAACGAGGAGAGTCTCACCTCCAATCTCAACGAACTTACGTTTACATCTGGCACCGGTTTCGCGACATCGCCCAAAGTTCTGTACACCTATACGCCTTCTTCCCCCGGCAACTATGACAACGAAGTGGATGGTGTAGCCGTCGATGCCAGTGGAACGGTCTACGCCCTGATTACGGGCACCCCTGGGCTGATCGCATTTCCCAACAACAAGGGCGTCATCGACACGGCAAAGATGTACGTGGCATCCACGGTGTCGGGAAAGCTATTGACATCGGACGGTCAAGGCAACTTCTATGTAGACCGGTATAACAATACGGCTGGTGGGGACGAGATCGACTGGTTAGGTCTCAACATTTTGAGAGCTGCGCCGTCGGCAGTCGCAACGGTCTCTACGGCTGCATTCACGACCGTCTTAAATGATGGAGGGTGCAGTCCGGCGCCGGTGGTCACGTTTACCACCACAGGAACAAGTGCTTCTGCATTTTCCGCAGTTACCACCGGTTCATGTTCCTCAACCGCAATCGGTGCCTCCTACACATCGACACTCACTTTCACGCCAGCCGCCGTCGGTACCAGCACGGCAACACTTACGGCCCAGGACACCAATAGCAACAGCGGCTCAGCAGCCGTCTCCGGAACTGGGGATGGTACAGTCTCTACGCCAACCTTCTCGTTACCGGCCGGCACGTATACGGGCGCGCAGCCGCTCACGATTACGGATGCTACGTTGGGCGCTTCGATCTACTACACCACGGACGGCTCAACGCCTGGAGCGAACACGGGTACATCGACCCTTTACAGCGGTCCAGTCTCGGTAGGGAACTCGGAAACTGTTAACGCCGTCGCGGTCGACCCCGGTGATACCAACAGCCTGGTCGCTACTGCTGCCTATGTCATCAATGTAGCCGGCGCGTCCGCCACTCCGACGTTCTCCGTTGCTCCTGGAACGTACACAACTCCCCAATCGGTCGCGATCACGGACACCACTGCTGGAGTGGCGATCTACTATACGACGAACGGCTCAGCGCCCACTTCCAGTTCGACGCTGTACAGCAGTCCAATCGCCGTATCGTCAACCGAGACGATCAATGCCATCGCAGTTGGCGGCGGCTTCGGCAATAGCGGAGTGGCAACAGCGCTCTACACCATCAACCTGCCCCCCTCTGCATTTCAGAATGTGGTTCTAACCCAATCCACGCAGCTCGGTGCGTTCCCCGGCGGGGGGGCGCAATCTGGTGGCGAGCCTGCCGGAGATACGATGGCGGTGAACGGATACGGAGATCTGATTGCTACCAATACCTATAACAACAAGATCTTGTTATTCGCCCCAGGCGGAACAACCGCGACGGTGCTAGGCTCTCTGAGCAACCCGAACGGTGTCGCGGTAGATAGCCAGAACAACTTGTACATTGGATTCTCCTATGGTCCGAACGTTCTCAAGGTTCCTTATGTGAATGGAGCGTATGCAACCATCGGCGCCGTCTCCAGCACCACTCCCAACTGCACCGGCACCGACACCAACGAATGCGTCATGAACCATGTCTCGCTCTCGGGAGGGTCGGGTGTCGTATCCATGGTATTTGATGCCAAAGGAGATCTGTTCTTCGGAACGACCAACCAAAACCAGGGCGGTAACAACCCAGATACGATCTACGAGTGCAGCGTTGCCTGCCTCTATACCGGCGCGCCTGCTCCAACGGTGGTTTACGCTGAGCCGACGGCCAGCGCACCCGACACCACGGGACAGTTGAGCATTGGAGGGATGGCGATCGACGCATCGGGCGATCTGTTCTTCACCGATTCCGCAATGGGATCCACAAACAACCAGGAAAGCTTCAGCTCGAATGTGAATGAGTTGCCGTATACATCCGGGTCAGGCTACGCGGCGAAGCCAACCGTGATTTACACTTACGCGCCAGCGACACCGTCCAACTATGATTCCGAGATTGACGGCGTTGCGATCTCGCCCAATGGAACCGTCTACGCATTGCTTCAAAACACCACTGGAATTCTTGCGTTCCCATACGTGAGTGGAAGCTACAGCAGTAAGAATATGTACATGGCCTCAACGCAGAGCGGCAAGCTGCTGACGAGCGATGCGCTTGGTAATCTCTATGAGGCAGACAACAACAGCAACGTCTTCGAAATCGCAATCGACAATATTACAGCGCCCACATCGCCAGTTCAGAATCCAGCAACTGTGACCAACGTTATGACACTGCTCAATGACGGTGGCTGTACGGCCACACCCCCAATTGTGACCTTTGCTTTCACGGGTACCTCTGCGTCCGCATTCACAGCGGCGACGACCGGGGCATGTACCGGGACTACGTTCGGTGCCTCGTCTGGAGCTTCGTTCGCTACGTCGCTCACCTTTAGCCCGACCTCCGTTGGTAGCAACAGCGCGACCCTCACGGCCACTGATTCCCTTAGCAACACCGCCACAGTAGCAGTGTCTGGTACTGGAACGCCAGCTCCTCCCGCCGCTACACCGACATTCTCGGTTGCGGCGGGCACGTACACTACCATCCAGACAGTGACGATTAGTGACACTTCAACGAATGCCATCATTTACTACACAAAGGACGGATCGACTCCTACCTCTGCTTCCACTGTCTACAGTGGGCCGATTACGGTGGGAGCAACCGAAACGCTGAATGCCATCGCGACGGGCAATGGATTCGCGCCCAGCCCCGTTGGCACTGCTCTCTACACCATCAACCTCCCAACCACCGCGATACCGGCGTTCTCCGTAGCGGCAGGAACCTACACCGCGCCCCAAACAGTTACCATTGCCGATGCGACTGCAGGTGCCGCGATCTACTATACGACGGACGGCTCGACGCCTAGCGCCAGCTCCGCCCCTTATGCGGGACCCATTAGCGTTAGCGTCTCTGAAACCATCAATGCGATTGCCATTCTGACGAACTACAACAATAGTGCAATCGCTTCCGCGACTTATACGATTAATCTTCCCGCTACGTCTTTCAGCCTCACCAGCGCTGATTCAACGATCACGGTCCAGCGGGGAGGCTCCGGAACGGCAAAGATTACGTTGACCGCAGACGCTGCCTTCAATGGGTCCGTCTCGTTTGCCTGTGGCGGGTTTCTGCCGATCGGGTCTACCTGCACCTTTGCTCCCACCTCCGTCTCGCTGGTGGAACAAGGCACTGCCACCACCACGCTCACTGTCAGCGTACCTGCATCGACAGCAGCCATTCACCACGGACCAAGCCCCGTAGTCCCGGGAAGCATGATGGCAGCGGCATTATCTCTTCTCGTCATCAGAAAACGACGCCGCCTGCGGATGGTGCTTCTACTCCTGGTAAGTGGGGTTGGTTTGACGATGTTCAGTGGATGCACTACAGCCGCGACCTCATCCGCAGCATCTTCACAGATCGCGGTTACTGCAACCGGAGCGAGTTGCCCGTATAACTCGCCTAACTGCAAAAAGGCAACGCAGGTTGTTCAAACTCTCAACTTGGTTCTCACCGTCAACTGACGAATATATGAACGCATAACATCAGGGCCATGAGGCTATAGCTTCGTAGGCGCTCTGTGATCTACAGGGGCTATTGGTGAATCGACGCAAATTCTTACAGGCCACTGGACTGACCCTGGGTGCAGGATCGCTAGCGAACTCTTTGACCGGCAGGGCAGTCGCTCAACTCGGAGTGAAGGCCACGGCTTCGAGCTTTCCCCAGAATTTTCTTTGGGGCGCAGCGACCGCCGCTTATCAGGTGGAAGGAGCTGTGCATGAGGGAGGACGGGGTCGGACGATATGGGATACCTTCTCTCACACTCCCGGAACCACCTTCCGTGGAGAGACGGGCGATGTAGCGGACGACTTCTACCACCTCTTTCCGAATGATATCCGGCTCATGAAAGAGATGGGCCTGAAGGCCTTTCGGTTCTCCGTTGCATGGTCACGTATCTTTCCCAACGGCACGGGCAAGCCGAATCAAGCCGGTATTGATTTCTATAACCGATTGGTGGACGCGCTGATGGGAGCCGGCGTTGCTCCTTACTGTACGTTGTATCACTGGGATTTACCTCAAGATCTTCAGGATCGGGGAGGTTGGGAGAATCGCGATACGGCAACGGCCTTCGCGGACTATGCGGGTTTTACCGCTGGTATTCTTTCCGATCGTGTGAAGCACTTTATGACAATGAATGAGATGAGGAGCTTTGTCGAACTGGGCTACGGACAGGGCGTCCACGCTCCAGGACTAAAGCTTGGTGCCAAGAGGCTGGCCCAGTTGACTCACTACGTTGTCCTCGCGCATGGACTGTCGGTCCAGTCGATACGTGCTCATTCAAAGGCGGGTGTCCATGTCGGAATCGCGGACAATGTGCAGGCATGTACACCCATCATCGAGACTCCTGACCACATCGAAGCTGCCCGTCGAGCGATGCGCGAACAGAACGCGATGTTTCTTACCGTCTTAGAGGAGGGTCGTTATACCGATTCCTACCTGCAGAAGCTCGGTACAAACGTCCCAAGATTTACAGCAGAGGAGATGGACATCATCAAGACACCGATGGATTTTGTCGGCCTTAATATCTACCAACCTACCTATGTCCGAGCCGACAACTCCGTGAACGGATTCGAAATAGTGAGCTCACCGCCCTCATTTCCACACATGGACAGTGCGTGGCTATATGTGGGGCCAGAGGTTCTCTATTGGGCGCCCAGGCTGGTCCATGAACTGTGGAAAGTGAAGACACTGTACATAACTGAGAATGGCGCATCTTCCGATGACGAGATCGCCCCGGACGGGCAAATCTATGACAGCGATCGCATTATGTATCTTCGCAATTACATGACACAACTGCGCCGTGCTACGTCAGAGGGCATTCCTGTCGAAGGATATTTTCTGTGGAGCTTGCTGGATAACTTTGAATGGGCAGACGGATATAAGAAGCGTTTCGGCATTGTCTATGTCGACTTCAACACACAGAAAAGAACCCCGAAACTAAGCGCAACCTACTACAAAGAAGTCATTCGAACTAACAGTGTCAAATAGATCCGACGATCACTTCCCTCGATAACATCCTGTTGGAAGATGTATAGGCCCCAAGTACCGAAAGGAAGTTGATATGATCCAGGCGAGGTGGACTACTGTTGGAGTGGCGATCGGGTTGAGCCTATGCTTGATCGGCTGTGGTGGCAGCGGGAGCTCGGGTACGCCTCCCATTACTACTTACGTGCTCACGGTGAACTCCACCAATCCTGCGACCGGCGTCGCGATTACGGTATCCCCTGCGGATAATAACGGCGCTGCTAGCGGCACCACGAGCTTCACACGCACCTATAACTCTGGTGTTTCCGTGACTCTCACGGCGCCTGCCGCATCAGGCGGAAACACCTTCTCCTCCTGGACCGGTTGCACTTCGGTGAGCGTCGCTGTGTGCACAGTCACCCTCACTGCGAACACGACAGTGACGGCCAACTATTCGATCCCTGCACCGGCCACCTACACCCTCAACATAGACTCGACGAATCCAACCGGCGGGGTGGCGATCTCGGCCTCTCCAGCGGATAACAATAGCAAGACCGGCGGAACGACAGACTTTAGGCTCACGTATAACTCGGGCACAGCGATTGTTCTCACAGCGCCCTCTACCTCTGGAACGGATACGTTCTCCTCGTGGAGTGGTTGCACCACCACTACCGGCACGACCTGCAATGTGACATTGACTGCGAACACGACGGTCACGGCCAATTACACTATGCCTGTGACGCCACCTACAACCTATGTACTCACTGTTGCGTCGACGAACCCTGCGAACGGAGTAGCTGTTATCGTGTCGCCCACGGATAACAACAGTGCGGGTAGTGGTGCGACAAGCTTTACGCGCGTCTATAATTCCGGGGCGGCAGTGACTCTAACGGCGCCGGCCACCTCAGGTGGAAACACATTCTCGTCGTGGACTGGATGCATAACCTCTAGTTCCACTACCTGTAACGTCACTCTCGCTGCCGATACGACTGTAACCGCCAACTATACGGTTCCTGTCTCGACCACGTACGTCCTCACGGTGAATTCCGCAGGCCCATCTAGCGGCGTCGCCATCAGTGCCACTGCGGACAACAACGGTGCGTCCAATGGCTCAACGAGATTCACCCGAACCTACAATGCCGGGAAGTCTGTTACGCTCCAGGCACCTGCGACGACAGGATCGAATAGCTTTGTGAAGTGGACCGGTTGCACGGCTGCCATCAATGAGACCTGCAGTGTGACCATGAGTGCGAACACGACCGTCACAGCCAACTACAATGGACCGAATGTAACTTCGGTGACCATAACGCCAAATGCAGCGACCGTCACAATTGGTAGCAACCAGCGGTTCTCAGCAACGGTCAATGGGACCGGCCTTTCGGGTAACACGGTTACATGGTCTGTAGCTGCACCATCCGGGAGCATCGATAGTCCAGGGACGATCACCTCGACCGGCCTCTACACGTCACCTTATCCCGCTCCATCAACTGTTACCGTTACGGCGACCAGCACCCAGGATCCAAGTATCAGTGGAAGCGTGACGGCAACTCTAGCCGCTCCGGCCGCGGCCGCTGGCCCGGCACTCAGCGTCGACGCCGGCACTCAGACCCGCGCCATCAGCCCCTATATCTATGGGATGAATGCCTACCTTCTGGATGCGACCACAGCGTCCAACGCCAATATCCCAGTTGCGCGCTGGGGTGGCGACGATACCTCCCGCTACAACTACCAGACCAACGTAGTCAATTCCGCTAACGACTATTATTTCGAAAACTTCACTGGCTCCTCGGGCATGTTGGGCGGAGGCCTCTTCAATAATTTTGTCACGACCACTGACGGCCTCGGCATAGCGACCCTCGGTACGGCCCCGGTGATCGGCTGGGTTTCTAACAGCACCGTGAAGGCCTGCAGCTTTTCCGCGTCCACGAATCCCAACCAGAAGCAGTTCAATGGCGACGGCTGCGGTAACGGCGTGGCAACAGACGGAACGAGCCTGTTCGGAAATAATACAATCGCGGCGATCACCAGTATCCCGGAGCCTCCGCCTAACGCTCCGGGCGCTGGGAATGCAACGTCGTCGTGGGCGACTGCTACGTGGATTGGAGGCTGGGTCCACTGTCTCCTCACTAGCGGCTCCTATTGCGCTTCAACCGGCGGTAAGGATGTATCTATTTGGGATCTCGATAACGAGCCGGAGTACTGGTCCGCGGTTCATCGCGACGTGCACCCCAATCCTATGGCCTACGATGAGATCACCAACGGCGGCATAGGCACAGCGCTGGCCATCAAGACTGCTGACCCAGGCGCGCTGGTCAGTGGGCCGATCATCTCCGGATGGTATCAGTACTTCTACTCTCAGCAGGACGTCAACGACGGGTATTCAACGGGTCCTTGCTACTCCCCATGGAGCGATCCCACCGATCGTACGGCACACGGCGGTGCTCCGCTCATTGAGTATTATTTGCAGCAGATGGCCGCGGCCTCGAAGACTTATGGCGTTCGTCTTCTGGACTATGTCGACATCCACGCCTACTTCGCCGCTAACTATAACGGTGCCACAGTTGGCCTGACCACGGCAGGGGATACGGGCGAGCAACAGGCGCGCATGAACTCGACACGCGTTTTCTGGGACCCCACCTATACGGATCCCGCCTACACGCAGCCGAACTATTCGAAGGATGCCAACTATTACGACCCCACCACAAAGGGAAATTGCAATATCCCGCTGCAGGCTCCGAAATTGATTCCGATGATGCAAAGCTGGGTCACCAATGACTATCCTGGCACCAAGACCTCGATTGATGAATATAATTTCGGAGGAAATGAATCCATCAACGGTGCAGTGACTCAGGCCGATATTCTGGGAATATTCGGAGCCTATGGCCTCGACATGGCTGAATTGTGGCCCACGACGAACTACACAGCCCAAGGTCCCGGCAATATGGCCTTTGAAATCTACAGGAATTACGACGGAAATAAATCAACCTTTGGCAATACAGCTCTATCTTCCACGAGCGCGAATCAAGGTTCGATCTCTATCTATGGAGCGGTCCGGTCCTCCGATAGTGCAATCACGATCGTCGTTATCAACAAGACCTACGGTGCCCTCACCTCAACGCTTTCACTCGCGAATTATCCTGAGGTCACGGCCACAACGGCTGAGTCTTTCCTCTACAGCAATGCGAATTTGACGGCCATCGTGGCTCAACCTAATGTCACCGTAACGCCGCCAGCAGCGGGGAGCACTACCAGCACCATTAATGCCACCTTTCCTGCGCAATCAATCACGCTCCTGGTAGTTCCGGCGATTTGAACTCACGTGTTGTCTTAGATTGCGTAGTTGTCTTGAGTTAGCCAAAACTGGCCATTACGATAGAGGTAGGACCGAAGGACAGGAGCAGGGGATGGTGACGGCTTTCCGGAAATTGGCTGCTATCGGGTTGGTCCTGGGCATGGCATGCAGCTTTCGCGCTGCAACCGCCCAACAACCTGACGAGCGCATAGCCTTCCGGCGGGCAGCGGCGTTGACGCGTGGAGTTAGCCTATCGGGTTGGTTCGGAGGTTGGGGTGACTACTCCTCCGAGCACACGTCTACCTATATGACCACTGCCGATTTTCAGATGATGAAGGCGATGGGCATTCGCTACGTGCGTTTTCCACTGGATCCCACACTCCTTTCACAAGGGGGCCTTAGAAATCCTGACAAAGATCAAATCTGGGCGCGTATCGACAGCGCACTGGACTTGGCCATGAATTCCGGCATGGCCATCGACTTTGTCGTCTTCCCGCGGGACGATTACAAGCAGCGGCTGGCAACCCAATCTGGTGCGGAGCAATTCATTATGCTTTGGCAGATTCTTGCGAAGCACTTCATTGGCCGCGATCCGGATCGATTCTTCTTCGAGCTGATGAATGAGTCAGAAGAGCAAGATCACTATCGGTGGGTAGGCCTGGAAAGCGCCACCGTGAAGGCAATTCGCGATATCGATTCGCAGCACACCATCCTTGCATCGGGCGCACATTACGATAGTCTCGGCGACCTCCTTACCACAGAGACCATTGACGATCCGAATATTATCTATACGTTTCACTTCTACGAACCCTATGCATTCACTCATCAAGGTGCCAGTTGGGGCTCGGTGGACTGGAACTACTTCAGCGATGTCCCTTATCCCGCGACATCCACCCAGGTCGCGGACCGCCTCAAAAATATTCCCGACGATTCAGCTCGATATCAACTCTACCTATATGGAACGGAGGGCTGGAATGCGACCTCGATTTTGCAGCGTATCGCATTCGCCGCCACATGGGGCCACGAGCGGCATGTCCCAGTGGTATGCAACGAGTTTGGCGCCTTTCGCGACACAGCCCCGGAAGACTCGCGAGCTCGCTACCTCCGTGATGTCCGCACTTCGTTAGAGCAAAATGGTATTGGATGGGGTATGTGGGATTGGCGGGGTAACTTCGGATTGGTAAACCATCAAGGAAATGCCATTGTGCCGGATCGTCTTGACGTTGATGCGCTCGGCCTCAAGCAACCATGACCGCAGCGCATGCCACGCATCATAATATTCTTCAGAATCGATCGCGACGGCAGTAGGAAATGTTCGGATGAAAATCATTGCTCGTAAGGTAGGAGGCTTTTTCCATTGAATCATGCGACCCGAATGAGCGATGTGGCAAGGCTCGCGGGCGTTGGGACGATGACTGTCTCGCGAGTGCTGAATGGGAACGTCCATGTGAGCAAGCAGACGCGGGCGCGGGTGTCGGAGGCCATCGCAAAGCTGAACTACGTTCCCAACGAGGTCGCACGATCCCTGAGGGACCATCGGACGCGGCAGATAGGTATTATCGTTCCGAACCTATATGATCCGTTTTTCGCGCAATGCGCTCATTCCACCAGCCTGGTTGCAAAGGAACGATCCTACTCGACTGTGATTACGACGTCGGACGAGGATCCCGCGACTGAATTTATCGAGGCCAAGCGCATGCTGCGACGGCATATTGAGGGACTGATTATCGTTCCGGCGCCGGGAAAGTCGCACCTGCGAGATGCGGAATTTGAGCAGACGCCGATTGTGACATTGGATCGGCCCGTCCGGGGGAGTTCCTTTGATAGCGTGGTCGTGCAGAACAAGCGGGGCGCACAGCTAGGTGTGCAACATTTGATCGAACATCATCACCGCCGAATCACCTGCCTCGGGCTAGCCGGAAATGTGTGGACGAAGAATGAGCGTTTGGGGGGGTATCTTGCCGCCATGAAAGCCGCTGGTCTAGAACCGGACGCACACACAGTCGGCGACGAACAAACGGAGACGCTGCAAACAGTTCGAGCGCTCCTTGGCCGCAAGAATCCTCCTACTGCGTTTTTCTGCACCAATAACCTTGTCATGCGCCACACCCTGAATGCGCTCACCACGTTGAACACACGCATACCGGAGCAGATCGCTATCCTGGGCTTTGACGATTTTGAGATGGCCGATATCCTCAGGCCTCCGATGACCGTGGTCCGCCAGCCGACGGAGGAGCTAGGCCGCGTCGCCGCCGAGCTGCTGTTTTCAAGGCTGTTGGATACGGCCCAAAACAACCGAGCCAAACGCATTGTGCTTCCGGTGGAGTTGGTCATTCGAAAGTCCTGCGGATCACATGGTGCGCGATCCTCAAAGAAAACAGCGTCATGAACCCCGCCTGCCGCTCCGTACGAACTTCTCTTATGTAATCGCCAGCAGGAATGTGGAGAAGCTCCCAGCCGTAGCACGTGGCATCGTTCAGTCGGAGGTTCTCCTGCTGTGCAGGTGATAGCCGAGAGCAGCGACATACATGACCTCGTCGAGCCCGGGGTTGCTCGGCACCGTTCGGGCATTCGAAAAGTGGAATTCGCTAATGCCGAAACGAAGCTCCCAGGCGTGCGCGAAACGAACCTCCGCGCCGAGGGTTTCCTGAAGCGTGAAATTGAGGTAGGCGCCGTCGGGCGAGAGGGCCTTCTGCGTAAATGCGACAACGCCGCCCTTCGCCGTGAAGAAGGGCTTAAACACTTTGCCGTTGCGCCAGAGCATGCGCAAACCGACCGGCGTGACCCCGAGACCCGGAACTGTTGTGTAGTTGTGGCTCAAGGGATCACCGTATTCGTCTTCAACGGCGGGCTGACGCAGAATGGTAATAGGCAGGATCTCGGCAACGTAATCCATCCGCGCGCCGACGAATTTTCCCCAGTTGTGCCGGTCGTACTCGATGCCGGCGACATGGAGGTAGCTCCACCAGGTGCCTGCTTCGATGTGCGAGTGCCCGAGGGACCCTTCGTATTCGAAGGCGACTTCACTTTCGGGCGCTGCCGATGGTGGGCTCGATAGCTGTGTGGGCGGAGCCAGACGCGGAGCCCATACCAGGCCCATCGAGACACGCCCGAAGTAGTTTGGAAGACCGGGAATTCTGTAATCGGGGAAGTCGGAGGTGAGGCTAGTTTCGAGAGCTAAATTGGTGTACTGCATGCCACCCTCGACCCGTAGACTGAAGTGTCTGCTCAGCGGGGTGTCGATTCCGCCACCGGCATACATTGTGAACGACCCAAGCGTCCCGATGGCTCCATTAGCGGCCCAATTCTTGTTCAGCCAGCCTTCGCCGAAGAGCATCTTACCGAAGATGCTTTCGCGGCCAATACGGTGACTATATTGAGCACCAACAGTAGGAAACTGGGCGTGCTGGGGCGATCCCAGGTTCTTGCCCTGAAAGCTGGTGTAGTCAATGACGAAGCGGAGATTATGCCACGCCGGCAAAGCGGCGCTGGCGTCCCACCCGAGCAACGGCTGGCGCGCGCCAGGAACTCCGTTGAAGGAGTTCGAGAGCACCGTAAAGCTGCCGGCAAGTTGATAGGGTGCGGTTGCAGTTTGGGCCTTTCCAAACCCCACCGGCAGAATTAGGATGAGCACAACCATCGGTATTCGCATGGTGCGGTGGCGGGTGGTCGAAAGAAGTGCCCGCGTCCGGTCCTCGGGCACACCACCTGCGATTACTCTACCCATCTCAGGTCACCCCATAGGAATGATTTTGTATCCTGTAACCGACCACGAATTTGCGGGCGTACGGTTTATCCGGGTTGAGCGCATTTTTTTGGGACATCGCGTGAGCGGCAACGTCCCATCGCTAATCAAACCAATGCTCTCACCCACCATTGTGCGGATCGGGGAAAAATGGTCGGCCCTGGCGGACGATTCTCGAACTTTTTGCGTTTCCGACATTTCTATTGATGGATGCCAAGCATTCAACCGAAGGCCTGGGTTCCAATTGTGAGGGACTTAGTCGCGTGGGATTCTGGGACGTGAAGACCTCATTGAATCATCTCCTGCGGAATTGAGGAGCAGCGTACTAATAATACTAATACTGAGGATGTTCAGCGGGTTCGGCGTTCCTTAGGTTTAAGAGCTTAAGTGCGAGCGAATGAGCCAGTCGCAGTATGACATGAACTGTAGACGCCGAATGACGGGAAACCTTGGATACTGCTAATGGAGCCATCGAGAAAAATAGGACCGGTGTCGTTGAAAATCGGAAGCGGCTTCTGCACAATGTGGAGAGTGCCGCGGGCATCGAGATCGAAGGTCTTGTTGAAGTTGTTCCTCTGTAGATCTTCAAGCGTCGCTCTAACAAGACAGTGACAATTTGTTTACTGCTATATGACAATCCCCAATCGGAGGTTCACTAGGCTCGTTTTAGCATCCTGTACCGCGGCAACAAGGCCGAGTGGAGGGCTGCTGAACATGAAGCCAGATCAACGATTAGGTGATGATGCATTGCCACAGCTTACCAATTGGAGATCATCGCTCGAACCCGAAATTCGGGATACTGGCTTGCGATCCATGGCACGGCGATTTCGGCAAACCGGCCGAGTCGTCGCGCCGGTTTGGATATCCAAGTCGAATATCCATGTGGCATCGAGTCCTATGAAGCGGAAACAGCTTATTCGAAAGTCCGTGCTACTGTCCTTTTGTGATCAGACAACTCAGAAGACCTTTCGGCCTCCAAATCTCTCTCAGGAAGAATGGAGTGGCCTGTTGCGCTGGTTGGATGTCAGCGGCCTGGCGCTTTACTTTCTGGATCGGATGATGGAGTTGCAATCGAGCACGCTCGTCCCGCCGCAGGTGCTGGCTCGGCTGGAGCAGAATCTCAAGGACAATCAAGAGCGAACGGCAGGCTTGATTGAAGAATCCGTCGCAATCCAACAGGACTTTCAAGGAGCGAACCTTTGTTATGCGATGCTGAAGGGATTCTCTCTCAGCCCGCATTCCGTACCGCGGCCTGAGTTGCGTCATCAGTTTGACCTTGATTTTCTGGTGGCGGAGAAGAGCGCGGCCGGTGCGCGGAAGGTGCTGGAATTCCACGGCTATCGCCTGCATGCCATGAGCGGGAGGAGTTGGGAGTTCAAGCGAGACGATGCGCCGGGAAATATCAGGGACTTATATAAGAATGTTCCGTGCCGATCTGTTGAATTGCATCTTGAAACCGAAACCCCCGGATGCCAGACACTGTTGGAACGCGCGGAGCGACGAGAATTTCATGGCATTTCCATGCCCGTGCTCTCGTCAGTCGACCTCTTGATTGGTCAAGGTCTTCACGCCTACAAGCACATTTGCAGCGAGTTTTCGCGGACCTCCCATCTTCTTGAGTTTCGTCGTCATGTGCTTAGCCGTTGCGGGGATGCCTCCTTTTGGAAGGAGGTTCAATCCAGAGTCGAGAGTAGTATGGAGGCGCGCGTCGGACTTGGGGTCGTCACCCTGCTGATTACGAGCATCATGGGTGAATTCGCGCCGGAGGCATTTACGAATTCTACTGTCGGTCGGCTTCCCTCCACAGTGTGTTTATGGGTCAATCTGTATGGGCCCCGCATTGTTTTCGGGGATGCTTCTGGGAGTAAGTTATATTTGCTGTTGCAGAGGGAACTCGAAAACGAAGGTGTTCGACATCGGCGCACCCTACGGCAGGCGCTATTGCCATCGCGGTTTCCGCCGCCTGTAGTGAGGGGATCTGCCGGCGAGACGTTGCGTGCAAGGATGAGCCGTTATCGACTGCAGATTTATTTTGTAATGTCTCGCTTGCGCTTCCACGTTGTGGAGGGGCTTCGTTATGTTCAGGAGTCCTATCGTTGGCGCCGGCACGTGAATCGAGTGATAGGATGATGCCTTCGTTGCGACCTGCGGCCCTTGCCTTCGATGCGATCGCGCCATCGTTTGACGAACGCTTCGGCCCGTGGCGAAGTGTGGATGCACAACGCCGTGCTGTGCGCGGTGCATTGCTGAGAGTGTTTCCGGGGGGAGGCCATATCCTGGAAGTAGGCGGCGGTACCGGAGAAGACGCCAGCTTCCTCGCACAGCGTGGATTCGAGTTGCTTCTGACCGATCCATCGCCAGCTATGGTGGCGCGGGCGAACACTAAGCTTGAGCCGCTAGGAGGTCGAGCCGAAGTCGCCGCCGGCGAGGACCTGGAGGATTTCGCCGCGAGATATCTTTCTACCGGCGGGACCATGTTTGATGGCGCCTTCTCAAATTTCGCGCCTCTCAATTGCGTTGTCGACCTGGAACCAGTGGCACGCGGTCTGGCAACGTTGCTCAAGCCTGGCGCAAAGGCGATGTTGGTTCTGTTCGGCACCTTCTGCCCAGGCGAGATGGTGGTGGAAACGTTGCGCGGGCGTCCGCACCTGGCACTGCGACGCTGCAAGCGTGGATCCGTTCCAGCGAGACTGGCGAAGCGCGACTTCCAGGTCGTCTATCACCGCCGCCGCGCCATCCAGCGTGCTTTCGCTCCATGGTTTGAACTGGAGATGCGGCTCGGCATTGGCGTGACTGTTCCTCCGAGTGCTGCTGAGCCCTGGATTTCGCAGCAGCCTCGTTTGCTCGCCGCGATGGAGGAAGCCGACCGAAAGCTGGCGCGGCCACTGGCGATGCTCGGCGATCATGTGCTTTATCAGTTTCGTCGGACCAGCGCTTTGTGAACGCGCGGGCGGCGGCTTCGACAAAACGATGACGACTTCGAGACATTGTGGCGACACGAAGCTAAAAACGCGAGGATATGCTTCACCTGAACCGTGCCAGGAGCTCGTGGTCCAGACAGTACAAAACATGAAGTGTCGATGGAATTCTTTTGAACACGCTCAAACAAATCGCCGACATAAGTCTTCCAACCCATTGGGCAAACTTCCGCGTTTTGGCGTTCGAGGGCGAAAAACCCCGTAGCGAAACCGAGGACGTGCGCTATGAGACTGCGCTCGCTCTCATTCTTGGGGATATTCACAGCGCACCGCCGATAGTTCGCATCCATTCCCAATGCGCAACCGGCGACGTGTTCCACTCGCTGCGATGTGATTGCCATGACCAGTTGCATTTAGCGCTACGGACGATCGCCGAGGAAGGTTCAGGGATCCTCGTCTACGAACACCAGGAGGGTCGGGGCATCGGCCTGATGGAGAAGCTGCGCGCTTATGAACTCCAGGAGCGGGGGCTGGATACGATTGAAGCAAATCTGCGATTGGGGCATGCAAGCGATCTGCGCGATTACGCACTCGCGGTTGCCATCCTGAGATTTCTCGGCGTCCGTTCCGTTCGATTGATGACCAACAATCCTGAAAAGATCGATGCCGTGCTGTTGGAAGGAATTGAAATTGTCGAACGTTTAAGCGCGGATGTAGCGCCAAGTGTTCACTCGGCTCAGTATCTGGCAACCAAGCGAGAGAAGATGGGTCATCTCTCAGGGTTAGGAGACGGGTTCGCGGGGGCAATGCCGAGGTAGGTGTAATTCTCGAGTGCGCACTACGGCGAGGAAGTCACTGGATTCTCACTCGTCTGGGACGTAGAATCCTTTAGAGGAGCGGACGTTTTAGACGACAAACGTAATGACATTGAGTTGACAATCGCGAGACAAGTCTGCTCGCACAGACGTACTACGCTACGACCATAAGCGGGATCAGCCAGTCGGGACAGTGCTTCTGGCGCACATGATCGCGCCGCATGCACGCGTGTGCATGTATTGGAGGTGAATCTTGGCTCAAGTCTTACTTACGCATTCATACCATCTGGGCTACGACCCCAAGCAACTGCGGAAGATGCAGCCATACACTCCAATAGGCACGCTCTATGCGGCTTCGGCGTTGCGTGAGACTGGAATTTCGGTTGCAGTATTTGACTCCATGCTCGACGATCCCCTAGAAGGCTTTCGCTGGATGTTGGAGACACATCAGCCAAAGATCGTCGCGGTTTACGAAGATGATTTCAACTTCCTGTCGAAGATGTGCCTTACGCGGATGAGGGATGTGGCAGGGGAGATGGCGATAGCCGCTCGGGCGATGGGAGCCATCGCGATCGCACACGGTTCGGATTCGACGGACAATCCGGGCTTGTTCCTCGAAAGCGGTTTCAACTATGTGCTGTGCGGAGAGACGGAAGAGACGCTGGTTCAGCTTTGTAACGCAGTGTTGCATGGTCGAGAGATCCCAGATATCGATGGGATGGTTCGGCGCGGTGAGTACGGCGAACTCATTCAAAGTCCCGTGCGGCTTGCAAAGAATCCTTCCTGGGCGGCGCTCCCGATTGCGTCACGCGACCTGATCGACCTGGAGCCTTACCGTACAGCCTGGACGAAAGCGCATGGATATTTCTCAACGAACATGGTTGCAAGTCGGGGATGTCCATTCCATTGCAACTGGTGCGCGAAACCGATTTCTGGTAACAAATTTCATCTCCGTCCGGCTGCTGTTGTTGCCGAAGAGATGAGGATGCTGAAGGAAGACGAAGGTGTGCAGCACGTTTGGTTTGGCGACGATGTTTTTGCGTTGAACCAACACTGGATACAGGAGTTTGCCGAAGAAGTCACCACGAGAGATGCGAGCATCCCCTTCAAGATCCAATCCCGCGCGGACCTGATGAGTGAGCATACGGTCGATTGCCTGAAGGCCGCTGGATGTGCCGAGGTTTGGATGGGAGTTGAGTCGGGTGCCCAATCCGTGCTCAACGCGATGGATAAGGGACTCAGTCTTCCGTCCGTAATTCTTGCGCGAAATCGGCTCAAGGCGGCCGGCATTCGCGCCTGTTATTTCCTGCAGTTTGGCTATCCGGGTGAGTCGTGGACGGAATTACAGGAGACGATTGCTTTCGTTCGAGAGACGCGCCCTGACGACATTGGAATTTCATTTTCCTATCCGCTTCCGGGCACTCCATTCTACGAGCGCGTCCGGGAGCAGCTAGGACAGAAGCGTAACTGGACGGACAGCGATGATCTCTGCATCATGTTCAAGGCGGCATACAAGACTGAGTTTTATCGTGCTGTACGCGATGCTCTGCATGCTGAGGTCGACTCCTGGAGTGCGTCGCGGATGACGGTCGAAAAAAGAGTTCAGATTGAATCCCTGTGGCGCCTTGTGAATGAATTGGAGCCAGTGAGCCGGGAAGCGGACCCTCTGGAAGCCATGGACATTCTCGCCAGTCCAGTTTCGTCTGCGTTGGTGTCAATTGACCTCGCGAGGCCGCGCGAAGAGGCGTAAGTGCGACCCCGCAACTCGGAGAGAATTGCAGGGATGCACAGGGAGAGCCCACATTGATAACCGGATTGCAATATGAAGCGGGTGTTGACGGGGCTGTAGGGATTGGCATCGCTCTGCAATGCCCTCGCTGTCGGAGCGGGATGCGCGGACTGGAGTGTTTGCGCTGCAGCTTCCAAATGGAAGTTCGTGAAGAGATTGTGCATGCGCTTCTGCCGGAGCGAGCGGCGCATTATGCGCGATTCATTGACGACTATGAGCGGATCCGTTCCCAAGAAGGGCGAGGGAGCCGGAGCGAAGAATTCTATTTGGGATTACCTTACAAGGATACTTCTGGAAGAAACGCGGGGCAGTGGAACATTCGAGCTCGCAGTTTCAAATGTTTGATCGGAGACGTCCTAAGGCCGCTCGCGCAAGGTGGGCGAATCCTGGATCTTGGCGCCGGCAACGGCTGGATGAGTTTTCGCCTGGCACTAGCCGGGTTCCATCCTGTCGCGGTGGACCTGCTCACAAATGAGCAGGATGGTCTCGCGGCAGCTGCGCACTTTCACAGGCACCTTCCCAAATCATTTCCACGATTTCAAGCGGAGATGATGCTGCTCCCATTTGAGGATGGGCAGTTCGACGCGATCGTCTTCAACGCCTCGTTCCATTATTCCGAAGACTATCAAGCCAGCTTGCGCGAGGCGCTTCGTTGCCTCCGGGTCGGCGGCATGGTGATCATCAGCGACACACCCTGGTACTCCCGAGAAGAGAGCGGGCGACAAATGATCGCAGAGCGCCATGCTGCATTTCTGCAGAGGTTTGGGACTGCGTCCGACTCCATAGCAAGCCTTGAATTTCTTACGGATCAACGCCTGCGATTGTTGGAACAGCAACTCTCGATCCGGTGGACCATCCATAGACCGAAGTATGGCACAAAGTGGGCTCTACGACCCTTGATTGCGCGATTGCGGCGCAAGCGCGAACCGTCACGGTTTCGTATTTATACGGCGACAAAAGATGCATGAGCCTGAGCCACCATCGAGGAGACTCGGCAGCGTGACCCTACGCGGAGCATGGTGCGCCTTTGGGCCGCGAGAACGGGTACGAGCCAGCGTCAAAATCAGTACGGGCCGCGTAGCCGCTGTTTTGGACGATCCGGAATCAACCGGTAGCGCACGAACGGAAGATTCAGCCATCGACCTCAGCGGATTTCTGATAATGCCGGGCCTGGTCAATGCGCACGACCATCTGCAGTTCGCCCTATTTCCACAACTCGCCGATCCGCCCTACCAGAACTACATCGATTGGGGAACGGACATACATGACAAGTTCCGGGATGTCATCGCAAAGCACCGGGCCGTACCTAAGAGCGTGCGGTTATGGTGGGGTGGGATTAGAAATCTTCTATGCGGTGTGACTACGGTGTGCCACCACGATACGTTGTGGCCCGAATTGCAGAGGGGGGATTTTCCCATACGGGTGGTCCAGAAATACGGCTGGGGCCATTCTTTGGCACTTGGCGGGGATCTGCGCGAGGCACGCTCGCTTACGCCTGACGGAGGAGCCTTCATACTTCATGCTTGTGAAGGAGTGGATGAACGAGCCTATGGAGAGCTCGCTGGGCTTGATCGGCTGGGACTTCTAGGTGAGCGCACGGTACTGGTGCATGGCCTGGCAATGGATGAGGTAGGCGTAGCCCTGGTTCGGGAGCGTCGAGTTTCTCTAATCGTCTGTCCGTCATCGAATCAGTTTCTTTTCCAGAGGCTCCCAGATATGGGCCTGCTTGGAACGATTGAGAAAGTCGCCCTGGGAAATGACTCTCCATTGACGGCTAAGGGAGATCTCCTGGATGAGGTCCGGTTTGCGACCGGCTGCTGTGGCATCGAGTCTGATGTCGTTTACCACATGGTCACAGAGTCTCCCGCTGCCATGCTCCGGTTGGGAGATCAAGAGGGCTCGATTGCGGTTAGTGGAGTCGGTGATGTGATCGCCGTGCGGGATACCGGGCAAGGTGGCGCGGTGAGACTCGGAGGACTGTCCATGCATCACGTAGAGCTTGTGATGGTAGGGGGTTGCGTCCAACTTGCGTCCGAAACGATCATGGAGCGGCTTCCGAAAGCCGCCGTGCAGGGCCTCGAACCTTTGTGCATCGAGGGTACGATCCGGTGGTTGCGAGCGCCAATAACGGAGCTCCTGCAGAACGCTGAACAAGTGCTGGGGAAAGGCGAGGTCCGGCTGGGAGGCAGGCCAGTTCGGACCTCGATATTGAGCTAAGCCGCGTGACAGAGCAAGCGCTACACTTTGGCGTTCTATCCTATGGGGGCGCCGGCCACTTGAATTCGCTGTTGGCGTTGTCACGGAGATTGACGACCCGTGGGCACCGCGTCACGTTCTTTCAAACCGCCGAGCTGGAGGCTCGAGTGCGAGACTATGGGCTCGAATTTTCTACAATCGGACGCGGTTCTGCTCCTGCAGAGCCAAAGCGCGCGAGGGCTGGTGTTGGTGATCTGCGATACCGAATTAAACGGATCACCAATGAGATGGAAGTGTTTCTACGAGAGGCCCCGGCTGCCATTTCTAAAGCAGGGATCGATGCGCTCATCATCGACGAAATCGCGCTAGCAGGCCCTACGTTGGCTCAGTTGTTGCAGTTGCCTTACGTCCTCGTCTCGACGTCCGTGCCTCATAACTTTGGGTGGACAGTTCCCCGGTCATTATCACATTGTGACAACCCGGTCTCACTATTCGGTAGATTACGAAACACTCTGTTGCAGGTGTCGGTATTTCAGGTACATGGTCCGGTGAGATGGAAACTGGATCAATACAGAAAACAGCGCGGCCTGGGGCCGGTTCGCGACCTTCAGAGGGTGTTCCCGGCCCGCGCACATATAGCGACGTTGCCGGAATGCCTCGATTTTCCGCGTCCGACAAGGCCTATCGATTTCTGCTACGCTGGCCCCTTTGTCGATCAAAGCGCAAGGCCGATGATTGATTTTCCGTGGGAACGTCTTGATGGGCGCCCATTGATTTATGTGTCTTTGGGAACTTCGAGGAAAATCCGACCGTCTGTGTTTCACATTATCGCCGAGGCGTGTGGCGGATTGGGCCTCCAGGTCGTAGTGTCTTTGGGAGGCCGTCGCGATCCGATGATGCTCGGTGGTTTACCAGGAGATCCCCTGGTCGTAAGGGAAGCTCCTCAACTGGAACTTATAAAAATCGCCGCGATCGTGATTAACCACGCGGGGATCAATACAGTGCTGGAGACGCTAATGGAAGGCAGGCCCATGATCGCGATTCCCATCACGCATGACCAGCCGGCACTTGCGGCGCGTCTGGCATGGTTGCACGTTGCCGAGGTGATCCCGGAAAGGAAGCTCACCATCGGGGGACTCCGATCGGCTGTACTTAGGGTTCTCAATGACCCGAGCTATGGCAACGCCGCTCGGGAGATCCGGGAAAAAATCAAAGCCGGACGCGGTTTAGAGCGGGCAGTGGAGGTGATCGAGCGACGCATAAACGACCAGCCGGTACAGCATTTGGGTCGTACACGCGGCAAGACATTGATAGCTGAATGACAGCAATTTGACATTTTGGTGACAACTTGGTGGTGCGCTTAGCATAATGAAGCGTGACGACGTTACCGAATGATCGCGGTACCTGCTGGACTGAGCGCATCGTACTGTTCCTGCTGCTGCTTTACATCGGCCTTCACACGCTACCGCGCGCGTGGCGGAGCTTGATTACTGATTTTCCAAACTACTACGTCGCGGCCAGCCTGGCGCACCAGGGAGACGACACGTCCCGGATGTATGAGTGGAGGTGGATCGAACGCGAAAAGGACCATCGTTCTATCGACGTGCGAGTCATCGGCTTAGCACCTATCACTCCGTTTTCGACATTGGTGATCTGGCCGCTCACCAGACTCTCGCCGCTTGCTGCGAAACGGGTCTGGATATTGACGAACTTACTGTTTCTCCTTCCGCTGACTTGGTTTCTTCAATCGATGACGGGGTTGGGCTATCGCAGGATTGCACTGGTATTCGCGTTGAGCGTTCCACTTTACCGAAATCTAGAGTACGGACAGTTCTATGTGTTTCTTCTTTTACTGATCGTTGCAGCCTGCCGGGCATATCTCCGCGGACTTCGTGGACTCTCTGGTGGACTCATTGCGCTAGCGGCTGCGTGCAAGATTTTCCCGATTCTATTTTTCGTCTTCTTTCTGCAGCGAAGAGACTGGCGCGCGCTGGTGTGGGGAGGGATCACAGGCGCGGCAGCGATCGTTGTGTCCATTACAGTATTCGGCTGGAACGTGCATCGTACGTATCTCCATGAGATTCTTCCTTGGGCTCTTCACGGTGGAGGGCTGCAACCGTATCAGGCAGGGGCCTCGCTCACCGGAGTATTGCATTCTCTGTTTCTGTCGGAACCGCAGTGGAACCAACACCCATGGCACTCCTCCCCGCTGTTGTACGCTCTGCTGCTGTGCACAATACAGGTGCTCGCGATGGCGCCCGCGATTCTGTTCATTCGCAGAGAAGGCAGCACGCGGGCACGGGTGCTCCTGGAATGGTCGGCGGTATTGACGGCGGCGCTGGCGGTCTCCTCAATTCCCGCGTCCTACAACTTTGTTCTCCTGGTCTTCCCAACATGTGTAGTAGCGGAGGAATTATTACGGCGCTGCCTGTATCGATGGATCCCGGTCTTGCTGATTGTTTATCTGGGGATCGGGTTTCCGATGCCGATTCCGCACGGTATGATAGGGCCCGCGATCCTCTTGTATGTGCCACGACTTTCCCTGATGTTTGCGTTGCTCCTCGGGATTTACGCTTTGCTATGGCATGTCCCATCTTCCGTGCGGTTTTCACCGGACTGGACTCGCTACGCATGGATTGCTACGCTGGCGGCTTCCGCAGTGATGACGATGCTGTCCACGTTTCATCGGGAGCGGGCCGTGCGGGAAGAATATGCATACCGTTTACCACTGCAGAACCAGGGGCTTCTCAACGCGGACCCGCGAAGCGCAGGCAATGGAGTTCGTTATATCGCCTTCACGGTTGACGGATATCGGCTCGTCAGCGAGGGTCGAGGTATCGAAGAGTCCGATCCTCCCATCGGTTCTCCGGAAGACGATCTTTCGTACAGCAGCGGCTTTGGCCATGTCTGGGTGGAACGATCCCATGGTTCTGAATCTCAGATTGTGGACGTACGTGATCCGTTACAGACGGTGATCGACGATGCGGAAGAGCCAATGATCTCGACGGATGGTCGGAGCCTCGCATTTCTGCGGACGGATCACGGACGGGGACGGCTCATGGTTCGAAGTGGCTACCAGTCCGATAGCCAGAACGAAGTGTCGCTCACGCTGCCGCAACTGAATGTCTACGAGGCATCCTTCAAGTCAGCGACGGAATACGCATTTGCCGCGGCCTATGGAGATCGTTCGCCACAGATTTATCTGAAGGACGCAACCCATAACAATTTTCCGCTCGGTCTTGGAGAGGTTCGCTATCCGGCACTGTCGCCCGATGGAAGATGGATGGCATATAGCCGGCTCGATCATGGTGCGTGGAATCTTTGGCTGCGTGACCAGGGCAGCGGTGCAACAAGCCGGATTGCGAATGTCCCATGCAATCAGATCGAGCCCGCCTGGGAGGACGATTCCAAGACACTGCTTTATGGCACGGATTGCGGGCGGAGCTTGTGGTTCACCGCCATTGCGCGGCGGCAGGTTGTTCCTTGAATATCCATTCTCATGAGAGCGCGACCAAGTGGTACTGCGCGCTGGAGGAACAACTCAGACGCGTTCGACTAAGAGATTAAGTTGCTGGATGGCGTCATCCAGATCGCTGTACTGAAGTTCAAAGGTGGGAACAAGGGAGAGAATTTCCAGGCTCTTCTCGTGCTTCTGGCGAATCTCTCCAGCAGAAAAAAGCTCCGTCTGCAATCGGCGTGTCGCTGAGCCTTCTGGCAGGGAAATGAGTTTGGCCTTTGCGGACGGACGCCGATCGAGATAGAGGATGGCACGCACGTCGGCCTCGCACGAAGCTTTGAGCCCGGGAAGCTCCGACACGGGAACCTCGATAGAAGGTTTTCCCTCCATCCTCGGTGTTATTTCAAGGTCTGCGAGCTCACTGAAGAGATCCTTAGCCGCCGGACGGAAGCGCATTCGATGCGAATGTCCAATCACCCGAGGAATGGGGGAGCCATTGATTAGATAGCTCGTATCATCCGAGGTGTATGTCCATCCGGCCCGCGCACAAGCATACGCCAGGGTCGACTTGCCGGCACCGGAGTCACCACAAAGCAGAATGCCCTTTCCATTCTTGCCAACACAGGCAGCGTGGATGTCGGTTACTACCGACGCTCCGAGAAGGAGGTATACAACCTTCTCCAAGAAGTTATAGCGAAAATAGAGCTTGTTGATGAGAGCCGCTCTGTTTAGCCAGGTGAAGCTTTTACAGGTTGCTAGATCCAGCACTGCGTGGTTGTCTGTGTCGGCCAGTAAAGAGTACAAATGATCAAATTCACGTCGTATCGGCTCTGGAGGAATGACCGAGCCACCTCCTTGGCTTATGCCAATGCGCACCTGGAGTGTGGCATTGTCTCGTCGCGATTGGCTATGCCCAAAGCTCTGCTGTGCGGCATCCAGGACGTCTCGATTATTTGTCAGAATTTCGACGGGGAAGCCAAGTGGATAGTAGATACCGCGCAAAGGTAGCTCCATATCGCACAGGAGAGCATCCTGAGGACGGCCTGGTTTGTCCCCAGTGGCGATTGGAAGATCCGCCTGTGAGTTAAGAGCGTAACCCATACCTTTATGTTCAAGCCTCTGACGCGAGGATAGTAGCCTGTGTCATGGGAATTGTCATTTGCTGGTAAACGAAATGTCACCGTTTCGCGGGGACACACCTTTTCGCATTGCTCGCGAACGGCCGCCAGTGAATCACGCGGAGTCGTGGCGTGACAATCAATTGACAAAGGAGGGACGATGGGGAGACATGTCTGCGTCTGCAGGTTCTTTATCTTGCTTAATGTACCGTGATCGATGTCGACGGTAGAGCGGAGGTGCAGAATGAAGCCGTTTCACGAACTCAATACCTGTGATCTGACAGCAGGGACTCTGCGAGCCGAGATCAGTTCGAAGGGCTACGTCCTGATCCGAGACCTGTTGCCTCGGGAGGTCGTGAATTCGGTCCTGGACGACGTGACTCAGGTGCTCTCTGGCGCAGGGTGGTTGTCAGAAGCGCATGAGCGGCGAGAACGGGTGGCCGAGGCGAGCGCAGCCTGTGGTGATCCTGATCCAACGTTCAAGCGCGTCTACCAGCAGGTCTTCAACCTGGAGTCGTTTCACGCACTGCCTCACCACGCAGCACTGCAGGACGTGATGAAATTGCTCGTTGGTGATCAAGCTCTGGTCCATCCGAAGCCGATCGGCCGCCTCATTTTCCCTCGTTGCGAGCGTCTCGTGACGCACGCGCATCAGGACTATGAGTTCATGGGTGGAGATCCCGAATGTTTCACCGTATGGATACCACTACATGACTGTCCGATGGATGTGGGTCCATTGAGAATCCTCGAGGGTTCTCATCGTTTCGGCGTTCAAACTCATCTCCGAGAAGGCCTTCATGTTCCGGAGATTCCCGCAGAAGCGGCGGTGGGTGACGGGTGGGTCGGAGGTCACGTCAACGCAGGCGACGTGCTGATCTTTCATAGTCTGACAGTACACGCAGCTTCGCCGAACGTTTCCGACCGGCTGCGTCTCTCGTTGGATTGCAGGTTTCAGGACGCTCGACGAGTTCTAAATCCAGCTAATCTGGTGTTCGCCGGTGAGTCAGGAAAGTCCTGGGAAAAGACATATGCTGGTTGGCACTCGGACGACCTGAAGTTTTACTGGAAGGGGATGCCTCTGATGTTAGCGCCGTCGAGGGCGGAGCTTTCTCAGCTTGCAGAGACGGCTGAATCGCCATCGGCTCGAGCAAAATATGCCAGGATGGTGAGCCAACTCGACTAGCGAGGACATTACGCCGAGGCGGTCCAGACCGGCAAGACGTTTGAGGGTAAGTGGATCGTCCGCACCACGCGGGTGGAAGCGTAGCTACGCTCCGTGCCTGTTTGGTTACAATTCGATAACATTCCAGCGACCCCACCCTGACAACTTGATCGAACAAAGATTGGTAGATTCAGTGTGATGGAGACCCAACCGTGTGCACGTTCTAACGATCCATCGGACGGAGAATTTCCTATCGGCTGGCGTCCGAAGATTGGCGGGCGTTTGCGGGTGGCGCTTTCTCTTTTGGGGAAACGGGAACGCCTGTCGTTTCCGCTGCTGATCGCAGGAAGGGTAATCGTAGGTTTTTGCGACCTCTTACTCGCGGGTGCGATGTATGTTCTTTTCCTATTGCTGCAGGGCGCATCGCCTGCGCATCATGGTTGGTGGACGCCGAAGTCTACTCTCTGGGCCGCAATCGTCACGGCAACGCTCATCGTGCTCAGAATCTTGTTGGATCTCGCCTCGACACGGTCTGTTGTCGGCCAGATCCAGGGGCTTTACACCGACATTCTTCTCCGGCTGACACATGGCTATAACGATATGCAGTGGGTACAGTTTGCCCAGCGAAATCGGAGTGAGCTTCTCAATCATGCAATGCATACGGCTCGCGAGGCTTCCAACTTTTACCATCTTGGTATCGAGATAGCAGCCGGCTCTGTCGTCGTCGCGAGCATGATGATGGCTTTGATCTACCAGAGTCCATCAGCCGCCGTCGGTCTTGGTCTAACGGCAGGATTGCTTTATGGGGTACATCGATTCCTGATCCGAAGAAAGCTGCAAAGGTCTGCAACTGCACGCGAGGAGGCGCTGCGCATCCTTCAAAGAAGCCTGGCGGACATGTTTGCCTCGGGTAAAGAGATGCGCAGCTACGGCGTTCAAGAATTCTTTTCCAAGCGCGTCGCCTCGCAGGCGCGATCCGCAGCCATAAGCCATCGGAACGTGGCTCTTCTTCCCCAGGTCGCGCGCATCATCACCGACCAGGGAGTTGTGTTGCTCTTTCTGAGTGTTGTGATCGCTGTGGAAGTTCGTCACGGAGATGTGCGTCAACTGCTGTCCCTGCTCATGTTTTACTTCGTGCTGTCCAGGCGGCTGCTCCCTCTGATAAGCCAGATATCGTTCATGGCCGGTCAAATGGAGGGTTCTTACAAGAACGTAGAGCTCATCGCAGGCGAACTGAAGGAATGCTCTTTGCACCGTACAGCAAGACCAACTGTTCAAACGACAAAGGACAACGTAGTTGCGGAACTCGAGCAGGTGAGTTTTGCGTTTCATGAAGGAACACCGCTTCTGCGGAGCGTAAGCCTGCGCCTGCGTGAGGGCGAGACGGTGTTGTTACAGGGGTTCTCGGGGAGCGGAAAAAGCTCGCTGTTGAGTATCCTTGCGGGTGTCTTGCAACCTAGTTCCGGCACGGTACGCATTGAACGAACGAGAGTCGCCTACGTGCCGCAGGATGTGGTTTTGCTTGATGATTCGATACGCAATAATCTGCGGTTTGGGCGCAACGTGGGGAGCGATGCAGAACTTATGCATGCGTTAACGGCTGCCAACCTGGGGGAATTTGTGGCAGCGCAGCCCTCTGGATTGGATACGGAAGTGGGGGACAACGGCATCCGGTTATCAGGCGGCCAACGTCAGAGGTTGGGGCTGGCCCGAGCAATGGTGGGTGGCGCAAGCGTGCTCTTGTTAGATGAAGCGACATCGGCCTTGGACGAAGAGAATGAGTCGCAAGTGCTTGCGAATTTGCGCGCGTCCGGCGTAGCGATCCTGCTCGTGACGCATCGTGTACCCAGACGGGACTTTGTTCACCGGGTATTTCGACTCGAGCATGGCTGCCTTACCGAAGAGCCGATCCGGGAGCTTCCATTGTTGGGGTCAGAAGCCGTCGCCCTGGCGCTCTGAATCGATCGAAACCCGACTATTCCCCCTCTCAACGCCTGCAACCGCCGGTCGGTCAGCGTCCAGCATGGCCATACTGCATTCCTTCGGGGCCGAGAGTTGCATGGTATTGCCGACTCTGATGCCAGGTTGGACTGGAGGAGCCTCCACGGGCCACCGGTTGATCGTTCTAAGCATGGAAAAGCCCTGTTGATTGGGTCTCAACAGGGCTTGATTTACGCCGAAGACAAGGTTTGCTTACGGGTTGAGGAAGCGTAGCAACTCAGCTTTGTCGCTCATGCTGAGTGAAGCGCGTACGGTCATGTGGCGAACAACGGTTTCAGAGATTCGGGGAGAAAAGCCCTCAGGAGTATTGTGGCAACGCGTGCAGTTTTGCCGGAAGATGCGGGCTCCTGCCTCTTCATGTTTTTGCTCAACATGGGGGGCTGGTTGGCGTTTGTTTGGTGGTGTGCTGGGTGCTTGAGCCTGAGTCGACGTCTGCGCGAGCGCAACCGACGAGCTTAGCAGAACGAAGATAAGGAGGAAACGTTGTGAGTTCATGATCATTTTCCTTTCCAGGCTGGGGTGAGAATCCGGTAGACAATCCCAGTTTGCCAGATGTTGTAGTTGCCGGTAGAGGCGAACTCTCGCGAGTAACTGGTGAGAATTCTGGTGTTGTGGGGGAGGTTATAGTCCAGACCGAAATCAGCGATCTGTGTATTGACCGGCGGGAGGCCATCACTGACGACGTTGTCGCGGCGGAAGGTTTGCTGCATGCGGAAGAGAGGTTCAAAGCGGCCAACGATGCTGTCGAAGCCACCGAAGGCTTGAGTGCGGTACGCGGTTTCAATCCAGTACCCTTGTGCATGGTGGCCACGTGCGAATTCCGATCGTAGCTGGAAGCCCGAGTTCGCGGGTTCCCACCACACATGCGCACCGTAGAAATTCTCTTGAACTCCCTGGAGCAGTCGGTTGTACGAGAGTCCAACCTCGAGACCATGATCGGGAAGGAAGAGGCTGACGCGGCCGCCAGTAGACCGCTTGGCCTGGAAATATGAATTGTTTACAAGGCTTGAAAAATAAGCGTTGTAACTAAGCGAGTATTTGCTCCGGGAGATTGCCGAGCCGCTCAGCATTCCACCGGTACCCGTACCCGTACTGTTCGTGCCGAGGCTGGCAATGAGAGGTCCCTGTTGGAAATTCCCAATCCAGATTGGTGAGAGGCGATCGTTGTAGGTATTGAACGGAATCAGATAGCTGCCGCCGACAACCGTTATATGCGGCGTCAGGGTATAGTCGCCCTGCAGATAGGTGAGGCCGATGAAGTGAGAATGGTTGTAGCCCGGCTGGCCGTCGCCATTCGGGTTGAAAGACTCAAGCAGCACCGCGCGCGATTCGATCAAGAAGCGCGGCCCAATGGGCGCCGCGAGGAGGGGCTCAATGATGGGAAGATAGGTTGTTTTCCCCGCGGTAGTAGCCGAAAAGAAGCCGACGCCGCCCGACAGCAAAGGCGTGTTTTGGGCAGCCATCGAACGAGCGACAGAGAACAAAAGCAACGTCAAGAGGATGAGCCCCGTTGACTTTGCACGTAGGAAAAGGCGGAATTGGAAATGCGATCCTGGCATAGCCTCGACATTAGTCATTCGCCTCGATTCTTGTGTCTCCCGCTAGTCTGCGCTTTGTCAATGGATTGTCAATTGTCAATTGAGTGAGTCGCTTGGGGCGCGCGCTAAATGGCGCGAGTTGGGGGCTATCCACCGATAAGTGATGATCCCAGAAGCCGCGGCAGCAAGACAGTGACAATCGCTTTACGAGGATGTGACAACTGGGTGATTCAAGGCTAACTAGAGTTGTGACTATCGCTTTTCCCTAGGACGGTGGCTGGGAAGTCGCAATCCGCCACTTCGTCGGAATGGAGGGAATAAGCGAACGCTCTGGCGCAGCTCTCAAATGAACCGAGGTCTTCCAATGTTGTTATTTTCTCCAGCTCCGACACAACTGCCGCCCACGGGACTTTCTGTCGAAGAGCGATTGCACCGGGCTCTGGATGATATGCGTCTGGGGCGTCCAGTCATTCTGGTAGACGACTTCGATCGCGAAAATGAAGCGGATCTGATTGCGGCCGCAGAGACGATTTCCGTTCCGACGATGGCTCTCTTCATCCGGGAAGGAAGCGGAATCGTGTGTCTCTGTCTGACCGATCAAACGCTCGAGCAGCTGGAACTGCCGCAGATGGTTTCTAACAACGAAAGCTGTTTCCAAACCGCCTTTACGGTGACGATTGATGCCCGCGAAGGCGTAACGACCGGAGTTTCGGCGCAAGATCGAGTGACGACCATCCGAGCTGCCGTCAGGTCGAACGCCAATCCGCGCGATCTGGTCCGTCCTGGTCACATCTTTCCTCTAAGAGCGGCGCCAGGAGGTGTGTTAGCTCGGCAGGGGCATACGGAGGGATCCGTAGATCTAGCAGTGATGGCAGGGATGAAACCGGCTGCGGTTCTTTGCGAGATCACCAATCCAGATGGAACCATGGCCAAAGGCGCAGAAGTCGATCAATTTGCCGAGCGACATGGCTTAGTTATGTTGAGCATTGCGGAGCTTGTGGATCACCATTGTCGTAATGCGCAGAGATGCGAACAAGTAGCCATCCCCCGCTAGTGCGCTCTGTTACGAACCGCGGTTTAGCGGAAGCAGCGGAATCATCTCGTATTAGGTAGCGAGCGTGAAGGGGACGTTGGGATCGTGGAGGAGATGGTGAAGGACAACAGTCATGGGGATTAAGACCGATCTCAACGAGACCATGCGCGACTGGGACTCACTTGCGGAGCAGGATGCTCTGTGGGCGATCCTCACCGATGCCAGCAAGGCCAATGGTAAATGGGATATCGGGGAGTTTTTGGCGACCGGTGATACTGAAATTGAAACTGTTCTGGATCACCTGGCGAAGATGAACTGCTTTCCGATCACGACGGGCGTCGCACTGGACTTCGGGTGCGGGGTCGGCCGTCTGACTCAAGCGATGGCCCGGCGGTTTACTTCTTGTATCGGTGTAGACATTTCGCAGCAGATGATTCAGCGGGCCATATCGCTCAATCAACATGCACGCTGCCGATACATCGCGAACTCGGATATCAGGTTACCCTTCGCCGACGGCAGTTTTGCGTTCATTTACAGCAATATCGTTCTCCAACATGTGCCGCGACGCCTATCTACGGAGTATCTGCGCGAATTTGTAAGAGTACTTGCTCCTGATGGCGTATTGGTGTTCGGCGTGCAGGATTCCTTTGCAGTCAGCGATCGCAGCTCACTGTCATTTAGAGTCCGTCAACAGCTCCGTATTCGCTCTAGGATAAAGCGTCTGTTGAGGGTTGGATCAGCGGACATGAAGATGCATTGCCTGCCCGAGGCCGTTGTCCGGCAAGCCCTCGGCACTGCCGTGGTGGCAGATATCCAACTGACAAATACCGCGGCAAAAGACTTCAATGGGAGCCTGAAGTACATGCGTAGCGCGCCGACCACGGGATATATCGGAAAGCAATATTGCGTTACAAAAAGACCTCGGCGCTCGTTCACTCTTACAAGCTAGCGGCTAGTTGTATCCCACGTTCGTCCGGTCTTTCCTTGCGTGAGGAGATTATTTGAACACTACAAATCAGCCCTATCGGGGCTCAAACAAGACAATGACAATTCGTTGACCGGCGCATGACACCCGGCCCGGTGCAGCTATTTACGGTGAGAGTTGAAGAGAGAAGTCCAATGCCTGCCTCCACCAATCGCCGTTATTTCAGTGTCGCCACATGCCAGCATTCGCAGGCGCTAGCCAGTTGCGCTCGACTGCTCCGGGCCGCCTTGATCGCGGTGGTACTAGCAGTGTGTACCTGCCTTCCTGCAGCAAGAGCGCATGGCCAGATACCGACGGGCGCTGCTCCCTCACAAGGCACAGCACAGCCTTCAACAGGAGATACGGGAGATAGCGGTTCCGACTCGACGGGATTTGGCTCAGGGTCGGCTCTCTCTCCAGGTTCCGCAGCATCTTCAGATACCGAAGCGCCTGCAGATGATCGTAATAGCCCGACGAGTTCCAGTAGCGCCGGGACTCCCCTCTCCCTTTCTTCTGACCAGATCATTCATATCCTGCAACAAAATCCAGATCTTGTGGTGGAGTTGAAGTCCCAGGTCGCTGATCGTCTTCAGCAACAGGGAACACAGATCGATGCCAACGACATCACTGACGAGATGCTCTACCAGCAGATCGCGACGAATGCCGATTTGCGTGCAAACATCACTACGTTTCTGCGCGCGCGCGGATATGTATCCTCCAACGATCTCCCGACGACGAACGCGAGCGCCGTCGACGGAGGCATGGAGGGCGAACCATTTCCAGGTCAACACTCCACGTCTACGTCAGGAGGTTCTGACGCCGCCAGGCTTGCCGCGGCAAATGGCTTGGATTCCGGGACGTCGCCGACGGATCAAATGAGTGTTTCCCCGAGCTCGACTCAAACCATTGACACAACGGGCAACACCGCGGACATCGAGCAACGGCGTGGTCGGCAGACGGTAAATGCCTCTACCGACATGCCGAAGGTTCTTCGGCGTCCTACACCCTACAATCTCCAATCGATGCGGGACCTCTACACCCAGATTCCTGAGCAGTCGGCCCCGTTGAAACGGTTCGGCTCCGAAGTCTTCGTGAACCGGAGTATGTCCGCGATGGCACGTGGAGGCGCGGGTCGCGACACTCCACTCGACGTGCCGTTGGGCCCGGACTATGTTATCGGGTCGGGAGACACCCTCACGATCAACATGTGGGGCGGCATGACCCAGAGCATGAGCCGGGTCGTCGATCGCGATGGCCGCATCCTGTTGCCCGATGCCGGCTCCCTTGATGTTGGCGGGCTTCCCTTGCAGCGAGCAGAAAGCCTGATCGGGGCAGCGCTCAAGAAGCAGTATCGAGATGTGCAGGCTACGGTCACCGTCTCGCGTTTGCGCTCGGTGCGAGTGTATGTCGTCGGTGATGTGCAACGCCCCGGCGGCTACGACATCAGCTCACTCGCAACTCCCTTGAGTGCGCTTTATGCGGCTGGGGGGCCCACGTCGGTTGGTTCTCTCCGTGTGGCACGCCACTATAGAGGTCAACAGCTAATCGAAGATGTCGATTTATATGACTTCCTGCTGCACGGAGTTCGTAACGGAAGTGCCCACTTCGAAAGCGGGGACACCCTGCTTATTCCTCCGGCGGGCCCGCAGATTGCGATCTCCGGCGCGGTAAAGCGGCCGGCGATCTACGAGGTGAAGCCTGGCGATGCGACGCTTGCTTCCTTGATCAGCGATGCCGGCGGTGTTACAGCTTCAGCCTCGCTCGGTCATATCACGATCGATCGCATAGGCAGCGACCATCAGCGCGAGACAGTAACGTTGAAGGTCCCCGACGACGGGGGCTCGAAAACCGCAGGCGACGCGGTTGCAACCTTCCAGCTGAAAGACGGGGACCGCATTCGCATCGGTCTCATCTTGCCGTACAGTCAGCGAGCAATCTATTTGGAAGGCCATGTGGCTCGTCCTGGCCGTTTACCTTACACCGACGGCATGCGCCTCAGCGATGTGCTTCACAGCTATCGCGATATGCTGCCGGAGCCAGCCGCGCATGGTGAGGTCATCAGGCTTATTCCTCCAGATCTCCATGCAGAAACCATTGAATTCAACGTGCCCGACGTACTCATCGGTAATGCGAATCTAGATCTCCAACCTTACGATACCGTTCGCATCCATGGTCGCTATCAAGTCGATGCTCCGAAGGTCAGCATCCAGGGCGAGGTGCTGAGACCGGGGACGTACCCGCTATCAAAGGACATGACTGCCGCCCAACTGGTCCGCATGGCTGGCGGTTTCAAGCGAGATGCGCTGCTGACTAGTGCCGATTTGACCAGCTACGGAATAGTCGATGGAAACCGCATCAACGGAAGACTTGCGACGGTTCCAATCGGTGCAGCGGTCAATGGAAGCGATCCAGGCGCGGATGTTTCGCTCAAGCCTGGAGACATATTGACGATCCATCAAATCACTGGATGGAACGAAATTGGCGAATCGGTCACCATCATCGGACAGGTAAGATTCCCAGGCACGTATGGGTTCCAAGAGGGAGAACGACTCAGTTCCGTACTACGCAGGGCTGGCGGATTCCGCGATACGGCTTATCCCACTGGAGCGGTTCTGGTCCGGGAACAGGTGCGTCAACTGGAAGAGAAGAGCAAGCAAGAGCTCATTCGTCAGATAGAGACCAGCTCGGCCTCCGCGCGCCTTTCGCCAAACCTGGGATCGGGGGATTCAGGAACGACACTTAAGCTTATCCAGGCACAGCAAGACCAGGTGTTATCGCAATTGAAGAGCCAGCCGTCGAGCGGCCGCCAGGTCGTCAATATAACCGCTGACATTGATAGCTGGGCCAATACCTCTGCAGACATCGAGTTGCGCCGAGGCGACGTGTTGACCATTCCGAAGCGGCCGAGCTTTGTTCTCGTGACCGGGCAGGTCTATAACGTCACGGCACTTACTTTCATCGAGGGCAAGACGGCAAAGTGGTATCTCCAGCACGCCGGCGGGACCAGTGATGCTGCGAACCGTAAAAGCATCTTTGTGATCCGTGCGAACGGCTCGGTGGTTGGACGTCACTCAGGGGGTGAAAGCGTGCTCTCAACGAAGCTTGATCCCGGCGATGTTGTCGTCGTGCCTCAGAAGGTGATCGGCGCTTCTCTCTTTTGGCGAAATCTACTAACGACTGCGCAGTTGGCATCATCGATTGCCATTACCGCAGCTGTGGCGAACCTCTAGCGAGCCATGGTCTCGACCCGTTCAATAGCGCTTTTCCTGATATGTCTCATGCCCACGACGATGACCCGAGCTAGCGACCCATTCAACACGCGCAACCCAGCTGACATGGCATCGACCTATGTGCCAGTGGAGAGTTGGGTTTATCCCGCTCTCGATCGTCTCGCAGCCGAGGGGCTCGTCCCAAGCGCTGTTTTCGGTCTTCGTCCGTGGACGCGCATCGCCTGCCTTCGCCTGGTGGAGGAAGCGGAGAGACGCTTGGCGCTTGATCAAAAACCACCGGCCGATGCTGCCGCGCTCCTGCGCAGTCTCAGAGAAGAATTTGCCGTGGAACAGCTGCGGATTGGTGGAACGCGCAACAGCGACTTCCGTCTCGAGTCGGCTTATGAGCGGAGCACAACGATTACGGGACGCCCACTCACCGATGGTTATCATTTTGCAGAAACCATCGTCAATGACTACGGACGCCCGTTTGGCCAAGGAGAAAATAACTATGCGGGAGTCTCCTTTCATGCTGCAGCCGGTTCCTTCGCTGCGTATGTGAATGCGGAGGTCCAGCGTGTTCCATTTGATCCCGAGCCGGATGCTACGGTCCAGCAGGCGATCGCTGCAGCCGACTTCACGTCTGCCGGCCAACTTGGTCCTCCTTCAGGCTTTGTGCGCGGACGGCTATTGGACGCGTATGTCTCCTATACCATCGCGAATAACCAATTTACCTTCGGCAAGCAGACGCTATGGTGGGGACCGGCACGGAGCGGAGCGACACTCTTCAGCAACAACGCAGAACCGGTGACGATGCTCCGTTACGATCGAGTGATCCCCTTGATGCTCCCGGGTCCCCTGAAATTCCTGGGCCCGATGCGCATGCAATTTCTTCTAGGCCGGCTATCAGGTGCGCAATTCGTACAAGCAGATAACAACATCATTGGGCGTCCCGGCTTTGCGTTAGGGGATCAACCCTTCATTCATGGGGAAAAGATCGCCTTCCAGCCTACGGAGAACTTTGAGTTCAGTGTTTCACGTACGGTGCTCTTTGCCGGCGAAGGCGCGCCGTTCACTACCCACACCCTTCTGCGCAGCATCTTCTCGGTGTCCACAGGGAATGGAGAAATCGATCCCGGAGACCGGCGCGTTGCGGTCGATGCGACGTATCGAATACCAGGATTGCGCAAGTGTCTGACCGGCTATGTCGATGGGTTTTCTGACGACCAGCCGTTTCCGCCTATCTATCCGACGGAAAGCGCGTGGATTTCCGGCTTCTTCCTTCGCTGCGTACCAGGCCTTCCCCATTTAACCGTCCGTGCCGAAGGTTTGCTATCGCCGCACCGAGACCTTGCTTTTCCCGGCTTCTTTTATTTCAACGTTCACTATTTGAGCGGATACACCAACAACCGACAGATCATGGGCAGTTGGATTGGGAGGGAGGGCGATGGAGAGCAGGTGTGGACGACTTGGAATCTTTCGCCGCGGTCGGCGATTGAAGCCAGCTATCGCGGCATGACCGTCAATCGCGAGTTCCTTCAAGGCGGAGCGCTACACGATTTCAGGGTGGCTGCCAATCTGCAGGTTCATCGCGAGTGGTATCTCAAGCTTGAAGATCAAGCAGAATGGTGGCGATTTCCTCTGCTCTCAACAACGCCTCAACGCAACAATGCATTCACCATTCAGCTCTCCTACATGCCCATTGGGAGGGTGAAATAATGACCAGCACCTCTACAGCGCCAACCGTTCATGAGACGCAGTTGCACGCGGCCGAACACACCGCGCACTGGGCAACGCGGGCAAGCCTTCTTTGGCAGCACCGGCGAATCCTCGCAAGGGTTACGACGATCTCTTTGATCGCGGGTCTCGCTATCGCGTTCGCCATTCCGAAGCAATATACCGCGGTGACCAGCATCATGCCGCCTGACCAACAGGGTTCCAGTGCGATGTTGCTGGCGGCACTGGCCGGACGAGGCAGCGGTTTAGGAGCGCTCGGCAGCCTTGCGGGCGGCTTTCTAGGCGAGCACCCCACGACCGCGCTCTTCATCGATCTCTTACAGAGCGGAACAGTGGCCGGCCATCTTATTGATCGATTTGATCTCAAGCACGTGTATCACAAACGCTACAACGTCGATACGGCCAAGCATCTCGCTCACGTTACGAAGATTACCGACGACAAGAAAAGCGGGGTCATCACGATCAAGGTGCAGGACAGAGATCCGGTGCGCGCTCGCGATCTGGCCCAAGGGTATCTCGACGAGCTGAACCGGCTAGTTACGCGGACCAGCACCTCCGCCGCGCATCAGGAACGTCTCTTCATCGAACAGCGCCTGCATAACGTTCAGGCGGATCTTGAGCGCGCACAGCTGCAGCTCAGCGAATTCTCTAGTAAGAACAGCACCATCGACATTAAGGAACAGACTCGGGCGATGGTGGATACCGGCGCCCGTGTGCAGGGGGAGCTGCTGGTTGAGCAATCCGGCCTGCAATCGCTCCGCCAGATCTATGGAGATGGCAATGTGCGCGTGCGCGAAACAGAGGCACGTATCGCCTCACTCCAGCGCGAACTCAACAAGATGACTGGCTCGTCGGCTCCCCTCATTCCACAGGTTGCTGACGGCGGTGATTCGAAATCCACTACCGAGGACAAGGGGGAACTCTACCCGCCCTTGCGGCAGCTCCCTCGTCTCGCTGTCCCCTATGCCGATCTCTACCGCCGCGTCAGAGTGCAGGAGGCGGTCTTTGAACTTCTTTCGCAACAGTATGAAATCGCCAGCATCAACGAGGCGAAAGACACTCCCGTTATCAAGGTGATCGATGCTCCGGGAGTGCCTGAGCGTAAATCCTTCCCGCCTCGTCTCCTGCTGGCTCTTCTATTTGCTTTCCTTGCATTCGCGGGGACGTCGGCTTTGATTCTAATGCGAGAGCACTGGGCGCATGTCGATCCGCGCGATCCGCGGAAGGTATTGGCTTCGGAAGTTCTGCCGGTACTTCGCAGAAGGCTTAGCGCCATCTTTGCGCCGAGAGGCGGTGCCGTATGAGAAGGCACCTGACGAATGCCGTATATGGTGTTCTGGATTACGCCTCTTACCCCTTCGGAATGTTGTTGGCTGCGCCGGTCGTTCTTCATAAGCTCGGCGCTTCGGAATATGGCCTATGGATGATCGCTACTGCCGTGGTCAGCGCTGGGGGCATCATCGCTTCAGGCTTCTGCGACGCCAACATTCAGCGGGTTGCGCGCCTCCGTAGCAGTGGCGAAACGCGCTCGGTGGTGCAGACGGTTCGCAGCATGATGGGGATCAACCTTTTGCTCGGCTTCGCGATCGCCGTTGGTGTGTGGATTGCCGCGCCCATTGCAGCACGCCACATCGCGGTGTCCGGTAACACGCCGGTAAGGGAATGCTTGATCTGCATCCGTATAGCAGGCGGCTTGATCCTGGTGCGCGCCATTGAAAGCGTCGGCGTGAGCACGCATCGTGCTTTCGAGCAATATCGTGGAACCGTGCAGATCAGTACCATGGTCCGCCTCCTCACTCTCGCTTCTGCGGCAATTCTTGCGCTCGTCGGGCGTCGCACGGTGAGTATCCTCGTGGCAACTGGCGTCTTCCTGGTTGTGGGTACTTATGTGCAGTTCCGTGGTGTACGCAGCCTTCTTGGAGTTGGGGCTCTATGGCCCAGCTTTCGGATTGGAGAATTGAAGGGACTGCTTGGCTTCGGTTTTTTCGTTTGGTTGCAAACCTTAGGCAGCGTGGTGTTCGGGCAGTTCGACCGCATCCTCCTGGGCGTCTCCATGGGCGCACTGGTCGTTGCCCCCTATGCGTTGTGCATCCAGTTTGCACAGCCTGTGTTCGGCCTCACGGCATCCGGGCTGCACTTCCTCTTTCCTTATCTTTCGGGACGCGCGGGCGCAGTCTCTAACGCCGCGTTGAAGCGAACATTGCTGAAGGCTGTCGGCGCAAACGTATTGCTTGTGGTGTGCGGAGCAGGGTTGTTGATTGTCGCCGGTAACGGCTTGATACGGCTCTGGGCAGGCGCCGCAGTTGCGGCGAGCGCGAAGGGAATCTTTATCCCAATCGTCATTGGCTCGGCGCTGATGGGGTTGAGCGTTACTGGTACGTATGCCATGCAGGCCCTCGGTCGCTTTCGGACGGTTGCTCTAATCAGCGTGGCCGGAAGGGCAGGGATGCTGCTGCTCATGATCTATCTCCTGCACCACATGGGTCTGCGCGGGCTGGCTACAGCACGTGTCTGGTATGGATTATTCGCGCTAATAGTCTATCTGCCGTTGATTCGCGAACTAGGAATTACACGAAGCGAATCGAGTTCCGCGCGCAGTATGGCGATCCCTTGTGACCTTCAGGAGGGATCGCAATCGTGAAGATCATGGTCACCGCCGCTTCGTTCTCCTCAGAGATCTCCGGGATCCAGCGCCACGCATTTAACCTGGTCCGGTGTCTCCTGCGCCGTCCGGAGATTAGCCGCGTGGACCTCGTGGTCGCTCCATGGCAAACCAAGCTAGCGCGGGCCGTCGGCATTAAGCGCGACATGCGCCTGAAGACTCACGTCGCAGACATGGAGATGGGCTCTCTGAGCCGAAATTACTGGTACTATCGCGGGCTGCCCAGCCTGGTTGCACAGGTGCAACCCGATCTGCTTCACCTGTCGTACCCTGTGCCCATCGATGCGAGGTCGCTCCACTGTCCCACTGTGCTGACCCTGCATGATCTTTATCCGTACGAGATTCCTGAGAATTTCCGCTTTCCCCAAGTGCTCGTAAACCGTTTCATCCTGAAGCATTGCCTCGCAAACGTGGATGCCATCGCCTGTGTCTCGGAAACGACGATGGCCTGTCTGCGGAACTATGCATCGCCTTCGACGTGCGAAAAAGCTCTACGGATCTACAACTGTGTCGAGCCAGAACCACAAAGGATTGTACGGTCGCCGATCCCAGCCTGGCAGGGTCAACCGTTTCTGCTTTGCGTCGCACAACATCGTCGCAACAAGAACGTCGTTTTGCTGATGAAGGCATTTCATCGCCTAATGCGCGCCTCAGCCATCTCGCCAACCATGAAGTTGGTGGTTGTTGGCATCGAGGGGCCGGAGACGCAGCGCATTCGAGAAGTGATATCCGACCTTGGACTGGGTCCTTGCGTCTGTCTACTACGAGGCATAACCGAGGCGGAGTTGCAGTGGTGTTACACGCGCTGTGAAGCGCTCGTGGTTCCATCAATGACCGAAGGGTTTGGTCTGCCCGTCGCCGAAGCTCTATTGGTAGGGTGTCGTGTTCTTTGCTCCGATATCGCATCGCTTCGTGAGATCGGGGGGACACACTGTCGCTACGTTGCGCTAGGGATAGATGAGGAACAGGCGCTTGCTGACGCGATACGGATGACTCTCGAAGAACCGCGGAAGGAACCGGTGTCGCTGCCGCACCTTGGCGCCGATGTTCTTGCTCGTCAATATTTGGATCTCTATCGCAAATTCGTACCGTTTGAAGTATCCACACGAAACGCAAGCAATCGGTCAGCCCATATATCAGCAGAAATGCAGTCCTTTGAATCCGACACGTCATCTCGCGCCACAGGGCAAGGGGGCGTCCATGGCTGCATCTGAGTCGCACGTCCCAAACATCTACACCGATACTCTTGCCGACAACCAGTTGGGACCGCCTGTTATTTCACGGGAACCATTCCGCCGGGCAATGATGCTGTGCGAGCTGGCAGCGGATTTTCTTACCTGTGCTACCGCAACGATCGGTGCATACTACCTCCAGTTCTATTTCGGCGCGCATGTCCAATGTCCGTTTAGGCAGGTTATGGCCTTCGGCATTCTCCAGGGAATATTCGCGGTGCTTCTGCTGCAACGAAAGAGCACATCCGATGGGGACGCGAGCCTGCTCCGCATCCGGGAAACCGAACGCGCAGTTCGAACCTCTATCCAGACCCTGCTTCTTCTGTTGCTCGTCACATTTCTGCTCCGGCTCAACTTCCCGGCCGGGGCGATTCTCATAGCGCTCGGAGTGACGCCGATTCTGCTGATCGCGCAGAAGCAGATATTTTCCTCGATTCTTCGCATTCTGTATGTGAGGGGGCTAGGCATCGAGCGTGTCGTTGTCGTCGGTGCAGGAGAGGCGGGCAAACACGTCGTGTCGACCCTGCTGTATTCGCCGCGACTTGGGCTCCGCCCAGTAGGCGTTATTGGGGATAGCTGCGTACCGGCCGGCGATTCCATGTTCGAGCTGGGTTATCGGCGCAGCTACTCGGTTCCCGTGCAAAGCGGACCGCTCACACCGGCTGCTCTGAAATCTTTCGGGTGCAGCTTGCTGGTAATGGTGATGCCACCTGCCTGTTCGGAAGATCTTGGGGACGTCATGCATGTCGCGGAACAGGCGGGAATTCCGCTTGCTCTGATGTCGAGAATCCTGCCGCCAGACAGGGGTCGGGAAGCATCGGTTGAAATCGACGGCTGGCAACTCGCTGCTCCCGCGGAACCCACCTCCCGGCGGCTCTACCTGTTTTTTAAGAGGGTCACGGATATTGTTGTGTCGTCGTTGCTGCTGGTACTGCTCGGCCCTTTTCTCCTTCTGATTGGGCTAATGATCCGACTGGGATCGCCGGGTCCCGCAATCTTTGTGCAGAAGAGAGCAGGCAAGGATGGAGAGCTTTTCAATATCTACAAGTTTCGCTCCATGTACGTGAGTACATCGAGGTATGACGTGTCTCCTACGGAATCGAGTGACCCCAGAATCACACGGCTCGGAAGAATTCTCCGGCGCACCAGCCTGGATGAACTCCCTCAGTTGATGAATGTGTTCATGGGAAACATGTCATTGGTTGGACCGCGGCCGGAGATGCCTTTCATCGTAGGACTCTATAACGACCAACATCGGCGGAGGCTCCAGGTGGTTCCGGGAATCACCGGCTTGTGGCAGCTGAGCGTGGACCGAGCGCTGCCCATCCACGAGAACATCGAGTATGACCTCTACTACATCAGGAACCGCACGTTATGCATGGATTTCGCGATTCTCCTGCACACTCTACTCTTCGCCGTTGGAGGCGGTGTATGACGGGCTCGCCTCAAGCTCCAGAACTCGGATCAATGGATGGAATTGTTACGATCCCGAATGGCGGGTGCAACGAGGCCGTGGCTGTGGGCGATTCAGAGTTCGTTCACGAATACGCGAATGTCCTGGGAGTCAATGTTTCCGCCATCGATCTTGACCGGGCAGTCGAAATGGCAGATCGATGGATAGCAGGGAAGAATCGAGGTTATATCTGCGTTACGGGTGTGCATGGAATCATGGAAGCGCAGTCGGACTCCGAACTTCAGCACATTCTCAATCACGCTTTCCTCAATACACCCGATGGAATGCCCATGTCGTGGGTGGGACATCTTCAGGGTTTCAGCAAAATGGACAGGGTATTCGGTCCAGATCTTATGGCGTCCTTATGCGAAATCTCGGTTGAGCGAAACTATCGACATTTCTTGTATGGCGGGGAAACGGGCGTTGCCGAGCTCCTGAAGGAGAAGCTCGAGAGCAGGTTTCCGGGCCTTCAAATCGTTGGCACGTATACGCCCCCTTTTAGAGGTCTGACAGCTCAAGAGGAAGAAGAGATCTTCGATCGGCTGCAAGTGTTGCGACCGCACATCCTTTGGGTCGGCTTGAGCACTCCAAAGCAAGAGAGATTCATGGCCCGCTATATCGACCGGCTTCAGGTGCCCCTGCTGGTGGGCGTGGGGGCGGCATTCGACTATCACACTGCACGTATCAGCGATTGCTCCGATTGGATCAAGCGCGCAGGCTTGCAGTGGCTGCACCGCCTTCTCCAGGATCCGAAACGACTCTGGAAGCGGTATCTGAAAAACAATCCAGCGTTCCTCTGGAGAATTGCATTGCAGCTATGCAAGCTCAAGCACTACCCCGCATCCAGGTAGACGCATGAGTGTGAAGAACAAGATGGTGACAATCTACTAACGCGCGCATGACAACCCGCCGTCACTGGATGAGTAGGTTGAATATGACCGATGAATAAGGTCGGAACTACAGGAAGGGTGGCTTGATTGCCTCACCAGTTTGCTGGTGCTTTCCAGCGAAAATCTAAAGGAGATGACATGAAGGCAGGTTTGTTGAGACGGGGAATGCTGGTCGGAAGTTTGGTCGTGGGTATCCTCTTCCCCGCGTATGGGGCTCACGCGCAAGCAGCACCTCGAAGGATCGAAGTAACGGCCAAGCGTTTTGAATTCGCGCCGGCAGAGATCACATTGAAAAAAGGACAACCGGTTGTCCTGGTTTTAGAAGGCAAGGACACTGCGCATGGGTTACGCTTTCGTGAATTGAATCTGGATGTCAAGGTCCGCGCCGGCGGGACAACCGAAGTTCAATTCACGCCAGACAAGACCGGGGATTTTATTGGGCATTGCTCTGTATTCTGTGGCTCCGGTCACGGGAGCATGATGCTCACATTGCACGTGGTGGATTAGCGATGCGCCTCCTCCTGGTACTCACGACGACATTCCTTTCGCTGGGGCTGGCCGGTTGCAAGGCCGACCCCCCAGGGAAGGTCGAGACCAAGACCATGACCTTTGCGAAACATCACTTCTTCGTGCGCAACAAAAATCAAACCAATCCATTGCCTTCGAATGGCAATACCTGGGCTGATGGCAAGGAGGCGTTCTCCCATTATTGTGTTGCCTGCCACGGGATGGATGGTCAGAACACCGGTGTTCCGTTTGCCGATCACATCTCGCCGCCGATTCCTTTGTTGTCCTCCAAAGAAGTTCAAAGCTATTCGGACGGTCAGCTCAAATGGATCCTGGACAACGGAATCAGCCCATCCGGAATGCCCGGCTCAAAGGGTACGTTGAGCGATGACGAACTCTGGTCGATCATCGTCTATCTGCGCCATTTGCCCCCCGCAGGTAGTCAAGGTACTCCGGATATGTACAACCACTAGATCGATGAGCAAGACAAACTATTCGCTTACACGAGGGGTAAATGAGTAGCCACAGCAGCGCCGCAGAGGAACAGCGACCCGCCATCCCGCCGGCGACGGGGCTTTCATCCCTTGTGGGCTTCTTTTTCGCTGCCAGAATCTTCATTATGCTTCTCTCCGTGCGGCTTCTCGGAACCACCGAGCAGGTCGGCGTTGAGATCAGCTTGACGCTCAATTTCTTTCTATTGACACTTGTAGCCTTTCAAACGATGGGAGCAACTGATCGCGAGAGCGCAAGCATGCTGCGGTTTTCAGGGGTCGGCTGGATCCTCCTCTTTTTGTGCTTCTCGTGCGTGAGTCTGCTCTGGAGCGCGACAGCGTCGATGCCAGCCGCAATTATCTATTGGTGTGCAATGGCTGCGGACGTTGGGATGGTCGCCCTCTTAATTCGTATGGGTCCAGTCAAAGAGGTTGTTACCAGCCTCATGAAGGGCTACGTCATCGGTGCGTGCGTGATTGCCTTGATCGCGTGGTTATTGCCGGCCCAGTCGGATCTGCGTCTTGGGGATGAAGAGCTTCTTGGCCCCAATCAAATCGGTTATCTCTGCGCCTTCGCTTTATTTTTTGTGCAATATCTTCTGCGTGAAAGGCCAGGGAAGTGGGGTTTGGCGACGTTCGTCCTCGCAGTTACGCTGCTGCGGAGCCTCAGCAAGACATCGATCATCGCGTTTCTCATTGCGGAATTATTCCTGTTGATCAGAGATACATCCATGCGCCGCAGAACGAAGGTGTTGCTGATCCTGGCTGGCTTAGCGACCGTGGCTGCATTTTCAAGTCTTCTAGCCTCATATTTCGACATTTATACCAGTGCCGGAAACAGCCCGGAGACCCTGACAGGCCGCATTGGTATTTGGACCGTCATTTTAAGCGAAGCGATCCAACAGCCATGGATTGGGCACGGCTTCCATGCCGTATGGAACGTGATCCCGCCCTTCGGAGATTTCGAGGCAAGGCACGCACACAACGAGCTGATCCAGCAGTTTTACGCATATGGCGTAGTTGGCATCTGTATGCTTGCAGGTCTGTATGGAAGTTTCTACCGGCAGGTCCGAAGGCTTTCGGTTGGGCACATGAGGACCCTGTGGTTTGCTCTATTGCTTTTTGTTCTCATACGCGGACTGACGGATACAGAGCCGTTCGATCTTTCCCTGCCGCTATGGTCGGTTTTGATGCTCGGCGCACTGATCGAGCATGAGAAAGTTGGACAGAACGATAAGGTTGTCGGTGAGCGAGTGGTGAGATTTGATAATAGGCTTCCGTCAGGATCTTATTCGGTGCCGCAATAGAAGCCACGCTCAAGTAGTTTCGCGCCGGGCTCCGAATGTCATCCGATTGTCATTTTTGATATAGTGGCCCCTAAATACAAGGGGTTTCGGCAAGAATAGTAGAGAGGTCTTAGAATATGGTCGAGGATATGGGTCGAATGCAAGAATCAATCGAACTCGATATCGAGCCGTCGGCAACCCTGGGGACCATCCTCATCATTGAAGACGATCCCCGTATGCAAAAGGTATTACGGAGAATTTTTACCGAGGAGCAGTACGCGGTTGTTGTTGCAGGCGATGGTCAGACCGGGCTTGATTTATTTCGCAGCGAACATCCTCTCGCCGTCGTCCTGGACCTGATTCTTCCTCGTATCTCCGGGCGCGAGCTTTGCCAGACCTTCAAGAGCCTCTCCAGCGAGACGCCCATCATCGTGCTGAGTGCCATCAGCGAAGTTGTCGACAAGGTGCTGCTGCTTGAGTTGGGTGCCGATGATTATGTCACCAAACCCTTCAGCCCGAGAGAGCTCACGGCGCGCGTTCAGGCAGCGATTCGGAGACAGCGCAAACCTGCCGGTGCCACTATCTTTCGTTTCGGGGACTGTGAGATTGACTTCAAGAGTATGAATGCGCGGCGTAAGGGAGTTCCGGTGGTCCTGACTGCGCACGAGTTCAAGTTGCTAAAGTTCTTCACCGACAACCTTGAGCGGGTGCTCACACGAGAGCTGCTGCTCAACGAAGTGTGGGGGTATAACTCGTACCCGACCACGCGCACCGTAGATAACCAGATACTCAAACTCCGGCAGAAACTGGAGTCAGATCCAGCAGCCCCCAAACATCTGCTTACGATATACGGCGCAGGATATAAATTTGTCCCATAATCTTAACGTCGATCAGTGGCGGGATGATAAGGACACCATGGACGTTGCCGGCACCTATCGGAAGCAGGGGATTCGAACGCATGTCTTGCTCGTTGTGGCAATGGCGCTGGTCATCGCGATTGTTACCTGCGTCTGCCTTATGCTCATCCGGCATCGCCTTCGCGAGCAGGTGACGGACGATTTATCTCAGGATCTCGACCATTCTGTAGTTACATTCCAGGATCTGCAGGCTGAGAGAGTGGCCGCATTGGAGCGCGAGAATTCGCTCCTTGCGGAACTCCCAACTCTCAAGGCGCTGATGACCAGCGGCGACGAACTCACCATTCAAGATGGAGCGACTGAATTCTGGCAGCTCAGCGGAACCGATCTTTTTGCGCTTGCTTATCCGAACGGACGCGTAGTCGCCATCTATACCAAGGGTGCGCCGGTGGATGCGACACTCCGTCAAGGATTGAAGACCCTGCTGGCCTCTCATGAAAAGCGATACCTCATCGATGGCCAGGGCCTGTACGTCTGCTCCCTGCGTCCGTTGTACTTCGGCAGTGATGAGGCGGGTACCCTGCTCGGCTACGTCATCAGCGGTGTTTCGATTGAGCGTACCGTGCGGCAGATAAGCCAGCCCACCGGCGTGGAAGCGACCTTTCTCAGCGACGGACAAGTTGTGGCCAGTACCCTCAGCCCGTCGGTTCAGGCCAGCCTGATAACGCAGCCGCGGTTGTTTTCAGGTACGCCCCAGGCCCCGTCCACAGTGAACTTTGGAAGTACACGGTTTCTTGCGGCGACAGAGGATCTCTCCGCAGCTGCAACGTCTCCGCTTAAGCTGGTGGTTCTGAAATCCTTCGAGCCGGCGGAGCGTTCGATCAACCGAATCGATCGGATGGTACTAAGTGCGGGATTCCTTGCGCTTCTGTCGGGCACTGTTCTGATGATTGCTCTTTCGCATCTCCTGACTCGCCCGCTCGAAGAGCTTTCGAGGAGCGTCATTGCATTTGGCAGCGGCCATGACCCCTATCGGATTCCGCGGCACGGTACCCAGGAGGTGCGACAGCTAAGCACCGCGTTCGCCGGAATGATTGACGAGATCAAGGAAAAGAACCGTGCATTGCTAGAGTCGGAGCGACTTGCGACCATTGGACGAATGGCGAGTTCGGTCTCTCACGACCTCCGCCACTACCTGGCAGCGATCTATGCCAACTCGGAGTTTCTCGCGTCCGATCGGCTATCCGAGACAGAGCGAGCGGAGATTTTTGCGGACGTCCGCGCGGCCGTGCATGGTACGACAGACATGATCGAATCGCTGCTGATCTTTAGCCGTACCGGCGCCAGCGTGAGAAGGTCGCCACAGCTTTTGGCAACGCTGCTGGAACGGGCAGTGGCTCTGGTTCGAGCGCATCCCGATGCCGAAGGCGTTTCGCTCGTTACGCGTCTTGGCGACCCTGCGCAAACCGCGGCCGTCGTCGACGGGAAGCAGATCGAGCGCGCGGTGTGCAACCTCCTCCTGAACGCTTGCCAGGCTGCTCGCACCACTGGAAGGGAGGCCAGAATCGTGATGACCCTGGAAGTCCATCAGGACCACATGACCGTGAGTGTCATCGATAATGGCGAAGGTATCCCCGGAAATATCCGGGACAGTCTCTTTGAACCCTTTGTGAGCGAAGGCAAACAGAAGGGAACGGGTCTCGGCCTCACATTGGCTCATTGCATCGCCGTAGAGCATGGAGGAGAGGTCGTGCTGCTGAGCAGTTATCCGGGCGAAACGATCTTTCAAATGACAGTGGCGCGCGAGATCCAACCGCCGGGTGCACCGACCGTGTTAGGTACCGACCCTCACGACGAGGTTAACCAACATGAGAATCTACGTGCCTAACCTAAAACAGCGCTCCCTGATGCTGCTTCGGAATGCATGGCCGATATTGCCGATCCTGATCATCGCTTGTAGTTGTTCGGGGCCTGGGCTTACTGCGCAAACTACTCAGACGCCAACTCCAGAGAGCATCCCGGAGCAGATTCAAAAATTGACCGAAGCGATGGCCCGGACGCAAACCCAACTCGAACAGTCGCAGCAGCAGCTGGAAGAGATGCGCCAGGAACTAGCCGCATTGCAGCGCCAGATGGCACAGGCTGGATCCGCGGTGCCCAGTTCCACACAAGCCAATCCGTCTTCGCCAACCTCTTCTCCTTTGACTCCGGCTACCTCCCCCACCACATCGGCCGCAATCGATGATCTTCGCGAACAGCAGGCCCTGCAGGAATCCGAAATCGCGACCCACGAACAAGCCAAGGTGGAAAGCGAGTCGAAGTATCGGGTAAAGATCACTGGCCTATTGCTCTTCAATGGCTATGTGAATACGCGGCAGGTCGATATGCCCGCCACGCCGACGGTCGCGCTTTATGGCACTGGAAGCACAGGAGCGTCGGTGCAGCAGACCGTGCTCGGGTTGGATGCGAGCGGTCCACATCTGCTCGGTGCGCGCAGCTATGGCGACCTGAGAGTCGATTTCTACGGCAGTTTAGGGTCTGGCAATTACTCTGCGGTCTACACGGGCGCTTACAACGCGACGGCTGCCATTCTCCGTCTGCGTACAGCCCACGCAGGCCTGCAGTGGCCGCATACCGAAGCTTATTTTTCGCTGGACCGGCCCATCTTTAGTCCGGACGCACCTGCCTCGTTGACGGCCGTTGCCGAGCCGCCGCTTGCCTGGTCGGGAAACTTATGGACTTGGAATCCGCAGGTTGGTGTTACGCAGGACATTGAGTTTGCGGGTTCGCACGATCTACGGCTGCAAGGCGCGTTGATTGATGTGGGCGACGCGCCGTTATCCGTTGCATCCGCCTCTGCAGCGATGTCTGTCGTGATCCCGACCTCCGCAGAACAAAGCCGCTGGCCCGGAGCGGAGGCCCGTATCGCCTTGCTTGGGTCCAGGTTGGAGGAGGGAACCCACGTCGGTTTCGGCGGATACTTCGCGCCGCACCTCAACCCGGTCGGTACGCGCTTCGATGCGTGGGCGGCCACGCTCGATGCAAAAGTGCTTCTGCCGGGCCGCCTCCAATTCACTGGAACCTTCTATCGCGGGGCTGCGCTCGGTGGTCTTGGAGGAGGGGCCTACAAAGACTACGGTTTTAAAGCCGACACCGACTCAAACAAGTACTACTTCCGCCCGTACGACGACGTAGGAGGATGGGCGCAACTCAAGGAGAAACTCAGCGAACGAGTGGAGTTCAACGCAGCCTTCGGACTTGATAACGTCTTTGCTCGGGAACTACGACCGTATGCAGTCCCAGGCGGTACGATGTATCAGAACCTGGCCAGAAACCGAACCTATACCGGCAACGTGATCTACAGCCCCAAAGCTTCGCTGCTTTTTTCTTTGGAGTATCGATATCTCGAAAGTATCCCGGTCATCGGTTTGCCGGCTGAGAGCAACATCATAGGTGTCGCCGCGGGATACAAATTCTAATGAGAATGAGACGCTTGGTCGCGTGCTCAATCTTCGTCGCCGCGCTGGCGTCGGACTCGTTGCGATCGCAAACCCGCACGCTGTCTGGTCCAACGGCCGAATTACGTTTACACCTCGGCCTTTCGGAACCGCCAAAGGCTCATGCTGTACCCGCCGTCGTGTGGCTGGAGCCGCTGGCTGGGACGCCGTCCGCACCGTTCGTCCCGCATGGTTCCTACACGCTGCTCCAGAAGAATCGTATGTTTCTCCCGCACCTGCAAGTAATTCCGATCGGTGCGGTCGTCCAGTTTCCCAACGCAGACCCGTTCTTTCACAATGTCTTTTCGCTCTACGATGGCAAGCGGTTTGACCTTGGACTTTACGAGGCAGGCTCGAGCAAGTCGGTTACGTTTACCCGAGAGGGCGTCTCCTACATTTTCTGCAACATCCATCCTGAGATGAGCGCGGTCGTGCTTGCCCTTCCGACGCCCCTGTTCGCCATAGCGGATTCCAACGATTCTTTTGTGCTCCGTAATGTGACTCCAGGCGACTACAAGCTGCATCTCTGGATTGAGGGCGTGCCGCAATCCGTTGTCGATGGCATGACTCGTTTTGTGCATCTCCCTGCGGGAATCGTCGATATGGGTTCGCTGACTATCCCGGCCAAGCCGAGCGGAGTCGTCGGCCATAGGAATAAGTTCGGAAACGAATACGATCCGCATTCCAAGTCCCCCTATGATCGGTAATATTCCCGGATATAAGGATTCTCTATGCACCTCCGCGTATTTGTTCTCGCAGGCCTTCTTTCGACCTCGCTTCTGGCGCAATCCCCTTCGTATCATGTGACCCACACATATCTTCTGGGTGGCGCTGGACGCTGGGATTACGTCGTGCCCGATCCACCCAGTCACCGAATCTACATTGCACGTGAGAATCGCTTGATGGTTGTCGACCAAGACAGCGGCAAATTGTTCGGCGAAGTCCTTGACGTTCACGGCGCGCACGGAACTGCCATTGTAGAGAAGACGGGCCATGGATTTGTTACCTCCAGCGAAGACAAATCCGTCGTGATGTTCGATCTCAAGACCTTCAAGGTGCTGGGCCGGATACCAGCCGCAGAAGACGCCGACGCGGCCCTCTTCGACGCGCCATCCAACCGCGTATTCACTCTGAATGGAGATGCCCACTCCTCAACGGTGATCGACCCGAGAGCTGGCACCCTCATCACGAATATTCCCTTAGGGGGCAAGCCGGAGTACGGCGTCTCGGCTGGTGATGGTAAGGTGTATGCAAATCTCAACGATATAAACGAGATCGTCGAAATCGATGCAAAGACCGCCACCGTCGTCCGGCGCTGGTCGACAGCACCATGCAGGCAACCTACGTCGATGGCGATCGATAAAATCCACCACCGTTTGTTCAGTGGATGCCGGAGCGGAGTGATGGCCATCTCCGACTATGCGGCGGGCAGAGTGGTCGCAACGGTCCCCATCGGAACGGGCGTGGATGGCGCCGGATACGATCCAGGAATGGGAAACGCCCTCGCCTCAAACGCGGATGGCACCCTTACGGTGATTCATCAGGACAGTCCGGACCAATACCATGTGCTGCAAACTGTGACCACTCCGATGGGCTCACGGAACATGGGTCTCGATCCCGCCAATCACCGCTTGTACGTGGTGTCGGCAGAGTTCGGACCTGCTCCCGCGGGCGGCAAAGGAAAGAAACCGGTCCTACCTCAAACGTTCTCGTTGCTCACGATCGAACCTGACGAGTCCTCTCGCTAATGCGTGCCGGAGAGGACCAGCCACTGAGGTCGATCGCAAGTTCCAGCATGAAGTTCGTCATTGCCCGTTCGCTTCACTAAGTCCGTACAACATTCGCTGGCCAGGTTGGGTTCAGAAGTCGAAGTGTGCACGGGGATCAACCAGCAATCCGGGACCCCCGACCGCGAAACCCCCTGCATGCGCCAAGCCAGTTAACGGACGCGTCAGGGTGCGCGCCCGTCACGTATGATCGCGGGTGGCTGATGACGACCTGCACACAGCGCGTCCCGACGGAGATCTAACGATGCCGTCACTATTCGGTTGATCAAGATTCAATCGAAAGATGGATGACTGATCCCTTTTTTATCCTTAGAGTTCTCTAGATCCAACTCAGTGATGTCGCAATGGGCCGAGTTCATTGCGACGGGCTCGTTCTCCCAACCTCGTGATCTCGCACGGAGTAAATTCATAAATGCGTAAGTTTGCCCTGGTTCTTACCCTGCTGGCATCATGCCTCGGTGTCTATATCCATGCTCAAGTTCCGACCGCAACGGTCAACGGTCTCGTTCGGGATTCGCAAGGCGCGCTAATCCCGAAAGCGCATGTGTCTGTAACAAGTCTGAAGCAGGGCATCGTCCGGAGCAGCCTGTCCAATCCTGACGGCTCCTACTCCTTATCGAATCTCCAGCCGGATGAATATCTGATCGCGATCAGCGCGCCCGGGTTCGCGACCGTGCAATACGACCACGTGAATCTCGAGGCAGGAAAGACAACAACCCTCGACACCAAGCTGTTTCCGGCCGCAGAGGCGACCACCTTGCAGGTGACCGCAGCCGCAACGGACATCTCTCTCTCCCAATCGATGCTGCAGGGTCAAATCACATCGAATACCATTGAAAATATTCCGCTCAACGGCCGCAATTTTCTTGAGCTCGCCTTCCTCTTGCCGGGCAATCGACCTGCGCCCACCTTCGACCCTACGAAGACTAACACGCTGGAGATCAGCTCTGCCGGCGGCTTCGGACGCGGCGGCAACATCACGGTAGACGGCGGGGACAATAACGACGAAGTGGTCGGTGGAACACTCTCAAACCTCCCCGAGGACTCGATCCAGGAATTTCAAATTGCAACCGCACGATTTACCTCGGAAGTCGGCCGCTCGGGAAACAGTATCATCAACATCGTTACGCGATCAGGTACCAATGCGGTGCACGGCTCAGCGTTTGTATTTGTACGCAACCAGGACCTGCAGGCCCTGCCAGCCACCTTCGACCACCAGCTTCCTACCCCTCCGTTCAGCCGCGAACAATTTGGCGGATCTATCGGGGCTCCCCTGCGCCGCAACAAGGCCTTCATCTTTTCTTCCGTCGAATACCGCGATCAGAATGCTTCCATCCTCACCGGAACGCGCGACTTCACTACAGACGCGATCGACAATACCTCCGCGCCTGCGCCGTTGCGCGACCTTCTATTCTCCAACCGCGTCGACTACAATTTCAACCCTACCAACAATGTGTATGCGCGCTACAGCTTCAATCGTTCCACTGACACCGCGCAGGCAACGCCGTCATCCACCACCCCACTCAGCACCGCCGCAGAGCGACAAAACTCGCTGAACCGATTCAATTCGATTGTGGCTGGCTGGACCACGATGATCGGTTCCACACGAACCAACAATCTCTCATTCCACTACGACAACTTTTATAACGACATCCCACCCTTTCCTCAAAATGCCCCCACCACCGATCCGTCGAGCCTCGCGCTTACCAATGAATTAATCTTTCCTGACCTGGCTGACGGCGCCAACTTTAATCTGCCGCAGGCAACTCATCTGAGTCGGTATCAGCTTCGTGACGGCTTTACGATGGCCCTTGGCAAGCACGAGCTGCGATTCGGCGCAGAGTTTCAACACTATTCCGCCCACGGACTCATCAACGTGTTTGGTACCGGAACGGTCATTCTCACCTCGGACTTTGGCTTTCAGGATCTCAATGGAGATGGCGTCGTCAACGACCTCGATATCCCGGTCGCTGTCGGCATTCATAGCAGTGCTCCGGTGGTTCCCGTTCCCATCCCCAACGTTGGGGATACCTACACCGCTCTGTATGCGCAGGATGACTGGAGAATCAGTTCTAAACTCACGCTGAACCTTGGCCTGCGTTGGGAGTATGACTCCAATCTAACCGGCAACAGCCCCAGTCACGACCCCTGCCCAAACCTCACCAGTGTCCCCACGGTGCAGTGCGTGTGGATGGCGAACGTAATCAATCTGAAGAAGTATCCCGATACCAAGGATTTCGGGCCGCGTATTGGCTTCGCTTACGATCCCTTCGGCACCGGGAAGACCGTCTTCCGTGGCGGCTATGGAATCTATTACGATCGCATCATCCTTGAGGCGGGAGCCGAAGAGCTGGTGCAGAATGACCGCGCCCTTACCGTAACGCAATACGCCGGATCCAGCTGTTTGCTGCCCGGAGTACCCGCGCCCCCGAGTCTCAATTTTTGTTTTGCGCCCGGCGGCCAATACGCTCCTGGAAGCCCGACGATCGCTACCGCGTTCTCTGGTCCCCATCAGGTCGGCGGCGTCGGTATCATCGCGATGGGGCCTGATGCTCACCATCCTCTGTTTCAACAGGCTTCGCTTGGCCTCCAGCAACAGTTTGGCAAGAACTGGCTCGTCACCGCAGACGGATTGCACGTCTTCGGACAGCGGCAATTGATAGGAAGCCTGCTGCGGACAACCACGTCGATTTCCCCTGACATCGAGTGCCCGGGAGACAATATTCCCTGCACGATCACCGATCCTCTCTCCGGCATCTCCGACAACATCACCCTCATTCAATCGCAGGCCAAGTCCTGGTATGACGGCCTGCTCGCGAGTCTCGGTCACCGCCCCTCGCGCATCGGCAAGATCACGTATCAGTACAACGTGAGCTACACGCTTTCGAAGACTCTCGATTATTCCGACGACGATCAACTGACGAACAACAACGCGGATGAGCAGGTCAATCTTGCGGAAGGTACATCCGGGCTCCGCAAAGAGAAAGGCTACGCCCTTACCGATGAGCGGCAGCGCATCAGCATCTACGGGGACGCCCAGCTTCCTTACGGGTTCTCGATCGCGCCGATCTACACGTACGGGTCGGGCGTACCAGCGGACACCCTTCTGCCCAGCACCGCCGTCAATGGCGCAAGTGGCGCCCGCCTGCCGCTGCTTTCACGCAACGACATCGGACGCGGAATCAAGAACAGTACTCAGTTGAATGCCAAGATCAATCAGTGGAATGCACTCGCACCCTGCCCCGGTGCTTATCCCTGCCAGGCCGGTGGCCCTATCGCGAATGTTCCTTCAGGCGTAAATTATTCGAGCCCCTTCAGCTCCTTCGATATGCGGCTCAGCAAGATCTTTGCCTTCCGCCGCGGTCCGTCCCTCACGCTCATGGCGGAAGTCTTCAACCTGGCCAATCAGGTGAACGTTCGTGGCTCAACCACCGCCGATTTCTCCGGCCGTGATATCTCCATCGGACCCTATCAGGCAAGCGCACCGGTTCAAACCAACTTCTTCACGCCTGTCAGCGTCGCGGGTGGATTCTTCGGTTCTGGTGGGCCCAGAGCCTTTCAATTCGCTGCGCGATTTGCGTTTTAGGTGAAGTGAGAAAAATGGTCGGGACGACTAGATTCGAACTAGCGACCTCACCCACCCCAAGGGTGCGCTCTACCAGGCTGAGCCACGTCCCGACTTGTTACGATTGCCGCTCGCACCTCAAGAGGCCAGCAGCTGGGGTACCTTCAGTCTACACCAACCCGACGGCTTCTCGTTCATCAGAGGTGCGTCGCGAAACCGGGCTAAGTACGCATCGCGTCACACGAAGCCAGGCTAAACGCGCACCAAACGCACCGGATTTCGTCCCATTTACTGCGTGGGCGCGACGTATTCCTTGGGCAGTTCGCCCCCGGCGCCGAAGAAAAACTCGTTCATCTGTTCGACTAAAAACTCCTGCGCCTCGCGCGTCCAGGGCTGCAGACGATACTCATTCAACAGCATCTTTTGCCGCTCCACCCACTCGCCCCAGGCCTTTTGGGACACATTCTTGTAGATCTTCTGGCCAAAGTCCGTATCGAACGGCGGTTCGTCGAGCCCCTCCATCTCAGCCTTGTACTTCGTGCAGAACACCATGTGCGCCATCGTTGAGCTCCTTTTGCTGCTAAATCCAAGATCTCCAGTTTACCCGACCCGGAGCTTTCTATAATCCTTGCGATGGCCCAAGAATCCCGCGACGCCGCTCTATCTCCCCAACAACGCATCGACGCGTTGCGCGAGGAGCTCCGCCACCACGAGTATCTGTATTACGTACAGGATGCACCGGAGTGGACCGACGCTCAATACGACGCACGGATGAACCAGCTTCGGGCGTTGGAAGCCGAGCATCCAGAGTTCCTCACGTCGGACTCGCCAAGCCAGCGTGTAGGCGGCAAGCCGAAGGAAGGATTTGCCAAGGTCGCGCACTCGCGCCCGATGCTCTCGCTCGACAACGCGTACAACGAAGCGGAGTTGCGGGCATGGGCAGAGCGCGTCGTTGGCGGTCTCGCGTTGGCCGAGGGTGTGCGCTATGTGTGCGAGCTGAAGTTGGACGGGCTGTCGCTGGCACTGCAGTATGAGGCTGGTGCGCGCGGTGTCGCGACGCTGAAGACTGGTGTCACCCGCGGTGATGGAACGATCGGCGAAGACGTCACCACCAACGTCCGGACTATCCGCAGTGTTCCTCTGCACGTGTCGGCGAAGAAGCTGGAGCAGGCTGGATTGCCCGCGGAGTTCGAGGTTCGTGGTGAGGTGGTGCTGCCGCAGAAGGCCTTTGAGCGGATGAATGAGGAGCGCGTGGCGCAGGGCATGGCGCCAGCGGCGAATCCGCGGAATGCGGCTGCAGGGACCATCCGTACGCTCGAGCCGAACATCGTGGCGCAGCGGCGACTGGAGCTGTTTGCCTACTTCCTGCTGCGCGGAGCGAGTGCGGGTGAGGCGGCTGGAGAGCCTCTGCTGGCGTCGCAGAGTGCAGCGTTGCAGGCGTTGCGCGATGCCGGGTTCCTGGTCAATCCCCATGCGCGAACCGTGAACTCGATCGACGAGGTGTTGAAGTTCATCGTCGAGGCGGATGCGATGCGCGATGGACTGCCTTATGAGATCGACGGTGTCGTGATCAAGGTGGATGCGATCGCTCAACAGAGGCGGCTTGGCTTCACGGGCAAGGCTCCGCGGTGGGCGATCGCGTACAAGTTCCCGGCGCGCGCGGGCATCACGAAGCTGGAAGGTGTCCTGTTCCAGGTTGGCAGGACGGGAAAGGTCACTCCAGTTGCGGTGTTGGCACCGGTGTTCATTGGTGGAACAACCGTCACGCGAGCGACGCTGCACAATCCGGATGAGGTGGTTCGGCTCGGCGTCAGGATTGGCGATTTCGTCTCGGTTGAGCGCGGCGGCGATGTGATTCCCAAGATCACGGAAGTCGTCACCGATGCAAAACATCCGCGCGGCGAGGCGGAAATTGCGTTTCCGGCAAACTGTCCGCGCTGCGGTGAGGCGCTGGTGCGCGAGCCTGGCGAAGTCGATCTGCGCTGCGTCAACGTGAGCTGTCCCGCGCGGCTGGAAGAAGAGCTTCGCCACTTCGCCTCGCGCAGTGTCATGAACATCGAGGGCCTTGGTGAGGCCATGGTCGCGCAACTGCTCGGGCATACATTAGAGGAGCAAGCCGAGCACTCCGTGAGCGTTGAACCATCGACGGAGGACGCTGGCGAAGAGCCCACTCGCAAGGCGCTCGTGCACTCCATCGCAGATCTGTACGACCCGAAGAAGGTGAATCGCGAGAGCCTGCTGACGCTTGAACGAGTGGGCGAGAAGACGGCTGACGCGCTGCTCGAGCAGATCGAACGTTCGAAGAAGCAGCCGTTGCAGCGAGTGCTGCTGGGGCTCGGAATTCGTCACGTCGGCGAGCGGACAGCGCAGGCGCTGGCTGACGAGTTTGGATCGATCGATGCACTGATTGCTGCGACCGAAGAAGAACTGACTCACGTGAACGACATTGGGCCGAAGGTGGCTGCGACCGTTCGCGAGTTCTTTGCCAACGAGCGCAATATTGCTCTGGTCGAGCGGCTGCGCGGCTACGGGCTGACCTTTACCGCCGAGCGGAAGGTCAGGGGAACCACGCTGAGCGGGCTGACGTTTGTGCTGACCGGAACCCTGCCTACCCTTACTCGCGATGAAGCGAAAGAACGCATCGAGGCTGCGGGCGGGAAGGTCTCGGGGTCGGTGAGCAAGAAGACCGATTACGTGGTGGCCGGCGAAGAGGCTGGATCGAAGCTCGATAAGGCACAGTCGCTGGGCGTGGCGGTTTTGGACGAGGCTGGCTTGCTCGGGATGCTGGGGTAGGTAACCCTCCCCCTCCCCCCCCTCCCAGGTATGACTTGACTCGTAAGCTTCTCATTGCAGGATGTTTAAGTATCGAAAGTACCCCCCCCAGGGGATGTCTATTTCTTGTAAAGTGCTCCATTCAGGGGGTTTAAGTATCAAAGTACCCCGTTTGGAGGCATTGGTCGTCGTAAGGTTCTCATTTCAAGAAGGTTAGTCTTGATGGTGACGGGTCGGAGGGAGTTGGTGCGGCTCGTAACTCACTGTATTGAAAGATCTTAAGTATAAAAGTACCCCCTGGGGAGGAGTGGTTCCGGTTGCTTCTTGAGGGGCTCTTCTTTAATTGTAGCTGGTGGGGTGGGGTGATTATGCCAGGTTTTGAAAATATAAATCGCCAATGTTCATAGGGGTTTTGGCGATTTTCGAGGGGTTTGGGGGCTTGACAGGTTTTGACGAGTGGAAGGGCGGGGCGGGCGTCGGGAACTGACGGAAGCGAATTGCCGTATTCTGCTCGAAATGCTTCCTGCCGAGCCTACAACCTCCCTGCGCCGGGATGTGACCGTCCTCAGTGCGATTGCTTCCCTGGTGATCGTTGTCCATTTCCTGATGGGCAATGGCTACGGATTTCATCGCGATGAACTGCAGTTTCTGGATGACGCCCGCCATCTGCAGTGGGGGTTTGTGCCGTATCCGCCGATGACGTCGTTCTTTGGGCGGGTGGCGATTGCGCTGTTTGGGATTTCGGTGCAGGTGTTTCGGCTGCCGGCGGCGGTAGTGAATGCGGTGTCGCTGGTGCTGGCGGGGTTGATGGCGCGGGAGCTTGGCGGCAGGCGTGCCGCGCAGATCGTCGCGCTGCTGCTGGGCGTTCCCCTGGCGCTGACGTTCAGTTCGGTGTTGCAATACAACACCTTCGATCTGCTGGCGTGGTCGGTGCTGATTCTTTCTACCGCTCATGTGCTGCGGACGGGCGATGAGCGGTTTTGGCTGGGCGCTGGATTGGGTGTCGGCCTTGGTGTGCTGTCGAAGTATGCGATGGCCTTCCCGTTGGTGAGCCTGTTGGCAGGGATCGTGCTGCTGCCATCGCAGCGGCATCATCTGAAGAGCCGGTGGTTCTGGCTGGGCGCGCTGCTGGCGACGGCGATCGCCGCTCCAAATCTTGCGTGGCTGGCGCGACACCACTTCATCACGCTGCAGATGGAGCACTTCATTCATGTGCGCGACGTTCGCCACGGACGCGCAGATGGATACTTCACCGACCAGATAAAGTTCACGATGTTTGCTCTGCCGTTCGCCGTGGGCGGGCTGATTGCGCTGCTGCGCAGCCCGCGTTTCCGGCTGTTGAGCGCGTTTTATGTCGGCCCCTTCGTGCTACTGGCGATTGCGAAGGGAAGAGGGTATTACCTGCTTCCGGCGTATCCGGTGCTGTATGCGGCTGGGGCGGTCGGGCTGGAGACCTGGTTGGCCACTCGCGCGAAGGCTGTGCGCGGGGTGGTGTATGGAGCGGTGGTCGTGGCAGTTCTTGCGGAGGCGGGGGCGATTGCGTGGGCGTATCTGCCGATATGGCGTCCTGGCTCCGCGGCGTGGAATTGGCAGATGAAGAACAACTACGATATGGCGAATGAGGTGGGCTGGCCGGAGCTGGTGGGAGAGGTGGCGGCGGTGCGGGATCAGCTTTCACCGGCCGAGCGCGCACAGTATGCCGTGCTGGCGGAGAACTATGGCGCGGCTGGGGCCGTCGCGCTGTATGGGCCGAAGTATGGTCTGCCGGTGCCGATTGCGACGGTGAATGACTTCTATGATCGCGGATGGGGGCCTTTCGAGCCGGAGACGTTGATTGTGGTGGGTGGGAATCTTAAGGATGAGAGCAAGTTCTTTGCGAGCTGCTCGGTAGTGGGGATGGTTCATCTGCCGTATGACGTGCAGAATGAGGAGTCGGCGGATCACCCGCAGATTCTGGTTTGCCATCATCTGAAAGAGCCGTGGCCTGTGGTGTGGGGCAGGTCGCGGGACTTCGGCTGATGTCCTGCGCGGACGGCGAGGGGCTTCGCGAGGTTACAGAGAGGGAACTGTGCGGCGATTGGAAATCGCCAGCCAGAGGAGGGCTGCGGCTAAGTATGCCGCGTAGAGGTAGGGGAAGTAGCGCAGAGGCGCGGGTGGAATGGGATAGAAGTTGCTGGCCATCGCGAGCAGCATTGCCAGGGTGGCGGCAGAGGTTAATAGGATGGTTGCGGTGGTGAGGCGGTGGGTGTGGCGTAGATGGAAGGCGAGGGCTACGGCTACCAGTCCGTACGCGGTAAGGAAGCCGTAGACCGAGAGGGTGCCCATCCAGCCATAGATGTCCGCGCCGCTGGTCCCGTGGAGGGCGAGGCCGGCTGCGGGGAGGAACGCGAGGACGGCGGCGAGGATGCTGGCCTCGCCGGGGGTTTCGTGGGTGGTGTTGGTGTGGGTGAGGCGGGCGGGCGCGAGTCCGTGATGGGCCATGAGCAGCAGGACGCGCGAGGCGGCGATCACGCAGGCCAGCGTCGCCGCAAACATGCTGATGAGGACGCCGATATCGATGACCGGGCCAAGGAGGGGGATGCCGGCCTGGGTGGAGAGATAGCGGAAGGGGTTCGTGCTGTCGCCGAGCGAGGTGGCGGAGGTGCGGAAGCCCAGGACTTCGCCGTAGCCGGCGATGACGAAGAACACTCCTGCCAGGAGTGCGGATTGGATGACCGCGCGGGGGATGGTGCGGAGTGGATTGCGGGCTTCCGAGCCGAGGGTAGTGGCTGACTCAAAGCCAACGAAGCTGAAGATCGCGAGCATCACGCCGAGGCCGATGCCGCGGGGGGACATGGTGGCGAGGTGGAGTTGGGGGCGGTCGAAGTGCAGGCCGTGTTTCAGGAGGAGGGTTGCGGTGACGATGGCGATGAGGGTGACGGAGATGCCCTCGATGGTTAGCATGAGGCGCGCCGAGACTTTGACGTCGTGATAGGCGACGAAGGCGGCGGCGGCGGCGGCGAGGGTGACGAGGAGCAGGGCGGGGATGTGCGGGAGGCCGAGGCGGGCTTGGAGGGGGTTGAGAAAGACGTAGGCGAAGGCTACGAAGCCTCCGATGACCGCGGAGGCCGTGGTGATGTAGGCGAAGAAGAGCGCGAGGGCGGTGATGGAAGAGAAGATGGGCGGAAGGGAGCGGCGGGTGTAGACGTAGAGCGAGCCGGGGGAAGAGGACTCGTGGGCGAAGGCGGCGATGCAGAGGCCGACGAGGACCATCAGGCCCATCGCGATGAGATAGGCGATGGCTGTGCCCTGGCCGGCGAGCACGAAGACCAGCGGGATCGTCAGCTGCGGGGAGGTGCTGGGAGCGATGGTGGAGATGGACTGGGCGAGGGTTTCGAGAGGAGAGAGGGCGTTGTGGCGGAGGCCGAAGGACTCGGCTGCGGCGAGCTTGGGGCCGTCGTAGGTGGGGTGCTCGGGTGGGGGTGAGGTTGCTTCGGAAGGCATCGTCACCTCGAGGAAGAGTGTGAAAACAGGGAGGCCCTCGCCGAAGAGCGTTTGCGAAGGGCTGGAAGCAAGGGTGTTCCAGCTATGTTAGCCGATGGCGGCTGGAGGACCAGCCGCCGGGTTCGTCCGGGTGCCTAGAAGGCCAGGCCTTTGCTGCGGAGGGACGGGCGGAAGAGCTTCCAGGCTTCGACGAACAGATCGATGACCGTGAGGATGAGGACGATGCGGAAGGCAATGCCGATGCCGTGATTTACCGCGGCAAGCGTGGCCTGGTTGGCCGCCGGGCCGGAGGCGACGAAGTAGGTCTTCATGGCAGCGAGGAAGGCGGTGGAGGCGACGCCGACGAGTTTGGTGACGAGGTCGAAAGTAGACTGCAGGCGGTCGAAGGTGGGGTTAAGGGCCAGGATTTTGGTGACGAGCTGGACGGCCAGAAGCACGAGGAGGAAGACGTAGTAGGTGTGCCAGATGGGGGCGAATGTAATGGCGAGCCGGCGGAGGTAGAGCTCGCTGGGGCCGAGGATGAGGAAGTGGTGGCTCGGGATTTCCAGGATATAGATGATCCAAAAGCAGTGGAAGATGAGGTCGGCGATGCGGCTGGCGCGGGACTTGCCCTTGAACTGGGGCTTGATGGCGGGAAGCTTGGTGGGGTCCCAGGAGGCGTTGAAGGGCTTGGCGTGGTTGCGGGTGTAGACGTACTCGGCGATGACGAAGGCGCCGGTGAGCCACGCGGCGAACATGATGAGGTCGGGGATGAGCAGGCCGAGGGCGCGAAGGATGCCGGCGATGAGCTCAGGGAAGGTGTGGATGAAGAGGAGGTTGGAGCAGTTGGCGAGGAAGATGATGAGGAGCGCGAAGGGCGCGGCCTTGCGCAGCGTCATGAGGTAGTACGGGAAGATGGCCGGGCCGATGAGATATTGCTGCGGGAGATATCGCGCGGCGACCAGGATGGGGCGGCCATGCTCTTTAAGGATGGCGGCGACTTCGGGGTCGGTGAGGGGGCGGTTGAGTTCTTCGGCGCGGTCGTCGAGCTGGGCCTGGAGGTTGGCGCGGAGCTCGGCGAGCATGTCGTCGCGGGTGGCGGCCGGGAGATGTTCCCCGATGGCCTGGAGATAGCGGGCTAGGAGGTTGGAGGTGGGATTCATGGGATTCACCTTTGGTCAGAATGCTGGAGGATGGTGTTGACGGAGTCGTTGATGCTGTTCCACTCGGCGAGGAGCTGGGCGAGGATGAGTTCGCCTTCAGGTGAGAGCTTGTAGAAGCGCTTGTTGCGCTTGTCTTCCTCGCGCCACTGGCTGGTGAGGAGCTTTTGGGTTTCAAGCCGGCGGAGCAGGGGATAGAGGGTGCTCTCTTCGATGGCCAGGCCCTGGTCGGCGAGGGCTTTGCGGAGGGTGTAGCCGTAGTGCTCGGCCCTCAACTGCGCCAGCACCGCAACGATCAGGCAGCCGCGGCGCAGTTCCAGGCGGAGGGAATCGAAGATCTGGGGGTCGGGCGACGGGTTTGAGGTAGCGCTCATACTGTATGACAACTACTGTATGACGCATAGTGTGCGATGTCAAGTACTAAATTTAGCCCATAAACCGGGGAGGGATCGGTCTCGCTTTCGGCAATCGATTCTCGTAGGATTCATCGTCTTTTATTCGCCGGGCTTGGCAGGATGCGCTAACCTGAACGCGGACGCGGGTGTGTCGACGCGGCCAGGAGAAAATGTGAGTCAGGTGGTCTTCGTCCTGGAAGATGATGCGGACATTAGGCGGCTGGTGCAGTATCAGTTAGAGGGCGCGGGATATGTTGTACGAGCATATCCGGCGGTGGGCTCGATTGTGCAGGATGCGGAGCGGCAGCGGCCGGCGCTGTTTCTTCTGGATATCATGGTGCCGGGCGGCGACGGGCTGGACCTGTGCCGGCGGCTGCGGCTGAATCCGTTGCTGGCCAGTGTGCCGATCATCTTCCTGACCGCGCGAGCGGCGGAGAACGATCGGGTGCATGGGCTCGAGCTGGGAGCGGACGACTATATTACGAAGCCGTTTGCGATGCGCGAGCTGCTGGCGCGGGTGAAGGCAGTGCTGCGTCGTTTCGAGCGCCCCACCGAGACCCCGGGTACGTCTTCGGTGTTGAGTATCGACACCCTGGAGATTGATGGAAACTCCATGCAGCTGCGCGTGAATAGCGAGCTGGTGACGACGACCGCAACGGAGTTTCGCCTGCTGGATTATCTTGCCCGGCATCCGGGACGGGTCTTCAGCCGCGACCATCTGCTGGATGCGGTGTGGGGCGATGCCCGGTTTGTGACGCCGCGCAGCGTGGACGTGTATGTGCGGCGAATCCGGGAGAAGATCGAGGTTGATCCTGAGACGCCGCGATTCCTCAAGACGATGCGCGGAGCGGGCTACCGGTTTGATCTTCCCAAGGCGAAGGAAGCTTCGATGGGGAGTGCGGTGGGCGCGGCGACCGAGTAGTCTGCCAGCATGAGATCCTGGCTGCGAAAGAGCTTGTACCTGGCGTTGTTTTGGCGCATCGCGATCGGGATCGCGGTGACGGCTGCGTCCATGCTGCTGCTTCCGCGCTGGTGGATGGTGATTGGCACGGGATTCGTGGTGGCGCTCTGGATCGCTGCGTGGGGAACCAGCGTAGTCACCAATGCCATCGAGCTGATTGAGCCGGCAGCGGCGACCGTGGCCGGCCGGGACACGCGCTGGCCCGACGCTCCGTTCCGGCAGATGGAGCCGCTGTTGCAGGCGCTGCATGTCTCGGCGGCGGAGGTAGTTCGACAGCTCGAGGCGAGCTCGGAGAGCCGGCGGAAGCTCGAGGCGCTGCTGGATTCCATGCAGGACGCGGTGACCAGCGTCGACGGCGCGGGCCGGATTGTGTGGGCGAACGTGCCGATGCAGAAGCTGGTGGCCGAGTCCTCCGGCAATGTGCGCGCGGGGCACTCCCTGGTGCAGACCATTCGTTCGCCCGAGATTCTGGAGTGCGTGCAGGAGGCGCTCGAAAAGCGCGAGTATGCCGAGATGCGGCCCGTCTCCATGCCGATGGGCAAGATCTTTGCGGTGAGTGCTGCGCCCATGCCCGAGGGCGGCGCGGTGGTGGTGATGCAGGACATCACCCACGTGGAGCAGGTAGAACGGACGCAGCGGGAGTTCGTAGCGAATGTCTCCCATGAGTTGCGGACACCGTTGACTTCGATCTCGGGATATGTGGAGACGCTGCTGGAGGACGAGCGGACGGGCCTCTTCTTCACACCGCAGGTACGGGAGTTTCTGGAGGCCATCTATAAGAGTGCCAAGCGGATGGGGCGGTTGACGGATGATCTGCTGGCGATGGCGCGGGTAGACTCCGGGGAGCAGAAGCTGCGGCCGCAGCCGGTAGAGGTGGGCGTCCTGATCCAGGAGGCCGAGGACGCGGTGGCGGCGCTGGCGCGGGATAAGCATGGAGTGCTGGAGATCGGCGAGTTTCCGAACGTGGAGGTGGTCGCGGACCTCGATGCGATTGTCCAGGTACTGAGCAACCTGATTGAGAATGCGCTGAACTATGGAGTTAGCCCGGCAAGCGTGGGACAGGCGCTGCCCGGCAAGCCGCTGGATGGGGCGCTGGTGGTGCTGAGCGCGGCCATTGTGCCGGCCTCGCCGCAGGAGGTTCGGTTCTGCGTGGAAGATTTCGGTGCCGGAATCGGGTCGGAACATTTGAGCCGTCTGTTTGAGCGGTTCTACCGGGTGGACAAGACGCGCTCCCGGGAATCGGGTGGGACAGGGCTGGGACTCTCGATTGCGAAGCATATTGTGGAGTCGCACAAGGGCCGAATGTGGGTGGAGAGCGAGCTGGGCAGGGGCAGCCGATTCTGCTTTACGCTGCCGTTGATGCTCCATCCCGTGCGGGCGTCAGGGATCTGATCCGACGCGTTCCTGAGGCATGTGCACGATCGAAGTGGAAAACAGCGGGCACTTTAGAGCCTATTCATCCTCTATTCATGATTCGTTACCTGTTCATTCATACAGGGTTGCGAGGATCAACTCACGGACAAATCTGGCAAGGCGGTCCACGAATCCATAAGAGAGTTCGCGCGCCTTAGCCACCGTCCCTGAGGAATGATGAAACGATATAACGTATTGAGTGCTGCGCTGGTCGCCATGACGATAATGACGACCCAGCTTCCGATGAGTGCCCAGACGACAGACCGCACCGTTCCGGCGAAGACGGTGAAGAAGACTTCCAAGCCGCAGAAAGAGACAGCGGCACAGATCCAGATGCGCGAGATGAGGGAAGCGCTGAAGGCGCAGCAGGACGAGATCGACGCGCTGAAGTCGCAGATCTCGGCCAAGAGCAGTGACGTAACCGCCGCCCAGCAGACCGCCGCTGACGCGCAGGCCCAGGCCGCCGCGGCAGCCGCTTCCGCGGCGCAGGCACAGGCGGCCGCCAGCGCGAACTCCACCAAGGTCGACGCCGTTTCGAACAGCGTGACCGAACTCAAGTCGTCGACCACCGCTCTCAACGACAACGTGATCGCCAACCAGCGGAAGGTGGAGAGTGAGATCAATTCGCCGGCGACCATGCATTACAAGGGCGTGAACATCACACCGGGTGGCTTCGCGGCGTTTGAAGGTGTGTGGCGTCAGCACTCGGTGAACTCGGACATCAATACGCCGTTCAACAGCATTCCGATGCCCAGCGCGAACGAAGGGCATGTGAGCGAGCTGAACTTCTCCGGCCGGCAGAGCCGTTTGTCGGTGCTGGTGACGGGCGATGCGGGCGCGTACAAGCTGACGGGCTACTGGGAGATGGACTGGTTGGGAACGGGCACGTCGTCCAACAACAACCAGAGCAACAGCTATGTGCTGCGTCAGCGCCAGATCTGGGGGCAGTTTGCGACGCAGGGCGGGTTCACGGTGACCGGCGGACAGATGTGGTCGCTGTTGACGGAAGACGCCAAGGGAGACGATCCGCGGACCGAGATTCAGCCGCTCACGATCGATTCACAATACCTGGTGGGCTATACATGGGAGCGTCAGCCGGGTATCCGGGTTGAGAAGCGCTTCGGTGATTACACGACCAAGGCTGTTACCCTGGCGGCCTCGGCAGAGCAGGCGCAGATCACCAGCTTCACGGCTGCCGGACCGATTCCGACCGAGTTCTTCTTTGGCGGTATCGGCCAGAATGGCGGTCTGTACAACGCTGCGGGCAACATCGGCAATGGAAATACGGCAGGGACGGGAGCCATCGCCACCTACGCCAACAACGTCGCTCCTGACCTGATGTTCAAGGCTGCGTTCGATGAGCCCAAGGTGCACGCCGAGGTAGGCGGCCTTCTGCGCTTCCTGCGCAACGAGTATTTCCCGGTATTGACGGTGGCCGGAACGGCGAGCACTCCGGTCTACGGCTACTCGCCGGTGATGCAAAACAGCACGGCTACGGCGGGCGGCGTGTTCTTCAACCTGCGGGTGAAGCCGATTCCGCTGGTTGAGGCTGCGGTGCAGGGGCTGGTCGGAACCGGTACGGGCCGTTATGGTTCTTCGCAGCTGGCCGACGCGACGCTGAAGCCGAATGAAACCCTGGAGCCCGTCCGCAACGACCATGGCTTGTTCAGCCTGGTCTTCCACCCCTCCAAGAACTGGGACTGGTTCGCCTACTACGGTGGCGAGTATGCCCAGCGGACGGTCTATTCCGTGGTCACGCCGACTGGGCTTGCTCCGATCGGGTATGGCCCGCGCAACCTGAACGATTCGGGTTGCTATAACCTGCCACCGGTGAGCGGCAACGCCAGCGGCACAGCAGGGTCCATCTCGCCGGCCAACTGCGCTTCGCCCACCCGCTACATCCAGGAAGCCATGGGTGGCTTCATCTGGCGCGCCGTCAATAGCCCGACGTATGGCCGCCTGCAGTACTCGGTTACCTATAGCTACATCCAGCGCAACCTCTGGTCCGGGAATAACATTCCGGCCAGCGGCCCTATCACCAGCCCGACCGGTGCTCGCGCTACGGAGCCAATGATCCACGTCAGCATGCGCTACTACATCCCGTAGAGTGTTGGCGCGTACCCTCTGCCAATTCCGGCAGAGGGGCTAAAGAGCGCGACGCGGCATCAAATAGTGTTGCGTTTCCGCTCAAGCGTCGCCGATTCTCGTAGGATTCTGAGTGCAGCTATTCGTGACTGGCCCTTCCCAACCGGAAGGGCCAGTTACCGACAGAAGAGAAACAGAAGAGAATATGACAGCCGCGCGGCAGCGAGAAACTGCAAGCTTGCGGCGGAGGAGACATCATGAAGGCAAAGCTTTTATCCCTGGTTGCAATGGCAGCGATGACGGCGAGCGTTATCCCCGCCGTAGCGCAGCATCTTACCGGCGCGGGTGGAACGTTTCCCAACCCGATCTATCAGCGTTGGTTCACGGAGTACAGCCAGGCGCATCCCGGCGTGCAGATCAACTACCAGTCGGTAGGATCGGGCGCGGGCATCCGGCAGATCTCGCAGGGGATTGTGGACTTCGGCGCCTCGGACGGACCGATGACCGACAAGCAGCTGGCAGACTCCAAGCAGAAACTGCTGCATATTCCGACGGTGCTGGGCGCGGTTGTGCCGGCCTATAACCTGCCGGGCCTGAGCGCGGAGCTGAAGTTTTCCGGTGACGTGATTGCCGACATCTACCTGGGCAAGATCACCAAGTGGAACGATCCTCGCATCGCCAAGGACAATCCCGGCGTGAACCTGCCAAATCACCCGATCCTTCCTGTGTACCGCTCGGACGGATCCGGCACCAACTATATCTTCACGGACTACCTGAGCAAGGTGAGCCCGGACTTCAAGGCCAAGATCGGCTCTGCGACTTCGGTGCAGTGGCCCGGCGGTGTGGGTCAGAAGGGCAATGAAGGCGTGGCGGGCATGATTCGCAACAGCCCCTTCTCGTTTGGGTATGTTGAGCTGATCTATGCAGAGTCGAACAAGATGCTGTTCGGCGTGGTGAAGAACGCGGACGGCAAATGGATCAAGGCGTCGACGGATTCGGTGAGCGCGGCTGCCGCTGGCGCAGCAAAGGCCATGCCGGCCGACTACCGCGTGTCCATCACGAATGCCGCTGGAGCGAACGCCTATCCCATCTCCTCGTTCACCTGGCTGCTGATTCCGGACCCCTCCAAGGACTCGGCCAAGGGCAAGGTGCTACACGACTTCCTGCAGTGGATGCTGGATCACGGTGAGGCCGAGGCTTCGAGCATGACCTATGCGCCGCTGCCGCCGGCTGTAGTCAAAATGGTGCGCAAGACCATCGCCACCGTCCACTAAGCCCTGAAAAGGGGACCTGCCCGTAGCGCAGGTTCCCCTTTGTTGTCTTGTGTTTTGACGTTTTGGCAACGCTGGGCTGACCTGCGGATTCACGGTCCATTCACATTCCTTTCATAAAGTGATAAGGGAGCCTGCGAGCAGTGCATGAATGAGCCAAAGATCATACCGTTGCCCACTGCGCCCGAGGAGCCGCTCTCGGCGCCACACAGGATCGCACCGCCTCCTATGATCAAGACCATGCTTCCGCAGACGGAGATGGGATCGCCAGCCGCGGTGGCGCCCGTGACGCCGTCGGCGATCCGCATGTTCCTGCAGGCAAAGAGCTCAGGCCGGATGGCCGACGGAGCCTTTGCCGCCCTGATGGTGGTTTGCGCGCTGAGCATCTTTGCGATTGTGGTCCTGATCGTCTCCGTCCTGGTCTCGCACTCGCAGCTTTCCATCAAGACGTTTGGTTGGCATTTCTTCTCGACCCGCACCTGGGACCCGGTCTCCGGCGATTTTGGAGCGCTGCCGTTCATCTATGGGACGGTGCTGTCCTCGCTGCTCGCGGTGTGCATGGCGGTGCCGCTCGCCCTGGCCACCTCCATCTTCCTGCTGGATATCTGCCCCAAGTTTTTGCGCGCGCCGATCTCGTTTCTTACCGAGCTGCTGGCCGCGATCCCCAGCGTTGTATACGGCCTCTGGGGCGTGTTTGTGCTGGTGCCCATCATTCGGGACCAGGCTGGCCCGGTGCTGGAGAAGTACCTGGGTTGGACGGGCCTGTTCGTCGAGCCGAACTTTGGGGTGAACATGTTTACCGCCAGCGTGATCCTGGCCATCATGATCTTCCCGGTCATCAGCTCGATCAGCCGCGATGTGATGCGCGCGGTGCCGGTCCACCAGCGCGAGGCGGTGCTGGCCCTGGGCGCGACGCGCTGGGAGATGTTGCGCATCGGCGTCTTGCGCAACGCGCGCATGGGCATTATCGGGTCGGTGATTCTTGGACTCGGGCGCGCTCTGGGCGAGACGATTGCCGTGACCATGGTGATCGGCAACCACCCGGCAATCCTCAAGAACCTGTTCGCGCCAGGCTATACGCTGGCCAGCGTCATCGCCAACGAGTTCACCGAGGCAACCGGGGACCTCTATCTAAGCGCGCTGATTGAGATTGGCCTCGCTCTATTCCTCGTGACGATTATCGTGAACGCGATTGCGCGGCTGCTGGTGTGGGCGGTTGTGCGTGACAATGCGGGGAGCGCGCACTGATGGACACGTTGCCTCTACGTTCGCAAGGCGTTTCAGACTTCGTTAGCTTTCGACGCAGCCTCACCAACCACGTCGTCACAGGGGTAGCGATCATCAGCACGATCCTTGTGCTGGTGCCGCTGGTCGCGATCTTCGGATACCTGCTCTACAAGGGTGCGAGCTCCTTGAATCTCGCCTTTTTCACGCATGTCCCGGTGCCGGTGGGCGAGCCGGGTGGCGGCATGGCCAACGCAATCGCCGGCTCGGGGGTGATCCTTGGGTTGGCAAGCCTGCTTGGAATTCCGGTGGGAATTGGCGCCGGCGTTTATCTCGCGGAGTACGCCCGAGGAACGTGGCTGGGTGCGGCCGTGCGGTTCACAGCGGATGTGCTCAACGGCGTTCCGTCCATCGTGATGGGCCTGGCCGCCTACGCCCTGATCGTCGCCCGGCAACAGCATTTTTCCGGGATGGCCGGAAGCGTGGCGCTGGCCATCATGATGGTCCCAACGGTGACGCGGACGACCGAAGAGATGCTGGCCACGGTGCCGAAATCGGTGCGCGAGGCGGCGCTGGGCCTGGGCATTCCCAAGTGGCGGACGGTGCTTTCGGTCAGCTTGCGCACCGCGTCGCCGGGAATTATTACTGGCTGCATGCTGGCCTTCGCGCGTGTCGCCGGAGAGACGGCGCCGCTGCTGTTCACGGCCTTCGGCAACCAGTTTTGGAGCTTCGATCTGAATCAGCCCATCGCCGCGTTGCCCCTGCAGATTTATGTGTACGCGCTGTCGCCGTATGACGAGTGGCACCGCCTGGCATGGGCTGGAGCTCTTGTATTGATTGTGATGATTATGGCTTCGGTGACGCTGGTGCGTATCTTTGCCAATCGCGGCGCGCTTAAGGGAGGACATTAGTGGGAGTCGACATTCGCGTCGAGAATCTGAATGCATGGTATGGGCCGGTGCACACGCTTCACGACGTGAGCCTGCAGATTCCGGCAAACCACGCGACGGCGCTGATCGGGCCCTCGGGCTGCGGCAAGTCAACGTTTGTGCGCTGCCTCAACCGGATGCACGAAACCAGCCCCGGAGCGCGCGCGGACGGCACGGTGCTGATGGGAGATATCGACATCTACAAAGATGCGACGCCGGTTGAAATCCGGCGGCGCGTCGGCATGGTGTTCCAGCGGCCAAATCCATTTCCCACCATGTCCATCTACGACAACGTCGCCAGCGGGCTGAAGCTGAACGGCTTCCGCAAGAAGCGCGTGCTCGACGAGGTAGTGGAACGCTCGCTCAAGCAGGCCGCCTTGTGGGACGAGGTCAAGGATGACCTCAAAAAGAAGTCCGGCGCCAGTATCTCCGGAGGTCAGCAGCAGCGCCTGTGCATCGCGCGCGCTCTTGCCGTCGATCCCGAAGTGCTTTTGATGGACGAGCCCGCCAGTGCGCTGGACCCCGTTTCTACGGCCAAAATCGAGGATCTGATCTTCAAATTGAAGACCCAGTACACAATCGTGATCGTGACGCATAATATGCAACAAGCAGCTCGTGTAGCGGAGAACACCGGGTTCTTCCTCATGGGCAAACTGGTCGAGTTCGCTCCGACCACCAAGATCTTCACGAACCCCTCGGATAAACGCACCGAGGACTACATCACAGGGAGGTTCGGATGATACGGATCAAATTCCAGCAAAGTCTGGACGAATTAAAAGAGCGCCTCCTGGTAATGGCTGGACTGGTGGAGCAGGCCATCCAGCGCGCGACCGAGGCCTATACCTCGCGGGACGAGAGCTTGTGTGAGCTCGTCAAGATGTCCGAGCCCGCGATCAACCGCATGGAGCGCGAGATCGACCAGTTGGCGCTGGATCTTCTCGCCATGGAACAGCCGATGGCCGTGGACCTGCGCTTTATTATCTCGGTCATCCGGATCAATGTTGACCTCGAGCGCATGGGCGACCAGGCAGTCAACATCGCCGGCCGCGTTCTGGATCTTGGCCGGCAGGCGAACGTCGATCTGCCGGTAGATATTCCCCGGCTGGCACTGCTGTCGGCGGCCATGGTGCGCAAGGCGCTGCAGGCGTTCATTGAAGGCGATGCCGAGATGGCGCAGTCGGTGCTGATGCTCGATGACCAGGTGGACGACATGAATCGCGATGCCTTCCGTGCGCTTGGCGACCTGATCAAGGACAAGCCCGAGCTGGCTGCGCAGGCGCTCAATGCGCTCATCATCTCGCGCAACCTGGAACGCGTTGGCGACCACGCAACCAACATCGCCGAAGACGTGATCTTCTGGGTGCGCGGCCGGGACGTCCGCCATCACAGCCTGCCTGACGACGGCGACTAAACGGCGTCCATCGCAAATCCTCAGCAAGCCCGGAGATCCCCTCCGGGCTTTCGCTTTGACGGAATTCGCAAAAATCCCTCGGCAGTGTAGTCTTCCCCGCGGCGCGCGCGTCTCTACATGCAGGAAGAGCGCAGGTTCCGCAAGCACAAAGCATGATGCCGCAGCAAAGTCTCCAATCCGGCGAACTGACACTGGCTGAGAATGGCGGCGAGCGCGTCACGCCCTTCGACGATATCGCGGCCGTGCACGCGCTGTACGAGGATAGAATCTTCCGGTTCCTGCTGCTCTCGGTGCGCGACCGCGACGTGGCGCTCTCGCTGACCCAGGACACGTTCCTGAATGCGTGGCGCACGCGCGCAAACTTTCGCGGTGACTGCTCCATTGCCACCTGGCTGATGTATATCGCGGTGAATCTGCTGCGCAGCCACACCCGGACGGAGAGCTTTCGCTTCTGGAAACGCGTGGGCAACACCGCCATCAGCGCGGAAGATCTGAAGTCGCAGCTTCCGCATCCCGAGCGGTCCGCCGAAGCGAAGCTGATTGCGCAAGCAGAGCTGGAAGAGATTTGGCAGAGAGTTGAAAAGCTGTCGCGACCACAACGCACCATCTTTCTGCTGCGCTTCATCGAGGAGCAGGAATTGGCTGAGATCGCCAAGGTGATGCACATGCCGATCCCGACGGTGAAGAGTCATTTGTATCGCGCGTTAGACCACGTTCGGGCCACCCGGTCCACGGGCTCGAAGAGGAAAGGGAAGAGATGAACAACGGACACCTCACGGTTGAACAGATGGAAGCGTTGCTCTCCAATCCAGAGCTGCGCGAGCGATCGCAACACCTCCAACAATGTGAGCGCTGCTTGGAAGAGTTGGAATCCTTGCGCGCTCTGATGGGGGACCTGCGCGCGGCGGTGATCGCGTCTTCTGAAGTGCATCGGCGACTGGCTGTGATGCCAGAGCTCTCGCATCGAACTCCGCGTGCGCTGTGGAGCCTGGTCGCGGCGGCAGCGCTGCTGTGTGCTGCTGCGCCGATTGCGCTGCATCACAAGCCCGCGCACGTTGCTGTCGTCCAGCCGCCCGTGTTGCAGGTCGAGGCAGCCGTGTCCGACGACCAGTTGATGAGCGATGTCCAAGAGGATCTGAGTTCGTCGGTACCGCAGGGCTTGCTTCCGCTGACCGCGAAGGATGCGCCGACCGAAGCGACAGGAGCAACTTCCAGCTTGAAGGAGAACGAATGACTATCCGTGAATTGTTTGCAGTATCGCTCATCGTGACAGCGCCAATTTCGCTCACCTCGCGCACGGCGCACGCGCAAGACACGTCTCAGACGGCCGCTGCCTCCACCCTGGCTCCAGGCGCGCAGAGTTTGCCGGCGCCGGGCGCGCCACCGCCTCCCGGAAGCAGCAGCGACCGCCCCTGGGGCCCGCGGCATGATTGGGATCGCGGCGGCCGCCCCGGCCCTGACGGAGGCATGGATCGTGACCGCAGAGAGGGACGCGACTGGGCTCGTGACGATGACCGCGGCGCCATGCTGCCCTTCGGTATGTGGTGGAAGAATCCAGACGTCGCGGCGCGCATTGGCCTGACCGCCGAGCAGCAGAAGCGCATCGGCGACTTGTTCCTGCAGAGCCGCGTGCAGTTGATTCACATGCACGCTTCGTTGCAGGAGGAGCAGCTATTGCTGGAGCCGCTGTTGGATGCAACTCCATTGAATGAGGCCAAGGCAATGGCGCAGATCGATAAGATTGCCGATACACGCGCTGATCTGGAGAAGGCCAACGCCAAGATGCTGCTGGACATTCGGAGCGTCCTGACAGCGGATCAGTGGAGCAAGCTGCGGAACCGTCCGCGTGGAATGCGCGGGCCCGGCGATCGGAGCGATGTGAGGCCGCAGGGCCAGCCAGCGACCAACTAGCACCTGGGTTTCGCGAGCTTCGGCTCGAGATCATTCGGACGGAACATCGGCGCCGGCTCAATGCCTGGCGCCGTACTCTTTAGTTACATGCACATGCGCAGCGCTTTCGCCCGATGCAAACTGAAAGTTGGTCTTCGAGCCAGCTTCCGGTATATAAAGCGATATGCGACCTTCAAGTTTTGTCTCGGCCTTTCTGGCCGCCGCTGTGCTTTCTCTGTGCGTCCCCTCACCCGCTCAAGTTACGAACACCGAATATGCGCGTGACCCAAACCAGCCGGTAGACCAGCCGTACACCAAGAAGATTCTGGAATACACCACCGACCCATCGTTCGTTTCGCCCCTGGTCAATTATCTGCCCGCCTCCACGACCGTTCCGACGCCTGAGAAGGTGCTGGGCGATGTGTCCGGCGCACCGAACATGCTTCCGTACGCAGAGGACGTCTACAAATACTTCCGGCTGCTGGCGGCAAGCACGCCGCGCGTGAAGGTGGTCACGATCGGCCATAGCGAAGAGGGCCGCGAGATGATCGCCGTGGCCATCGCCGACGAGAGCCTGCTCAAGGGTCAGAAGGAAAATGACGAGCGCCTCGCAAAGCTTGCCGACCCGCGCACGATCGGCATGGACGACGCGAAGGCCGAGCCGCTGATTGACGCCTCATACCCGGTGTACTACATCACCGGAACCATCCACTCCACGGAGACTGGCGCGCCGACGGCGCTGATGGAGATGGCCTATCGATTGGCCGTGGATAATTCGCCGTACATCAAATACATTCGCTCGCACATGATCGTGCTGATTACGCCGGTGGTGGAAGTTGACGGCCGCGATCGCATGGTCGACATCTACAAGTGGCACCGCGCGCACCCAAACGAAAACTGGCCCCGCCTGGTTTATTGGGGGCACTACGTCGCGCACGACAACAACCGCGATGCCATGGGCATGACACTCAACCTCACCAACAACGTGCTCAACACCTACATCGGCTGGCATGCGCAGGTGCTGCACGATCTGCATGAGTCCGTACCGTTTCTCTACGACAACACGGTAGGCGATGGCCCGTACAACGCGTGGATCGATCCAGTGCTCGCCAACGAGTGGGCTGAGCTTGGCTGGAACAACGTAGCGCAGATGCAGAGCTTCGGCATGCCCGGCGTGTTTACGCACGGCGACTTCGATACATGGAGTCCCGGCTACCTGATGTTCCTCGCGGGCCTGCACAACGGTATCAGCCGTTTGTACGAGACGTTCGGCAACGGCGGCGCTGACACCGAGAAACGCATCCTCTCCCCAGAGGAATATTCGCGCACATGGTATCGGCAGAATCCGGCGTTTCCGGTGGTGAACTGGTCGCAGCGCGACAACAATAATTACGAGGAGAGCGCTCTGCTCTCGACGCTGTCGTACTTCTCGAAGAACACCCATCACTTCCTGGTGAACTACTACGAGAAGAGCAAGCGCTCGATTCTGAAGCCAACCGTCGAGGGACCTGCGGCCTACGTGCTCACCGCGAACCCGGCCGAGCTGAATCGCCAGGTGCAGCTGCTCGAGGTGCTGAAGGAGCAACACGTAGAGGTGAGCCAGCTCACGGATGCAGTGACTGCCAGCGTGCCTCCCGCGAAACGCGGCGATAAGCCTACGCAACAAACATTCCCTGCGGGCAGCTTCGTGGTCCGGATGGATCAACCCTATTCCAGGATTGCCGACGCGCTTCTGGACAAGCAGTACTGGGCTCCGGATGATCCGCAAAAACATCCCTACGACGACACCGGATGGAGCTTCTCTGCGCTGTTCAATCTTAAGGTGGCGCGGCTAACTGATCCTGCGATCCTGGCCGCGAAGATGACGAGTGTTGACGACCCGCAAAGCCTGTCAGGCAAGCAGACAGGCACAGGCTCGGTGGCGGTCATTGCGAACACCGGGCAGAGCTCGCTGCTGGCGCTCGTGTACAAGCTGAAAGATGCACATATCGCTGTTGCGGAAAAAGCCTTCGACGCAGCGGGAAATAAATATACCGCAGGCTCGCTGATAATCAGCGATGCGTCGGACGCCACGCTGGCGCCGGTGTTGAAGGAGTTGTCACTCGACGCGGCTCGCCTGGCATCCGCACCCAGCGTGGCCACGCATCCAGCCAAGGCGCCGCGGATCGCCTTCATGCACACATGGCAGGCAACGCAGACCGAAGGCTGGTGGCGCTATGAGTTCGACCATGTCGGCGTCCCCTACAAATACATCAGCACGCAGACGGCGGCTGCCGAAGCAGATCTCCGCAGCAAGTACGACGTGATTGTCTTCGCGCCGGTGGGCGGTGGGTCCGCGCAGTCCATTCTCAATGGCACCCCGAGATATGGAAATGCAACGCCATGGCAGACAACGGATCTAACCCCGAACCTGGGACGCCTGGACTCGACCCCGGATACGCGCCCGGGCCTCGGGCTTGACGGCCTGGCCCACCTGCGCACGTTCGTCGAACAGGGAGGTCTGCTGATCACGTCGGAGGACACGTCGGAGTTCGCGATCGACAGCGGTCTGGCGCCGGGTGTGTCCGTCGTGAAAGGCGATGCTCGCGTCGTCGGCACAATTCTGGACTCCATCTTTGTCGCGCCCGATGATCCGATTGCCTGGGGCTATGGCGCGTCGGTTCCCGTGATCAGCGCGAATGGCATGGCCTTCAACGTGAGCAACGTGGAGGGAAACAGAGGCGCCGGCCGCACGCTCATGGATCCTTATGCGCAGCGGCCCACAGGGCGTGGGACGCTCGAAGACAGCGATGTCGTCCAGGGGCGAAAGGATGTCGATCCTGAGCCGTTGGTGAAGCAAAAGCCATGGGAGGCAAAGGCGCTCAACGAAGAGCAGTTGCGCAACAATCCCTCCGTCATTCCGGCGGCCCTGCGCCCCGACGTCGTCCTGCGATTTGCGGACGCGAAGGGCATGTTGCTCTCAGGGCTGCTGGCTAACCCAACCTCCATCGCTGAGCGTGCCATCGTAGTGGATGCGCATCTGGGTGACGGCAACGTGCTCCTTTTTGCAAACAATCCGGTGTACCGCGGCGAAACCGTGGGAAGTTATCCACTGGTCTTCAATGCAATCCTGAATTTCGATCATCTCGGACATCCAGCAAAGCCATAGAGTTGCAGAAAGTGCCTGCATGGGCCGGCAGCGCGTACGAAGAAGTGGGTTCGTCGCGCTGCCGGTAAGTGGTACAGATCGCTGCGTTGATCGCGGCGATTGTGTTGCATGGACGACGGAAGGACGCTCAAATCTGGATCTCTGGGGGCATCCGGACCACTTGCTTTTGAAGTCACCTTGCTGTAATACATTACTTATCCACGAATTGAAGATCTAAACCTGTTTGATTGTTGGGCGACCAGACTAAAGCAGATCCCTATCCTTATCTCCCTTAATTTTGGGGCTGGTCAAGCTGTTTATCTCTCTGGAGGAAGCTTTTGATGAGACGCATTAGTGTATTCGTACTCGTTGTTTTTATCTCCCTTTTTACCGCAGCAAGTTTCGCACAAATCGCCACAACCTCACTTCGCGGCGTGGTGAAAGATCCAACCGGAGCATCGGTTCCAGGGGCTACGGTTACTTTGAGCAACGGCGCGACCGGCGCAAGCCTTAAAACGACATCCAAGAGCGGTGGAGATTATGAGCTCTTGCAGATTCCACCCGCGACGTACGTCATCACGGTGACAGCACCGGGCTTCGGAAGTACTTCCAAGCAGGCGGAGTTGCTGGTGAACCAGCCCGCTACGATCGACTTTTCGCTCGCCGTGAAGGGAACCACGGAAGTCGTGGAAGTTACCGAAGCCACGCAGACCTTGAATACGATCGACGCGTCACTCGGCGGGTCGACCAATAACGCGACCATCCAGGCGCTGCCCAGTGAAGAGCGCAACGTTCCAGATCTGCTCTCCTTGCAGCCGGGCGTCTTCTTCCTGCCTCCTCCGACGAATCCTGCCATGGCGGACAGCCGCACGGGTGCCGTGAATGGTGGGCGTTCCGACCAGGGAAACATCACCCTCGACGGCGTGGACGATAACGATCAAGTCCGCGGCCTGGCATTTACCGGCGTTCTTCGCGAAACACAGGACTCTGTTGAGGAGTTCCGCGTGACCACCAGCAATGCCGACGCGGATGCCGGCCGCTCTTCGGGAGCGCAGGTCTCGCTGATCACGAAGTCTGGAACCAACCATTTCCATGGTTCGGCCTATGAATACTTCCGTCCTTCCGATACGGTGTCAAACAATTATTTCAATAAGCAGGCACAACTCGAAAGCGGCGAGGACAATCGGCCTCCGAAACTGATCCGCAACATCTTCGGAGGCGAAGTCGGCGGTCCGATCATCAAGGACAAGCTGTTCTTCTTCGCGAACTACGAAGGCGAGCGGATCGCGGAGAGCGCCATCGTCAGCCAAACCGCTCCAACCGCGCTTTATCAGCAAGGCGTCATCCAGTACATCGGAGACAACAGCAGCGGTGGAACCGAAACCGATACGATCACGCCCGCGCAGGTCGCAATGCTGGACGCGGGATGCCAAGCCTGTGGTACCGCGGCTTATCCTAACCCCCCCGGTGTAAACCCGAATTCCCTGGCCTTGTTCAACTCCGTGCCGGCAGCCAATGGCACCAGCCTCGGAGACGGACTGAACGAGGGCTCCTATACGTTCTCGTCTCCGAATCCAAGAACGCTGAATACCAGCATTGTTCGTCTCGATTACACGCCCACCCCGAGCCAGCATATCTTTGGGCGCGGCGGTCTTCAGAAGGACACCACCGGCTTCACCGAACAGTATCCCGGGCAGGGACCCTCATCCACCCTTGAAGATAACTCCAAGGGAATGATCTTCGGCTGGACGTGGTCCATTGGCGAGAACATGGTGAATGATCTTCGTTATGGATACATTCGCCAGGGATATGGCAACGCGGGTGTTGGCACCGGCGACTATGTCGATTTCCGCTTTCTTTCGAACCCCACCGCGGAGACGCGGACCACGGTGATCAGCGTCCCGGTCAATAACATCATCGACAACTTCTCTCTGACCAAGGGCAAGCACAATATGCAGTTCGGCGCCAACTGGCGTCGGGTCGATCAGAACCGGACATCCGATGCAAACTCTTTCAACAATGCGAGCACCAATCCTTATTGGTTGAAGGGTAATCCGCCGCAGCCCGACTCTCTCCCCGGATTGGGCTTGAATCCAGTCGATGGGGGCTTCGGGAATTCCTACCAGATTGCCTATGCGAATTTGATCGGCACCGTGCCGTCCGTGACCGTGGTGTCCAACTACCAGATCACCAGCCCCACCAGCGCAACCTTGCTTGCCGACGGGACCCCGCTGGCAAGGCGTTTCAAGGCGAACGAGTATGAAGGGTACGCCCAGGATACATGGCACATCTTGCCGAACCTGACCATCACCTACGGCGTTCGGTACACGTACCTGCAGACACCATACGAAACCAAGGGTCAGGAAGTCACACCAACCGTCGACACGCACGCCTGGTACACCCAGCGTGAGACGGCTGCCCTTCAAGGCCAGATCTACGAGCCGAATCTAACCTTCGCACCGGCAGGAAAGTTCTACAACAAGCCTGGCTTCTATCCGGCGAATAAGAATAACTTTGCTCCGCGTTTCGCCATCGTCTATTCGTCGGATCCCAAGACCACATGGCGAGCCGGTGCAGGCATGTACTACGACCACTTTGGCCAAGGCCTGATTAACACGTTTGATCAGAACGGCTCATTCGGTATCTCCAGCGCGGTGACCAACCAGGCGGGAGTGATCACGTACGACGCCGCTGCTCGCTTTACGGGACGCCACAACATCCCGACGGGCGTCAATGATCTGGTGTCGCCTCCCACCGAAACCTTCCCCTTCACCGCGCCGACGGGGGCGGAGGGTTTTGCGATTACCTGGGGCATCGACAACAAATTGAAGACGCCCTACACGGAAGCATTCGATCTCTCCATGCAGCACGAGTTCCCCGCTGGATTTACGTTTGAGTTGGCCTACGTGGGCCGGCTCGGCAACCATCTGCTGCAAGCCCTCGACCTCGCTGAGCCTGTCGATTTCACCGATCCGCAGGGAGGCGGCGACTACTATACGGCCGGTTCAACGCTCTCCAAGGAGGTTGACGAGCATGGCGGCGATCCAACGGCGACCGTACAGCCGATACCGTACTTCGAGAACGTATTTCCCTTCATGGCGAACGTAGATTACCCGGGAGAAAGCGCGACCCAGGCGATCTACAGCGATGAGTGGGCGCCCTACCGGTACAACTACGGTGCAACCACCTCGCTGGCGGACATCGACTTCTACTGTGTCTACGGCTGCCCGGACGGCTATCAGTCGAAGTTCTGGCAGAATCAGTTCTCTTCGCTGTACGCCCTCTCCACGATCGGCAAGAGCTACTACAACGCAGCCCAGTTCACGCTGCGCCACCCCAAGAGTCATGGATTCCAGATGGAGGTGAACTATACCTTCTCCAAGTCGATTGACTGGGGATCGGACGCGGAACGCTCCACGGAGTTCTCCATACCCGCCGGCGTGGCGGCAGGAAATAGCTCCATCATCAATACCTGGAAGCCCTATCTCAACAAGGCCGTCTCTGACTTTGACACCACCAACCTGGTGACGGCCACCTGGGTGTATCAGCTGCCCTTCGGTAAAGGCAAGAAATTCCTGGGAACAGCAAACCCGTTCGTTCAAGCAGTGGTCGCAGGCTGGCAGTCTGGCGGCATCTTCCGCTACTCCAGTGGCCTGCCGTTCTCCTTATTCGAGCCCGGCTGGACGACGGACTGGCAGCAGGAAGGCTACGGCATCAACACGGACCCGACCCTTCGTGCCAAAAAACACTTCGATTCGAGTGGCAACGTCCTGTACTTCCAAAATGCCAATGCCATCAATGGCGGTGTGTACAACGGCTCACCCGTACGCTTGCCCTATCCGGGTGAAACCGGAGAGCGCAACAGGTTCCGCGGGGACGGCTACCTTGATCTCGACGCGAACGTCAACAAAACCTGGGGTCTGGGTCGCTACGGAAACCTCCAGTTTGCGTGGGAGGTCTACAACGTCACCAACTCCAACCGGTTTGACCCCTTCACCATTGGATCGCAGCTGACTGGTGGCAACCTTGGAGTCGCGAGCGCGTTGCTCACCGTACCACGCCGTATGCAGTTCTCTCTGCGCTACGCCTTCTAGGCCGTGCGTCTCCACTAACCCATCAGCCGGCGGCAGGAGCCTATGCTCCCTCCGCCGGCTGAATCGTTTGTATCAGCTGTACGCTTTCACCAACGCGACGGAACGATTGCCCCTCTATGAGAACTGCCCCAGCATCCGTGTTTCTGCTTTCTATCCTGATGGTCGCCGGATCCCCGGTCAGCGCGCAGAGCTCTCCAACTGCACCCAACAAGCCGCCGATCTCGCTCGATGAGTTCATGAACGCGACCGACATCCTCGGCGCGCGCATCTCGCCGGATGGGAAGGCCGTGGTCATCTCCGCCGCCGCTCCGGACTGGCAGCATAACCGCTTTGCGGAGGACCTCTGGTTGTGGAAGAAGAAGAGTGGAGTCGCCACTCCGCTGACGCACGCCGGGCATGATTCGTCGCCGCAGTGGTCACCGGATGGACGCATGATCGCGTTCCTCTCCGATCGGCCGCTGCCCAGTGAGCCCGCCAGCGACGACGACAGCAAGGAAGGCACGACCCGCGTCTGGCTGATTCCCATCGACGGCGGCGAGGCAGTGCCGCTCTACCGCGACAAGCTCGATGCCCACGCCTTCGCATGGTCCAGCGACGGCGCCAGCGTGATGTTCTCTGTGACGCAGGCACTCGCCAAAGCCGCCGAAGATGCAAAGAAAGAAGAGTGGAAGGATGTCATTCGCTGGCGCGAACAGGAGCGCGGCGATGTCCTGCTCTCGCTGCCCTTAGCGGTCGCCCTCCACAACAGCGCAAAGATTTCGCCGCCCCATGAGGACCCGAAACCAGCTGCGGACAAGCCGGCCTACCCCGAAGACGCCAAGGTGTTGACCACCAGCGCGGTGCAGATCAAGGAGATCGCGCCATCGCCGGACGGCCAGCAGATCGCGTTTGAGACTGGGCCTGTCTCTCTTCGTCTGGAGAATCCATCCGACAGCGAGCTGTTTCTCGTTGCAGCCAAAGGTGGAGACGCGCGTCCGCTCACGCATAACCAGGGACTCGAAAGCGATATCCACTGGATGCCTTCGGGAAACAATCTCATCTTTCTGGTGCGCGCGGCCGCCGGATCCATTGAAGGTCCGTACCAGGACGTGCAGGGCCGGCTCTATTCCCTCGACGCTTCCACCGGAAAGTTCATCCGCTTAGGCGCGGCGTTTCATGGTTCCTGGGAAAGCGCGACGGTTACGTCGGGCGGCACGATACTGGCTGCGGGCCTCACCGGCATCGATCAGCGCGTGTATCGCATCGCTGGCGAGAAAGCCGAGGTCGTCACAAGCGCACCCGGAAGCAATAACTTTCTCGACGCAGCACGGCACAGCGGGGAGCTGTTGTTCACGCACTCCACCATTACCGATCCAACGCAGGTCTACGTAGCGGACAGCACCGCGATGGTCAACGACGCGAAGGCCGTGACTGCCTTCAACCCGATCTTCCACGAGCGCGCGCAGGTTGCGTGGAAGCCGTATCGATGGAAGTCGAACGACGGCACCGAGGTTGAGGGGGTGCTCATCTATCCTCCGGGCAAGTTGGACGAGAAGCATTTGCCGATGCTCACGCTGATTCACGGCGGCCCCGCCGATGCCGACGGCGATCGGTTCGAAGCGGACTGGTACGACTGGGCGACGCTCGCCGCAAGCAACGGCTGGCTTGTCTTTCGTCCCAACTATCGCGGCTCCTCCGGCTACGGCGATGAATTCATGCAGGGAATCCGCCCGCACATCGTCTCCGCGCCCGGCCTCGACATCCTCTCCGGCGTCGACGCGCTGGTGCACGACGGCACAGCCGACCCGGATCAGCTGACCGTCGGCGGCTACAGCTACGGTGGCTATATGACGAACTGGCTGATCACCCAAACCACACGATTCAAGGCCGCTGTCACCGGTGCAGGAGCGGTTGAGCACGCCGCCAACTGGGGTAACGACGACCTCACCTGGGATGACGCGTGGTATCTCTCCGGCACGCCGTGGGAGAAGCCAGAGCTCTACCAGAGCGAGGCCGCGCTGTTTCAGTTGAACAAGGTCACAACGCCGACCCACATCGTCGGAGGCAACGCGGACAATCGCGTCAGCTACCTCGAACAGGTTCTGCTCGAGCGCGCCTTGCAGCGTCTCAACGTGCCGCATGAGCTATTAGTCTTTCCCGGCGAGAATCATCCGCTCGACAAGAACCCCTGGCACGGGTACATCAAGGTTCGCGAGGAACTGAAGTGGCTCGCGCGCTACGGACATCACTAAGCTTTCGCGCGATGGGCGAAACCTGAGGCCGCGGGCGCAGCCTTCACGCCGCAGGAACCTCAATGCGCTTCGTTTTTCTGTAGACGCTCGCGACCGCTAACGTCCACAACGGGATCAAGTCAGCGCCCGGCACCAGCTTGCCAAGGAATGACGGTGCAAACTCCCAGTGCCAGCCCAGCAACGCAATCAACGCGATCCCGACTCCGGCATCGAGCGCGTCGTCGGCAGGGGACGCCGCCCCTTCCACGAACATCGGAAGAAGCGCAATCTGGAGTACATCCGCAACGATCGCAAGGATCAAGGCGATCCGAAAGCGCACCATGCTTGAATCGGGTTTGAAGATCTCATCCATAGCAACCTCGCTCATAGGAACCTCGCTGCTTACCTTTCCGTGACCGCCAGCCTTGCCGGGTGATCGTCGCCAAACAGGCTCGATACCAGGCGTGCCTCAGTATAGTTTAACGCTCCGTCTTCGCCAACGCATCGCTCAACCTCTGCAGCAGCGGCTCCTGCTCCTTGCGGATGGTTTCGCGCGCCTGGGTCATCCCAAACCACCGCCCCTCATCCACTTCCGGAATCTCAACGAATTGCCCCGACCGCGGCGGCCATTCGAGACTGCACGTGTTACTCACCAGATCCGCGGGATCGCAATCGCCCTCGATTGCCCATGCGGTAACAATCTTTCCACTCTTCTGCTGGATGAACCCAAGCTCCACCAAGGGCCCCGTCGGCGTAAAGCCCGTCTCCTCGGTGAACTCGCGCTTCGCCGCAGCCAGCGGCTCTTCTTCCTTGTGATACTCGCCCTTTGGAATGCCCCACGCGCCTCCACCTTTCTTCGCCCAATATGGCCCGCCCGGATGCACGAGAAACACTTCCAGCCCACTCGCCGATCGTCGATACATCAGGAGACCCGCACTGCGCTTCGGCATTCTTTCTCCCAGCCTTACCCTGTCAGCCAGCAGCCGAGCCTCAGACTGCAGCCGAGCGCAGCCATTGCTCCATCTGGGTGTGGTCCACCAGCCCAGCCTGCTGCACCACCGTTTTGCCGCCCGAGAGCACAACAAAGTTCGGAATCCCACGCACCTGGAACCGCGCCGAGAGTTGTGGATTGGCTTCCGTATCGACTTTCAACACCAGCGCTTTTCCCGCCATGTCCGCAGCGGTTCGTGCGACCTCAGGAGCTGCCGCGCGGCACGGCCCGCACCACCCTGCCCAGAAATCGACAAGCACCGGCACCGTCGCATTTTGGACGACGTCGTCAAACAGTGCAGCGTCTACCGCCAACGGCTCTGCCAGCGGGGGGAGCGGCGCCTTGCAGGCACCACAGCGTCCCGTGCTGCTCAAATGCTTGGCGCTGACCCGGTTTTTCTGATGGCACTGCGCGCACGTTCGAATGACAGGCATAGAACTCCGATCCGTAAATCCCGATCCGTAACCTGGTTCCGTCCCATTCGATGCCGTGGCCATGCCAAAAGTTACGCGCATCACTCCACGGAGCGACCAGATTTCTCACCGATGTGCCGGCAGGACTTACCGATGATGTTCGCGAAGGGCTGATGTTGTTCCGCTTGGTGGTACTTTTTTCGAACCTTTGCTCGTCCTCACGAATCTCTATATCAGGGTACATGTGCCTGAGTGGTTTCTGGGTTTTAGAAGCTTCGCGCTCCTGGATCATCGGAGTGGAAGCACCGCGACTCCACGTTACTCGCAAGATTCCTGATCAACTTTCGCAATCGAACCAGAGTCCTGAAGGCGTGCCGTTGATCTAATTAGATGTGGCGGACGGATTGAACAGCCTGCAGGCGCGTCGTCTCAACGCACTGGACGCATGGTTCGAATCTATTTTCTGCTGGGGCCGATTGTGGGCTTCGGATTGACGTGGAAAGGAAAAGACCAACATGAAGGACGAAATCGATGACATCCCCATGGTTTACTTGCTGTATGTTCTTCTCGCAATTGCGGCAATGGTTGCCGTGGCGGCGATTCTCATCATCAGAATCTTCTAGGGGATGTTATTAACTGTGGTTGAGCCGTGCTTTGCCTAGCATCCGTTAAGGCTCGCCAGTCATTGATCCACGCGGTTGCAGTATCCAGTTCATGAGCAACTGTCAACGGACGATCGATAGTCCGCGAGCTTGCTCCCCGTCATGAGACGCATTGATTGGGTCAGTGACGATATAGGTGTTTACCTTCCTGAGCGCTGACCCAGCAGGGTATTATTCATTGGCCGAGATGCTTGTCCAGGAAGGCAGCGATCTCTCCGAAGGCCTCCCTGGTCTCGGGCACTCGATCATCAAACTGATACTGGGCGTGCGACATTCCTTCGAAGACTTCGAGTTGGGCCTCCACGCCGGCTTGGCGGAGCTTGCGATGCACGCGCACCGTGTTGCTGAGCAGCAGGTCGCGAGTCCCGGTGGTGAGGATGGCCGGCGGGAAGCCATGCATGTCCCCGTACACGGGCGAGAGCAGGGGATCGTGGAGATCGTGCCCGTGGGCGTAGACCACCGTAGCCGCGTCGCAGAATCCATTGCGGGAGACCAGGACGTTGTCCACCAGTTCATTGGTGTAGAAGGTGTCGCCGGTCTTCGTGACGTCGGACATGGGAGTGCCGGGTGCGATGGCGCCTGGAAGAGGAATCCCCTGTTGCTTGGCTACCAGCATCATCTCGAGCACCAGGGCGCCGCCGGCTGAGGTGCCAAAGACCGCCGTGTTCTTTGGATTGGAAGTTTTGAGCACGGACTTGTACACGGTCATGGCATCGTCGAGCGCTGCGGGGAAATAGGCTTCGGGAGGCATGCGGTAGTCCACCGAGATCACTTTGAAGTGGCCGATGCCGGCCATCAGGATGGCCTCGCTGGTGCCGGCCTCGCCCGGCGACAGAACGTAGCAGCCGCCATGCACATGGATAAGCAGCTTGTCGCGGTGCTCGGGCGGAATCACGTCGGGCGTGACGACGAAGGCGCGTACGCCGTCGATCGTCGTGGGCTCCACCGTGACGTGAAGGCGTTCTCGCATCGCGGGGAGAGTCGCAAGCGTCGTTGCGGCCAGTTGGTTCGCCTCCACTCGCCACTCTTCGCCGGTCTTCCACAGCTTGTCCCAGCCGGCCCTGCGCGGAGCCGCAATCAACTTCTGAAGTTCGGGGCTGACATCGGTGGGAACCGGCACGGTTCGAGCGGGTACCTGCAGACCTCCCGTGTTGGCATGATCGGATTGGGCAGCCATGCGCCGAACGATCAGCACGGCGCAGGCCAGCAGAAGAAGTGGGCGGATACGCATCACGGAGCTCCTTTTGTTTCAAGAACAATCGATGCAATGGCAGTGCAATTGGATAGCCACACATCCTGGCCTGATCGCACGAACGACCGAGCCCGGCAACCTGCGGTCCTAGAAGCACATCCCTCCTCGCGAAGGACGACGCAGACTGAATGGCCGCGCTGAGTCTCCGACGAATCCAGAGATGCCGTGTCGAAATATTGACGTCGGGAACCCGGGCGCGGTTTCGAAATCAGCCGGGAATCGTTTTGCGAGAGTGCGAGGCCTGAACCGTCGTCGAGAGGAACTCAAGAAACGCGCGCGTCTTCGGTGCGAGGTATTGGCGGGAAGGATAGTAGGCATACAGAGGGAAACGTTCCTCCTCCCAATCCCGAAATAGGGTCACCAGTCGTCCACTCGAGAGATGGACGTCCACGCCAAGTTCGAGAACTTGAGCGATCCCATATCCTGCCAGGCACACGGCGTGCATTGTTGCGACGTCACTCAGCAAGAGCTGGCTTTGCGTCTCAACTTTGATCTCCTTTCGACCTTTACGGAATGCCCACTCGAAGGGACGGCCTGTCTCCGGGTCTCGAAAATCTATCATCAGATGTCGGTCTTCAACCAGTTGCTGCGGGTCGGTAGGCTGGCCGTGTTTCTTCAAGTAGCCGGGCGAGGCCACGGTAAGAACTCTCGTGTCCAGCAATCTTCGGGCGACAAGAGTGGATGGGCGCGGCTCGCCGAAGCGAATTCCCAGATCGTATCCATCCGAGATCAGATCTCCGAGTCCGTCTCGGGTGATCAGGTCCACCTTAAGCTCCGGATATGCTTTGAGAAATCCACTGAGTTGCGGTCCGAGAATGAGCTGCGAGAAGTAAGGGTCCATGTTGACGCGGAGTCTCCCCCGGACGGTCACTTTACCTTCGGCCAGAGCAGAGGTGGCGTCTTCGAGCGCCGACACAATCGGGCCAATGGTCTCGTAAAACCGCCTGCCTTCGTCCGTGAGGGAGACGGAGCGTGTCGTCCGTTCCAGGAGCCGGATTCCAACCTGCGCCTCGAGCCGAGCTACTGCACGGCTGATGCCCGGTTGGGAGACGTTCAAGGATCTCGCCGCGGCCGCGAAGCCGCCCGATCTCACCACAGCTGCAAGGGCGGTGACGCCATTCAGAAGGCGGTCATCAAAACTCATGCACCTATGCTAGTCGGTTATAAGTGAAATGCCGCAAAGATTAGTTCCGAATCAATTCCCATGAGTCAGATAGTTGGAAGCACTGAGAGGGATAGGTAAGGAATATATGGCGATTCGGAAAACATGGGCGGCGTTACTCGCTGCAGCAATAGTCGGCATGAACGGTTATGCCCAGGTGCCGTCACGTCAGGGACTTACATTCAACGGCGACGGCGCGTTGCGAAACAACCAGATTCATTGGCCCAAGGGGTTTGGGCCCGATCAGGCGGACCTGTTTGCCCACAATGAGATCGACATCCAAGCCGGATGCGAGATCGCTTTCTCCAATCTTGTCGATGCAGAGGCTTGGCCCTCCTGGTACTCGAACTCGAAGGACGTCAAGGTTCT
>DATHQT010000029.1:0-16824 GCA_035482415.1 Acidobacteriaceae bacterium | reverse complement strand
TCCTCCCCCAACTCCCCGCCACCTACACCTTCCAGCCCATCGCCGCCTCCCCCACCCTCGAGCTCGGCCTGATCTCCCGCCGCCCCTGAGACCCCGTGGCGAAACTTCGCTTCCTTGGCGACCTTTGCGTCAAAGCTCTTCGATCTGCACGATCTTCCACCCGCTATCCGGACACCCCGCAATTTAGCCCGCCCAAATGTTTGACCCCAACCCCGCTTTCCCGGTAAACTTACATAGTTTGGCGATGCGGCGGGATTCCTCCCTCTGCATGGGCAGGCGGAGAGCTACCAGGCGCACACGGCCTACCAGCTACCTCCCCAGCCGGGCAGCCCCCCGACAAGACATCTTGCAAAGCCCCTTTGCAAAGAATTGATTAGGTAGTGTGTGGCTTTTCCACGCCCTGCCCCGAGGTTTCAAGCTATGTACGCAGTCATCAAGACCGGTGGTAAGCAGTACCGCGTCGCTCCCGGCGATACCGTCCGCATCGAAAAGGCCGCCCACGAAGACGGCGCCATCACCTTCTCCGACATCGTCGCCGTCTCCGGCGAAGAGGGCAAGTTCGAGAGCGATCTCGGCGGCGCCAAGGTCCTCGCCGAAGTCGTCTCCGAAGGCCGCGGCGACAAGATCTTGGTCTTCCACTACAAGCGCAAGAAGCAGTACAAGAAGATGCAGGGCCACCGCCAGAGCTTCGTCGAAGTCAAGATCAACGAAATCGTCATCGGCGGCAAAAGCTTCAAGGCTGACAAGAAGTAGCACGCAAGCTTGCAGCCGTACCACCCATGATTTGTCATCCTGAGGCGCAGCCGAAGGATCTGCTTTACGGTGCAGCCACTGCTGCCCAAGTGATTCGAAAATTTGAAGCGCCTGACCCCGGCGCGAAAGGCACACTGCAATGGCACATAAAAAAGGCTTAGGCTCCTCCAAAAACGGCCGCGACTCAAACGCCCAGCGGCTCGGCATCAAGCGCGGCGACGGCGAAACCGTCACCGGCGGCAGCATCCTCGTCCGCCAGCGCGGCACACCCCACAAGGCCGGCCTCAACGTAGGCCGAGGCTCCGACGACACCCTCTACGCCAAGGTCTCCGGCGTCGTGAAGTACCAGAACAAGGGCCAGCAGGGCCGCTTCGTCAACATCATCGCCACCGAAGCCTCCGCCTAACCCAAACCTTCGCTCCAAATCAAAAGCCCCGCGCCAGCGGGGCTTTCTGCGTTTGAACTCAGTCCCGCTTCTCCAGCGGCCAGCTCAATCTCTCGATCGTGAACGTATCCCGCGTCGTGCAATACCCGCCCGCGCCATGCATTCTCCCAATCAGCCGCAGCTGCGCCGGATCGATATACAGCTTCTCCCGGTTCGCAAACGCCGACTCGCGCACATGCACATGCAAAATCTTCCCCAGCACAATCGTCCCCGTCCCGCCCGTCGCTATCTCCTGAAATAACTCGCACTCCAACCCCACCGGCGACCCCACAATCCGCGGCACATGCACCACCTCGCACTTGGTCAGCTCCAGCCCCGCCAGCTTCGTCTCATCCGTTCCCCGCGGCGCATTCGTCGCCGTAATATTCATCGCCTGCGCCAGCTCTTCCGGCACCAGGTTCACCACAAACTCTCCATGCGCCTTGATGTTCGCGAGCGTGTCCTTCCCATCCCGGTCCGCTGCCCCCGAGAACCCAATCGCCACCAGCGGCGGGTCCGCCGACAGAATATTGAAGAACGAAAACGGCGCCGCATTCAGCAGCCCTTCCGCATCGCGCGATACCACCCAGGCAATCGGCCGCGGCATAATCAACGACGCCAGCAGCTTGTACCCATCCATCTTCGACATCGCCCCTAAATCAAAGTGCGCAAACGTCTCCGCCATCCAAATCTCCTAACCCTCTTTACTACTCACTACTCGTTACTCACTACTCACTACTCACTACTCGTTACTCGTTACTCACTACTGGTTTGCCTTTATCATTCCACTCTACAAACGCCGCCGGCACCTGGTGATCATGCGTAAACAGCACCAGCCACTTCTCCGGAATCGCCCGCGCCCAAAACCTCTTCCGCTGCTCAATGCACGTCAACGGATCAAGATCATACCCCATCACCCACGTCGCATCCAGGTGATGATGCGTTGGCACCAGATCGCTCACATAGCACGCATGCTCGGCCGCTCCGCCATGCGCCTTCGCCTCGATGTGCACCCCCAGCAGGCTCGCCGTATGCCCCGGCAGGTTCTCCACCGACACCCCCGGCACAATCTCCGCCCCCGTCTGGATCGTCACCGGCGGCAAAGCCTCCGCACCCCGCAGCCGCGCATCGTCCTTCGTAAACCCGCCCTTTCCCCCCAGATCAATCAACGTCAGCTGCCCACTCGCTATCAGCGGATCATAGTTCGGCGAAAGATAACTCACCCGGTCCCGCTCCAGCTGCAGCCTCCCATGCGCCAACTCGCCCGCCGCCGCAAAGTACCGCGCATTTGGAAACGTCGGTCGCGAAACTCCATCCACACTCAGCGTGGTATTCCATCCGCAGTGATCGAAGTGCAGATGCGTATTCACCACGTGCGTCACCTCTTCCCGTCGCACCCCAGCCGCCGCCAGCGACGCCGGCAATCTCTCCTGATTCTGAAAGATCTCCCGCATCTTTGCCGGCTGTTTATTCCCAATCCCTGTCTCGATCACCACCACCGCCGAGCCTGTCCGCACCACCACCGTATTCAGCCCCAGCAGAATCCGATTCTCCCCATCCGCCGGCGTGCGTTTCTCCCACATCGGCTTCGGCACCACGCCAAACATCGCGCCGCCATCCAGCAGATACGTCCCATCGCTGCAGATAATCAGTTCCAGGTCGCCCAGCGCCCGCCGCGCCCGAACCAGTTCCCCGTCACTTGCCGTACTCGCCGGATGATGCGTCAGCCCCACTTCGTGCATCCCGCGAGTATATCGCCCGTCCAGCGCGCACACCCCGCGCCCCAGGCCCATAATCGCCCGGTCCGCGCTACCACCTTCTGATTCGACAAATTCGCTCTACGAAGCCTTTGAACCGCTTGCCGCGAGGTCTGCTCCCGCATCGCTCTCGGCCAGCATCATCCCGGGCGTCTCGGCAATCATCTCCATCGTCGCCGCCGCAGATCCCGCCAGGGTTCCCGACACCGTCTCCGGATTCATCGCTCCATCCAGCGCCGCCGCCGCTGCCGCAACCTGCGCCGCCGGCGAGTCCAGATTCGCCGCCGCCGCCACGCCCGACGGCACACGCTTCATCTGGAAGCATGACCGGCACAGCACTGGACGTCCCTGGGTTGGCTTGAAAGGCACCGTCGTCTCTATCCCGCACGCCGAACACGATGTTCGTGTCTCGGTGCGCGAGAACGGCAACGGTGTCGCACCCTGCGCGCTTGCAGTCCTGCCCAGCCCCGCCCGCTTGGCCTTGCACAACTTACATCGCTTGGGGTCGTTCTTGAACTGTTTGTCGTAGAAGAAAATCTGTTCTCCGGCAGTGAAAACAAATTCGTTGCCACAGTCGGAGCACTTCAGCAACCGATCGTCGAATTGCATGGCGCCTTCTCCCAGTCATGCGGGATAAGGATGAATCGCAGCCGGTCCCTCAGCTGGCCCGGTATACGTGTTCAAACCTGGTGTTGCATCTCACAGGGCCCGTCTTGCTCCTTCCGTCTGCTCTCTCGCTACCGTCTGAGGAACGTACGGCATACGACGGGGGGAAAATGCTTCCGTGCAGCATTCGCCCCCCGTCGAGTTGTCCATCGTCCGCCCGAAGCCAACCTCGCTTCGCAGCGTCCATCCTTGCTGCAAACTCTACTCCTTGCGGAGTGAGTTAGTCCTGCTCTTTGCGAACTGAAATTAGTCCTGCTCTTTACGAGCCAAACTAATCCTGCTCTTTACGAACCTTTTTCCGGTTCCGTTTGCGTGCGAGTGCTTCCTTCACGCGTTTCTTTTCGCCTGGTTTCAGGTAAAAGGAGTGGCGCTTGACCTCTTTGATAATGTCTTCCGTCTGCACCTTCCGCTTGAAACGACGAAGAGCATTCTCCAAGGGCTCGCCTTCTTGAACACGAACTTCTGCCAAGATTGAATACACCTCCAAACCTGCCCAAATGGCTATCTATTCAGCATACCCCCAACCGTCCGGTTTTCGCACCTACAAAATCGTTCCAACTCAAAGAAATCACAACCTTACCGCCCCCTATATGTACGGTGGGAACCCCCGGTCGCTGCACGACGCGAACCACCCCCTCCGCCGCCCGCCCCACCCAGCTCCCACCCTCCCCGCAGCAACCACCTCCCACCTCCCCGTCCCAGCCACCGAGGCCCCCTCGCCGTCCGCGCAGGACCAATATACTGATCCCATGATCCGCCCCTACCGCGGCATTTCCCCCACCCTCGCCGCCGGCTGCTACATCGACCCCTCCGCCCAGCTCATCGGCGACGTCCACCTCGGCCCCCAATCCTCTCTCTGGATGAACGCCGTCGTCCGCGGCGACACCAACTCCATCCGCATCGGCGCCCGCACCAACATCCAGGACTGCGCCGTCCTCCACGGCATGCGCAATACCCACCCCGTCCTCATCGGCTCAGGAGTCAGCATCGGCCACAACGCCACCGTCCACGGCTGCACCATCGACGACAACGTCCTGATCGGCATCGGCGCCACCATCCTCAACGGAGCGCACATCGGCGCCAACTCCATCATCGCGGCCGGCGCCGTAGTCACCGAGCGCACCATCATCCCCCCGAACTCGCTAGTAACCGGCATCCCCGGCAAAATCCTCCGCACGACAACCGAAAAAGACCTGGCCCTAATCCAACTAGCCGCCAACAACTACCTCGACTACATCCAGTCCTACCTAGCCGAACCCACCCCCTAGCCCCACCCCACCAGCGCCAACGGCGCGACATATACCAGCCTGGGGCAACGCCCCAGGTAGACCCGCAAATAAAGCACTCTTCCGCTCTGCCGAAGGCCGGAGTGAAGCCGCAGGCGCAACGACTGAATTGCCTTTGCGAGCCTCACCTCTGGACTTCCTAGGCGCGATCGCAATGCCAAACCAATGCCCCGTTTAACGCCGTCTCTCTTCTGGGGAATCCACGCTAAGTTCCAGTTGGTCGGTAAACAGTTTGAGCAGACTCGCAATTTCCTTCTCCGCAAAATCTTGGCAGTCGGAATAGAGTTTGCCGACCATACTCGGCAAAGCGAGCGAGATTGCTTCTCGCAATGGCTCCAACTCTGGAAACCCCTTCCGGAATTTGCGAATTCTCTGAGCACTTTCGGACAACAGGTATACCCTCTCGCTATCCACCGGCCAAATTGACTTCCAATAGGTGCAGGTGCCGCAACTATCACCGCACCGACCGTCATGAGACAAAAATGACTCCCAGCCGGAAGGAGCGAGCACCAGTTGAGATAACGAATCATCACGCCGCTTCTCGTTATTGCACCTTCTACATGACACCAACACATTCCCCGCAACATGCAGCCCGATTCGATATCGATTCATACCGTCGAGATGCTCGACCACGGGCACGCCCTTATGCAAATCGGTATTGCAATACGGACAACAGTTATTGAAGAACTTTCGGACTCTGTCGCCGTAGGCCTCGCTTTCGACCCTAACGGGCCAACTCCTGGACACAGTTCGGCTCAACTCATGCAGAAACATGCTGGTGAGTTTGTTCGCTACATCGGACTTAGCTCGCCGAGTAGCGGACCGAAGCTGAGACGTTGGGTCTTTCACTTTTCGCCACCCAATAACCAGTCGGTCCCGACATCTAGAACCTTCGCGATGGCTTTTAACTCATAGTCCAGCACATAGCGGCGGTTTGTCTCGACCTTTGCTATCGAGGCGCGATCGAGAGAGACTCCGAACCTTGCCAAGCGACCCGACAACGCGTCTTGTGTTAGTGGCGGACGATGGGAAGCCCGCGCTAAAGCGATACGCTGCCCGGCGATATTCTTCTTGCCGCTGCTGGTGGCCACAACTTGGAGGTTATTTGGCAATGGCGATCGAAATGTTCTAATCTAGAACATCAACACCGTTTGGCGATGGCCCGCCCCACGAGCCAATCTCTCAATCCCAATAATTTGGATACGAACGTGCAAAGAACGACGCCTAACGACCCAGATGAAATGAATGACAAAAGAGCAGATGCCGCCAAACGAGCGCTGCTATCTTTTGCGCAAGACTTTGGAGAAAGAGATGAACGAGGAGAGGTAGGAATTTTTGCAGAACAAAATCTCACGGACCTACTCATAGATTTGGCGCACTACTGCGACCGAGAGGGCCTGGCCATGCACGAATGCTTGCTTAGGGCTCGCCGTGTCTACGCAGAGGAGACGGACGAGTCGGGACGCCAATTCATGATTTGTTAGCAAGACACGGATGATCTTTGATGCGATCTTTGCAGGCGCAGGTCAGTAATCTTCGTACACGGCTGTTTCTGGCACTCCCATTCAGGATGTCGCGAAGGCCGAATTCCAGATTCAAACAGGGAGTATTGGGAGCCGAAACTTAGTCGCACAAGCACCCGCGATTCCGACAATCAAAGGACATTGAAAGCACTTGGTTGGAAAGTCCTGACCATCTGGGAATGCGAACTAGACCGCAGCGACCTTCTCATTGCGAAGCTCAAGCAGTTCCTCGGACCTACTTATCTATCGGCTGGCTGATACCACCGAATGCGCGCTGGATCAAGCCGGGCTGTACTTGGCCGCCTGCCCAAACCCTGTCAAACCCCTCACCGCCCCAAAATCTTCCAAACCCCCTATCAGCACTGGCGATAAATCTTTCCAAAACCTGGCATAGTACCCCCACCCAACTTGCTACACTTGCAGTAGAGCCCAAATCAAAATGCAAACGCTGCATCGGCACGAGCCGCTGCAGCTTTCACTTTTAAGCCCCTAATTCCAATAGAAAGAAATGATTCCCGTAACCCATTTAGGAAGAGCCGTCTGAAAGCGGATTTCACCACCCAGCCAGCACATTCCAAACGACTTCGCTAACGAAAAGTGAAAGCAGGGGGAGGGGGTCCCCACCGGGCGCTCCTGGCCCGTTGCGGTCAGAGGGGACGCCGCGCAGGACCAAGCCACTGTTCCCGACCCGCCCGCATCTCACCTAGGTCAACCACTCCCACCCGAAAGCGAGCGCCGCACCCCCCATGCCAAAACCAGAGAAAGCCGCCTCCCTCACCAAAGCCAAGCTCATCGACCTCCTCAACGAAGATCTCCAGCGCGAATTCCAAGCCATCATCGCCTACGTCAACTACTCCCAGTGCCTCAAGGGCGCAGCCTACATGAACATCGCCGCCGAGCTCGAAGTCCACGCCAAGCAGGAACTCGATCACGCCCTCAAGCTCAGCTACTGGATCGACCTCCTGGGCGGCAACCCCGCCGTCACCGCCAAGCCCGTCAAGACCAGCGACAAGGCCACCGACATGCTCCGCTTCGACCTCGAAAACGAGAAGGAGACCATCCGCAACTATCGCCGCCGCGTCAAGCAGACCGACGAGCTCGACGAGTTCGCCCTCGGCGAAGACCTCCGCGAGATCCTCCGCGACGAGCAGGACCATCTCAACGCCCTGGCCACCGCCCTCGGCGAAGACACCCCCGACCCCGGCGTCGCCGACTAACCCATCACCACAGAATTCCGGCACAAAAAAGCCGCCCGCAAGCTCGCGGGCGGCTTTCTCTTCCTCCCAATCCTTACATCGGCGGAGCCTGCACCGCGGCCATCTGATCCGGTATCCGCTCCCCCGCACGGCTCGACAAATCCTGCCGCTTCTCCGCCGACACCTGCTGCCGCGCGGCCTTCGCGTTATTCTTCGCCGCCTTCTCCTCGGCCTTGTGCGTCTTGTGCTCTGCCCGCTTGTTCGCTCTGCACATCGGCTGCCCGCCGGTCGTCCGCTGCGCCGCATGCCCCAACGCCCCAACCGACACCGCCATCCCTGCGCTCAACACCGCTAACCAGACTCTTCGCATCCTGCCCCCTCGCAGCACACCAGCCCGCTCCATGATTACGATGCCTCACCCGCATCGCCGCGATGCTCATCACATTACTCTTAAAAAGAAAAGATCCGCAACCCGCGCGGACCCTCTCCACCCATCCTCAACATCCAGCAACAATTTCACCCATCCGACCGCCGCATACCCAGCCACGCCGCCACGCCCACCAGCTCCACCACCAGCACCATCTCCAGGCCAAACGCCATATTCTGAATGCCCGGCCGCGCATGCGGAGCCAGCCAGCACAGCGCCAGCACCAACCCAACTGTCGCCACTCCCGCCGCAATCCCTCCCACACTCCGCTGCGCCCGCACCTTCGGCTGCGCCGGCAGCGCCGCCCTCACCCGCGTCGCAAAGTCCGCCGGCACCGCCACCTCCGGCCTCCGATCCAGTGCCCGCGTAATCGCCGCCTCGAACTCATTCGCATCACTCATCGCAACCTCCCGCTCCTTCATAGCCCACCCGCCATCATCTGCCGCACCACTCCCCCAACCGTCCTGCGCTTCTCTATCGTCTCATCCACCGCATCCTCAACCCTCGCCGTCCGCGCAGGACCCCGCCGTCCGCGCAGGACCTGGCTCAGCCTCTTCCGGCCGCGATGCAGATGCGTCCGCACCGTATTGATCGGCAACCCCAGCGCGGCAGCAATCCCCTCGTAGCTGAGCTCCTCCTGGTGATACAGCACCAGCACGGCTCTCTCCATCTCCGGCAACTCCCGCAGCGCCGCCTCCACCGCCGCCTGCACCTCGGCATCCTCCATCCGCTGCTCAGGATTCCGCGCATGCTCCGTCAGCTCATCCCCGGCAAAGCTCTCAATCCATCCCGCGTCCTCGTCTTCTTCCAAGGCCGGAGCCGTCGCCATCACCGACCGCTCCTTGCGCCGCCGCTTCCACTCATCCTGCGCGACGTTCACCACAATCCTGTACAGATACGTACTGAGCGCCGAGTCCCCACGAAACTCCGGCAGCGCCCGGTACAGCCGCAGAAACACCTCCTGCGCCAGGTCCTCCACCTGCGCCCCACTCCCCGTCAGCCGGGTAAGCGTGCGAAACACCATGCCCTGATGCTCTCGCACCAGCGCCTCGAAGTTCTCCGGCGATGTCAGATCACCGCGCATTAGCCCCGCTTTTCCGTTACTCACTACCCACTACTCGTTACTCACTGCCTTACGACTTCATCATCCTCCTAAAGTTTCACCACCGCACCTGAAACTTTCGCCTCCCCCCTCAGTCGAAGCCCCACAGAAGAACAAGCTGCCGCCCAGGCCGCAGCCCTGAAAGTTATAAGGAGCACGTCATGATTCTCGATTCCGGTCTAAGCGAAAGCTTTAACAGCCCCTTCATCGTTCCCGTTGCCAGCTTCATCATGGTGCTCGGCATCGTCGCCGTCGGTGCCTGGTCCAACGCCCGCAAGCGCGAGCTCGAAAGCCAGGAGCGCCTCGCCGCCATTGCCAAGGGCCTGGTCCCGCCGCCCACCGCGGCCGAGCTCGCCCTCACCCAGGGCCGCCCCTCCATCAGCCTGGTCCGCCGCCGCGCCAACATCCGCCTCGCCGGCATCGTCCTGCTCGGCGCCGCCGCCGGCATCGCCCTCTTCTTTATCGCCCTCGCCTCCATCCTGCGAGAGCGCGACGTCCTCTGCGGAGCCGCCTGCGCCCTCATCCCCTTCGGCATCGGCGTTGGCTTCCTCATCGACACCCGCATCCAGTCCCGCGAGATCGACGAGTCCACCCCCTCCAACCCCACCACCCACCCCTTCACCTCCTAACCCCCGGCGAACCACAAGGGCGGCAGCAAGCCTGTTTCCAAACTCAGGAAACATGACCGCGCCGCCCCTGCCAAACACAGGCCGCCACCCATCCGACCTGCAGGCGTTGACCCGGCTCTAGTCGTGCCCGTGCATCCCGTCCGGTCCCTCGTCTTCAAATGGCTGCGTCAGCCAAGGCGTATACCAAACTCCGGCGCCCTGCACGGTTGCGCAGTTCGCATGGTTCGGGCCGCCTGGACAATGCCACCAGTTTTCGGTTGCATCCACGCTCCCGGCGCCCATATTGTCCACGCCGATCCCCGCAGAGAAGTCGTTGAACTGCACATTCAGCTGGCCGCTTGGCGCGCTGAACGCCACGTCAATCGCTTCCTTGTCGAAGGTGTTTTGCGAGATGACCGTACCGGTGATCAGGCCCGCGCTGAACACGTTGATGCCCGTCGGACCCGCTGTCGGCGCGCCCGGATTATCCGGGCCGTTTCCTGAAAACCGGTTGCCCACAATCACGTTGTCATTCAGGTTCACCGGCGGAGCCAGCGGTGGTGCGGCGTGGTTGTGCATGGCCACGCCGGTCGCTCCGTTATCCCGGATGTCATTGTCGATCACCACGTTTCCCGTGTCGGTGGTTCCTGGCGATGGCGCAAAGATCCCCACTCCCGCACCCGGCGTCTGCGTTCCATTCCGCTCCGAAGTATTGTGCGCGATGGTGTTATACCAGACACCGAAGGAGACCTTCGCTCCCGTGAGCGCCGCAGGCGGGTGCGACGCCAGCGTGATCCCGCAGTCGAACACGTTGTCATGAACGAAGTTCTCGCTGATCAGGTTATGACCGTTGACCCCCGTTTCGTCCGAGACCAGGATGCCGCCCGAGTTATGCTCCACCTCGTTGCGCACGATGGTCGAATGATCCGCTGCCATCAGGTGAATGCCCTCGCCGCAGTCCCCGCCCTCGCTGGTCTCAAACGCCGGAAGCCCCGGGCAGGTGCCACTCGCGCTGTCCAGCGACCTGTCGTTGTCCATCACCTGGTTGCCGACCAGCGTCACGTTGCTTGCATTGGTCAGAAGAATGCCCTCGAAGTTCGCATTGCGCACCGTGAGCCCCGAGATCACAACGTTCGCCACACCTGCCTTGGGCGCCGCGCTGATGCCGTCCACCCAGATCCCGTTCGCAAGATTCGTCGCGTCGACGATCGCACCATGCGGCGACATCGACATCAGCGAAAGAGACTTCGTGATGATCACCTGCTCTTTGTAAACCCCCGGCCACACCTGGATGACGTCTCCGGCCGCAGCCGCCGACACCGCGGCGCCGATCGTCGAACTGCAGCCATTGCCATTCGGCTTTACGCACAGGGTAGCGGCTGAAGCAGAAACAACCAGGCCTGCCATCGCAAGCCCGGTCAGGCCGGCTACAAACCGCCGGAGACGTTGGGGGGTGATTCTTTCGGCAAAGTGCGGACACATAAGGACCTCCTCAGGTTCTACGTTCAATCTTGAATCTGTATTGAGTCAGGGATAGACAGGGCCGAAGACACTGTAGGTACACACCCGGCGAGGGTCGTTCTCGGAGGAACCAACCAGGCTCGGCCCCGGAGACCGGAATTATCAGCCGGTGCGAACTCCTTTGGCAACTGGTATTTTTGCCAGTTCTTCGCCCCTCGGCCGCGCATCGTCAGCCCACTGCTTTCCATGTCGTCCTACCGGCCAAAGCCCTCGCTCACCCTGGGCCAGGGGCGACGATGAGTCCCTTCGCAACGCGCTTCTCACCAACTCACCCATCCCCCACGCCGCGAAGCCCTCGCCGTCCGCGCAGGACCGCAGGACCCTGTCAACCCCCCAAACCTCCCCAAAACCGCCAAACCCCCTATCAACACTGGCGATTTATATTTCCAAAACCTGGCATAGTTACCCCCGCCCACTAGCTACAATTGATATAGAGCCAAATCCAAACTCCGTCCAACCGCACCGCCCACAGGCTCCAGATGGGAGCTAAGTCCTTTAGAAAGTCATACCTCACCCCTAACCCTTTGCGCTGGACTACTTTAGGCCATTTTCTACACCGACCAGGGGGGATACTTTCGCCTCTAACCGGTTATATTGCTAGACTTTACGGGATAAGTCCTACTTAGAGGGGGGAGGGGGGTACACCGTTCCTCCCGGCGCCACGCGAAGCCCCTCACCGTCCGCGCAGGACCTCCCGCCGTCCGCGCAGGACCGATAGACTGGAACTCTATGACTGAGAGCAAGAAAACCACGGCCCGCCCCACCCTCAAGGCGGTCCGCGGCACCCGCGATCTCCTCCCCGACCAGACTCCCCTCTGGAACCACGTCGAGGCCACCGCCCGCGCCCTCTTCGCCCGCTACGGCTTCGGCGAAATCCGCACCCCCATCTTCGAAACCACCGAGCTCTTCGCCCGCGGCGTAGGCGAAGAAACCGACATCGTCAGCAAAGAAATGTTCACCTGGGAAGACCGCGCCCGCGCCGCCAGCGAGAAAGCGCAATCCCTAACCCTTCGCCCCGAGAGCACCGCAGGCGTCGTCCGCGCCTACATCGAGCACAAGCTCGGCGAGACAGGCCAGCTCCAGAAGCTCTACTACATCGGCCCGCAGTTCCGCCGCGAGCGCCCTCAGCGCGGCCGCTACCGCCAGTTCTGGCAGATCGGCGCCGAGGTCATCGGCCCGCAATCTTCCGGCTCCGAATCGCCTCTCCGCGACGCCGAGATCCTCGAGATGCTGGCCAGCCTCCTCGACGAGCTAGGCATCCGCGACTGGCGCCTCGAGCTCAACTCTGTCGGCTCCTCCGAGGACCGCGTTCGATACAACGCCGCCCTCCGCGAAGCCCTGCAACCCATCAAGCACCAGCTCTGCGAAGACAACCAGCGCCGCGCCGACACCAACCCGCTGCGCGTCCTCGACAGCAAGGAAGAAGCCGACCAGGACCTCATCAACGCCCTGCCCAAGATCGCCGATTACCTCGGCCCCGAATCCAAGGCCCACTTCGACCAGGTGCTAGCCGCTCTAGACGCCTGCAACGTCCCGTACCACCTAAACCCGCGCTTAGTCCGAGGCCTCGACTACTACACGCGCACCACCTTCGAGTTCACCGTAACCACCGGCCTCGGCACCCAGAACGCCCTCCTCGGCGGCGGCCGCTACGACGGCCTAAGCGAGATGCTAGGCGGCCCCAAAGCCCCCGGCATCGGCTTCGCCATCGGCGAAGACCGCCTGATCCTAACCCTCCAGGCCCAGGCCGAGCAGGACGCCGCTGAATCCGCCACCAAACCGGGTGCCCCAGGTCTCGCATCTGAGACCTGGGTTTCTGCGAAGAAACTAGACGCCTACATCGCCCCTCTAACCCCAGCCCAGAACCCCGCAGCCCTCGCCCTCGCCCGCGAGCTCCGCACCGCCGGCCTGACGGTAGAAGTAGGCGACGGAACCTTCAAGCTCCGCAAGTCCTTCGACATAGCCGACACCCTGGCCCGCCACATCATCCTCCTCGGCGAAGACGAAGTAGCAACCGGAACCGCAACCGTCAAAACCTTCGCCACCGGCGAACAACAGGAGATTCCTCTGCTTGAGCTTGCTCAAACACTTCGGTTAGAGCACGACTAGGCAACTGTCACGCTTTTACTCTCTAATAAGCGAACGAAATGGTTTAGCTATCGATGAATGAGAGTTGAGAGAATGAGCATAAGAAAAATCGGCCTCATTGTCGCAGTTGCTATTCTGCTTGGCTTGGCGTTCTTAGCTGGACGCCAGTATCCATCTGCGATCAACAAACAAAACACCCAAGAATCAACCGCAGGGACAATCGAAACTGCGCAGATAACGAGTCCACCCCAGAGTGAAGCGTCATCCGTTCAAAAGCCAGCAATCCCGACCATATCAGGACACACATATCATCCCTTAGATCTGTTGCAGCAGCGACCTTTTCCTGATCAAGGAACCCTTGTAAGACTTAATGTTCCCGCCATGGCACATGTTATGGATGGGAGGGTCTTGGCATACGACACTATCCCCGGCCATGAGCCTCAACAAGCAAATGATCGAGGTCTTCGTTTTAGCCAGAGGCTAGGAGCAGACATATGTATCTACGACGTAGTGCAGTGGGTGGCAGGAGACGGAGTCGAAGTTCCAGAAAGTGCGGGGCAAATCGCGGTTGAAATCAAACCGGGCATGCTTCCACCATCTACAGAACGTGTCTGGGATGTAATGCCTGATGGTGTCGAAGAGGTGACATCATCAGATGGCACGCTCCGGCACTTGCCTATGATTCGGTTCTGGAACTACCACGGTCAAGAGACAGATAACTAGGCAGGACCTTTGCAAAAGATTTCTAGTTTTTCGCTCATTTTACAGAGATCGTTCTTCGTCATGACACCGCTCATCGGGATAGTTGGAATACCGTCTCGATACCACATAAGCCAGAACAGCTTTTTGTTTTCATCCTCAAGATCGCTGACATACTCGAGCCATAAAGTATGGCCGTCGCTATCGGCTAATGGCCCATCTAGAGTGTTGCCCCGCGCCTTAGCCGCAGGGTCTACATGCGGTTGTCCTTTAGTAATGTCGGTAGCGAAACGAGAATTCTTGCATGTAAAGTCTTGAGGCTGACCATTAACGATTATGCGATCTTTCTTAGCCATATTCATTCTTCTCCTGAACAAAAGAACACAGTCGGAATCTTAGACGCCTGTGAGCGCGGATACCCCGCAAACTTCGTACAATAGAAGGATTGTGACTCTCGACTTTCTAGGCACGCTCCAACGCACGCACACCTGCGGCGAACTCCGCAGCACCAACTCCGGCCAAACCGTCACCCTCATGGGCTGGGTCAATCGCCGCCGCGACCACGGCAACCTCATCTTCCTCGACCTCCGCGACCGCACCGGCATCACGCAAGTCGTCCTCGACAAGGAAGTCTCGCCCGAAGCTCACGCCAAGGCCGAAGCCGCGCGCTCGGAATACGTCGTCGCCGTCACCGGAGTCCTGCGCAACCGCGGCGCCGGCCTCGCCAACCCCAACATGCCCACAGGCGACGTCGAACTGGTCGCCCACTCGCTCCTCCTCCTCAACGACGCGAAGACCCCACCCTTCTCGCCCGCCGAAGACGCCATCGCCAACGAGGAAGTCCGCCTCCAGTACCGCTACATCGACCTCCGCCGCGCCGAGATGCAGAAGAACTTCCTCATCCGCAGTAAGGTCGCCATGGCCATACGCAACTACCTCGTCTCGCAAAATTTCCTCGAGATCGAGACCCCCTTCATGACGCGCAGCACTCCCGAAGGCGCGCGCGACTACCTCGTTCCCAGCCGCGTCCATCCCGGCCACTTCTACGCGCTCCCGCAGTCGCCGCAGATCTTCAAGCAGATCCTCATGATCTCCGGCTTCGACCGCTACTTCCAGATCGCCCGCTGCTTCCGCGACGAAGACCTCCGCGCCGACCGTCAGCCCGAGTTCACCCAGATCGATCTCGAGATCTCCTTCCCGCAGATGTCCACCATCTTCGCGGTAGCCGAAGGCTTCCTCCACGCTGCTTTCTCCGCGGCAGGAATAACCCTGCCGAACGAGCCCTTCATCCAGATGACCTACGACCAGGCCATCGCGAAGTATGGCATCGACAAGCCCGACATGCGCCTTCCCGCCATGGTCAATCTCTCCACCGAGCTCACCGCCGAACTCCGCGACACGCTCAAGATCGACCCCACGCTTCCCGTCCTCGGCTTCACCATCCCCAAGGTCGGCGAGATGTCCGGCACCGCGCGCAAGACACTCGTCAACGAGATCCGCGCCTTCTTCGGCGACTCCGGCCTCGACTTCCTCGACGTCGCCCGCCTCCGCACCAACGCCACCTTCGTTCCGCTAGCGGAAACCATCGAGGGCAAGCTCAGCATGGAGATGGCCATCTTCAACGGCGCCTCCCACACCGCCGAAGACCTCGCCGTCGTCATCACCCCCAAGCCCGGCACGCCCGCCATGTGGAACTACGATCCCCAATGGATCTACAAGCGCATCGGCGCGCTACGTCTCGAGCTCGCCAAGAAATTCGCCGACAAGCACAAGCTCTTCGAACAGACCCAAACCGCCGCCGACTTCAAATTCCTCTGGGTCACAGACTTCCCCATGTACGAGTGGAACGAGGAAACCAAAGCCTGGGACGCCGCACACCATCCCTTCACCTCACCCCACGAGGAAGACATCAAGTCCGGCGCTCTGGTCAACGACAAGGGCTCCGTCCGCGCCCTCGCCTACGACGTCGTCCTCAACGGCACAGAGCTGGGCTCTGGCTCCATCCGTATCCACCGCAAGGATGTGCAATCCGAAATCTTCCGCTCCTTGGGTATGACGGATGAAGAAGCCAAGTCCCGCTTCGGCTTCTTCCTCGACGCGCTCGAGTACGGCACGCCTCCGCATGGCGGGATCGCGCTTGGGCTCGACCGCATCGTGATGATCCTGGCCGGGGCGACGAGCCTGCGCGAGGTGATCGCGTTCCCCAAGACGGCGAAGGGGATCGACCTGATGTGCGACGCGCCTTCGCACGTCAGCGAGCAGCAGTTGCGTGATTTGCACCTGAAGATTGCGGGGCGCAGCTAGCTTTCAGTGCTGAATAGCGCTGCAGCCGCGAGGATCGCGACGCGATCAGTGGCTGGGACTAATTGAGCGGGTGGAAGGTGCGGCGCCAGCGGGTTTCGGTGAAGAAGTGGGTGAGCTGGTGGAGGGCGAAGGCGGCCTGGTCGGCGAGAGGCGCCTGATCGAGGTTGTCTGGCGTGGGGAAGGACCAGTAGACGAAGAGCGGGCGGCCGACCAGGTTGGCGCGCTGGACGAAGCCCCAGTAGCGGCTGTCGAGCGAGTTGAGGCGGTTGTCGCCCATCATGAAGTAGCTGCCGGGCGGGACGACCAGTTCGGGGCCGTCGATGTGGTGCGGCAGCTCGACGCTCCAGGTGGCGGTGACGCCGGGGACGTTGGCGGCGGAGACGGCGGGGAAGTTATCGCGGTACGGGTCGGAGTTGAGCGGAGCGGGCTGGGCGGCGTAGGGCTCATGCTGGGCGACGCCGTTGACGTAG
>DATHQT010000028.1:0-2224 GCA_035482415.1 Acidobacteriaceae bacterium | reverse complement strand
CCCCAGAGCATTACATCAGGCGATAGAAGCACTCGGATCTCTCGGCACCTGCGGCGTCGTCGGAGCAGAGCCACTAGGCACAGAGGTGAGCTTTGACGTGAACAACCTGATGATACCTGGTAAGGGGATACGCGGCATTCTCGAGGGTGAGAGCGTTCCCGACATTTTTATCCCGCAGCTCATCGAACTCAACGCGCAGGGGCGCTTCCCGTTCGAGAAACTGGTGAAGTTCTACAGCCTTGATCAAATCAATCAGGCTGCCAAAGACAGCGAAAATGGCAGCACGATCAAGCCCATCATTCGCCTATCACCGGCGTGAGCGGGGAAGGAAACTCCATGTCACAGCCACGAATTTCGCGCGAGGCCAGCTGGCTGAGTCTAAGCGCCGCCCAAAGTCAATCTAAGAAGCAGAGGAGGATTTTCATGTCTAAGATCTGGTTGATAACGGTTGGCAGTGTATACATGCTGCGAGTTGAAACTGGGGCTTAGAAGACATTGGTTCACCTCCATGTGTCGATAAAAATCTCCATTTCGGCATCCGAGACGGCAAACGGTCTACACCCAATTTCATCCGCTCGTACCTTTGTCGCCCGTTCCATGGCCGTCTCGCGCTACATGTGAGGGAGCGCTGTTACTGAAGAACCTCTCCATCGCCTAAACCTTCTTGGCTGCCGCCATAAGGTCTTCGATACCCTTCACGAAGGGACGTGGTCCTCCTTGGGCGGGCAGTGTCCCACTCCCTCGAGGATTCGACGCTCGTAGAACCTGGTAAAGAGCGATTCTTGACCTTCTGAAGCTGAGGTTCGGTACAGCCCGTCGCTGTCTCCATGCAGAATCATTGTCGGAACAGAGATTTTCGGTTTTCTGGCAAGTTGGTCTTCGTATTTCTGCAATACCGGATCACCCGGCGCGTTTCCGTACCAGGTTCTGTAGCAGTTCAGCGTCGTTGCGATCCAATCGGGATTGTGAAGAGACTTCGCGGTGGCGGCGAACTCCGCGTTGGTGAACTGCCACTTTGGCGACCACGCCTTCCAACATTCGCGGGCCAATGCTTCCGGGTCTCTCTCAAGTTCGATCTCCCCCAGCCGCATGTTCAGGAACCAGCGATACCAGCTTAGCCGGATCACCTCGATGCCGCCGGGCTCCTTCGCATTCTTTTCAAGGTTCAGGATGGTGTATCCGGTCGCGGATGCCAGCGCGTGGACGCGCTCCGGCCAGAGTGCCGCGGCAACGCATGCTGCGCGACCGCCCAAGTCATAACCGACCAGCGTGGCCTTCTCGATCCTCAGCGCATCCAGCAGATCGATGACGTCTCTGCCCAGAGCCGACTGCTGGCCAGACCGGAAAATATCCGGCGAGCGGAAGACGGTAGGTCCAAAGCAGCGAAGGTACGGCACAATGACGCGATAGCCGGCTGTGGCCAGAGGTCCGCGGACATCGTCGTAACAGCGTGGATCGTACGGCCAGCCATGCAGCAAGACAACGGCTTCGCCGGATTCGGGGCCGGTCTGCTCGTATCCGATATTCAGTGACGGCGTTTGCGTCATCTTCAGCGTGGTCGTTGGCATCTGTCCCGGAAGGTTGTGTTCCATATGCGATCGATCCTCCTCCGGATTTTCTGTTTTGGCGCACCGGTCCAACATGCCGGCCACTCCCAACTCGTTCTGCGAGCCCAAGATTAGGACGCCCGTTGCTGTGTCCTTCAGAAATTCGCGGCGACCCTTCATCGCAATCCTCAGTTTTTCAGACCCGACCGGCCCTTCAACCGAGGCCTGCCGAAAGCGGGGTTACGAACGTTGTGTCTCAGGCTTTACCATTCGACGACGACCTTGCCGAAATGCACACCGCTGGCCTGATAGCGGAAGGCGTCCGCCAACTGATCAAGGGGGAAGCTGCGGTCCAAGACGGGGCGTACCCCCGACTGTTCGAGCGCAGCGACATAGTCCTGTTGGTGGCGCCTGCTGCCGACCATGAGTCCTTGCAGGCGCGCCTGCTTGGCCAAAAGATCGACGGTCGGCACTTCGCCCTGTAGCCCGGTCAGCACGCCAATCAACGAGATATGGCCCCCTACGCGTACCGCTGCGATGGATTGGGCAAGCGTGCCGGGGCCGCCAACCTCAACGACATGATCTACGCCGCCTCCCGTGAGGTCTCGCACCCGCTTCCCCCAGTCCGGGACTTGGCGATAGTTGATCACATGGTCGGCACCGAGGGCGCGGACACG
>DATHQT010000027.1:0-113971 GCA_035482415.1 Acidobacteriaceae bacterium | reverse complement strand
CAGTTGTAGATGAAGGTCGGCTTGCCATTCAGAACCAGGAGCGCGTAGCCGCCGGTCATCCCGCCGTTGGTCACGATCATGCCTTCGGCCTTGCCGTCCACGTTTTCGACCTCGGCGATGATGGAGAACGACCGGTTCTTGACGTCGATGACTCCTTCCTCCGGTAGCCGGATGGTGCCCGGGCCATAGCTCGCCTTATTGCCGGCGACAAGCTTTGGCGGCGTGCCGGTCTGATGCAGTTCGATAGGGTTGTTAGCCATCGGATAGACGTTGTATTTGCGCGCCTCTTCCTCGAAGAGCGCCTGCAGTGCCTTGAGCTTTTCCGGATGCTTGGCAGCCAGGTCGGTGGCGAGGCTGAAATCGCTCCTCCGATCGGAGAGCTCCCAGATGTCCTCGTCAAAAGGTACGATCGGCTTGGCTTGGATCACCGATAGGCCGTCCAGGCCATGGCGTGTGCCAGCCCACCAGCGGTCGCGGTAGATGGCACGCGAGCCCGTAAGCTCGAAGTACTGAGTCGTGTGACGGTCCATCGCCTGTGCATCGTCGAACGTATAGGTGATGCTTTCGCCTTCCATCGGTTTCTGGACGACACCATTGACAACCTTCGGCGCGGGCACACCGGCGGCTTCCAGGATGGTCGGGACGATGTCAATGAGATGGGTGAACTGCCGACGCATAGCGCCCTTGTCCTTGATGCGCGCCGGCCAGGAAACCGCAACTGCGGTGCTGCAACCGCCCCCCGAGGTCACCATTTTGCCATAGTTGTATGGACCGCTTGTGGCGTAGGCCCAGGCGGCAGGAATGCCGCCGAAGGAGCTCGGGCCGCCGAATTCGTCCAGACGTTTCGCGACCTCGTCAAGCGACTCCGGGACGCCGTTGATCCAGGTCAGCTTGTTCAGTTCGCCGTGCATACCGCCTTCGGGAGTCGGGCCGTTGTCGCCAATGGCGTAGATGATGAGCGTGTTGTCCAAGTCACCCAATTGATCGATCGCTTGGATGACGCGCCCGATCTGGAAATCGATGTGCTCGACCGCGCCGCAGAAGACTTCCATCATGCGGGCGCCAACCTTCTTGTCGAGGTCGTTGAGCTTGTCCCAAGCTGGTATGGTGTCGGGACCCGGCGCAGGTTTCGTGCCGGGAGGCACAATCCCCATGTCCAGCTGCCGCGCCACGATGCGCTCGCGGAGCTTGTCATATCCGTCATCGAACTTGCCGCGGTATTTGTCGCTGAACTCCTTTGGCGAGGCGACCGGCGGCTTGGCCGAAGTCGGGGCGTAATACATGATCCACGGCTTATCGGGATGGGTTGATTTTTGCCGCTGAATCCAGCCGATCGCCTCGTTGGCCATGTCGTCGTCGAAGATATAGCCTTCTTCCGGCGTTCTAGGCGGCCTTACCGGCGTGTGGTTGCGCCAAAGCGGAGTGTAGTATTGGGTCGTTCCAGCTCCGAAAAAGCCATAAAAATGCTCGACTCCTCTGGTCGGCCACCGATCAAACGGACCAGCCGGGGTGACTTCGCTGTTGGGAGTGTTGTCGGCCTTGCCGATCCAGGCGGAGCCGTAACCGTTCATGCGCAGGATTTCGAGCACGCTTGCTGCGCTGGGCGGGAGCATGCAGTTATATCCCGGGAATCCGACAGCGCCCTCCGGGATGAAGCCAAAGCCCACGGAGTGCGCATTGCGCCCCGTGAGAAAAGCAGACCGCGACGCGGCGCAAACGGCGGTCGTATGAAAATCGGTGTAGCGCAATCCCTCACTCGCGATCCGATCGAACACCGGCGTATTCACCGGGCCGCCGAATGCGGACGGCGTGCCGAAGCCGATGTCGTCGCCAAGGATCATGAGGACGTTGGGAGCACCTTCCGGGGCCTTGAGCGGCTGCGGCCAGTCCTGCGTTGAGTTCTTCATGGCGGTTTCAATCTTGCCGTTGAACGGGCCCTCGGGCGGTGGCAGGACAGTCCGATCCGGTTGGTTCTGAATGTCTCGGTCACTCATATGGAGGCTCCTAGTTCATTCGTAGAAACTTAGGACAAGTCGGGCATTCGCTCACGCTAGGACTTCCGCCTGAGCGAGTCAACTAGCAAAACTTACAGGCCGTGCGACCGCCCGTTTTGCGCAGCGCGACGTCTTGGTCCGACAATTGGTTTAGCCCGGACCTATCTCAGAAGCGAGGGCTCTTGTTGTCCGGGATAAAGCCGGACCTATCTCAGAAGCGAGGGCTGCGGATAGGAACTGATCTGGGCGCTAGTGGGTCCAGTGGATGCGGACGGATTTTTTGCCTAGGCGGAGGGTGGGGGTTTCGCCCAGGGAGGCGCGGGTGATGGTGCGGTCGGAGAACTTTTCGCCGTTGAGGGAGACGGCGTTCTCGGCCAGCTTGCGGGTGGCTTCGCCGGTGGAGGCGGCTAGGCCGGCTAGCTGGAGGAGCTTGGGGATGCGGAGGGTGGGCTCGGTTGTGTCGGTGGCGAGGAGACCTTCGGCGGATAGGGAGATGGTTACTTCGGGGGCGTCGTCGGCGATGCCCTTTTGCTGGAACTGGGTGGCCCAGGATTCGGCGGCGTGGTCGGCTTCGGTGGGGGAGTGGAAGTCGGAGGTGATGCTGTGGGCTAGATTTTTCTTGGCCTGCATGGGGTGGAGCTCGCCGCGGGTTACGGTGTCGCGCATGGCGTCGATCTGGGATTGCGGGAGGTCGGTTAGGAAGGTCCAGTACTTCCACATGAGGTCGTCGTTGATGCTCATGAGCTTGCCGTACATGTCGGGCGCGGGGTCGTTGACGCCGATGGCGTTGCCGAGGGACTTCGACATTTTCTGGACGCCGTCTAATCCTTCCAAAATCGGCGTCATGAGGATGACTTGCGGCTTTTGGCCGAAGTGTTTTTGGAGGTCGCGGCCTCGCATCAGGTTGAACTTCTGGTCGGTGCCGCCCAGCTCTACGTCGGACTCGAGGGCGACCGAGTCGTAGCCTTGCGCGATGGGGTAGACGAACTCGTGGAGGGCGATGGGCTGCTCGTCCTGGAAGCGCTTGTGGAACATCTCGCGCTCCAGCATCTGCGAGACGGTGAACTGGGCCATCAGCTTGACGAGGTCGTAGTAGGAGAGCTTGTCGAGCCACTCGGAGTTGAAGCGGACTTCGGTTTTTTCGCGGTCGAGGATCTTGAAGACCTGGTCTTGATAGGTCTTGGCGTTGGCGGCGATTTCTTCGCGGGTGAGGGGCTTGCGGGTTACGTCTTTGCCGGTGGGATCGCCGATGAGGGCAGTGCCGTCTCCGATGAGGAAGATGACGGTGTGGCCGAGCTGCTGGAAGTGCTTGAGCTTGCGCATGAGCACGGTGTGGCCGAGGTGGAGGTCGGGGGCGGTGGGGTCGAAGCCGGCTTTGATGCGGAGGGGGATGCCGGTGCGGCGGGACTCTTCGAGTCGGGCGGCGAGGGCGTCGGGCGCGGAGGCTGCGGCGGGAGGGATGATCTCGGCGGCACCTTTGGTGATGAGGTCTAGCTGGTCGGCGACGGGGGGGAAGGAGGTTTGAGTTTCGGTCGGCATGGGTCGAGTTAAGTATAGGTCCTGCGCGGACCGCGGGCGTTGGGTCGCATGGTCGGGGATGGGCGGGTGCGGTCGCGCTGCTCGCGCGATGCACCCATCTCAGAATCGAGATATGGGGCACCCGGGGTCGGTGGTGAGGCGGGGATGGGCGGGTGCGGGCTTATACTTTCGCGCATGGATGTGGAGAGAGCTCGGGTGTTCCTGCTGGGGTTGCCGCATGCGGTGGAGACGATGCAGTGGGGCGATAATCTTGTGTTCTGGGTGGGGGATAAAGCGATTGGCGGGAAGATGTTTTGCCTGCTGAATCTGGATGCGGGGGCGCATGGGGTGGTGAGCTATTCCGCGGGGCCGGAGAGGTTTGCTGAGCTGGTGGAGCGGGAGGGGATTGTGCCGGCACCGTACATGGCGCGGATTCACTGGGTGGCGGTGGAGCGGTGGGACGTGTGGCGGAATGCGGAGTGGGAGAGTGAGCTGCGCGCGGCGCATGAGATTACGCTGGGGAAGCTGCCGAAGGGGGTTCGGGAGGTGCTGGCGATGCCGCAGCGGGCGCAGGCGAAGGTGATCGCGGAGAGACGGAAGGTGCTGGCCACGCGGGCAGAGGCGAAGAAGAAGCCAGGGAAGCGCGGGTAAGGGCGGTTCCCTGGCTTCATTCCGTTCGTGACAGGCGAGCGCCGGATTGCGCACCCCGACGAACGAACAGCAGATTCCCAAAGGGAATGACAGAAAGAAACGCAAAGGCAAAAGCAACGGCAAAAAAAGAAGCAGATCCCTGCGGGATGACAACCAAAAAGGGCAAAGGCAACAACAAAAGCAACAGCCGATGCACCGGTTGATGGGGTGTCGGCTAGAGGGTGGGGGTGGCTTTGTAGGTGAAGATGCCGGCGAAGTTGGCGCGATAGGCGTAGATCAGGATGAGCTCAAGCAGGGTTGCGACCAGACCTGGGCCGATGCCGTGACCGCCCAGGATGAGGGCGTGGAAGGTAAGGATGTTGACGATGACGGGGCCGAGGATGACGAGGCCGAGGGGTGCGGTGCCTCCGATGAGGACGAGCAGGCCACCGAGGACCTGACAGAGACCAACGACATGCATCCATCCGGTGGGGCCCATGACTCCCATGAACTGGGCGGTTGGCGAGCCGGGGGGCGGCGGCTCCATGGGCATGAAGGGATGGAGGATGTTGGCGCCGAAGACGACAAACATCAGGCCGAGCAGGATGCGGCAGATGAGGTAGAGGTATTTCATGAGGGGAGACACTCCTTGGTGGGATGGGTGGAGCGCTGAAGTAGAACGTTGTAAGCGTATCGCGTTCTGGTGGTGCAGGGCGATAGGAGATTAGATACTTTTGGAAGGAGGGAGGAGGCGTGAAATTTGCATGCGGAGCGCGCAACCGATAGCTTCTGGTTATGGCAATGGACGAGATGGTGCGAGGGCTGTCGCTGACGCTGGACGGCAAGGTGGTGCTGGTAACGGGTGGGTCGCGCGGGATTGGTGCGGCTACGGTGCGGTTGTTTCGGCAGGCAGGGGCGCGGGTGGTGTTCAGCTATCGGAGCGCCGAGACGCAGGCGCGGGAGTTGGTGGCGGCTTGTGGGGGTGAGGAGTTTTGTCGCGCGCTGAAGCAGGAGTTGGCTTCGGTGGAGGATGGGCAGGCGCTGGTGGCGGCGGCCGTGGGTGTTTGGGGGCGGGTGGATTGCTTGGTGGTGAATCATGGGATCTGGCCTCCGCATGATCAGCCGATGGCGACGATGAGTGCGGCGCAGTGGCGCGGGACGCTGGGGGTGAATCTGGATAGCGTGTTTGGGTTGGTGCAGGCGGCGGTGCAGAAGATGCTGGGGCAAGGGGAAACCCAGGTCTCAGAAGCGAGACCTGGGGCACCCGGACCTGGGGCAGCCGAAGAGGGGGCACCCGGTTTTGAGGGACGTCTTGTGCGGGGGCATGTGGTGTTGATTGCTTCGACGGCGGCGCAGAGGGGGGAGGCGTTTCATGCGGACTATGCGGCGAGTAAGGGGGCGCTGCTCTCGCTGACGAAGAGCTTGTCGAGCGAGCTGGGGCCACAGGGGATTTTGTGTAACTGCGTGGCGCCGGGGTGGGTGCGGACGGAGATGTCGGAGGGGACGCTGGGGGACCCGGTGGCGTCGGTGAAGGCGCTGGGGCTGATACCGCTGGGGCGGGCGGCGGAGCCGGAGGAGATTGCGGGGCCGGTGGTGTTTCTGTGCACGAAGTGGGCGGGATTTGTTTCGGGCGAGGTGTTCAATGTGAATGGCGGGGCAGTGCTGGCGGGGTGAGGGCAGTGGGTAGTGAGTAGTAGGTAGAGAGTAGTGGGTAGTGAGTAGGTGGCTGGGATGGGATTGGGTTTGTGGGTAGGGATGGTCGGGTTGGGGGTGGCGTTGGTTGGGGCGGCGGCGTGGGGGCAGGCGTCGGCGGTACCGAGTGTGCAGGTGTCGCAGGGAGACGAGGCGGGGCGCGGGCGGGAGCTGATGGATGGGATGGTGGCGGCGCTGGGGGGAGAGGCGTGGCGGAATCGGCAGACTTGGATTGTGTATGGGCGGGTGGCGAAGTTTTATAAGGGGCAGGCGGATGCGGGGGCTCCGGAGTTTGAGGAGTATGGGCGGATGAATCCGTTTGCGCTGCGGGTGGTGGTGGTGGCGCATTATGGGGCGTTGATTGCGACGGATCATCGGGATGTTGCGCAGGTGTGGACGGGCGATCGTGGGTATGAGGTCACGTATAAGGGAGCGACGGCGCTGGGGGCGAAGGAGGTTGCGGATTTCGAGCGGGCGCGGGAACACTCGCTGGATTTGGTGGTGAGGGAGTGGTTGCGGGAGAAGGATGTGGAGGTGAGGTATGAGGGGGCGAAGTTGGCGGAGAGTGAGTTGGTGGATGAGGTGAGGGTTGAGCGTGAGAGCGGCGATGCGGTTACGGTGATGCTGGATGCGCGCACGCATCTGCCGGTGAGTGTTGTTTGGCGGTGGCGGGACGTGGAGTTTAAGGATTGGAATACGGATGCGGTGGAGTTTGCGGATTACCACCCGGTGCAGGGGATCATGACGCCGTACTCGGTGACGACGAGGCATAACGGGGATCGGGCGAGTGAGCGGTTTGTGACGAAGGTGGTTTATAACGTGGCGCTGGGGGCGGAGTTTTTTGATCCGAGCAAGGGGTTGGAGAAGAAGAAGTAGGAGAGAGGTCAATACAGGGGTCTCTCCACTTCGCAAGTCAAAGGCAAGCGCGTGATGCTGCGGTCGAGATGACAGAGTTTGGGTTGGGAACGGAAAGGCAGAAGCAGATTCCCAGAGGGAATGACAGAAAGAAAGGCAAACGCAACGACAACGACAGAGGCAGATTCCGTTACGGAATGACGGAAAGAAAGGCGAGGGCGGTGGGGTGCGTGCGGTGGTATTCTGGGCCTCGTTATGAGTGATTCCCCTTTGAGCTCCGCGGCTGAACAGGTTGTGCCCGAGACGGCTGTGGTTGCGCCTGAAAAGACGACGATGGATATTGTTGAGATCATGGCGATTTTGCCGCATCGGTATCCGCTGTTGCTGATTGATCGCGTGATCGAGATGGAGCGCAAGACGCGGATTGTGGCGATCAAGAATGTGACGGCGAATGAGCCGCACTTTGTGGGGCACTTTCCGGATTATCCGATCATGCCGGGCGTGTTGATTGTGGAGGCGATTGCGCAGGCGGGTGGGGCGCTGCTGCTGACCGAGATTCCTGACCGCGATGACAAGTTGATGGTGTTTACCGGGATCGAGGGCGCGAAGTTTCGGCGGGCGGTGGTGCCGGGAGATCAGTTGCGCATCGAGGTGACGGTGTTGAACTGGCGGCGGACGGCGGTGAAGCTGATCGGCAAGGCGACGGTGGAGGGCGTGCTTGCCTGCGAGGCGACGATTATGTGCATGCTGGTGCCGCGCGGGAATAAGAAGGCGGCGGAGGCTTCGGTGGAGGGGCAGGCGAAGTGAGTATTCATCCGACGGCGGGCATTCATCCGACGGCCATTGTGGCCCAAGGTGCGGTGATTCCGGCGAGCTGCTCGGTGGGGCCGTTCTGCACGATTGGACCGAACGTGGTGCTGGGCGAGGGATGCGAACTGGTGTCGCACGTGGTGCTGGATGGGCATACGACGTTTGGGGCGCGGAACAAGATTTTTTCGTTCGCATGTTTGGGGATTGCGCCGCAGGATTTGAAGTATGCCGGCGAGCCGACGCGGGTAGAGATCGGCGATGGCAATACGATTCGCGAGTATGTGACGATTTCGCGTGGGACGACGGGTGGGGGCGGCGTGACGCGGGTGGGGTCGGGGAATTTGATCATGGCGTATGTGCACATCGGGCATGACTCGACGATTGGGAATGAGTGTATTTTGCCGAATGGTGCGACGCTGGCGGGGCATGTGACGGTGGAGGACTATGTGACGCTGAGCGCGAATGCGCCGGTGCACCAGTTCTGCCGCATTGGGCGGTACGCCTACATTGGCGGGGGGACGACGATTACGCAGGATGTGATGCCTTACTCGTTGACTTCGATTGAGCGAAATAATCATGCGTATGGGGTGAACAAGGTGGGGTTGCAGCGGCGCGGGTTTACGGCCGAGCAGTTGCGCGAGCTGACGACGGCGATGCGCGTTCTGACGAGCGGGAAGCAGAATACGACGCAGGCGCTGGAGATGATTAACGACATGTTGGACCAGGGTGCGGGTGGAGAGCATGTGAAGTATCTCGCGGAGTTTGTGGCGGCGAGCGAACGTGGAGTGATCAAGTAGGATGCCGGGCGAGGGAGTGGGGCCGGGCTCTTCGTCGCTGGGGTTGATTGCGGGGAACGGAAGGTTTCCGTTTCTGCTGCTGGATGCGGCGCGGGCGCAGGGATTGCGGGTGGTGGTGGCGGCGATCAAGGAGGAGACAGACGCGGAGATGGAGGAGCGGGCGGCGCGCGATCCGGAAGGCGTGCGCGTGCACTGGCTTTCGCTGGGAGAGCTGTCGCGGCTGATCGAGATGTTCAAGAGCGAGGGCGTGACGCGGGCGGTGATGGCGGGACAGGTAAAGCACAAGCAGATTTTTTCGAGCATACGGCCGGACTGGCGCTTGGCGAAGCTGCTGCTGAATTTGCGGACTCGGAATACGGATATGCTGCTGGGCGCGGTGGCGAAGGTGCTGGAGGATGAGGGGATTGAGTTGATGTCGTCCACGGCTTATTTGGAGCCGATGCTGGCGCCGGCGGGCGTGATGACGCGGCGGGCTCCGGATGAGATGGAGTTGGGCGACATGGAGTATGGGGTGAAGGTGGCGCGAGGGATTGCGGGATTCGACCTGGGGCAGACGGTGGTGATAGCGGCGGGGGCGTGCGTTGCGGTGGAGGCGATGGAAGGAACGGACGCGACGATCGCGCGGGCGGGGGAGATTTTTCGGGGGATGGATTTTGATGGGGAAGCGAGTACGTTGCAGCGGCGGCTGACGGTGGTGAAGGTCGCAAAGCCGAACCAGGATATGCGGTTCGATGTGCCGGTGGTGGGGGTTCCGACGATTGAGGCGATGGTTGCGGCGGGGGCGACGTGTCTGTGTGTGGAGGCGGGACGGACGCTGGTGTTCGATCGGGAGGCGGTGATTGCGGCGGCGGAGGCTGCGGGGATTTCGATGGTTGGGTCCTGCGCGGACGGCGAGGGTTGAGGCTCTGCGCGGACGGCGAGTGCGGGTACGGATGGGGCACCCGGCAGCGGTGACAATCCAGTGACAGGTCGTCGGTCCGGTTGTCGTAAGATGGCAAGCGGCGTCGAGTTTTGCACCTAGGAACGCGCCCCAGGAGATCTCCCCATGCTTCGGAAACGGTGGATTGCAACAGGATGTGCAGTGGCGTTGGCGGCGAGTTTTACGCTGACCAAGAGTGCGTCGGCGGCGGCCGATATGGCGCAGGTTGGAAGCGAGGCGCCGAATTTCACGTTGCCTTCGCAGGAGAACCTGCCGGTGTCTCTGAACGACTACAAGGGCAAGTGGGTGGTGCTGTATTTCTATCCCAAGGACCAGACGCAAGGGTGCACGATTGAGGCGCACAACTTTCAGCGCGATTTGAAGAAGTACGATGCGTTGAACGCGGTGGTGCTGGGCGTGTCGCTGGATACGGCGGACAGCCACAAGGCGTTCTGCGCGAAGGACTCGCTGACGTTCAAGCTGCTGGCGGATCCGGAGCACAAGGTGGTGGACGTGTATGGCGTGCCGGTGAAGTCGTTTGGGCCGGTTCATTATGCCGAGCGCGACACGTTCCTGATCTCGCCCGAGGGCAAGATTGTGCAGGTGTGGAAGGTTGACGATATCCAGGGGCACAGCGCAGAGGTGCTGGCGGCGATTGAGGCAAAGAAGAAGTAGGTATCGAACGATAGAGACGTAGTTGACGAATGAGAGCAGACGCAAAAACGCCCGGGCCTCGTGAGAGGAGCCGGGCGCTTTTGCTTGCCTTTTACTGCGGTTGTGGTGCGCCGAAGTTACTTCTTCTTCGGTGCAGCCTTCTTAGCGGCCTTCTTGACAGCCTTCTTGACGGCTTTCTTTGCAGGAGCCTTCTTGACGGCCTTCTTTGTAGCTTTCTTTGCAGCTTTCTTCGTTGCCAAGGTCTTACCTCTCATAGTGGTTTTTTTGGTGCTTGTGCTCTTGTTGCCGACTGCCTTTTTATGGGCAGACTTACCGCCGCGCAGAGCACGTGCTGACTTCGCGGCAGAACTTGAAATCTTTTTGCCCGCTGATTTCTTCTTCGCGGGAGCTTTCTTCGCAGCCTTCTTGACGGCTTTCTTTGCTGCCTTCTTTGCTGGAGCCTTCTTCACTGCTTTCTTGACGGCCTTCTTCGCCGGGGCTTTCTTGGCGGGTGCTTTCTTGGCTGGTGCTTTCTTTGCAGGAGCCTTCTTCGCGGGGGCCTTCTTGGCAGGAGCCTTTTTCGCGGGCGCCTTTTTGGGCGCTGCGGGTGGAGGGGGAGGAGCGCTGGGGGTGGGCTCAATCGAGAGCCGGGTGGGCGGCTCATAGGGAGCGACGGGACTGGGAGAGGGTGCGAAGACTTCAGCTTCCTCGACGTGGATCACGGTGTTGAATTCCTCTTCTTCGTCCTCTTCATCGAGGGAGTCGACATCGATGACTTCGTCGGTGTCGTCCTCATCGTATCCGGCAGCGTAGAGCTTGATGGTTTCCTCGTCCTGCAACATGACCTTTTCCCCCAACTCCAAATTTCGTGCGTGACGGTAAATCAATCTTGCTTGTCTTGCATTCCTTGAAGCTGTATCTCGCGTCATGCGACACAGATGCGTCGCATGATGATGTCAACAGGATTACGCGTGGAGCTATGAAATAGCAAGCACCTTTTTTAGGGCAGTGCATATTTTTCTACCCACAGTCCCGGAGTGGCTACCGCGTGTGAGGTCCGTCACTTAGACCTCTGCTTGCTTTTCGACTTCTTTTTTTCGCTGTTGGTGGTGTGCGCATGGCCGGCGGAGCGTGTCGAGGAGTGTTCCTGGGCGCTGCCATGATGGTGCGTTGCGCTGGCGTTGTGCGAGGTGGCGACGCCGGCGTGATGGCGATGTTCGCGGGTTGCGGGAGCGAGTCGAATGGGCTCGACGACGTAGAGCGAGTGGCCCGGGGCGACGTGATTGGAGGAGAGGTGATTCCATGTACGCAGCTGCTCGACGGAGACGCCGAAGCGATCGGCGACGGTGACGAGGGTGTCGTTGCGGCGCACGGTGTAGCGTTCGCCGGGGGTGAGGCGGCTGCTGGCGGCGATGGGGATGACGAGTTCGTCGCCGGCCTCGATGGGGTCGGTGAGGTCATTGACGGAAGTGATCTGGGCGGGGTGGGCGTGCAGCGACTCGGCGATCTGGTCGAGGGTCTCACCGTTCTGCACGACGTGGAAGCGCCAGGTGGTGCGGTCAGCCTCGGGAATATCTTTCAGGCGCGTGACGAACATGTCGTGGGTGCCGGGGGGAAGATGCAGGCCGTAGGGGATGTCGTCGGGGGTGGAGAGGCGCAGGAGGGCGGGGTTGAGCGCGACGATCTCAGGGAGCGATGCATTGGTGAGGTCGGCGACGAGGCGCATGTCGATGGCGTAGTTGGTGGTGACGTCATCGGAGAGGACGGCGGCATCGGGAACGACGTCGGTGAGGCCGTACTGCTGGGGATTTTTCGCCATGATGGCGGCGGCGATGATGCTGGGGACGTAGTTTTTCGTTTCGCCAGGAAGGGCGTTGCGGCGGTAGAGCTCCCAGAAGTCGGCATAGCCGGTCTTGGCGACGGCATGCTGGATGCGGCCCGGACCCCAGTTGTAGGCAGCCATGGCGAGATACCAGTCGCCGAACTGGTTATAGAGAGACTTCATGTAGCGGGCGTAGGCGAGGGTGGAGAGCTGAGGGTCGAAGCGCTCGTCGAAGTAACCATTGCGTTCGAGGCCATAGGCTCCGCGGAAGGGCATGAACTGCCACATGCCGCCGGCGCCTGAACCGCCATTCATGGCCTGGGGCTGGAAGCCGGACTCGGCCACGGCGAGATAGATGAGGTCCTGGGGAACGCCCTGGTCGCTGAGGACCTTGGAGATCATGGTCTTATATTTCCCGGCGCGCTCGAGCGAGCGAACGAGGTGGGCGTGACCGTTGGGGTTGTTGGAGAAGTAGCTGATCCAGCCGGCGACGTAGTCGTTGACGACGAGGGGAAGATCGGACTTGGTGGTCTTCAACTCCGCCGCGATTTTACCGACGAGCTCGGGGTTGGAAGGGAAGGTGACCTCGTTGGCGGCGTCGGCGGGGGCTTCTTCGATCTGGCCGGAGAAACCATTGCCTTGCTTGAGGGCGACCATCTCGAGGGAGTTGATGGCGGAGAGAAGCTGGTCGAACTCGTCGGAGAGCTGGGGATCGTCTTTGAGATCCATGCCGCTGGAGAGCATGGTGTCGACGGCGGTGTCGAAGTCGTGGCGCGCGGCGTCGAGACGGTTGGCGTTGTAGTTGGTGACGCCGGACTGATAACTGGCCTGGGTTTTGGCGATGAGGGCCTGCACTTTTTGTGCGTGCTGGGCGGCGACGATTTGATTGGCGGACTGCTGGGCTTGCGTCTGAGCCTGGGTGGTGGACTGCTGCTGTTGCAGGGTGGGAGCGGTGGCATTCGCGGGCGCGGAGCCGGGGGCGGCGGTACGGCTGCGGGTGTCCGGGCAACCGGTGAGCGTCAGCAGGACCAACAGCGCGGAGATAACGGCAAGGGAGCGGCCGACGTGGGAGGTAGTTTTCAAGTTCAGCATCAGCAACCACATTGTAAGGGTTGGACGGGCTGACTGGTTCTTTGTGGGCCCGCGAGGGTGCGGAGCGATGGGCTGGCGCGGGTGTTAAGATGGAGGTTAAGGCCTTTTGTACTCTCCATGGATCCAAAGCACATTCGTAACTTCGCGATCATCGCGCATATTGACCACGGCAAATCAACTCTTTCGGACCGGCTACTGGAGCTGACCGGGAGTTTGACCTCGCGCGAGATGCAGGCCCAGGTGCTGGATGCCATGGACCTGGAGCGCGAGCGCGGGATCACGATCAAGGCGCACACGGTGCGGATGATGTATACGGCGTCGGATGGCGAGACGTATCAACTGAATTTGATTGATACGCCGGGGCACGTAGATTTTAGCTACGAGGTGTCGCGGTCGCTGGCTTCGTGTGAGGGTGCGCTGCTGGTGGTGGATGCGTCGCAGGGCGTGGAGGCAGACGCTGGCGAATGCTTATTTGGCGATCGCCGGGGGCCTCGAGATTATTCCGGTCATCAACAAGATTGATCTGCCGAGCGCCGATATTGAACGGACGAAGGCGATGATTGAGAAGTCGGTGGGGCTGCCGGCGGACGATGCTGTTTGCGTGAGCGCGAAGACGGGGCTGAACGTGGCGGACATCCTGGAGGCGGTGGTGATGTTGCTGCCTTCGCCGAAGGGGGATGCGGAGGCACCGCTGCAGGCGCTGATTTTCGATTCGTGGTTTGATGCGTATCGCGGCGTGATCGTGCTGGCACGCATTATCAATGGGCGGCTGCGGAAGGGCGATCGGATCAAGATCATGTCGAATGGGCGGCAGTTCGATGTGGAGTCGATGGGTGTGATGACGCCGAAGCCGGTGGTGCTGGAGGAGTTGAGCGCGGGCGAAGTTGGATTCTTTGTTGCGACGATTAAGAATGTTGCCGACACCAAGGTGGGCGACACGATTACGCATGTGGACCGGCCGTGCGCCGAGGCGCTGCCTGGCTTTGAAGATATTAAGAGCATGGTGTTCGCTGGGTTGTATACGGTGGACTCGCATGCGCACGGGATGTTGCGGGATGCGCTGGAGAAGCTGCGGCTGAACGATGCGAGCTTTAATTTTGAGCCGGAAAGTTCGGTGGCGCTGGGGTTTGGATTTCGCTGCGGGTTCCTGGGGCTGCTGCACCTGGAGATTATTCAGGAGCGGCTGGAGCGCGAGTATGATCTTGACCTGATCATTACGGCGCCGGGTGTGCAGTACAAGATCACGATGACGGATGGGTCGGTGCTGAGCGTGGACAATCCTTCGCGCTGGCCGGATCCTACGGAGATCGAAGAGATTGAAGAGCCGGTGATCACGGCGAAGATTCTGACCAACGAAGAGTATGTCGGCAACATTTTGAAGCTGGTGGAAGATAAGCGCGGACGGCAGCAGAATATTGAGTACGTGAGCGAGACGCGGGTGATGCTGACGTATGAGCTGCCGCTGAACGAGATTGTGCTGGACTTCTATGACCGGCTGAAGTCGGTGTCGCGGGGGTATGCATCGCTCGACTATCACCTGTCGGGCATGTGGGTTTCGCCGATGGTGAAGATGGATATTCTGATTGGCGGCGATCCGGTGGACGCGCTTTCGATCATCGTGCACAAGGATGCGGCGTACGATCGCGGCAAGGTGCTGGTGGAGAAGATGCGCGAGCTGATTCCGCGGCAGATGTTTGAAGTGGCGATCCAGGCGGCGATTGGGTCGAAGGTGATTGCGCGATCGACGGTGACGGCGATCCGGAAGAACGTGATCGCGAAGTGCTATGGCGGGGATATCAGCCGGAAGAGAAAGTTGCTGGAGAAGCAGAAGGAAGGCAAGAAGCGGATGAAGCGGATTGGGAAGGTGGACATTCCGCAGGAGGCGTTCCTCGCGGTGTTGAAGGTGGGCGAGGAATAAGAATAGTAGACTGCCTTCATTCCTGCTTGAGGGCATTGATGCGATCTGCGGTGGCAATCCTCGTTTCGGTGTTTGCGCTTTCGAGCGCAGCAGTTTCTCAGTCTCCGACGAAAGTGTCTGACATGCCGTACAGCGGCGCGCCTTGCACGGGCTCAGGCGGTATCTCCCCTTCGGCGCAGCAGGTGGCGATCTTCACGCGGTTCGATGCCGAGTTGCGTTCGGCTTTAGAGCAAAACGATACGGCGGCGCTCGCCTTTCTTGTCGGGTATCCCTTGCGGGTGAATACCAACAAAGGAACGCTGCTCATTCCAGACGCTGAATCGCTTGATGGACACTATTCGGAGATCTTTACGCCGGAAGTTCGCAGCGAAGTGCTGGCGACTGTCACGGACGATTACATCTGTCGGTACGACGAGGGTCTCGGCTACAAGCGCGGCATCATCTGGGTATCGACGGACGGCCACCGGTTCACGTTGGGGACTGTGAACCTGCGAGATCAGCAAGCAGAGTCGAAGAAATCGGCATTGATTTTTGCGTGTGAGACGAAAACTCATCGCATCGCAATCGATGAGCTGGAAGGTGGTGGCTTTCGGTATCGTTCCTGGAACAAGCCGAAGTCACTGAGCGCTGCACCCGACGTAGACCTCGCGCATGGGAAGCAAGAGTTTGAAGGGACCGGCGTTTGCTCGCATCCCGTCTATACGTTTAGGTCCGGCCAGGTGGTGTATCAAGTGGAGGGAGGCTTGGGATGTACAGAAGGATCTGAGCCGGCGAAGGCTACTGGCCATCTGAGTGTCACTGTTGGCGGCAAACGAGTCACTGACGATTGGTGCTTCTAGCGCCGGAGCGGTTTGCCCAGGATGTAGCCGCATCCGTAGACGAAAAAAATGGAGGCCCGGAGGCCTCCATTTTTTTTGCAGATTATTGTTTTGTCGCTACGTTGCACTACTGCGAGTTACTGGTGGGGAGCAGCTGCGGGTGCGCGACGCGGTGCGGTGGGAGCCTGCGGCGGAGGAGCTGGGACGCCGGAAGCTACGTTGTAAGCATCGATGGTGGCCTGGGTGATGTCGGTTTCACGCTGCCACCAGAGCACGGTGGGAAGCTGCTGCTGTCCGCCGATGTTGAGCAGGAGAGTGAAGCCGTGATCCTGGGCATACTTAACCGCAGTGCCGCCGAACTTCTGGGCGACCTTGCCGTAGGCTTCCTGGACATCGGTGTTGTAGGCGTTCTGAGCATCTTCGACATCGCGCTGGAGAGCCTTGGTCTTGTCGTCGATGGTCTTCATACGGGTGGCGCGCTCCTCGTCGGACATGGTGGCGGGGAGAGCCTGATACTGCTTCTTCAAGGAATCGAGCTCAGCGGACTGGGCGTCGATGGCGGTCTTTTTGGGCTCGTACTTTTTCTGGATATCGAGTACGGCGCGCTGGCCTTCGTTGGTGGCGACGACACCCTGCTCAAACGCAATGACGGCAACCTTGGCGGGAATGGCTTCCGGCTTGACCTCAGCCTGGGCAGCGGGGGCTGCTGGACGGGGAGCGGTTGCCGGTGCTTTGGTGGTTTGTGCCAGGAGGGAGGAGGCTGCGAGGCCGGTTGCCAGCGCAGTAGCAAAGACAAAGGTACGGTTCATGCGGTGTGTGAGACTCCTTACAAGGATCCGGATTCCGGAGATTTCTTCTGGGTTACTCCCGGCGCAAAGCGCCGCAGGGAAGGCTGCCAACCTTCCTCCGCCCGTTGAGACACCCGTAGGTGTTGTCCGCTGGCTCTATCGCATCATGGAAAAATGACGGAAAGGGTTGCGGGCGCGAGAGGACAGTCGGCTGAGCGCAATTATAGGAGACCGTATGAGTCGGGTCAATTGTGGCGGGCATTGGATGTGGGGGGGAAGGGATTCGACTCTTCCGAAAAACGGAGGTTGGAAGGCGGCATTTCCGGTTTTTGGTGGTTTTTGGCGATAGGATTTCGGAGTTTGCGGGGGAAACGGCCATTTTGGGTTTGGTATGAAGATTGCATCAATACCAAGTGTTCGAGATCAAGCCGGAGGACAGAGAGCTTGACTGACGGATGTTTGGAGCCTGCGCAGTTCACGGGTAAAGGGATGTAGAGGTTCCCATCAAGAGGAATTCCCACCCACCAAACGAGGGCCCTTCGGGAGCTTCGGCGCCGAAAGGACCAATTTGGAGGCCAGTGACTGGCTGTTAGGGGCTAGGGGCCATCTTCCGGGGAGGGGAGATGGCCCCATCGGCTTTCAGGGGGAATCAGGGTTATCAACAGGTGGGGAAGGTAGTTAGCGGGAGCAAAGGTGCTTTGTGATTTCGGTGCGCTCTTTAAAGGTTGCACTTCTTGGTTGCCAAGCGTAAGATGATGATGTTCAGCGGGCTTTAGGGGTTGACATCCCACCGTGTATATTCCGGTTGGTTCACGTACCCGATGAGTTTGCAGAGTAATAGCGTGGGTTCCGGCAGATGCCCGAATCGCAAGATGGGGCATCATAAGGGTTGCGAGGATCGTAACCGAGCACTCCAGGATCAGCTCTGGTAGACTCCGAGATCAACCGATAGCGTGCTACGGAGATCTGGACCAAGATGAGGTTCAATCAAATTTAGCGAACAAGAGAGTCGCTTTTAGCGAACAAGAGTCGCTCCGAGAGTGCAGTAGAGAAGCTGAGCCGCGAGACGAATGAAGGCTGAGCTGGAATTGGGTTGGAAGTGCAAAGCGATTCGGTTGAACGTGCAAGGCTTTTAGGTTGATAGTACAAAAACCGAGGTTTTGATTCCCCCATAATGAATTTGGATGAGTGAGCCCTTTTATAGAGCAGCAAGCCGTTTGCCGGGAAGGCAGGCGGGCCGGGAATGGGCCGGGAACGGACAGGATACGGTCCGGGGCGCAGGTGCCCAGACGTGTACCAATCGCCTGCAACGTACGACAGATCAACTTCGAGTCAACGCTTGAGAGAGACTACGATTGACCCGTTTCGGAGACAGTCCCAGTCAGGTCCACACCGGACCGAAGGGCCAAGACAGAGACATGCCCGATGCGCCTCAAGCACCCAATTGCAAGGGGAAACCAAAGCACCATGGCAGAGCAGAATGCAGTAGACACCACGTCGTACAACGCGACGGAGGAGTATAGCGGCGGGGATTACGGCAACTCAGACTTCGAATCGTCGGAGTCTGGAGGGGCTAACGACGACGGCCAGCCCGGGCCGGGGATGGGTCAGAGCAAGAGCAGCCGGCGTCGTCGCCGCAAGCGGAAGAACAAGGTCGCGGGAGATGGCCCGACGGTCGCCGGTGGCGATGGCGAGGCAGGACCGCAGATTGTGCCGCTGGTGATGGAGGGCGAGAGCCTGGCACTGGCAGCGTCGGCCGCACCACAGCAGGCGCGCAGGCAGCAGAGCAATGGCGGCGGGGGCGGACAGCAGGCGCAGGGTCAGCCACAGGGCCAGGGCGGCAAGCGCTGGAAGAAGAAGTTCAGGGACCGGGAACGTCGTCCGGGCGGCGGCGGTGGCGGTGGCCGGAGCGAGAATCCGGGCAACGACTTCCGCGCGGAAGCTGGCTCGTCGAATGGGAACGGGTACGGCGGTGGCGGAGGCTATCGTCCGGACAACTTCGGCAACCAGGCGGGCGGATTCAAGCGCAAGGGCAAGGGCGGCGGACAGGCGCGAGAGCGCGGCTTTGTTGGGCCGATGGATCACAGCTATCGCGCGTCCGGAGAGTTTGGCGATGCACCGCCATCGACGATCCAGCTGTCGGGGCGTAGAAACGGGCATCGGCATACGGGAGACTCGCAGCCGATTGACCGCTCGATGCCGCGGCCGATTCCGATACCCGAAGGCGCACAGACGCACATCTACTTCTTCATCGAAGAGCTGTTCTTCCAGGCCAAGATCCAGGAGACGGCCAAGAAGCTGGGCGTGAAGGTGTCGTTCATCAAGAACGATAAGGACGCGGTGGCGGCGTTGACGGACAGCGAAGAGAATAAGCCGGCGCTGATCGTGTTTGACCTGAACAATGCGAATGCGAAGCCGCTGACGCTGATTCCGAAGCTCAAGGCCAAACTGAAGCGGTCGGCTTCGATCGTCGGGTTCCTGTCGCATCTGCAGGGTGATCTCAAGGCGAAGGCAGTGGAGGCGGGTTGCGATGTGGTGATGCCGCGTGCGGCGTTCTCGCAGAATTTGCCGAACCTGCTGCGGCGCTATGGCGTGGAAGAGGAAGAGGAAGTCAACTTCAACTGCTAAAAGCAGGGAATAGGGATTAGAAAGGCGCTTGATCGCTGGCGAGGCTTGCCGGGGGTCGGGCGCTTTTTCTTTGTGGACTGGTGGCTCGGGATGGTGCCCCCCATTTCGCGTTTTTGCTCCAACCTATCCGGGGGATGCGAAAGTGCTGGTCGCTGGGAGCGTCTTCATGGTCGAATCGTAGAACACGGAGCCGCTAATGTCTTATAGAGATGTCTGGGCGAAATACGACCGGGCCGAAAAGCATATCAAGGATTTCAGAAGCGCCGTCGCCGCTTTCGGGGACGCGAATCGTGACCATGTCGGCAAAAAGACAAATGAAGAGACCGGCGACCTAATTTACTACCTCAAGAGCGTACCCGTCATCCCTGTTGAGATAAGTCTCATTCTTGGGGACGCCATCCATAATCTCCATAGCTCGCTCGATTACTTGGCCCACGCAATTGTCCGACCCGTGGGAGCGCGGGCTATCAAGGACACGAAGTTCCCGATCCGAGATACTTCCGACGGTTTCGACGCCGCTCTGCAGGGATGTATACAGGGCGCGCGGGATTATTGCCTGCAAATTTTTAGACGTATCCAGCCATACCAAAGAGGGAATGGCCATGCGCTCTGGCAACTGCATAAACTCGACATCATAGATAAACATCGACTTCCGCTGACCGCAAGTTATAGCCCGATGGCTCGCACAATAACTCCAGAGGAGCGAAAGAAACTCGATACGGTGTTTTCCCGTGTCACTCAGAATCCCACTCTCAAATCCCTCTCGGTTCCACACCAGATAATCGGGGCATCCGTCCCGACTTTCCCGATGCATGAGGGCCAAATACTCGCAAGCCTTCCGGCTGCGGACGCGCAGCATCAGATGGGATTTTCCTTTGGCGTAGCGCTCAATGAGCCGGCGATCGCACAAGTAGGTGTGGACGCCATTAGCTTTGCATCCTACTTGAGCGGAGAAGTGCGCATGGTCATCAACGACTTGGGTGCCTGCGCCACCCTCCCCTAAATCTGTCTGCCCTGTCACGGAACCCTTTGATAACTATACTTTTGGGGGTTGGGGGCTTGACAGGTTTTGGTTGGGGGCGGGATTCGCCTGAGAGGGGATGGTGGCGGGCTTCTCGGTGGTTGGGTGCGGCATCATAAGGAAACAGAGGATCTCGAAATGCCCAATACACATTACTCGGCGGCTGCTGAACGTCATTTACAGGCAGCGCATGCGCATGAGGCGGCAGCTGCTTCGCATAACATGAACGATCATTTGGGAGGGCATGAGCAGTCGCTGCTGGCGATGGAGCACGCGCGCGAGGCACACAGGCTATCGGAAGAGGCGGCGGCCAAGGTCTCGAAGGTGTCGAAGGAGCTGGAGAACCGGTAGGTGGGGTATAGCGGCTGACGGGCGCGATGGAGTGGGCTGGCGCGCTGGGCGGTGGTGCTGCCGTCTGGGTACGTGCGCTAAGCCTTGGCTGCGTGCGCGGAGGGGAAGTGTGCCCAGGTGGGGCTAGAACTCCCAGAGGCCCTTGGGCCGGGGATGGCCGGCACGAAGGTCGCCTAAACGGAAGCAGGCGAAATCTGTGAGCACGACCAGGAAGCCGAGTATCGCGACGAGCAGGAGAAAGGGGAAGAGGAACAGGCCTGCGAGCATCCGAAGCGGAGCTTTCAGGCGGCTGAAGTCCGCCGCGAGCTTGCTGGCGACGGTGTGACGGGCGTCGAAGAGAGGCACTCTAGGTTCGACGGTCTGGATTGGCTGCGACATGGTACTCATAGATATCGGCCTCGGTCTTCCATACTTTAGTCCCGAAATGGGATGTCATTAGAAACAAATGAGATGGAATGGGTCTGACGCATCCAGGTAGGTACTCCCGGAGAGCGATGCTTGAGTGTGACGATTCGAGGGATCGTGGCAGGAAGTTGCTTGGTTTTGGGCACTTACGGCAGAAGGATGGGTATGGCGACAGCGGCGAAGGTGCGGTGTGGGTGGGCGGAGAGCGATGCTGGGATGCGCGCGTATCACGATGAGGAATGGGGCGTTCCGGAGCGCGATGGGCGGGCGTTGTGGGAGCTGCTGATGCTGGAGGGCTTCCAGGCGGGTCTGTCGTGGAACATTATTTTGCGCAAGCGGGAGGGGTTTCGGCGGGCGTTCAAGGGGTTCGATCCGAAGAAGGTGGGGCGGTTTGGAGAGGGAGACATTGTCAGGTTAATGTCCGACGAGGGGATTGTGCGGGCGCGGGCGAAGATTGAGGCGACGATTGCGGGCGCGCGGATCTTCAACGAGATGGAGCGGGCTGGGGAGGGGTTTGGGGAGTGGGTCTGGGGGTTGGTGGGCGGGCGGCCGGAGCAGGATTCGTGGGATCAGAGCGGTGGGGTGGAGAAGCGGGGGCGGATTCCGGCGTCGACGGCGATGTCGGAGAAGGTGTCGAAGGAGTTGAAGAAGAAGGGGTTCAAATTTGTGGGGCCGGTGATTGTGTATGCGTGGATGCAGGCCGCGGGGATGGTGAATGACCACGCGATTGAGTGCTGGCGCCGGGCGGCGGTGGAGCGGTTGGGGTCGCAGCGGAATTAGGGTGCCGTTGGCACGGTGACGCGGGCGTCACGTCGCGATCAGGCGGGAGGGTGGAGTTGGGTGCAACGTTATGCCGCCACCGGCGATCAGGCACTTAAGAGTTGTGCGCCGCCGATTCGAAGTTGCTCAAAAGGCGACTTTTCAGGAGCTTTACTGAGATTCTTGTTTAGACGGTGCTGCTGGGGTCTAGAGCGCGCTGAAGGCTTGGTGCATGGAACCTAACTTCGCCGGAACACGTGAATTTTGTAGCAAGATCGCAAACTGACTTCGGCAATCTCTATACTGCGGAACAATGATTAGCCCTGTCTCGCGAGCACTCCACCAACGGTTCATCTACCGGACGCTTCTCTTCTTATTTGCTGGTGCCGCCTATTTTGCGCAATGCGCCTGCCTCCTCGGGCAGACGACGCAGCAGATCCAGCAGATCGGCGACTTCTATCATCAGCGCGACGGTTTTAGCGGCGAGATCGTCGTCGCACAACGAGGCCGCATCGTTGCGGAAAACGTGTACGGCTACGCCAACCAGGAATTGAAGGTGCCCATCACACCGGACACTCGTTTTGCCATCGCGTCGGTGACGAAGCAGTTCACTGCGGCCTGCATCCTCCTACTGCAGGAAGAAGGAAAGCTTGAGACTGCCGATCCTATCGGCCTCTATCTATCGGCCGCACCGCCCGCCTGGAAAGATGTCACCATTCGCGATCTGCTGACCCACACCTCCGGCATTACGAATGACGTGTTGTCTGGTGAGCCTTTTACTCAATTCGATCACGGTGTGCATACACAGCAAGACTTAATCGATGCGGTCCGGGGGCTGCCGCTAAAGAATGCTCCTGGAAGCAAGTTCGAGTACAACAATCTCGGCTACTTCCTCCTCGGAGCGATTATCGAGAAGGTGAGCGGTCAGACATATGCGGAGTTTCTCCGTGATCACATTCTCGGGCCGCTCAATATGAAGGACACAGGATTTGGAGGACCGCCGGAGATCATTTCCAATAGAGCCTTTGGATACATTCCAGTCGACGGCAAGCTGCTAGACGCCGACTGGCTGGACCCGTCGGTGCTTGGAGCCGCCGGCGCGATGTACTCTACCGGTGCCGATCTCACGAGGTGGATCGATGCGCTCGAAAACGGCCGGGTCTTAAAGCCTGCATCGCTCGCAGAGATGAACACACCCAGACTTGAAGATTACGGGTATGGGATATTCATCGAACATCAATACGGGGCTGAGGTTATCGGTCACAATGGAAACCTCCGAGGATGGTACTCGCAGGTAGAGTTTTACCCTCATCGCAATTCCGAGTTTGTCGTACTCAGCAACGTCTCGACCGCAGGCGATCCAAAACGATCGCCCGGCACCTACGCAGTGATCAACGAACTACTTGAGCTGGAGGCAGATCAGAATGCGATTACTCCTTCTTCAGGGAAGGAGTATCTCCTCGGCCAAGCCGCTATGCTCTCACGCACGGGCATCTACAGTTCAGACGACAGCAAGCAAAAGATCGAGCTGACTTTAAAGAGAGGCGGGCTAGTGATGCGAATAGTCGGTCTATCAGACGAGTCTTGGCCCCTGAAAGCAGAGTCGGCCGGTCGCTTCTACAACACCGTGAGAGACTCAGAACTCGAGTTCCAGGGCGACACGATGATCTTCTACGACTACACGGCCGAGACAAGAATGATTTGGCATCGACAGAATTCCATGCCTCAAGGCGTTCCCCATGTTCATTGAAATGCATTCCTTTGCTGCACCGATAGGATCGCCAAACGTCGCTTTGCATTTCGACCGTTCGTGAAAACGGGGTTTCGAACCAACTTCGCTCCCGTGGGGTCGGAGTTAGTGAACTTTCCCAAAAGGCGACTTTGCAGGAGGTTGAGCCCGTTCGTAGAATGGGTCGGTGCCCATACATCTTGCGATTGCGCTTTTTTCCACCTTAGGAGTGGCCGCTTGCGGGATCACCTCCTCGGTCGTGAACGCGAAGATGGTCGAAGAAGTGAACGGGAAGCTCTTCGACGGCACTCAATTCTCACCCGTTATTTGGTACTTCACAAAGAGAAGGGCTCTTCATCGCGAGTATCAGAGGCTGTTTCCAAATGGGCGTCTGTTGTTTCAGCAGCGTCTCCTCACCGCGTTGGGGGCAGGCTGCTTGGTGGCAGGAATATGGGCGTTGGGCTTCTTCGCTCCGGTACTCTGATGTTCCCCTGATAATGACGTTTGAGGACCCTGCGGCTCCAAGTTGCCGAAAATGCGACTTCACGGGACCGTCGGCCTATAGCACCTTAGGACTGTTGAACCTGCCCATATTCAAGACAATCACAGCGAGAATCGTCGCAGGAATGGTCAGCATCATCGAGATTGCAGATGGTCCATGGACGTTGATTCCGTCGATGGGGCTACCGAGTAGCAGCGCAGCAAACGGCGCGGCGAAAACTGACGCAGCCATTACCCCCCGCCCCTGCCTGTCGCTCAATCTCGCCCAACCTATAAATCCGACGAAGGCGACGCCTACGCCGACCAAGATGCTCATCCCGAACACGTCGTAGTTGTGTTCAATGAAATCGAGACGAAAATGGGCTGCGACGTCTACATAGAAGGCGGCTGTCCCCAAAGCGACTAGGAACACTCCCGCCAGCGCAACAAGCTGCCAGAATCGCACTGCCCAAGACTGTCGATCCATTCCCGAGATGATACTAAATCCGAGCCCGTGTAGGCTTAGTCCCGAAAAACGGCGTTTTGGGAAACTTCGATATCTAGAGCAGGCTTTCGGCGCAGGAGGATGCGTTCAGTGGCGTCAGAACGTTTCGCTGGAAAGAGGGATGGATTGCAGCGGCAGGAGGGAGTTAGAACTCCCAGAGGCGTTTGGGTTGGGGATTGCCGAGGAGCATCTCGCGGGTGCGAAACCAGGTGAAGTCCAGTAAGACATAGGGGAGCGTGACGAGAACGGCGACCAGGAGGATGGGCGTGGCGAGCCCGTACACGAGGAGCTTCAAAGCGGTGGACGCAAACTTTTGGAATAGGTGTAGGGGGCCGCTGAGAACATGCATGCGCAGAATCTCCGGTAAAGCTGGCAGCGATGCAATTCTCTGAGGCTGTGGAAGATTACAGCTACAACCCTACGCGAAGAAGCTCTCGAGAATGTGTGATTTATGTCACACATCGCGTTATGGGGGTGAACTGATTAACGGCGTTGCGATGATTGGGGGACTGGCGGCAGGGCTAGACGGCGTTTTGCTTGACGAAGGCGTAGGCGGCGGTGAGGATGGCGGCGGAGCCCATGAGGGTAAGGATGAGGGCGTTGGGCCAGAGGTCTGTGAAGCCGGCGCCGCGAAGGACGATGCCGCGGATGACCTGGATGTAGTAGGTGGCGGGGATGATGGCGCTGACGCCGCGGAAGAAAGCGGGCATGTTGGCGATCTGGAAGATGTAGCCGGAGAGGAAGACGGAGGGGAGGATGGTGCCCATGGCGAGTTGAAAGGCTTCGGCCTGGGTTTTGGCGCGGGTGGAGATGATGAGGCCGATGCCGAGAACGGTGAGCAGGAAAGGTACGGACATGAGCAGCAGAAGGACGAGGCTGCCGTGGATGGGGACCTGGAAGATGAAACGCATGAGGGTGAGGATGATGCAGAGTTCACCGAAGGCGAGCGCGCCGTAGGGGATCATCTTGCCGATCATGAGGCCGAGAGGGGCGATGGGGGTCATCTTGAGCTGCTCGAGAGTGCCGCGCTCGCGCTCGCGTACCAGGGAGAGGGCGATGAGGAGGATGATCATCATCTGGAGCAGGATGGCGATGAGGCCGGGGATGAAGAAGTTGGCGGAGCGGGTGGAGGGGTTGTAGAGGACGGAGGGGCGGACTTCGATGGGTTGAGAGGTGAGGCCGGGGATGCGGGCGAGGGATTGTTCGAGAGCGACGCCGGTGGAGGCGTCGACGGTGATGCCGGCGATGGAGGAGTCGGAGCCGTCGACGAGGACGAGGACGGTGGCGGTGGTGCCGAGCTGGAGGTTGCGGGCGTAGTCGAAGGGGATGCGGATGGCGACGCGGGCGTGGCCGGAGCGCATGGCGGCGTACATGGCGGGCTCGGACTGCGCGTAGGAGGAGATGCGGAAGATGTCGGAGGCGGCGAAGGCCTGGATGAGGGAGCGGCTTTGCTGGGTGTGGGATTCGTCGAAGATGACGGTGGGGACCTGGCGGACGTTGGTGTCGACTGCGTAGCCGAAGAGGAAGAGCTGGAGGATGGGGATGAGGAGCGCGAAGAAGAGGGTGGTGGGGTCGCGGAGGATGTGGGTGAGTTCTTTGCGGGCTATGGGAATGAGGCCGAAAAAGGGGCTGCGGTCCTGCGCGGGTGGCGGGGGTGGTGTCGGTGGCGAGAGTTTTGATTGGGGAGTGATGTCGGGGGGCGTCATTTCTGTTCGGCCATGATGTGGTAGGTGAGGGTTACGAAGATGTCTTCGAGGGAGGGCTCGATGGCGCGGAGGGTTAGTTGGGGGAAGGCGGAGTGGAGGGCGTCGATGGAGGTGGTATCGACGAGGGCGTGGATGGCGCGGCCGAAGATGGTGGCTTCGCGGACGCCGGGGAACTGACGGAGCTGGGCGAGGAGGACGGAGACCGCGGGGGCCTCAAGCTCGAGGCGGGACGTGCCGGGAGGGTTCGCGTCGGGGAGTTGCTGGAGGTCGGCTACGGTGCCGAGGGCGATGAGTTTGGACATGTAGATGTAGCCGAGGCGGCCGCAGCGCTCGGCTTCGTCCATGTAGTGGGTGGTGACGAAGAAGGTGACGCCCTGGCCGGAGAGTTGGAAGAAGAGGTCCCAGAGGGAGCGGCGTGCGACGGGGTCGATGCCGGCGGTGGGCTCGTCGAGGAAGACGACTTCGGGGGCGTGGATGATGGCGCAGGCGAGGGAGAGGCGCTGCTTCCAGCCGCCGGAGAGTTGGGAGACGCGGCGGGTGAAGTAGGGGTGGAGGCTGGTGAGGTCGAGGAGTTCGTGGATGCGCGGCTTGATGGCTGGGGGCGCGAGACCGTAGGCGGCGGCGTAGAAGGTTAGGTTCTCTTCGACGGTGAGGTCTTCGTAGAGGCCGAACTTCTGGCTCATGTAGCCGACGTGGCGCTTGATGTCGGGGGCGTGCTGGCGGACGTCCATGCCGAGGATGGTCGCGTCGCCGGAGGTGAGAGGGATGAGGCCGCAGAGGGCGCGGATGATGGTGGTTTTGCCGGAGCCGTTGGGGCCGAGGAAGCCGAAGAGCTCGCCGCGGTCGAGATGAAAGCTGACGTCGTCTACGGCGGTGACGTCGCCGAAACGGATGGTGAGGTGGGAGGCGTCGATGACCGGAGCGGCTGGTAGCGTCAACGGGCGTGGGGCGAGAGGCGCTTCGCGCGGGGGTGTGGGGGTGTCACCGCTCATTGCAGGGTTACCGTGGCGGACATGCCGGACTTGAGGACGTTGTTCGGGTTGTCGATGTGGACTTTGACGCCGAAGACTTCGTGCTCGCGGTCGTCGCGGGTCTGGACGTTGCGGGGGAGGAATTCGGCGGCGGAGTTGATCGCCTGGATGTGGCCGGTGAAGTGGCGCGCATTGAGAGAGTCCACCGTTACGTTCGCGGACTGGCCGATGTGGATGTGGCTGAGGTCGGTTTCGGGGACGTAGACCTTGACCCAGAGCTGCGAGGGTTCGAGGAGGGTGATGACGATCTGGTTGGCGGGGACGAGGTCGCCGGGGCGGACGCTGACGGTTTCGACGGTGGCGACGGAGGGGGAGAGGAGGTGGGCTTCGCGGAGGCTGGCGTCGAGTTCGGCAACGCGGGCGAGGGCCTGGGTGAGGCGGCCCTGGCCGGAGGCGACGTCCTGATGGCGGTAGCCGGCGTGCGAGAGTTGGTCGGCGGCGAGAGCTTGCTTGTAACGCTGGTGGGCGGCCTGGATGTCTTCGGTACGGGTGCCGGCCTGGAGGACGGCGAGGCGCTGGCGGGCGGACTCGGCTAGCTGCGCGGTGTTGTCGCGCTGGGCGGTGGTGGCGTCGAATTGCTGCTTGGAGATGATGTCTTTTTCGGCGAGGGGCTTCATGCGGTCGTAGGTGGAGGCGGCGTCGACGGCGTTGGCTTTGGCGGCGGCGAAGTCGGCCTGGGCCTGGCGGATGTCTTCGGGGCGAGGGCCGTTGAGGGCTTCCTGAAGGAGGGCGGCGTTCTCGTGGAGAGTGGCGTCGGCTTGCGCGATTTCTTGCGGACGGTTGCCGTGTTGGAGGCGGTTGTAGTCGGCTTCGGCCTGGAGGACGGCGGCGGCAGCTTGATCGCGCTGGGCCTGGAGCTCGGGGGCGTCGAAGGTGACGAGTGGGGCGTTGGCGGGGACTTGCTGGCCTTCTTCGACGAAGACGCTGGTGACGCGGCCGCCGATCTTGGAGCCGATGTTGATCTCGCGGGTTTCGATGGTGCCGGAGTAAGTGAGGGGGGAGGAGCGGTGGGCGAGGTAGTAAGCGAGGATTGCGGCGAGGAGAAGGGTCACCGCGATGATCGCGAGGATGATTCGCTTGCGCTGCATGGACGCTCCCGGATACAGGATGACTATATCGGAGGGCGTGGGGCGCGGATGTGATGGGTGTCGCGATGCCAGGGCTTAGCCCTTCTGTTGGGGGAGATATTTCAGGGGGCTGAAGCTCCTGCTACTCCGGGAGAGCAGGCACGGCTGCTGGCGCGCAGCTTGTGGGGCGCGTCGGTGGGCGAATGGGAGCTTCGGGTGGCGTTAGCTCTTGAAGAGTTTGGTCAGGGTTGCGCCGGCGGCGGCGTCTTCGATGACCGGGACGATCTGCACATCCATGAACTGAGACCAGAAGGCACCCGCCTCGTAGATCGCCTCGGCGGAGTTTGATTCGTAGAGGGTGAATCCGCCGGAGCCGTCTGCCTTGTGCCAGCGGCCGAGGGTGGTGACGCCGGCGGGAGGCGCTGCTTTGCCGGAGAGGAAGTTTTCGATGGCTACTTTACGGGTCTCTGGGCGAGGGGTCCAGGTGCTGATGAATTTCATGGCTTCTCCAGTTGGTGTCGTTTGGTCTTGCTGGGGCCTGAATTCGTTGGGGGGGTGGATTGTTACAGATAGGGGTTTCTGTTGCGTACCGATTTATATCTGAAGGCAAAAGGAAAAGCGAACAGCAGATTCCCAGAGGGAATGACAGAAAGAAAAACAACGGCAACGGCGCAACCTAAGGACAAAGGCTGCGCCGTGGGTTTTTGGTTATATGCCGGTGTAGGGGTTGGGGGTGCCGGGGGTTCCTACGGGTGGGGCGGGTGGGTTGTAGGGGCGCGGGGGTTCGACGGTGCGGGGAGCGTCGGGGCCGGGGGCGTTGGGGATGGCGCCGCCGCGGAGGCCGGCGAGGATCTGGGTCTGGAAGTCGTTGGAGGCGCCGGGATTGTTGGGCAGGAAGAGGGTGTTGGTGCCGCCGCGGGTGCCGATATCGCGGAGGGTATCGAAGTATTGGGTGAGGAGGACGAGGGCCATGACTTCGCCGGCGGAGGTGTTGGGGATGTCCTTCTGGAAGTGTTCTATAGACGCCGACAGGCCGTCGATGATGGCTTGCCGTTCGCGGGCGATGCCGTTGCCCTGGAGGGCTTTGGATTCGGCTTCGGCCTCGGCTTGCTTGACCTTGAGGATCTTCTCGGCTTCGCCGCGGGCCTGGGCGGCGACTTGCGCACGCTGCGCGGCGTTGATGTCGTTCATGGCGGCTTTGACTTTGTCGTCGGGGATGATGTCGGTGACGAGGGCGTTGAGGATGTTGAAGCCGAAGCCGGACATGGTGGCGTCGAGCTCGGTCTTGACGGCAATGGAGATGCCGGATTGTTGCTCGAAGGTTTCGTCGAGGGTGAGCTTGGGGACGTGGCCGAGGATGCTGTTGAAGACGAAGGACTCGATCTGCTTTTGCGGAGCGGAGAGGCGGTAGAAGGCGTCGTAGATTTTGTCGTCGAGGACCTGGTACTGGACGCTGACGGGGATCTGGACGAAGACGTTGTCGTGGGTCTTTGTCTCGACTTGAAATTGAGCTTGCTTGACCTGGAGGTCGACGAAGTAGACGCGCTCGGCGAAGGGGAGGAGGAGGTGGGGGCCGGGGCGGGTGATGCGGTCGAATTTGCCGAAGCGCTCGACGACGCCGGCGGTGAAGGTGCGGACCTGGTAGTAGGTTTTGGCGATGAGGACGAGGACAAAGATGGCGATGACGAAGAAAAGGATGAAGACTGCAGGCATGCGTGCGCCCTTTCGCGGTACGAGGCTAAGGATACTCCTCGCGTGGAGGGCTGGAGTTTGGACTTTGGATAGAGGAAGTCGCGTGGAACACCGTCTTGAGGGTTGGCCGCTGCTGGCTGCCATTCTTCGAGCTGGAGAGCTCGGGAGGCTTTACCTGGCGGTCGCCCAGCCATAGATTTCTGGAGTTTTCTTGAACCTGGCCGTGAGATTGAGGGTGGCTAGATCGAGCACGTAGATGTTCACCTTTGGATTCACTTCCTCGTCCTGCGGCCGTTGGATGAGGAGATCTTTGGAATCGGGAGACCAGATGGCGGGTACGAACAGGTCCTTGCCCTGCTTGAGGAGCTCGACGGAGCCGGTTCCGTCGGGGTGGATGAGGCTTAGGCGAAAGGCAGTGTCGGCATACTTGCCATGCCGGAACACAGACCAATCACTGAAGGCAATCCACTTTCCCGAGGGCGACCAGGAAGGCGCGACGCCTTCTGCAATTTTCGAGACCGACTTGTCGTCGACATCGAAGACGTCAATTTCCGGAAGCTGCGAGATGGCAGCCTCATCCCCTTCTCCCGGGGAACCCTTGACGAAGGCGATGCGGTGGTTGTCCGGAGACCAGGTGAGGAAGCCGTCATACTTGGTCACTTCCGGGCCTACCGTAATCTTCCCGGTCTTCAAGTCGAGGATGTGGAGTAGAGAGGGCCCGGTCGCCATATTGCTGCAGGCCACCCTGGAGCCATCTGGGGAGATCGCAATCGAGCCGCCCTTGATTTCGAGTTCGCTGTACTCCGTCCATCGGGTGTCGGCCATGTTGTAGGTTCCGACAATAAACGTCGGATTTACTTCGAGGGAACGAAGGGGAAGCATGCGGGCGGAAGCCACGACGCGGCCATCCGAGGACATGCTGGGGATGACCTCCCACTCACCGCCGCCCTGCACCTGTGTGGTTTTATCGCCGACGGTCACGGCGAGGTCATCGGAGAAATGCCCGACCAACAAGGCTCCTCCGGGCAATCGCGGAAGGGGATCCTTGTTGGCGTCAACGGAGGAAGTAAAGGATAAGAGACAGCACGCGATGACTAGAAATGTGGCCAGTCTCTCGACCCAAAGCCTCTTCATGTCCGGATCTCCCCGTCCGAATGATGTACTACCTTCCAATTTGTTGCAACGGCTAATTTGGTGGTTGACGAAGCGGATGCGTCGAGGTGGCGATGCAGAGCAACTCGCGTTGGCTGGTCTCTACGCGGTTTTTTGCGCTTTGGCCGCGCAGTGTTCAAGCGCTTAACTTTATCTCAGGGGAGGTTGGCGCTGCGGTTTCCGACGGCCTTCCAGTATCGGCGCGGTGCTGCTACCCCCTCCCCCCCCTCTAAGTATGACTATGTTTGCAAGTCTTTCAAAGTAGGACGGTTATGTCTCAAAGTATCCCCCGGGGTGCCCGCAAAGTCATCATTCGAGGCGGGTTAGGGGTGAGGTATGACTTTCTAAAGGAGTTAGCTCCGGGCAAGATGCCGCGTGGGGCATGCTGGCGGGGAGGTGGGATGGGTTGGATCTGGGCTCTATATCTATTGTAGCGAGTGGGTGGGGGTAACTATGCCAGGTTTTGGAAATATAAATCGCCTGTGTTCATGGGGGTTTCGGTGGGTTTGGGGTTGCCAGGGGGCTTGACAGGTTCTGCGGTCCAGCGGTCCTGCGCGGACGGCGGGAGGCTTCGCGTGGTGTGGCGACGGTATGGGTGGCATGGAGGAAAGCAAGTTGGTCGTTCCGCCTGCGGCTTCACTCCGGCCTTCGGCAGAGCGGAACCACTCATCCGCATGAAGCCGCGTATGAATGGGGCACCCGGCAACCGCGACGTTCTAGCTCATTGCATGGCGTTCCAATTCCTCTGCCAGGATGGGCACGCCTTTGGCGCAGGCCTGGACGCCCAGTGAAACACAGAGCTGTAGAACCGCCATGATCTCTTCGGGTGTAGCTCCAGCCTGGAGAGCTCGTTGGATGTGGCGCCGGGTACCGGGTGCGTACATGTGGGTGCAGGACGCGTCCATGGCAACGCTCATCAGTTCCATGAATCTCGCCGTAAAGAGACCGCTCTTGTAAATATCGGCTGCGTAGGCAAAGAACTGATCGGTCCACTCAGGGGAAAGCTCGTAAAACGGATCCCATGCCGTATTCCACTGACCGATCGCGCGCATGGCGTCGCACGCGGGAGTTTCCGGCTTCGGTCCTCCTGCGGCTTTCACTCCTGCGTTCTTCATCTCCTCAAGAAGGATGGGCGCTCCGAGGCTGCACGAATGGACGGCGAGACCGACGCCACATTTGAGGATGAGAAGAATTTCATCCCGTGTCGCACCTGCGTCGAGCGCGGCACGGATGTGCCGTCGCGTGCCGGCCTCATCCAGGTTGGTGCAGGCACTGTATAGCCCAACAGAAATCAGCTCCACCTCCTTGCGCGGCAGAACACCACTGGTCCATGGGCTCGTGCCCACGCGCAACAGCAGTTCCGCTCCTTTAGGGTCCCATTCCTTGAGCTTGTCGAGTGACGAGCCCCATGGATTCAGCTTCTGATTCGTTGTCGAAGCCGCCATTGCTGTAACCTCCATCTTCCTATCAACGTTTTTCGTTCGGGTCGAGAGCGACCGCGATCACTCCGTCGACAATCTTCGCCGGGTAGGAATCGACTCCAAAGTCCGAGGTTCCCGCGAAGCACCCGTTCGTAACGTCGAATTTCATTCCATGAACCGGACAGGTCACGATGTTGCCGTCGAGTTTTCCCATTCCCAGCGATCCGCCGGCGTGAGGGCAGGTGTCGGCGATGGCGCAGATGATTCCGTTCACATTGAAGACGGCAATGTCTTTGTCCGCGGCTGTGAAGGGCGCGCCTGATCCCGGCGGGATACGGTCTGCAGGCGCAATTTGAGTGAAGTCCGCCATGACCATCTTCTCCAGGGCGATCCCGCGTTGTGTTGTTATTTCATGGCGAGAACTTTAACGTCCTCCACCTTTTCCTCCCACTCGCCTGCGTGGATGTGTCCGCATCCTCCCTGCGCAGCTGGGTGGAACTTTCCGTCAGTCTCATGGACCATGAAGCCCATGTTGCCGGGGCGCCGGTTGGGTGGCAGGCCGAGGTTGGCAAGCGTTTCTTCGGTGGATTTGTAGGTCACGCCGATCTTCAGCATCTGCCGCGCCTCTTCAGGTGTAGCAATCGCGCGCCCCAGCTCTTTGGCTATGCGAACATCGCGCTCGATCATTTGGATCGAAGACATGCGCTCGCCTTTTTTTGTGGTCCAGAGGTTGTCCTCGATACCCGCACGCGTGTGTTGTCCCAGTGCGATGCAGATCATGGCAAGTGGGTGGGTAAGACGGAAGGTGGTCTGATAGGTGAAGAATGAGCCATGCGGCGTGCGGCGGATGAGCTCCATCAGGTCAAACGGATTGGCGCCACAATAGCCACCGCCGCCGATGCTGAAGAAACCGTTCATTGGCCCCATGTAGTAACCCCTGCGGATCAGCCGCTCCACCAGTTCGAGGCCGTGGATGTGGGTGAGGGCGAAGTAAGGCTGGATACCATGTTGGACCAGGCGCTTAATGTTCTCGAGATAGAAATCCGGAGTTGAGTCGGACACCATGTTGGCCATGGCGTGGAGCATTGCCGGATTGGTAAACCGCGTTCCCTGCCAGGCGTCATCGACTGGGTGTATCGCCGTCAAATCCGAGAGTGTGCTGCCGCACAAAACCGTGACCTGATCCGGTTTCGGATCGATCTCGGCCAGCTTGTGGCGCGAGTCGTAGCTCTGGAACTTTGCTTCCTCGCCGGGCTCGGGGGTAAAGGAGATCGAGCCGCCCAGCTGTAGGATCATCTTGGGCACAGCCTTGCGCAGGCGCGCGACCTGATCGTTGTACTCGTTGAAGTTCTTGGAAATATGACCGGTTTTTGGATCGCGCACATGGATATGCAGCAGCGTGGCTCCGGCGTTGAAACAATCCACTGCGATTTGGGTCTGCTCCTCCCAGGTGACAGGGAGTTTCTGTTCGGGGGTACAGTCCGAAGGCATCCAGACCGGGCCGTAGGGCGCTGCGGTGATCATCAGGGGCGCTTGATTCTCAGGTAGTAGCGAGTCATCGGTGAAATACATTATTGCTTACCTCCATCTTCCACTTCTGTTGGTTCATTGAGAGAAGATTCAGCCGTCGAAGCCGGGCATGGCCCGAAAGATCGGACACCCATGCAAAATCAGGCGCGCCTCTTTCGATGCGCCACTGATCAGGCACAGTTTCCGACTCACCTGCCGCAGCGGCAACTGTCAAAAGTAGCAGCCTGAGAAAGAAAGCTCTGCCTCGCGGGATTGCTTCAGGGAGTCTCCCCCTTTCCCTTGAGCGGACACGCGACGATCGTATTCACTGACCCGGACAACTTATGCAGAGATTTCCTGGGGGGTTTGGATGTGTTGGGGTTGGAGGCCGAGGCCTACGAAGCGGGCGGGGAGTTGCTGGAAGCCGGGGATGCTGGTGAGGATCTTTAGGAGCAGGGGCGGTTTGACGGGGCCGGGGTTGTTGAGGACTCGGTTGAGGATGCGGTGGGCGAAGACTTGCACGCGCTGGGTGTTGTGGACGGCGCGCTCGCGGTAGTGCTGGACGCGGGCGAGGTCGTGGGGTGTGGCTCCGCTGGAGAGAAGAGATTCGGTGAGGATGTTGGCGGTGGCGACGGCATCTTGTAGGGCGATGTTGATGCCGATGCCGCCGACGGGGGACATGGCGTGGGCGGCGTCGCCGATGCAGAGCAGGCCGGGGGAGGACCACTGCTTGAGGCGGTTGACTTCGACGGTGAGGAGCTTGATTTTGTCCCAGGAGTCGAGGGTGGTGACGCGGGTGGAGAGGAAGGGAACGATGCGGGCGATGCTTTGCTGAAAGGCTTCGAGGCCGGCGGCCTGGATTTGGGAGAAGGTGCCTTTGGCTACGATGTAGCCGACCTGGTAGTAGTCGTTGCGATTGATGAGGACGATGAGGCGGCCGTAGTTGATGTAGCCGAGGCCGTACTCGGGGTCGCCGGGGTGGCGGGGGAGGCGGAGCCAGAGGACGTCGATGGGAACGCCGTAGTCGATGAGGGGGAGATGGGCGGCGACGCGCGAGATGGGGTGGCGGCCGTCGCAGCCGATGGTGAGGTGCGCGGGGATTTCGGCGGGGCCGTTGGGCGTGTTGCATTGGACGCCGGTGGTGATGCCGTCTTGCTGGAGGAGGCCGGTGGCTTCCCAGCCCATGCGGAGGGTGAAGGTGGGGTAGTGGGCGGCTTCGGCGGCGAGGAAGTTGAGGAAGTCCCACTGGGGCATGAGGGCGATGAATTTTGCGTGGACGGGGAGGTGGCGGAGGTCGGCGATGCGGAATTGCTGGCCGCCTACGTTGACGGAGAGTTCGGAGATTTCGGAGTGCGGGAGTTTTAAGAAGCGGTCGAGGAGGTTGAGTTCGTAGAGGAGTTCGAGGGTGGAGGGATGGATGGTGTCGCCGCGGAAGTCGCGGAAGAAGTCGGTGTGTTTTTCGAGGACGGTGACGGGGATGCCGGCGCGGGCGAGGAGGAAGCCCAGCATGATGCCGGCGGGGCCTCCGCCGATGATGCAGGTGGTGGTGGCGAGAGATGGGTCGGGGGCGTCCATCGTGGGATGAGGGTAGCAAGCGCGCGGGGAAGCGTCAAAGTGGTGCGCGCACGGCGCGGTGGTGCGCGCTCACATCGCGTTTCCGACGCCCCGCGAGTTGGAGCGTTCGTACACCAGGTAGTTGCCCAGCGTGCCTCGGACTTTCCAGTTCTCTGCGAGGTTCTGCTCGAATCGCAATCCGACTGCATAGACCGGCCGTTTTGTCCGGTAAGGAAACTGAATGCCCAACGCAACTTTCAAGTTCTCCGGCTGCTCGGCGTAGATGTATGTTCCTCCTTCTGGGATGAGCGCCCACTTGAACTGGTTGAACTCCTCGATCTGGAGATCCTCATCGGTTATGTAAGGAAATACGTAAAAAGATGGAGCGTATTGCCCCGCTGCCCGGAGAGATGCTTCCACGGGCGCAGGCAGATCATAGGGAGTCGCCACCGGATCATGGCCGACGATCGCTTGCAGGCGCTGCAGATTGAATCCATCCGCCGGCTTTGGCGTTGGGCTTGGGCGTCGCCCTTTGACGATAGCGCGGCACGCGGCAGCCTCCGCAGCCAGCACCGGCTTCATCTCATACCAGTTCACATACAGGTTGAGATTGCACATCCACAGAATCACAATTGCAAGACTTCCTCCCCATGCGATTTGCTGCCATCGGGGCCGGGACGAAATAGCCACGGCCGACAGCAGTAATACTGACAGGCCGTTCCAATACACATGTGCCGGGTCTGCCCTTCCAAAGGCCGCCGGAAGCAAGGCTAGCGACATCAGGTAGAGAGTGGCCAGCATCGGCGCCTCCGCCCTTCGCTCGCGGAAAAAGTCAGCGAGACTCACCGGCACCAGCCACACAAGGGCGAACAGGAACACCAGGATGAAGGGCAGCGGCTCCACAGGGAAGCTGTATGCCCCGTGAGCCGATCCACCTAGCCGCTGCAAATACGCCGAGCCCTCATGGACGAGGAACAGAGTAGCCGACACAATGGGAGCTGCCGCTGCCCATGCCCACGAGCGGCCTTGTGTGAAGCAACGGTAGAGCGCAAACGCAAAACTGCCCGCGAGAAAGGCGAAGCCTATCTCCGGCGATAAGCCGAGACACACTGCCTGACCGACAAAGATCCAGAGGGCCGCTTCCCATCCTCGCCGACACTTCCAAGCCAACACGAGAAAAACCAGTTGTGGGGTAAAGCGAACGAACGTATGGTTGAGACCCATATTGCCAACGATCATGCCCGTCGCAAGGAGAAGAAAGATGATAGCTCTCCATAGTTTCGACATGGGAAGTTGATTAATCACATAGGCCAGGAGTAAGAGGCCGATCATGACCTCCAGCACCAACGTCACCAGATATGCAACCGCAGCCGACACGTGGAAGGGGCTCAGAATCGCCCTCATCCCAATAGGAAATTCCATGAGCCAAGGGCCGTAAGGAAATTCCATTTGGGAATAGAGCTTTCGGCCAAAATCCGCGTGCGCGCTGATCCTGTTGAGGAAGTAGCCCCAATCGAACTCATAGCGGACTCCCAGCCAAATGATCGTCAGGCCGAACAGAAGAACCCCAACTCCCCACAACAGAATGACGGCAGCCACCAATCGACGCGAGATTCGACCGTGATCTTGAACTTGTAATTCTGCGGCGGTTTCAACGCCGTCTCGAGCCACGATCTGAGGCCATTTCAGGGCGAGGAAAAACACAATCGACCCTAAAGCAGCGGCGACCAGTGCAGCGACTCCGTTGTTGAACCCCGCGAGGTTCGACGCGGACACGGCCTGTAAAGAGCGGGAAGGCAAAAGAAAAGGAAGAGCGAAAACCCCTAGGCATGTAGCCAGCAGTATCGCCAATCGAACGCCCCATACCTGGGATCTTGTTGGCATAGCAAAAAGTTTATCCCACGCACGAAGGGCCGCCGAACCGCTGACCCCGTTTGACCCCGTTCGTCCCACGTACGTCTCCTTAGATCCCCGCGCCTGCGACGGCCCGGCCAATTACACGTGTTCGTAGACTAGATAATTACCCACGCTCCCCCGGAGTTTCCAATTCTGCGCGAGATTCTGAACGAATCGCGATCCAACCACATAAACTGGCCGCCTTGCCCGATACGGCAAACGCAAACCCAATACACTCTTCAAATCTTCCGGACGCTCGATGTGTTTGAATGTCTCTTGCTTCGGAATCAGCGCCCACCTGGATTGGTTGAACTCCTGGATCTGACGATCCTCGGCGGCTGCATCGAACAGGTTGAAATAGAAGTTGTAGAAGGAAGGAGTGTATTGGCCCGAGTCCCGAAGAGACTTCTCCACCGGCAACGGGAGCTCTGCCGGAGTCGCGACCGGATCATGCCCCACGATGGCCTGCAGGCCAGGTAGATCGAATCCGTTATCCCGTGGCACGCGGATCGGGAGTCGGCCGTGGATCAAGTTCCAGCCCAGGGTGGCTTCCGCGCCCACCACCGGTTTCATCTGCTGCCAACTCCCACCCGCCGAGCGGTTGATGTTGCACATCCAGAGGATCACGATGGCGAGAGAGCCTCCCCAGGCGATTTGCTGCCACCGAGGCCGGGACGACATTGCCACCGCCGACAAGAGCAGCACCGAAAGGCCGTTCCAAAACACGTGCGCCGGGTCTGCCCTTCCAAAGCCCGCGGGAAGCAGCGCCAGCGACATGAGATAGAGCGTGGCCAACATTGGCGCCTCTGGCCGGCGCTGGCGGAAAGAGTCGGCGAGACATAACGGGACCATCCACACGAGAGCGAACAGGAACACCAGGACGAAGGGCAGCGGCTCCACGGGAAAGCTATAGACTCCGTGGGCCGAAATGCCGACCCTGTGCAGATAGGGCCAGCCCTCGACGAGCAGGAAGATCATCGCCGAAACAATGGGAGCTGCTGCTGCCCATGCCCACGACCGTGCCTTTGTGAAACAGCAGTAGAGCGCTAACGTAAAACTCCCCACGAGGAAGGCGAACCCTATCTCCGGAGACACACCGAGACATACGGCCTGGCCAACAAACATCCAGAGTGCGGCTTGCCAAACGCGCTTGCTGTTCCAGGCCAGCATGAGAAACACCAGCTGCGGCGCGAAACGAACGAAGGTATAGTTCGGCCCCATGTTGGTGACCATCATGCCCGCTGCGATGAGCAGAAAGATGACGGCTCGCCATCGTTTCGACATGGGCAGGCGGTCGATCAGGTAGACCATCATGAGGAGGCCGCCCATCACCTCCAATACGAACGTGACCAGGTACGCAACTACGGCCGAGACGTGCAAGGGGCTGAGGATCGCTCGCACGATCACGGCGAAGTCTATGAGCAACGGGCCGTACGCGAATTCCATTTCGCTATACAGCTTGCGGCCAAACTCCGCGTGCACACTGATCCTGTTGAGGAAGTAACCCCAATCGTATTCATAGCGAACTCCCATCCAGATGATGGTGAGTCCGAAGAGAAGGACTGCGGTTCCCCACAAAAGGACAACGGCGCCCACCAGTCGACGCGAGAGGGGACCGTCAACTTGAGCTTTGAGTGCCGCTGGTTCGACGCTGTCTCGGCGGAGGATTTGGGGCCATTTCAAGGCGAGGAAAAACACCAGCGTGCCTAAGGCAGCGGCAGAGATTGCTGCGACTTCGTTGTTGAATCCGGCGAGGTTGGACGCGGATACGCCCTGGAAATATCGCGCAGGCAACAGAAACGGCAGAACGAAGACGCCCAGGCACGTAGCCAACAATATTACTAATCGAACGCCCCACACCTTCGACTTCGTCGACATAGAAAAAAGTGTATCCCACGCCCAAGCCACCGCCCAAACACTGGCGCGCCTTGTGGGGTGGCTACGCTCAGCGCGCACGCGCGCTCATCGACACATTCAACCCCCTGCTACTCTAAATGTCTAAATGCAACTCCAGTTCCACTCCGCCTCTCTAACCACAAAGACACAGCTCAGCAGGGGGCTCATTGCAACTCAGCCAAAGATTCCGCTTCCCGGCCATCTTCTGCGCCGTTGCCGTACTGGCTTGCGAACTCATTAGCCGCCCTGTCGCGAATATGGGCATCTGCGACGACGGCCCCTACATCCTGGTTGCAAAAAATCTAGCCACCACGGGACACATCTTCTACAACGGATGGTCGGCGGCGATGTTGATCTGGCAGCTCTACGTGGGCGCGGCCTTCATCAAGCTTTTCGGCTTTTCCTTTACCACGGTGCGCAGCAGCACGTTGGCGGTCTCACTGGTACTCGCCTTTTTTCTGCAGCGCACGCTGGTACGCGCCGGCATCAACGAGCGCAACGCGACCATCGGAACGCTGGCTTTGGTGCTGTCGCCTCTCTACCTGCTGCTCTCGGTCACCTTCATGAGTGACATCCACGGCTTGTTCGCCATGGTTCTCTGCCTGTATGGCTGCCTGCGCGCGCTGCGATCGGCCACCGATCGGGCTGCCATGGGCTGGCTGGCGTTTGCCGCCGCGAGCAACGCCCTCTGCGGCACCTCCCGCCAACTTGCATGGCTCGGCATCCTGGCCATGCTCCCATCCACGCTCTGGCTGCTGCGAGCACGCCGCCGCGTTGTGCTCGCAGGTGCTGCCATTACGCTGGCTGGCGTCTTCTTCATCCTGGGCTGCATGCACTGGCTTAAGCACCAGCCGTACACGCTGTCCGACTCGCTTCATATCAGCAGCGTTCGCTTCGGCGCTCTCGGTCAACAGTTCCTGCATTTCTTCCTGGACCTTCCCTTCCTTTTGTTTGCCGTCGTGGTCTTGTTCGTGCCGCAGGTCCGCAAGAGCGCTCGTCGCATGATTCCAATCGCCGCCGTCGCATTGGTGGTCTACGCGCTCGTCGCAATCCGCGTGAAGCGTCTTCCGTTCATGGAGCCGACTGCTGGCGATTGGTTCACCACAGACGGCGGGTATCATTCTCTTCCGCAGGGAAACGCCCCGGTGTTCTTCCACACCTGGATTCAGGTATTGCTCACTCTCGCCACGCTCGCTGGTGTGGCCGGCCTGATCGTTTTGTTGATTCGTTGCAGGCGGTCGACAACGGTGAAGGACCCATCGGCCGGCGTCTCCTGGCACGAACTTGGTGTTCTTGTCGTTCCATTTTCTATCGCGTACACGCTGCTTCTCGTATGCCGGGCCGCAGCCATCCTCGGGGATCGCGACTGGCCCATCTATCACTACCAGGCTGTCCTGGATCGCTACTCGCTAGGGCTGCTCGTGGTCGCCCTGCTGTGTCTCGTGCGGCTGTACCAGGAACGGGTTCAGTCTCGATTTCCGTTCGCCGCGATCATTCTCGTTGGCCTCACCGCAATCTGCGGCATTGCGATCACGCATAACACGTTTACGTTCTATCGCGCGCGAGTCGCCATGGCTGACGAGCTGCAATCGGCAGGCATTCCCGAGACATCGATTGATAACGGGTGGGAGTACAACATGCTGGTTGAACTTAAGTTCGCTGACCACATCAACGATTCAGCCATCGCGTATCCGGCGGGCGCATACCTTCCGATCCCGAAGCCCGCGATCACAAAGTGCCCAATGGTCTGGTATGACAAGACGCCTCACGTGCGGCCTGTCTACGGCGTCTCGTTTGACCCCAACTTGTGCTATGGGCCCGCGGCTGTTGCGCCGATACACTACTCGCGATGGCTCGCGGGCACTCCCGGAACGCTGTACGCGGTTCGATACACCGACCCGACGAGGCCGTGAACGCGGTCTCGCGTGATGGTGCGATTGTGGTCGCTAGCCTTTGTTGATTGCTGAGACAGAGTACTGCCCGCCAAACGGAATCCCGGCCAGGTAGGGCTCAAGACCTCTTAGTCCGGAGAGCGCGTGGGGAAAGAACAGATGATATTGCGTCTGGACATCCGCCCATCCGCTTTCGCGAAAGCGTCGCATCAGTTCGTTTGCCCGGATCAGATGCGCATTCTCATCAAAGGGGCAGGTATTCACAGCCCGCACGGTGAGCGGGTTCAGTGGATTGTGCTCGAAGATGGCGAGCATGCCGCCGATGCGAGTCGCGCGACGCAACTCACGCAGCCAACCAATGTGCTCGTCGTGGGGGATGTGATGGAAGACGCACGCGGAAAACGCTACGTCGAACGCGCCATCGGGTGCCGGCACGCGATTGTCTTCAATGCGTAAGCCTGTGCAAACGCCGGGGAACCGTTCCGCTGCAACCTCAAGGCTGCGCTCCGAAACATCTGCACCTGACAGTTGTGCCTGGGGAAAATACTTTCGCATGTATTGCGTTGAGTTGCCCACCCCCGAGCCGAAATCAAGAATTTTCTCAGCCGGCACGCCGCGTTTCTGCGCGATCAGGGAAAGGACTCGAATCTTATATTCATGAAAAAACTCCGGGCCCTCTCCAGTGACCCCAACGCTTTGCCGGAGCAACTGGTCGTACTCGTGCGCGAAACGGTCGAATTCTGCAGAATCCAAGGAGTACCCCTTCCAGCTTGTCTGCAGAATATCAGACCGGCAAATGCCTCCGCAGCGCGTTAAGGTAAGGTATTTTCATGACCAGGAAGTTGCTGTCCCGTCGTGTGGCGGTCACCGGCGCTACAGGCTTTATCGGGATGCATCTGTTGCGAGGCCTGCATGCCGCCGGGGCCGAGATCGTTGCGATCGTGGCGGCGGACAAGCACATCGAGCGCCTGGACAGCCTTCCATTTTCGGTGCAACGGGTGATCCTGGGCGATGCATCCGACATGGGTGGTGCGATTCGGGAGGCAAAGGCCGGCTACGTGATTCATCTGAGTGCGTTTGTCTCAACCGCCCGGAGCCTCGAGGCACTCGGCGCAACGCTTCGAGACAATCTTCTTGCAACCATCTCGCTTCTGACAGCGGCAGCGGAGCTTCACGCTGACCGCGTCATCCTGATGGGCTCGTGCGAGGAGTACAGCCAAAGGAGCAGCCCGTTTGACACGGCGGGGGCGACTGATCCCTCCTCGCCGTATGGAGCCAGCAAAGCAGCGGCGACGGCCTATGCGCGTATGTTCAGCAACAGCTTCGGGCTGTCGACTGTGGTTCTTCGACCTTCGGTGGTGTACGGTCCGGGCCAGTCTGAACGGATGCTGATCTCACAGGTGATGAAGGCTATCTCGCAGAATCGCCCAGTCGAGGTCACGGCGGGAGAGCAGACCCGCGATTTCATCTATGTCGAGGACGTTGTGAACGCGATCATCCAGTCGCTGACGGTGCCCAACGTGGGGCGCGGGGTGTGGAACATTGGGTCGGGCGAGGTTGTAACGGTTCGCAGCTGCCTGGAGCGGATTGAGCGGATCACGGGTCGGGCCGGCCTGATCGAATATGGCAAGCGGCCTTACACCGAAAATGAGATATTCCAATATGAACTCAAGGACGAAGAGACCTACGCGACCCTCGATTGGAAGCCGTCTATCACGCTGGACGCGGGGCTTCGCAAGACCTGGGAATTTTTTCGCGACAAGGCATAAATCGTATCTTCCGCTACGATGAGTTTATGGAGCCATTGCCCCTCATCTCGATCATCCTGCCGGCCTATAACGAGGAGGCAAACATCCGGCCTCTCTTCGAGCGGCTGAATCCTATCCTTGCCGGGCTGTCGGATCGGTTTCGTTTCGAATTTGTGGTCACGGATAATCACAGCTCGGATCGCACCTTTGAATTGTTGAGGGAGGTCGCGGCCGGGGATTCGCGGGTGCGCGTGTTTCGGCTGTCGAGGAACTTCGGATTTCAGCGTTCGATCCTGACGGGTTACATGCATAGCCGGGGAGAGGCTGCGATCCAGTTGGATGTGGACCTGCAGGATCCTCCCGAGCTGATCCCGGTGTTCCTGGATCATTGGCAGGCCGGCGCCGATGTTGTCTATGGCGTTCGCATCGAGCGATCGGAAGGCCCGGTGATTACCTTCGCACGCAGATTGTTTTATCGCCTCATCGATCTGCTCAGCGAGGACAAGCTTCCGGTGGATGCAGGAGACTTTCGCCTGATCAGCCGCCGCGTGATCGACCTGGTGAGCGCGTATCGGGATGCCAACCCGTATCTGCGCGGCACGATCGCCACGCTTGGCTTCCAGCAGATCGGCGTGCCGTATGCCCGCAGCGCGCGCAGGTTCGGCGAGAGCAAGTTTCCGTTCTCGAAGCTACTGTCGCTGGCGCTCGATGGCATCCTCAATCACTCGACGATACCGCTGCGCTTTGCGACCTACTTTGGACTTGTCACTTCCGCACTCACGGTCATTCTTATGATGGGGTATGCGTTCGTTCGCTTGATTCTCAAAGCGGAATGGCCTGCGGGATTTACTACGCTGGCCGCACTCATTCTGCTGTCGATCAGCATTAATGCGATGTTGCTGGGCATCATCGGAGAATATCTCGGTCGAATGTACCGGCAAGTCCGGGAGGGACCTGTGTCGATCATTGAGTCCGTCATCGATCCTTCACTTGTTGCATCCAAGGAGTAGAAGTCTGGTGTCAGGAAACGAAGCGCGATGCCCGGTGGGTCTCGCATATCTATAATCGGATCACCCTTGTCTATGGAATCAATCGAATGAAAGCTATCATCCTCGCAGGCGGTTACGGCACCAGGATCAGTGAAGAAACCGCACTCCGTCCCAAGCCGATGGTCGAAATCGGCGGCCTGCCTATTCTCTGGCACATTCTCAAGCTTTACTCCGCGCACGGCATCAACGACTTCATCATCTGCTGCGGGTACAAGGGCTACGTGATCAAGGAGTACTTCGCGAACTACTTCCTGCACACCTCCGACGTCACCTTCGACATGTCGGCCAACACGATGACGGTGCACAACTCCGTGGCGGAACCGTGGCGCGTGACGCTGGTGGATACCGGCGAGAACACAGGCACCGGCGGCCGCCTGAAGAAGATCGCAAAATACGTCGAAGGCGACGAGGCCTTCTGCATGACCTATGGCGATGGCGTCGCGGATGTCGACATCACCGCGTCCATCGCCTTCCACAAGTCTCATGGCAAGAGCGTCACCATGACGAGCATCCAGCCGGCTGCGCGCTTCGGCGCTCTGGGTCTCGATGGCACCAGCGTGTTCTCGTTCCGCGAGAAGCCGAGTGAGGAAGGCGGCTGGATCAACGGCGGGTTCTTCGTGCTCAAACCCGACGTCTTCACTGACATTACCGACGACAGCCAGATGTTCGAGCAGGAACCCATTCGCGCTCTGGTTGCGCGCGGAGAGGTGCAAGCTTTCTTCCATCGCGGCTTCTGGCAGGCCATGGACACGCTCCGCGACCGGCAGCAGCTTGAGGCGCTGTGGAGCACCGGAAAGGCTCCCTGGAAGACATGGTAGACCGGGCCAACTCCGCTGCTGACGCCACGCCTTTCTCGTGGCAGGGTCGCCGCGTCTTTCTCACGGGCCACACGGGCTTTAAAGGCGGGTGGCTTGCGCTCTGGCTCACGCAGCTTGGTGCGACCGTGCGCGGCTACGCACTCGACCCCTGTACCGAACCCAACCTCTTTACCGTCGCGCGGATCGGCGAGGTTGTCGACGACATTCGCGGCGACATCCGTGACGCCGCAACCCTCGAGCGCTCGCTGCGGGACTTCGCCCCCGAGGTCGTGTTCCATCTCGCCGCCCAGCCGCTGGTTCGCTACTCGTACGAAGATCCGATCGGGACGTTCGAAACCAATGTGATCGGGACGGCACGCGTCCTCGACAGCGTGCGCAGAACGCCCAGCGTTCGCGCTGTCGTCTCCGTCACGACCGACAAGTGCTACGAGAACAAAGAGTGGATCTGGCCGTACCGCGAGACTGATCCGCTGGGCGGCTACGACCCCTACTCCAGCAGCAAGGCCTGCGCCGAGATCGTGAGCGCCGCCTTTCGGCAGTCCTACTTTCCGGTCCACACGCTCGGCCAGGCGAACGGCCACAACGTCGCGATCGCGACCGCGCGTGCCGGCAACGTCATCGGTGGGGGCGACTGGTCCAGCGACCGCCTCCTCCCGGATCTGGTGCGCGGATTTCTGTCCGGCGAGCCAGTGGGGATTCGTCATCCCCACGCGATCCGTCCCTGGCAGCATGTGCTCGAGCCGCTGCACGGGTACATCCTGCTCGCGGAGAAACTGCTGACCCACAATCCGCGGTTCGCTACGGCCTACAACTTCGGTCCCTCCGACAGCGACGCGCGTGCGGTCTCGTGGATCGCTGAGCAGATGGCCGCGTTCTGGGGCAATGGCGCCTCCTGGGTGCTGGACAAAGCTCCCAGCCCGCACGAAGCCGGCTACCTGAAGCTGGACTCGAGCCGCGCCCACGCGGACCTTGGCTGGGCTCCACAGCTCAACCTGCAGCAAGCCCTCGAGTTCCTCGTCGGCTGGTATCGCGCCTGGCAGGCCGGCTCCGACATGCACACGTTCACGCTGAACCAGATCGAGCAGTATCGGTTGCGCATCGAACGCTGACTGCCTTCGCGACGTACAACAGAGCGCAACGGCGCGTGGTCCGGCGTGGACGGCGGGTGGGGGATTGTGGGTGGGCTTCAGGCGAAGCGGATGCGGAGGGCTATGCCGAGGTCGGAGGCTGGCGTGGGTGTTGGGGGGAGGGTGATGCGGAGGGCGGTGGTGTCTTGCGTGAAGCGGAGGGGTTCGTCGCGGCCTAAGAGGCGGATGTCGAGGGGCTTGCCGGGTTGTTGCGGGCTGTTGGTGGAGAGGGATTGGATGAGGAGTTCGGTGGGTTTGTTGGGCTGAGTGGGGGGCCAGCCTTGCGCGAGGGCGTAGAGGGTTTTGCCTTTGGTGGTGAAGCGGATGTCTTCGTGGGTGAGGTCGGGCTGCTTGCCTTCGTTGGGGTCGAACTCTTTGCCGTTGGGCTTGATGACTACCTTGGTGGAGGGGCCTTCGCCGTGGATGTGCCAGGGGCGCGTGGAGTAGATGGCTTCGCCGTTGATGGAGGTCCACTGGGTGATGGCTTCGAGGATGCGTAGTTCTTCGGGGTCGGGGAGGCCGGAAGCCGGGAGAGGGATGTTGAGCAGCAGGTTGCCGTTTTTGCTGACGATGTCGACTAGGAGGTCGATGACTTTTTTGGGGGACTTGTATTTCTCGCCGACGCGGTAGTGCCAGTTGCCGATGCAGGTGTCGGTTTGCCAGGGGCGGGGGTCGATCTGGTTGAGGACGCTGCGCTCGTGGTCGATGACGCAGGAGGTGCCGTCGGGGCAGTCGGTGGGAGTTTTGCTGAAGTAGATGGCCTGGGATTTATCGCGGTAGGAATAAGGGCCTACGTTGTAGAGCTCGGCCACGGTGGCTAGGCTGTACTCCTCGAGCGCGATGCCGCCGTCGGTGTAGAGGAGGTCGGGCTGGTGCTGGTCGAGGAGGTCTTTGACGCGGTTGAAGTAGTGGAGCTTCCAGGAGTCGGGGGCTACTCGGCCCATGTCTTGCGCGGTGTGGGCGAAGTTGGCGGGCATGGTGGAATAGTCGTGATAGAGGTCGGCGAAGGCGGGGTTCTGGCCGTCGTAGGGGATGTTGGCGTAGGGGCCTTTGGTGTCGGCGAGGTGGGCGGGGGCGAACCAGTCGAAGGAGTTGGAGAGGTGCTCGGAGACGCCGAAGCGGAGGCCGCGGGCGCGGGCGGCTGAGGCCCAGAGGCCGACGATGTCTTTGTGGGGGCCGGAGGCTACGGAGTTCCAGCGGGGTTGGTATTTGGAGTTCCAGAGGTCGTAGCCGTCGTGGTGAACACCCATGGAGAAGAAGTACTTTGCGCCGGCGCGCTGGTAGAGATCCATGAGGTGATTGGGATCCCACTGGTCGGCGGTGTAGAGATGGATCAGATCCTTATAGCCGACTTTTGACTGGGGGCCGAAGCGCTTGCGGTGGTAGTCGTATTGCTCGGTGCCTTCGACGTACATGTTGCGGGCGTACCAGTCGCCGTCGCCGATGGCGGATTGCGGACCCCAGTGGGACCAGATGCCGAATTTGGCGTCGGCGAACCAGTCGGGCGTGGTGTAGGCGCGGAGCGAGGCGCGGGTGTTGGTGTAGGGGCCGGGGGTGATGGCGAGGGGAGGGGTCGGGGATTGGACTTGAGTTTGGGAGAAGGCGTTGCGGAGGGCGAAGGCGGGTGCGGCGGTCGCTAGGAGCTGGAGCGCGTGGCGGCGGGACAACTTCATGCTTGGGTTCTCCGAGTAGAACTATAACGTTTTCGCTGCGGGTATCTGAAACGCGCGCTGGCCGTGCTAAAAGGGATGATCGAGAGGGAAGTGCATGTTGAGAAAGTTTGTTGGGTGTGGTGTTGGGTTGGTTGCGGTGTTGGCGGGTGTGAGTTGCTTGAGGGCGCAGCTGGTGGTGCCGAATCAGAGTGAGCCGCCCGTGGCGCTGCCGACTGGGTTGCCGGTGTTACCGGAGGCGGAGCAGGCGCGGATGGATCGCGATTTGTTGGAGATTGATATTCCTCGTCTGCATGCTTTGTATGGTCGACATGTTTATACCGTCGAGCAGGTGACGCGGTGGTACCTGGGGAGGATTGCGAAGTACAACGGGATCTATCGCGATGTGCAGACCGTGGATGTGAAGGGGGCGTTGGAGACTGCGCGGCGAGAGGATACGCAGTGGGCACGGGCGCAGGGGGTGATGTGGGGCGTACCGATTGTGATCAAGGCGAATACGGCGGTGAAGGGGCTGATCGATACGGATGGGTGGGCGGGGTTTGCGATTCCGGGGCACGAGTTTGTTGCGGAGCGCGATGCGACGGTGGTGGCGAAGCTGCGCGCGGCGGGCGCCGTGATTTTGGGGATTACGAATATGCCGGATTTTGCGATTGCGGATACTACGCGGTCGACGGCGTTTGGGAGGACGGGGAATGCGTATGACGTAAGGTTCTCGCCGGGCGGGAGTTCGGGGGGGACGGTGACGGCGGTGACGAGCAATGAGGCGATGGTGGGGACGGGGAGCGATACGGCTTGCAGCATCACGATGCCGGCAGGGACGAGCTCGGTTGTGGGGGTGCTGCCGACGCGCGGGCTGACGAGTATTGCGGGGATTGCGCCGCTGGACTGGCTGCGCGATAACACGGGGCCGATTGCGCGCAATGTGACGGATGCGGCGATTGCGCTGGGGGTGATGGCGGGTGAGGATCCGCTGGATTTCCGGACGAAGGGGTCTGCGGGAAAGGAGGTTGGGCCTTACACGAAATATTTGAAGAAGGATGCGTTGAAGGGGAAGAGGTTTGGTGTGCCGGCGTTCATGCTGGAGACGGAGGAGGACAAACTGCAGCCGGAGACTCGCGCGATGTTGATGAAGGCGGTGGAGCAGATGCGGGCGGCTGGGGCGGTGGTGGTGATTGATGAGAAGCTGTTGCCGCTGAGTTTTTATGACGCGATTCACAAGATTGTTTCGCGGCTGTATTTGAAGGATGGTGCGGACCAGTGGATCAGCGAGTTTGGGCCGGCGGAATACAAGAGCGGGGAGGCGTATACGCGGGCTACTGGCGTGGCGTGGCCGGAGGTGTTTACGGGGGAGAGGCGGCCGGGTGGAGTCGCGGACGATGCGGCGCAGGTGCAGGCGGTGTTGGCGAAGGATCCGAATGCTGAGAAAAATTTCTTTGGGCCGCAGCGAGAGGCGCTCGCCGAGTACGAGGCGGCGCTGGATGAATTTCATTTGGATGGATTGATTTATCCGAGCGCGCAGATGCCGTCGCCGGATGAGACGATGCCGCAGAATGGTGGGCTGAGTACCGGGCCGGAGAGTCATACGGGATGGGTGAACCGAATTGGCGTGCCGGCGGTGGTGGTGCCGGGTGGGTTCTATCCGGATGGGCTGCCGTTTGGGTTGGAGATTAGCGCGCGGCCCTGGAAGGACGGGGAGTTGCTGGGGTGGGCTTATGGGTATGAGCAGGCGACGAAGAATCGTCGGGCGCCGGTGCTGGTGGAGAAGGGGTTGCTGCCGATTGGGCGCTAGGGTTCGGCGGTCCTGCGCGGACGGCGAGGGTTAAGAGCGCGACTGCGGGTGAATTACGCGGTGCGGCCGCGGGCCTGGATTTCGAGGAAGACCTGGATGAGGGAGCAGGCCGCGGGGGTTACGCCGGAGATGCGGCTGGCCTGGCCTAAGGTGGAGGGGCGGACGCGGTCTAGTTTTTCGACCATCTCGCGGGAGAGGCCGGAGCAGGCGCGGTAGTCGAACCAGGTGGGGATGGCGCGGGCTTCGTCGGCGCGGAGGCGGAGCATGGCGCGCTGTTGCTGGGCGAGGTAGCCGGCGAACTTGATGGTGGTTTCTACGGTCTTGAGTTCGTTGCGGACCCAGGCGGGGAGGGGAGCAGGGGATGGGGGATAGGGGATAAGGGATAGGGAAGAGATTGCAGAGAGCCAGGGGGCGAAGGCCGGGTTGGATTGCATGCGGGGGAGGAGGGCGGGGAGGAGGGATTCGATGGTGGTGGCGGGGCGCTTGAGGAGTTGGGCGAAGAGGTCGCCGCGGGTGGGGGTGTTCTGTTGCGGGCCTGTGGCGGCCCGGGTCCGAGAATCCGGACCCGGGGCACCCGGAGTGGTGGCGGGAGACGCGGGTCTCCCCGCTGCGGCTGCGAAGGGTGCGGCTTCCGGTCGAGATGATAGGTCATTAATTGGGGCGGGGTTTGGAGCACGGCCCGGGGCTGAAGCCCCATTCTCTGTGAGGTTTAATTCAGCGGGCTGAAGCCCGCTGCTAATCCGGAAAAGCTCGAGGTCGGGGTCGGTTAGGCGGGTGGTTTCTAGGAGGGACTTGAGGGCTTCGGCGCGTTGTTGCTTGGCTTCGAAGGCGGCCCAGGCCTGGTCGTCGATGAGGCCGAGGGCGCGGCCGTGGGGGGTGAGGCGGGTGTCGGCGTTGTCGATGCGGAGGTGGAGGCGGAACTCGGCGCGCGAGGTGAACATGCGGTAGGGTTCGTCGGTGCCCTTGCTGATGAGGTCGTCGATGAGGATGCCGGTGTAGGCTTCGGTGCGGTCGAGGGTGAAGGTGGTTAGTGGGTAGTGGTTAGTGGGTAGTGGGTCGGTCGCGATCGCCAGTACGCCTGCGGGTCTCTCCGCTACCCCTTCGCTGTGCTCAGGGTTCGGTCCAGATGACAGGGTGGTGGCGGCGAGGGACTTGGCGAAGAGGGCGGCGTTGATGCCGGCCATTAGGCCTTGGCAGGCGGCCTCCTCATAACCTGATGTTCCGTTGATCTGGCCGGCTAGATAGAGGCCGGTGAATTTTTTCACGCGGAGGGCGCGGTCGAGTTCGGTGGGGTCGATGGCGTCGTATTCGATGGCGTAACCGGGGCGGAGCATCTCGGCGTTTTCGAGGCCGGGGATGCTGCGAACCATCGCTTGCTGCACGTCCATGGGGAGCGAGGTGGACATGCCGTTGATGTAGACCTCGTGGGTGTTGAGGCCTTCCGGCTCGAGGAAGAATTGGTGCGAGGTTTTGTCGGGGAAGCGGACGATCTTGTCTTCGATGGAGGGGCAGTAGCGCGGGCCGATGCCTTCGATCTGGCCGGTGAACATGGGGCTGCGATGGACGTTGGCTCTTATGAGGGCCAAGGTTTCCGGAGTTGTTGTGGCGATGTGGCAGGAGATCTGGCGGAGGGGTGGGACCCAGTGCGCGTTGTCGCCAACCCACGTCTCAGAATCGAGACATGGGGCACCCAGATTTTGCAGGGAGCGGAAGCTGAAGGGGGTGGGATGCGTGTCCTTCACCTCTGGCTCAGGAGTGGTTTCGGCTAATTTCTGAAGCGACCTGAAACTGAATGGCGTTGGATCAACGTCGCCGGGCTGCTCTTCGAATTTTGACCAGTCGATGGTGCGGCCGTCGAGGCGTGGGGGTGTGCCGGTTTTGAGGCGGGTTTCGCGGAGGCCGAGGCGCTTGAGGGATTCGCCGAGGAGGACGGAGGCTGGTTCGCCGGAGCGGCCGGCGGTGTATTGCTGCTCGCCGCAGTGGATGAGGCCGTTGAGGAAGGTGCCGGTGGTGACGATGACGGCGTGCGCGGCGATGCGGCGGCCGTCGCGGAGGAGGACGCCCACTACGCGTGGGGCGAGAGGCGCTTCGCGCGGCGAGAATGACTCTTCAGGCGACTCGATGACGAGGTCGATGACTTCGGCTTGCTTGATGAAGAGGTTGGGGATGGACTCTAGTTTTTCGCGCATGCGGACGCGGTAGAGGGCTTTGTCGCACTGGGCGCGGGGACTCCAGACGGCGGGGCCGCGGGAGGTGTTGAGGAGGCGGAACTGGATGCCGCAGGCGTCGGCGACTTCGCCCATGATGCCGCCGAGGGCATCGACTTCGCGGACGAGATGGCCTTTGGCGACTCCGCCTATTGCGGGGTTGCAGGACATCTGGGCGATGAGGTCCAGGTTGAGAGTGAAAAGGGCGGTGCGGAGGCCCATGCGCGCGGCGGCTGCGGCGGCTTCGCAGCCCGCGTGGCCGGCGCCAACGATCAGGACGTCGAAGCGTTCGGAGAAGGTAGGGGTGTCGGATTGGGCGGAATGAGTCACCACATTCATTTTAGCTGTGATGGATGTCCGCTGGTGCTGGTGGCGGTACCTTCATGGCGATAGGCCGTCATGCATGGGCACTCGGCAACCGACGCAATGCCCGGGGCTAAAGCCCGCTGCTAATCCGGGCCGTCGGCGCTGGCTATCACGTGCTGAAAGGCGCACACTCATTGGCGTGACGTAGCGGTGAAGTCCGGCGGGCCGGCAAACGACAGGCGTCGCGACGGAAGCGCATCGTACGCAAAGGAGGCCTTCCTTGGCCGAACAAGTGGTTGCTACCGCGGCGGCGGTGAAGCTGATTCAGGAACTCAGGGAACAGCATGGGCCGTTGATGTTTCACCAGTCGGGTGGATGTTGCGATGGGAGCGTTCCGTTGTGCTTTCGGCTGGGCGAGTTTCGCGTGGGTTCGCGCGATGTGCTGCTGGGCATGATCGGGGAGACGCCGTTCTATGTTGGGCACGCGCAGGCGGAGTATTTGACCAGGACGCAGCTGGTGCTGGATGTGATTCCTGGAGACATCGACAGCTTCTCGCTGGAGGCTGGGACGGGGGTGCGCTTTCTGTCGCGGTCCAATGCCTGCATGGTCGAGCCGGCGGGCGGGGAGGGTTCGGTAGGATTGAGGGATGGTTGAGCTGAATGTGGTTGAGGCGCGGGTGCTGGGGGCGTTGATTGAGAAAGAGATCAACACGCCGGAGTATTATCCGCTGAGTTTGAATGCTGCGGTGAATGCTTGTAACCAGAAGAGCAGTCGCGAGCCGGTGATGGAGTTGGGTGAGGCGGACGTGCGGACGGCGCTGTTTGAGCTGGACCAGCTGGGGTTGGTGCGGACGATTGCGGAGTCGCGGGCGACGAAGTTTGAGCATCGGGTGAGGGATGTTCTAAACCTGCGCAGGGATGAGGTGGCGGTGATGTGTCTGCTGCTGCTGCGCGGGGCGCAGACCTCGGCGGAGCTGCGGGCGCGGACGGAGCGGATGTATGCGTTCGACGACAATGCTGCGGTGCTGAGCGTACTGGAGCGGCTGGCGGGGAGGGAAGAGCCGCTGACGCAGTTGATGGCGCGGCAGGCGGGGGCGAGGGAGGCTCGGTGGGTGCACTTGCTTTGTGGGCCGGTGGACGCGGGCGCGGTTGCGGGCGCGGAAACCCATGTCTCAGAAGCGAGACATGGGGCACCCGATTCTCTGGCGCAGCGGGTGGCGGCGCTGGAGGAGGTGGTGCGCGGGTTGGAGGAGCGGCTGCGGGCGGTCGAGAGTGGGAGGGGGGAAACGGCGTTTGGACAAACCTCAAGCGAAGATCGTTAAGCGATCGTGGGTGGGGGATGGCGTGGTTGACTAGTTTGATCCGCCGCTGTCTGAATTTGCCGGCACCATGGAGACGACTTCATAGTTGCGCGCCTTGCGGTCGGCGATGGTAAAGATCATCTCGTCTTTCTGGATTCTGAATTGGCCTTCTTGTCCAAGCGGCAGAATGGTGGCGTGTTTCAGGTCGATCGGCCGGATTTCGTAGTCCATATCGTCGGTCCGCAGGAGGTACTGCGGGCAGAGCTTTTCGTTCGAGTTGATGTGCGTAATGCCGGCAGAACCCCACAGGGAGCCTAAGCCCGACAGGCCTGTCTGTTTGGCGCCGCAGGGCACGGCATCCATTTTCTCGAGGATGCCTCGCTGGAAGCCGATCTTCTTTTTATTGCCGTGCGCACTGAGCGGGGCAGCCGAGATGAGTGCAAGCAAAAGAACGAATGTACCGTTGGTGATCTTCATGACGCCTCCATGTTTTAGGAAACTCGCGGCCGGACAGACATGATTTCTGCCTGCCCCTGGTTGAGCCAAACCTGCAATCTCGATCCGTCCGGCACGTGGGCTGCGAAAGGGGAAGGCCAGCCGGACGGCCTTCCCCTTCGCACTGCGTAACGCAATTAATGCATTTGCGGTTGATGAGGCGTTTGAGGCATCGTGGTGGGTTTGGTTGAAGTTCCTGTGGTCGTCGAAGTGCTGGTCGACGAGCCCGTCATGCTGGTGCCGGACCCTGTGGAACCGGTACCACGGCCGGCGCCGCTGCCACTGCCGCCCGTGGAGCTAGAGCTGCTGTACTGGCGTGATCCCTGCACGAAGCCTTGCGGATCGGCCATCAATTCGCCGCGCACATCCGGATGAGAGTTCAGATAGGCATCGAGCTCAGCGTGGTTCTGCACGTATTGGTGATCCTTCACGACGGAAGGGTCTCGCCACAGATCATGCTGAATGGTGGAATGGTTATTGAGGAAACCGCCGAAGTTCGCCATGTGGTCGTGCATGGGGTCACGATCGCCCATGTTCGGATTGCGGTTGTAGGCTTCCTCCTGGTGCATGAAGGCGTTGGGATTCTGCCGGAACTGGTCGCGAACTCCCGGGTTGTCCTGGAGGTAGGCTTGCAGCGACGGATGGTTCTGCACAAAGCTTCGACTGTCTAACAGGGATGGGTCTCTGCGAACCTGTTGGGCAATTTCACGATGCTGATCGAGGAAGCGGTCGAAGCTGGCTACGTCGCGGCGATCGTTGCTGCGATCGGTATCGTTACGATTGGCATCGACGTCGCGGCGATCGGCATCGCGATCCTGACCGGTGGCATTGCGATCCTGACCGTTGGCCTGGTTAGTGGCTTGTCCATTGGCGTTACGATCCTGGCCGTTGGCTTGTCCGTTGACGTTACGATCCATGCCATTGGCGTTACGATCCTGGCCGTTGGCTTGCCCGTTGGCATTCCGATCCATACCATTGGCGTTACGATCCTGGCCGTTGGCTTGACGATCGGTATCGCGATACTGGCCGTCGGCATCACGATCGCGCAGGCTGCGGTCGTGGCGGTAGAGATCTTCGGCTCGCATGAACGAGTCGGGACGCTGGCTGATCTCCTGCTTCACGCCGGGGTGGTCCTGGAGATAGGTATTGAGCTGAGGATGGCTTTGCAGGAACTGCGGGTCGTCGATCAGGGAAGGCGTTCTGCGCAGTTGCTCGGCGGTCTCGCGATGGCTATCGAGGAACCGGTCAAATTGCGCCAGGTCCCTGCGGGTGATGTCATCGCCTGAACGAGCCTGGCGGTCCTGGTCGGGATTCGCCTGCCGGTCTTGATCCTGCATTTGGTTTTGGGTTTGGGATGGGACAGCCTGGGTTTGGACAGCCTGCTGGTCTTGCGGGGCTGGAGTTTGAGCGTACGCGCGATACGGAAGACACAACGTGAGCATCGCCGCACCGAGAGCTAAAGATACGTCCTGCAATCGTGGTAGCTTGTTGTCCATCTAGCCTACCTCCTGTTCTGGCAGGTTCGGATGCGACGTTCAAGCGATTACGTTGTGCGTTTTTGTGGACGTGCGTTTGAGCGCATGCAAGCGAGATTTGAGCATATGCAATGGGCCTTGTGCTGCATGAGTTTGCGAGTAGGAAATAGTGTGGGTCGAGCGAAAAATTAAATGCGCAGGAAGAAATGGCCACACGGGAATGGCGATAGGGGATACATCGAAAGGCAACGCGAGAATCAGCGAAGATTCGTTTCCGTCTCCGCGTGTGCACCGAATGCATCTTAGCGTGTGCGCGGCGTCCACCGGGTGCGTACGTTGTTGAAGGCGCGCATCGGTATGCGTCAGGCGGTGAGCGTGGCGAGAGTTTTTTCGAGGCTCGCGGGGTCTTCTACGTTGGCGGTGTTGAGGGTGCGGTCGATCTGGCGGTTGAGGCCGGTGAGGACTTTGCCGGGACCGACTTCGATGTAGTGGGTGACGTTGGAGAGTTGGAGCTGGTTGATGCAGTCGACCCAGCGGACGGTGCCGGTGACCTGGCGGATGAGGGCGTCGCGAATGACGTCGGGCTGCAGGTGGAACTGGGCGTCGATGTTGCTGGCAACGGGGAAGCGCGCGGGCTGGAAGGTGACGGACTGGAGTTGATGCTCGAGCTGGCGCTGGGCGGGCATCATGAGCGGGCTGTGGAAGGGGCCGCTGACGGGGAGCATGACGGCGCGCTTGGCGCCTAACTCTTTGCAGAGTTCAGCCACGCGGGCTACGGCGGCAGCGGAGCCGGAGATGACGGTCTGGTCGGGGGAGTTGAGGTTGGCGGTGGTGACGACTTCGGGGGAGCGCTCGGCGGAGACGGCGGCGCAGGCGGCTTCGATGTCGGGGAGGTTGAGGCCGAGGATGGCGGCCATGGCGCCCTGTCCGGAGGGGACGGCGGACTGCATGAACTGGCCGCGGGCGCGGACGGTGCGGACGGCGTCGGCGAAGGAGAAGGTTTGGGCGGCGACGTGGGCGGAGTATTCGCCGAGAGAGTGCCCGGCGGCATAGGAGATGGTGAGATGGCGTGCGTCGAGCTCGGGCTGGAGGGCGCGGAGAGCGGCGATGGAGACGGTGAGGATCGCGGGCTGGGTGTTCTCGGTGAGCTTGAGGGTGTCTTCGGGGCCGTTGAAGATGAGGTCGGAGAGGGAGAAGTTGAGGGCGTCGTCGGCCTCTTCGAAGACGGCGCGGGCTTCGGGGTTGGCGTCGTAGAAAGCGCGGCCCATGCCGACGGATTGGGAACCCTGGCCGGGGAAGAGGAGGGCGATGGTGGGGGCTGTGCTCATGGGGATAGTTTAGCGAGTTTGCCGCGGGGCGATTTTGGGGTTGACAATGCATAACCGTTTGGTTATGGTTTTGGGCTTGACGGGGGCGGCGGCGAATTCGGTGTTCAAGGCGCTGGCGGATCCTACGCGGCGGGCGCTGTTTGAGCGGCTGACGCGGGATGGGGAGATGACGGTGCATGCGCTGACGGCGCGGGCGGGGGTGTCGCAGCCGGCGGTGTCGAAACACTTGACGGTGCTGAAGCGGGCGCGGCTGGTGAGTGACCGGCGGGCGGGGCGGGAGATGCACTATAGCGCGCAGCCGAAGTCGTTGGCGCCGCTGGTGGACTGGATGGCGTTTTACGGGGTGTTCTGGCGGGACAAGTTCAGTCGATTGGAAGCTGTATTGGAAAGGATGGAGCCATGAGTGAGATCAATGCTGCGACACGGTCGGTGGTGGTTGAGAGAGAGTTTGCGCATCCGGCGGAGAAGGTTTGGCGCGCGCTGACGGAGGGCGATTTGATTCGGCAGTGGCTGATGGAGAATGACTTTCAGCCGGTGGTGGGGCGGCGTTTTGATTTTCGGCTGCCGCCGATGCCGCAGTGGGACGGGGTGATTCATTCGGAGGTGTTGGTGGCGGAGCCGTATGCGCGGCTTTCGTATCGTTGGGACACGCTGGGGCTGGAGAGCGTGGTGGCGTGGACGCTGACGCCGACCGAGGGTGGGACCCTGGTGCGGATGGAGCAGTCTGGCTTCGGTGCCGATCAGGAGGCTGCGTACAAGGGCGCGACGTACGGCTGGAGGGGATTCTTCGGCAAGCTGGAGCAGGTGGTTGGAGAGATCGCGAAGGAGGGCGTATGAAGGCGAACGTCGTTGGGTACTGGGTGTGCACGGGGCTGATTGTTTTCTTCATGCTGCCGGGTGGAATTTTCTACCTGATGCGGGCGCCGGCGGCGGTGGAAGGGATGAGGCAGCTGGGTATCCCGCTGTACGTTGTGGTGCTGCTGGGGGTGTGGAAGGTGTTGGGATCGATTGCGCTGGTGGTGCCGCGGTTTCCGGTGTTGAAGGAGTGGGCGTATGCGGGGATATTTTTCGATTTGACCGGAGCGGCGGTGGCGAATGCGGCGAACGGGGCGGTGTGGTGGCATGTGGCGGCACCGCTGGGGATCATCGCGATTTTGTATGGGTCGTGGGCGCTGCGGCCGGCTGGGCGGCGGGTGGTTGCGAGTTCTTAGAAGAACGGGCAACGGCGAAGGAAGAACAGGCAACGGCAAGGGCTTTGACGCAGAGGGCGCCAAGTGGGCCAAGTTTCGCCAAGGGGGATTGAGACTGGGCAAAGGGGCGGAGGTGCAAAGGGGCGGAGGTGCTAAGGGGCGGAGGTGGTGAGGATGGCATTGAGGGCCAGGACGTAGGCGAGGAGGAGCAGGGCTACGCGGAGGCGGTGGAGGTTGTCCCAGCGGCGGTGGGCGTGTTGCCAGCCGGCGGGGAGGGCGGTGGGCTGGAACTTCACGATGCGGTTGTTGAGGGGGACAAGGACCGCGAGGGTGAAGAGGATGACGAAGGTCCAGAGGCTCGCTGCGAGGATGAGGGGCGTGAGCGCGGGCGTGTTGCGGCGGAGGATCGCTTCCGCGATGAGCAGCAGGAGGCAGAGGCTGTACCAGAAGGGCATCACGGAGCCGAGCAGTGCGCCGAAGAGGCCCAGGGATTTGGCCTGGGGCTCGTCGTCGAGCTTGAGCAGGGTGGGGTTGATGAAGGCGGAGACGGCGAACTCGACGCCGATCATGAGGCCGAGGGAGACGATGGCGAGGATGTCGAGAAATCTCATGACGTGGGTACGCGAGTTGGATGGCGTTGGTTCTCTTTGACGCAACGGGCGCAACGTGGGCCAAGTTTTGCCACGGGATTTCACGGGATTTTAAGACGGGCTATTGGATGGGGGTGGTGAGGAGGATTTGCTGGGGTGGGGTGGTGGTGAAGGTGTAGAGGGCGAACTGGCGGGTGGTTTGGGAGCGGAGTTCGACGAGGAGGTCGGCGCGGCCGGTGGCGTCGGGGTCGACGGCGTCGATGGGGCGGAGCAAGGGGGTGCGGTCGAGGTGGGCTGCGTCGGTGATGGAGAGGAGGGTGGGGTGGAGTGGGCCTGCTGCGGTGGGTTGGGCGATGAGGGTCAGGTAGATGGGGCCGTTGGTGGTCAGGGGTGATTCGGCGGTGAGGATGTAGGTGGGGGTGGTGGTGTCGGTGAGGGTGTAGGCGAGGACGTGGGCGTTGGTGAGGGTGGGGGGCGCGGTGGTGATTGCAACTGAAGGTCTCTCCACTGCGTCCGCAACGCCACCCGATTCGGGCAAAGACCGCCCGATGGGGACCCCGGTCGCCGCGGACTCCGGGCGAGAGGACAGATCGGTGGCGGACGTCGTGGTGGTGGCGGGCTTGGGGGTGTCTGCTGGGGTTAGGTGGTTGAAGGCTATGTAGTGGGTGACGCTTGGGAGGGCGAGGGCTTCGAGGGCGCGGAGGGTTTGGTCGCGGAGGGTTGAGTTGGGCCAGGTGGTTGCGAAGGTTTGAGGGGGGCGGTTGGCGGCGTCGGAGATGGCGACGATTTGGTGGAGGTCGGGTGGCAGGGTGGTTAGCTCGGGCGGGGTGGTGGCAGAGGCGGGTGGGCCGGATTGGAGGGTGGGGCGGTCGGGGTCGTCGAGGATGGGAGTTGTGGGTGAGGTTACGTAGGCTTGCTGCCTGGCGGGCTTGGTTTTCTTGGTGTGTGCGGGAGGTGTCGGCGACGTGGTGTCGGTGGGGGCTTGAGTGGGGGAACTGCGGGTCTCCCCGCTGCGGCCTGTGGCCTCCGGTCGAGATGACAGATTTGTGGAAGTGGCGGTGGCGGCTGCGGCTTCGGTGGGAGTGAGGAAGTTTCCGTAGGCCGCCCAGGCGGATGCGGTGGTGGAGGAAGTGGTGTGGGCGGATTGGATGTTGAGGGCTCCGATGGTTTCCACCCCAGCGGGCAAAGAACGCCCGTCGGGGACCCCGGCTTCCGCCCCAGCGGGCTGGAGGAGGTAGAGAGTGCCGGGCTGGAGGGCGAAGGGGATGGGTTGGGCGAGGTAGACGCCGGCGTCCTGGAGATGCGCGTTGATGAAGAGGGAGACGGGGATGAGGCGTGCGGCGGTGGGGTGGTCGAGGGGGCCGGTCCACTCGTATACGGCGATGGCGCGGGTGGTTGGGGTGGTGGAGAAGGGGTGGCCGGTTTGGGCGTGGAGGGGCGGGAGCGGGAGTGCGGAGATGAAGCAGAGGGCGCCGATGAAGGGCCGGAGGTGCATGCTTGCGATCTTACTTCCGATGGAACGTGCGATCTTACTTCCGATCCTGGGACGAGTTGCCTGGAGGACATTAATTGGGTTGCGGTGGATACGTGGTGTTGAATGTCCGGGGTGGAACTCGCGCGGACGGTATAGTGACGAGATAATAGGAGCAACGAGCTCTCCATGGGATGGTGATGAGGCAAATTGAGGGGGAGAGGCGTAGCTGACGATGAATGGTGCTGACCGAGTCGTAGAGCCGAGTACGGTTCCTGCGGTGGAGAATGGATCCGCGACGAATGCCGGGCCGCTGGGGGACGCGGCTCCTGCGCTGCGCGCTGGGGTGGCGCTGTGCGTTGATCTGGATGGCACGCTGGTGAAGTCGGATACGCTGCTGGATACGGTGCTGGTGGTGGCGCGGCAGCGGCCGCTGGAGTTGGTGCATATACCGGGATGGATTGCGCAGGGGCGGGCGGCGTTCAAGCGGCACCTGACGAAGCTGGTGACGCTGGACGTGGAATATCTGCCGTATAACGGGCCGCTGTTGGAGTTCCTGCGGCAGCAGTATGGCGAGGGTCGGGAGATTTACCTGGCGACCGCGGCCGATCGCGAATTGGCGGAGCGGATTGCTGCGCACCTGGGAATCTTTGCGGGAGTGCTGGCGTCGGACGGTGCGACGAACCTGGCGGGTGGCAACAAGCTGGCGGCGTTTCGCGCGAGGTTTGGTGAGAATTTTTGTTACATCGGCAATGCGCGGCCGGATGTGGAGTTGCTGGCTGCGTGCGAGTCGCCGATGGTGGCGAACCCGGACCGTGCGCTGCGTGCGGGGATGAAGCGCGCGGGAACGGTGGCGGCAGCGCGCTTTGAGGATCGCGGGCCGGCGCTGAAGAGCTGGCTGAAGGCGATTCGGCTGCACCAGTGGGCGAAGAATGCGCTGCTGTTTGTGCCGCTGCTGCTGGCGCACCAGTGGCATCTGCGGACGTTTGGCGGGGCGATTACGGCGTTTTTCAGCTTTGGGATGTGCGCGTCGGCGACGTACATCATTAATGACCTGCTGGATCTGGAGGCGGATCGACGGCATCCGAGGAAGCGGCGCAGGCCGTTTGCGGCGGGCGATTTGTCGGCGATTGCGGGAGTGATGGTGGTGGGTTTGCTGATGCTGGGCGCGCTGGCGCTGGCGTTGGCGCTGCCGCACGTCTTCAATGCGCTGCCGGGGACGGCGGTGCTGGCGAGTCCTTACAGCTTTTTGGGATGGCTGGCGCTTTATACGGCGGTGACGCTTTCGTACTCGCTGTATTTGAAGCGGAAGCTGCTGCTGGACGTGTTTGTGCTGAGCGGGCTGTACACGGTGCGGATTATGGCGGGAAGCGCGGCTACGGGGATTCCCATGTCGCCGTGGCTGGCGGGGTTTGGCGTGTTCTTCTTCCTGTCGCTGGCGTTTGTGAAGCGGTTCAGCGAGTTGGAGGGCCTGCGGGAGCGGGGCGGGTCGGTGAGCAATGGGCGCGGGTATCTTGTGAGCGACCTGGAACAGCTGCGCGCGCTGGGAACGGGTGCGATGTATGCGGCGGTGGTGGTGCTGTCGATCTATATCAACAATCCCGAGACGAACTTTCTGTATGCGCATCCGGTGCGGTTGTGGGTGGTGGTGCCGGTGCTGCTGCTGTGGTTGAGCCAGGTGTGGATGTTGGCGAGTCGCGGAGAGATGCATGATGATCCGGTGGTGTTTGCGATCACGGATAAGCGGAGTTTGCTGCTGGGGGTGTTGATGGCGGCGGTGATTTTGTGGGCGCTGTAGGGAGAACCTATGAATTACAAGTTCCCACTGCGCGTGGGGCGGGCGTTCGCACGCCTTTTTACGGCTTCGCGTGGGCCTTCCGTTGGTCGGCAAGAAACTATAGTTCGCGACCAACGGGAGCGCCCGGCCGAAGGCGTCTGTCCGCAACGGAGTTGCCGCGCCGCGCGTAGCGGGCTCGTCCGGCAGGACATGCGCAGGCAGCAGACTTAGGGCAAAGCGCGTGCGGTCATTTATCCTGAAGCTTCGACATCATGAGTGCAGCGATTCCAGAACTGAAGCAGTTTGACGAGGCGGAGCTTGACCGCGTGTTTGCGGAGCTCGAGGCCGAAGTGCGAGCGCAGACGCAGGCGCTGAACAGCGATGAGGCGATGGAGGCGTTTCGGCTGGAGTGGCTGGGGCGCAAGCAGGGACGACTGGGGCAGCTGAGCGCGGCGTGGCTGAAGTCGGCGCCCGTCGAGACGAAGAAGTCGCTCGGCGTGCGATTCAACAAGCTGAAGGCGTTGATTGAAGAGGCGCGGGCGGCGAGTGCGGTCACGGAGATGAAGGCGGCGACGCTGGATGTGACGCTGCCGGGGTTGGGGCGGAGGGTGGGAGCGGAGCATCCGCTGGTGAAGACGATGGCGGAGATTGTCAGCGTGTTTCAGCGGATGGGGTATTCGGTTGGGTTGGGGCCGGAGGTGGAGACGGATTTTTATAACTTCGAAGCGCTGAACTTTCCGCCCAATCATCCGGCGCGGGATACGCAGGACACGCTGGTGGTGGCGGGGCAGGAGGGGAAGCCGCTGCGGGAGAGGCTGCTGATGCGGACGCATACGTCTCCGGTGCAGATACGGTCGATGCTGGAGCAGGCTCCACCGCTGCGGCTGGTGATTCCGGGCAAGGTGCACCGGAATGATGCGGCCGATGCGACGCACTCGCCGGTGTTCCACCAGGTGGAGGGGCTGTGCGTCGATACGAATATTACGTTCAGCGATCTGAAGGGGACGCTGGATTTTGCGATGAAGGCGTTCTTCGGGTCGGCGGTGAAGACGCGATTTTTTCCGAGCTTCTTTCCGTTTACGGAGCCTAGCGCGGACGTGCAGATCTCTTGCATCTTCTGCGGAGGGAAGGGGTGCAGGAAGTGCAAGCACTCGGGATGGATTGAGCTGCTGGGATGCGGGATGGTGGACCCGGCGGTGTTCGCGTCAGTGAACCAAAGGCGCGTGGAGATGGGGCGCGAGCCGGTGTATGACGCGAAGAAGATCAGCGGGTTTGCGTTTGGGATGGGCGTGGACCGGATCGCGATGATGAAGTATGGGATCAGCGATATCGGGCTGTTGTACTCGGGCGATATGAGGTTTCTGGAGCAGTTTGCGTGAGAGCAGCTAGTCAGCTAGTCGGCGAGTCAGCGAGTCAGCGAGGCGGCGAGGTGGAGAGTCGAGTCCGAACGAGGCACTTTCGTGAGTTGATCGCATGGCAGAAGGCGATGGTGCTTGCACGACATGTTTATGCGCTTACCGCAGAGTTTCCGAAGAGCGAGCAATATGGTTTGGTGTCGCAGATGAGGCGGTGTTCGGTATCGGTGCCTAGCAATATTGCCGAAGGGCATGGGCGGCTGACGGATCGAGGGTTCCGCGTATTTTTGGCGCAGGCTCGGGGGTCAGTGTTCGAGCTTGAAACGCAGATACAGCTTGCGTCGGATTTTCATTTTTGCGCCAAGGATGCTGCGCAAGGACTGATGGATGACTGTAACGAGGTCGCCCGAATCATCAATGGACTTTTGAAGAAGTTGGAGGATTCCAGCCTGGAAGGAAAGTCCGCTGCCTAGCTGACTCGCCGACTAGCTGACTTGCTGGCTATGAATATTTTGACGAAGTGGCTGCGGTCGTATTTGCCTGAGCTTGCGGTGGATGATCGGCAGCTTGCGGAAGATTTGACGCTGCGCGGGATTGCGGTTGAGGGAGAGTTCGACGCGGCGTGCGGTGGGCGTTTGTTTGAGATGGACATCACGACCAATCGCGTGGATGCGATGAATCATTATGGAGTGGCGCGGGAGGCTGCGGCGATTTATAACGTCGCGCTCAAGCCGCTTGTGGAGGCGGCGGCGGTGGAACCCATGTCTCAGAAGCGAGACATGGGGCACCCGGATTCGTGGCCCGAATTGTGGAGTTCGGCGGGGTTTCCGGTTCGGATTGAGGCGCAGGATTTGTGCGGGCGGTTTACGGCGCGGGTGATTCGCGGCGTTACGGTTTCACAAAGTACGGGAATGATCGCAGAGTATTTTGCGGCGCTGGGGCAGAAGCAGATTTCGGCTCCGGTGGACGTGACGAACTTTGGGTGGATGGCGATGGGGCAGCCGACGCATGTGTTCGATCTGGACAAGATTGTTGGCGGGATTGTGGTGCGGCGGGCTCGCGCGGGCGAGAAGCTGATGCTGCTGGATGGGACGGAGAGGACGCTGGTCGCGGACGACCTGGTGGTCGCGGATGAGGAGAAGGCGCTGGGGCTGGCTGGCGTGATGGGGGGATGGGATTCGCGGGTTACGGAAGAGACGAAGAATATTTTGGTGGAGGCGGCGTGGTTCGACCAGGCGGCGATTCGTGCGAGCTCGCGGCGGCATGGGTTGCATACGGACGCTAGCCATCGGTTTGAGCGGGGCGCGGATTTTAATGCGGCGCCGGTTGCGAATCATCTGGTGACGCGGATGGTGGTAGAGCAGAGTGGCGGCGAGGTGGTGGGGCCGCTGGTGGATGTGGTGGTTCCGGAGATTGCGGCGAGGACCGCGGAGCGTGCGGCGATTTCGTTGAAGGTGAGCGAGGTGCGGCGGCATCTGGGTACGACGGCTGATGGGTTGGGCGTGGGGGAGGATGTTGTTGCGCAATATTTGAGCGCGCTGGGATGTGGGCTCACGCGGACGGCGGCGGGTGAGTATGCGGTGAAGCTGCCGAGTTGGCGGCTGGATCTGGAACGCGAGATTGATTTGATCGAAGAGGTTGCGCGCGTGTATGGGTACAACCGCTTTGCGGATACGCTGCCGAGCTTTGCGGGGGCGGTGGTGGAGTTGCCGCATGCGGGGCAGGAAGCGACGATTCGCGAGACGCTGCGGGCGCTGGGATTTACGGAGGCGGTGTCGAGCACGTTTGTTTCGGCGGAAGAGGCGGAGGAGTTTGGCGGGGGTGCGGTGGCGATTGGGAATCCGCTGAGTGCGGAGGCGGGGATGCTGCGGCCGTCGCTGGCGCCGGGGATGGCGACGATGCTGGCGCTGAATCTGCATCGCGATGTGAGCAGTGTGCGGCTGTTTGAGATGGGCACGGTGTTCGGCGGCTCGGTGCTGGAGGTGACGGAGAAGGTTGGGCTCGCGCTGGGCGCTACGGGCGGGGCGAATGCTACGCCGCTGTATAAGGCTGAGGATGCGCTGTTCTATGAGGTGAAGGGCGCGGTTGAGGCGCTGCTGACGAAGTTTGTCGGGGACGTAAGTTTTGATGCGAGCGGGCTGCCGAAGTGGATTGCCGAGGGGCGTGGGGCTCGGGTGTTGCTGGGTGGTGAGGCGGTTGGGGTGTTTGGGGAGTTGAGTGCGGCGGAGTTGCAGGCGAGGAAGTTGCGGCAGCCTTGTGTGATTGCGTCGATGGATGGGCAGAGGCTGTGGGAGACGGCGCTGCGGCAGCCGGTGTCGCGAGAGTTGTCGCGGTTCCAGGCGGTGGAGAGAGATTTTTCGTTTGTGTTTCCGGATGCGGTGACGTGGGCGACGATTGATGCAGCGCTGCACGGTGTGGGTGCGGGGTTGAACGCGGAGGAGCTGCGCAGTGTGCGGCCGGTGGAGATCTTCCGCGATGCGAAGGGCAAGGCCGTTGCTGCGGGATCGTATTCGCTGTTGCTGCGGGTGGTGTTTCAGTCGAATGAGCGGACGCTGACGGAAGAAGAGATTACGCGGGGTACGGAGTGGGTGGTGGCGGTGCTCAAGGGGTTGGGTGGGACGCAGAGGGCGTAACTGCTCGCAGATAGGGCGGGAGAGGGGCGGAGCGGTCGCGCGCTACCACGCGCGATACCCATTCATGACGATGAGACCGTCATGAATGGGGCACCCGGGTCCTGCGCGGACGGCGAGAGTTTTGGTGGTGGTGTGGATACTTGGAACGCGCGGCAGGGTGATCGATAAGCGTGCATGGAATAAAAGGGAATTCAGGAAGGTACCCCTGCGGTACACACACGGTTTTCCCTGTGTTGGCGTCCTATACTTCGAGGTGATGGGCAAGGCTTTGCCTCAAAGGAGTGGAATATGGGATCCGCAAGTATCAGTGTCGATGAATTCCAGGCGCTGGAGCAGAAGGTGCTTCAGACCGTCGAGCTGATTAAGAGAGAGCGTGAGGCGAGAGCCGCTGCCGAGGCTGAAGTGGCTGCGGTGAAGACGGAGCTGGCGGCACGTAAGGAAGAGGTTGAGTCGCGGGGCCAGGAGATTGTTGCGTTGCGGCAGGAGCTGGCGGCTGCGGGTGATGCGAACGCCGAGGTGAAGGCCATGCAGCGTGAGCGCGAGGCGGTTCGGCTGCGGGTGGAGAAGATGCTGGCGAGTATCGACGAGATTGTGTAGCACTGGGAGATCGTGTAGCCGGAGGATGTAGCGTGCGTGGATTCGAAGATGCGCGCACGTGGGCGGAACAGCAGGAGTTGCAATGGCAGAGACACAACCAAGAGCGGCGGCGGAGATCGCGCGACCACCATTGGTGGCGCGCGACATGGAATCCGTGGTCGTCGATATCTATGATCAGATTTACCAGCTGCGGGGCGTGAATCCGGAGCACATCGAGCGGCTGGCTGAGGTGGTGGACTCCAAGATGCGGGCGGTATCGGCGCATGGATCGACGGTGGATTCGCTGCGCGTGGCGGTGCTGGCGGCGTTGAATCTTGCTGATGAGCTGGTGACGTTGCGGGGCAAGTATGAGGCCATGATCAAGTCCGCGGAGGCACACCGCCAGGCGGCGGCGCAGAGCCTGGTGCGGGCGCGGGCGGGTTCGTTGATGGGGATGCTGGACGAGGTGCTCCTGGAGCGCAAGGCGGGCTGAGAGAGCAGAGCTTAGAGAACAGAGAACAGAGATTAGGCGCGGTGGTGGGCGTGGTGGTGGGGGCGCGGCGCGATTCTGAGGGAAATTTCTTGATCTGAAGAGCATCCTGCCGGATGATGGATTCCACGCGGACAAATGGTTTGGCGGGAGGTTTCCTTGGGTAAGAGGGCAGGAGCTGTCGGGATGGCTGTGTTGTTGGTGGCAGTTGCAGCAACGATAGCGCGTGCGCAGGGGGCTGATGGTAAGGCTGCCGGGGTTGAGGACTATCACACCAATCCAAAGTTTCTGGCGGCGGTGAAGGACGCCAAGGAGATGGAGCGGGAGAAGCAACCGGGATTTGCTGCCTCTGCTTACAAGAAGGCGAACAAGATTGCGGGTGGAGGATGCGTCGAATGCGTGGCGGGCGCCTACAAGATGGAGATGAAGGCGGGGAGCTATAAGGACGCGATCGGCACGGCGATGGAGATGGAGGCGATGGGGACGACGCCGTTGGTGAAGTCGGTGGCGGCGTATGACCGCGGGCGCGCGCTGATGGCGAAGGATGGGGAAAAGCCGAAGCCGGAGCAACTGGAGGCGCAGCTGCTGGCGTTTCAGCAGGCAGTGACTCTTTATCCGCAGAACATGGCAGCGGTGTTCAGTGTGGGCCAGACGTTGGCTTGGCTGGGACGGATGGAGGACGCGCGCAAGGAATTTCAGGTATGCCTGAGCAACCTGAAGCCTGGAGATACGGCGTGGTTGCGAGTGAAGCATTTTGCGGATGATCCCGAGTTGGCGACGCACAAGATGGCTCCGGCGTTTGAAGTGACCTCGCTGGATGGAGGGAGGTTCAACCTGGATGCGATGGGTGGGCGCGTGGTGCTGATCGACTTCTGGGCTACGTGGTGCGGGCCTTGCAATGAAGAGTTGCCGGAGATGAAAAAGATTGCGAAGGAGTTTGCGGGGCAGCCGTTTGTGATGATCAGCGTGAGTTCGGATAAAGATGAGGCGGCGTGGAAGGGGTTTATTCAGAAGCACGAGATGACGTGGGTGCAGTATCGGGATGGCGACCACAAGCTGGCGGACCAGTTCGGTGTGACGTCGATACCGCATTACTTCACGATCGACTCGGATGGGGTGCTGACGTCGGAGATGATGGGATCGGGATCGGACGTGGAGGGGAAGTTGAAGAAGCTGATTGCAAAGGCGCAGGCGGCGAAGGTGTTGGCGGCGGCGGTGGGCGGATCGGCGGCAGGGGCGGCGGGCGCGGGGAATTAGCGCCAGATGGGGAGTTGCGGAATCTTTGCAGGCCGGATAGCATCCAAGGCAGAGAGACCGGCCTGCAAAGCAGGTACGGCGAACACCGCAGGTTGAACCAATACTTAATGAACAGGGTTTCAGCTCGTATACATGGCTCGGTGTGCTAGGTCCGCCAGTCCGGAAAGCCTAAAGAGCCACGGCTGGAGCCCACCGCTTATAGGCGGGTTCACCTGCGCCTCACCGTACGGCCCCGCGGGTCGGTCTTTTTAAGTACAGGGGATAGGGGATAGAGGGTAGGGGATAGAGAAGAACGGGGCGGTGGTGGCTCCGCGTATGCTTTGAGGGGTGAGCGATTTTTTTCAGACGGCGACGATGATGGTTCCGCGCGTGTTGCGGGTGGGGCCGTTGCGCGTGTCGATGTATGGGGTTTGTGCGGCGGTTGGGTTGGTTGCAGCGTTGGGTTTGAGTTTGAGGACGGCGCGGTTGGTGGGACTGGCCGCAGAGCAGGTTTGGGATGCGGGATTGTTTGCGGTGGTGGCTGCGTTTGTTTGCTCGCGGCTGTTGCTGGTGGCGGGGAACTTTTCTGCGTTTTTGAAGATGCCGGGGACGTTGCTGGCGCTGCCGTCGTTCACGACCTTGGGGATGGTGCTGACGGGGCTGGTAGTGGTGGCGTATCTGCGATGGAAGCGGCTGGCGGTGGCGCGGGTGATGGATGCCTGGGCGCCTTGTGCGGCGATGCTGGCGGCGATGTTGAGTGTGGGGAGATTTTTCGAGGGGACGGAAGTTGGCATGCCGACGCGGTTGCCGTGGGGGATGGTGAACCAGGGCGGCGACGGGGAGTTGCGCTTGCATCCGGTTGCGGTGTACGGGGCGATTGCGGCGGTGGTGTTGGGGGTGGCGTTGATGACGTTGTTGCGGCGCGGACTGCGCGTCGGGGTGGTGGCGGGCGTGGGGTTGGTGGCGGGGGGAGCGAGCGGATTTTTGATGGACATGGTGACGCAGCCGGTGGAGATGAGTGCGGGAGCGTGGCTTGATCCGGCGCAGTGGGTTGCTGTGGGTGCGATGGTTGTTGGTGGGTTGATGCTTACGTTTTTGAAGGAGATTGCCTGATGCCATCACAGAATATGTTGCCGAAGGGGAAGAGACGCCAGAGTGTGAAGAAGGAGTACCGCGCTGCGCGGACGGTGGCGCAGGAACGCGAGGCGGCTCTGCGGGAAGAGGGCAAAGATGTGGAGTCGCTGGGGCCGGCGCTGTATGACACGGCGGAGTTTACGCCGCACGTGTCTCCATTTGCGGGGCGGCCGGGTTTGGTGACGAGTGGGCCGAATGGAGGCAAGCATCCGCAGGAGGAGGCGGATATGTCGGTGCGGCGGTATGGAGTGCCGAGGCTTTATGTGGAGCCGGAGATTGAGCGGGAGATCACGGTGCTGGATGACCTGGAGGCCGAGGACGGCGTGCGCAGCTTTGCGGCGGAGGCAGCGGCGGCGGGGATGCGGTTGGATGCTTATTTGGCAAAGGCCATTCCAGACATCAGTCGGGCAAGGGTGGTGTTGTTGATCGATGGTGGGCAGGTGACGGTGGAGGGCAAGCCGGGGAAGGCGAAGCAGAAGCTGAAGGGCGGCGAGTGGATTGAGATTGAGGGCGATCCGAAGCCGGCGCCGCTGAATGCTACGCCGGAAGATATTCCGCTGACGATTGTGTATGAGGATGAGGATTTGGCGGTGGTGGATAAGCCGGCGGGGATGATGGTGCATGCGGGGTCGGGCGGGGCGGAGCATAATCGCGGGACGCTGGTGAATGCGCTGCTGTGGCACTTTGGCGGTGAGGCTGGAGAGCTGAGCTCGGTGGGTGGTGCCTTGCGGCCGGGGATTGTGCATCGGCTGGACAAGCAGACGAGTGGGCTGATTGTGGTGGCGAAGAATGATGTGACGCATCGCGCGCTGGGCGAGATGTTCTCGGAGCGGCGATTGCGCAAGACGTACGTGGCGCTGGTGCATGGCGAGGTGAAGGGTGAGGAAGGGACGATCCAGTTGCCGATCAGCCGCGACCTGATGCGGCGGATCAGGATGACGACCAAGCGAGCGGGAGGGCGCAGCGCGGTGTCGCACTGGAAGGTGTTGGAGCGGGTGAAGGGGCCTTATGGGAAGTTCACGCTGCTCGAGGTGCGGATTGAGACGGGGCGGACACACCAGATCCGGGTGCACATGCAGGCGATCGGGCATCCGGTGGTGGGCGATTTTCTGTATGGAGCGCCGCACCGGATTCGGCGGGTGGAAGGCGTGAAGAAGGGTGCGACGGCGGGGGAGGGGGAGGACGATAGCCTTTCTCTTGAGAGGAATTTTCTGCATGCGGCGGCGCTGGAGTTCGTGCATCCGCGGACGGGGAAGTCGTTGTCACTGGAGGCGGAACTTCCGGAGGAGCTGGGGGTATTGCTGGAGCAGCTTCGCGGCGGAGAAGCATAGCGGCGGACGGGCGCAGGGGACGTGCAATTGGTACGATGGAAGTATGAATCTTTCTAGAATTTCGCGATGGGCGGGCCCGCTGCTCGGTGCCGCCACGATCGCGCTGGCCGCCGGTGCGCAAAGCCCGCAGCCGCAGCAGCCCCAACAGCCACAGACTCCGACCAGCCAGCCGTCGACGACGAACCCGCCGAATCCGGCGACACCTGCGCAGCAGACACCGGGGGCGGAGCAGCAGCCTGAACCGCCGCAGGCGACCGAGACTCTGCAACTGTTCTCGCGCGAAGTGGATCTGTTCTTCGCGGTTACGGACAAGCACGGGAGCTTTGTGAATGGGCTGCAGCAGCAGAACTTCGGGCTGCTGGATGATGGACGTCCGCCGGAGCGCATCATTCGTTTTGTGCAGCAGACAAATCTGCCGCTGCGCGTGGGCATCATGATCGACACGTCGAGCTCGATTCGGCAGCGGTTCGCGTACGAGCAGCAAGCGGCGATCGATTTTCTGTTGCAGGTGATGCACCCGGTGGATCGGGCGTTCGTCGAGGGGTTCGACGTGCAGATCGACATTGAGCAGGATTACACCAACCGCGTGGATCTGCTGGACAGCGGGATCAGCCGGCTGCGGCCAGGGGGCGGAACGGCGCTGTACGACTCGCTGTACAAGACCTGCCGCGACCAGATGCTGACCTTGAAGCAGTCGGCGGATGTGCGCAAGATGATGGTGCTGGTCTCCGATGGCGATGATGATTACAGCCGTGCGACGGAAGACGATGCCATCAAGATGTGCCAGCGTGCGGAGACGATTGTCTACACGATCAGCACCAACACGGGGCCGAGCCGAGACAAGGGCGACGACACGCTGCTGAAAATTTCGGATGCGACGGGCGGGCGAGCGTTCTTTCCGAAGCGGATGGAAGACGTATCGGAGGGCTTCCAGAACATCGAGGCGGAACTACGCAGCCAGTATGCGCTGGTGTACGTTCCGGCCGGCTTCAAGCCGGATGGGTCGTTCCGGACGATTTATTTGCAGAGCCTGGATCCTCGCTACGTGGTGCGGGCCAAGAAGGGTTATTTCGCGCCGCGGCCGCCTGAATAGCACGAGTTGCTTCGTCATTTCTCAGAAGCTGTCCTGCCGGACGGGCCCGCTGCGCGCGGGGCGGGCGTTCGCACGCCTTTTTATTGCTTCGCGTGGGCCTTCCGTTGGTCGGCATCGGAATTCTTTGCCGAGCAACGGAAGGCTCGTCTGGTTTTAGGGAGGTGCTAAGGGTTTTTTGCGATGTTGCGGATGGGGACCGCGGGGTCGAAGACGAAGGACGTTGCGTTGAAGAAGATGGATGTGCAGTGGGGGAGAAGGATGCCGGGGGCGTTGCCGTAGAAGTCGACACGGCTGAAGCCGCGGTCTTTGAAGCCCTCGTAGAAGCCGTAGCCTTCGGCGTTGTCGCAGATGATGATGCCGTTGGGGGCGACGTACTTGCTGGCGATGTCGAACAGGTCGCCGCGGGTGAGGCCGTCGATGATGACGACGTCGTAGTGCTGGAAGGGCTTGGTGGCCAGCATGTTGGAGACGTGGAAAGCATCCTGCTTTCCGTTTTCGCGGGGAACGAGATTGAGGTCGACGTTGGGGGGCATGCCGCTCTTGATGCGGTCGTGCCAGGCGCGGTCGGCCTCGAAGGTGACGACGCTGGCGGCGTGGGCGGCCCACCATAATGTTGACTGGCCACCGCCGAATTCGAGGACGGTTTTGCCGGCGTAGTTGCGATCCTTGAGGAAGTCGATGGCGGGGTAGGTGTACCAGGGGAGGGGGTCACCGTGGCGGGTGACGGCGGCCATCTTGAGGCTGCTGCGGAAGTGGCCGGTCCGATAGCTGTAGTTGATGGGGGTGAGGACGGCAGTGACGATATTTCGTACCGGATTGGAGAGCCACCGGGGCAGCAGTTTCTTCATGGGAGCGAACGTATTGTGAATCAAAGACTCTGCCAACTGGGGCCACCTCTAGCGTTGTGAGTTTCTGCGATGAAGCGACCGGCAACACGTCCACATCGCCAAGAATGAGATGCGGGAAGGATGCTGCGACGGCTAGATCCATAGTAGCGGGTGGATGCAGGGAAGGCCATATGGGGAGCGTGGGCGGGCGGGAGCGCAACTTTAGCGGACAATCGCGGTCTACCTACAGAGCGAGGTTTCTATGAAGCGGTGCGTGTGGCGTGGGATGGTTGCCCTGATGTTGTGTGCGCCGCTGACGGTGTTGGCGCAGGAGCCGGCGGGTGTCGGCGAAGCGCTGAGGAACCTGACGTCGGAGCGGGCGAACCACACGTCGTTTACGTTCGACCACGACCTGCTGCAGTCGGCTACGGGGTTTCTGAACGATGGCGAAGGGCCCCCGATGCAGCTGAACAGTATTACGGTGGAGACCTACCGGTATCACGAGCCGGCGTTTTATATTCCTGAGAACCTGCATGCGCTGGTGGCGTCGTTCAATGCGGCGGGATGGAAGCATTTGGTGGAGCAGCATGTGTCGCCGCGGGAGGCGACCACGCCGCAGAAGCCGCTCACGGATCTTTGGATGCACTTTGTCGGGCCCGATATCGACAACGTGGTGGTATTGGTGCGGGGCGTGCGGACGATGAGTGTGATCAAGGTTTCCGGGCAGCTGCGGCCGCTGGATTTGGTGCATTTGAGCGGGCACTTTGGGATTCCGAAGGTGGATCCGGATGCGGTGATGGTGCCGGCGCCTCCGGGGAAGTGAAGCAGGGGATAGAGTGTAGAGGATACAGAGGCGAAGGTCAGACTTGCCAGCCGTAGCGTTCTACTTCGCCGAGGAGGGCTAGTTTGCGTTCGGGGGGGAGGAAGCTGGCTTCGATGGAGTTGGCGGCTAGTTCGCGGAGCTGGTCGAGGGGGAATTCGAAGGTGCGGTGGGCGAGGAGATATTCGTCGAGGAGATTGGCGCCGAAGAAGGGTGGGTCGTCGGAGTTGAGGGTGACCATGAGGCCTTCTTCGAAGTAGCGGCGGACCGGGTGGTCTTCAAGCGATGGGCAACAGCCGGTGCGGAGGTTGCTGGTGATGTTGAGCTCGAGGGGGATCTGGCGCTCGACGAGGACTTCGATGAGGTCGGGGTCCTCCTGCGCGGAGAGGGCGTGGCCGATGCGCTCGGCGCCGATGTTGACGGCGGCCCAGATGCTTTGCGGGCCGGTGTTCTCGCCGGCGTGGCAGGTGAGGCGGAGGCCGGCGGCTTTAGCTTCGAGGTAGAGATCGCGGAACTCGTGGGCGGGGCCGAGGAGCTCGTTGCCTCCAATGCCGATGCCGACGATGCTGGGGTAGAGCGGTTGGAGCTGGGCGGCTTTGCGGAAGACGCGGGCGCAGGCGTCGACGCCGAAGTGGCGGACGGCGTCGATGATCCAGAGGAGAGAGATGTTGAAGTCGGCTTCGGCGCGGGTGCGGCCGCGTTCGATGGCGGTGATGACGAGGTCGACGTCGAGGCGGTCCTGCCAGTAGAGGATGCCGATGGAGATGTAGGCTTCGGCATGGCGGACGCCCTGTTGGGCGAGGTCGCGGAGCATGTTGTAGGTGATGAGCTCGTAGTCGGCGGGGGTGTGGAGGCGGGTGGTGACGGCTTTGAAGCAGAGCAGGAAGCTGGGGAAGTCGTGGTAGGAGTAGACGCCGCGCGCTTCGGCGAGGGTGAGGGGGGTGGGGTCGTTGCGCTGGGAGAGCTCGACGAGGGTTTCGGGGGTGATGGAGCCTTCGAGATGAAGGTGGAGCTCGGCTTTGGGGAGGCCGCGGAGCCAGGTTTCGGGGTCGGGCTGATCGGGCTGGTGGGACTTGGGAATCTGTCGGGCGCGTGCCATCTGACTAGTCTATGCGCTCAGGGCTGTTTAGCTTACGCGTTCAGGCGGGAGCCGGAGTGGACGCTGATGGCGGAGCCTTCGGCGAGTAGGACGCTGGAGACCCATTGGTCGGACAGGAAGGCGAAGCACGGGCCGTAGAGCAGGCCGAAATCCACGGCGATTTCGTAGCTGCGGGGCTTGTAGGTTTGCCAGCGAGGGTGTTCGACCCGGTAGGCGGAGGTGGTGCCGTCGCTACGTTTGGTGTAGCCCCACTAGTGCTCGGTAATGAATTCTTCTTCGCTGCCGGGAGGGATTTCAAGCGGCGTGGGAGTGGCTTCTACTGCGAGGCTGTGCGAGCGGCCGCCGAGGTCCCAGCCATAGCCGACGGTGAGGGATTCATGTGAGAGCTGGATGCGGTGATTTGTAGGGATAGCGAGATACGGTTCCTCGTAGAAACGCTCTGCAACGAAGGCAATGGCGCGGCGGGGGACGAATTCGCGGATGAAGACTACGCCTCGCTTGATGGAGCCGTCTGGATCTCTTCGGCGGACGTAGAAGCGAAGGTTGATTTCTTCGAAGCGGGTGTGGAAGGGGATGGGGAGGCCCTTGAGTCGCACGCGGTCGAAGAGGAAAGCGACTAAGGAGACGTAGCAGTGGCCTTCGTAGAGATCGAGCTCGAGGCCTTTTGGGAGGAAGGGAGTGAGGAGGGCGGGGTCGATGGCGTATTGGGCCATGATGAGCTTGCGCCACTCGGCGGTGAGGAAGGTGGGCACTGTTTGGAGGATACGCGCGGCTATATTTCGAGGGGGAGGCTTTCTACCCAGCGGAGTTGGGCGGGGGTGTCGGGGACCAGGGCGTTGCGGGCTTGGGTGATGCGGCGGAAGGCGTCGTCGGTGGAGAGGCCTTCGCGGCGGAGGAGGGCGGCTAGGACGAGGGAGGATCGGCCAATGCCGGCGCGGCAGTGGGCTACGATGCTGCGACCCTGGAGGAGATCGTAGTGGAGGGTGTCGATGAACTTGAGGAAGTCTGCGGTGGAGGCGGGAACGTCGCGGTCGGGGATGGGGAAGCTGCGGAAGCGGATGCCGTGACCGGAGCAGGCGGCGCGCTCGTGCTCGAGGCCTAGGTCGAATTCTTCGGCGGGGGTCAGGAGCGAGACGAGGACGTCGGCGCCCTCGCGCTTGAGGAGGCGGATTTCGTCTTCGAGAAGCTTTCCGCCGTTGGGCTTGGGCATGATCGCGAGCTTGGCGGAGATGCCGGTTTCGATCCAGTAGGCCATGGTGTCCTGGGGCTATCGTTCGTAGCAGTATAGAGCGGGCCTTCAGGCCTTGAACCTTGGTGTCACGTTACCTGGGGCTGCGCCCCAGGCTGTGATGGAGCGGGCCTTCGGCCCTGGCATTTGCAATGAACTATAGATTGGGCTACGGCCCTGGTGCTGGCAATGAACTTTAGACTCACCACACTGGCTAGCTCTTGAAAAACTCGCTGCGTTTGCGGCTGTAGAAGTAGTAGACGAAGAGGCCGATGATGAGCCAGACGAAGAAGCGGACCCAGGTGATGGCGGGCAGGCCGGCCATGAGCAGGATGCAGAAGAGGATGCTGAGGATGGGGAAGAGCGGGCCGCCGGGGGCGCGGAAGCCGCGGTGGCGATCGGGCTGCTTGTGGCGCAGGACGAGCACGCCGATCGAGACCAGGACGAAGGCGAAGAGAGTGCCGATGTTGGACATCTCGGCGAGGCTGCCGACGTCAAACAGGCCCGCGGGAATGGCGACGAGAATACCCGCGACGATGGTGGAGAAGGCCGGGGTGCGGAAGCGCGGGTGGACCTTGCTGAAGGCGGTGGGGAGGAGGCGGTCGCGGGACATGGCGAACCAGATGCGGGCCTGTCCATACTGGCCCACCATGATCGAAGAGAGCATGCCGAGGATGGCGCCGAGAAGGACGAAGAGACGAACGTAATGGAGTCGAGCGCCGCCGGGTTGGAGGGAGAGGCGCTTGAGAGCGTTGACCACGGGCGCGCCGTCGTCGGGGTTGATGGTGTGCCAGTTGACGATGCCGGTGAGCGTGAGCGAGACGCCGATGTAGAGGATGGTGCAGACGACGAGGGTGGCGATGATGCCCACGGGGACGTCGCGCTGCGGGTTCCTGCACTCCTCGGAGGCGGTGGAGACGGCGTCGAAACCGATGTAGGTGAAAAAGATGATGGAGCCGCCGGCGAGGACTCCGGAGATGCCGTTGGGGACAAAGGGATGGTAGTTGCCGGGATGTATGAACGAGAGGCCGAAGAAGACGAAGGCCAGGATGGCGGCAATTTTGATCATCACCATGATGTTGTTGGTGCGTGCGGATTCGCGGATGCCGATGACGAGGACGGCGGTGAGGAGGCCGACGACGAGGAATGCGGGGATGTCGAAGCCGGAGTGCCAGCCGGCGGGGAAGATGGTGTTTCCGGAGAGGTCCTGCAGGCCTTGCGGAAGGAAGGCGGGCGAGAGCCATTTGGGATTGAGGTGGATGTGGAGCCAGTCGAGCAGATCGACGAGGTGAGCGGCGAAGCCGACGGAGACGCTCATGTTGGCGAAGGCGTACTCGAGGATGAGGTCCCAGCCGATGATCCAGGCGATGAGTTCGCCGAGAACCGCGTAGGTGTAGGTGTAGGCTGAGCCGGCGATGGGGATCATGCTGGCGAGCTCGGCGTAACAGAGGCCGGTGCAGCAGCAGACGGTGGCGACCAGGACGAGCGAGATGGCGAGGGCAGGGCCAGCACCGGGGCGGCCGGCGACGGCTCCGTGATGGAGGATGAGATCGACGATCGGCGAACCCTTCCAGTCGGCGATCTTGGCGGGGTTGCCGCCGATGGCGGTGCCGATGACGGTGAAGATTCCAGAGCCGATGACGATGCCGACACCGAGGGCGGTGAGGGAGACGGGGCCGAGGGTTTTTTTGAGCGAGTGCTCGGGAAGCTCGGAGTCGGAGATGAGCTTGTCGATGGACTTGGTAGCGAAGATTTGTCGGGCCAGGGCTGTGTCTCGTCGGTACGGATTTACACGATTGTGATGATTGTAAGCGGGAGTTCTCCGGGGCGCATCTTCTGCGGTTAGACGCCGAACTGCCGGAGGTGATGGTCGACGTGCTTATACGTCAGGATGGCCCACTCGTGGGGTGTCATGGGTCCGAAGAAGGGGTGGGGGTGCGGGGTGCAGCCGGGTGGGCCGGCGGCGAAGAATTTGTCGAGCAAAGCGGTCAGGCGCAGCTGTTCGGCGGCGAAGTCAGGGTGGCGGAGGACCACGAGTTCTTTCGTGGTTGGCGAGTTGCGGCGCATGGGCTGCTCGTCTGCTACAACCTTGGGTTTGATAAGGGGACCGAGGATTCTGCCGATGAGTTTGCGCGGCGGGCGGATCTCCCCGGTAGCCATTTGCATGCCGAGGGAGCAGTGCGCGAGTGCTTGCGCAGCCGTCATGGTGCCCCATTGGCGATCGCTATCGGGCCGGAGCCGCGCGATGCGGGCTTTGAGGGCTTCCAGGTCGTTAGCGTCGAAGAGGTTTTTCATGCGGCGATTTTATCTGAGCAGAGGTGCGACGAGCAGCGAAATAGAAACGGCGAGCGGAAGGACATTCCGCTCGCCGTTTGGTGATTGATCGCCGGCTTATCGCTTCGACTGACCGCGGGATGCTTTCTTGATCTTGGCCTTGTTCTCGCCGCGGGCTCCGGTGCGCGGAGCCTTGGGGGCGGCCTTCTTGCGGGCGGCGCGCTTGACCTTCTTGCGCTCGATTTTGTCGGTGATGCTGGAGGTATTTGCCATGATGTCTCTTTCTTAGGAACTTGGGATAGGTTCGGCGCAGCGATGAGCGAGTTTTGCTCGTTTTACAATCGCTCGAGCTGGGCGAACTTCTCGACCAGCTTCTTCATGCCGTGACTACTAAATTGTACGGTAAGCTTGGCATCTTCGCCGTCGCCTTCGCGAGCGAAGATGATGCCTTCGCCGTATTTGGGGTGGCGGACGCGGGCTCCTTTGCCGAGGCCCGTGCGGCCGGTGGGTGCGGGAATGTCCATGCGGGGGCGTCCTTTGAAGTTCAGGGGACCCTTGCTGAGGGCTCCGCCTTTGCCGAAGAAGGCTGCGGTGTTGTCGAGCGGGCCGCTGCCTGAGCCGGGCCTGCGCTGGCCGAAGCGCTGCGCGGCGTAAGAACGGGTGTTGGATGCGGAGGAGTCCTGCGACTCGTCTTCGTAGGAGTAGTGGCGCTCGCTGCCGAAGTCGTCGTCGGTGCCCGGGCGCTTGTTGCGTTGGGGATAGGCCGTTGAGTAGGCGTTGGCGTAGGGGGCGGGAGAGAGGTCTTCGATGAGCTTGGAGGGGACTTCTTCGAGGAAGCGCGAGGGCATGGAGGACTCGGGGCTGTCATTGCCATAGCGGCGGCGATAACGGGCGCGGGTCATGATGAGGGTGTCCATGGCGCGGGTCATGCCGACGTAGCAGAGGCGGCGCTCCTCTTCCATCTGGGTGGGGTCTTGCAGGGTGCGCGAGTGGGGGAAGAGGCCTTCTTCCATGCCGGCGAGAAAGACGAGTGGGAACTCGAGGCCCTTGGCGGCGTGCAGGGTCATGAGGGTGACGCGGGCTTCGGCGGAGTAGGAGTCGGCGTCGGAGACGAGGGCTGCGTGGTCGAGAAACTCAGCGAGGGTTTCGCCGCGGGAGGTGGCGTCCTGCGCGGCGTTGGCAAGTTCCTTGAGGTTCTCGATGCGGGAGAAGGATTCGGGGGTGGCTTCGTCTTCGAGGGCGCGGATGTAGCCGGAGCGGTCGTTGAGGAACTTGATGAGCTCGGGGAGGGTGGCCGGGTCGCCGGGTTTGCGGAAGGCTCGGGCATCTGCTTCATTGGCTGTTTCGTGATCACCGGCCTGGGCTGCGACGATGCGGTCGAGACGTTCGCGGGCTGCGGCGCTGGCGCTTTGCTTGAGGGGGATGGGGGCGAAGGGGTTGATGCTGATGGTGTCGGCGACAGCGTCTTCGAAGGTGGCGTTTTCGGGAGCGATGGTGCTGATCTCTTCGGTGGGGCCGAAGTCGAAATCGAAGTTGAAGCTGGTGTCGAAGGTGGTGTTGGCGTCGTTGGCGGCGATGGTGAGAGGTGTGGATTCTTCGGTGGAGAAGCCGAAGTCGAAGTTGGTGTCGTCGTCCGCAGAAGGCCCGGGGCTAAAGCCCGAATCGTCGGGGAGGTTGTATTCAGTGGCCTGAAGGCCACTGCTAATCCGGGCGTCGTCGCCGTTTTCTGGCGTGACGTCGCTGATGAGTTTCGCGGCGAAGTCGGGACCTAGCATGGCGCGGGCGTCTTCGATTAGCTTGCGGAAGTTGCTGAGGGCGGCGAGGGCGCGGGCGGGGAGGAGTTTTTCTTCTACGGCGCGGTGGATGGCGTCCCAGGAGCTCATGCCGGTGGTGAGGGCGATGCGCTCGAGGGTGTCCATGGTGGTTTTGCCGATGCCGCGAGGAGGCGAGTTGACGACGCGGCCGAGGGCTATGGAGTCGCGCGGATTTTGCACGAGCTTGAGGTAGCTGAGGATGTCTTTGACTTCGGCGCGGTCGTAGAAGCTGAAGCCGCCGACCATGTGGTACTGGATCTGATAGCGGCGGAGAGCTTCTTCCACGAGTCGCGATTGCGAGTTGGTGCGATAGAGGACGGCGCAGCGCGGGGTTTCGACGGGGTTGTCGGTGCCGGCGGCGGCTTCGCGAAAGTATTTGGCGATGCGGTCGGCAATGAAGAGAGCTTCGTTTTCGCCGTCGGGGGCTTCGTAGTAGCCGATGAGCGAGCCGCCTTCGCGGGTGGTGAAGAGGTTCTTGCCTTTGCGCTGGGTGTTCTGCGCGACGACGGCGGAGGCGCCTTCGAGGATCATCTGGGTGGAGCGGTAGTTTTGTTCGAGGCGAATGGTGCGGGCGTTGGGAAAATCTTTTTCGAAGTCGAGGATGTTCTTGATGTCGGCGCCGCGCCAGGAGTAGATGGACTGGTCTTCGTCGCCGACGACGCAGACGTTGCCGTGGGAGCCGAGGAGCTTCATGAGCTCGTATTGCGGACGGTTGGTGTCTTGATATTCGTCGATAAGGAGGTACTTGTAGCGGCGGTTGTAGCGCTCGCGAACTTCGCTGGAGGATTTGAGCAGGCGAACCGTTTCGAGCAGGAGGTCATCGAAGTCGAGGGCGTTGGCCTTGTTGAGTTCGTCGCGGTAGATCTTGAAGATGTGCGCGATTTTTTCTTCGATGGGGTTGGTGGACGCGAGGAAATATTCCTGGGGATCGATCATGTGGTTCTTGGCCCAGGAGATGCGGCCGAGGGCGACGCGGGGCTTGAGGGTTTTGTCGTCGAGTGAGAGGCGCTTGAGGGCTTGCTTGACGACGGCCTGCTGATCGGTCTCGTCGTAGATGGCGAAGGTGCGGGTGAGGCCCTTGTTGCCGATGCGGAGGGCTTCGATATCGCGGCGAAGGACGCGCACACAAAAGCTGTGAAAGGTGGCGATGGTGGGTTGAGCTAAGGTGCTGTGGCCGAGGATTTTGGCGACGCGTTCGCCCATCTCTTTGGCGGCCTTGTTGGTGAAGGTGACGGCGAGGATGTTGTCGGGAGAGATGCCTCGTTCTTCAATGAGATAGGCGATGCGATGGGTGATGACGCGGGTTTTGCCGCTGCCGGCGCCGGCGAGCAGAAGCACAGGGCCGTCGACGGCGAGGATTCCCTCGCGCTGCTGGGGGTTCATGTTGGCGAGGAGGTCGGGCACAACTTCCATTTTATCTAGTTGAGAGGTGGAGAGTTTTGCTGTGGTAGTTCATTGAGTTTTGTGAAGGTCTGAAGAACTTTGCGAGCGGATGGAACCGCGGCGCGTCTATCGACGTAGAGACGAGTGTGGCGAATCACCCGAACCATGGCGGGAGGTTTGTACATTTGTGAATTTTTGAAAAGAGGACTTATCCGATGAAGCGTCTTTCTGTAATGACAGCCATGGTTCTAGGTGTTTCGATTCTGACAAGCGAAGCGATGTTCGCAGCGCCGCTGGCCGTGCACACTCCCGTGCATGCCATGTTCAGCAGGGACAAGCTTGTGAAGTTCAACCTGCACAATGGGACCGACGCACCGATCAAGGTGAAGGCCGGAGATATGGACGTGACGCTGCCGCCGGGGAAAGATGTTCCGATGAAGCTGCCGGTTGGCGCGAAGATCGTGGTGGAAGAGGCGAGCACGCACTACACGGAAGGCAGTGTGGTGACGGTGGTCAGCTCCGAACTGAGCGACTCGACGATCAAATTGAATTAGCAAAAACTGAATTAGCGAAAAACGTAGCGCGTCTCAAGACGAGGTTTTGAGGCGCGCGGATTTTTCTGGACGCTACTTTTTGGGGCCGGCGTTTTCGTGCCAGAGGATCTGGCGGAAGATGCCCATCAGGGTCTCGGCCTGGCGGTGGGTCATCGCTTCGCGGTGTGGGGCGGTGAGCTGCTGGACGATCTGGCGGACGAGAGGCTCGGAGGCGTTGGCGGGGAAGCGGCGGGTGTAGCCGGTGGCGTGGAGGACGTCGAGGAGGAGCTGGGTGAGACGCTCGCGGTCCTCGGCGGTGGCGGGAGCTTCGTGGAGTGGAGGGATCTCGACGGAGGCTTCGAAGCCGGAGCGGGTGAGCTCGTAGAGGCAGACGGCGACGGACTGGCCGAGGTTCATGGAGAGATGGCGGGCGTCGTCTGGGGAGTACATGGGGATGGTGGTGAGGAGGGTGGCGTGGGAGAGCTGGTCGTTGGTGAGGCCGGTTTTTTCGGAGCCGAAGAGCAGGGCGACGTTCTGCGCGGAGTCCTGCGCGGACGGCGAGAGTTGGATTGTGGGGGCGGTGTTGAGGGCGGCGAGGATGAGAGGCGTTGCTTGCTGGAGGGGGAGGATGGGGTGTTTGAGCTGGCGCTCGCCGATGGCGGTGGTGGCGACGATGAGGGTGCAGTCGGCGATGGCGGCGGCGAGAGTGTCGTAACGGCGCGCGGCTTGCATGACGTGCTGGGCGGCTACGGCGGACTTGGCTTCCAGTGGGGCGGCCTCGAGCTGGGCTTCGAGTTGGGCGGCTTCGAAGGGGGCGGCGAAGTCGTTGACGATGCGGAGGTCGGAGAAGCCGAAGTCCTGCATGGCACGGGCGGCGGCGCCGATGTTGGAGGGGTTGCGGGCGCCGACGAGAACGATGGTGAGGCGGGCGCGGGCGGCGGTGGAGAGCATAAGACAGAGTGTAGAGGCAAAGGCTCGCTCGCAGCTTCGAACAGGGTGGGGATGGAGGCTTGCTTCGCGCGGCAACGGACGCAGATCGCAGGTCGTTAGGTGGCTGTGCGCGCGGGGCTTTGCGCTGCGGTTGAGAGGATGCGCGCAGCTTGAGGGTGAATCACGCTGAGCGCCGAGGACTCAGGCTGAGGTTCCATTTCCGTGCCGGGGCTTGGGTGGTTGGCGGCCGCTGCACTCCAAGGTGCAGCGGCCACCGGCTCAGTTCGATGGCCGGGCAGCGGGTCTGGGCCTCGCTGCTGGCCTTTGAGCCGGACGCGGCTGTCCTCCGGGCTGCTGTGCAGGACGCGGTGCCGGACGAGTACTCGGTTGTTGTCCTGCGCTCGGTGGTCGGGTACCTGTCCCCGGGCGCACGGGCATCGTGCTGGGATGATTTCCGTTCGTTGGCGGACGGTTTCCGTTTGCCGGGGGACGATTGCCGGCGTTGGGAGGAAGTGGCCGGGTGCTGGCCGGTGGGCGATAACCCGGCGTTCCATTCATAGGCGGACGATAATTTGGCGGACGATATGCCGGCAGATGGGTCGGGTAGGGTGGCCGGTAATGCGGAGGATGGTATCCCCAGTTGCCGCCATAGCCTGGATAGCCGCGATAGTAGGGCGGCCGCGGATGGTACCAGTAGACGGGCGGGCGATACCCACCGACCCAGATGCCGCCCCACGGTCCGCGGTTGTAGTAGATGACGCCGCCGCGTCCCCAACCCCAACCCCAGCCACCCCAACCCCAGGGTTGATTGCTGTAGACCAGGGCCGCAATCCCGACCCCGACCCCAAACGTGATCAGCGCGGCCGTCGTGCTCGGCGCGGCAACGTAGACCACCGTGGGGTTATAGATCGGCACATACGCGACCAACTGATTGGTGGGCTGAATCACATAGATGGTCTGGCTAGCTTCCTTCTGCACCTCAACCTTCTGCTGTTCGTTGCTGCGCAGACTTCCGGCCTCGTACGCCTGTGCCCGGAGACGTTGGATGGAGGCAGATACGTCGGCCTGATTGGCCTTCACGGCGAGGCCGATGGCAGCATAGTCATCGATATGGTCAGCCATCATCTGCAGAACTTTGGGAAAGGTGACGAGGGCGAGAAAGGCCGGATCATATCCCTGCTTCTCCGCGGCGGCCGTCAGGGCGGGCCCGGTGAGGCTGGGATTTTTGGCCAGCCAATTGGTAACGTCGAGGATCTCTTGAGGATTGGTGGAGGCGGTCGTCATCTGCGCCAGCAGCGCATCGGGATAAAGCGCAATCGGGGCCATCAACTGATCCAACTCCTGCGCGGTCGGCGGAGGAGGGCTCTTCTCCGCAGCAGCGGGCGCCGCCTGGGCTTGCAGGAGAGGAGCGACGCTCGGAAACACCAGCAGACAGATGAGAACCAACGATACGAATGACTTGCAAGGCATGTGCTGCGTCATCAAACCTCCCCAATCGAGCTTGCGCCAACGGGCCTCAATCGGCGGAGCACGTCCCGATGATCGTCGTTCCGGGTACTCGAGAACAACTGGTAGTTTTACTAGCGTCACCCTTGAGGACCGGGCGAAGATTGCGGTTCATCCATCCTGATCAGGCATAAGAGGAAACGGCTGGCGCATTGGCCAGCCGTTTCTTGTTGCGGTGTTGCTTGGGTTGTTGCTAGTTGTGTTGCTGTGGTTGGGGCTTGGGAGCCGGGTTGTTGTGCGGCTGGCTACTGTGGTTTTGTTGCTGGTTTGGCTGCTGGTGCTGTTGTGGCTGTTGCTGCTGTGGCTGTTGCTGCTGCTGGTTGTTGGGGGCGCTGCTGTAGTTGTGGACCTGCTGATCGACGTGGGGCTGGTTGGCGGTGCCACCGTTGCGCTGGTCCTGATTGGCTTGACGTGTGTTGGGATTGTAGGTTTTGCCGGTAGAGCGGTCGGCGGCAGAGATGGGCTGCGCGACGGCGTGCTGCTGGGCGACCTGGTGATAGGCTGCGGGGTTGGCTGCGGCTACCGTTGCGGGGCGGCCGTGGTTGACGGCGGCTAGCTGCGAACGATCCTGGGCAGCGTAGTTCTGGTGCTCCATCTGGGCCGAGGTGGGTTGGAGGTGCGGGCCGTTCGAGTACTGGCGCTCCTGCGGGGTGGGCTGGCGATCGATGCCGCCGGGGCCGTTGTAGCTGACGTGGTTGACATTGACGATGGTGTTGTGGACGACTACGTCGCGATCGACGTAGACGCGATCGTGGTCGGGATGCCAGCCGCCATTGAAGTTGACGACGGCGCTGTTGTAGAAGAAGTGGTTCCCGCGCCACTCGCCACCATAGAAGCCGATGCCGCCGTAGCCGAAGCCGTAGTTGACGCCACCGTAGTAGCCGATTTGGGGACCCCAGTAGCCTTGGTGCCAGCCGTAGTAACCGCCTTCATAGCCCCAGTAGCCGGGGGTCCAGAGATAGCCGGGTTGAGGAGCGAGGACCCAGGTGCCGGGAACCCAGAAGTAGCCGGCGTCGCCGTAGGCCCAGTAGCCGGGCGTCCAGATGTAGCCGTCGCCGGGGATGGCGGGTTGGACGTAGACGGGCAGCGGAGGTGGGGCAATGCCGATGTTGAAGCTGACGCCGATGCTGATTTGTGCCTGTGCGGCGGGCAGCGCGAAGAGGGGTACGGCGACAGCAGCTGCGATGAGCAGGCGGCGAAGGTGGTGGCTGAATTGGATGGTCGATCTCCTTGCAGCAACGCTGCCTGATGGCCGTGTTGAGCTATCCCGTAAGTTCGGGGTCGCTGGTTGAAACACGAAATGGCGCAAGTTGTTGCTGTGGTTGATGGTATTTCGCGAAGGGGCGTGGAAGGGGATTTGATTGGGGAGGGTTACTTGTTCAGTACTGCGAGGCGGTGAGGGAGGGCAAGGGCAAGGGCGAGGGCCCAAGGCCAATGCAGGGGTCTCTCCACTGCGCGGCAAGTGCGCCGCTTCGGTCGAGATGATGGGTTGTGGTGGCGGCGGACGTTGAAAGGAGGGGGGAGACTCTACACTGGAGGGAGCGCTATGGCGGACAATTTTTCGCAGGTCGTGAAGCAGCAGGCAGACATCGTCCGGATTGTGGGCGAGTATGTGAAGCTGCGCAAGAGTGGGGCGAACTGGTCGGCGCTGTGTCCATTTCATAAGGAGAAGTCGGGGTCGTTCTATCTGTATCCGGGGACGGCTAGTTATTACTGCTTTGGGTGTCATGAGCATGGGGACGTGTTTACGTTCGTGCAGAAGATGGAGACGCTGAGCTTTCCAGAGGCGGTGCGGGCGGTCGCGACGAAGATGGGGATTGCGCTGCCGAAGCGGGATTTCAATTCGCCGGAAGAGGCTCGCGAGGCCGGGCTGCGGAAGCAGTTGATGGATGCGCATGAGGCGGCTACGCAATATTTCGAGCAGAGCTTGAAGAGCCCGGAGGCGGCGCGGGCGCGGGAGTATCTGACGCTGCGCGGGGTGACGGCGGAGACGATTGCGAAGTTCCGGATTGGGTATGCGCCGGAGAGTTTTAATGACATGCGCGATCGGCTGGGGAAGTTTTTTTCGGAAGAGGCGCTGCGGGCTAGTGGGCTGTTTAGTTGGAAAGAGCAGGAGGATGGTTCGCCTGGGCCGATGTATGCGCGGTTTCGGAAGCGGATTACGTTTCCGATTGCGAATGAGCAGGGGAAGCCGATTGCGTTTACGGCGCGGGCGCTGGATACGCAGGAGCAGGATGCGAAGGCGGGGCCGAAGTATTTGAATTCTCCGGAGACGGCGCTGTATACGAAGGGGCAGGTGCTGTTCAACCTGGATAAGGCGAAGGGGTCGATACGCGAGCTGGATATTGCGCTGCTGGTGGAAGGGCAGATGGATTGCATCAGCGTGTTTATGGGTGGGATTGCGAATGTGATTGCTACGAGTGGGACCGCGTTTACGGAGCACCAGGTGCGGTTGCTGTCTCGATTTACGAAGCGGGTGGTGTTGAACTTTGATCCTGACCAGGCGGGAGCGAATGCCGCGGAGAAGACGGTGGCGCTGCTGGTGGAAGAGGGATTTGAAGTGCGGGTGGTGACGCTGGAGGGTGGGCTGGATCCGGATCGGTACATCAAGGAGCGGGGAATTGCGGCGTACTCGACTGCGGTGAGAGGGGCGGTGAGGTATGCGGATTATTTGATTGAGCGGGCGCAGGTGCTGTTTCCGGCGCGGACTCCTGAGAGCAAGGTTAAGGCGCTGAATATGTTGCTGCCACATATTCGGCGGGTGCCGAATGCGATTGCGCGGAGTGATTTTGCGGAGAATGCGGCGCAGAAATTGGGAATTGAGAGCTCGTTGATGCGGCAGGAGCTGAAGCAGGCGGCGGCGCAACGGCTGGAGAGTGTGAAGGCGGCGCAACCGCGGGCTGTTACTGAGGTGGAGAGGATATTGTTGTGTGCCTTGGTGTTGCCGGATGCAGATTCGGCGCGGCAGTTGGCGGTGGAGAGGCTGGCGGAGAATCCTGAATGGTTTTCGGGGTTGGGGAGTGCGGCGGTGATGGAGGTGCTGGTGAATGCGCCGGCTCCGGAGAATCCGTTTGAGGCGGCGCCGGATGATGTGTCGCGGATGTTGTTGGCTAGTGCGCTGCAGAGTGCGAGCGAGGAGGAGGTGTCGGCGGGGAAGGTGCAGGGGGCGTTGGAGACGCTGCGGCGCGGGTATCTTGAACGTCGGTCGAGAGAGGTGCGGGTGCAGATGGCGGAGGCGTCGCGGCGGGGGGACAACGAGATGTTGTTGCGGCTGGCGCAGGAAAAGGTGCGGCTGGATGGCGAGTTGAAGTCCTAGGCGGCCGGCCGGGGGCTTTGCGTGACGGCGCTGGAGAAGCAGATTCCCAGAGGGAATGACAGAAAGAAAAGCAAGGGCAAGAGCAAGGACAGAAGCAGATCCCTGCGGGATGACAACCAGAGAGGCAAGTGCGGGGTGGTTGGTAGAATCGCGGATATGCATCTTATGTGGCCGGGTGGTTGGTAATGGATGATCGGACCAAACGGCGGCTGTTTGTTGGGTTTGCTACGACGCTGGTGAGTAAGGCTGCGTCGACCGTGATCCAACTGGCGCAGGTGCCGGTGCTGATGCACTATTGGGGCGCGACGACGTATGGCGTGTGGCTGCTGCTGACGGGGATTCCGACGTATCTGAGCTTCTCGAATGCGGGGTTTGGGCAGGTTGCGGGCAACGAGATGACGATGCTGATGGCGCGCAAGGAGCAGGATGCGGCGCTGGGGGTGTTTCAGAGTTGCTGGTGGTGGATTGTGATGGTGATGGGTCTGACCGGCGCGGCGATGTCGGTTGCGTTGTGGAAGCTGCCGATGGGGCGGCTGTTCAACATCCACACCATCAGTGAACACGATGTGAGCTGGGCGCTGTTCTGGCTGGGGCTTTCGGTGCTGTTCGTGCAGCTGGAACTGCTGTTGCAGTCGGCGTACCGATGCATTGCGCGCTACTCGTATGGGAATTTTCTGAAGAGCGGGTTATCGCTGGCGGCGTTTGGTGCGCAGCTGGTTCCGGTGGTGATGGGATATGGGCCGCGCACGACGGCGATGGTTTATGCGCTGGCGAATATTACGGTGACGCTGATTCTGTGCGTGATGGTGAAGCGGGATATTCCGTGGATCAGCTATGGGTGGAAGTATTCGTCGTTCAAAGAGATCAAGCGGCTGACGCGGCCGTCGCTGGCGTTCATGGGATTTCCGCTGGGCAATGCGTTGAACATCCAGGGGTCGCAGATGGCCGTGAATTACGCGATGGGGGCGCATGCCGTGGCGGTGTTCGGAACGGCGCGCACGGTGTCGCGGCTGGCGCTGCAGGCTGTGGAGATGGTGAAGAACACGGTGTGGCCAGAGCTTTCGATTGCGTTTGGCGCGGGGAACATGGAGGTGGTGCGGACGCTGCACAGGAGGGCGTGCCAGATTGCGCTGTTCATGAGCTTGAGCGTGGTGGTGATTGTGGCGACGCTGGGGCCGACGTTCCTGCATAAGTGGACGCTGGGGAAGGTGCCGTCGAGCCCGGGGTTGGTGGGGCTGCTGCTGGTGGTGGTAGTGTTCTATTCGTTGTGGTCGACGAGCTCGACGCTGGTGGCGGCGATTAATTTGCATGAGCGGCTAGCGACGGTGTACTCGTTTGCGACGGGGATCACGGTGGTGGTGACGTACTTTGCGGCGAAGAAGTACGGGCTGTATGGTGCCGCGGGATCACTGCTGTTGAGCGAGCTGATTATGGATGCGTATGTGCTGCCGTCGTCGCTGAAGATTGCGGGCGATACGTGGGGAGGGTTCCTGGGGGCCATGCTGCACTATCCGCAGTCGCTGCGCCCGAAGGCTCTGGTGGCGCGGTTGCGGCGGAGGACGGCGGAGGTTGAGGTGCAGCTGGAGGAGCAGGGCGCGGAGGAAATCGGAAGTAGGGAGTAGGAAAGCGGCTTCGATTTTTTGCGTGGGGGCGCGGAGGTTGGGGCATACTGGCTGCGAGGGTGCGATGCCGGGGTTTTCATTGCAGGTCAGCCGATGGGTGCGGGGAGTCTGTGTAGGGGCGCTGCTTTGTTTGCTGGCGCTGCAGTTGGTGAATGTCGCGAACAAGACTTCGTCTAGCTGGGATGAGGCGCACCATCTTTTTGATGGGTACACGATCTGGAAGTATGGGGACTACAGGCTGAACCCTGAGGTGCCACCGTTTATCAAGATGACGGCGGCGTTGCCATTGCTGCACATGCAGTTGAAGGTGCCACCGAACCAGGGAAGGCCGAATCAGACGGAAGCGTTTCTGGATGGGAAGGCGTTTGTTTGGGGGAATGGCGGCGATCGGGTGCTGTTTCCGGCGCGGATGATGTGTGCGGGGTATGCGCTGGCGCTGGGGTTGCTGATTTATCTGTGGGCGGAAGAGATGTTCGGATTTGTTGCTGGGATTTTTGCGCTGGCGATGTTTTGTTTCGATCCGAATGTGCTGGCCAATGGGGCGATGGTGACTACGGATGTGGGAGCCGCCTTTTGTTTTGTGGCGGCGATGTATAGCTTCTATCGGTATTGCAAGAGGCCGGGGTGGGTGCGGCTGGGAGTGGCGGGGGTGGCACTGGGGCTGGCGCTGTCGGCGAAATATACGGGTGTGTTTCTGGTGCCGATGCTGGTGCTGGTGGTGGTGGCGGAAAGCGCGATGGCGCGGGATTGGCGTGTACTTTGGCGGAGGGTTGGCGCGCTTGTCTTGATGGGGTTGGTGGCATGGATGGTGGTGTGGGGATTTTATGGGTTTCGGTACAAGGCGGCGCCTGCGGGGAAGGATATCAATCCGCCGCTGGCGGCTTACTTAAAGCAAATGCATGACCAGCGCGATGCGCGGTTGCTGCGGGCGATGGCGAAGGTGAGGGTGCTGCCGGAGGGGTATATCTGGGGGCTTGAGAATACGAAGGAGACGGAGTGGGACGATCCTAGTTATTTCTGGGGGAAGGTGTATAGGCATGGGAACTGGGAATATTTTCCGGTGGCGTTGCTGATCAAGTCGACGCTGGCATTTTTGATTTTGGTCGCACTAATGCCGGTAGCGTGGCTGTGGGGATTGGGAGGGCGAGCGCGGGAGATGATGTTTCTGCTGGTGCCGGTGGGGGTGTACCTGGCTGTGTCGATGAGTTCGGATATGGACATTGGGGCGCGGCATTTGCTGCCGGTGTGGGCGTTTCTGTATGTGCTGATTGGTGGGACGGCGATGGCGTTGCTGGATCGCGATGTGCGGTGGGGGTATGTGCTGGGAGTGTTGCTTTGCTGGCAGGTGGTGACGTCGGTGCGGGTGGCGCCTGCGTACATGGCGTATGGGAATGAGGCTTGGGGTGGGCCGGCGAAGGTGGATCGGTATTTGGGCGATGCGAATACGGATTGGGGGCAGCAGTTGAAGGCGGTGAAGGCTTACCTGGATGAGCGGCATATTACGAATTGCTGGTTTGCTTATTTCCCGGATGGGTCGATTGATCCGTCGGACTATGGGGTGAATTGCAAGCGGTTGCCGACTACGGATTTGCTGTATTGGATGGGCGTGCCTACGCCTACGCCTCCAGTGATTTCAGGTACGGTGCTGATAAGTGCTGGGGATTTGGAGGGGATTGAGTTTGGGGATGGGAGGCTGAATCCTTATGACCAGTTCTGGAGGGTGAAGCCGACGGCGGTGATTCAGCATGGCGTGTATGTGTTTGATGGGACGTTCGCAGTGCCGCTGGCGGCGGCTCTGGTGGAGGCGCAGGATGCGTCGAAGCTGGCCGATGCTGGGCAGGTGGAGGCTGCGTTGGTGAAGGCAGAGGATGCGGCGAGGTTGGCGCCTTGGTCGGGACAGGTGCAGGCGACGTTGGGGGATGTGTTGCTGAAGGCTGGGAAGAAGGCTGAGGCGCTGCAGGCTTATCAGACTGCGCTGGGGATTGAGGAGACGGTAAGGCCGGATTTGCAGGAGGAAGAGGCCGCGGGGGTGCGGGCGCGGATTGCGGAGTTGAAGAAGGGGACGTAGTGTTTGGCGGACGCGCAGAAGCAGATTCCTTCGCTTCGCTACGGAATGACAACTTAAACGGCGAGAGCAAGGGCAACAGGAACAGAAGAAGCAGATCCCTGCGGGATGACAACCAGAAAGGCAAAGGCAGATGCAACCGCACGTGCCAATGGGGGCTCGACCTTAGTAGGCGGGGATGCCCGTGATGGACTGGCCGATGATGAGGGTGTGGATGTCTTGCGTGCCTTCGTAGGTTTTTACGGATTCCAGGTTCATCATGTGGCGCATGATGGGGTAGTCGTCGGCGATGCCGTTGGCGCCGAGGATGTCGCGGGAGAGGCGGGCGCATTCGAGGGCCATCCAGACGTTGTTTCGCTTGGCCATGGAGATGTGCTGGAACTCGGCTTTGCCTTTGTCTTTGAGGCGGCCTACTTGTAGCGCGAGGAGTTGGGCCTTGGTGATTTCGGTGACCATCCACGCTAACTTTTCCTGCACGAGCTGGTGACTGGCGATGGGCTGGTTGCGGAATTGTTTGCGCTGCTTGGCGTATTGCAGCGCGGTGTCGTAGCAGGACATCGCCGCGCCGATGACGCCCCAGGCGATGCCGTAGCGGGCCTGGCTAAGACAGCTTAGCGGAGACTTGAGCCCGTCGGAGAGGGGGAGGAGATTGGTGGCGGGGATACGGACATTTTGGAGAGAGAGGCCGGAGGTGACGGAGGCGCGGAGAGACCACTTGCCGTGGACGTCCTGGGCGGAGAAACCGGGGCGGTCGGTCTCGACTAAAAAGCCACGGATGCGCGGTTCTTTGCTGGAGTCCGCGGAGGGGTCTTCTACTTTGGCCCAGATGACGGCTACGTCGGCGATGCTGCCGGAGGTGATCCACATTTTTTCGCCGTTGAGGATGTAGTCGTCGCCATCTTTGCGGGCGCGGGTGCGCATGCCGCTGGGGTTGGAGCCGAAGTCGGGTTCGGTGAGGCCGAAGCAGCCTAGCTTTTCGCCGGTGGCTAGCTTGGGGAGCCAGTGGGATTTCTGCTCGGGAGAACCGAAGGCGTGAATGGGGAACATGACTAGCGCGGATTGGACGCTGACGAAGCTGCGAATGCCGGAATCGCCGCGCTCTAGCTCCTGGTAAAGTAGGCCGGCTTCTACGTTGTTCATGCCGGCGCAGCCATAGTCGGGAAGCGTGGCGCCGAAGAAGCCTAGTTCGCCCATCGGGCGGATGAGTTCTTTGGGGAAGCGGCCGTCGCGGTTGCAGGACTCGATGATGGGGACGAGTTTGTCTTCGATGAAGGAGCGCGTGTTGGTGCGGACGAGGAGCTCGTCTTCGGAGAGGAGGGAGTCGAACGCGAGGAAATCTACGCCTTGAAACTTGAATGCCATAGCTTGGCCATTTTAGATGAGGGAGGTGGGACGGCGTGCGCGATTACCAGACGTGTGCGGTGCGTTGGCCGGTATGGATCGGGCCTACAGCCCTCGGGATTGTCGAAGCCCCCACCTGGGGCTTCGCCCCAGGCTGTGATGTTGTCGGGCCTTTGGCCCTCTAAGAGCGTTCATCGATCCAGATGTAAGCGCCGGTTACCAGACGTAGGTGCCTACGTTGCCGGCGGGGAGGGTCGAGTTGAAGGTTTTGGCGCCGGTGTGGACGTCGAAGGTTTGGGGGGTGTCGGTGATGTTGGAGACGATCAGGACTTTTTTGCCGTCGGGGGTGCGGAAGGCTACGTTGGGGAGGGTGTCGAGGTCGTTGGAGTCGATGCGGACGGAGTTGGGGGGAACGAATTTGGAGGCTTGCGCCACGGTGTAAAAAGCGATGTTGCGGCGGACGTTGTCGCCGTCGATGGTGAGGGCGCCGGAGCAGCCAGTGCAGCCTCCGTTGTCGGTGTGGGGGCCGTTGGTTGGGTCGGCGGCGAGGTTCCAGAGGAGGATGTTCCTGCTCCAGTTGCGGCTGACGCCGATCATGACGCGGGCGACGGGCTTCGCGATGTTCATGGGTGCGTTGTTGTCGCGCTGGGTGATGGACTGCTCGGTGAAGTAGATGTTTTTGGTGGGGAAGGCGTTGTGGACTTCGGTCATGGCGTCGACCGTGCCGCCGTAGAGGTGGAAGCCGGAGCCGTCGACGTAGCGCGCGGCGGCGGGGTCTTGCAGGATGGAGAGCGGGTAGAGGGGGTGGTCGAGGTTGTGGTCGTAAAGGACGATGCCTGTCTTGATGCCGGCCTTGCGGAAGTCGGGGCCGAGGTCGTGCTTGATGAAGATGGCCTGCTCGGGCGAGAGCATGAGCATGCTGGGGGTGTTCTTTTCGTTGAGCGGCTCGTTCTGGATGGTGAGGGTGTCGATGGGGATGCCTTTGGCCTTCATGCCTTGCACATATTTGGTGAGGTAGGTGGCGTAGGCGGGGAAGTATTTTGGCAGGAGGACGCCGCCCTGGGCGACGCCGGTGGTCTTCATCCAGAGGGGCGCGGACCAGGGCGAGGCGAGGGTTTTGATTTTTGGATTGATGGCGAGGATCTGCTTCATGATGGGGATGACGTCGGCTTTGTCGGGGTCGAGGGAGAACTTCGCCATATCGACATCGGTTTCGCCGGGGGCGAGGTCGTCGTAGGAGTAGACGTGGTCGTTCATGTCGGAGGAGCCGATGGTGAGGCGGAGATAGCTGACGCCGATGCCGTCGCCGGTACGGGTGAAGAGCTCGTGGAGGAGGGCCGCGCGCTTGGCGGGGTCCATGTGCATGAGAAGCTGGGCGCTGCCGCCGGTGAGCGCGAAGCCGAAGCCGTCGATGGTCTGGTAGGTCTTGGCGGTGTTGATGGTGATGGTCTGGGTGGAGGCGGTGGCGGGGGTGGCGAAGGCGATGGGCGGCTGAAGGGCGAGGAGGGCGGAACGGTCGGGGGCAGTGAGATAGAGCGAGACGGTCTGGGACGGGGTTTGGGCGGCGGCGATTGCTGCGAGGGTGAGAGCGAGGAGGGTGGCGGTGAGTTTCATGGGGCTCCTGGATCGTGTGGAGGATCGGGTGTGAAGGATTGGATGCGGAGGAAGATCGGAATCCGAAGCGGCATCATTCTAGACAAACGTTTGTCTGAGAAGCAAGCGGCGGGCGAGATTTCAGCGTGGAAATGGAAGTTCAGGCTGGGAAATCCTGGGTGGGGAGGGAAGGTAGAATCGTAGGGAGGGCGGGCGAGAGCGTCCAGCCTCCGCGCGTTTACCGAACGAGTAGTTCGATAACTGACATGTCCCAAGCGTAGGATGATGGGCGGATGTGCGTATGCGCCGAACGGGACGTCGCGCTGCGAGCCACAGAATTTCGATCCTTTTGGAGCATAGATATGCCGACGTACAATGAAACCGTGCAAGCGAGCTATAACAACATTCCGGTGCCGCAGGACGGCGAAGCGATTCAATACAGCAACGGCAAGTTTACGGTGCCGAATCACCCGATCATTCCGTTCATCGAAGGCGATGGAACGGGTCGCGACATCTGGAAGGCGTCGCAGCGGGTGTTTGATGCGGCGGTGGAGAAGGCGTATGGCGGCAAGCGCTCGGTGAAGTGGTACGAGGTGCTGGCGGGCGAGAAGGCATTTTCGCAGACCAAGAGCTGGCTGCCGGACGATACGGTAAAGGCGACGGTGGACTTCCGCGTGTCGATCAAGGGACCGCTGACGACGCCGGTGGGCGGCGGGATTCGTTCGCTGAACGTGGCGCTGCGGCAGCTGATGGATCTGTACCAGTGCATTCGGCCGGTGAAGTATTACGCTGGCGTGCCGAGCCCGGTGAAGCGTCCGGAGCTGGTGGACATCGTGATCTTCCGCGAGAACACGGAAGACATCTATGCCGGCATCGAGTTCCAGGAAGGAACGCCTGAGGCAGCGAAGGTGATTTCGTTCATCAACGATGACATGTTGAAGGGAACGAAGAAGAAGATCCGGCTGGACTCAGGTGTGGGGATCAAGCCGATCTCGATCACGGGATCGAAGCGGCTGGTGCGTGCGGCGATTGCGTTTGCGCTAAAGGAAGGGCGCAAGACAGTCACGATCGTGCACAAGGGCAACATCCAGAAGTTTACCGAGGGCGCGTTCCGCGAGTGGGGCTACGAGGTTGCGGTGCAGGAGTTCCGCGGCGATGTAGTGACCGAGCGCGAAAGCTGGATCCTGGGAAACCTGGAAGCGAATCCTAACCTGACTGCCGAGCAGAATGCGGCGATGATTGAGCCGGGTCTGGATTTTGCGGCACAGGAGTTCCAGGACGCCGTGGTGAAGGAAGTGAAGGACACGGTTGCGAGCATTGGCGCGACGCATGGCAATGGTCAGTGGAAGAAGAAGCTGCTGGTGAACGATCGCATTGCCGATTCGATCTTCCAGCAGATTATTATTCGTCCGGCGGATTACAGCGTGCTGGCGACGACCAACCTGAACGGCGACTACATCTCGGATGCAGCGGCGGCGCAGGTAGGCGGGCTGGGCATTGCGCCGGGCGCGAACGTTGGCGACGGGTACGCGGTGTTCGAGGCAACGCATGGCACGGCTCCGAAGTATGCGGACCTGGATGTGATCAATCCGGGCTCGGTGATTTTGTCGGGCGTGATGCTGTTTGACTTCATTGGATGGAAGGAAGCGGCGCGGCTGATTGAGTCGTCGATGGAGAAGACGATTGCGCAGAAGTATGTGACGTACGACTTTGAGCGCCAGATGCAGGGAGCGACGAAGGCCAAGACGAGTGAGTTTGCTACTCGGATGATTGAGAATATGTAGGTTTGGCGAAGGCCAGTGAGGCGCGCGCTCAACGGGAGACTCGTTGAGCGCGCGTTTGATTTAAGGGTGGAGTGGATTCCGAATTGTCGATGCTGACGGTGGCAGCTTCGGGCATGCTCTTGCGGGAACGTCAGTGTCTGAATTACATCGGCCGATGAAATTCGCGTGAAAATCAAAAGTCATGGCTGGTTGTTCACACCAACTCCGCAACAGCCCTGTTACTGTCCGTTGATCAGAACACTCATGATGCATGTGTTCGCTTCATAGCGCGCGACCCCCATTCGTCCACAAAAAGGGGTTGAGGAGATTTCATGTCTGAAAGATTCGTGGCCAATAAGCCGTATTTGTCGGTTTGTGCAGGGATTGCCTTGATGCTCGTCAATGGTCTTACTGCGTGTTCCAGCTTCAGCCCTGCTGCGCCGGTGGTGGAGCCTTCGCCGGTCACAGGAATCGTAAAGCACGTCTTCATGATCGTGCTCGAAAACAAGAGCTTTTCTACGACCTTCGGATCGACGTCGCCGGTGCCGTATCTCACCCAGACGCTGGCCAGCCAGGGAGCGCAGCTCACCGGGTACTATGGCACCGGCCATGTGAGTCTCGACAACTACGTCTCGATGATCAGCGGGCAGGCGGGTACGCCGCAGACGATCTCCGATTGCCAGACCTATGCTGACTTCACGGCGACGAGCACGACGCCGGCGGCCAATGGCCAAGTGCTGGGCAGTGGCTGCGTGTATCCGTCAAGCGTTCTGACCCTCGCCGACCAGATGAAGGCAGCGAACCTGACGTGGAAGGGTTACATGGGCGATATGGGGAACGATCCGGCTCGTGAGAGCGCGACCTGCGGCCATCCTACGTTGAACACGGCAGACCATACACAGGTTGCAGAGGCGCCAAGCACCGCGGTTCCGCTCGGCGACATGTATGCTACCCGCCACAACCCGTTCATGTACTTCCACTCCATCATCGATTCGACGGATTGCGGAAGCCACGTCGTGAACATGGAGAAGAACCTGGCGAGTGATCTGAAGTCAGTCTCCACCACAGCGAACCTTACGTTCATCACGCCGAACCTCTGCGATGACGGGCATGATTCTCCCTGCGCCAATGGAGCAGCTGGCGGCTACCCGAGCATGAATGCGTTTCTGACCAAATGGATTCCGATCATTCTGGCGTCACCGGCCTACCAGGCGGACGGGCTGCTGATCATCAATTTTGACGAGAGCAACTATGTAACGACTGTGGGTCCTGGTGGAGTGACGATCACGTTCCCGGGAACTTTCTGCTGTGGCGAGACCCTGGGCCCGAATCTCGCTCCGTATCCACAGACTCAGTCGGCCGGGGGTTACAGCCTGGTGTACGGCAACTACGGTGGAGACCAGACCGGCGCGATCCTGCTGTCGCCGTTTATCAAGCCGGGGACTGTCTCCACGGTGCCGTACAACCACTACTCCATGCTGAAAACGGTGGAGAACATCTTCAATCTCCCTCTGCTTGGGAACGCGCAGGCGACTGGGCTGGCTCCATTGGGGACTGACGTATTCACGAACGCTCCGTAGCGCGCTACCTTAGAGCGGGGAGTGCCTTCATCGTCAATGGAGGCCATCTGGCTCCGCAACCTTGCATGCAGTCCATCAAACCATTCCTCGCCGTTCTCGCGGTTGCTGTGCTCTGCAGCGGCGTATCCAGTGGTGCGGGGCATGCGGCTGCGGGCGCTCATAGGCCGGTTGCTGACACGGCTGCACTTCCGGGATTGTCGGAGCGGGCGGTTGTGGGGCGAGAGATTTTCTTCGATGCCCGACTTTCGTCATCAGGCAAGCTGAGTTGCGCGAGCTGTCATAGCGCGGCCAATGCGTATGGGCCTCCGAATGCGCTGGCGGTGCAGCTGGGAGGACGCGCGCTGCACACTGCCGGTTTGCGCGCTGTGCCGTCGTTGCGATACACGCTGGCTCGAACGCCGATCTGGGCGCATCCACGACCGACAAGCCTTGCGGAACGGATCGCGGAAAAGGATGACGTCCCGGCTGGGGGCTTCGCGTGGGATGGGCGCTTCGATACCTTGCATGAGCAGGCCGCGTTTCCGTTGTTGGCGGCGTCGGAGATGGCGGCGAGTAAAGAGTTGGTCGTGCAGAGAATCGAACAAGGGCCGTATGCGGGGCGCTTCCGCGAGGCCTTTGGGAAGGATAGCTTCGCGAGCACGGACCAGGCGTTTGCATTTGCGCTGCTGGCGCTGGAGCGATTTGAGCTTGAAGATCCCAGCTTTCATCCGTACTCCAGCAAGTACGATCGGTACCTGGACGGGAAGGCGACGCTGACAGAGCAGGAGCAGCGTGGCCGCGCGCTTTTCAATGATGGTGACCGCGGCAACTGCGCGTCCTGCCATCTCTCTGCGCCGGGTGCGGATGGGTCGCATCCGCTGTTTACTGACTTTCAGTTTGAGGCGATTGGAGTTCCTCGCAATCGAAGCATTCCGGCAAATCGTGACGGCAAGTTCTACGACATGGGTCTGTGCGGGCCGGTTCGAACCAACCAACGCGACCCAAGCTACTGCGGGATGTTCAAGACTCCCACGCTGCGAAACGTTGCGACACGGCAGGCTTTCTTCCACAATGGGAAGTTCCACACGCTCAGGGAGGCTCTTCGTTTCTACGTGGAGCGGGATACGAATCCGGGCGAATGGTATCCGCATGGTCAGGATCAAGACGCGGTTACGTTTGATGATCTGCCGGCTGCGTTGCGTTCCAATGTCGACAAGATCACCCTGCCGTTCTCTGGGAGTAAGAACAAACGACCGGTCTGGAATGAGGGCGAGATCGACGATGTGATTGCGTTTCTAAGGACGCTGAGTGACGACGACCAGGTTTCCAAGCACTGACAGGCGCTGGCGCGGCATGGCTGGGTTCGCGTTTCAGGCTGGTTTTGGGCTAGGCTGATTGCACAGGTGTTTCCCCATAAACTTTTTTTGGATCGGATCTTGTTCGCTATGTTGAATCGTTCGTCGTCGGTTGCTGCTGTGGTGTTGGCTGGTGTTGCTTTAGGTGGGATGCCGGGAGTGGCGCAAAAGGTTTATACGAAGCAGGACTATACGCAGGCGGAGCGGTGGATGTCGTACAACGTGGCTGGGCTGGTGCACCACACGATTCGCGGGATCAGCTATCTGCCAAGTGGGCGGGTGTTCTATCGCGATCCCGGGGTGGGGGGAACAGCATACATGATTGCGGCGCAGGCGCCGGGTGCAACGGCGTGGACGGTGGCTCCGGCGTTTGATAACGCAAAACTGGCGGCGGCGCTGAATAAGGCGAATGCAGATTCCAAGGCGACGGCGGGGAAGCTGGGGGTGACCGAGTACAAGGAGTTGGCGAATGGCGGGTTCTCCGTGACTACCGGTGAGGGCTTGTTCGATTGCGACGCGGCCGTGACTGCATGCACGGAGGAGCCGAAGTCGCCGAGTGAGGAGAAGACTGCGGAGAAGCCGGGCACAAAGCCGGCGGCGAAGAGGGTGATTTCGCGGCGGCATGGGGGCGAAGAGAATCTTTCGCCGGACAAGAAGCTGGCGGCGTTTATCCGCGACAACAATCTGTGGGTGAAGGTGGTGGCGACGGGTGAGGAGCGGGAGCTGACGACCGATGGGGTCGAGGACTTTGGGTACGCGACCGACAATGCGGGATGGCAGCACTCGGATGGGGCGGTCCTTACGTGGTCGGCGGATGGGAAGAAGATTGCGACGTTTCAGCAGGATCAGCGGAAGACGGGGATGATGTATTTGGTGCCGATGACGAATCGGCATCCGAAGCTGGAGGCCTGGCGATATCCGCTGGTGGGGGATAAAGACGTCACGATGATTGAGCCGGTGGTGATCGACGTGGCGACGGCGAAGGTAGTGCGGCTGAAGCTACCGCCGATGGAGCATCGCAGCATGGAGTGCGATGACGTGAGCTGCGACGGCGATGGGCGGTGGAGCGATGTCGAGTTCTCGCCGGATGGGGGAAGGCTGGCGTTTGTGTCGACGTCGCGGGACCACAAGGATGAGTGGGTGAAGGTGGCGGACACGGCGACGGGCGAGGTGCGGGACGTGTATACCGAGCACGTGGACACCTACTACGGCTGGCAGGCGAAGAACGACTGGAAGGTGCTGTGGGATTCGAATGAGTTTTTGTGGGCGAGCGAGCGCAGCAACTGGGCCCAGTATTATCTCTACGACCTGACGACGGGTGCGCTGAAGAATGAGGTGACGCATGGCGATGGGCCAGTGGCTGAGATTAAGGCTGTCGATGAGAAAAACCATGTGCTGTATTTCACGGCGACGGGCAAGGTGAAGGGGCAGGATCCTTATTACGTGAATTATTTCCGGGTGGATCTGAATGGGAAGCACCAGGCGTTGTTGACTCCGGAGGATGCGACGCACGAGGTGACGGCGGCGGCGGATGGAAGCACGTTTGTGGATGTGTACTCGACTGTAGATACGCCGCAGACGGCGGTGTTGCGCGACGGGAAGACGGGAACGGTGCTGGCGGCGCTGGCGAAGCAGGACATTTCGCAGCTGCTGGCGGCGGGATGGAAGCCGCCGATGCGGGTGGCGGTGAAGGCCCGCGATGGGGTGACGCAGGTGTATGCGTTTGTGTTCAAGCCGACGGACTTCGATGCGGCGAAGAAGTATCCGGTGATTGATTACGTGTATCCGGGACCGCAGGATGCGGCGTGCACCTTGCTTGGAACGGGATTCGAGGCTTCGCGCGGGGATCTGCAGTCGATGGCGGACCTGGGATTCGTGGTGGTGTGCATTGACGGGATGGGAAATCCGCATCGGTCGAAGAGCTACCATGATGCGCATGCATCGAGCCCGGCGGAGATGGGCGATGACACGATTCCGGACCAGGTGTCAGGGATCAAGGACCTGGGATCGCGGTATTCGTGGGTTGATCTGGACCGGGTAGGAATCACGGGACACTCGGGCGGCGGCAATGCGACGGTATCGGCGATGTTCCACTTCCCGGACTTCTTCAAGGTGGGCTGGGCGGAGAGCGGCAACCACGACAATCGGGACTATGAGGATGATTGGGATGAGCGCTGGGCCGGGCTCGAGGTGATGGGGCCGGATGGAACGAGTAACTACGACGCTCATGCGAATCAGAACTATGCGAAGGACCTGAAGGGGCACCTGATGCTGACGCATGGGACGATGGACGACAACGTCCCGCCGAGCAATACCCTGCTGGTGGTGGATGCGCTGATCAAGGCGAACAAGGACTTCGACATGCTGCTGATTCCGAATGTGCATCATGGCTATGGAGCGGCGTCGCCCTATGTGATGAAGCGCAAGTGGGATTACTTTGTGCGGTACCTTGCGGGAGGAACACCGGCGATGGACTTTGTGCCGAAGTCGTATGAGGAGCTGGTGAAGGCGTACTACGCGGCGCAGTAAAGCAGGGGATCGAGGATAGAGAAGACGAAGCGCCCGCCTTGCATTGGCGGGCGTTTTCGTTCGAGCGATGTTCGCTACTGGACGACCTGGCCGTCGGTTGAGGTGGCGGGGTGGTTGTGTGTGGAGAGGGGGGTGGGCGGCGGGGTTTGGACTTGCCAGCCGTTGTTGGTGTCGACGAGGGTTGCCGTCGAGGTGCCGTTGCCGGAGAGATCAGCTTTGAGCTGGGGAAAGGCGTTCTGGGTTTCGGCGGCCTGCGCCCAACCAGGAGCGCTCGAGAAGTTGTACACGTAGGTGACGGTGGTGGTATCGCCGGGCTGGCCATTGTTGGGCGTGCTGGACTGGATGGATGAGACGGAGCGATGGCCGTAGCAGAAGTTGCCGTAGCCGGGCTGGTTGGGATCGGGAGTCCATGCGCTGCGGCCCTGATCGCTGAGGTCGTAGTTGACCTCCTGTTTGGAGATGATAATGATTTTTTTCTCACTGGTGGTGCGGGTGAGGAGGCCCTGGTCGACGAGGGCGGCGTAGGGAGCGGTCTGGTCGTCGTTGGAGGCGGCTACCTGGGTGGGGAATTTTTGCGGTTCCGACCAGAGGCAGGCGGGATGCGCGGAATACCAGGCGTTGAGCGCCGATTTGTAGTTGGCGGAGTTGTCGGTGGTCTTTTTGCAGCCGGCGGCGAGAAGGAGCGCGGCTGCGATGACGGTGGTGGTGCGGATTGTCTGGTTGAAGGTGTACGTCATAGCAGAAAGTTCCTCAATTGCCTTGAGATGCGGGCGCGAGGAAGCGAGTGGATGTGTGGAATTGAGGGGCGACGAGGCAACCCTTTTGGGGTGACAAAGGTTAGAAGAGGGCGAGGACGTCGGCGGGGGAGAGGCCGTTGGCGCGGAGGGTGCGGAGGGCGAGGGCGTCGTGACGCTTGGCGAGGCGGACGCCGTTGCTGTCGCGCATGAGGTCGCAGTGGAAGTAGGCGGGGGTGGGGTAGTGGAGGGCGCGCTGGAGGAGGATCTGGCGGGCGGTGGACTTGAGGAGGTCACGGCCGCGGACGACTTCGGTGACGTGGGTGAGGGCGTCGTCGACGACGCAGGCGAGCTGATAGCTGGGGAGGCCGATGTCGGAGGGGTTGGAAGTGAGGGGCTTGCGCCAGATGAGGAAGTCGCCGAAGTCTTTGGAGGTGGTGAAGGTTTGAGGGCCGGCGTGGAGGTCGGTGAAGGAGACGGGGGAGTGGTCGGGGGTGCGGAAGCGGTAGGTCCTGCGCGGACGGCGAGTGTTTAAGAGATCTGCGGCCGGGCCAGAGAGATCTGCGACCGGTTCCGCGGGGCGGCAGTGATTGTTGTAGAGGGGCTCGTCGTCGGACTCGGCTGCAGGGTCTTCGTGGGGCGCGTGGACGGACAGGGCAAGGTCGCGGCGGGAGCAAGAACAGGGGTAGACGAGGCCGGCGGCGAGGAGTTGCTGGAGCGCGGCGAGGTAGAGCGGCAGGCGAGTGGATTGGCGGAGCTCGGCGTCCCAGGCGAGGCCGAGCCAGAGGAGGTCTTCGCGCATGGCAGCGGAGAACTCGGGACGCGAGCGCTGGGGGTCGAGGTCTTCATCGCGGAGGTAGAGGACGCCGTTGGCGGCGCGGGCGCGCTGGTGAGCGATGAAGAAGGTGCGCGCGTGGCCGAGGTGAAGAAGGCCGGTGGGCGAGGGAGCGAGACGGCCGGTGTAGGGCGGCGTGGACATGGCGCTGCAATAACTAGAGCATTTTTCCTGTTGCCGGGTATACCAGAAATGGTGTCCTGTGGTGTTTTCATTGCGGAAAACGCCCATCGGAGTCGAGTCCCTGCACTACACCTATAGGGAAATTGCTCTATCCCACGAAGGGTTGCGGAAGGCTGGGTGGGTCAGGCGACGGTATTGGGGTGGGGGCGGTAGTCGAAGAAACGCTTGAGACGGAGGAAGTGCTTCTCGTAGAGGTGGTAGGAGAGATAGGCGGCGATGAGGCTGAGGAGGAAGATCAGGACGCCGGTCGTGACGATGTCGACACCTTTGTTGGGGGTGACTTGGGTGCTAAAGAAGTGGCGCAATGGCTGGTCTAGATAGGAGAAGAGGATCAGGTGAAGGACGTAGATGCCATAGCTGTATTTGCCCAGCCAGCGCATGGGGCGAAGTGTGCAGAGGTGCGAGATGAGAGGCGAGCGAAGGGAGAGTGCGATGACGCCAACGGAGGCTAGGGCGATGGAGGAGAAGTTAAACGCGAGGAAGAATTGGTAGCCGGTCGGCGTGTTCAAGAAGGGGCCGTGATTGGACGCGTAGACCAGGAGAACTCCGGAGACAGCACCGGCGAGGAAGATCCAGGCCGCGGCGCGGAGAACGCGATCGTGGAGGCGGCTGCGGAAGAGGAGAGCGAGAGCGGCACCGGCGAGGAGGGAGTCTGAGCGGCAGAGGGTGTTGGTTTCGACGATGTAGTAATTGACGCCGTGCAGGAACAGGAACGAGCGAAGAAAGGGGCAGAGCAGAAGGGCGGCAGCGCAGAAGCCGAGGAGACGGCGCCTTGTGCGCAACAGGAAAACGGTGACGGGCCAGACGAGGTAGAACTGCTCTTCGATGGCGAGCGACCAGAAGTGAGGGAGCGGAAGGAATGTGGGCCCGGCATAGTCGCGAATGCGTTGGGCGATGAGGGTGGAGTTCTGGAGGTAGAGGGCGAGGGAGAGGAGTTGGTGATGGAAGTTGAGGCCGAAGATGAGCGCGGCCAGAGCGAAGGCGGCGAGGACGCCGTAGTAGAGGGGAAAGATGCGAAGGACGCGGCGCGCGTAAAACTTGCGGAAGAAGCCGGGATCGGGGAGCGAGTCGTAGAGGATACCGGTGATCAGGAAACCGGAGAGGACGAAGAAGAGATCGACGCCGCTGGCGCCAAAGGCGAAGGCATTGTGGACGAAGGCTTCGAGGGAGGAGTGGGGGGTGCCGGGAAAGAGATGGGAACAGGCGACGCCGAGGACCGCGAAGCCACGGACACCGTCGAGCGCGGGAAGATGGCGCGCATAGGGGCTTCCCTCCGCTACGCTGTGGCCGTTGCTGCTGGTCTGCATTCCTTCTCGATGGTAGCAGCAAGGAAGAGAAGGATGAATTCGCTGAGGCGTGGAAAGATGTGCTGTCGACAGTTGATAAACTTAAAGCCTTGGGCAGCGAAGCCATTTTAGTTGCAGGGCGAGAACGGCACGTCGCGCGTGGCCATATGCTTGCGCTGGACGGGGTGCGCGGGCTCGCGATCTTGATGGTGATCGGTTGCCACTCGTTTGAATCCGACTATGAATCCCAGGGATTTGTTATTCGAAAGATTGGGGAGTGGCTGCATTATGGAAATACAGGAGTGGACCTGTTTTTCGTATTGTCAGGATTTCTGATTACGGGAATTCTGTACGATTCTTTGAACGATGATGGATATTTTCGGAAGTTCTATGCTCGGCGCGTGCTGCGCATTTTTCCGCTCTATTACGGCGTTCTGCTGGTGTGTTTGCTGCTGACCTATCCGCTGCATCTGCATTGGGGGAATATGGGGTGGCTGCTGCTGCTGTATCTGCAGAATTTGAGGCCAGCTGCGATTGCGGAGTTTGCGCCGGGCAGGCACCTTGCGCTGTATCACTTCTGGTCGCTGGCGGTGGAGGAACAGTTTTACCTGGTGTGGCCGGCGGTGGTGTTCTGGGTTCGAACGCGGGCCGGCTTGATGCGCACCATGCTGATTTGTTCGGCCGGGGCGGTGGTGGTTCGGGTGGGTATGGTGATTGCGGGAGTTGGGCCAGTTGCGATTCACGAGACTACGATATGCAGGGCCGATTCGCTGCTGTTAGGTGGCGTGCTGGCGCTGCTGTATCGGTCGCCGGACTGGGAGACCGTGAAGCGGTGGGCGCCGTGGGGATTTGTGGCGGCGATGGCAATCTTCGCGAGCGTGAACACGATTGTGAACACAAACTTCATCGACGCTCCGCAGCAGGGGATGGTGTGGTCGGAGGGAATGAGCTACACGCTGCTGTCCATTGGGTATGCGTGTTTGATTGCATGGTCGCTGAAGGCAGGATCGGCGTGCTCGTGGATCTTTCAACGAGGGTGGTTGCGGTTTCTGGGCAAGTACAGCTATGGGTTGTACGTGCTGCATGTACTGGTACTGTCGGCGATTGCGCTGCCATTGCGGGCGGCACTGCTGGGGGTTACGCATAACAAGGCGGTCGCGGTGGTTGGCGCTGGGTTGATGTGCTTTGGGATTTCGGTTGTGGCGGCGTATGCCAGTTATCACCTGTATGAGAAGCACTTCCTGAAGTTGAAACACAGGTTCGACTATTCGCGAAAGACGCTGAATCACGGATCGCCCGAGGATGCGTTTACGCGGTAGGGCCCTGCGCGGACGGCCAGCGGCTTTGCGTGGTGAGCATGGTGGCCACGCGGCTCAGCTACATGTATTCGTGGCCGTACTGGACGGGGATCTGGGTGAAGGCGATGCGGGTGGGAGCGCTATCGCGGGCTGGGAGCATGCCGGCGAAGTGCAGGGTGGTGTGGCCGTACTTGAGGTTAAGCTTGTCCATGGTGGCGGAGAGTTGATTGCGGTTGCCGGGCTCTTCGAAGAGCGAGGTCTGCACGTCGGCTTCGGGGATGAGATTGCGCAGGGTGATGCCGACGAAGAAGGGCTTCTGGTGTTCGGGGCTAGTGGGCGATTGCTTCCAGCAGCCTTGCAGGGCTTCGAGGAGAGAGAGCGTGTCCTGGCAGGGACGGAAGCGGGCTTCCATGCTCCAGCCGGTTTGAGTGATGCCGCTAAGGTGCTTCTTTACCTTTTCTGCGTGCATGGATTGTTCACGCGTGAGGGAGTACTTGATGGTGACGGCGAGCGAGCCGGTGAAGAATTTTTCCATGCGGAGGCGCATGGCGGCCTTGTGGAGGAGTTTGTGGGCGACGGCCCAGGCGCCGTCGGGGGAGCGGTGTTCGGGCGCGAGGACGTGGGAGTGGCCAAGGGACTTCTGGAGCTCGCTGGGGATGGGCGCGCCGTCGTCGCCGGTGTCGTTACCGCGGAGCCAGTGGTACATGCGGTCGCCCCACACGGAGTCGAAGAGGGTGTGCATGGCGGGGCGGTCGAGGGCGAGGAGGTCGGGCATGGTGCGGATGCCCTTGGCGTTGAGGCGGAGTTCGGTGCGTGCGCCGATGCCGGGAAGATCGCGGAGGACGAGGTGGGCGATGGAGCTGGGGAGGCCGCTGGGGAGGAGGCCGACGAGGCCGTCGGGCTTCTGCATGTCGCTGGCGATTTTGGCGAGATAGCGGTTGGGGGCCATGCCGATGGAGCAGCGGAGGGTGTCGCCGACGTCGTCCTTGATTGCCTGTTTGATGTCGAGCGAAATTTGTCGCGCTGTCGCGGGGATACGCTCGCGGCCGAGGAGCTGGCAGACCATCTCGTCGATGGAGGGGGTATGGGCGACGGGGCAGACGCGTTCTACGGCGGCGGCGATCTTGTGGGAGTACTCGGCGTAGGTAGCGTGTTCGCCGTTGACGAGGATGATGTCGGGGCAGATGCGTTTGGCTTCGCTGACGCGAGTGCCGGTCTTGATGCCGAGGGCCTTGGCCTCGTAACTGGCGGCGATGAGGGAGGTGGTGTCGGCCATGGTCGGGACGACGCCGGTGGGCTTGTTGCGGTACTCGGGATGGAGCTGCTGTTCTACCGACGCGAAGAAACTGTTGAGGTCGATGTGGAGGAAGGCGTAGAGGTCGGGTTGAGCGGGGGAGCTCATGGGCGAATTATATTCGCCAGGTGTTCGCCTGGGATCAGGAAGTGAGTTTGAGTTCAGGGTTGGGGAGCAAGTCCGGTGGTGGATACGGACGGGCCGTCGAGCGAGGCGGGTTTGGTGACGCTGACTTTGAGGACGAAGTAGAACTTGTTCTCATTGTCGAAGGAGCTGATCTGGCGGGACTTGGAGCGAACGGCGTTGGACTCGGCCCAGAGCTCGTAGTCGGTGTCCTGGGAGAGTTCGCCGAAGCGGAAGTGGCCGTCTTCGTCGGCGATGTAGGTCTTGACGCCGTTGGAGTGGGAGTTCTTCAGGTAGACAACTGCACCACCGATGGGCGCGCCGTCCTTATTGACGACTTTGCCCTCGGCGATGCGCTCGCGGGGAGCGTTCTTCTGGGCGCGCGCGCTGAGCGGCGCGGCGAGCACAAGAGCGCACGCAGCGACCGCGAAAAGGGAGAGCAACAGGCGGCGGCGGGGGGTGACGCTATTCATCCTCATCATCCACGGGCAGAGCAGCGTCTTCATCATCGTAGCCTTCCTCATCGACTGGAGCTAATTCCAACGGGTCGCTGGAGACGACTTCGAGATCCGTTCCGCATTCATCGCACTGAATGATCTCACCTTCTTCGACATCGTCGACATCGATGTCCAAGGGATTGTCACACTCTGGGCAAACGACTGACATATACGATCTCCTCTATTGCAGGCACGAGGCCGGTGTTAATGTAGAGCGGTTGAGCTAGTACGATGGGATTGGCAGCGCAATCACCTTTTCTAGTTCTAGCGGTACAGTGGCGGCTCGTCAACCTTGAGATGCACAGGGCCGCTTTTACGGTGCATGTAGCAAGACGGAGGCAGGGATGAAGCGGATTGTGGGAGTGTGTGGATTGCTGGCGGGGCTGGTTGCGGGTGCGCACGGGCAGATGCCGGCGGGTGCGGCGGGATCGACGATGGCGGCGGGAAAGGGGTTGGGGGCGCTGGCGCCGCTGCGGGTAGACTCGGCGGTGAAGGCCGCGCTGCGGGGAATTTCGGCGCAGCAGGTGCAGGCCGATATCGCGAAGCTAGTGAGCTTTGGGACGCGCAGCACGGTATCGAGCATGGACACAGACTTGCCGAAGGGGCAGGGGATTTTGCCGGCGGCGGATTGGATTACGAGCGAGTTCGAGGCGATCTCGAAGGAGTGTGGCGGCTGTCTGGAGGTGAAGCGGGACGAGTTTGTGCAGCCGGCGTCGACTGATGCGCGCAGCAGGATTACACAGCCGACGAAGCTGGTGAATGTGTATGCGATTTTGCATGGGACGGGTGGGGAGAAGGCACCGTGGGTGCTGGTGACGGGGCACTACGATTCGCGCGCGACGAATGTGATGGACGGCAAGCTCACGTCGCCGGGGGCGAATGATGATGCGAGCGGGGTGGCGGTATCGCTGGAGTCGGCACGGGCGATGGCGCGGCTGACGAAGGCTGGGGTGAAGCTGACGGGCACGATGGTGTTTGTGGCGGTGGCGGGGGAAGAGCAGGGACTGTACGGGTCGGCGCACCTGGCGAAGCTGGCGAAGGCGGAGGGGTGGCCGCTGGAGGCGGTGCTGAATAACGACATCGTGGGTGGCGATACGACGCCGGGTGAGACGGGGCAGGATAAGGATGTGGTGCGGGTGTTCAGCGAGAGTATTCCGGCAACCGCGACGCCGGAAGAGCAGCGGATGACGCTGGGGCTGGGTGCGGAGAATGATTCGCCATCGCGACAGTTGGCTCGGCACATTGTGGAGCTTGCGCCGGTGTACTTCAAGCCGACGACGGAGCAGCCGCCGGCGCTGAAGGGCGGGGCGCGAAGCCAGTTGATGCGGTTGGTGCCTGCGTTTCATCCCGTGATGATTTTGCGGCGGGACCGGTATCTGCGCGGCGGGGATCATACGAGCTTCAATGCGGAGGGGTTTGCGGCGGTGCGGTTTACGGAGTGGCGGGAGAACTTCGATCATCAGCACCAGACGCTGCGCACGGAGAACGGCGTGGAGTATGGCGACCTGCTGAAGTTTGTGGACTTTGCGTACGTGGTGAAGGTGGCACAGTTGAATGCGCTGACGCTGGCGAGCCTGGCGTCGGCGCCCAGTACGCCGCAGCAAGTGCGAGTTGTGACCAAGGAGCTGGATAATTCCAGCAACCTGGAGTGGGATGCTTCGGCGTTCGCGCCGCCGGGGACGACGTACGAGGTGGTATGGCGGGACACGAATGAGAATCTTTGGACGCACAGCCAGAGTGCGGGCGCAGAGACGCATCTGAAGTTGGATGTGAGTAAAGATAACGTGCTGTTTGGGGTGCGGGCGGTGAGTGCGGCAGGAGACAGGTCGTTAGCGGTGCCGCCGGTGCCCGAGCGGAAATAGTTCGTTGAGGGAAGAGTTGGCATGGCGTTTAAGTCTGACAGTCCGATCTCGTTGATGCTCCCGCCGTTTCGCGGAGTTACGCGGAAGATCATCCTGACGTGCGTTGTGGTGTACTTTGCGACGGCGGCGCTGCGGCTCGTGTCGGAGCTGTTCCAGGGGCTAGTGATTAATTTTTTCCGGCTGCATGCGGGGGAGGCCCTGCATCCGCAGGTATGGCAGCTGGTGACGTATCCCTTTGTGCAGGATGCGTTCGTTAGCGTGGCGCTCTCGCTGCTTTCGCTTTGGTTCTTTGCGACGCCGCTGGAAGAGGAGCGTGGACCGCGGTGGCTGATTGAATTTTTCCTGGTGACATCGGTTGTCGGCGGAGCGATCGCGTGCGTGATCAGCCTGGCGTTGGGGGATCGGGTTGAGGGGCTGGGAAGAGATGTAGCGGCGGCGGGGATGTGGCCGTTCCTGCTGGCGGTGATGGTGGTGTACGGCAAGCTGCATGCGAATGAGCAAGTGAAGGTGAATTTTCTGTTTTGGATCAAGGCGAAATATCTCGCGGTGATCTATGTGCTGTTTTACCTGGCAATCGAGCTGACGAGTAGGGAGAAGTTCGGCGCACTGGTGGCACTGTGCAATGCGCTGGTGGGGTATGCGTTTGTGGTGTGGGCGCCGCGACGGGGTGTGCGGGTGGGGATTTCGGAGCGATGGTTTGGGCTGCGCAATGCGTACTATCGCGCCAAGCGGCGGCGTGCGGCGAAGAAGTTTACGGTGTATATGCGGAAGCAGGGCAAGGATGTGAGCCTGGATGACGATGGGCGGTATGTCGATCCGGACGGGAAGCCGCGCGATCCGAATGATAAGCGGTGGATGAATTAACGACAAGCAGTGGATGAATTAGCCGTTGCATCCTTCCCGGGCTGGAAGTTGTCCAATGCAGCAGTGGAGGGTTGAGGATGCAGACGCGTCGTTTGGGTGATACGGAGTTGGAGATTGTCCCGGTGGTGTTTGGCGGGAATGTGTTTGGGTGGACGGCAGATGAGGCGCGCTCGTTTGAGCTGCTGGATGCGTGGGTGGATCGGGGATTCAACTGCATTGATACCGCGGATGTGTATTCGCGATGGGTGCCGGGACATGTGGGTGGCGAGTCGGAGACGATCATTGGCAAGTGGTTGAAGCAGAGTGGCAAGCGCGATCAGGTAGTGTTGCTAACCAAGGTGGGGATGGAGGTGCCAGCAGGGAAGGGGCTTTCGAAGAAGCACATTCTGGAAGGGGTGGAGCAGTCGCTGAAGCGGCTGCGGACGGATCGGATCGATCTGTATCAGTCGCACAAGGACGATGAGAGTGTTCCGCTGGAGGAGACGCTGGAGGCATATGCGCAGCTGATCGATGAGGGGAAGGTGCGGTACATCGGCGCGTCGAATTACAAGGGTGCGCGGCTGGCGGAGGCGGAGGATCTGGCGGAGCGCGAGAAGCTGCCGGCGTATAAGACGCTGCAGCCGGAGTACAACCTGCATGCGCGTCAAGGCTATGAGCAGGACCTTGCGCCGGTCGCGGCGAAGTATGGGCTGGGCGTGATTCCATACTTCACGCTGGCGTCGGGATTCTTGACGGGCAAGTATCAGACTGTCGAGGACGCCAAGGGCGCGAAGCGCGAGGGGATGGTGCAGAAATACTTTGATGAACGCGGGATGAAAATTTTGAAGGCGCTGAAGAAGGTGAGCGCGGAGACGGGCGCGGAGCAGGCGGCGGTGTCGCTGGCGTGGTTGCTGGAGCAACCGACGATCACGGCGCCGATTGCGAGCGCGACGACTACGCAGCAGATGGAGGCGCTGTTTGCTGCCGTGGAGCTGAAGTTGTCGGCGGCGCAGGTGGCGCTGTTGACGGATGCCAGCGCGTATTAGCTAGGGCGTTGGGAAGACGGTGAGTTTGGGGTCGATGCGTTTCGGGGGGGCGCAGACGGTGGGGTCGCCACTGTTGTTGATGATGTGGCGAATGCCGCCGTTGCTTAGGAGGCAGACGGCGATCATGTCGTGGAAGCGGACGTTGGGGGTGGTGGGGGCTTCGATGGCGTGGGAGAGAAAGACGCTGGGGTAGGTGAAGACGCTGTAGGCGCCGAGTCCCCAGGCTTCGTGGTCGGTGACGTTGTCGGCGACTTTGTAGGAGGCCCAGCCGTCGGTTCCCGGAGCGCTGGTGTATGCGGCCTGCGTGGGGGGATCGTAGGGGATCTCGGATTGATAGAAGTAGGTGCGGCCGTGGTTGCCGTTCCAGAGGACCTGGAACTGCTGGTGGTGCTCGACGAAGAGGCCGTAGATGGTGACGTTGTTGCCGTTGACCACGAGGCCGTTGTTGCTCAGGTTCTTTTCCCAGCCGACGCCGGCGCCGTGGTCGGCGCGCCAGATCCAGGTGTGGTCGACTACGGTGTCGTTGGCGTTGATCTCGAGATTGATGTTGGCGCGGCCGATGCCGGCGCCTCCAACGCGGAAGAAGATGTCGCTTAGGGAGATGGGGTTTTGTTCGTGGTGGGCGGAGGAGTTGTGCGGGCCGATCTGGACCAGGACGGGGGAGAGTTGTTCGCCGGCGTCGATGAGGAGACCGGCGAGGATGATGCCGTCGGCGTCCGTGGTGGTGAGGGCGGCGTTGCCGTGTGTGGGATGGAGGGTGGCGAAGCCGAGGCCGAGGACTACGGTGTTGGGGTGGGTGACGCGGATGGGTTCGTCGAGATTATAGGTGCCAGGCGTGAGGAGGAGATGCTTGCCGTGGGCTAGTTGCGCGTTGATGGTGGCGGCGGTGTCGTGGTCAGGGTGCGCGATGTAGATTTTAGAGAAGGGGATGGTGCGCGCGGGGGCGGGAGTGGGCGCGTTCCAGGAGACGCCGGTGGTGTCGTGGCGGAGATCGGGAACGCGGATAGACCAGCGGTTGCCGGCGTCGACTTCGAGGTAGGGCTTCTCGCGGACGATGGGTGTGAGCGCTACTTTCGTGAAAGGCGGGACGGGCCAATCGCCCGCTGGGGGATGGGGGATGCCGACGAAGACCATGTTCCAGTTGGAGCCGGTCCAGCTTTTCCAGTCGCTGTTGCGCGAGATCCATTGCTGCTGGGAGCCGGAATCAACGTTGCCGTCGACGAGGGTGTCGGACATCCAGCCGCCGGAGGCCCAGCCGCGATGCTGATGGAGGATGAGGTCGCCGTGGATATGGAGACGGCGCATGGCAACAGCCTGAGAGACGGCCCACTGCATGGTGCCGCTGGTCGGCGTGACGGAGAAGTTTTCCGCGGAGCGCCAGAAGGTGGTGGTGGCGTTGTTGTTGTTGCGGCGGGAGGCGGCGTCGACGTGGACGTTGCCGGAGAAGTGGGTGGCATCGGGCGTGGCGCCGAGGCCGGCTACTTCGGTGTAGAAGCCGATGGGGATGTCGAGGTGATAGTCGCCGGGGAGGAAGAGGAAGGCGTTGCGCTGCGGGCCGAACTCGTTGTGCTGCTGGAGGGCGTAGACGCGATCGATCTCGGCCTGCATGGTGGCGACGGGCGTGGTGGGAGAGAAGACGGCGACGTTAGGGCCGAAGTCTGGGGTCTGGGCGATGGCGGAGGAAAGGAGAAGCGGGAGGGCGAAGGCGAGGGCGCTGCGGAGGATCGATCGCATGGGGGATCAGGATATGCCTTGGAACAAGCGTTTGTCTTGTGGGTTGGTATTTGGGTATGGGTCATTGCGAACTAGATTAATGATGTTTCCGAGACCCCGACTTTGCGGACAGTTCAATTAACCGCGATTACTCGTCCGGAGTCTCCTTGAGATGTCTAGACTGAGGGCAGAATCTCTGAAGTAAGCGTTGACGGCCTGATTGAGGGTCAACGTTTTTCAGATCATTCATAACGGTCTCGTATGTCGCGGTGTTTTTCGTCATCACGGCCCAGTTCTCATTGTGACTGATGTGTATGAAAAGGTCGCCCCGAATTGGAAAAATATAGGCATCCCAGGCGAACACGAAGCACGGTATAAGGAACGCCGCTAACTCAACCACTGCGCCATTACGGAACAAGTGACCCGGCGCAGCTTCAAGCGGACGATTTTCACCGAACCCACGACGCATCATGTCCACCATCGACCACCCGGTCTTTTCGAGTTGTGGGCTGCCTATGTCAGAAAGCGTGATCCATAGCAGAGCACCGTAAAACATGCTTTCGTCCTCAGCTCCAAGCATCGAGGCGAGTCTGGCGAAGTATGTAGCTCGCAAGGGCGTCTCCGGGAACTTAATCTGAAGCGCATTTGCTTCGGGGTCATCGTAATAAGGTCGACCCCGATCATCCGTCTGGATCCCCGTAATCGACCCGTTCCTTGCGAGGTACTCTATAACTTCGTCGTCAGTCAGTGCCGTCATTATTGCTGTCTCCCGTGGCATGCGCCATAGTAAACCTCGACTTGATACGGCGTTATGGGAGACTTCGTCTGCGCCGGCCTTCAGACTGCTGCGTTAGGAACGCGTGACGGTCCTTAGGCTTAGTTCGCGGAGCTGCTGATCGCTGACGGTGGTGGGGGCGTCGACCATGAGGTCTATAGCCTTGGCGGTTTTGGGGAAGGCGATGACTTCGCGGAGGGACTGCGCGCCGGCGAGGATCATGACGATCCGGTCGAGGCCGAGGGCTATGCCGCCGTGCGGAGGTGTGCCGTACTCGAGCGCGTCGAGAAAGAAGCCGAAGCGGGCCTTGGCTTCTTCATCGCTCATGCCGAGCGAGCGGAAGATTTCCGCCTGCACATCTTTGCGATGGATACGGATGCTGCCCGAGCCGAGCTCGGTGCCGTTGAGCACGACATCGTAAGCGAGGGCGCGGACAGAGCCCTTGTCGTTGACCAGTGCGCCGGACTTGATGTCTTCCTCGTGCGGCGAGGTGAAGGGATGGTGCGCGGCGTCCCAGGTCTTGTGCTCCTCATTCCACTCGTACATGGGGAAATCAGTGACCCAGAGAAATTTGAAATCGGCAGCGGTGCCGATGGGCTCGAAGAGCTTGTGCTTGTCGGCATACTTCTTGGCGAGCTCCAGCCGAAGCGCGCCGACGCGCTTGGGAATCCATTGCGGATCGTGGTGCAAATTTGTTGAGGAGTTTTCTGCTTGGTTCCCGATGGGCGTTCCGGG
>DATHQT010000026.1:0-25532 GCA_035482415.1 Acidobacteriaceae bacterium | reverse complement strand
AGGGGGCGCTGGTGTGTGTCGAGGGGGAGGCGGCGGTGCTGGTGGGGCCGTTTCACGCGGGGGCGGTGCTGGATACTACCGGTGCGGGCGATGGGTTTTGTGGCGGGTTTGCGGCGGCGCTGGGGGAGGGGCGGACGGTGCTGGAGGCGGCGCGGTTTGGATGCGCGACGGCGGGGATTTCGGTGACGCGCGCAGGGACGGCGCCGTCGATGCCGCGGCGGGATGAGATTCTGGCCTACCTCGGATAGGCGATTCGGCGTCTATTGATTCAGTGTGATCTGGGTGGTACCGAGATGCAGGACGCGCATTGGGTAGACGTTCGGAAAGAGCGGCCGGCGCTGGCTGGATTCGTAGCGAACCTGGTGGTCTTTGTGGGGACGCCGCTGGTGGTGAATGGGGTGATCTTCGGCTTCGGGATGGAGAGTTCGAGCGGGCAGACGGGGTTGCCGCCGGGGTGGGTGGTGGGGACGATCTGGCTGGTGCTGTTTGCAGGGATGGGCGTGGCGCGGTGGTTGCTGTTGCGTTCTGCGAAGACACATGGAGAGCAGCGAAGGGTGGAGTGGGTTAGTGGGCTGGCGTTTCTTTGCTTGTTGTATCCGGTGTACACGCGCGGATTCAGTGATCTGTTTGCGGGATTGGTGGGAAACGTTGTGACGTGGCTGGTGGCGGTGCCGGTCGCGGTGTATGCCTTTCGGAGAGAGCGACTGGCTGGGTGGTGCGTGGCTCTCCTGGTGGTGTGGCTTTCGTATGCGGTGTTGGCGACGGCTCGGTTGGTCTATCGCTAGCTGGTGGCGAAGAGACTCGTTTGGGTAGGCTGATCGGGCGTGATGCGCTGAGCTGGCTTTTTGCTCTCCCACATCTCAGAAGCGAGATGTGGGGCACCCGGTGAAGTGGCGGGACCGCGATTGGTTGAGGCGGGGAGGTCGCGGGTGAGGTGGGCTTCGGAATGGCGCTCGTAGAGGTGGTGCTTGCGGCAGATCTGGCGGGTGAGGGTGGACATGCGGTTGCGGTAGGTGGCGTCGACGAAGTCTGCTTTGGCGAAGCGGCGGTTGTAGTCGTCGGCGAGATGGGGAAGATGTTCGCGGACGAATGCCAGCCAGGTGGGGCGGGAGCAGGATTTCAGGAAGAGAGGGTGGGCGCCGAGGAAGCAGGCTCCGGCAGCGGCCGCGCGGGTGGCGACTGCGTCGATCGAGGCTACGCTGTCATTGATGCCGGGCAGGAGGGGCGAGCAGAGGACGCCCGCGTTGAGGCCGGCGATGCAGAGTTTGCGGAGGGCGGCGAAGCGGAGGTCGGGTCGGGGAGCGCGGGGCTCGATCTTGCGGGCTAACGCGGCGTCGGTGGTGGTGATAGTGAGGTGGATAACCAGCGTGTTGTGCTTCGCGATCTGCTGGAGCAGGTCGATGTCGCGGGTGATGAGCGAGGACTTGGTGATGATGCCGATGTGGAGGCCCTTATGGCGGGCGAAGACTTCGAGGAGACTGCGAGTGATGCCTACGCGGCGTTCTATCGGTTGATACGGGTCGGTGGCGGTGCCGATGGCAATCTCTTCGGTCGGGTCGATGTGGCGGAGCTCCTGCTCGAGGAGCCAGGCGGCGTTTTCCTTGAGGTAGATCTCGTGCTCGAAGGCCTTGGCCCAGGGCTGCTCCGGGATGTCGAGGGTACCGGGCGGGGGCGGGTTGATGGGCGCGGGCTGGAGAAACTCGTGGGTATAGCGGGCATAGCAGTATTTGCAGCCGAACTCGCAGCCGCGGAAGGGGTTGATGGTCCAGTAGTGCTTGAGCTGGCGTTTGGAGACGGAGCGGTTGAGGATGGTGCGGGGCTGGAGGGTGCGGAATTCGATTTGGTGGCCGTCGTCAGCGTGGGTGGACTCGGCGGCCAGGCGGGCCATGCCGAGGAGGCGCGGGCCGGGGTGTTGGTTGAGGATGGGGAAGAGGGAGCTGGGGGTGAGTTTTGTTTTCGCCATTTCTTCGCCTCGCTGGGATGAGAGTAGGCGGGAGTGGCGGGGCGTGTCAAGGGGATTTTTGGAGTTGTCGGTTGTCAGTTCTCAGTTGTCAGTAAGGGCGAAGTTCTCGCAACTAACAACTGAGAACTGACAACCCGGGTTATGCGATGCCTGGGGGGATGGCGGTTAGCTCGGGTTCCTGGGACTCGATGGGGACGGGGGAGTCGGAGAGGTTGGATTCGACGCGGTTGCGGCCGAGGAGCTTGGCGAGGTAGAGGGCGCTGTCGGAGGCGTGGAGCAGGGAGACGGGCGACTGGCCGGTTTCGGGTACGGCGACGGCGACGCCAATGCTGATGGTCTGGAGATGCCAGGGGCTGCCGGGGTGGGGAAGACGGATGGCGGCGACGGCAGCGCGAAGGCCTTCGGCGACGGCCATGGCGCCGCTGCTGTCGGTGTTGGGGAGGATGACGGCGAACTCTTCTCCACCGAAGCGGGAGGCTTCGCCGAGGCTGGATGGGACGCTGTCGGCGATGATGTTGGCGATCTGGCGGAGGCAGTTGTCGCCGTTGATGTGGCCGAAGAGGTCGTTGTACTTCTTGAAGAGGTCGACGTCGATCATGAGCAGGGAGAGGGGTTGGCCGGCGTCGAGGGCGCTGCCCCATTCGTCCTCAAGGCGCTCGTCGAAGGAGCGGCGATTGGCGAGGCCGGTGAGGCCGTCGAGCGAGGCGAGCATCCGATAACGTGCCTCGCTTTGCTGGAGGGAGACTTCGAGCTCCGTGCGCTCTTCAAGCAAGGTGGCGACGAGGAAGCAGGTGAAGAGCGCAACGGCCAGGAAGATCTGGACGACGACGATGCGGTGCAGCATGCGGTGGTCGACGTCGAGCATGAGCGGGCCGTAGCCATGGATGGTGAGGGGGATGGAGATGACGGCAATGACGCAGACGGCGAGGACCGTGCCAGGGAAGCCGAGGCGGAAGACGACCACGAGGAGCGCGGGGACGATAAGGAAGATCAGCGAGTCCTGGTTGTGGGTGAAGACGATGAGGGTAGCGAGGGCGGGGATGAGCAGGAGGCCGAGCGTGCTGAGGAGCCGTCGGCGATGGAGCATGCGGAAGAAGCCGGGGCGAAGGAGTATGAAGGTGAGGGGCGCCATGATGGACATGCCGAGGATGTCGCCGAGGTACCAGGTGCGGAAGAGGGTGAGCCAGGGGCCGGCGTTGACGAAGAGGAGCGTCCAGGAAGCGCCGAGCGCGCTGGTGACTGCCGTGGCGCCGATGACGGCAATGAAGAGAAAGCCGACGAGGGGTCTGCGACGGGAGAGGTTGAAGGGGCGGCCGAAGAAGTAGGTGAGAACGAAAGCGGAGAGGATGACTTCAACGGAGTTGGCGAGGGAGACACCGAAGGCGAGGGCGAAACGGTCGCCGTAGAGGACGTCGGCGAGGGTGTCGGCGACGAGGCCGATGGCGAAGTACTGGATCCAAAGGCGGCGGGGCCGAAGGATGACCAGGGCGAAGAGCATGCCGTTGGTGAACCAGATGGTGGCGACACCGTCGGAACTGTTGGAGAGCTTGATGCCGAGCCAGGAGAAGAGGAGTAGAACGAGGAAGGCAATAGCGAGCTCGATATAGTGCGCGAGGCCGCGGCGCGGCGCGGGCGGGAACGCGTCGGGGTAGAGCAGGTGCTGCGGATTAGGCTGCGTGAAGGGCTCGGCTCGCATGGGTAAGTAACAGTATCCACGAAAGTTGCGAAGAAGGAATACGCAAATCGATGGAGCGACGAAGAAGGGCGGCGGGATGCACGAAGATTCATGCAGCGGCAGGACGGGGTGGAGGCGGTCGAGGTTGGAGTGCTGCTGATGGAGTTTCTGGAGGATGCGGGGAATGTGACGAACGCGGGCGGCGCAGGGCCCGGGGCTGGGAGATCAGGCGCGGCGTGCGTTGCGGGACTGGGTGGAATATTCGTCGCTGGCCGATGCGCGGGATTCCGCGGCGATGGATCTGGGCTCGGTGGTCACGATTTTGGGCTTGACGGCGAGGGCGATGGCGTAGTCGACCTTGCCGCCGCAGAAGCTGCAGTTGGTTTCGCGGATCTCGGCATTGATCTCGTCGATGGTCTGGCGGAAGGGCCGGAGGCAGGCGGGGCAGTTGAGCAGGACGTGGTGGGACTCGGAGGCTTTGCGGGATTCGAGGTCGATCCAGAGGGGCGTTGGGGTGCGGTGGGAGAAGAACGAGGTGTGGCCGAGGAGGGCGGCCATGTCCATCAGCTCGAACAGGCTTGCGAGACCCGAGGCCTTTTCGTGGAAGCTGTCGGCGGCGATGCCCTTGGGCACGGTTTTGCCGGAGTAGGCGCCGCTGGTGGCGATGACGTGGATCTGGGGGTAGAGTCTGCGAACCACGGAGAGCAGCTCGAAGCCCGACATGCCGGGCATGTTGAGATCGGAGAGGAGGATGTCGGGAATGGCGGAGCGGATCATGCCGAGCGCGGCAAAGCCGTCTTCGGCGGAGCGAACGGTAAAGCCACGCATGGTGAAGATCTGGGTCAGGAGGTAGCGCGTGTCGGGTTCGTCTTCAACAACGAGCAGGCTGAGATCGGTCTTCGACATAAGCGGTTCCTCTCTGTCTGGAGGCGAAGGGAGCGTCAATCCAAACTGTCACCTGCTGCGAAACTTATCTGTTCAAAAGCGATCAGTGCCACGGGTGGCGCGCCGCTAATCGGCTGCGGGGCGCGATTTTTTGGCTGCTCCTGCCCGGATCGGGACGGTGCGGGTGCGCTCGGAGATCTCCATGGGGGGGCGCTCGGAGTTATGGCCGGTGAACTGGTCGTGCAGAACGACGTTGAGCAGGGATTTGTGGACGCGGATGCGGCCGTTGTATTGGATGAATCCGAGCTTGCGGAACCGGTTCATGAAGAAGCTGACGCGGGAGCGGGTGGTGCCGATGATTTCGGCGAGGGCTTCCTGGGTGATGGCGGGAATGAGGGTTTCGGGCTCGCCGGGCTTGCCGAATTCGGCCATGAGCAGGAGAGTGCGAGCGAGGCGCTTTTCGCTGGAGTTGAAGAGCTGGTCGACGAGGTCGGCCTGGGTCTTCATGCCGCGGGCGAGAAGGAAGCGGAGGAAGAAGTCGGAGAAGGTGTGGTCGAGGTGGAGGGCCTCGATCATCTCGTCACGATTGATCTTCATGGCGGTGCAGGCGGTGATGGCGGAGGCGGAGGCCATGCGCAGACCGCCGGCGCCGGCGATGGATTCTTCCCCGATGAACTCGCCCGGGACGAGCAGGGTGATGGTGGCTTCTTTGCCGGCCTGGGAGACGACGGTTAGCTTGGCGCGGCCGGTGGCGAGATAAAAGACGCAGTTGGATTCGGTTCCCTGGGAGAAGAAGACGCCGGTGGGCTTCAGGTGGATGAGCTTACGACCTGGACCTTCAGTATTCAGGAAATCAGTAAAGGAGAGATTGGGAGCACTTTTTGTCTTCATTGAGTGTCCTTTCGTAGCTGGCATGTGGCGGTCCCTCGGCGCCACCTGCTTGTCAATACGTGCCCGGTGATCATGGCCCGAATGCGACAACAAAGAGCGACTCTTGTTAAAGGATCATTCAGGATACTCGGTTGGCGGTGGTCAAAATAGCTCGTTTTGTAAATAAATAATGGAGACGGGCAACCCGCAGCATGTCTTCAACTTCGCTGGTTTTCATTGAGGTGGGGTGCGCAAAAGAGGATGGGGAGAGCGATTGCTCTCCCCTCCAGGTTCGTCGATCGTCGAGTAAAGCTATTTCTTTTCCTGGTGGCCGCCGAACTCGTAGCGGAGGGCGGAGAGGAGTTTGTCGCCGAAGTCGGCTTCGCCGCGGGAGCTGAAGCGATCGAAGAGGGCAGCGCTGAGGACCGGGGCGGGGACGGATTCGTCGATGGCGGCTTTGACGGTCCAGCGGCCTTCGCCGGAGTCGGAGACGCGGCCGGCGAACTTGCTGAGGTCGGGGCTTTCGAGGAGCGAGGAGGCGGCGAGATCGAGCAGCCAGGAGGAGATCACGCTGCCGCGGCGCCAGACTTCGGTTACGTCGGTGAGGTTGAGGTCGTACTGATAGTGCTCGGGATCGCGGAGGGGCGTGGTCTCGGCGTCGGAGGCTTGCTTGGTTTTGCCGGCGTTGGCGTGGTGGAGGATGTTGAGGCCTTCGGCGTAGGAGGCCATCATGCCGTACTCGATGCCATTGTGGACCATCTTGACGAAGTGGCCGGCGCCGTGGGGGCCGCAGTGGAGATAGCCGTGCTCGGCGGTGCCGCCGAGCTTTTCGCGGCCGGGGGTGCGCGGCGCTTCGTCGATGCCGGGGGCGAGGGATTTGAAGATAGGTTCGCAGCGCTGGAAGGGAGCGTCGGAGCCTCCGATCATGAGGCAATAGCCGCGGTCGGCTCCCCAGACGCCGCCACTGGTGCCTACGTCGAGGTAGTGGATGGACTTGGGCTTGAGGGCTGCGGCGCGGCGAATGTCGTCCTGGTAGAAGGAGTTGCCGCCGTCGATGAGGATGTCGTCGGGGGCGAGGTGGGGGAGGAGGTTGGCGATGACGTCGTCGACTACAGCTGCGGGGACCATGAGCCAGATCACGCGCGGGGTGGAGAGCTTCTGGACAAAGTCTTCGGGGGTGGTGGCTCCGGAGCCGCCTAGCTTGGTGAGGGTGTCGATGGTGGCTTGGTTGCTGTCGAAGCCTACGCATTGGTGACCGGCTTTGATGAGGCGCTGCACCATGTTCATGCCCATTCTTCCCAGGCCTACCATTCCTAGTTGCATTTGTGTGTCTCCTTGTGTGTTGGATGTCGGGCCAGTGTAGATGTGGCGTAGCAGTTGCGATACAGATATTGCTTATCCTTCTGATGCCGTCGAAGGGACGCGAGGACGAGGGAGACGCTGAAGCTTAACGAGCTCGTTCACCGTATAAACAGATACGTTTGTTCATTAAGCTGAGGTGTATTTGATGAAAAGGCTTTGTGCTGGGCTCATTGTTCTGCTCTGTTCTGTTTCTCTGCATGCTCAGAAGACCCGGATGGCGCAGGAGTTGCCGTTTGCGAAAAAGGGTGTGGATTACCCGATCATGGTTCATGTTTACGGTGTACATATCCGCGCTGATTGTTCGCTGGGGCACTGGGAGGGGCAGTGCGCCGATGTGCTTTTTGCCGATATCACCTCAAATGGGCGGAAGCTCGAATTGGTGAGCAGCGACGCTATCCCCGAGGATCCCTACAATAAGACGAGGCTGCTGTCGTTTGGAGACGTCCATGCGCGCGTATTGAAGAATGCTCCCGGGACGGAGCTGGGAGACGAGTACGAATTTCTGCTGCCGAATCGTAGGGTCTTGAAGTGCGTCGTTGTGGGGATGACTGAATAGGCCTGGAACCTCTTGCGTGCCGGCCCTGTGTGGCGTGAAGGACGATTTCTGGTGAAAGTGCCTGTGAATTGTCAGTCTGCACATTGACCTTTCCCCCGAAATCCGGCATACTTAGAAGGTTGTCTGCACTCCTATGCAGGCTAGTCGGGACCACGCCCTTGCGGAATTGTGCAAGGCCTTCGCCGGAAAGGCGTTAGGTACGGGGTGGGAGACGAGGAAATAATGGCAAAGAAGCTTTCCAAGAATATTACGAAGGCGCGCGCGCTTGTGGAGCAGCGTCCTTATACGATCGGTGATGCGATTCCCCTGTTGCAGAAGGCCAAGTACGCCAAGTTCGACGAGACCGTCGACCTGACCATGCGGCTGGGTGTTGATACGCGTCACGCTGACCAGATGGTTCGCGGGACTGTTGTTCTGCCCCACGGGCTGGGCGGCAAGTCGAAGGTTGTGGCGGTTATTGCTTCGGGCGATAAGGTCAAAGAGGCTGAGGCTGCCGGCGCTGAGTTTTTTGGCGGCGAAGAGTTGGTCGAGAAGATCCAGAAAGAGAACTGGACCGACTTTGATGCCCTGATCGCTACGCCGGACATGATGCGTTCGGTTGGACGTCTGGGCAAGGTCCTGGGGCCGCGCGGCTTGATGCCGAATCCGAAGACGGGTACGGTGACCACGGATGTGGCCGGAGCGATTCGCGAGATCAAGGCCGGTAAGGTTGAGTTTCGCGCCGATAAGACCGCGCTGGTGCATGTGCCGGTTGGCAAGCTTTCGTTCAGCGTGGAGAAGTTGCAGGAGAATGCGTTGACGGTGATCTCGTCCGTTGTGAAGGCGAAGCCTTCGGCGGCCAAGGGTAAGTACATCAAGCGCATCATTCTGAGCTCCACGATGGGGCCTGGCATTGAGCTTGAGGCTGCCGTGGCGGAAGTGGCGACCAAGTAAGTGCAGCTCTTGGCTTCTAGCTTTTAGCTACTAGCTAAGGACGGGTTGGATTGAGATTTTCGCTTGAGTGCAGGGCGCTCGGGCGGCACAGATAGAGCTAGAAGCTAAGAGCTAGAAGCTAGAGGCTGATTTTTATGGCATTGACCAAGGCGAAGAAGAACGAGAAGGTAAAAATGCTGGCGGGCGAGCTGGAAAGCTCGACTACGGCCATCATCGGCACGTTCAAGGGGCTGACTGCCTCGAAGGACTTTGAGCTGCGCAAGGTGATCCGCGAAGCGGGCGGCGCTTACCACGTGGTGAAGAATAAGCTGGCGGCGAAGTCGTCGGAAGGCACAAAGGTAGAGGCTGCGCTGCAGGGTCTCAAGGGTGTGAACTCGGTTGCGTACACGTCGGGTGACCCGGTGGCGCTGGCCAAGGCGCTCTCGACCTGGGTGAAGGACAACGCGGAGTACACGTTCAAGCTGGGCATCGTCGACGGCAAGGTGATTACGGTCGCCGAGATTGACTCGCTGGCGAAGCTGCCGGGCAAGGAAGAGCTGTTCTCGAAGCTGCTGTTCCTGATCAACTCGCCGGCACAGCGGTTGGCTACAGTGATCAATGCCACGGGACGGAACCTGGCGGTGGTCGTGAATATGGCGGCCGAGCAGGGCAAGTTTGGCGCACCGGCGGCAAAGGCTGCTCCGGTTGCCGAAACTCCCGCGGCAGAGGCTCCGGTAGGAGAGGCGGCTCCGGTAGCGGAAGCTGCTGCGGCGCATGTCGAGGAAGCGGCCGCGGGCGAGCAGCCCTCAGGTGCAGCTCAGCCGGAGAACGGCACGGCGACCCAGGCTGGCGAAGCTGCCAGCAGCGAGCCGACGGAAGGCTAACCAAGTTTCGTCGCAGTCTTCAGCGGGTGCGCAGTCTGGGCGCAACGGAAACCCACTGAAGGGGCGGCAGCCTAGGGCGGAAGAAGGCTTTAGGTGATTTGAATCAGCAGTATAGCGGCACAAAAGTTTTGAAATTTGCAGTAAGCTTTGAAATTTGCAATACACGGAGAGAGAAACATGGCGGACATTCAGCAGTTGGAAGATCAGATCGTTAGCCTCAGCCTGCTTGAGGCGTCGGAGTTGGTGAAGAAGCTTGAGGAGCGCCTTGGCGTTTCGGCAGCGGCTGCGGTTGCTGCGGCTCCTGCGGGCGGCGGCGCGGCTGCGGCACCTGCGGCCGAAGAGAAGACCGAGTTCACCGTCATCCTCAAGGATGCGGGCGCGAACAAGATCAACACCATCAAGGCCGTACGCGAAGTCACCGCTCTTGGGCTCAAGGAAGCCAAGGACCTGGTCGATGGCGCGCCCAAGGCGTTGAAGGAGAACATTTCGAAGGAAGATGCGGCTGCCATCGCGAAGAAGTTTGATGGCGTTGCGACCGTCGAGATCAAGTAAGAGCCTTTCGACCGTCTAGATTGAGAAACATACGACGGACGCAGTTTGCGGGGGAGCAGGTCTGGGCCTCGGGTTCAGGCCTGTTGAAATCCCCCGGTTGCAGCCGAGACAGATCTGCGATATTCTCTCTAATGGGAGACTGCCGCAGCTGCCTCGGCGCAACGTTTTTCTGCGGAGCTCGAAAGCTTGAATCAAACGGAAGCTAGCTGGCATCTGACAGTTACACACTACTGAATTAGTGGTTTATCCGGTTCATCCTGGCACTGCGAAGCAGGTTATGGAGCCGGCCACCTTGTGGTTCGAGCGGCGGGTCCGCAAGGTGCAAACGTGCGACAAGCGGCAAACGTTGAGCCCCGTACGGCGTGCGGGATCAAAGGGCGGCGATTATCCACCGTTTCTGCAATAACTCACTTACGAATAGCGTATGCGCGCTCTCCGGGCAGGCTGTCCCGCAGGGCGCTTTCGCCGTCTCTAGCGAATAGGGCGCTGTTCGGCGTTGCTCTGCTGATTCTATATCGGCAAGCGGCAGTTCGATGTGAGCGGCCAGTTGTACCAAGGTTCAGGTTGTCATCCGGCCCGTGTGATGTATGGCCTTTGTAGCAGAGTTTGCCTTGTGCATGGAAGGCAGCGGCACGACCCAGGTTTCCACCCCGCAGAATGCTTCGCTGGGGTTTCTGTACTACGCGCTTCAGGTGTGATCTCTGCGAGGAGAGGCTGCATCGGAACAGGCGCACATCAAGTCCAATGAGAGATGCCGCAGCTGTCAATGCAGCTGCGGTGGTTTCTCCCTTCCCAGGGTGATTGCTCCAAGCGGGCACATTCTTCGAGGGCCTCGAGCCAAGCAGATGGTCGGCCCCCCAAGAGGTCGACCCAGCAACAGGAGAGAGCATGTCGAAAACAAACCCCACCGAAATGCGCGCGATCCGCACCCGTCTGGATTTTTCCAAGATTCCGACGAGCATCCAGATCCCCAACCTGATTGAGGTCCAGCGCCGCAGCTATGAGCGCTTCCTGCAGATGGACAAGCTGCCCCGCGAGCGCGAGGACAATGGCCTGCAGTCGGTCTTTACCTCCGTTTTTCCCATCACTGATTTCCGTAACGTATCCGAGCTTGAGTTTGTCGATTATTCGATCGGCAACTGGGAGTGCAAGTGCGGCTACCTGAAGGGCCTGAACCATCTGCGCACCGCTTGTACGAGCTGCGGCCACATGGTCATCACCGATCCATTCCATCCCGGCGACGTGCTGTGCAAGTTTTGCGGAACTTACAACAAGAACACCCCTGACTTCTGCACCAAGTGCGGCGACCCGGTGGGTCTGCAGTTGAAGTATGACCAGGCGGAATGCGAAGAGCGCGGCATGACCTACTCTGCGCCGCTGAAGGTGACCATCCGCCTGAAGATCTACGACAAGGACCCGGAGACGGGTGTGAAGACCCTGCGCGATATGAAGGAGCAGGAAGTCTTCTTCGGCGACATCCCGCTGATGTCGGCCAACGGCACGTTCATCGTGAACGGCACGGAGCGCGTCATCGTGTCGCAGCTGCACCGTTCGCCTGGCGTGTTCTTTGAGACGGCGAACAACCGCACCTACTTCCTGGGCAAGATCATTCCGTACCGCGGTAGCTGGGTGGAGTTCGAGTACGACCAGAAGAACACGCTATATGTGCGCATCGATCGCAAGCGCAAGTTCCTTGGAACGATCTTCCTGCGCGCTCTTGGTCTGCGTACGGACGAGGAAATTCTCAAGACGTTCTACGTGGTCGACAGCCTTACGGTGCGTGACGGCAAGCTGTTCTGGGCGGTGACGCCGGAAGAGACGCCGACGCACCTGGTTGGTACGCGGAGTGCCGTTGCGTTGCACGGTGCGAAGAAGGAAGAGCTGGTGGCAGCGGGCAAGAAGATTGGCCCGTCGTCGATCAAGCATGTTCGCGCTGCCGGCATTACCGAGGTTGAGGTCGAGCCCAGCGAGTTTGATGGCGCGATGATCGCGGCTGACGTGATCGACATGGGCACGGGCGAGCTGCTGTATGAGGCCAATGGAGAGCTGACGGCCGATAAGCTGCACAAGATCATCCAGAGCGGCGTGACCAATCTGCAGGTCTTCTTCCCGGAGCGCGACGATGTCGGCAACATCATCTCGAACACGCTGCGGCGCGATTCCGTGCGCAAGCCGGAAGAGGCGCTGATTGAGATCTACCGCAAGCTGCGTCCGGGCGATCCACCGACACTCGACACCGCGACTGCGTTGTTCGAAGGCATGTTCTTCGATCCGCGCAAGTACGACTTCTCGCGCGTCGGCCGGCTGAAGTTCAACATCAAGCTGTATGAGAATCAGGATCCGAGTGGGCTCGACAAGCGCACGCTGACGTCCGAGGACTTCTACGGCACGATTCGTTACCTGCTGAAGCTGCGCAAGAACATTGGCGTGGTGGATGATATCGATCACCTTGGCAACCGCCGCGTGCGTGCGGTCGGCGAGCTGATGGAGAATCAGTTCCGCATCGGCCTGGTTCGCATGGAGCGTGCGATCAAGGAAAAGATGAGCGTGTATCAGGAGATGTCGACGGCGATGCCGCACGACCTGATCAACGCCAAGCCGGTGATGGCGGCGATCCGCGAGTTCTTCGGATCCTCGCAGCTGTCGCAGTTCATGGATCAGACGAATCCGCTGAGCGAGATCACACACAAGCGGAGGCTCTCTGCCCTTGGGCCTGGTGGTCTGTCGCGTGAGCGCGCGGGCTTTGAGGTCCGCGACGTGCACCCGACTCACTATGGCCGCATCTGCCCGATTGAGACGCCGGAAGGTCCGAACATTGGACTGATCTCGTCGCTGTCGTGCTTTGCGCGCATCAACGAGTACGGCTTCATCGAGAGCCCCTACCGCAAGGTGAAGGACGGCGTGGTCCTGGACTACGTGGCTGTCACCAACGCCGGCGAGTCCGGTCTGCGCCAGGGCGACTTCCTCGAGATTTCGGAGTCGGTCAAGCAGAACAAGCAGCTGAAGAAGGACGGCAAGCGCACGATGGATCTCGAGCCGTTCAGCTTCTACCTGTCGGCTTGGGAAGAGGACCGTCACACGATCGCGCAGGCCAACATCGGCCTGGATGAGAACCTGCATATCGTTGAGGACCTCGTCAATGCGCGGAAGGCTGGCAACTTTGTGCTGGTGCCGAAGGGTGAGGTCGATTATGTCGACGTCAGCCCGAAGCAGCTGGTATCGGTTGCGGCTTCGCTGGTTCCGTTCCTCGAGCATGACGATGCCAACCGCGCTCTAATGGGCGCGAACATGCAGCGTCAGTCGGTGCCATTGCTGGTGGCCGAAGCTCCGTTTGTGGGCACTGGTATGGAAGGCGTAACGGCGCGCGATTCGGGTGCTGTGATCCTGGCCAAGCGCAACGGCATTGTGGACTCGGTCGATTCCGAGCGCATTATCGTGCGCGTGGAGGGCGAGCATCATCCGACGCAGTTGTCGCGTGAGGTTGGTTCTGACATCTATCAGCTGACCAAGTTCAAGCGGTCGAACCAGAACACCTGCATCAACCAGAAGCCGGTGGTGCGCAAGGGTGATCGCGTACTCAAGGGCCAGGTGATTGCGGACGGTCCGTGCACGGAGCAGGGCGAGCTTGGTCTCGGCCGCAACGTGCTGGTGGCCTTCATGCCATGGCGCGGGTACAACTTTGAGGACGCGATTCTGATCTCGGAGAAGCTGGTACGCGAGGACTATTACACCTCGATTCATATCGAGGAGTTCGAGATCGAAGCGCGCGATACGAAGCTTGGACCGGAAGAGATCACGCGTGATATTCCGAACGTTTCAGAGCATGCGCTGCGTGACCTGGACGAGTCGGGCATCATCCGCATCGGAGCGAAGATTGGTCACAACGACATTCTCGTCGGCAAGGTAACGCCCAAGGGTGAGACCCAGTTGACGCCGGAAGAGAAGTTGCTGCGCGCCATCTTCGGTGAGAAGGCAGGCGACGTTCGCGATGCCAGCTTGACGTGCCCTCCGGGCATCGAAGGCACGGTTGTGGATGTTCGCATCTTCAGCCGCAAAGGTCAGGAAAAGGACCAGCGGGCTCTACAAATTGAGCAGGAGATGATCGAAAAGCTGGAGCGCAACCTGGCGGATGAGATTCGTATTCTCACCGACGAGCGCTTGAAGCGGCTTGAGAACATTCTGGGCGCGAAGGAAGTGCTTGCCGACCTGCACGATGAACGCACCAACAAGAAGTTGTTGACCAAGGGCGACATTCTGAACCGCGACATTATCGAGCTGATCTCGACGCGCAACCTGAAGCGTATTCGCTACGCTGACAAGGATCCGCGCGTGAATGAGCAGATCGACGAGATCGAGGAGATGACCTCGCGCCAGATCGACGTGCTGCGCAAGATCACCAACGAGAAGATCGGCAAGATGCAGAAGGGCGATGAACTTTCGCCCGGCGTCATCAAGATGGTGAAGGTATACATCGCGATGAAGCGCAAGCTGTCGGTTGGCGACAAGATGGCCGGACGCCATGGTAACAAGGGTGTGATCGCGCGCATTCTTCCTGAGGAGGACATGCCGTACCTTCCCGATGGAACCCCCGTCGAGATCGTGCTCAATCCGCTCGGTGTGCCTTCGCGTATGAACGTCGGTCAGATCCTGGAGACGCATCTAGGCTGGGCTGCTCATGAGCTCGGCGCGAAGGTCGCTGCCCTCGCCGCACAGCACCAGAATGCGGCTGAGGTGAAGGAGATCTTCAAGGAAGCGTTCAAGAATACGGCGGCTCTCAACCAGTTGCTGGCACTCGATGACGAGCAGACGATTCGCGTCGCTGCCGGCATGAAGCGCGGCATCTGGTTTGGAACGGCGGTGTTCGACGGCGCCAAGGAGAGCGAGATCAAGGCGCTGCTGGCAGCGGCCGGACTCCCGAGCTCGGGCAAGAGCGAGATGTACGACGGCATGACGGGCGAGCCTTTCGAACAGCCTGTGACGGTCGGCTACATCTACATGCTCAAGCTGAGCCACTTGGTCGACGACAAGATCCACGCTCGTTCGATCGGACCGTACTCGCTGATCACGCAGCAGCCGCTGGGTGGTAAGGCGCAGTTCGGCGGACAGCGCTTCGGTGAGATGGAAGTGTGGGCGCTTGAGGCTTATGGCGCCGCGTACATCCTGCAGGAGCTGTTGACCGCGAAGTCCGATGACGTTTATGGCCGTACCAAGATCTACGAGGCCATCGTCAAGGGCGAGGCGGCGATCGAGCCCGGCGTGCCGGAGTCGTTCAACGTTCTCATCCGCGAGCTGCAGTCACTTTGCCTCGATGTTGAACTGGTGAAGAAGACAGCGAACGCGGAAGAGATTGTGCCGCTGCCGGAGCTCGCCGTCGCGGATTAGTGCTTGAGTAGTGATCGCCGCTGTTGTCGGCTCCGGGCTTGTGTAATGGCAGGAGCCGGCGGCAGAGGGCGAGAAAGTTTGAAGGGATGAGGCCGGAAGAGCGGATCATCTCGAAGGCAATCGCAATAGAAATCGAAACAGCAGCGAAGCTCGCAACACAGGCTCTTGAAGGCGAAGAGAGAAGCACAAAGTTGGTATCGAGCTAAGCACTGCATCCGGAGAGAAAAAATATGTTCCGCTCCAGCCCCTTTGAAACGACCAGTCCGATTACGGACTTTGACTCGATTAAGATCCAGCTCGCGTCGCCCGAGAAGATTCGCTCGTGGTCGCATGGTGAAGTCACCAAGCCGGAGACGATCAACTACCGCACGTTCAAGCCGGAACGCGATGGGCTTTTTTGCGCGCGCATCTTTGGACCCATCACCGACTGGGAATGCCTGTGCGGCAAGTACAAGCGCATGAAGCACCGCGGCGTGATCTGCGACAAGTGCGGCGTCGAAGTGACGCTGTCGAAGGTTCGTCGCGAACGCCTCGGCCACATCGAGCTGGCCAGCCCCTGCTCACACGTCTGGTTCTTCAAGGGCCTGCCGTCGCGCATCGGCCACCTGCTGGACATCTCGCTGCGCGAGCTCGAAGCCGTGCTGTACTTCGAAAGCTACGTTGTGGTCGATCCAGGCGACGCGCCCGTGAAGGAGCGCGAGGTCATCAAGGACGAGAATCGCTTCCGCGAGCTCGACCAGCAGTATCGGCCGTCTGGCTTCAAGGCCATGATGGGCGCCGAGGCGATCAAGGAATTGCTCAAGCGCGTGGAGGTCAACGAGCTCGCCATCGAGATGCGCGAGCGCATGAAGACGGAGACCTCGCTGCAGAAGAAGCTGAAGTATGCCAAGCGCCTGAAGGTCGTTGAGGCCTTCCGCCGCTCGGACAACAAGCCGCAGTGGATGATCCTGGACGTGATCCCGGTGATCCCGCCTGAGCTGCGCCCGCTGGTGCCGCTGGATGGCGGACGCTTTGCGACTTCAGATCTGAACGATCTGTATCGCCGCGTGATCAACCGCAACAACCGCTTGAAGAAGCTGATGGACCTGCACGCACCTGAGGTCATCGTCCGCAACGAGAAGCGCATGCTGCAGGAGGCTGTCGACGCGCTGTTCGACAACGGCCGCAGGGGCCGCGTCCTGCGCGGAGCAAATAACCGTCCCCTCAAGAGCCTCAGCGATACTCTCAAGGGCAAGCAGGGCCGGTTCCGTCAGAACCTGCTCGGCAAGCGCGTGGATTATTCGGGACGTTCGGTCATCGTGGTTGGACCGGAGCTGAAGCTGCACCAGTGCGGTTTGCCGAAGAAGATGGCGCTCGAACTGTTCAAGCCGTTCATCTATCACCGTCTCGAACAGACCGGCCACTGCACTACCATCAAGCAGGCCAAGGAGATGGTGGAGCAGCAGGATTCGATCGTCTGGGACATTCTCGAAGAGGTCATCAAGGACCACCCGGTGCTGCTGAACCGCGCGCCGACGCTGCATCGTCTGGGCATCCAGGCGTTTGAGCCGGTCCTCGTCGAAGGCAAGGCCATCAAGATTCATCCGCTGGTCTGCACCGCCTTCAACGCCGATTTCGATGGCGATCAGATGGCCGTGCACATCCCGCTGAGCCCCGAGGCGCAGATTGAAGCGTCGGTGCTGATGCTGGCTTCGCACAACATTCTTTCGCCGGCCAGTGGTCACCCGATCACGGTGCCGACGCAGGATCTCGTGCTCGGTCTCTACTACCTCACGAAGGCAAAGCTTGGCGCCAAGGGTGAAGGCCGCGTATTCGCGAACATCGAAGAAGTGTTGATGGCGCTCGAGGCTAAGCAGGTCGAGACGCTGACGCCGATTCGTCTTCGCTACACCGGACCGGTGTTGGATATGACCGTCGCATATGACGATCAGGACATCCTGCACACCGAGCCAGTTGAGTTCACCAAGCAGTTCATCAACACGACTGTCGGCCGCGCGATTTTGAATGACGCGCTGCCCGAGGGCATGCCGTTCGTCAACGGCCTGATGAAGAAGAAGGGTATTGGTCAGCTGATCAATTACCTCTATCTGAATCTCGGCCTCGAAGTGACGGTGAAGGCGCTGGACAAGATCAAGGAGCTCGGCTTCCAGTATGCGACGCGCTCTGGCCTGTCGGTTGGCCTGGACGACATGGTCATTCCGGATTCGAAGTACACGCTGGTGCACGAGGCGGAGAAGCAGGTTATCGCCATGCAGCAGCAGTATCTCGACGGATCGATCACCAACCTCGAGCGGTCGAACAAGGTCACGCAGATGTGGTCTGGCGTTACCGAGCGGGTTGCTGACGAGATGTTCAACAACATGAAGCGCGCGGACAAGGAAGGAGCCATGAATCCGATCTACATCATGGCTGATTCTGGTGCGCGTGGTTCCAAGCAGCAGATTCGTCAGCTGAGTGGTATGCGTGGTTTGATGGCGAAGCCCTCGGGCGAAATCATCGAGACACCGATCACGGCGAACTTCCGTGAGGGTCTCACGGTGCTGCAGTACTTCATCTCGACGCACGGTGCTCGTAAGGGCCTGGCGGATACGGCGTTGAAGACGGCGGACTCTGGTTACCTCACGCGTCGCCTGGTCGACGTGGCGCAGGATGTCATTATCTCCGAGCTGGATTGCGGCACGGTGGAAGGTATCTACGTTACCCCGATCATCGAAGCCGGCGAGACGATTGAGCCGTTGCGCGACCGCATCATTGGCCGCGTGTCGCTCGAGAAGTTGAAGGACTTCGAGGGTAAGGTGATCGTCGAGATCAACGAAGAGATTGATGAAGACAAGGCTTCCGCGGTGCAGGCGGCGGGTATTGAGCGGGTGAAGATTCGCTCGGTGCTCACCTGCGAGTCGAAGCGCGGATGCTGCATCCTTTGCTATGGCCGTAACCTTGGTTCGGGCAAGATGGTTGAGATGGGCGAGGCTGTTGGCGTCATCGCGGCGCAGTCCATTGGCGAGCCTGGAACGCAGCTCACCATGCGTACCTTCCACATCGGCGGAACAGCGTCGCGTGTGCAGGATACTTCGCATCTTGAAGCCAAGAACGCGGGCAAGATTCACTTCATCAATCTCGTCACGGTTCGCGCAAAGGAAGGTGGGCTGGTTGCTTTCAACCGCAACGGCTCCATCGCTGTCATCGACGCGAAGGGTCGCGAGAAGGAGCGGTATGCCATCGTCTACGGCGCGAAGCTGCGGGTAGAGGACGGGCAGGAGGTCAAGCTCGGCGACGTGATCGGCGAGTGGGATCCTTATACCTTCTCGATCCTCACGGAGATTGCAGGAACGGTGCAGTTCAAGGACCTGCAGGAAGGCCTCACGCTCAACGAAGAGATCGACGAAGTCACTGGGCTGGGACGCCTCGTGGTCGGCGACTCGTCGGATGAGAAGCGGCAGCCTGCGATCATCATCAAGAGCGCGAAGGGGACCAAGCGGTACCTGATGCCGTCGCGTGCTCACCTCATGGTGCAGGATGGCGACGAGGTCTTCCCGGGAGATATTCTGGCGAAGATCCCGCGTGAGACGACGCGTACGAAGGATATTACGGGCGGTCTGCCGCGCGTGGTTGAGCTCTTTGAAGCGCGTAAGACACGTGATCCGGCGATCATCTCGAAGATCGATGGCGTGGTGCGGTTCGGCGACGTCTCGAAGGGTCAGCGCAAGGTGTATGTCACGGCGGATAACGGCCAGGAAGAGGAGTACAGCGTTCCTCGCGGTGTGTATGTCAACGTTCAGGAAGGCGAGCGTTTGCGTGCCGGCGATGCTCTCATCGACGGACCTCGCAACCCGCACGACATCCTCGAGGTGCTGGGCGAGCGCGAGCTGCAGCAGTATCTCGTCAACGAAATCCAGGAGGTCTATCGTCTGCAGGGCGTGTCGATTTCGGACAAGCACATCGAGACGATCGTCCGCCAGATGCTTCGTTGGGTGAAGGTCGAAGAGGTTGGCGACACCAACTTCCTGCTCGAGCAGCAGATCGATCGCTTCCGCTTCAACGCCGAGAACCAGCGCGTGTTGATGGAGGGTGGCCGTCCGGCAATCGGTCGTCCGCTGCTTCTGGGCATCACCAAGGCGTCGCTCTCTACCGACAGCTTCATCTCGGCGGCGAGCTTCCAGGAGACCACGCGTGTGCTTACCGAGGCTTCGATCAACGGTTCGGTCGACACGCTGCGCGGACTCAAGGAGAACGTCATCGTCGGCCGCTTGATTCCGGCGGGTACGGGCATGGCCTACTACCGCAACGTTCAGCTCTCTCCAGAGCTGGAAGAGGCGGCGGCGCAGGTCCAGCAAGAGGTTACCGCGGCGATCGAAGCCGAGGAGCGCGAGCTGGAACAGATGCGCATGGAAGGCGAACAGGAAGAAATGGCCGCAGAGTAGGACTGCGCGTCCAGCGAATAGCGCTTCGCGCAAAAGCCAAAACCAAAAGGGCGGACTCGAAAGAGTCCGCCCTTTGTCCTTAAGCGTGGCCTATCTCTACTCCGGGTTCCCCATCCTCGACGGGCGATCCAGTCGCGCGGAAGGATGCCCGAATGATTGCAGCCGACTGCGACCTTGATGCAAGATGGGACGTCGGCAAAAAGCATGGGCAAAGCCCATCGGAAATGCGGTCGCGATCTGTGAAGAGATTTCTGGCGGTGGTGGCGTTGGTGGGTTTCGGTGGCGTGGGTTATGCGCAGGCGCCGAGGGCGGAGCACCTGGTTTGGTCGGATGAGTTCAATGGGGCTGGTGGTGTTCCTGATCCGGCGAACTGGAAGTTTCAGATGGGCGGAAACGGCTGGGGGAATCATGAGCTGGAGACGTATTGCGCGCCGGGATCGAGCGTGGCTCCTTGCAAGGCTTCGCAGCCAAATGTCGTGGTGACGGATGGGTATCTGCACCTGGTGGCGCGGCGGGATGCGGCTACCGGTAAGTGGACTTCGGCGCGGATGGCGACCAAGGGATTGCAGAGTTTTCAGTATGGGCGGATCGAGGCGCGGATCCAGATTCCTGCGGGACCGGGGGTGTGGCCGGCGTTCTGGATGCTTGGCGATAACGTCGACCAGCGGCATTGGCCGGCGTGTGGCGAGCTGGACATCATGGAGAACATTGGCAAGGAGCCAGGGAAGATTCATGGGTCGGTGCATGGGATCGGGTTTACGGGCACGCCGCTGACAACGGTGGCCACGCTGCCGGGGGACGTGGAGTTTGCCGCGGGGTTTCATACGTATGGCATGATTTGGTCGCCGGGCAGGGTGCAGTATTACGTGGACGATCCGGCGCATCCGTATGCGACGTATACGCGGGCCGATCTGCCCAAGGGTGCGGTGTGGCCGTTCGATGATGGGCGGTATTTCTTTCTGTTGAATTTGGCGATGGGCGGAGACTGGCCGGGATCACCGGCGGCGACGACTCCTGCGACGGTGGAGATGCTGGTGGATTATGTGCGGGTGTACCAGGACGAGCAGTTGAGCTCGGCTGTCGGCGCGCAGAAGCCCTAGAGGGATATGCTGTCGGTATGAGTGGACGGGTGGCGTTGGTGACGGGGGCTTCGCGGGGGTTGGGCGCGGCGATGGCGGTAGCGCTGGCTGAGGCTGGACATCGCGTGGCGGTGAATTACCTTGAGCGTGCACAGCGGGCTGAGGAGCTTTGTGCAGGGCTGAGAGCGCGGGGGTTGGTGGCGCAGGCGTTCCGCGGAGACGTGCGGGATGAGGCTGAGGTCGCGCGGCTGGTGAGGGAGGTTGAGGCTGGGCTCGGACCGATTGAGGTCCTGGTTGTGAATGCTACGGGGCACCAGCCGCTGCTGTCGATTGAGGAGCAGACATGGCAGACGTATCTGGATCAGCTTGAATTTTTTGTGAAGTCTCCCCTGCTGCTGGTGAAGGAGGTGTTGGCGGGCATGCGGGCGCGCGGGTTTGGGCGAGTGATCCAGATTGGCAGCGAGGTGGTGGAGTTGGGGAATCCGCGCTTCGCGAATTATGTGGCGGCGAAGGCGGCGCAGTTGGGGCAGACTCGGTCGTGGGCACGTGAGCTTGGAGGCTCGGGAATTACCGTGAACCTTGTGGCGCCGGGATGGATTCCTACGGAGCGCGCGTTTGAGGCGACCGAGGAAGAGAAGCTTGGGTACACGCGCGGGGTTGCGCTTGGACGGATGGGTTTGCCGGAAGAGGTTGGTCGGGTGGTGGCGTTTCTTGCTAGCGACGCTGCTTCGTTTGTGACGGGGCAGAAGATTGCGGTGAATGGCGGGAACACGCTGGTGTAGTGAAACAGGTTGTCAGTTCTCAGTTGTTAGTTCTCCGTAATGGCAAAACTTCACTGAGAACTGACAACTAACGACTGAGAACTTTTGAGGCTAAGCTTCGCGCGTGGCTAGCAGGCCCTCTAGGTCGAGGGGGTGGGTGTACATGGTGAGGTTGCCGGTGGGGTCGCGGGGCCACTCGGACTCGGGGCGATCCCAGTAGAGCTCGACGCCGTTGAGGTCGGGGTCGTGGAGGTAGAGGGCCTGGCTGACGCCGTGGTCGGCGGCGCCGTCTAGAGAGATGTTGGCGGCAAGGAGGCGGCGGAGGGCGTCGGCCAGGGCTGCGCGGGTGGGGTAGAGGACGGCGAGGTGATAGAGGCCGGTGGTTCCGGGCGGCGGAGGCTGGCCGCCGAGGGATTCCCAGGTGTTGAGGCCGATGTGGTGGTGGTAGCCGCCGGCGGAGAGGAAGGCGGCGGAGTCGCCCAGGCGCTGCGTGATGTCGAAGCCGAGGACGCCGTGGTAGAAGGCGAGGGCGCGATCGAGGTTGGCGACGCGGAGGTGAACGTGGCCCATGCGGGTTTGGGGATGGATGGCGGAATGGACGGAGGGATCTGTGGAGGAGGTCATGGAGTGGGCTTGCCGTTGGTTGGGGGAGGCTCGTTGGCACTCGCGTCGAGGGCTACTTTCCACTCGCCGTGAACCTTCTTCCAGAAGGTGATGTAGCGACCGGCAGTGGTGGTGGATTTGCCGTCCTTGGCGATGGTGGTGGCGTCGTAGTGTCCCCAGGTAAAGCCGGTGTCGTTGGAGGGGCCGATCTGAGCTCCTTCGGCGTACCAGCTGAGCTTGTAGGTGGCTGGATCCCAGTTGGCGATGGAGGCGATGGCGGAGCGGCCGCGGACGGCGGGCTGGCCGTTGTTGAGGGTCACGCCGTCGTCGGCGAACCAGGTGCTGAAGGCCTTGCCTCCGCCTGCGGAGACGGACTCGGAGAACTGGCCTTCGAGCTTGAGCAGCTCGAGAACGCCAGGCGGAAGTTTAGGCATCTGCATGGGACTGTAAGTGAAGGGCGACTTGGACGGGTTGGTGGGCGGAGCGACGGCCGGGTTGGTGGAGGGGCTGACGGCCGTGGCTGGCGGAAGGTTCTGCGCGTGGAGCGCTGCGGGAATCGTGGTGAGCAGAAGGGCGAGGGCTAGTCGACTCATGTCGAGAATTGTACGTCTCTGTGAGCGCGGCTGATATGCTTCGGGCCATGGCAGAGAGTTCGGCGAAGGGCGAGTTGTTGTGGGCAGCTACGGGCGCTTTGGTTCTGGGCGCTGGGGTGGTGATGGGTGCGATGCATGCTCCACATGCGGTGGCGATGGCGATGCGATGGTTAGGTGTGCTGCTGCTGATGGTGTTTGCGTGGCGGCGGAAGAGTCTTACGCCGTGGATCTTTGTGGCGATGGTTGCGGGCGCGGAGTTGGGGTTCGATGCGCCGCATGTTGCGGTGCAGTTGAGGGTGCTGTCGGATATTTTTCTGAGGCTGATTCGGACGATTGTGGCTCCGCTGATTTTGGCGACGCTGATTGTGGGGATCGCGGGGCATGGGGATCTGAAGGGCGTCGGACGGATGGGGTTGAAGGCGCTGGTGTACTTCGAGGTGGTGACGACGCTGGCGCTGGCGGTTGGGCTGGTGGCGATCAATGTGACGAAGGCTGGTGTTGGATTGAGTTCGTCGGTTGCACAAACCCAGGGCTCAGGAGCAAGACCTGGGGCACCCAGTTCCGTGGCGGTCCAGACACCCATTCCTGTGGCGACCAAATGGGATGAGGTGTTGCTGCATGTGTTTCCGGAGAACCTGGCGAAGAGTATCGCTGAAGGCCAGGTCCTGCAGGTGGTGGTGTTCGCGGTGCTGTTCGGGATTGCGCTGGCTACGGTGAGTGAGGCCAAGCGCGCTCCGGTGCTGAGGCTGTGCGAGAGCCTGAGCGAGGTGATGTTCCGGTTTACGAATGTGGTGATGTACTTTGCGCCGGTGGCGGTGGGGGCTGCGATGGCCTATACCGTCGGGAACATGGGGCTGGGCGTGCTGGTGAATCTGACCAAGCTGCTGGCGACGCTGTATGGCGCGCTGGTGGTGTTTGGCGTGTGCGTGCTGCTGCCGGTGGCGCTGCTGTTCCGGGTGCCAGTGCTGCGGTTCCTGGGCGCGGTGGCGGAGCCGGCGACGATTGCGTTTGCTACCTCCACGAGTGAAGCGGCGCTGCCGATTGCGATGGAGCAGATGGAGGCGCTCGGGGTGCCGCGACGGATTGTGGCGTTCGTGATTCCGGCAGGGTACAGCTTCAACCTGGATGGATCGACGCTGTACCTGGCAGTCGCGAGTATCTTTGTGGCGCAGGCGGCGGGGATGCATCTGACGCTGGGGCAGCAGGTGGTGATGATGTTGACGCTGATGTTGACCAGCAAGGGCGTTGCCGGCGTGCCGCGGGCGATGCTGGTGGTGTTGCTGGCGACGGCTTCGCAGTTCCATCTGCCGATGGAGCCGGTGTTTGTGCTGCTCGGGATTGACGCGTTGATGGATATGGCGCGGACGACGGTGAACGTGGTGGGCAACTGCCTCGCGAGTGTGGTGATTGCGAAGTGGGAGGGCGAATTTGGGACCGAGCCAACGAGCAAGGTGGTGCTCGAGGGCGCGGAGGTTTAGGGGTACCCCCCTCCCCCGTCTGGGTATGACTTGGGCTGTAAAGTAGTCCATTCAGGCGGGTTAGGCGGCAAAGTATCCCCCCTCCGGGTATGACTTAGGCTGTAAAGTAGCCTATTCAGGCGGGTTAGGTGGCAAAGTATCCCCGTGTTTGCGCGGCTGGTTGGGTGGGGCCGTTGTGCCGACCAGGTATGTGTCGGGCCGTTGGCCCTTTTGTGATGGCCAGTCCGGACGTGGGTTTCGTTCAATGTGGGAGGGTCTACTTCAATTGTAGTGGGTTGGCGGGGGTAACTATGCCAAGTTGGTTGGAGGGAAATCGTCAATGGGGGCGGGGGTTTTGTCGGGTTTGGGGTTGCGTGGGGGGTTGACACGCGGATTCTGGGTTGTTTTTGAGGGTGGTTTGGGAGATTTATTTTTGGTGGGTAATGGGAAAGAAACGCTCGCCACTGGCTGAAGCCACTTCTTTCCGATAGGAGGACAAGGGCAAGAATGGGAGACAGCAGGTTCTTCGCTGCGCTCAGAAATTGTCAAAGAAAGGCAAGGGCAAGGAAGGTTCCAATACGGGGGTCCTTCGCTGCGCTCAGGATGACGGCGAAAAACTGGCAACGGCAAGGGCAGAAGCAGATCCCTACGGGATGACAACCAGAAAGGCAAAGGCAAAGGCAAAGGCAAAGGCAAAGCCACTGCCCGCGGCGTCAGGGTTGGGTGGACCAGCAGTTGGGGTTGGGTTGGGTGTTGCTTGAGGTAGCGGGGTTGGAGTTGGTGGTGGGTGGGTGGGTGGGCGTTGAGCCCGTCGTCGTATGGCCGGGGCCGGGAGGTTGGGGCGTGGGGCAGGGGGAGGGAGCGCCGCCGCTGTCGTTGGCGCTACGGTCGTCGCGGTGGTTGTTGTGGTGGTCGTCGTCACGGGGTGGGAGGATGTTGATGGAACGGAGCCAGGCGGTGGCTAGCCTGGGCCAGTTCTCTTCGGGGGCGTTGGGTGGGTGCATGCCGAAGCCGTGGCCGCCGGTGGCGTAGTAGTGGAGGTCGGCGGGGATGTGGGCGTCGAGGAGTGCGCCGTAGTAGACGAGGGCGTTCCGGCCGTAGCCTCGGTCGTTTTCGGCCTGGATGAGGAAGGTGGAGGGGGTGAACTCGTTGGGGGCGTAGGTGGGTTTGAGCTGGGTGTTTTCCGGCGGGATGGCGAGGTAGGCGGGGTAGACGATGATGGCGAAGTCGGCGCGGGCGCTGATGCGGGGGTCGGTGTCGGGGGCGGCGGGGGTGGAGGCGACGTGGTTGTCGTTGGGATGGGTGCAGAGGAGGACAGCGAGATTGGCGCCGGCGGAGAAGCCCATGACGCCGATGTGGGTGGGGTCGATGTGCCAGTCGGCGGCGTGGGCGCGGGTGAGGCGCATGGCTTGCTGGGCGTCTTCGAGATCAGAGGGGTCGGCGGGATAGTGGCCGGCTTCTCCGGCGGGTTGGGCTACGCGGTATTTGACCAGGACGCAGGTGATGCCGATGGAGTTGAGCCAGTGGCAGGCGTCGGTGCCTTCGCCGTCGGTTACCAGGACGCGGTAGCCGCCGCC
>DATHQT010000025.1:0-167868 GCA_035482415.1 Acidobacteriaceae bacterium | reverse complement strand
ATTGTTAGAATTCCTCCCGGTTGCTACATCACCTGACGCAGCACCCAGTAGAGGCAGCCGGACATCAGGATCGCCGCCGGCAGGGTCAGCACCCAGGCCATGATCATGCTGCGCACCGTGCTCCATTGCAGGCCCGCACCGCTGGCCGCCATGGTTCCGGCCACGCCGCTGGACAGCACGTGCGTGGTCGAGACCGGCAACCCATACACATCCGCCGCCGCGATCGTTGCTGCCGCAATCAGTTCAGCAGCAGCGCCCTGGCCGTAGTTCATGTGGGTCTTGCCGATCTTCTCGCCCACGGTGACGACAATGCGCTTCCAGCCGATCATGGTGCCGAGCCCAAGCGCGATGGCGACGACGATTTTCACCCAGGTAGGAATGAATTTTGTCGCGGCGTCGAGCGAGCCTTTGTAGCTGCTGAGGGTTGCAGCCTCATCAGCGTTGAGTCCGTTTTGCGCGTCTTTCATCAGGAAGCGAATGGTTTCGGAAACCAGGTACATGTCGTTACGGGTGTTACCGACGACATCGGCAGGGAACTTGGCCAACGATCCGTATTGGACTACCTGCTTGTTGATGTCCTGGACGAGAGCCGCCAGTGCCGGAAGTGTCGCCTCGGTGATTTGACGCTCCGCGACGTATTTGGTCACGGCCGGTCGCGGATTGCCCGCGACGTTATGGCCGGCGGCCTTGGCTTCGATCACCTTGCTCGCGGCAGTCGAATTCGCGGTGAACTGCGCGATCTGGCTTTCCGGCAGGGCGCGGTTGAGCGCATAGGCGGTCGGCACCGTGCCGATCAGAATGAGCATGATGAGGCCCATGCCCTTCTGGCCGTCATTCGAACCGTGGAAGAAGCTCACCAGGGTGCAGGTGAGGATCAGGATGCCGCGGATCCACGCCGGCGGCGGCTGATCGCCCTTCGGTTCGGCAAACAGGGCCGGAGTTGCACGCTGCAACACCATCTTGAGGGCGAACAACAGGACCGCGGCCAGCGCGAAGCCGAACAGCGGCGACAGCAGCAGCGCCTTGCCGACATTGGCCGCTTGCGACCAATCGACGCCGGACGTGCCGTCGCGGCCGCGCAGCAGGGCATTGGCGATGCCGACGCCCATGATCGATCCGATCAGGGTGTGCGAACTCGATGCCGGCAGCCCGAACCACCAGGTTCCTACATTCCAGATGATGGCGGCGATCAGCAGGGCGAACACCATGGCGAAGCCCGCGCCGCTGCCGACCTGCAAGATCAATTCGACCGGCAATAGCGAGACAATGCCGAAGGCGACCGCGCCCGAGGACATCAAGACGCCAAACAGGTTGAACATGCCTGACCACACCACGGCGATATTGGCAGGCAATGAGCGGGTATAAATCACCGTGGCGACGGCATTGGCGGTGTCGTGGAAGCCGTTGACGAACTCGAAGCCCAGCGCGATGAACAGGGCTACGCCCAGCAGGATATAGGGGAAGACGGAGGCGGAATGGACGACGGAGAGGTCGGCTCCGAGATGGATGGCGATGTAGGTGATGCCCGCCACGAGCATCACACCGAAGGCGATGATGCCCCATCGGCCGACGGGGGACTTCTTCATCTTTTCGTCGAGTATGGACTGGGTGTAGGCCGATTCGCCTTTGACTGCGGTAGCTGCCATGGTGTGGTCGCTTTCAGAAAAATGGGAGATGAGGACCCGACCAGCTTAGAGGCGAAGATATTGCGGGGAGATGAATAGGGCGTGAACTTTAGGGTCCTACGCGGACGGCGGGAGGCTTCGCGTGGCGCGCTGGGCGGCGGTGGGGGTGACACGACCTAGTTGCCGGGGATGTGGGCGTAGGTGGTGGGCCAGTCGGCGAGGAGCTTGTGGAGGACGGTGGAGCCGCAGAGGTAGGCGGACTCGAGGGCGAGGCGGCCGCCGATGTAGGGGGCGGTAATGGATTCAGCGGCGGCGTGGCCGGGGCGCTCTTCGGAGTAGTTGGAGGCGGTGCGGAGGACGAGGACGCGGTTGGGATCGACGCGCTGCATGTTGCCGAGGCGCTCGATGGCGTTCATGAAGCCGGCATCTTCCATCTCGGTGGTGGTGAAGGTGCCTTTGCCGCGGGTATAGAGGCGGACCCAGTCGCGGGCGTACTGAGTCATGATGGTGCCGTGCCAGTAGTAGTCGCTGGCAAACGTTGCGCCGATCAAGACAAAGGGGGGACGGCGGGCCTCGGGGTCGTTGGTGAAGCCGGCGCGGAAGGCGGCGACTTTGGGGTCGTCGCCGAGGTTGAGGTCCTTGGTCTGCGCGTAGGCCCAGGCGGTGAGGGTGGGGTTGAGGGTGTAGAGGTTGGAGCGGGTCCAGGTGGTTTCGGTGACGGCGGCAGGGTCGGGGCGGGAGGCGCCGGAGGGGTAGATGCCGTAGGGCCAGTCTTTGGGAGCTTCGCGGGGATCGATCTCTCGGGCTACGTCGTTCACGACGTAGTCGGCCCAGGCTGCGGAGCCGAGGGAGGCGACGCGGGGGTCGACGCCGGCGATGCCGTTGATGAGGATGTAGGCGTGGGTGAGGTCGAAGCGGGGATCGAGGCCGAGGGCCATCATGGAGGCGGTCGCGTTGACGAGTGTGGTCCCGCTGACGATGCCGAGGATGGTGTGGTCGGCGTTGGTGCGGATGGGGTGGGTGCCGCTGGGGTCGGCCTTATCGAGGGGGCCGCCGGGGAAGGGGAGGGTTTCTGTGAGATGTTCGCGCTCGACCCAGAATTGGAATTCGCCCGGAGTGTCGCCGGTATCGTTGCCGACTTCGAAGGTCGTGACGATGACTGCGCGGATGGGCCAGGGTTTCTGTGGGGCCTGCGCGAGGGCGGCGGGGGACAGGAGCGCAGCGGTGAGGGCGAGTGCGAAGACACGGATGTGGGTGCGCATGGGACTCCTGCGAGGTGGTGGTGTGGAGTGTTTAGGGTATCGCAGGCGGAGCGACAGAGCGCTAGCCCCAGTCGTCGCGGACCTGGGCTTGTTCGGCGAAGACCTGGTCGAAGCGGTCGGTCTTCTTGACGAGGATGTCGCCGAAGTGGTCGCCTTGGCGGAGGACGATGGCCTGCAGCCGGACTAGCTCGAGCATGGCGAGGAAGGTGCAGATGACGGCGCGCTCGGACTTGGTGTTCTGCAGCATGCGGCGCAGGCTGACGGGCCTGTCTTCCATGAGCAGGCGACGCTTGACGAAGTCGATCATCTGGGCGACGGTGACGGTTTCCTCGTCGATGTTGTGGACGGGGCGGTCGCGGAGGCGGGTGAGGATGTCCTGAAAGACGCGGACGAGGTCGACGGTGTCGGCGTCGATCTCGCGGTCGGATTCGGCGGAGTCGACGCCTTCGTCGTGCAGAAAGTTCTTGAGGCCGGACTGGGTCCAGGTGGCCTCTTCGAGCATTTGTTTTTGCAGCAGCATCTGCGCGGCGGCCTTGAAGCGTTCGTGCTCGAGGAGGCGCTCGACGAGCTCGCGGCGAGGGTCTTCGGATTCGGACTCGGGGGCGAGCGGGTCGCGGGGGAGGAGCATGCGGCTCTTGATGTGGATGAGCAGCGAGGCGACGTAGATGAACTCGCCGGCAGCGTCGACGTCGGCGTCCTTGAGGTGGTGCGTGTACTCGAGGAACTGCGCGGTGATGCGCGCAATGGGGATGTCGTAGATGTCGATGTTCTGCTTGCGGATGAGGTCGAGGAGGAGGTCGAGGGGACCATCGTAGACCTGGCCGACGGTGATGCTGAAGGGGGATTGCGAGGCTTCGTCGCGGGACTTGTCGCGCTCGCGCTTGGGCGCGGGGGGTGGCGGGGGCGTGGGAGGGTGCTCGAGGGCGAAGGGGGTGTGCGGGGTCGGGGTGTTGTCGTCGGGAGCAGTCGCCACTTCGTCCCACGTCTCAGAAGCGAGACGTGGGGCACCCGGTTCCGTGGTCGAATCGGCGGCGGGTTGCGGGCCGAGATTTTTTTCTTCGCTCATGTTCAGGCGAGTCCCATGGCGTGTTTGGCTTCGGCGAGGGTTTGGTTGGCGCGCTTGGCGGCGCGGTCCTTGCCGTTGGCGAGCACGTCGTTGACGACGGCGGGGCGGCGTGCGAGGTCGGCGCGGCGGTCGCGGATGGGGGCGATGGTCGCGACGATCGCGTCGGCTACCCAGCTCTTGCATTCGATGCAGCCGATGGAAGCCGAGCGGCAGCCGGCGGCGGCTTCGGCTTGCACGGTTTCGGTCGAGAAGACTTTGTGCAGGTCGAAGACGGGGCAGACGTCGGGGTTGCCGGGGTCGTCGCGGCGGATGCGCGCGGGGTCGGTGACCATGCCCTTTAGCTTGGCACGAATGCTTTCGTCGGACTCGGAGAGCTCGATGTGGTTCTTGTAGCTCTTGGACATCTTGCGGCCGTCGAGGCCGGGGAGCTTGGGCGAGGGAGTGAGCAGGACTTGCGGCTCAGGCAGGATATCGAGGCGGCCGAAGGGAGAGATTTTTTTGGTCTGCGAGGCGGCCTCGAAGAGCTGGCGGGGGCTGAAGTCGGTGCGGGTGGAACCCTGCGGCTCGCCGGCCAGCTTGCGGGCCTTCTCGAGGATGGCGGGCAGCTCCCACGGGGCGGCTTCGGGCGAGGTGAAGAACTCGCCGGGGTAGAGAGAGTTGAAGCGGCGGGCGACTTCGCGGGTGAGCTCGACGTGGGCAACCTGGTCGGCGCCTACGGGAACGAAGTCGGGCTTGTAGAGGAGGATGTCGGCGGCCTGCAGCAGGGGGTAGCCGAGGAAGCCGTAGGTGGCGAGATCTTTTTCGCGCATCTGCTCCTGCTGATCCTTGTAGGTGGGGACGCGTTCCAGCCAGCCGAGCGGGGTGAACATGCCGAAGAGCAGGAAGAGCTCGGAGTGGGCGGGGACGTCGGACTGCTTGAAGATGACGCAGCGGCCGGGGTCGAGGCCGGCCGCGAGGAAGTCGAGGGTGATCTCGATGTTGTTGGCCTGGACGTCGCCGGGGTCGGCGTAGTCGGTGGTGAGGGCGTGGAAGTCGGCGATGAAGAAGTAGCAGTCGTAATCCTGCTGCAGGTGAACCCAGTTGTAGAGGGCTCCCATGTAGTTGCCGAGGTGGAGGCGGCCGGTGGGACGCATGCCGGAGAGGACGCGGGGGCGGGGTGTCGAACGTGGGGAAGTGGGGCTCATGACTCGAACTTCAAGGATACATTGCGGAGGGCAGGGTCGGATGGGGTTGATGGCCCCCTGCTAATCCGGTCGAGCAAAGACAAGGGCTTTGACGCAAAGTCGCTAAGGTTGCAACGTTTCGCCAAGTAGAACGAACAACGGCAAGACAGAAGCAGATTCCCAGAGGGAATGACAGAAAGAACCGCAAGGGCAACGGCGAGGGTTGGAGGAGGAGGCTACAGGCTGAAGAGGAGGATCTTGAAGATGGTCATGATGGGGAAGAAGAAGAGCTGGATGATGTAGAAGCCGAGGAAGAAGAAGCCGAACATGAGGTAGAGGCTCATGCTCTGGTAGGTCTTGGCGGCGTTGTAGGGAAGGTAGTGCATGAGGATCTTGCCGCCGTCGAGGAAAGGGAGCGGGACGAGGTTGAAGACGAAGAGCAGCAGGTTGACCAGGATGCAGAAGTAGAGGAAGAGGATGAGGGGGAAGATGCCGGGAAGGCCTTCGGTGCCCATGGCGAGGTTGCGCATGGCGAGCTGGGAGGCGATGACGAGCGAGTCGATGGAGCCGGGAACTGTGTGGCGGACGACGATGAGGGCAATGAGAGCGAGGACGGCGGCGAGCAACTGGGCGGCGGGGCCGGCGAGGGTGGCAAGCATCTCGTCGCGCGACGGATTGCGGAAGTTACGCGGAGTGAAGGTGATGGGCTTGCCCCAGCCGAGGATGAGCGGACTGCGGAAGATGAAGAGGACAGGCCAGATGAGCATGCCGAGCAGGTCGAAGTGGCGGGCGGGGTTCATGGTGAGGCGGCCCATCATGCGTGCGGTGGGGTCGCCGAGGCGGTTGGAGGCCCAGGCCTGGGCGCAGTCGTGCAGGGAGATGGAGAGAACCATCACAACGAGTTCAAAGATGATCAAGGCGTACGTCAACGGCATGAAGATAGTTTACGGGAGGATTTTTTTGCTTCCATGGACGGCTGAGGAGGTATAGACTTCGGGGCATTGAGATCACTGCAGCAGCCTGGGTCGACCCTGCATGCAGGAAGTTCACCCAATGCAGGCGACTGCAGTGATCTAACGAAAACGGAGACAGCCTAAGCTGTCTCCGTTTTTTGTTGCGTGCCTGGAAGGTGGACTATTCGGGGTTGGGGAGCGAGCCGCCGGTGGTGACGCCGGCGGTGATGACGGAGTTGTAGCTTGAGTTGGCGGTGGCAAAGCTGAAGCCTGCGCTCTGCGCGGAGCTTGAGGCGAGGAAGGGAGCGAGTGCGGCGGCTGCCGTGGTACCTGTTCCACCGGTGGCGACGATGAGGCCGGTGAGGCTGGCGTCGCTCTCGTAGTTGAGGTTGTTGGCGGGGATGAGGTTGATGCCGGCGAAGGTGGGGTTGGCAATGTTGGCCGTGCCGAGGGAGCGGACGAGGGCGCGGTGCTCGGACTCGACTCCAAGGATAGAAGCAGCGACCTTGGCGTAGAGGATCAGGTCAGCCTGGGTGTAGTTGCTGCCGCTCATGGCCGGGTTGGCCTGCATGGCGCTGTAGCCGTTGTAGCCGGCGGCCATGGAGGCGAACTCTTCGACCGCGGTCATGTAGGCGGCGATGAAGGCGGTCTCGAGGGTGAGCAGCAGGGGCAGGAAGTTGGCGAGGCTGTCGAAGGTGCCGGTGGGGTAGTAGAAGGTGGCGGGAACGCCTGCGCCGACGTCGCCGCTGCCGGAGGGAGAGAGGCCGAGGAGGGTGCGGAGGAGCTGCGCGTGCGTGACTTCCTCGAGCAACGCGCCCTGGAGATAGGCGACGTTGTCCTGGGTGGCGGTGGGGACGTTGGTAGCCGTGCCGCCGGGGCCGGCGAGGTTCGGGTCCTGGATGACGCCGCCGATGAGGGCGTTGTAATAGGTGGTGATGGCGAGGTCTTCGGCGATGAGGGCGGCGGTAAAGATCTGCGCTGCGGTATCGGTGGAGGCGGAGGCACCGACGGTCATGGTGCCCATGTTCATGGTGTTGTTGCTGCAACCGATGAGAGTGGCTGCCGCAGCGCCGATGCCGACTGCGCCGACTCCGGTGAGGAAGGAGCGGCGGTTCACGATGCTGTCGATCATGTCGGGGGTTACTTTGCCTAGTGCCATGGTGGTCTCTCCTGTTGGGTGTTGGATCGAATGAGCGTGGCTGACCGCTGGCGCGAGGGGGTCGCGCTGGGAGCGGGGCAAGGTTGATTGCGTGGTTTGTGGAAGCTCCGGTGATTCGCTATGGAGCGCCCGCGTGGGGATGCGCTCGAAGAGAATTGGATTGGTGCTCAGCTCGATGGCACTGGATCTTGCATTGCTTCGTCAGGAGAACGAGCGGGCGAGGCGGATGGATTGGGGTGGGCGAAAATTCTTTTGGCTGTTGGGCGCAGCGGGACGACTCCGCGTGCGAGGAGATGCGTGGGGTGGAAGAGCGGTGGGATTTATTCGATGGCGAAGACCGCGGCGACCGTGGCGGAGCGGGTGATGCGGTCGGGGGAGATGGCGAGAGGCTTGAGGTTTACGTGCTGGGCTGCCGGTGCAGCAGCCATCGAATACATGCGAGGGCCAATCCCGTTGACTACCGGAATTGTATTGCTGGCGTAGAGGAGGGTGCCGAGTTTCGCGCCGAGGCCCTGGGCCATGTGCTCGGCAATATCGCGGGCGCGATTGAGGGCCTTTTGTGCGGCTTCGGCTTGAAGAGCGTCGTCGCTCTTGAGTTGCCAGTCGATGCCGCCGCTATTGTTTGCGCCGTGGGTGATGGCTTCCTGCAGAACGTGCGCTGCCTGGTCGGCGGCGACGGTGACCTGCCAGCGCTGCGAGAACTGGTAGCGCATGCCTTCGGTGTAGCGCGTCTTATTTTGAAAATCCTCAGGATTGAGCGGCGTGAGGTTTTGTTCCTGGCTCTGGATGGCGTCCTTGGCGACGCCCGATGCGGTGATCGCGGAGATGATGGCGTTGGAGGTCTCGGTCGCCTTGGCGTAGGTCGCGTCCTCTTCCCCACCGAAGGAGTTGAAGCCGATGGAGACGACAGCGGTGTCGGCCACGGCGGAGGCGTCGGCGGTGGCGGTGACGGAGATGGTCTTGTTGTCTTTGCTGATCTGGATCTGCTGCGCGGCGAGGGGGAGGACCGCGAGGCAGACGGTAACGAGGAGGGAGAGGCGGGCGAGGGTCATGGCTGTTCTTCCTTTGCTCATGGCTATTCTTCCTTGGCTTCGAGTAGGTCGGCGAGGGTTTCCTTGTGCTTGGGGCGGGCGGTGATCTTGTCCTTGATGGTCGGGAGGGGGTGCGACGGAGGGGGACTTCCCAGGCGCTCGCGGGCGTTGGCTTTCACAGCTTTGGTCGGAGAGAAGACTTCTTTCCTGGCCTTGGACTTGGGCATGCGTGCAGACCTCCTGCGTGATGTTCAGCGTACTCCTGATGGACGTTGCGTTTATAGATTGGGGGCCGAAAAAATGAGGGCAGTGGGAGGGGCTCATAGGATTCGGTGGAGCTCTGAATGGAAGACAAAGGCGTATTCTTGAACCTGGATTGAACGCTCGGGTCTCTGACCGGGATGGATGACGGGGGTGTTGATGGAAGAGCGCGACTTCTTCGAGGAAGTAACGGAGCAGAAGAGGCACACGATGGTGTGTCCGCACTGCGGCCAGCCGGGCGAGTATGAGCTGAGCTGGCTGGTGCGGCGCAAGCGGGCGCAGGTGCCGCGTGGAGCCGATGAGCACGATCGGGCAAAGTTCGCCAAGGCGCGCAGCTACATGGTGCGGCGCGACGACCTGGTGGGCTGCAAAAACATTCGTTGCCGCAAGCGATTCGAGGTGGTCGGGATCCAGTCGGTTGCCGATCTGCAGGAGGCGGCGGTAGGCACGGCGGAGAATCGGGCAGAGCGGATTCGGGCTGCGTTCGGGCGACGCACGTTAGGATGAAGCGGGGCTGAGGGTAGGGTGCTGGGTTCGGGGGGCGAGGCGGTTTCGCTCTGGGGAGCGGTTTGTGATTTAATGCCTAGAGTCGCAGGAGGAAGTGCAATGAGCAACAAGTTGATCCCGGTGGAAGAGCGGCACCTGACTCCAGAGCAGGTGGACCGGATCGATCGCCGCCGGCGGCGCGGGCAGCTGCTGCTGGTGATTGGCTTCCAGACGCTGATTATCGGCACGATCATTACGCTGTGGGCCGGCCAGGATTTCACCTACTCGCCGGGCTGGATTCATCCGCTGGGGTATTGGGATGTGTTTCTGTTCCTGGTGTCGTTCACCTGCATTGTGAGCGGGGTTCAGTTGCGGCGCGGGCTGAACGAGTTCTTCAGCTACTAAGAGTTTCTGGTTTGAGCGAACGGCGGGCTGCGGCTCGCCGTTTTCCTTTGCGGCTAAGGTCACGGCAAAGGGTGCGGCGGGTCTGCTATGGTGGCCTCGCCGAGAGGTGCGGAGGCTGGCGTGATGGCTGTGGCGTTGGATGAGCTGAAAATGAGCATGAGTTTGGCAGAGCCGGCTGGGTTTCCGGCGGTGGAGAAGGTGTTGCTGGCGGCGGTGATTGTCGCGTCGCTGGGGGTGTTTGCGTGGCGGCTGGGGCCGATTGCGCGCAATGTGTGGGGGTCGAAGAAGGACACGGACTTTTCGCTGCGGCCGCTCGGGGCGCGGGTGTGGAAGTTCTTTTGGGAGGTGTTGTGCCAGGCGAAGGTGATCGAGCAACGGCCACTGCCGGGGCTGGCGCATGCGTTTGTGTTCTGGGGGTTCCTGGCGTTTGCGCTGGTGACGCTGAATCATATCGCGGTGGGATTTGGCGTCGGATTTTTGCAGTATGCGGGATGGTTTGGGACGTTCTATGTAATGTTTGCGGCGGTGTGGGCGCTGCTGGTGGCGGTGAGTATCGCGGGACTGTTTGTGCGGCGCTTTGTGGTGCGGCCGCAGTGGCTGGGGGCGAAGGTTTCGGTGGAGTCGGGCGTGATTGCCGGGCTGATCTTTTTATTGATGGCTACGTATTTAGCCGCGCTGTTTGTGGGGGATGGCGGCGCGGCGGCGCTGGGATTGTGGTGGGTTCACACGCTGGTGCTGCTGGTGTTTCTGCCGATTATTCCGGGGACCAAGCATCTGCATCTGGTGCTGAGTCCGCTGACCGTGTTCTTGAAGCGGCCGCAGTTTTCGCAGTTGCCGAAGCTGGAGGGCGATGAGGATTTCGGGCTGGTCGCGGGCAAGGACCTGACGCAGTTGATTGCGCTGCAGGCGTATAGCTGCGTGGAGTGCGGGCGGTGCACGGAACACTGTCCGGCGTCGACGACGGGGAAGGTGCTGAACCCGAAAGAGATTGTGCTGGGGGTGAAGTCGTACCTGAATGCGAACGGGCCGGGGAGCGACGTGGCGCTGCTGGATGGAGCACAAGCGGCATTGTCGATGGAGGCAGCGTTTGAGTGCACGACGTGTGGGGCGTGCGAGTTTCAGTGCCCGGTGGGCGTGCAGCATCTGCCGGTGCTGATTGGGCTGCGGCGCGGCGCGGTGAATACGGGCGCGTGGGAAGACCGCTACGGAACGAAGCTTTTTCTGGCGCTGGAGAAGCAGGGAAATTCGCTGGGCATGAGCTCGGCGGAGCGCGACAAGTTTATTGCGAAGCAGGAGTTTCCAATCTTCGATGGCAGCCAGGAGTACTGCCTGTGGCTGGGCTGCATGGGGAGTTATGACCCGAAGGGGCGCGAGATCGTGTCGGATTTTGCGAAGGTGATGCGGGCGCTGGGGACGCAGTTTGGCGTGCTGAAGAAGGAGAAGTGCACTGGCGATCCGGCGCGGCGGTTGGGGAATGATTTGCTGTTTGGGGACCTCGCAGAGCAGGGGCTGAAGGCGTTTGCGGCAGCGGGCGTAAAGAAGATTGTGACGATCTGTCCGCACTGCGTGAGAACGATGGCGACGGACTGGCTGGAGTATGGCGTGGCGCCCGAGATTGAACACCACTCGGAGTTCATGGCGCGGCATGCGCACCTGTTGCCGCAGCAGAAGGGCGAGAGCATTGTGTATCACGACCCGTGCTATCTGGGACGATATCAAGACGTGTATGACGAGCCGCGCGCAGTGGTGGCGACGGCGGGTGAGCTGGTCGAGGCGGAACGGCATCGGGAGCGGTCGTTCTGCTGCGGCGCTGGGGGTGGGCTGGCGTTTCTGGGTGAAGAGAGTGGGGAACGCGTGAGTCATGTTCGCGCGAAAGAGCTGATCGCGACGGGCGCGCAGACGATTGGGACGGCTTGCCCTTTCTGCAACTCGATGTTCCGGGATGCGCTGGGCGCGGTGGGTGGAGAGGCCCCGCCGCAGCTGCTGGATATTGCGCAGCTGGCGGCGCGGGGGCTGGCGGCGCGGGGGCTGGCGTTGCAAGCGTCGGACGCACTGCCGCAGCTTGGTGAACCGGAAGTTTGACGCGGCTTGAAGTTGAGGGAAGTGCTAGGGCGCGGTGGTGATCATGCGGACTTCGCGGAGAGAGGTGTCCGCTACGTAGAGGTTTCCAGCGGCATTGAGAGCGAGCGCTGTCGGAGACTGGAACGTGGGGGGGCTGGCTACCGAGTCGATCGTGCCGGTTGAGAGGTCGATACGGCGGACTGAGCCGCTTGCATAATCCGCTACATACATATCTCCAGTTGAGCTCAGCGCGATGCCGAAGGGCGTGGATAGCTCGGCTGCAGTTGCTGGTCCGCCGTTGCCAGTCTCGCCGTAGGTGCCATTGCCGGCGACGAGGGAGAGGAGGCCGGTGGACAAGGCAACTTTTTGAATGCCCTCGATGTCCCGGTTGCACAGATAGAGATTGCCAGAGTTGTCGATGGCGACGCAGTCCGGGCTGATTGTCGCGGAGGTGGCGGCGACGCCTTCGGCGGTGGATTTGCCGCCGCCGGCGACGGTGGTGATGATTCCGGAGGACGCCGAAATTTCGCGAATGCGAGAGTTCTCGAAGTCGGCGACAAAGAGATTTCCTGAAGCGTCGATTGCGATGTTCTCGGGACCGTAGAGGCTGGCGAGCGCGGCCAGGCCGCCGTCTCCCGAAAACGCCGCGGAGCCATTGCCGGCTATGGTGGTAATGATTCCGGTTGAGGCTGTGACCTTACGAATGACGTTGTTGCCGCGATCGGCGATGTAAAGATTGTTGGCGGAGTCGATGGCAATGCCAAAGGGGAAATTTAGCTGCGCGCTGACAGCGGGACCATTGTCGCCCGAGTAGCCGCCGCTGCCAGTTCCTGCGACGGTTGTGATGATGCCGGTGCTGACGGTGACTTTGCGAATGACTTCGCTGGCCGCATCCGCGATGTAGATATTTCCGGTGGAGTCGAGAGCCATGCCGTAGATGGAATTGAGCTTCGCGCTGGTTGCTGGACCGCCGTCGCCGCTGTTTCCGTCCTGGCCGCTGCCGGCGACCGTGGTTACGGTCGGGCCGGAACTGCAGGCGGTGAGGGCAACGCAAAGAGTGGTTGTGAGGAAGATTCCGCGGAGGCGTGAGGAATGGTCTTGAAGGCCGCTTGAGGTGCTCGATAAAGAACTCAGCATGTATGCAGGGATCGTAAAGGCTCGAGCCTTCTGTGTCGATGGAAAACTTTGGTGCAGGCATGGTCGCCGAAGTCATTGGTGAACGCGTTTTGCCCGGGGCCGTCGTCACCTGAGGTGTTGAGAGCGAGGATCATGCAGGAGAGGACGAGAATATCCGCGTCGGCGTTCATCAGAATTTCATACCCGTGACCTGCGCTGACGATGAGCTCGTTGCGCGTGCGTCACTTGCACGCGGCGGAGACACTGGCAGCAGCAGTGCGATAGGCTAGGGGCTCGCGGTGAATCGCGGTTGATGCGGAGTTCCCAATGAAGATTGTGGTGGCGGTAAAGCAGGTTCCGGAGCGCGATGCAGTGGTGCGCGTGGCGGCCAATGGTCGCAGCGTGGACGAGAGCGACCTCGCGTGGACGATGAATGAGCCGGATGCGTATGCGCTGGAAGAGGCGCTGCAGTTGAAGGAACGCGCGGGCGATGGCGAAGTGGTGGTGGTGTGCGCCGGGCCGGAGCGGGTGCAGAGTACGCTGCGCGAGGCGCTGGCCAAGGGTGCGGATCGGGCTGTGCATGTTGTGACGCCGGAGAGTGGTGAGGGGTCGCTGGCGTGCCGGGACACGCTGGATGTGGCGCGGCTGCTGGCCGATGCGGTGAAGGGTGAGGCGGCGGACCTGGTGCTGACCGGGTTGCAGTCGGATGATTTGGGAGCCGGGCAGACGGGCGTGGTGATGGCGGAGCTGCTGGGAGTTCCGCATGCGACGCTGGTGTTGCACGTGGAGTTGGTGGGCGCAGGAATCAAGGTTAAGCGCGAGTTGGAAGATGGATGGATGCAGGACGTGGAGATGCCGCTGCCGGCGCTGCTGACGATTCAATCCGGCGGCAACCGGCTGCGTTATGCGACGCTGATGGGGATCAAGAAGGCGCGGCAAAAGGAGATGCGCGAGACTCCTGCAGCGGCTGCGGCGAAGCGTGTGGACGAGGTGTTGAAGGTGTCGCCGCCGGCGCGGGTGAAGCAGACGGAGATGCTGACTGGATCGGCCGATGAGATTGCGGCCAAGCTGGTGGAGAAGCTGCGGTTTGAGGTGAAGGTGTTGTGATGGCGCGGTCGCGCAGTGCGGAGGAGGTGCTATGCAACGTCGCGATTTTTTGACGGGATCGCTGGCCGCTACTGCGGCGGTGGTCGCACGCGGAGCCTCGGCGCAGACGACGCAGACGGGCGAGCGCGAGTTCTACCAGATACGGCGCTACCAGCTGCAGAGTGGGCCGCAGGGGAAGCTGACCGCTGACTATTTCGGCGTGCTGATTCCGGCGCTGAATCGCCTGGGGATGACGCCGGTGGGGGCGTTGCAACTGAGGTTTGGGCCAGAGACGCCGGCGAATTATTTGATCATTCCGAGCCGGTCGGTGGAGTCGCTGGTGACGATTGATCAGCAACTGGCGAAGGACGAGGAGTTTCTGAAGTCGGCCAATGCGTTCTGGAACGCGCCCGATGGTGCGCCGGCGTTCGATCGGGCGGAGAGCTGGCTGCTGTCGGCATTTGCCGGTTGGCCGCGGCTGACCGTGCCCACGATGACAGCGACGGGAGCCAAGCGGATCTTTCAGCTGCGGACATATGAGAGCCCGTCGATGCGCGATCATGTGCGCAAGATCGAGATGTTTCACAGCGGCGAGTTCGAGGTCTTCAAGCGCTCGGGCGCGCAGATGGTGTTCTTCGGCGACACGCTGATTGGATCGCGGATGCCGAGCCTGACCTACATGTTGAGCTTTGAAGATGACGCGCAGATGGACAAGGACTGGGAGACATTTGGAAGTGATCCGCAATGGAAGAAGCTGGTAACGGAACCGCGGTTTGCGCTTGAGGCGACAGTGAGCAATATCTCCAACCTGGTGTTGGGGCCGCTGCCGATGTCGCAAATTTAAGAGTGAGATACGAACGTTGGAGGTAGTGGATGAGCAGTGTCCTGGTGGTGATGGAGCGCAAAGGAGACGGTGCCTGGCATCGGATGAGTTTTGAGGCGTTGGCTGCGGGACAGAAGCTGGCTGACGAGCTGGGTGTGACGTGCTCGGCCGCGGTGGTGGGCGATGCGGAGACGATTGCGCCGCTGGCTGCGGAGATCGCGACGAAGAAGCTGGAGACGGTGTGGGCCATGGGTGATGTGCTGCTGGCCGAATACACCGCGGATGGCTGGGTCGCGGCGCTGCAGCAGTTGATTGTGGAGACGAAGCCAAAGTTTGTGGTGCTGCCGCATACTTACCAGGTAAGAGATTTTGCGCCGGCGCTGGCGACACGCATGGGCGAGGTGTTGATCGGGGATGTGACCGCGATCGAGGTTGCGGACGCGCAGAGTGGGCCGTTCTTCGTGCGGCAGTGGATGCAGGGAAAGTTGAATGCGGAGTATCGCCATAAGCGTGAGGGCGGGGTGTGCTTTGTGTCGGTGCAGGCGGGAAGTTTTCGCGCGGATGCGGTGAAGGCGGGCGTGAGTGCGGTGAAGACATTTGCGCCGAAGCTGGATGCGGCGAAGATTCGGACCAAGCCGGGCGAGCCGTTTCGCGAGGCGGCGCAGACTGTCGATCTATCGACGGCGGCGGTGATTGTCAGCGTTGGTCGAGGGATTGGGGAACAGGAAAATCTGAAGCTGGTGGAAGATTTAGCGAGCGCGCTGGGCGCGGAGCTGGCGGCGTCGCGGCCGATCTGCGACGCGGGTTGGCTGCCGATGGAGCGGCAGGTGGGGAGCTCGGGACAGACGGTTGCGCCGAAGCTTTATCTGGCGGTGGGAATCTCCGGCGCGATTCAGCACCTGGTGGGAATGAAGGGCGCGAAGACGGTGGTGGCGATCAACAAGGATGCCGACGCGCCGATCTTCGAGGTCGCGGATGTTGGCGTGGTGGGCGATTTGTTTGAGATAGTTCCCGCGATTACAAAGGCGATTCGCGGCTAGGGTGGGGCAGGCAGGAATGAGGCCAGGGTGGGACAGGCAGGAATAAAAAGAGACCGGAATGGATTGAATTGCGTCATACTGAAAGAGATAGACGCAGCCTGACTTTCTCCTGACCTGAACCCTTGACGAAGCGAGCACAACGCGGAACTGGTGAGCAGGCGCATCCTTTGTGGGTGCGCGTGTTGACGTTTGCGTTCGTGCTGCTGGTGGTGGGCGCGAGTTCGGCGCAGGCGATCCATATCCACGGCAACTGGCTTCCGCAGAACGCGATCCATGCGGGATCGCTGCTGAACGGATCGAATGCTCCGGGTGGTGAGGAGCATTGTCCGCTTTGCACGGCGATGCACTCGGCGCTGCCGGTGGCGCCCCATGTCGACGCGTTGCTGCTGACGCTGGTGGAGTGCAAGGTGGTGCAGGCGTTAGATCATGCGCCTGAGACGCAGTGGCACTATGCGATGTTCAGCAGGCCTCCGCCTGTAGAAACCCTCTAAGCGAAAGACGCGGAAGGTTGCGTGCTCGGATGAGCATGAAGCTGGGTCATAGGCCCGGGCGATCTTCCTTAGGGAGTTCAGCAGTTGCGCCGCGAAAGCGCTGACACTGGACCGCTGTAGCCGCATCAAGGCGTCGGCGCCTGTGGTGCTAACAGACAGGAGTTTCTAGAATGCAAAGAGTTTTTTTGAACAGCCGCTTCGGCGTGCTTGCGCTGAGTTGGATGATGATGATCGGCGTGGGAATCGCTGTGGGGCAGAGTACGTCGGGCAGCGTGAGCGGCTCGGTGACCGACTCGAGCGGGGCGGTGATTCCCGGCGCAACAGTGGTGATCTCAAATCCCGTCAGCGGGCTATCGCGCACAGCGACGTCTGATTCGAGTGGAGAGTTCCAGTTCTCCAACCTGCCCTTCAATCCGTATCGCCTGGTGGTGACTGAAGCCGGCTTCCAACCGGCCAGCAAGCAGATTGCTGTGAATTCGAATGTGCTGGTGACGGTTGCGTTCGCGTTGCAAGTTGCAACCTCGACGCAGAGTGTAACGGTCGAGGGGAACGATGACATGGTGGAGAATGACCCGACGTTTCACACGGACATCGATCGGGCCGCATTCGAAAAGCTGCCACTGGAGAGCAATTCGTCGTCACTGAGTTCGCTGGTAACGCTGGCTTCGCCGGGTGTTGCGGCGGATTCGAATGGTCTGTTCCATGGCCTCGGCGATCATGCGTCGAACTCGTTCTCGATCGATGGGCAACCCATCACCGATCAGCAGAGTAAGGTGTTTTCCAACCAGCTGCCGACGAACGCCGTGCAGTCACTGGAGGTCATCTCGGGTGCGCCGCCGGCTGAGTATGGCGGGAAGACCAGCCTTGTGATTGATGTGACGACGCGTTCGGGCATGGGCGTGACCACGCCGACAGGGTCGGTCTCGACATCGTATGGGAGCTTTGGGTCGTCGACGGGCTCGTTCGACATCAGCTATGGCGGAAAAAGCTGGGGCAACTTTTTCGAGCTCGATGGGCTGAATACGGGGCGATTCCTCGATCCACCGGAGTTCAAGGTCTTCCATGACAAGGGCAACGAGTTTAATTTCTTCGATCGCGCGGATCGGCAATTAACCGCGCGCAGCACAGTTCATCTGAATGTGAATGTGAGCCGCTCGTGGTTTCAAACGCCAAACTCGCTGGATAATCTGAATGTTCAGAACGTAGTGAACACCGGAGCGGTGAATGGTGGAACGTCGGCCGATCCGGTATTTGTCAACGTGGGGAATACCGATCAGCGTTCCAAGATTCTCACGTTCGACATTGCTCCTTCTTACACGCTTACGCTGAATCCGTATTCGGTGTTCAACCTCGGCGGCTATGTACGCCGCGACGCGTACAACTATTACGCGAGCGACAATCCGCTGGCGGATCTGGGACCGGTGACGTTGCAGAACCAGACTATTTCGCAGTCGCGATCGCTGATGGACTCTGGTGTCCATGCAGACATCTCGTACGTGAAGGGCGTGAATAACATCAAGCTGGGTGGCGTTTATTCGCAGACCTTCCTGCGTGAAAACGACGCGCTGGCGATTGTGAACAACACGTTTAACTCACCATGCATGGATGTGTTCGGAAACCCATTGCCCGGCTACACGGCATCGACGTGCCCGGGGGGCAGCGTGATCGCGAATCCGAACTTCCTCTCGGTACTGGCGCCGTTCGATCTGACGCGTGGCGGAGGTCTCTATCACTTTGACGGCCACACCGATGTGAAGGAGCTGGGACTTTATCTCGAGGACCAGATCACGTTCAAGAACTGGCTGTTCAACGTGGGGATCCGCGGCGATCTTTACAACGGGCTCGCGATTGCGCGGCAGGCGGAGCCGCGGGTTGGCATCTCGTATAACGTGAAGCGGACGGCGACGATTCTGCGCGTGTCGTATGCGCGGACGCTGGAGTCGCCGTTTAACGAGAACCTGGTGCTATCGAGCCAGGGCTGCGCCAGTGCTGTACTGTCGCCGCTGCTGGGATGCCAGACGACGGTTGGCAACACGCTGGAGCCGGGCTTCCGCAACGAGTTCCATGCGGGCTTCCAGCAAGCTGCCGGCAGACACCTGGTGTTTTCGGGCGAGTACATCTGGAAGTACACGCACAACGCGTTCGACTTCAGCGTGCTCGGCAATACGCCGATCACCTTTCCGATCGACTGGCACAACTCCAAGATCCCGGGGTACATGCTGCATGCCGATGTGCCGGTATGGCATGGCTTCTCGGCATTTTGGGTAGCATCTTCGGTGGCCGCGCGGTTCTATGGCCCGCAGGTTGCGGGCGCGGGAGCGACGAGCGGGGTTGCACCGGGAGACACGAATTATCCGTTCCGGATCGACCACGACGAAAAGTTCAACCAGACAACGCACTTCCAGTACCAGTTTCCGGGCGCGCACAGCCCGTGGCTCAGCTTCAACTGGCGTTACGATAGCGGCCTGGTGGCTGGATCAGCTCCCTGCTATAACGTGACCGATCCTAACGGCGCGTGTCCGAACAGCTCGTTTGCGCCCGATGGGACGCCAGCGATGCTGAACGGTCAGCCGGCAGTGTTGCTGGTTGACAACGGCCTTTCGGGTTCGCCGAATCCGGTAACGGGAGCAGCAGTGTATCTGCCGTTCACCCCTGACCAGGAGTTTCAGGCAGGGCTTAGCTGCGATGGCGTGGCGGCGAACGGGACCAACCAAATCGGCGTGCTGGTTCCGGGAACGAACTATTACGCGTGCGAGGCCTCGCAGCTTACCTCAAAGCTGATCAGTATTCCGGCAGCGGGTACAGGCAGCAACGACCACAACCCACCGCGTATTGCGCCGCGCAACCTCTTCGACGTGTCGGTTGGGCAGGACAACCTGTTCAAGGGAACGCGATACAAGTGGAGCGCGATGCTGACGGCGGTCAACCTCACGAATAAGTACGCGCTGTATAACTTCCTCTCGACCTTCAGCGGAACGCACTATGTGACGCCGCGTTCGTTGACGGCGGAGGTGGCGTTCCATTTTTAGGCGAAGCTGAGAGACCAGACGACGCCCGCCTGAAATGAGGCGGGCGTTGTTGTTTGGGCCCCCACGGGCAAAGAACGCCTGTTGGGAATTCCGGTTGAACAGGAGACTCCCGTAGCATGAAGGGAGATGTCTCTCCGCCTATCGAAGTCGACGCTGGTGCTGCTGGCCTTTGGCAGCGTGTACCTGTTCTGGGGATCGACCTATGGGGCGATTCGTGTGGCGGGCGAGCATCTGCCGGTGCCGGTGGTTTCGGCGACGCGTTCGTTGATCTCGGCTGCGCTGATTGTGCTGATCTGCCTGTTGAGGGGCAAGAGCCTGCGGGTACCCAAAGGTGAGGGCTGGAAGCTGGTGGTGGTGGGGCTGCTGTTCATGTCGTGCAATAACATGCTCCTGACGTGGGGAGAGAAACTGGTGCCGTCGGGGTTCGCGTCGCTGATCGTATCGACGATGCCGATCATGATTGCGCTGATTGAGATGGCGCTGCCGGGAGGCGATGCGCTAAACAAACGAGGGTGGGCGGGAACGCTGCTGGGCACGCTGGGAATTGGGGTGCTGGTGTGGCCGTCGCTGCACGCTGGCGTGTCGCATGGGAGGGGCGGCTCGCAGACACTGCTGGGAGTGTGGGTGCTGCTGGGTGCGGCGCTGGCGTTCGCGATTGGCTCAATTCTCTCGCGGCAATTCCACTTCACCGCAGACACGTTTGTTGCGACGGGATGGCAGATCGGCGCGGCGGGGATCTTCAATGCAACCTTGGCATTTGGCACTGGCGGTTGGCACCATGCGGTATGGACGTGGCAGGGCTTTGGAGCGATTTTGTATTTGTCGATCTTTGGATCGATCTTCGGGCTGGTTGCGTTTACCTATCTGCTGCAGAACGTTGCGGTGACGAAGGTATCGACGTATGCGTTTGTGAACCCGGTGATTGCGGTGCTGCTGGGGGTGTTGCTGCTGCATGAGCGTCTGGCGAAGACGGAGATCGGCGGTATGGCCGTGATTGTCTGCGCCGTGGCGATGGTGGTGTATAGCCGCGTGGATCGCGGCAAGCGTGAGATTGTGGGCATGGCGGGCGATGCGGTGGAGTAAGCGCATGGAGCAATTGCCTGGGTCAAACGGTGATTGACGGCGTGTCAAGGCGACATGCTAAGGTGAATTATTCTCTCGAGATCAACTCGGGAGAGCTCAATGCGCAGCGCGCTTGAAGGGGCGAGGTTAGCAAAGTGAAGAGAAGTGGGTATCTTCCCACGCTTGATGGCTGGCGGACGGTCGCCATCTTGTGGGTGCTGATGGGGCACAGTCAAGTGTGGAGGTACGGATGGTTCTCGAACGAATGGTTTTTCGCCACGGGTGGCCGGGGCGTGCAGCTGTTCTTTGCGTTGAGCGGATTTTTGATCTGCAATCGTCTACTGCTTGAGGAGCAACGCTTTGGTGGCATCTCTTTGCGAAGCTTCTATACTCGAAGATTTTTCCGGATTCAGCCTGCCGCACTAACCTATCTTTCCGTGATCTCCATTTTGATGCTGATTGGGAAGATACCGCGGGTGTGGTCGCCGGTTGCGGGTGCTGCGCTGATGATTCGCAGCTTCCTGCCGCGCAGGGCGATCAATTGGGAGACGTCACACTTCTGGAGCCTTGCTGTCGAGGAACAGTTCTATCTGTTCCTGCCTGGATTCCTGGTGTTGTGCCGTCGCTATCGTTTGGCCTGGATCGCATCGCTGGTGGTGATCTTTGAAGCATGGCGAGTCATTGTGATGGAAACACCGCGGCTACAGGGATTCTCGCCGCTCATCTACCTGCGCACGGACACGGTGATCGGGCAGATTTTCCTGGGGTGTGCATTTGCGCTCGCACTGAAACGCGAAAAGGTGAAGGAATTTGCAAAGACATTTCTGTATCCGTGGGTGACGCTTTTATTCACGGCTGCGGTGTATGCGCGCATCGAGTTCCACCATTCAAGGTCAGATCACGCGTTGGGTATTACGGTGTACCCGCTGCTGCTGGTCTCGACCATGCTGCACCCGGAATCGTTGACCAGCCGGTTTCTGGAATTGGCGCCGATACGCTTTGTGGGACGAATCTCCTACAGCTTGTACTTATGGCAGGAACTCTTCTTCAATCCCTTCCACGTGCCGGCGCTGGGCAGCTTTCGTTCGCACACGCTGCTGTGCTGGGGTGCCACGTTTGGATGCGCTATCGCGAGTTACTACTGGATCGAAACGCCGCTGATTCGGTACGGGCACAGGCTTGCGCGAAGGTTCGACCTGGAGGAGCGAGAGGCGACTCAAGGCGTGGCTCACGTGGAGACTGCCGGGGCTCAATAGGTTTTCCGGTGTGCGCTTACTTGCGTTTCCAGCGGACGCCGTCCTTGGAGTCTTCGAGGAGGATGCCCTTTTCTAGGAGCTCATTGCGGATCGCATCGGCGCGGGCGAAGTTGCGCTGCTGCTTGGCCCGGGTGCGCTCGGCGACGAGAGCGTCGATGCCGGCGTCGGAGAGGGCGCCGCTGCCGAAGGTCTCGAGGACGTCGGGGGCGACGTCGGCCATGCGGCCTTCGGCTTCGGCCCAGGTGAGAGCGGCGCGGGTGAGTTCGGCGTCGCGGTCTACGAGGATGGCGAAGATGGAGTCGAACTTGTCGAGGAGCGCGAGGGTTTCTTCGGCGTCGAAGCGGGTGAGGCGGCCGTGATCGGCGGCGGTGTTGACGGCGCGAAGGACATCGAAGATGGCGGCGCGTGCTTCGGCGGTGTTGAGGTCGTTGTCGAGCGCGGCGGTGAAGTCGAGATCGCCCTTGCGGATAAGCTTGGTAAACGAGTCGTCGGTGGGCGGAATGTCCGGCCAGTTGCCCTTGCGGATGCGGTCGTTGAACGTGCGCAGGCGATCGACGGCGTTGGTGGATTCGATGAGGCCGTCGAAGGTGAAGTTGAGCTGGTGGCGATAGGGCACGCTGAGCAGTAGAAAGCGGATGGCCGAGGCGCGGTAGCCCTTGAGCAGGAGGTCGCGGAGGGTGAAGAAGTTGCCCTCGGACTTGGACATCTTCTTGCCTTCAACGAGGAGGAAGCGAACGTGAAACCAGTGACGTGCGAAGGGCTGGTGCGTGGCGGCTTCGGATTGCGCGATCTCGTTTTCGTGGTGCGGGAACATGAGATCTTCGCCGCCGGCGTGCAGGTCGAAGGAGTCGCCAAGATATTTCATGGCCATGGCAGAGCACTCGATGTGCCAGCCGGGGCGGCCAGAGCCAAGGGGCGTGTCCCAGCTCGTCTCGCCGGGCTTGGTAGCCTTCCAGAGGGCGAAGTCGCGGGCGGAATCTTTTTCGTACTCGTCGAGATCCACGCGTGCGCCGTCCTCGATGCCTTCGAGGTCCTTGCCGGAGAGCTTGCCGTAGCCGGGGAAGCGGGCGATGCGGAAGTACCAGCTGCCGTCCTCGGCCTTGTAGGCGATGTCCTGGGCGGCCAGGCGCTCGATCAGTGAGACCATGCCGGGGATGTTCTCGGTGGCGCGGGCGATGTCTTCAGGGCGCTCGATGTTGAGTGCGTCCATATCCTCGAAGAAGGCGCGCTCGAAGCGGGCGCTGTATTCGCCGATGGGCTTGCCGGCAGCGGCCGCGTTGCGGATGATCTTGTCGTCGACGTCGGTGACGTTCATGACGTGGTGCAGGGCGAGGCCGTTGAGGCGGGCGGCGCGGCGCAGGACATCGACGTGCAGGAAGGTGCGGAAGTTGCCGATGTGGCCGTAGTCGTAGACGGTGGGGCCGCAGCAATAGAAGCGCAGGGCGTGGCCGTCCGAGGCGAAGAGCGGTTCGTTTTTTCCGGAGAGAGTATTGAAGAGTTCGAGGGGCAAGGTTACGGGTTCTTTCGTGAAGAGTCGTCACTCTTGATTGTAGATGGAGACGTGGCGATCGTCCGCGAAAGGACCTGCTGATGCAGTTCGTCGATGTCGGAGACGCCGTGCAGGACGCCCGAGTTCTCCGACTCGTAGAATCGGAGATCGCCGAGGATACTGCCGATTCGGGTGATCTGCTGGCTGAGGAGCTCCGAATATTGGTCCTGCTGCGCGGGGGTTAGCTGCGCGGGATCGAGGTGGCTGGTGGCGTCGGCTGCCTGGGTGTTGGAGAGGAAGGTCTCGAGCTCGTCGCTGGAGTGGAACCAGTCGAAGACGGCTTGCTGCAGGAAGTCGCGCTGGGCATAGAGCTCTTCGTAGATGGAGGCCTGCTCGCGCGGCAGGAGAGAGAGTTGGGAGCTGTCGCGGGCGGAGGTCCAGGCGCCGGCACTGGGTAGAAATGGGTCTTCGCCGGAACGTTCCGGAAGTTGGGGAAGGGAGGCGGCGTCGGTCCCACGGCGTAGCGCGTCCACGTTGCTGCGCAGGGCGACGAAGTAGTTGTTCTCGTGCTGAAGCACGTCGATATCGTGGGCAAGGATCTGCTCATTGCGTTCTGCTTCAGCGTGGAGATCGTGCTGCAGGTCGTGGCGCTGGTGAAGGCGGTGCAGTACCCCCACGGCGTGCTCAAGGCCGAGAGCGATGAGCAGCCCGGCGGTGATGGTGCCGAGGTGGACCCAGAAGTCGCTCCATCTTCGCACGGGGTGGTGTGGCAGATGCACATCCATAGGCGGTCGTCTTTCTGTGGCAGGGTTTGAATCCACTTGAGAGTACCAAACTGCGGAGAGTGGACGTCTCAGCCGAGGCGGAGTTGCGGGGTTGGCTCGAGGGTGTCGGGAGCGAAGTGGCGAGCGAGGAACTTGGGCCAGGCGGCGGCGGCGATCATGGCGGCGTTGTCGGTGGAGAGCGCGATGATGGGGAAGGCGATGGGGAGACTTGCTGTGGCGGCCATATTCGCGAAGATAGCTCGCAGGTGGCTGTTGGCGGCGACGCCGCCGCTGACGAGGATACCGCGGGCTCCGTAGTGCTCGGCGGCGTTGAAGGTGGCGCGTGCGAGATTCTTGACGACCGCGTTCTGGAAGCTGGCGATGAGGTTGAGGGTCTGGGCGTCGAGGTACGGCAGCGCGCGGGCGAGGTTGGTCTCGTCCGGCTTCGCTTTGTGCAGGCCGAGGACGCGGAAGGCCTGCTCGCGGGCGGCGATGGCGGGCTGCATATTCTGCAGTTCGACGTAGCGGCGAGCTGCTGTCTTGATGCCGGAGAAGGACATGTCGAAGCGCGTGGCGTCCTCTTCGGGCGAGAGAGCGGCTTCGCGGGCCAGCTTGGGAGCGGTGTTGCCGGTGGCCTTTTGCTTAATCTGCGCGAAGGGAAAGAGCGTGCGGTCGGCCGTGCCGTGCGCGGCGAGGGCGTCCATCCAGGGGCCTCCGGGGTAGGGCAGGCCGAGCAGCTTGGCTACCTTGTCGTAGGCTTCGCCCGCGGCGTCGTCGAGCGTCTTTCCAACGTTGCGATAGTGCCAGGTCTGCTCATGCGTGCGGGCCGCGAGATAGAGGTGCGTGTGGCCGCCGCTGACGACCAGGGCGAGGAGTGGGGATGTCGCGGCAAACTCATTGTTCATCAGGACGGCGTGGATGTGGCCTTCGAGGTGGTTGACGGCGATGAGGGGGAGGTTCCCGCCGAAGGCGAGGGCCTTGGCGAAGCTGATGCCGACCAGCAGAGCGCCGGCGAGCCCAGGGCCTTCGGTGACGGCGACGGCGGCGAGGTCGGAGTATTGAACGCCTGCGCGCTGCATGGCTTCGCGGACGATGGGGACGATGGCGCGGAGGTGTTCGCGCGAGGCGAGCTCGGGGACGACGCCACCGTAGTTGCTGTGGATGAGCTGCGAGGCGACGACGTTGGAGAGGACTTCGTGACCGTCGCGGACGACGGCTGCGGAGGTCTCGTCGCAGGAGCTTTCGATACCGAGGATGAGGTTGCCGGACACTAGGTCTATCGTACGTCTATCGTAGTGGGGAGGGGAGAGAGACGCCGGGCTATGTCGAGACTGGAGAGTGAGCACTACGTTGCGGCGTTTCGGATTGTGCGGCGGCTGCGCGCGCTGGGGCATATGGCGTACTTTGCCGGTGGCTGCGTGCGCGATTTGTTGCTGGGCGTGGTGCCGAAGGACTTCGATGTGGCCACGTCGGCGACGCCGAAGATGGTGCTTGCGGCGTTTCCGCGGACCGAGTCGGTGGGGGCGCACTTTGGGGTGGTGCTGGTGATCGATCACCTGGCGCAGGTGCGGGTGACGACCGAGGTGGCGACGTTTCGGCATGACGGCGCGTATACCGACGGGCGGCGGCCGGATGCGGTGCAGTTCTCAATGGATCCGCGCGAGGACGTGCTGCGGCGCGACTTCACCATCAACGGGCTGCTGCTGGATGCGATTGCCTATGAGGCGGGCGACCGGCTGGAGGACTGCGTCCTGGATTACGTGGGCGGGCGCGGCGATCTGCATGCACGGTTGGTGCGGGCGATTGGAGAACCGAAGCTGCGGTTTGCAGAGGACAAGCTGCGCATGCTGCGGGCGGTGAGGTTTGCAGCACGCTATGCGCCGCGTGGGTTTGCGATTGAGCGGCGCACGATGGATGCGATCTGGAAGGAGGCTCCGTCGATCCACGTGGTGTCGGCTGAACGGGTGCGCGATGAGCTGACGAGAATTCTCACCGAGGGCGGGGCGCGGCGAGGGTTCGAGCTGCTGGACGAGACGCGGTTGCTGGTTGAGGTGCTGCCCGAGGTGAAGCGGATGCAGGGCGTGGAGCAGCCGCCGGAGTATCACCCGGAGGGCGATGTGTGGGTGCATACGCTGATGCTTTTGGATGAGCTGGACGAGGAACAGCAGGCCTCCGGCGGGGCGGGGGTGAGCCCGACGCTGGCGTGGGGGATGCTGCTGCATGATGTGGGCAAGCCGGCTACGTTTACGCCGCCGGATCCAGCGCGGCGGGGGGATCGGATCCGGTTCAATGGGCATGTGGACGTCGGCGTTGCGGTGGCGCGAACGATCCTGACGCGGCTGCGCTTCAGCAATGAGGAGTGCGAGCAGATCCTGGCGCTGATCAAACATCACATGCAGTTTGGCGACGTGATGCAGATGAAGCAGTCGACGCTGAAGAGATTTCTGCGGATGCCGAAGTTTGACGAGCACCTGGCCCTCCACCGCGCGGATTGCCTGAGCTCCCACGGCAAGCTGGAGATGTATGAGTATGCGAAGAAACACTTGGAGGAGATGGGTGAGGAGCAGATTCGGCCGGCGCTGTTGTTGACGGGCGACGACTTAATTTCGGCAGGGTACAAGCCGGGGCCGGGATTCAAGACGATGCTGGAGGCGGCGGAAGATGCGCAGCTGGAGGGGTCGGTGAAGACGAAGAAACAGGCGCTGCGGCTGGTAAAGGACATGTTTCCGGCATAGGGTCCTGCGGTCCTGCGCCGACGGCGATGGGCTTCGCGTGGGTCGCAGGCAGTACCGCAACGAGGCGGGTCTGTTGGGTGGTGAGGAAATTTATTTGCGCGGCGCGCGGTACGGGGTACACTTCCGACAATCCGGTGCAGTTCAACTTAGAGGAGCTTTGATATGGCAGACGTCGTAGTGGCTGGAGCGAGCGTTCCTGAAGCGGGTGGACTTTCGCAGGTCGAGCGGGTTGTGGATACGTTCGTGGCGCCGAGCAAAACATTCACCGATATTCTGCGCAGCACGAGCTGGTGGTTGCCGTTTGTACTGCTGGTGATCGTGACGATGGGATCGACGTTTGCGATCGATCAGAAGATCGGGTTCGACCGGGTGGCGGAACAGTCGATCACGCAGAGCGCCACGACCGAAGAGCAGATGGCGTCGATGCCGGCCGATCAGCGGGCTGCGACGATCCGTAAAATCGCGGCGGGTCAGAAGTACGGGTCCTATGCTGCGGCAGTAATTATCCTGATCTTTGTCGCGATCATTGCGCTGCTGAACTGGGCCAGCCTCAACTTTGGCATGGGAGCGAAGACCACCTTCGGGCAGAACTTTGCGGTGTGCATGTACGCGGGGCTTCCGAAGATATTTGTCGGCCTGCTGAATATTGTGTTTGTGTACGCTGGCGTGAATACGGAGAATTTTGATTTGAATAATCCGGTGGGAACGAACATCGGGTATTACCTGACAAGTTCGCCGCACTGGGTGCAGGTGGCGGGAAGCTTCTTTGATGTCTTCGGGCTATGGTCGCTGGCTCTGTCGGTCATTGGGCTGGCTATTATTTCGAAGAAGAGCAAGGGGCAGGCAGCGATTGTGGCCGTGGGTTGGTGGCTGGTTGGGATGCTGGTGCTCTCGGGTCTTGCAGCGGCGCGCGGATAGGGTCTGCTCACCGCAGGAAAAGAGGCCCGGCTGATGGCCGGGCCTCTTTGTGTTGGGACTCGTTATTTCGCGATGAACTCGAGCAGCGCCTTGTTGACTTCGGTGGCGTGCGTCCAGTTGAGGCCATGGGGGCCGTCCTTGACGATGTGGAGTTGAGCGCCGGGGATGAGGGCGGCGGTGCGCTTGCCGGTGGCGTCGATGGGAAGAATCTGGTCAGCGTCGCCGTGGATGACGAGGGTGGGAATCTTGATCTGGGCGATGTCAGCGCGGAAGTCCTCGAGCCAGGCGTCTACGCAGTTGAGCATGGCGTGGTAGCTGGAGGCGCTGCCGACGTTGAAGCTGGCGTGAATGGCCTGGTCGGAGATGCGGGTGTTGAAGAGCAGCTTCTTGTTGTAGAAGTTGTTGAGAAAGGTGTCGAGGAAGGCGAAGCGGTCGGCCTCGATGGCTTGCTTGATGCCTTCGAAGACCTTGGGATCGACGCCTTCGGGATTGTCGGCTGAGCGCCGGAGGGCCGGCGCGATCGAGGCCATGAACACGGCCTTGGTGACGCGGCCGTTGTTGTACTTGCCGAGATAGCGGGCGACTTCCCCGCCGCCCATGCTGAAGCCGACAAGGGTTACGCCCTTGAGGTCGAGCGCTTCGATGAGCTTGTAGGTGTCGCTGGCGAGGGTGTCGTAGTCGTAGCCGCTGGTGGGCTGGGAGGAGCGGCCAAAGCCGCGGCGGTCGTAGGTGATGACGCGGTGTCCGGAGGCGAGGAGAGCCGCCGTCTGTCGCTCCCAGGAGGCTCCGCTGAGTGGCCATCCGTGGATGAGCAGGACGGGCTTGCCACTGCCGTGGTCTTCGTAATAGAGCTCGATGTCACTGTTGTTTTCTTTGCCAACGTTGAGGTATGCCATGGTGTCTTTCTCCTTGTCGTTTGATGCAGCAGGGAGAGGATACGTGGCGGGCTGGGAGAGGAAGAATAATCCACGGCAAAAAACTTTGATGCGGAGGGCGCGACGCGGGCGCAAAGGTTGCGGGAGAGGGAGGAGAAAAGAAAATGCCCGGCGAGGTGCCGGGCATTTTCGTGGAGTCGGAGGTGGCGACGCTACTCCGCGCCCCAGCGCTTGAAGACCAGCGAGCCGTTGGTGCCGCCGAAGCCGAAGCTGTTGGAGAGCGCGTAGTCGATCTTCGCGGCCTGCGGCTTGTTGGGGACATAGTTCAGGCGGCACGCCGGGTCCACGTTGTCCAGGTTCATGGTGGGTGGGGCGATCTGATTCATCATGGCCATGATGGTGATGCCGGCTTCGAGACCGCCGGCGCCGCCGAGGAGGTGGCCGGTCATGGACTTGGTAGAGCTGACCAGCAGTTCGTGGCTCATGGCCTTCTCGCCAAAGACGTTTTCAATGGCTTTGGATTCGAGCGAGTCGCCGACCGGGGTGGAGGTGGCGTGGGCATTGACGTAGTCGATCTTGTCGGGCGAGATGCCGGCGACGCGCAATGCGGCTTGCATCGCACGGCGGCAGCCATCGCCTTCCGGGGCCATGCCGGTCATGTGGTAGGCGTCGCCGCTCATGCCGTAGCCGATGATCTCGGCGAGGATGTTGGCGCCGCGCGCTTTGGCGAACTCCAGCTCCTCGAGAATCAGGATGCCCGCGCCTTCGCCGCACACAAAGCCGTCGCGATCCTTGTCGAAGGGGCGGCAGGCGTGGGTGGGGTCGTCGTTGCGGGTGGAGAGAGCCTTCATCGCGGCGAACCCGCCGACGGAGAGAGGGGTGATGGCAGCTTCGGCGCCGCCGGCGATCATGGCGTCGGCGTCCCCGCGCTGGATGATGCGGAAGGCATCGCCAATGCTGTGCGCGGAGCTGGTGCAGGCAGTGGCCGTGGCCTCGTTGGGTCCCTTGGCGCCGTACTTGATGGACACATGCCCGGCAGCGAGGTTGATGATGGTGGCGGGAATGAAGAAGGGAGAGATCTTGCGCGGGCCGCCGTTCATCAGCGCGGTGTGTTCGCGCTCGATGACGTCGAAGCCGCCGATGCCGGAACCGATATGGACGCCGACGTTTTCGGCGGTCTCGTCGGTGACCTTGAGGCCGGAGTGTTGCATGGCCTCCTGCGCGGCAGCCATGGCGAAGTGGATGAAGCGGCCCATCTTGCGGGCCTCCTTCTTCTCCACGAAGACGTGCGCGTCGAAGTCTTTGACTTCGGCGGCAATGCGGACGGAGTGACCGGTGAGATCGAATGCGGTGATCTCAGCCATGCCACTCTTACCGGAGAGCAGGCCTTCCCAAATTTGCGGAGCGGTATTGCCCACCCCGCAAAGGAGGCCCATGCCCGTTACAACGACACGACGATGCGACATCTTACTCTCATTCCTTGTTGTCCTTAGACTGCAGAAACAGCTATCCCGCTGCTGCAGAACTGCGGATCGAACTACTTGGCTTTCTGGTGCTTCTCGATATACTCGGTCGCGTCCTTGACGGTCTTGATCTTCTCTGCGTCTTCATCCGGGATCTGGATGTCGAAGGCTTCTTCGAACTGCATCACGAGCTCGACGACGTCGAGCGAGTCGGCACCGAGGTCTTCCTGGAAGCTCGCGCCGGGAGTGACTTCGGCTTCATCCACCTGAAGTTGCTCGACAATAATCTGCTTAACCTTCTCATCAACTGCTGCCATCGTACGATCTCCTATGAAGTCCTGGGTTGGGCGCGGACATTGACCTTCTAGAGCGAGCTGCCCGATTGACTGCCCCAGTGTGAAAGCATACCGACGTGGTTGGACGGTGTAAAGCCAAGCGAGCGTCTACAGTGGAACGCTTCGACAGGCTACCCCCAAACATGCTCGGCGAACCAAACTCCTGTATATTCTAGCGTGAATCTTCTGGCCGGAGATATGGCCTGGACGGTATAAGGATCGGCGCAACGATGGCAGTGAGGGTGTGTTTCTGGTGCGGAGCGACCAAGTTCCGCCGGGTAAATCGGCGCGGCATGTTCCAGCGATACATTCTGACCGCCTTTGGATGGTATCCGTGGGAGTGCGCTATCTGTCGCCGCAAGACATTACGGCGGAAAGAAAGCTAGGGACTGGCTGGGACGCATCATTCGTCCTCGCTGGCCGCGAGCACCGGAAGCAGCCCGTCGAAACCGGCATTGGAGGCGGCGGGTAGTGAGGGGTGGGTGGCTTCCACGCTTACGTCGCGCAGGGTGCGATTGATCGCGCGGGTGCGAACGCCGAGCTTGTCGATGGTTCCCTGGACCTTGCCTACATCGTCGGTCATCTTGTCCATCAGCGTCTCAAAGGTGCCAAACTCCTTGCGCGCGCCCGCGAGCACCTTCCAGACCTCATCGCCCTTCTCCTGCATCTGGAGCATGTGGAATCCCATTTGAAAGCTATTCAGGATAGCGGAGAGGGTGCTGGGTCCGGCGATGGTGACGTGGCAATTCTGCTGGATGTCGGTCTGCAACCCGTCGCGGCGCATGACTTCGGCGTAGAGGCCTTCGGTCGGCAGAAACATGATCGCGAAGGATGTGGTGCGCGGCGGTGCGATGTACTTTTCGCAGATCTTCTTGCCTTCATTGCGAATGGCGGTCTCGAAGGCTTTGCCAGCGCTGACAAGATCCACGCCCGTCTGGTAGGCAGTTTCGAGGCGCTCCCAGGCCTCGCGTGGGAACTTGGAATCGATGGGAAGCAGAGCTTCGCCGTTGGGCGTGGGGAGCTTGACCACGAACTCGACCACCTCGTTGGAACCGGCCTTGGGTTTGGCGTTCTTCTCAAATTGGCTGGGCGCGAGCATCTGCTTGAGCAGGGTCTCGAGCATGACTTCGCCAATGGTGCCGCGGGATTTGACGTTGGTGAAGATGCGCGAGAGATCATCAACACCTGCAGACAGCTTGGTCATTTCGCCCAGCCCGGCATGGACCTTGGTGAGCTGGTCGGTGACCTGGCCGAAGCTTTCGGTGAGCCGCGTCTGGAGCGTGGCATGGAGTTTTTCGTCGACCGTGATGCGCATCTCCTCCAACTTCGCGGCGTTGCTGACGTTGAGCTTGTCGAGCCGGTCTTCGACGGTCTTGCGCAGGGTTTCGAGGTGCTCGCTCTGGCCGGAGCGGAGTTCGCTGAGCCGGGTGTGGAGGGCTTCGCGGCTTTCGTTTGCCTGCGCTGCTGAGGCGGCGCGGGAGGTTTCCAGCTTGGAGTGCAGGGTATTGCCGAGCGTGTCCATGCTGGTGAGGACTTCGGTGCGGAGCGAGGCGCTGGAGGCTGCAGTGTCGGTGCGGAGCTGGGCGAGTTCGGCGCGGAGATGCTGATCGAGGCCCTGGGAGCGGGCGTCGAGGCGCGTGAACTGCGCGGGCAGATCGGCGGCGAGGAGCTGCGCGAGACGAGGGTCTTCTGCTGGGGGAGCGGTGGTGTTGCGGCGGAGGAGAAGCACGATCAGGGCCGTGAGCGTGAGGAGTTGGAGGGCGATGAGAGCTGGGATCATTTCGACTTTCCTTCGCTTGGAGGATAGCATTCCCCCGGGGCAGAGGTGGCCTGTGTGGATGTGCGTAACCCGTAAGTGTTGGGTGGTTTGGCGATTTAGCTGCTTGGTGATTCAATAGGGCTGGAGCACACTTGCTCGCAAAGGTCAGCCACTTGCGTCTATCTGCTATGTCTCGAGTTCTTGTTTTGACCGCCCTCGCTCTCTCTCTTACCGCAATTTCGGCGAAGGCGCAGGTCGCTGTTCCGTCCAGCCAGCAGCCGGATCACTTCCGGGACACCTCGATGCTGGTGCCGCCGCCGGGCGTGAAGGTCGCGATCGTCGAGTGGGAGGACCTGGAGTGCCCGGCCTGCGCGCATGCGTTTCCGTTTGTGCATATGGCGGTCGACCACTACAAGATCCCGTACGTGCGGTACGACTTCCTGATCCCGGGCCACATCTGGAGCCGCGAGGCGGCTATTTATGCGCGGTATCTGCAGGACAAGATCTCGCCGGAGGTGGCTACCGAGTATCGCCGCGAGGTCTTCGCATCGCAGTTCAAGTTCGCCAGCAAAGACGATCTGAACCGCTTCACGCAGGAGTTTTTTACCAAGAACGGCAAGCAGCTTCCGTTCGTGATCGATCCTACGGGCCAACTGGTGCGCGAGGTGGAGAAGGATGTCGCGCTGGGCAACAAGCTTGGCCTCACGGAGACGCCCACGCTGGTGGTGGTGACGCCGAAGGGATGGATCCAGGTGAAGGATGTCTCTGACTTGTACCAGGCAATCGACCAGGCACAGGCGTCGGTGGGTGGAGCCCCGGCGGAGCATCACAAGACGACGAAGTAAGAAGGCTTCGGTTGCGAGAAGGCCGTCCGCTGGCGCGGGCGGCTTTTCTTATGCGGTGGGCGCGCTCAAGGGCTGTTCGGATTCCGAAGCGGGCCAAACGCTGAGCGCGAGGTCGACGGCGCGATTGAGGGCGTCGCGTGTGTGACCGCTGCTGGCCTGCACTGCGAGCCCGTTCATCATGCTGACAACGAAGAGGGTGAGAGCGGGGACGTCGGTGGAGGCGGGAAGGTCGCCGTCGCGGCGAGCCCGCTCGAAGCGGTCGCGCATCTGGGTGATGCCCCGCTCGCGGACGGCAGTCATCTCCTGGCGGATGGATTCGCCTTCGGTGCTGGCAACCAGCGCGCCCTGCACCCACAGGCAGCCGCCGGGATTGGCAGTATCGGTGGCCATGGCAACGGTGCCGCGAAGCAGCATCTCCGCGACCTGGCGCGCCCGAGGCTGGCCAAGAGCGCGGCGGACGTAGCGGCCGGGGCCGGTACCGTAGCGTGCCACGGCCTCGCGGAAGAGATTGGCCTTGTCGCCGAAGGCCGCATAAAGGCTGGGGCGGTTGATTCCCATGGCGGCGGTGAGCGCGGTGAGCGAAGCGCCTTCGTAGCCCTGTTTCCAGAACACACGCATGGCGGCGTCGAGAGCCTGCTCACGATCGAAGGAGCGGGGGCGACCCGCCTGCGGCTTAGCGACGAGGGATGGCGGAGGGAGGTTGGGCGTGGGAGGGGCCGAAAGACTCATACGCAACGATGGTAGCCCGCGACAGCTTCCTCGCGCAGCAGAATTCTGTTCGGTATGCAACTTAAGAGGAACTGGCGAGCGTGGAAAATATCTAAAGCTACGCGTCTTTCGCGTCTTCGTACTCTTCGTGCCAGGCCCTTTGGATGGCTTCGAGGATGCCTTCGGTGGATTTCGACGGGTCGCCTTTGAAGCCGGGAAGCTGGGTGACCCACTTGTGCAGGTCGGTGAAGCGGACCGAGTAGGGATCGGTGTCGGGAAACATCTCCTGCAGTTGAATGCCAATCTCCAGGGTGTCGGACCAGTCAAGTTCGTGCGGCATGGGGTGTCGCCTCCGAGGCTAGTTTACTGCGAGGGGAGGGGACTGGTGCAGGCGCGCAACGGGGCAGGCACGATAGAATAACAAAGCCGCATGACAACACCTACATCAGCTCCGAAGACAGCACCCGTCAAAGGTCAGGGAACCCGCCGCATGACTGCCCGCCGGCGCTTGATCGCCGCAACCCGCAAGCTCCGCGAGGTGGGATCGATTGCCTCTGCCGTTGCCGGCACCTCGCACCCCTATATGGCGCACATTGTGCCGATGCGGCGGTGCAACCTGGCCTGCACGTACTGCAATGAGTTCGACGATGTGTCGGATCCGGTGGGGATCGAGGAGATGAAGCGGAGGATCGACCACCTGGGACGGCTGGGGACGTCGGTGATTACGATCTCCGGCGGCGAACCGCTGCTGCATCCTGAGCTGGATGACGTGATCCGGCAGATTCGGAAGACGGGCGCGATTGCCGGCATGATCACCAACGGCTATTTGTTGATGCCGGAGCGGATTGAGCGGCTGAACAAGGCCGGGCTCGACCACATGCAGATCTCGATTGATAACGTGATGCCGGATGAGGTTTCGAAGAAGTCGCTGAAGGTGCTGGACGCGAAGCTGGCGATGCTTGCCGAGCATGCCGACTTTCATGTGAACATCAATTCGGTGGTGGGCGGCGGGATTGCAAATCCTGAGGACGCGCTGACGATCTCCAAGCGAGCGCTGGCGCTGGGCTTCAGCTCAACGATTGGAATTATTCATGACGGCAGCGGGCAGTTGAAGCCGCTGGGCGATCGAGAGCGCAAGGTGTGGGACGAGGTGCGGCGGCTGACCCGGCGCAGCTACTCCCGGTTTAACGGATTTCAGGAGGCAATCGCGAATGGATTGCCGAATGACTGGCGCTGCCGCGCAGGGTCGCGGTATCTCTACGTGGACGAGAATGGGATCGTGTCCTATTGCTCGCAACAGCGTGGCTATCCGGGGATCCCGGTAGCCGAGTACACGACGGAGATTGTGAAGCGTGAGTTCCTGACGGAGAAGTCCTGCGCACCGAACTGCACGATCAGCTGCGTGCACCAGGTGAGCTATATCGACCACTGGCGGTCTCCGCAGAAGACGACCATCACGCCGGGTGGCGCGGGGCACGGCGCCGCCGACGGTCTCGTGCAGATTCAATAATCCTTCCCAACGCTCTTGGCCAACCATTTTCTCGCGGAGACGCAAGCGATGCATGCTGTTGATCAGCCCGGCTCGATGTCTCGATCTGCCCAAATTGGCTGGTGGATCTTCACGCTGCTGGCATGCGCTCAGTTCACGATTCGTTATGTGTGGCGCAACGCACCGTTTTTGGACTTGACGGCCTATGCCAACGGAACCGGCATGATGCCCTTCCAGGGCCGCGTGCTGATGGCCTGGGTATTGAAAGCGACTGCCGGGAATCCGCACTGGAGTGGCGTGCTTGCGCACATGGGCGCGCATCTGCCCGACGCCTTGCAGAGTCCCTATTCCGTCGCGTTGTTGATCGTCAACTTTATCGCCATGGTGGTTTGTATTCTCGCGGGTCGATGGACGCTGCAACACTTGACGGGAGATCGAACATTTTCGGCGTGGGCCTCACTCCTCCTGTTGTACATGGCGTATTTCAGCCTGGTCGTCGGCTATGGAGTCTTCTTGCTTCCGTACGACGTGGTTTCGCTGACCGCATTCGTGCTTTCGGTGTGGCTGGTGATAGCGAAGCGGTATGCGGCTCTGACGCTTGTGGTTGTGATCGGAACGCTGAACCGAGAGACGATCATTTTCATTCCGTTGTTCCTTGCGCTCTATACCTGGTTCAACAACAGGTATGCGAAGGAATCGCCCGAAGCCCGTGGACGCTCATGGGCGAAGGTGGTGCCATACGTTGCAGTCCAATTGCTCCTCTGGATCGCATTGCGCATGTGGATTGAGCATCACTTCCGCAATAATCCTCTCGAGGGGTCGATGCCGACGCGATGGTTTGGAATTCGTCTGGCCGGGAATCTACGGTCACTGATGAAGCCTCCTCAGTGGGCGCTGCTGCTCTCGTTATTTGGTTTTACGCTCCCACTGTTTATTGCAAAGTTCGACAAGATAGGCGATCGAGCGCTCGCCCATTCCAGTGCAATCGTCATGGGCTTATGGGCTGTCGCTATGCTGCTGGTGGGCGTGGTCGTGGAGATTCGAATCTTCAGCGAGCTCACGGCATTCATGATGCCCTGTATCGCGCTGATTGTATGGAGCGAGTGGATACAGCCGGCTGCGCAGTACCGCGCTCGTATGCAGCAAGAGTAAGACCTCGCCTGACCGATCGTTGCAAGGGGCCCGACGACCGGGAGCAGATCTTCCCGATCCCGCCGGATTCTGCGGCAAGCGTCTTGTAAACTCGTGTTAGTGCGCCTATCGCTCCCAACGCGAATTCCCTTGTCGAAGGTATTTGTCTACTCCGCCGTCTTTTTCTGCGTTCAGCAGATTGAGCACACCGGGCTGCTCTTCAGCCTTCTGTACTTCGCGTTCGTGATTTTGAGCGTACTCGCCTTCAACTTTGCGGAAGGGTTCACCAGGATCACAGGTGCGTATATCTTCTGGTATTCCACGCTCATTGCGATCGTGGGCGTCACGTGGAAAGCCGTGGTGGGCGAAGCGGCAGACTCCAACCTTCTCAACCCGTTGCTCGACATGGCTCTCTATGCCGCCAGTATGGTGATGTTGCTGCTGGTCACCCTGGTTAATCGAAGGATAGACTTCCGGGCGTTGGGAGTCGGAGGCGGTTTCAGCAAGGGGGAACTGAACTACACCGCCGCCGGCCTGGGTTGCATCATTGTTTGGCTTGGAATTCTTTTCTCTGTGCCAATCTTCGGGAACGCGCCTGGAGGCCTCGTGAGCGCCCTCAACCAGGTGAATGTCTTCGGTCCGCTCGGCATCATTCTGGCGACCATCGGTGCGATCAAGGACACCGGGGGGCGGCGCTCGGTCAACATGATCAGTGCCGCCGTGTTCGTTTACTTCGGCTATTTGGGTCTAATCTCGTTTTCGAAACAAATTATGATCTCGCCCATGGTTTGCTGGGCAGTTGGCGCTTTTTACGCTCGACTGAGAGTGCGCTTTGTCCATGTGGTGGCTGTCGTTCTGATGGCCGTCTTAAGCTTTGGGTTCATCTCGCCACTTTCGGCATCGCGGGATCTAGCCGAAGGGATGGACGACGGCCAGCATATAGTGCTCGCCTGGTACCTCTTTACGCATCGGTCAGTGTTGGAAGAACATGTCAAGCAAATCGCGGTGACGCGGGAGATGGGAGTCGCGGAGTATTACAACGAGCCTCAGGGCTCCCTGATTGAACGCCTCTCGATGATCCCTCCGGATGATGAACTCTTCACGTATTCTGCGAAGGACCATTACGAGGGGATGGAGCCCATTTATCAATATTTCGGCAACCTCTTGCCCCACTTCCTCAATCCAGACAAGCAGGTAACGTTCAGCGGCAACTTTTATGCGCACGAGATGGGTGCCGGCCTCGCAGAGGGCGATAACACGACCGGGATATCGTTCAGTCCGGTAGCGGAGGCCTTTCACTGCGAAGGATGGGGAGGTATCTTGTGGTTGCTTCCCGTGATCTGGATCCTGCTGTTCAGCTCCATTGACTTTGTTGTGGGCGACATGACGAAATATCCCTGGGGGCTGATGGTGGTCGTGTGGTTTGCGCACGGAGCCCCTGAACAGCTTGTTGGTGGCATGGTCTACTTTATGGGGTATGGCAACGTTGGAATGGTGCTGGCGATCATCATCGTCACCCGCATTGCGCCGATTCTGGGAACACTCTTTCTGGGCAGGGCGCCTACACCGTCAGGCCGCCGGATGGTTAGCGGGCGCCGCATCGTTGCCCAGGCGCAGGGGTGAATTGGCTGCCCTTGCAGTGGGCTGCTCCGGGCGCAATCGACTGTCAGTGCGCTACTATGAAAGCTACCGCCATCGCCACGAGCACATTCAGCATCACCCATGAATAAACTGATCTTCGGCAATCTCATTCATCGTCCGCTACGCTCTGCCATTAGCGCGTTCGCCGTCGCCATTGAGGTCATCATGATTCTCTCTGTGGTGGCCATCTTTTACGGCATATTGAATGGCAGCCGCACGCAGACTACAGGGATTGGCATGGACATGATCGTGCATCCCGGTGCGGCGACCGCGATGATGATGAGCAGTTCGGCTTCCGCCGATGTCCGCATTGCCACGGTGCTCGGCGAACTGCCGCATGTGCAGGTGGTAGCGCCGGTCAACATCAAATTCACGGCGGGCAGCTCCGTAGAGAATATCTACGGGATTGATTTTCAGAGCTACAATGCCCTGCGCCCGTTCGTATTTGTGAGTGGCGGACCATTCAAAGAGGCGAACGACCTGATTATTGACGACTTGCAGGCCAAGTCCGGCAAGGGGACCAAGGTGGGCGACTCGGTCAAGGTGCTCAACCACACGTTTACCGTTTGCGGTATTGTCGAGCACGGCAAGGGAGCGCGCAAGTACATCCCGCTGACGACGATGGACGCACTGGACAATAATCCGGGGAAGGCGTCGCTGTTTTATCTGCGCACAGAGAACCAACCGAAGTTCCAGGAGGACGTTCGCAAAGAGATTCTCGCGACCGATGGGCTCCAGGACTGGAGCGTGCAGACGAGCCAGGAATTCCTCTCCATGCTTACGCCGGAACATCTCCCGGGATTCAACATTGCGCTGAATGTGGTGATCAGCATTGCGACGATCATTGGGTTCCTGGTGATCTTTCAGTCGATGTACACCGCTGTACTGGAGCGGACACGGGAGATCGGGATACTGAAGTCGATGGGTGCGGGACGGCTGGTCATTGTTTCTGTGGTGCTGCGTGAGACGATGCTGCTGGCGATTGTGGGTACGACGCTGGGCGTGATTGCGACGTATGTCCTCAAGGATGTTTTACGGGTACGCTTCCCGACGCTGAGTTTTCAGGTAACCGGCGTGTGGGTTGCCAATGCAGTCGCCATTGCGCTGGGTGGCGCGCTCCTGGGGGCGCTATATCCCGCATTGAAAGCTGCGCGAAAAGATCCGATTGACGCGTTGTCGTATGAATAGCGTTCCGATGCCGACGGATCTGTGGAGCAGGTAAGCCAGGAAAGAGTGGAATGCCGAAGCGCTATCGAAGCCTGACGATCCTTCTCGCACTATGGCTCCTGGTGTGGCTGAGAATCTCCTGGCCCGCAGTGCAGGATGATGCGTTTATTCACCTACGGTATGCGGTAAATCTGCTGCGCCATCACATGATCTCCTACGATGGAGTTCATCCGGATTATGGAACGTCCAGCTTGCTGTATGTATGGCTGCTGGCCGGCTTGCGTGCGTTGTTTCAATCACCGGTGCTCCCGCGGGCGGTCTCCTCGGTATTTCACGTCGCGTTGTTCGCGGGGCTGGCGTGGGCGTTTCCGCGGACGCTTCGCTCCGCACCCCGGCTGGCATGGGCCTTCGCTTTGTTGTTGCTGGCCATCCTGGTTATGCCGATGGCGGTGCGCTGGCTGGACGACGGAATGGAAACTTCGCTTACGCTTTGCCTTGTCTCCCTGCTGGTGTTCTCGATCTCGCGTCTTGGCCACAGCCAGGACATTTCGAAGAAATCGTTTGCGTGGCTCTTTGCCCTGGGACTGGCAGCCACGCTGGCGCGCGTTGAGTTTTTGCTGCTGATGACGGTGGCGAGCCTCACCTTGTTCTTCGCGCGGTATGAGTCGGCACCACCAGATGGTCTGCGGGCGCGGCTTCGCCTGGTGGCATCCTGCGCCGCGCCGTTGTTTGGAAGCGCCGTCGCAGCGGGCGTGATTTATCTGAGCATGCACGCCTTGATCCCGGACACGGCCATCGCCAAGGCCGATGCGCAGGCTCCGTGGATGGCGACCCTGCACGCAACCGTCTCGGTATTTGTAAGCGCAATGTCGGTGGGTGCCATCCTCCTGTTGTTTTGGCTGCTGACAGCGGCAGCCGTGATCGCGTACAAGCGACGCGTTTCGTTGTCCATGCTGGCAGCGAACAGCCCGTTCCCAGTTGTGCTGGCGCTTGCGTTGCAGCGCGGACAACAAGTGCAGGGTGTTCGGTACTTCGTGTGGACGCTGATCTTCCCAATTCTCTGGAACATCCTGGAACTGCGCTGGAGTGAAGCGGAGCCGCGCCGGTTGCCTGCGCACCTGCTAAAATTCGCGGCCTATGGTGTGGTAGGCCTGCTGGTAATTGCCGCGCCGATCGAGTCCATCTTGCTGCATCGGGAGTTTCGCGCGCGCGAGCACAGCCTCGCGGAGTTTCGCCAGCAGCATCTCGAACGCTTGAGTTCGCTGAAACTAGTTGCCTTCGATGTCGGCTATATCGGGTACTTTACGCAATCGCCCGTGTGCGACATGGCGGGCCTGGTCAATGGTCGAGCCCGCGCTGCGCTGCCGTTTGAAGATCGAGTGAAGGTGTGCGCCGCCGAGCATCCATCCTATGCGTTCGTAAGCGGCTTCAGCCTGTGGGAACTGGGCAAAGACCTCGATCTCAAGGGCTGGTCCGTCTGTTCCGAGTACGACTTCGCCAACCTGCGAGCCCCGGACCTGCACTATCTGATTGCCTCGCCTGAGGCAACTGCCGAGGTATGTCGAGCAGCGGGAGCGGCGCCCCGCCCGATGGAGACGATACTGCATCCGGCGTCTCCGTAGCCGTCCAGCCTTGTGTCGTGAGACGGAAGCATGTCTATAATTCGGAATCGCATCTAAACAGTTCATGAAGGACTCCGAGCGCGGCGCATCCATGTTTGCTCCTGATTGCATCGGACTTGTTGTAGATCGTTTGGCTTGCCTTAACGTTTGTGCTCCATCGCCCTGGAATGTATAACGCCTCCAATTCGTCGGTTGCTGCTGTGATCACGCCCAAACGGGCGGCAGCTGCGGTGTCGGTACAGCGGCCGATGACGACGGTCACGGCGGCGCGCGTGATCAGTCTGCTGCTGCTCGGGGTTTCGGCCGTCTTCTTCGCGCTGCACTTTTTGCACCTGACTGCGGATTTCCCGAATCACTCGCCGTGGATGGATTGGTCGAAGTACACCGACGAAGGCTGGTATGGCGACGCTGCGATCCGCCACTACGTGAGCGGTCATTGGTATTGGAAGGGCGACTTTAATCCAGCGGTTGCGTTGCCGGTGTGGCCTGCGCTCGAGTTGCTGGTCTTCAAGTTCACCGGTGTATCCGTTGCGGCGGCGCGCGCACTCACACTGTGCGTCTTCGGATTCACGCTGGTCACACTCTACCTTCTCATCCAGCGTCATACACGTCCTTCCAGCAGTGAGTCCGGGCAATCGCTAGCCGCGCCAATCGCTGTCTTCTTTTTGTGTACGAGCCCGTTCCTCTTTGTGTTCGAGCGAATGGCAATTCTTGAACCCTTGTTGGTTGCGCTTACCGGGCTGGGATTGCTGATTGCCTCGGAGATGCAGCCGATCCACCTGCGGGGATTACGTTTGCGCAGCCTCGGGTCGGCGGTCCTGCTGGCGTTTCTACTGCCCGGGCTGATCCTCACCAAGACGACGGGCATCTGTTTGCTGCCCGCAATCTTCTACATGATGTGGGCGCGCGCGGGATACCGGCTGCGTCCGGCGCTGCGACTCGCCCTGCCGCCCGCGATCGGCGGCGCCGCTCTATGGTGCGCGTACTTTTTGGTCTTCGTTCGGCCGCATTATCTCGAGGATTATCAATACCTCTTTTCGGCGAATGCTTATACCGGCATCGGTCTCGAGCCGATTGCGAAGGTCATTCTCAACACCATCACCGACGGTGCGTGGATGGGATGGCTGATCTATGTGACCTTCTTCGTCGTGTTGGCGCTGACATTTTTTTGGCGGCCCCGCATCCTGACGAACCCGCTCTTTACGTCGCTGCTGCTCTGGATTGGCGGGTACTTTGCCTTCCTTGCGTATCACAACAATCTGCAGCCGCGGTATTACCTGGTGGTCGCGGTGCCGATCACGGTGGTTGTGGCGATGGGCATCGACAGCTTTCGTCAGGCGCAAAGCCGGGCAGGCGGGTGGGTGGCTTCGATCGCGTGCGGCGTGCTGGTGCTGGCCATCGCGGTTCCGGATGCGGTGCAGCAGATTGGATACCTGCGTCACCCCACCTATGAATTCGAGGCGGCGGCCCAGGGAATCAAGAGTATTGTGCTTGCGGATAAGACGCACTCGCACCTGATTCTGTCCATCTCGGGCTCGGACCTGACGCTGATGACCGGGCTGCCCTCCATCGATGATGACTTCGGCACCTCCGATATGGATGTGCGGGTGAAGCAGTACAAGCCAGGATGGTACGCGGCCTGGAACGATGTGGAGGATGACAAGGCCGACGCGATCACGCCGATGTACCAGATGAAACGCGTCGCCGCCTTCCCCGCCTACGACGATCCTGATCGCAACCTGCTGATTCTGTATCGACTGGATCCGGGAACCGAGACACCGCGGCCACGGCACCGGGTGCGGCGGCATATCCCGAAGGCCCTGGTGACGAAGATGGGGCAGCAGCCCAGTGATAACCAGTTGCAGCACTGACGGGCTGTTGCTCATGCGCAACACGCGCGAGGCATCTTTGCGGGACCACCCCACGCGCCATGCGATGGAAGATAAAGGAGCGTGAAAGAACGTTAATTAGCTCCGCGCACACAAGCGAATTCGCATGCAGACATATGAGATTAATGCGATAAGATCACGGGAGCTTATTCCAACGTAAATATTGCAAGAAACTTTGGTCGTCTTGTTGGACTCCCAGGTCAAACTCTCTAGCGGGTATTTCTTTAAGTGATTGGTTTCGGGTGGTCCCGGACATTGAGTTCCTGGTTGGTTGGCTGCGCACTGGCAAACTGCTGGGCCGCGGGCGCGCGCCACTGTTTCGCGGTGACGTCGGCTCGTCCTGCGGGCGTTGCGATGCTGCAACCCGCCGATCATGAGACGCCAGCGGGTTTGGGCATCCTGAGCGGCAGCGTAGCGGATCCGTCAGGCGCCAAGATCAGTCAGGCTGCTGTACACGTGGAGAGCAACAGTCTGCAGCGCGACACGACGACGGATTCGACGGGAAGCTTCAGCATGCCGCTTCCCTCAGGATCCTACGCGGTCACGGTCACGGCCAGCGGTTTCAGGCCCTACACCACCAACATCACCCTCACAGAATGGGCTCCCCGGGCAAGCCTCACTATCAGGCTCCAGATCGCAGCGACGCCGGAGGAGATCACCGTCCCATCGCAGGATGGGGGCAGCACCGCGGCGGCGGAGAACAAGAGCGCCCTGGTGTTGAATACTGACCAGCTCAAAGAATTCTCTGACGACGACAGCATGTTCCAGCAGGAGATCCTTGCGATGGCTGGAGGGGAAGGCTCCAAACCGCCGGAGATCCTGGTCAATGGTTTCTCCAATGGACGCTTTCCACCGAAGAATACGATCGCTCAGATTCGGATCAATCAAAACCCTTACTCGGCACAGTATGACAGGCTGGGCTTTGGCCGCGTGGAGATCTCCACAAAGCCGGGAACGACGCAGTTGCATGGCGAGTTCGACAGCTCGGGCACAGACGATGTCTTCAATGCTCGGAACCCGTACGCGACCGTCGAACCGCCCTACTACACGCTCAACCTCAACGGAAATGTAAGCGGGTCATTCAACCCGAGGACATCTTTCTTCGTGAGCGGGCTGCTCAATGATTTGCAGAACAACGCGATCGTCGTTGCGATTGATCCAACATTATTGACGCCGCAGAATGTAGCGGTACCGGCACCGCAGGTTACGCAGAACTACAGTGGGCGTCTGGATCGCCAGGTCACACGGACGAATACGTTCATGGGAAGGTATGAGTACAACGAAGTTACGTTTAAGAACAGTGGTGTGGGTCTGCTTGTGCTGCCAAGCGAAGGCCTGAATACCACGACCACTATGAATACGCTTCAGATGTCGGATACGCAGGTCATCGGCGCGAAAATTATCTCGGACACACACTTCCAATACATTCGGACGCGGCTGGATCAAAGCCCGGTGAGCACCGCGGCGACCATCGTGGTGCAGGGGGCATTCAACGGAGGCGGCGGCCCCGCGCAGTCGCAGAGTGACCATCAGGACGACTACGAGTTTCAGGAGCTTCTCACGATAGAGCATGGGCCACATTTTGTGCGGATCGGCGGTCGTTACCGCGGGTTGCGCGACGCGAATCAGACGCTCGCCGCCTACAACGGGCAGTTCACGTTTCCTGACCTCGCGACCTACCAGCTGGCGCAGCAGGGGGAAACACCGGCGCAGATCTTTGCCAGTACCGGCCAGACCACTCAATATAACCTCACGGCGGGCGAGCCCAACGCGGTGGTCGTCACCAGTGATGTAGGCGTGTTTGCCGAAGACGAGTGGAAGATAAGGAGCAACTTTACGCTCGATTATGGATTTCGTTACGAGAGCCAGTCGGGTATCGCCGATCACGTAAACCCTGCGCCACGCGTGGGGTTTGCCTGGGCGGTGGGGAAGACTCCCAAGCGCAGGGCATACTTCGTGATGCGCGGCGGCGGGGGCATCTTCTACGACCGCTTTGCCTCCTCCAACATCCTCACCGCCGTTCACCGGCAGAGCGGCACCGAGCAGGCAGCGTACTTCGTCACCAATCCTGACTTCTATCTCCATTATCTCTACACACCGCCACCGGTGTCGGCGCTCGGCGTTCCGCCTACGCCTTACAACATCGATCCGAACCTGCGGACGCAGTACGACACCATCGCTGGCGTCACGGTCGAGCGTCGCATCGGCAAGATGGGTAGCGCGAGCGTGAACTACATCTTCTTTCGCACCAACCATCAATATCTGTCGCGCAACATCAATGCGCCGCTGCCCGGCAAGTACAACCCCGCCGATCCCAGCAGCGGTGTCCGTCCCATGGGTGGCGATCAGAATATCTACCAGTTCAGCTCCGGCGGCATGGCCCTGGACAACTTCATCAACGCCAGCACCAACCTGCAGGTGAGCAAGCGTGTGTCGTTCTTTGCGACGGGGTTCTTCGCGGTGACGCAAAAAAATGACGCGCCCTGCGACACCTGTTTCCCGAGCAACCAGTATGATCCGCACGTTGACTACGCGCGCGAGGCAAGTCCCCGCGTCCAGATTTTTGCCGGAACCACGCTGAAGCTGCCATATGGTTTTACTGGCAGCCTGTGGGGATCCATCCAGACGGGCTCGCCCTTCAACATCACCACGGGCACGGATTTGAACGGTGACACCATCTATAACGATCGTCCGGCGTTTGCCACGAATCCAAATGGCAACTCGCAGATCTACAAGACGCGTTTCGGAACCTTCGATGCGAACCCGCAGCCGGGAGAGCCGATCATCCCCTTCAATTACGGCGACTCGCCGTCGTTTTATTTTCTGCTCGTGCACCTCGAGCGGGCGTTTCAGATTGGTCCTCGGCCGCCGGCCCCAGCGCCGGCCCCAGGTGCTCCGGCAGCCAGGGGTCCTGTCCCCCAACCGGATCGCCCGTACACGCTCACGCTTGGGGTGGAGGCAAACAACGTCCTCAACCACGTTAATCCCGGTGTGCCCGTCGGCGTGCTGACCTCGCCATTATTCGGCCAGTCGATCTCGCTCAACTCGCCTTTCTCCCTCGGCGGCATCAGCACGTCGTCGAACCGAACGGTGACGCTGCACTGTGACTTCAGTTTCTAGCGCCGCGACGCCTCTCCATTCTTCAAAAATTCTTGTCGGAACGCGATGACATTTTCATCGCAGTGCAGTCCTATCTCGAACACGTATCGGTAACGTGATTTCTCCCTGGGTGGTCCCTGCATGTTGAGCCTCCGCCGGACCAGTTGTGTCTTTGCGCTGTGCTGTGTCGAGGCGCTGTTGCTCTGCCAACCTATTGCGGCGAAAGTCCGCGCGCCAGCTCCGGCCGCTCAGGCAACCCAGGCGGCGCCGCCGCATGCGGTACTCTCCCAACCTCTCACCGATGCCCAGCCCGTCGCGAACAATAGTGTCCTGAGCGGTACGGTCGTCGACCCCTCCGGCGCGAGCGTGACGAATGCCCAGGTCCATGTGGAGGGTACAACGCTGCGGCGCGATACCGTCACCGACGACAGCGGCCGATTCAGTCTTCCTCTGCCGGCCGGCGTCTATAACGTGCTGATTGTTTCCCAGGGGTTCGAGGCCTACACCACGACCGTGAAGCTGACGGGCGATGCGGCCGCGGCCAGCGTCCACGCCCGGCTCGTGATTGCCACGCAGTCTGAAGAGCTTACGGTGGGTGGAGGCGGCGAAAGCACCGCAGCAGCCGATAACAAGAGCGCTCTCGTCCTGAAAGGCGATGATCTCAAGACGCTCTCCGACGACGACGACACCTTCCAGAAGCAGATTCAAGCGCTTGCCGGCAACGGCGATGGCCAGAATGGACCAACGTTGTACGTCGACGGTTTTAGTGGAGGCAGATTCCCGCCCAAGAACACGATTCGTGAGATTCGCATCAACCAGAACCCCTATTCGGCGGAGTATTCGGAGCTGGGATACGGACGTATCGAGATCTTCACCAAGCCGGGCACGGACAAATTTCACGGCCAGATCTTTGCTTCCGGCAACGACAGCTCCTTCAACACCTCGAACCCTTATGTCGGCGTGCAGCCACCGTATCATTCCTTTTTTGTCTTCGGCGATGTAAGCGGCCCCATCAATAAGAAGACGTCAATCTTCCTCAACACTCAATACAACAATCAGCAGACCAACGCGATCGTCGTTGCGACCACGCTCGACGCAAACTTTCAGCCCATCGCATTCAACCAGGCCATCCCGAATCCCACTGTGACGGCAGACTATTCCGGGCGCATGGACCGCCAGGTTACGCCCAACAACACACTCATCGCGAAGTATGACTACAACAACGTGCAGGTAAGCAACGGCGGCGTTGGGCTTCTGGTACTGCCTTCGCAAGGGTTCAACAGCACCACCACCACGCAGACCTTGCAGATCCAGGACACGCAGGTCATTGGCGCGACGATGGTATCGGACGCGCACTTCCAGTACCTGCGCACACGTCTCACGCAATCTCCAGTCAGCGACGCTCCAGCACTCGATGTTCAGGGTGCGTTCAACGGCGGTGGCAGTCCCAGCCAGGTGACGAGCGATCACCAGGACCGCTACGAGTTCCAGGAGATCTTCACCCGCCAACAGGGCACCAAGAACTTCATGCGTTTCGGTGGGCGTTATCGCCTGCTCCGTGATGCCAACCTGGCGACAGCGAACTACAACGGCCAGTTCACCTTCCCCTCGATCACGGCGTACCAGATCACCGAGCAAGGGCTCGCCAACAATGAGACGGACGCCGAGATTCGCGCCACCTGCGTGACCACGCCGCAGGGCCAGGTGTGCGGTGGGCCGACGCAGTTCAACATCACCGCCGGAGATCCCAGTGCCGTAGTGCTGACCGGCGATCTCGGCGTCTTCGCAGAGGACGAGTGGAAGATCGCCAACAACTTCACGCTCGATTTCGGACTGCGCATCGAGTCGCAGACCGGGATTCCCGACCACTTCGATCCGGCGCCGCGCGCGGGCTTTGCCTGGGCGATCGGACAGAAGGCGAAGAAGCCGCCGATCTTTACGCTGCGCGGTGGCGGGGGCGTCTTCTACGACCGTTTTGTGTCGACCAATATGCTCACCTCCATTCGCCAGAACGGCGTTACGCAGGTGTCGTATTACGTCCCCAACCCTGACTTCTATCCTGCCGTTCCACCCACCGACACTCTGACCGCCGAGCCGCCGACGACCTACCAGATCAGCCCGAAGCTTCGCTCTGAATACGAGATCGATGAGGGCGTGTCGCTGGAGCGGAACCTGTGGAACAAGGGGAGCGTCAGCTTCAACTTCCTTTTCGGTCAGGGCGAGCATCAGTGGAACTCGATTAATACGAACGCGCCGCTGCCCGGGACCTACAACCCCGGCAACGCCACCACGCCGCCCTCCGGCACGTACCCGCTGGGCACCACGCAGGCGGTATACCAGTTCCAGTCTGGGGGCACGATGCGACGGGAGCGCTTCTTCGTGCGCCTCAATGCGAATCCCAGCAAGAAGCTGTTCCTCTTTGCGTTCTATTCGGTCCGCAAGTTGTATGAGGACAGCACCGGCGCCACCAACTTTCCGTCCAACAGCTACAACATTCGCGCGGATTACGGCACTGCGCCCTATCCCAATCAGCGACTGTATGTGGGCACCTTCTACAACCTGCCGTTTGGCCTGAACGTCAATGCGTTTCTCTCCGCGACGGCGAAGACGCCCTTCAACATCACCACGGGAACGGACCTCAACGGCGATACGATTTACAACGACCGGCCGGCGTTTGCGACCAATCCCACCAGCGACTCGATTATCTACAACACGAAGTACGGAACCTTCGACGCCAACCCGCAACCCGGCGAGAAGACTATTCCCTTCGACTACGCCAAGGGGCCAGCCTTTTTCGAGCTTGACCTTGGGTTAGGCAGAACCTTCAAGTTCGGCCCGCGGGATCCCGTGCCTCCGCCTCCGCCGGGAGCTCCGGTGCCCAAGGGGCCAGCACCGAAGCCCGACCCGCGCTACAGCTGGACCATCGGTCTCGACGCGCAGAACGTATTCAACGTTGTCAACGCAGGGCCACCTGTAGGCGTTCTCTCCTCGCCGCAATTCGGCCAATCGATCTCGCTGAACAATCCATACGGTGGGTCCAGCAACGCCAACCGGGTCATCCAGCTGAGGACGTACTTCGACTTCTAGGGGCGATCAGGCGCCAATTCTGCCGAAAACAGCCCTCAAGCGGGGGTTCAGGGTCGAGTTCCGGGGTAAACTTGGCCTTGACTCCCATCCCAGCCTGTCTTATCCTGATAACTCGCGCAGTCTCGCGCCTGTACCTCCGTGTGCCCGTATTCCGGGCGGCAACGAGGAGAGCGGGTGCCAGACATCGAGGTGAGTACCCTCGAGGCAGGGCAAGTTCCTCAACATCTGGAGCTGGCCGGCCTTCGAAGCACCCACTCCCCAGTCGCTTGCAGTCTGATCCAGCTTCCGATCCACGGCTAGATCCAGACATTAGGGCTCTGTGCGCTCAACCGCAACTCCGGCTTTGGCCTCCGTGGACACCGTGTCCGCGTTCGTCTCGCCGCCTAACGTACGACTGCAGACAATCTTCGCGCTTCAAGCCGCGCAGTTGCTTTACGAAGACGGCAGAACCAGGGAGTAACCCAGATGAACCTCAATCAGACGACAACGATCCCCAGCGGCAAAGACATTCAGCGCAAGTGGTTCGTGTTGGACGCCTCCGGCCAGACGCTCGGACGCCTTGCCTCGCACGCCGCCAGCGTTCTCGCGGGCAAATTGAACCCGCTCTACACCCCCTATATCGATATGGGTGATCACGTCATCGTCATCAACGCCGAGAAGATCGAAGTCACCGGCATGAAGGCTGGCCAGAAGCTGTATCGCCGCTACACCGGCTTCCCCGGCGGCCTGCGCGAGGAAGAGTACAGCAAGCTGCTCGTTCGCCGTCCCGAGAAGATTCTCGAGGAGGCCATTAAGGGCATGTTGCCCAAGAGCAAGCTCGGCCGCCAGATGGCCACCAAGCTCAAGGTCTACAAGGGTGCCGAGCATCCGCACCACGCCCAGCAGCCCACCACCATGGAGATGCACCGCTCCGGTACGCCGCTGGTACTGCACAAGAAGCAAGAGCACGCCAAGCAGTCGGCCTAAGGATTCAGCTTCTAGCGACTAGCTAGAAGCCAGCAGCTTACGCGGCACAAAATTTCATGGGCCTCAGGCCCCGGCACTCAGAGGATTCAACATGGCAGATTTGATTCAGTACTACGGCACCGGACGTCGCAAGAGCGCAATCGCCCGCGTCTTCCTGCGCCCCGGTTCAGGCAAGTTCACCGTCAATGGCAAGCAGTTTGAGGAGTACTTCGTGACCCCGGCGCAGCGCGTCGCGGCCAAGCTTCCCCTCGGCATCGCCGACATCAACGAGACCTTCGACGTGCTCTCCACCGTAAAGGGTGGCGGCGTCAACGGCCAGGCCGATGCAGTCAAGCTCGGCATCGCCCGCGCGCTGATGGAGTTCAACGTCGAGCTGCGCAAGACGCTCAAGGCCGGCGGTATGGTCACGCGTGATTCGCGCGGCAAGGAACGCAAGAAGTACGGTCAGAAGGGCGCTCGCGCTCGCTTCCAGTTCAGCAAGCGGTAAACCGCTTGTGTTGTCAGTTCTCAGTTGTCAGTTCTTAGCGTTGCTTGCTGGTCCTGATAACTGAGAACGAACAACTGAGAACCAGCTTCATCGCTTCACCCACCGGCATCGCGCCGATGGCAAGGAACTCAATCTCCCTTCGGGGATCTCAATCGCTTCGATAAGAAGACAGCCAAACCTGTCTTTGGAAACTTGATGCGATGCGTTTATAAGGAGCCTCTATGGCCAGCATTACGATGAAGGAACTGCTCGAAGCCGGTGTCCACTTCGGTCACCAAACCAAGCGCTGGAACCCCAAGATGAAGGAATACATCTTCGGCGAGCGCAATGGAATTTACATCATCGACCTGCAGAAGACGCTGAAGATGTTCAAAGAAGCGTCCAAGTTCGTCACCGACCTGACCTCGACCGGCAAGCTGGTCCTGTTCGTCGGCACCAAGCGCCAGGCGCAGGATGCGGTGGCAGAAGAGGCCAAGCGCGCCGGCATGCCCTACATCAACAGCCGCTGGCTAGGTGGGTTGCTGACCAACTGGGTCACGGTGCAGAAGTCGGTCAAGCGTCTCCAGGAGCTGGACGACATGTCCACCGACGGTCGCTATGAGCTGCTCACCAAGAAGGAAGTCATCAAGCTGGAGCGCGAGCGCAAGAGCCTGTCGACCAACCTCTCGGGTATCAAGAACATGAAGCGCCTCCCGGATGCGCTCTTCGTCATCGACTCCAACAACGAGGCGATCGCGGTAGCCGAGGCTCGCAAGCTGGGCATCCCGGTCGTCGCGGTAGTCGACACCAACTGCGATCCGACCGTGGTCGATTACGTGATCCCCGGCAACGACGACGCTCTCCGCGCCATTCGCCTCTTCACCACGAAGATCGCGGACTCGGCCTACGAGGGTACGCAGATGATCTCCGACAAGGCCTTCGCCAATGAGCTGGAAGAGGTTCGCCCGCTCGAGACCGAGTCGCACTTCCTCGGTGAGGAAGGTGATGACGCGATCGCCGAAGTCCACGAGTCGGCCGGTGCGGCTGAGGCGTCGGTTGAGGACATCGAGGACGAGACCATTGATCTCAACGCCGCTCTCGGCGGTGGTATCCGCAAGGCTCCGGCCGCGGCGGACGCTGAGCCCGAGGTTGAGGCTGCAGAGGTTAGCGCCTAGATCGTTGGCCGCGCGGTCACGGCGTTTGCCGTGCCGTAATGGCCAAGCCCTAGAATCATGGCGCGGGCTCAGGCCCGCGCCATTTTCGCAAATTGCATGCGCCCCGTGCGCTGCCCCAGAGTAGAAGGAAAATTATGTCCACCACTGAAGCCGTAAAGATCGACGCCAAGCTCGTCAAGGAACTCCGCGAAAAGTCCGGCGCCCCCATGGGCGACTGTCTCAAGGCCCTGCAGGAAGCCAAGGGCGACATGGAAAACGCCTTCGTTGTGCTGCGTAAGCGCGGCATGGCGTCGGCTGCCAAGAAGGCCAGCCGTTCCACCAACGAGGGCGCAGTCGGCACCTACATCCACGCCGGCGGCAAGATCGGTGTGCTGCTCGAGCTCAACTGCGAGTCCGACTTCGTGGCCCGCACTGAAGACTTCCAGGAGCTGCTCAAGGACATCGCCATGCACATCGCCGCGGTTGATCCGCGCTACGTTGGCAAGGACGAAGTCACGCCCGCAGACATCGAGAAGGAAAAGGAAATCTATCGCGCGCAGGCTGCCGCCACCGGCAAGCCCGCCAACATCATCGAGAAGATGCTCGAGGGCAAGATGGGCAAGTTCTACGAGGAGGTATGCCTCCTGGAGCAGCCCTTCATCAAGGAGCAGACCCTGACCATCGGGCAGCTGATCGCGCAGAAGGTCGCCAAGCTGGGCGAGAACATCAGCGTCCGCCGCTTCGCTCGCTTCAAGATCGGCGAGCCGAGCTTCACGGTAGCCTCAGCGAAGATTGCGGTTGCAGAAGAGCCCGCAGCCTAAACACCCTCAACCGCACGCAACAAGCAAAGAGCCCGGGAGATCTTCCCGGGCTCTTTTGCGTTTTCAATGCGCTCGTGCTCAACCTCGCTGGCAGCGGCGTCTTATAAACTTCTTCCATCGGGGGCTCAAAACCGCAAGCCGCTGACCCCCATCTACACCGCGCTCACCGTACGCCGCCCAGCAACTTTACGAGTCTCTGAAATCCTTGCGTGCGCGCCGCGGAATCCGCAGCCGTCGCATCAGGAGCCTCTCCGGCACGCATGAATCCATGCCCCGCGCCGTCATAGGTCACCGGCTCGTAGATCTTGCCTGCGGCTTTCATGTCCGCTACGGTCTGCGGGATCGTCGCGCTGATGCGCGCATCGTTGCCGGCATAAAACCCATAGACCGGCGCAGCAATCGTCTTCATCGCGTCGGCCGGCGGGGGCGGTCCATAGAAGACGAACGCGGCGCTGAGGTCGCTGCGATGCGTGGCAAACAGGAAGGACTTGCCTCCGCCCCAGCAGAACCCCGCGACATAAATCTTGCCGTCGGCCGCCGGAAGTTTCTTCCCGTAATCGGCCGCGGCGTCGAGGTCGGCGAGCACCTGCGCATCGGGCAGGGAAGAGACAGCGCGTACCACGGCGTTGCGGTCGGGAAACGCGCTCGTGCCGCCGGGCTCAGCGGGCACGTACGCCGCGCCAGCCCCACCCTGTCCCATCTTGTCATGATCCATCGGCGCACCAGGAGATGCAGGCGCAGCCATGGCCGCAGCAGTCGGGCCCAACCCGCTCAGCAGGTCCGGCTCCACCACGATATAGCCAGCGCCCGCGAGCTCATCGGCCATCTCCTGGGCCCAGTCGCTCAACCCGAAGATCTCGTGGATCATCACCACGACCGGCGCCTTGGTCTTTACCTCCGGATACACCACCCACACCTGGAGCTTGCGCCCGTTAGCTTCCGGAACGGTGACAAACTCGCCGTGGCGGGGACTCTTCGCCAGCGTTGCTTTGGCCCAATCCTGCGCGGAGCCCGAAATAGCGCACGACCCCATCAGGGCCGCCATGATCACGATCGAAGACAGCTTCATCACTCGCATCCTGTTCGCGAGTCTACGACGTAACCGTCGATCCCTGCAACGCCCAGCTTCTCGTTCGCCCGTACCTAGATTCGATACCCAGACTGCTGTGCCGCAAAGTCGCCAATCACCGGAAGCTTGAACACGCTGCCCTGCGACGCTTTGACAATGCAAAGCACCCATACCACCAGCAGGGCGACCTCGCAGATACCGCCGATCACCCAGCCGAAGAACGGTACGACCCAGAACATGCGCAGGATAATTCCCACGAGGGTCAGGCCGAGTTCCTGGATTGCGTGGAACTTGATGACCGGTTTTTGGTTGTACGGCGCCAGCACCAGGAAGATGACGGCTGGAATGAAGGTGACATAGGCCAGCGCGCTGGCGGCATTGTCGCTCAGCCCGGCAGCCGCAGACGGCGGCACATAGCCCGGCGGAGGTGGAGGCGGGTACGCGGTCTGCGTGTAGCCGGGCGGTGGTGGTGGAGGCGGATCGCCTGCCTGGGTGAAGTTCGGCTGCGGTGCTCCCCAGGCCGGCTCAGCGGCTGGTTGCTGGTTGCTCTCGGGGCCCGGAGGTGGAGTGGTGAAATTCTCGTCGCTCATGGTGTAACTCCCGTGGGGAGATTGGCTTGCCAATGCGTGAGCGAAAGGCTAGCACAGCCATCGAGAGGTTTCCATGACAATCGGTGACAGGGGCTGAAATCCGCCTCAGCGGTTCTCGAACATGCTGCCAACGATCCCGCCCAGCACCGCCGCCGTGCCGACATTTCTTGCCTCGCCGCCTCCCGACGAGAGGTACGGCTGCAACGCGTGCGCAAGGTTAGCGAGCGGCAGCGTCTGCAGCCAGATGCGGCCAGGCCCGGTCAGCGCCGCCAGGAAGATGCCGTCCCCGCCGAAAAACATGTTTCGAATCCCCTGGATGCGGGTGATCTGGAAGCTCACGCTGGCCTGGAACGCGCCGACGTGGCCGGGATGCACACGCAGCGTCTCGCCGGGCTGCAGATCGCGCACCACCACTTCGCCGCCCAGCTCAAGCCATGCCGTACCCAGGCCGGTGATCTTCTGCAGCAGGAAGCCGTCGCCCCCGAAGATGCCCGCGCCCAGCGACTGCTGAAAGCCCACGCCCAGCTGGATTTGTGGCGTCGCGCAAAGGAAGCCGTGGCGATGGATGAGGAACTCGTGGCCGGGGCCGACCTCGATGGGCAGAATGTGGCCCGGCACCTTGGCCGCGAACGCCACCTCGCCGGGATAGCCCTGGGCCGTGTACTCGGTCATGAACAGCGTGCCGCCGCCGGCCACGCGCTTGATCGCGCCAAAGATGCCGCCGCCGCCCGCCATCTGCGTGTGCGTGGTCATGGCGATGGTCTGGGTCATCCAGCTGAGCTCGCCAGCCTCCGAGATCAGGCTCTCCCCCGGCTGCAGCAGGGCCTCCAAAACGGGCATCGTGGTTCCAACAATTCGGCTCTGCATGGTTCAGAAATCCTTTCGCCGCGTCCCGATCGACTGCCGGACACGCAGCTTTGCAAAATATCCTACGCTTGCAAGGCTTGTGGAGTTCCATCGGCATCCGCTTTCACAGCGACGGCCACTCATAGGGAAACAAGGTTCCCGCGGTCGCAGCGTCCATGCTTCCTCCCGCCATTGCGATCGCCCGCGCCAGCACAGGATCCGTGCCTGCCGCCATCTCGGCCGCCGTGGGCAGAACAAGAACGTCGGGAATGACTCCAACCCTCTCCAGACTCTTGCCGTCGCTCATCAGCAGGTTCGCCGACGTGACCGATAGGGCATATGGCACCAGCGTGTCATTCCCGACGGTTTCGGGATAGAGGCGAGCCTCCATGACCGCGCCGGCCGATCGGTCACCGATCACCAGGCCGCGATGCTCCAGCTGCAGGACCCGTGCAAATAATTCAGCAGCCGAGCCTGACTTGCCGTCCACCAGCACAATGATCTTGCCGTTATAGCCGCCCCAGGTACTGGCCTTGACCATCTCCGGCTTGGTATCTTTGCGCGAGACACGATCCGCCAGCTTGATCTCGCGATTGAACACGTGGGTCAGCATCAGCTTCAGGATGTCGATCCTTCCACCGGGATTTCCGCGCAGATCGAGGACCAGTGTCCCGTGTTTTTTCGCATAGCCGAAGCTCGCATTGATCGCATCGTCGCTGGTATCGAAGTCCGGCATCTTCCAGATCAGGATGTCCCCGCTGTCCACCAGTCGTTCGCGGTTGCGATGGGTCTCGTTCTCTTCGTCAATGGTCAGCCGATGGTTGTCCTCGGAGCTCTCTTCGCCACTGAGGTCTACCAAATCCTTTCCTGCGCGAAAGCTGGCCTTCACGACCTCGGTTCGCTGCACCCCCTTTGGATCGACGAGCACCATGGTCAACGTCGGTGTAGGTGCCAGGGTCTGAAATAGATAATCCAGCGCCTGATAGCTCCTTCGTTCGGCCGCATATCCATTGATGGAAACAATGCGGTCTCCTGGATGCAACTTCAACGCGGCGTCCGTCTTCGGTCTCACCCGCGTCACAAAGCAGGCGTCTCCAATCGGCTCCATCTGGAAGCCGCGATCCATCCGGCGGATATGTTCGGGAGGCACAAAGAAAGTGTGCGAGTCCTGCAGCGAGGAGACGAACGTCGCAATCAGAAAGAAGGCATCCGTGTTGGTCGCACTGTTGTCCAGCGCCTGATCCACTCTGGCGTACGTGCTCTCCAGGGCGACGCCATGGAACGCGGGATCGTAATAATTCTTCCTGATCTCGTCGTATATCGTGCGCAGCATCATGTGAGCGCGCGCGAGCTGAAAGCTATCCAGCCTCTTGGGTTGCTGCCCGGCCGCGTTCCCGCCGCCGCTGGCCATGGACGAACTCAACAGCAACAATAGAACAGCCAGCCGACAGCCCCGCATCTTTGTACCTTCAGCTTTGTAGAGTTCCGCCAGTTTACTTGTTCCAACGCTCTCGCGCAGCGCAGAGGGTGGAACCGCGAACCTCCTGACAATCCTTTCATTTTGGAACGACCCACGCACCGAATCCGATACACTGCTCCAAGCAACGGCATCCCGGGGAGATTTCATGGCAACAGGCAAGTCGAGAAGCAGATCAAGCGCGGGTTCTGGAGGGTTCTTAAAGTTTTTCCTTGGCTTCGTCTTCGCCTTCCTCGTTCTCTTCGTTGGCGCGGGGGTTTACCTCAAGTTCGGCAATCCGCCCGTCGCTACCGCCGACAAGCCCTTCCCCTTTGAGTCGCAGATTGTCCAGATGCCGCTTGGCGCTCGCATCGATCGCCAGATGCAGCAGCCGCCCTTCGCCATCAGCGAAGACGTCTACGAGACCGGAGCCATGGCCTACAAGCTGCAATGCGCCAGCTGCCACGGCGTTCCCGGCAAGGACGTCGCCTTCGCCAAAAATATGTACCCGGACGCCCCGCAGCTATGGAAAAAGCACAGCCGCGGCGACGTGGTCGGCGTCAGCGATGACGAGGCTGGCGAGACCTACTGGAAGATCAAGAACGGCATCCGCCTCACCGGCATGCCCTCTTTCAAGGGCGTGCTGAGCGAGGACCAGATGTGGGACGTCGCGCTGCTGCTCAAGCACGCCAACGAGCAACTGCCCGACCCGGTCACCGGCATGCTGAAGGGACAGTAGCGCCGGGATTTTTACGCCGGGCCGAACATTCCTTTGGACGATCCTTCGCCGTGCAGCAGGCCGCCAACCGCACCCTGTACACTGGTTCTTAGCATGTATAAACGCGTCCTCCTCAAGCTTTCCGGAGAAGCCCTGGCTGCTGGCCGTGGCTTCGGTGTCGACGCTTTGTTCGTCAGTGCAGTCGCCAATGAAATCGCCGAAGCGGCGCGTTCCGGCTGCCAGATTGGCATCGTCGTGGGCGGCGGCAACTTCTTCCGCGGCGTCGCCGAGCAGGCCATCCACATGGATCGCGTCGCAGCCGATCACATGGGCATGCTGTCCACCGTGATTAATGCGATCGCGCTGCAGGATGCCATCGAAAAGACCGGCATCCATGTGCGCGTGATGAGCGCCATCCAGATGCACCAGGTCGCTGAGCCCTACATCCGCCGCCGCGCCATTCGCCACCTGGAAAAAGGTCGCGTCGTCATCTTCGCCGCCGGCACCGGCAACCCCTACTTCTCCACCGACACCGCCGCCAGCCTGCGCGCCATGGAGATTGGCGCCGAGGTGCTGCTAAAAGCCACCAGCGTGGACGGCATCTACAACGCCGACCCCAAAAAGGTGGCCGACGCGGTGAAGTTCGAAGAGATCACCTACATGGATATCCTCAAACTGGGCCTGCAGGTGATGGACACCACTGCCGTCTCGCTCTGCAAGGACAACAGCCTGCCGATGATCATCTTCTCCATGCGCGAGAAGGGCAACATCCTCCGCGTCATCGAAGGCCAGAAGCTCGGCTCCCTGGTTACCGCGTAGCCACCGAAACCTGGTTCTGAGCCTGAAGAAAAATCAGTCGACAGCGATCGCCGCGCTCCCCACCTTGGCCGCCTGCCGCCGCTTCCACCACCGGCCAATCGCCTGTTGTGCCGGGTGCTCCACCCACTTGCGCACCGCAACCGCCAGCAGAATCACAAACACGTACGAGATCCACGGATCGAAGCGCGCCAGGTGCAGCTTGTCCAGCACGTGATAGTTATGCAGCAGCAGATACACGTTGAAGTGCAGCAAATAGAGCGCGTACGTCGATGCGCCCACGGCCACCAGCGGCTCCCACGAGAAGAGGCTCGCCAGCACGCTCGGCCCCGAAAGCCCCAGGATGATGGCCGCAAACAGCGGCGTCAGTAACCCGCCATGCACCATGATGTAGGGCATCGTATCGGCCAGGTGATAGGCGGCAAACCACACGCCCGCAAAGCCTACCACGCCAATGATCACGCGAGCCCGTGCGGTCAATCGCGCTGCGGCATGCAGCTGGCCCAGCGTGAGTCCCGCGAGAAACGTGCACAAATACGGCAGCGGCGTGTACTTCAGCGTATTGATCCAGAGGCCATCATTGTAACGATCCGCGGCGTGGCGAAAGTGGTCAGGATCGCGCAGCACGTAGATCGAATGCGGGATCAATCCCACCACCCAGAAGAAAATTCCCAGCCCGAGCAGCTTGCCCGTACTGCGCGGCCAGGGCAGTTTCAGCAGCCACGGAAACGCGATGTACAGCATCACCTCGCAGGACAGCGTCCAGGTAACCGTCATCCAGAACGTTGCAAGATGCGGGAAGAATCCCTGCACCAGCAGCGGCGTCGCAATGGCGCCCATCCAGAACTCTGTGCGCGAGCGAATGGCCCACTCCGCCATCAGCATGGGAATCGAGATCACCATGGTGAGCGCATACACAGGGTAGAGCCGCGAAAACCGCGCCACCCAGAAGTCCACCGCGTTCATCGGCTCCGGCCGTCCCGCGTAGTTATACGCAAGAATGAACCCGGAGATCAAAAAGAAAAAACTGACGAACACGTAGCCGATATTAATCAGTGGATACAGCGTGATCGACGGATGCCGGCTCCACGTCAGCCCCGACGGCGTGAAGTGAAACAGAATAATCGTGATCGCCAGCAGCGTGCGCAAGCCGGTGATGGCCGGCAGCGCTGGCTTCCGCATATACGTCTGCGGCTGCAGCTCGCCGGCCGGCTCTCCCGTGGATGTCGGCGCCGTCGGTGCCGTTGGTGCGGTTGCGATCACTGCTTGCATCTCCCATCATAGGACGCCCGCGAATCGATGGAAGTTCCCATTTTCTTGAGGTATCTATCGGATTTCGACATGCTCGAATCCCAATCCTCCGAGCATTGCCGTCACCGTCGCTCTTGCATTTTTCGTGGCCGCATCCAGGATCCCATCGCTCAGCGCTGCCTGTTGCAACTGCGCCTGCGCATTCTTCAGCACCTGCGTCTCCAGATTTGGATCGGCCTTCACCAGCAACCCCGTATCGCGCGCATACACCCGGGTCTTGTTCACATCGATCGACGTGAGAAACACCTGCGACGGCGGCAGCGTTAAACGAATCGACCGTCCCCGCGAGCCTTCCGTAATCTGCACGCTGTCGGCCTGCAGCTTGCTCATATCGATGCCCGCAATCGTCTGTCCGTGCACGATCATCAGCAGCTTGTCGCCGGCTAGCGCGTCAGGCAACACGGGATTCGACTCGTTGCCCTCCACCACCGTATCGAGCGAATACACCACCGTCTCCAGCCGATTGAGCTGCTGCACCTTCTCCACCACATCCGGCGCGGACACGATCGTCAAGGGGCGCCCGGTGATCATGCCAGCCAGTTTGCCAGCCAGGCCGGACCGCGCGTGATGCACAAACATTCCCAGCGCAACCGCGCCCAGGATCAGCGCAATCAACACGCCAAGGAACGCTCCCGATCCGCGTTGCCGCCCGTAGCTGTATTGCATCGTCATCGCGCTCTCATCACCTGCTGCATGCGGTGCTCCTACGCCTTGATCTCCGAGCGCACCATCGTCTCAGCCTTTACCAGGCCGCGATTGGCGTAGCTCGCCTTCACAAACTCTCTGAACAGTGGATGCGGCTCCAGGGGCTTCGACTTGAACTCCGGATGAAACTGGCAGCCGAGGAAGAAGGGATGATCCGGAATCTCGACGATCTCGACGTACGTAGCATCCGGCGTTGTTCCAGTTAGACGCAATCCGCCGCCCGTGAGGACAGCTTCATACTCGCGATTAAACTCATAACGGTGGCGATGGCGCTCGCTGATGTTGGTCTTGCCATAGGCCTTTGCGGCGAGCGAATCCGCCTCCATCACACACTCCCAGGCGCCCAGACGCATGGTCCCGCCCATTTCTTCCACGCCAATCAACTCGCGTAGTTTGTAGATAATGCGATGCGGCGTTGCGGGATCGAACTCGCCCGAATTCGCCTTCGCCAGCCCGCAAACATTGCGTGCATATTCGATGCAGGCCGTCTGCATTCCAAGGCAGATACCGAAGTACGGCACCTTCTTCTCGCGCGCATACTTGATGGCGTTCAGCATGCCCTCGATGCCGCGCTTGCCAAAGCCGCCCGGCACAAGGATGCCATCGAACCCGGCCAGTTGCGACTCGTAGCCCTCGACCTCCAGGCCCTCAGCCTCAACCCACGTCACCTTCAACTTCAAATTCGCGTCCAGCGCGCCGTGCACCAGCGCCTCCTTCAACGACTTGTAGCTGTCCTCATACTCCACGTATTTCCCGACGATCCCAATCTCCACCTCGTCCTTCGGGTTGTAAGCGCGGCGCACAATGTCCTCCCACTTGGACATGTCCGGCTCCTTGGTCTCGAGCCGCAGATACTTCATCGCCAGCGCGTCCACACCCTCCTTGTAGAAGTTCAGCGGCACCTCATAAATCGAAGGCACATCGCGCGCCACCACGGCCGCCGCCTCCTCTACGTTGCAGAACGCAGCAATTTTTTGCCGCATCTCGCGCGGCACGGCGCGGTCCGCACGGCACAACAAAATGTCCGGCTGGATTCCAATGCTCAACATCTCTTTCACCGAGTGCTGCGTCGGCTTGGTCTTCAGCTCCTGCGCGGCGGCGATCCACGGAATCAGCGTCACGTGTACGAAGCAGGTGTTGTCGCGGCCCATCTCCTGGCGCATCTGGCGAATCGCTTCGAGGAAGGGAAGCGACTCGATATCGCCGACGGTCCCACCAATCTCGACGATCACCACATCGCAGTCGCCGGCCACCTTGCGCATCGCATTCTTGATCTCGTTGGTGACGTGCGGAATTACCTGCACCGTCTTGCCAAGATAGTCGCCGCGCCGCTCCTTGGTGATGATCTGCTCGTAGATGCGGCCCGTGGTCAGGTTGTTATCGCGCGACAACTTCGCATGCGTGAACCGCTCGTAGTGCCCAAGGTCGAGATCGGTCTCGGCGCCGTCGTCGGTGACAAACACCTCGCCATGCTGAAACGGGCTCATCGTTCCCGGATCGACGTTCAGGTACGGATCGAACTTCATCAGGTTGACGCGCAGGCCGCGCGCCTCCAGCAGGCAGCCAATCGACGCTGCCGCCAAACCTTTGCCTAACGACGACACAACTCCGCCGGTCACAAAGATGTACTTTGCTGACATAGCCGCTACCTCTTTTGGTGGGTGGTTTTGGTTGTGCTCGGTGTGCACGATCAAGTATATCGCGTGCGCTGTGGAGATGTCGCCTATAGGGGACTATCCTTTTGCTATGAGGCTGAATTCGCTCGCCGTCGCCTTTGAAAGCCGCGCGTACGCCGCGTTGCGCTCCTTTGCCGCCCGCAAAAGCCTCAAACCAGCCCACCTGCTCACCGGCGAGCGCGGAGAAGATGCCGCGTACTTCCATCTTCGCGGTCTGGGCTACACGGTCGTCGCGCGCCGCTGGCGTACCGAGCGCCTGGCCGGCGATCTCGACCTCGTAGCCTGGGACGGCCCCACCCTCGTCATCTTTGAGGTCAAGACCCGCACCGCAGCGTCGCGAGAGCAAGCCTTCGCGCCCGCCGAGACCTCCGTCGACCCCCACAAACAGCACGTCCTGCGCAAGATGGCCTCGGCCTACCTCCGCCAGTTTCCCAGCGCGGTCCGCAGCAGCGTCGCCGTCCGATTCGACATTCTCTCCGTCTACCAACTCCCCGCCGGCATCGAGTTCGAGCAGATTCGCAACGCGTTTCCCCTCGCGGAGCCGGTGGGTAATCGTGGACGTTAATGCCGCTCATCCATTTTCGCGGCCTTCGGTGTCTAATAACGTGAGATTGAAATTGCGAGAAAACGCGTCACCGAAATTAGCTGGAAAAGGATTCTGCCGATGGCCCTGACCGACCTGATGGATGCACCCGCCTACGACCCCGCCGGCGATGACCGCCGGCGCAACATCATCATTGGGGTAATCGTCGCAATCCTTCTGCTGGGCGCACTTGCGCTGGTGGGCTACGTCTCCGGCCACGGCTGGCTCTTCAGCAACGTAGGCTATGAGCATCGCGTCAACAACTTCTTCGACGCCCTCGAAGCCAAGGACTACGCCAAGGCCTACGGCATCTACTACAACGATCCCAACTGGCAGCAGCAGCCCGCCAAGTACAGCGGCTACCCCCTCGCGCGGTTCACCGACGACTGGACCACCGACAGCCCCGTCAACGGGCCCATCACCTCGCATCACGTCGATAAATCTGTAGTTGCGGGAAAAGGCACGTTCGGCAGCGGCGTCATCGTCGCGACCACCGTCAACGGCGATCATAAGATCTTCCTGCACGTGAACCGAGCCGACAAGACCATCACCTGGCCTGCCCCATACGTCTTTAAATATTGAGCAGCAGAATCGAATAGCAAGCGAGCCGATTCACCCGGCCTCACCGATCAGTGCCTCGGCAACCGGCTCACGCTTGCCCTGCAGCGCGCCGCCCGAAACCGCGACCAGCACGGCCATCACTGCCGCGGCCAGCAGCGGAACTCCCAATCCTGCGCGCAGCGAGTGCGTCCAGTTCGACAGCGCCCCTGTCAGCAGCGGAAGGATAGAAGCGCCCACCCCAGCGACCGCAAACACCGTAGAGTTCTCCCGGTGTCGCAGGGCTGCGGCAATCACCAGCGGATACACCGGCCCGGCCGCAAGTCCAAGCACCGCCGCCGCCACCATGGTCACAATCCCAGCAGGCCATGCGAGCAGCAGCGCCAGGGCCGCTGTCATCGCCAGCATGCTGGAGCCGAGCACGATCCGCTCCGGCAGGCGCGAGGCCCACCGGGTGGAATGCACGATCCGGCTCAGCAGCGAGCCCAGCCAGAGAAACGTCGCCGCACCAATGGTGATGCCCAGCGAATCGCCCGCGCGCTGCGCATACGACGTCAACCAGCCGCCGGCAGCGGCGTCCACACCAGTTGCGCCGAAGATCAGCACCAGTAATGTCCACGGAACGCGCGTTCCTTGACTCTCATGCCGCTTGCTCGCAGCCCCTGCGCGCTCCGTCATCGAAGCCAGCGGACTGGCTTCGATGACCACCGACCACACGGCAGCGGCCGCGAAGAAGATCGCGACACCGATCAGCACATGTTGTGCGTGGAGAACAGCGGCGGCGTGCGTGGTAGCCGCGCCCCGCGTGGAGCGCAGCGCAACCCACGGGCCCAGAGCCGCGCCGATCGCCCACACCAGGTTGAGCCGCGTCAGCTCCAATCGCCGCCGCTCCGGAAAGCGCTGCGAGAGCAGCAGGCTGATCGATGTCATCGTCAGCGAAAGGCCAAGCCCGTAGATTGCGATTGCACCGTAGGCCGTCCAACGCCCCGCCCATCCCAAACAGATCGCTCCCAGCACCGTCAGCACCGCGCCCCGCGCTACCGACCAGTTCATCCGTCCGCGCGCATAGTAGGACCCGAACGAGCCCACGGCATAAAAGCTGAAGAGCAGCAGGCCGCCGCGTGCATCGTTCATCGACCAGCGCACCAGCAGCAGCGGCAGCAACGCCCCGGGAATCGTAAGCGCCACACCGGTGGCGATGAACCCCACATACAGAAATGCCTTACGCCGAACCTCGTTCCACACTGTGCCGCTCACCAACGCTCCAGGAATCTGACGGAGGCGCCCCAAAACCCATCGACCCCGCCAAAGGATCATAAGCCCGGTGCTCCCTCCCTGTCAGCTGGGACAGCAGCTGGGGCCTGCCGAACGGATTGCCGCGCGACGGTTTCGCCATTGTCTACGGTCGCCAGCCGCCTGGTGGATGATCCTTACAATTTCTAGCTGCCATCCTGCAAAAGATGACATCCTATACTCATGATGCCAAGTTGCAGCACGTGCCGGACGTCCGCCGAAGTCCGCCGCGCGCATCGCAACCTGTTCGATCGATTCCTGAGCTTGCTCCACCTGTATCCCTATCGCTGCGAAAGTTGCGATCAGCGCTTCTATCGATTTCGCTAGCCAGACGATCGCGTCAACTTCGTCCTGAACCGGGGACCGAAGCTCTCCCAGAACGCTGACTGGCTCAAACTTGGAAGGTTGGTGGGCCCGGAGGGATTTGAACCCCCAACCAAGGGATTATGAGTCCCCTGCTCTAACCGTTGAGCTACAGGCCCTTCCAGGACGCACGCGCTGCGCCGAGCCCAGTCTGCATTGTAGGACGTAGCGAGCGCATCACAAAGTCAGCAGAGAAGCGATCCCCCACTCGACCGCGTTACGGCTCCAGCGCGTTTGCATCGCGATCAGTCGTCCGCTAACGCTACTTCAACACGTCCCTCTTACGCGTTGCAAGCGCCTTAAACGCCTCGCGTCGTCCACCCAACTGGGTAAACGACGCGAGGTCTACTTCCGAATTCCCGAACTCAAAACTCTCCTTTAGATCTTTGCTGCATCAATATCAATCTCGATCTTCACCTCATCCGACAGCACCGCCTCCCCGCTGCTCAGCGTGCCGTTGAACGCCAGTCCAAAGTCCTGGCGATTGATCGTCGTGGTCGCCGTAAACCCGCGATGCACGCTCTTTTTGTCCATGCCGATCTGTTCCTTGCCCGGCTCCTCGAGCTTCAGCACCACCTGCTTGGTCACGCCATGCAGCGTCAGGTCTCCCGTAACGTCATAGTGGTCGCCGGCCTTGTGCACGCTGGTGCTCTTGAAGGTCATGGCAGGGAACTTGGTGACGTCAAAGAATCTGGGACTCTTCAGATCCGTGTCCCGTGGCGCCACGCCCGTATCCACCGTGTCCACCGGAATCGTCGCTTCCACGCTCGACTTCGCCAGATTCGCCGGATCAAACGTGATCACGCCCGAAAGCCCATGGAACGACCCATGCACCGTGCTGATCGCCATATGCTTGATGGCAAAGTCTGCCTCCGAGTGCATTGGATCGATCTTCCACTGCGTCGCCTGCGCGCTCATCACGCCCGCGCCCAACGCCAATGCAACTGCTGCCGTCCATCCCGCCATACCCATGCGCTTCATCCAGGTTTCCTCCGTAAAAGTCTGATGCTTGAAATTTTCCTGCCGATTAGTAGATATAGATGCTGATCGATCGCTGCCGATCCACAGATTTCCGGACACTTAACCTCGGCGTCACCGGACGAACCTGTCATCGCGGCGATCTCAATATCATGTCAGGCCCCGATCCCCCGCATCCAACCAAATGAAACCCCGGCCCGAATCCCGGCCAGCCGGCGGAATGTCTCCGTAAACCACCTCCGGGCTGTAACCTTATTGATAGCCGGAGCCGTCTCCAATAGAAGGATTAATTAGAGGATTAGCTAAAAGCCGATGGTTGCCAGGCTCCCCCTCAGGCCCCTTCATCTTCGCCTCCACTGCAGTGCTTTCGAATCAAGAGTCAGTGCTTCCAAACCAAGAATCAGGGCCTTCATGAAACGTCTCTCGATGTACCGTTCCCTCCAGCCGCTTTCGCTACTGGCTTGCTTCTGCGCCGCACTCGCTCTCTGCGCCTCCATTCCGGCCCTCGCACAGAACACCTCCGCGAAACCGCAGCCGCGCCTCACCTCCCCCATTGATTCCTCCAGCCGCGTACCCCTCGCCGGCTCGCGTCCCCCGCGCGCCGCTGCCGCCGACGACCTCGGTGCCGTCCCCAGCACTCTCGAGCTCCACGGCATCTCTCTGCTCTTCAGCCGCAGCCCCGCCCAGCAGACCGCCCTCGACACCCTCGTTGCCGCCCAGCAGAACCCCGCCTCCCCGCTCTACCACCAGTGGATCAATCCCGACCAGTACGCCGCGCAGTTCGGCGTCGCCGACTCCGACATCGCCGCCGCAGAATCCTGGCTGGAGCAGCAGGGCTTCGCGGTCGACTCCGTTTCACGCAGCCGCAACCGCATCCTGTTCTCCGGAACCGCCGCCCAGATCGCCTCGGCCTTCGGCGCCCCGCTGCACTACTACCTCGCTCCCGCCACCGCGCTCCAGCCCACCGAGAAGCACTTCGCCCCGGCCGCCGACCTCACGCTCCCCTCTGTGCTCGCCTCCAGCGTTCTGGCCATCGGCAACCTGTCCGACTTCCGCCTCGTCCCACACATCGTCCGCACCGCAACCCAGGCCGCGCAGCCCCGCTTCACCTCCAGCCAGTCCGGCAATCACTACCTCACCCCCGGCGACCTCGCCACCATCTACGACATCACCCCCGCCTACAACTCCGGCTACACCGGCTCCAACCAGTCCATCGCCGTGATCGGTCAGTCCGCCGTCAATCTCACCGACATCACCAACTTCCAGAAGGCGGTCGGCATCGCCGCCAAGACGCCCATCGTGGTCCTCGTCCCCGGCTCCGGCACCTCCACGACCGACGCCGACGGCAACGAAGCCGAGTCCGACCTCGATCTCGAATATTCCAGCACCATCGCCAAGGGTGCCCAGGTCTACTTCGTCTACACCGGCAACAGCACGAACTTCGGCGCCTTCAATTCCATCGAGTACGCGATCGACCAGAAGGTCGCGCCCGTCGTCAGCTCCAGCTACGGAGCCTGCGAACCCAACTTCGGCCAGTCCGGATACAACGAGGTCAACTCCTACCTCGAGCAGGCCGCCGCCCAGGGTCAGACCGTCGTCGCCGCCTCCGGCGATGATGGATCCACCGACTGCTACGGCGAGTACAAGTCCACGCAGACCGCCGAAAACGAGCAGCTCGCCGTCGACTTCCCCGCCAGCAGCCAGTACGTTACCGGCGTCGGTGGCACCGAGTTTCCCTCTGCCGACGTTGCCGCCGGTAACAACAACTACTTCGACGCCCAGTCCTCCACCGACATCATCAGCTCGGCAAAATCCTACATCCCCGAGATGGTCTGGAATGACGACGTCGTCTCCACTGCCGACTCCTGCGCCGCCGGCGACCCCGCCAGTGGCTGCACTCCCATCTCCTCAGGTGGCGGCGGCGTCAGCATCTTTACGCCCCAGCCCATCTGGCAGACAGGCACCATCGGCGGCGTAGCCATCGCCAGCCCGGGCCACCGCATGGTGCCGGACATCGCCATGACGGCCTCGCCCTTCATCGCGCCCCTGGCCTTCTGCACCAGCGACAAGACCTTCTGGGGAACCGGCCAGACCAGCAGCTGTACCAATGGACTACGCGACTCCTCCACAGGCGACCTCACCGTCGGCGGCGGCACCAGCTTTGACGCTCCCACCTTCTCCGCAATGGTCGCCATCATCAACCAGGCGAAGAACTCCACCGGCCAGGGCGTTGTGAACCCCACCCTCTACGCGATCGCCGCCACCTCGGCCTACGCTACCGCCTTCCACGACATCACCTCGGGCGGCAACCAGTGCCTCTCCGGCGCCTCCTACTGCGCCTCTCCCGGCACCACGGATTACGCCACAACCACCGGCTACGACGAAGCCTCCGGCCTCGGCTCCATCGACTTCTTCAAACTGCTCAACGCCTGGCCCAACCCAACCACCAGCTCGCTGCTCTCCAGCTCCACCACCCTCACCGCAGCCACCACCACCCCCGCCTCCGGTGCCACCGACGCCATCACCATCACCGTCGCCCCGCTCACGACTGCAACCTCGGTTCCCTCTGGCAGCGTCTCCGTCTCCGTCGACGGCGGCACCGCCACCTCGCTTCCGCTCACCGCCGGCGTAGCCATCTACAGCTTCAGCTCCACCGTCGCCGGCGCACACACGATCACGGCTACCTACTCCGGGGACACCACCTTCTCCACCTCCACCGGATCGATCAACCTGACCGTCGGCAGCGCCGCCCCCGCCAGCTCCTTCTCTCTGGCCGTCAGCGCCGCCACCGTGACCCTCACGCCCGGAGCCTCGACCAACGGCATCATCACCATCACGCCCTTCGGCGGTTTCACCGGCACCGTCAGCCTCACCGCCAGCCAGGTTCTGACCAACGGCTGCATCGTGCTCGCGTCCAGCTCGGTCGCCATCACCGGCACTGCCGCCGGGACCGCGGCCTACACCATCTACACCAGCGCCGCCCCGTGTCCGTCAGGCTCTGCCGGGCCCGGCTCCCAAACCGGCTCCCAGACCGGCTCCCCGCGGACCTCGTCGCGCGTCATCGCCCCCGCCACGGCCCCGCGGCCTTCCTCGCCCTGGATGCAGCTGCCTCTCCCAGCCTCCCTCGCCGGCGCATTCCTTCTCCTGACCCTGCGCCGCTCCCGCCGCCTGCGCTCCAAGCTACTGAGCGCCGGCCTCGCGCTCGGCCTGGTCTTCGCTCTCTCCTTCAGCGGCGTGGCCCTTACCGGCTGCGGCGGCAGCACCACCGCCACCAGCAACGTCACAGCCACCACCACCAACACCCCGGCCGGCGCCTACACCATCACCATTACCGGCACCAGTGGCACCACCACCAGCTCCAGGACCATCACCCTGACGGTCAACTAACCCCAAGCGCCGTTGCCGCCGCGCGAGTGGTTGCAACGGACTCCGCGGTTACCCAGTCCCATTAGCTAAAAGCCAAAAGCCAAAAGCCAAAAGCCAAAAGCCAAAAGCTAGAAGCCAGATTGCAGGTCGCCAGCGCGAACTTAACGTTCGCCGTCCGCGCAGGCCCTCGCCCTCCGCGAAGGACCCACTTTTCCACCCAATCCGCTTCTTTTCCCTGCACTTACTCCTTGCGCTCGCACCCCTCGCGCCGTACCCTTGATTCATCGTCTAGTAACCAAAGACGAAAGCCCGCAATTCACGCGGCATTCACGAACTTTCCACAGCAAAACCCTAGAAAAACCGAAGTTACCAGCCCGTTTCCCCGCGTCAGGGAGTATCTACTTCTACACCACAACATCTAGTTGTTTTATACTTGACTCGTACCAGATGCGGCGTTACTTTGATCCTCACCCGCAGCTCTGGTGCAGCGCCTGACTCCTTGGCTCACACCGCCACAAGGACCCACGACGCAACTCCTCCAGCCGCTTTTTTGGTCTGGAGACGCGTCCTTTACCAGGCCGAATTCACGACTTACGCTGTCACCGATAGCCCCCGGATTTCGATCCGGTAGATGTTCTAGTTTTTCGCTTTCCCGCTGTTCTGGTTTTTCGCTTTCCCGTTGTTCTAGTTTTTCGCTTTCCCGCTGTTCTGGTTTTTCGCTTTCCCGCTGTTCTGGTTTTTCGCTTTCCCGCTGTTCTAGTTTTTCTATCGAGAGGTACACCCCCATGGCCGACATGATCCATTCCGCAGCTGACCAAACCATCACCGCCGCTGCCGCTTCCAGCCAACACCGCTCCGCCCCGGGCCTGCACTTCTCGCGCTACTTCACCAGACCCGGCGTCAACCCCTTTGACGAGCTCGCGTGGGAGTTCCGCGACGCCATCATCCAGGACTTCAAAGGCCGCCTCGTCTTCGAGCAGAAGGCCGTCGAAGTCCCCTCAGACTGGTCGGTTACCGCGACCAACATCGTCGCCAGCAAATACCTCCACGGCCAGGTCGGCACCCCCGACCGCGAGAAAGGCGTCCGCGACCTCATCTCCCGCGTAGCCGAGAGCATCCGCGACTGGGGCATGCGCGACGGCTACTTCGCCACCGAAGAAGACGCGCAAATCTTCTTCGCCGAGCTCACCCATCTCCTCGTCAACCAGAAGGCCGCCTTCAACTCGCCCGTCTGGTTCAACGTAGGCTGCGATCGCCTCGAGCCCAACTCCGACGCGCAGAACTGGCACTGGGATCAGGAGCAAGGGAAGGTCGCCTTCTCGGTCACCGGCTACTCCAAGCCGCAGTGCTCCGCCTGCTTCATCAACTCCGTGCAGGATTCGCTCGACAGCATCCTCACCCTAGCCAAGACCGAAGGCATGCTCTTCAAGTGGGGTTCGGGCGCCGGCTCCAATCTCTCCGCCATTCGCGGCAGCATGGAAACCCTCTCCGGCGGCGGCACCGCCTCCGGCCCGCTCAGCTTCATGCGCGGATTCGACGCCTTCGCCGGCGTCATCAAGTCCGGCGGCAAGACCCGCCGTGCCGCCAAGATGGTCGTCCTCAACATCGATCACCCAGACATCGAAGAGTTCATCCAGTGCAAAGTGAAGGAAGAGAAGAAGGCTTGGCACCTCATGGCCGCCGGCTTCGACGGCTCCGGCCCCGACTCCGAAGCCTTCACCAGCATCTTCTTCCAGAACGCCAACAACTCCGTCCGCGTCACCGACGAGTTCATGCACGCCGTCGAAACCGACAGCACCTTCACCACCCGCACCGTGAAGGGTAAAGAGCCCATCCGCGAGTACCGCGCCAAGGACCTCATGCACCAGATCGCCGAAGCCACCTGGCAGTGCGGCGACCCCGGCATGCAGTACGACACCACCATCAACCGCTGGCACACCAGCAAGAACACCGCCCGCATCAACGCCAGCAATCCCTGCAGCGAGTACATGTTCCTCGACGACTCCGCCTGCAACCTCGCCTCCTTCAACCTCATGAAGTTCCTCACCCCCGGCGGCCAGTTCGACATCCCCGCCTACCGCCACGCGATCGCCATCGTCACCACCGCAATGGAAATCATCGTCGACGCAGCCGGTTATCCCACCGAGCAAATCTCCAAGAACTCGCACGACTACCGCCCGCTAGGCCTCGGCTACGCCAACCTCGGCGCGCTCCTCATGGATCGCGGCCTGCCCTACGACTCCGACGCCGGCCGCGCCTACGCCGCCACGCTCACCGCGATCCTCTGCGGCGACGCCTACGCCCAGTCCGCGCGCCTCGCCGCCACCGCTCCCGCTCTCGGCGCCGCCACACCCCTCACGCAGTCCATGGATAGACAACCGAACGGTTCTGGAAACTCTGGCGGCGGCGCCTGCCCCGGCTTCTACGTCAACCGCGAGCCCTTCCTCGACGTCATCCGCATGCACCGCGCCGAGGTCAACAACATCGACCGCTCGCTCAAGCCCAACGGTTCTTCAAACTTCGAAGACGCCGCCGGCTTCGTGGCCCCACAACTCGCCGAGCTCAAGCAAGCCAGCCAGGACGCCTGGGATTCCGCCCTCGCGCTCGGCGAGCAGTACGGCTACCGCAACTCGCAGGTCACCGTCCTCGCGCCCACCGGCACCATCGGCTTCATGATGGACTGCGACACCACCGGCATCGAGCCCGACCTGGCCCTCGTCAAGTACAAGAAGCTCGTTGGCGGCGGCATGATCAAGATCGTCAACAACACCGTCCCCGGCGCTCTCTTCAAGCTCGGCTACAAGGAAGCCGAAGTCGAAGCCATCGTCAACTACATCGACGCCACCGGCACCATCGAAGGCGCGCCCGGCATCAAGCCCGAGCACCTCGCCGTATTCGACTGCTCCTTCAAGCCCGCCAAGGGCACCCGCAGCATCCAGTGGACCGGCCACGTCAAGATGATGGCTGCCACCCAGCCCTTCCTCTCCGGCGCCATCTCCAAGACCGTCAACCTCCCCAACGACTGCTCCGTCCAGGACATCGCCGACGCCTACACCGAATCCTGGCGCCTCGGCCTCAAGGCCGTCGCCATCTACCGCGACGGCAGCAAAGGCACCCAGCCCCTCAACGTCACCGCCCAAACCGACGCCGACAAGAAGGGAACCAGCGTCTCCGCCGAATCCAAGGCAGTCGAAGCCGCCGCCATCGCCAAGGCAGCCGAGGCCGCCCAACAAGCTGCCATCCTCGCCGAAGCCAAGGACCTGCTCTCCCAGCGCCTCGCCAGCACCCAGCAGCAGCTTGCGGACGTCCAGGCCCAGCTCGCCGCCCACATCCTCTCCACCACCCAGAACGCCGACGCGCTCGACGCCCAGGCCCCACCCCGCGCCGTCCGCCACCGCCTCCCCGCCGAGCGTATGAGCATCACCCACAAGTTCGGCATCGGCGGCCACGAAGGCTACATCACCGTCGGCCTCTACCCCAACGGCGCCCCCGGCGAAATCTTCATCCGCATGGCCAAGGAAGGCTCCACGATATCCGGCCTGATGGACTCCTTCGCGACGGCCATCTCCATGGCCCTCCAGCACGGTGTGCCCCTCAAGGTGCTGGTCGAGAAGTTCGCCCACACCCGCTTCGAGCCCTCCGGCTGGACCGGCTCCGAAGAGCTAGGCTACGCCAAGTCCATCATGGACTACCTCTTCCGCTGGATGCAGCTCCGCTTCCTAAGCGGCCAGCAGCTGGACCTCTTCGCCAACCTGAAGCAGCCCACCCTCCCGTCGGCTCTCCCCGTCAGCTCGTCAACCGCCGGCATCTCGCCTTCCGCCGTCATCCTGAACGAAGAGAAGGACCCCCGCATTGCGTCTTCCGGTCAAGCATCGGGAAGCCACGCCACCCCCGCCACCCACGAGCTCCACGGCGAAGCCTTCCAACACTCCGACCGCACCCCACCCCAGCAGGGAATCGCCAGCGAGCCGCAGGCGTTGAAATGGACGGATCCGCAGGTGTCGATCTCCTCGGACCTCAGCGCCAACGCCGGTCTAACGGACAACGGAGAACGGACAACGGAGCACTACACCGTAGAAGACCGCAGCATCTACCACACAGCCTCGGCGATGCAATCCATGTACAACATGGGCGACGCCCCCAGCTGCAGCACCTGCGGCAGCATCATGACCCGCAACGGCAGCTGCTACCGCTGCATGGAATGCGGCTCCACCAGCGGCTGCAGCTAGGTCCTGCGCGGACGGCGAGAGTCAACTGTGGGTTTACGTATAACCCTAAAGTTTGGCCCCATAAGGCTAAAGTTGACACCCCATAAAGCTAAAGTCTTTATGGGGTGTTTTATGCCCGTTACGGCAAGCGCACCGACGTCGACGCCTACCGCCTCCAGTCCCGCGGCGGCAAGGGCGTCATCAACATGAAGACCTCCTCCAAAATCGGCAAGGTCACCAGCATCAACCTCGTCGACGACACCACCGACATGATGTCATCAGTCACAATTCGGCAAGATCATCAGCATCGACACCAAATACGTCCGCAGCGCCGGCCGCAACACCTCCGGCTTCCGTCTCCTCAACCCAGACACCGACGACAAGGTAGCCAGCGCCACCGTAATCCCCTCTAAACAAACTCATAAAACGAACCCGCGCCAGGTAAGGTCAAACGACTGTAGTACGCGTAGGCGTACTTGTCGGTCATACCGGCAATGAAGTCACAGATCAGACGCTCCTTGGACCCGTACTTCTTTGCTTGAATCATTTCCTGCCAGTCAAGCGGGAGCAACTTGGTGTCTTGAACGAACACCTCGAATAGCTCTCTAATTACCTTCGCTCCCTTGGCCTCCAGCGTTTTCACGCGAGGGTCGGAAAAAACTAAGTTGAACGCGATCGTCTTGAGCAACACCGATAATCCCTCGGCATCTGCTGGAATTTTCAATCCATGCTTATAGCGCACCGAAAATTCATTATTCTTAAGGTCAACTATCTCGCACCCTTTCTTGAGGCTTTTGACGGTGTCAGAGGTCCACTGCTTGAGATTGAGCTTCCGGACACGAATTGACTTACGGGAAAGAAACTGTTCCTCCCACTCTTGTGCTAACTGTTCTATCTTTTCAGCTGTGAGGAAAGGCGGCGGATCGCCTCCGTCAGATTCGCGCCTTTTCTCCCGCGCACTTCGGAATTCATTGGTCGCAGCGTCCGATATCTCCTCGCTCCGTCCACGCATCTCTGTGAAACTCAGCAGCCCCGCCCGCACAACGTCCTCTATATCGTTAATCGAATAAGCCATCTGGTCCGCCCAATCAGCCAATTGCCCTTCGATAGGAGTCCGGCTCTTATCGTGGACATCTTTTTTGACCCAATCGACCAGGTCCTGATCCGAAAGATAGTAACTTTTAGGCTTATTATGGGAACACCAATTGAAAGCCTTTGGATACTTAATGAGCCCGTCAAGCGCGGCCCTCGTTAGGTCGAGGCCTCCGGTATCGTATTTGGCCTCCAGTAGGGCGACCACGCGCAAATTTTGGGGGTTAGCTCCAAACCCTCCTTCTTGGCATAGATCCTTATCAACATCCGGCAAAGCTGCGAAGGCTATTTCGTCTTTGTCGCGCTCCCCCGTTACGTTCAGCTTTATCTTTCTAGCGATATGAGTATTCAGCTCCTTGTGCAGAACACCCTCACCCGAATGACCAAACGGAGAGTGCCCTATGTCGTGTGCTAAGCAGATCGTCTCAACGAGATCTCGATTCGGTTGAAAAGAGCTAGGAAGTTCCGTACAAAGGCCCCTAGCGATTTGGGCTACCTCGAGGGAGTGGGTTAATCGCGTGCGGTAGAAATCTCGTTCCCCGACACCCAACACCTGCGTTTTTCCCTGCAGGCGACGAAAGGCACCGGAATAAATGATCCGGGCCTTGTCAACCTCAAATTCGTCACGTTTTACAGCGGTTGAGCCGTGGTGGTATCTGCGCTCCTCATCATATGTCGCGTAGGGTACGTTGGGCATGTTGCACTACTCCCTCATCATTTTTATTTGATAACAGTCCCTAGCGTATATTTAGCTTAGGCGAACGAAAAGTGAATCTCTCATTATTCAAGGACGAGCAACTTAACCATCTCGCAGAGATCGGAAATGTTGCGCAGTTTGCGAGCTTTGCGCCTAATCTTTCATCCCGTTTTTCACGCATCAGCGAACACGTCCCCAATGCGAAGTTTAGTTCTGTCGACCGAACCCTCGAGATTTTGTTCGCCTCATCCCGCGACGGCTGTGTCAATATTCGTTCTTTCGTTCCTGAGCAACGTCAAGGGAATGAGTTCGTCTATGGACTTCGCGACATTGGCTCCGCAGCATCGGCTATAAGCCGAATTGCGGCGACTGGCATGTACGTCATAGTCAACGAAACCATTGACGTTAACGATGGTGGAGTGTCAGGTGTGGCTCAAGGTGGTCTATATGAATTTGCACCCGGCGCGACGCCAAGGATTGTCGAGACAGGAGCTGTCGCGACCTTAGAAGAAGAGAAGGCACGCGGCATCCTTTCACGGGTTTACAGAGTTGATCCAGAGCTTCCGAAGCAGACCGATCTCCGTGTTGAATTCAGCATTCACCCCCAAAAATGTGGGGTGTACAAGTCGAACACGCTTTTGTGGGAAGCGGAGCAGACCGACGTTTCGGAGCTGCGCGGACAACTGAGGTGGCCGAATCTCTTCAGTGAGCTGATCGGGGACAAGACCTTTGGATTGCTTGTAGCAGATGCCTATGGCTACGAAATTCCGCGTACAACGGTAGTCTCGCGTCAACTTCCCCCATTTACATTTGGCGAACTAACGGGTGAGTCAATGATATGGATGCGAACGGCTCCGAGACAGGCAGAACCTGGATTGTTCCCAACGATCCGGGGGTGGACGGATCCTTTCAAGATGATGCAGGAACCGTCCAACTCGAATGAGATAGCGTCCCTTCTTATTCAGGAAGAAGTTAAGTCCAAGTATTCCGGTGCACTGGTCTCCGATACTCAGGGAGATTGTCTTATCGAAGGAGTTTCTGGTTTCGGCGATGACTTTATGCTCGGGAAGCTGGGACCTGTAGCCCTGCCTGACGGGCTAATTCGGCAACTCAGAATGATTCACGACGACCTGTCGGAGAAGCTGGGAAGCATACGACTTGAATGGGCCTTCGACGACGACAAGATTTGGGTTTTGCAACTGCAGCAGGTTGGCGCGATGTCTTTCGGCAATGTAATTGTGCCAGGTGAAGTTCACGACGAAATTGAATTTGACGTGTCCCGCGGACTCGAACCATTGAGAATTCTTATCAAAACGCTGGACATTAGAACCGGAATAAGACTCGTCGGCAAAGTCGGGATGACTAGTCATTTTGCCGATGTGCTCAGAAGAAATCGTATTCCATCGCGGATCACATAACCTTATGACTCCTGCGCCAGGGCGTGCTTTAGACCGCCGAAGACGATCGCGCTTTCGCTTCGCAGCGTAACTTCGTACGGTGACCCATCCATGACGCGCTCTTTGCGTCATGGGTGGGATACGACGCTGCCGAAGGCCAGAGTGACCGTTGCCACGGCGAGACGCGCGAGACATTCATAGTGTCGGGGGGCGAATATCCTATCGCAGTCGGCGCCTGAGTTTGCGCGTTAGGCTGGCCAAGTCCTTGATCTCACACTCCCAAATAATCAACTGCTTCCACCCAGAAGCTCGCAACGAACACGCCACTGCCGCGTCGCGCTCTATGTTTCTCGTGAACTTCTTCTTCCAGAACTCAATATTCGACTTCGGACTGTACGCGAGTTTGCATCCGGCGTGCCGATGCCAAAAGCAACCATGAACGAAGATAGCTGTTTTATACTTTGGGAGAAGGACATCGGGCTTGCCTGGTACGTCCTTTCGATTCAGTCGAAAACGGTAACCAAGGTAGTGAAGTAACGATCGGAGTTCGATCTCGGGTCTGGTATTTTTACCATGAATTCGCGACATGTTCCAACTTCTTCTCTCCTTGGTGAGGGTATCCATTACCGTCTTTCCTTAGGTGGCTCGAAAAGTTTCGCGACAGATTCAGCAATCATTCGGGCTAGCAAAGGCGGGACCGCATTGCCAACCTGGATGTACTGGGCCGTCCTCGGTCCTGTGAAGAAGTAGTTATCCGGGAAGGATTGAAGACGTGCAGCTTCCCGTACAGTGAGACTCCGAGCTTGGCTTGGATCAGGGTGGATGTAGTAATGGCCATCTTTGGAGATATGTGAAGTTATCGTCGTCGAAGATCTCCCCCAAGGCTGTACCCTAAACCGGTCCAAAAACATGTTGCTCTTAGCGATGGCGCTTGCAGCGTTCGCATGATTGGGAAGCAGATCGACGGGAAAGTCTGCTAACGTCGGCGACACGTTGTAGAGCGCAGCAAAGCAGGCCGAATAGAAATAGCGATAGATATCTTTCGTTATGTGCCCTCTTGCCGAATGGTTGCAGTATCCCGCAAGTTTCGGATCCAGATACCAATCGCTACGGTATTCAACTTCTGGCTTCCATGGCACAAATTCGGAACCTCGTCTTGACTCCGGGACCTCAATCGAATCGAGTATCTCTGTCGCAAGCTCAAAGATTCCCTCAGGGCCGTTCTTCTCAATCATCCGGAACCAACGGCGTTCGCATGCCTGTTTCAGCAACTGGATCCAAATCTCGTCACTATCTACTGCGTCTGTAATTCCGCTGCGAAGTGGGGGCATTTGCGCGAGAACTTTGGCGAGGGGAATTGGATCTTGGATACCCAAGGCAGTTGGGCCATCCGCATCAATATCATCTCGGACACCCACAATAATTACTCGATGGCGAGCCTGCGGAATGCCATGTTCCTCTGCCCTCAGTACAAAGTCTTTGCCAATTGGTTCACCTAAAGATCTATTTGGTGACAACGAGTAAAGCTTGTAGGTATGTTTTTCTTTTCTGCCGTTTGAGTGGAAGTTCTCCGATTCTGCGGGTGCTGACAAATCGGAGATGATCTGTGCGAAGATTGGGTCTTTTTTGGGGTCAGGTTTAGAGGAAAGCAATCCCTTGACGTTCTCCATCACAAAGACCGCCGGCCAAAAGCTAGAAAGGATCCGCAGGTATTCCTGGTACAGAAAGTGCTTTTCGTCTTCTTGGGGCTTGTAGCCCTCTTTAGCCTTGTTACGGGCACGACCAACAAGCGAATACGCTTGGCAAGGTGGCCCTCCAATAAGAAGCCAGTCTCTTGCGCCTCCTAAGGCTTTCTTAATCTTGTTAGATATTGCTTCCCAAGATTCTGGACCAAGCGTTGCCATCACGGCCTCCGACTTGGCCTTAGCTGCCTGCACGGGATGAGCTCGGTAGAGGTTCTCGATGGTACTCTCCCCACGGAGGACCTCGTAATACTCCTTCGGCACTTTTCCCCGTTCAAACTGGCGAAAAAAGGCTCGGAGCGTGAGTGTTCGATGAGCATTTTCTTCCTTCTCAATCGACAGCCTTATCTTAAAGACGGGATCCTGGTTTCTATCCAGCAGAGAGCTAAAGCCTTCGCCTAGACCTCCTGGCCCTGCAAAGATATCAATAATAGGAATCATCTGGCGACCCGGGTGTGATCTATATTTTTCAAACGGCACTGCCCGTGAGAACTCCGTTGCTGAGAAGATTCAAATATGCCTCCGCCGTGGGCCAATCTGGGGACACAAACAACTCTCTCGCGTTAGCTGAATCTGATTCTTTTACGACGAAAAATGAAAACAGGTTCCAGTCCTCCCTAGCTGCGTCCAGCATCTCTCCCCATAGAAAGTCCGTATATTCCTCGTCGCTTCGCGGAGGAGTATCGCTTTCTTCGAAGTCTGCAGAAAGCTTCATCGAAATGGCCAAGTGATCAAGGGCCGCGTCATTCATCAGTGAAAAGACCTCGTGTGCATACTTCTGATCATAAGTTTTTATGATTTCAACCTTGCGCCCTGCGACTGCAGAGGTCAGAGCTTTTTTCTGACGTGGCATAAATGTCTCCTTGAGGATTACTTGAGATTCCCTTCCCCAGGGTAATCCCAGCTCGTCATCAAGTCCAGGCTGGAGCTCTTTTCGACCCAATTGCCTTAGCCATGAACCTAGAACGAACGTGATGCACGCCATACAAAGGCCTTGCCATTGCTCCAATGGCTGCTTGAATCGTGGGATCTTCCTTCGTCAATGCCAAAGATTGTCATATTGTTTCTATAAAGTTGTTGACACAATATACAAACTTTTGCAAAATATATGGAGTGTAGGAGGAAATATATGAATAAGAAGCACGAAAAGTTTGTTGTACTTGCGGAAGCGCGGGTCAATAAAGCATTGAAAGATTTGCAGTTAATAGGGAATCTTTCGAATCGAGCCGCCTACGAATTTACCGAGATTGAGATTAGAAAAATGTTCAGTGCACTGCAGAAGGCCATGGACACTGCCAAGGCGCGATTTTCAAAGACGAGCGACGGCGGCGGTGGAGAATTCAAGCTTTAGAGCGGTGATCGAAATCTGAGGTTCGCCAGTTGAGACCGTGATGCGAGGAGAACGAAAGACAATGGAAGGTATCCGCTTTCTAACAAATGAGGCCAATAAGGTTGAGGGGCTTGCATATGCAGGCTTTGAAACTTTCCGTGGATCCCCTTATACGAGCTGTGCGCGAGAGACAGGCCAGAACAGCCGAGACGCTGCGGCAGGTAAAGAACCTGTCAAGGTCTCGTTCGATCTACTGGAGCTGGACCGCAAACAAGTACCGTTCGCGGACCAGCTCCAGCATTCAATCGAGTGTTGTCTGAAGGCCCCCCATGACTCGAAGACTCGGGTGCATCTCGAACGTGCTCGAAGAACGATTGCGGCCTCCACGATCAAGGTGTTGAAGATTGCGGACCTTAACACGACCGGGCTTACAGGACCGGTTGACGATCCAAATTCAGTCTTTACAGCCTTGGTCAAAGGGGATGGAGTTACCAACAAGGCGGATCGGACTTCGGCGGGTTCCTATGGAATTGGCAAGAATGCGGCCTATGCGGTCTCGGACCTACAGACAGTAATCTATTCGAGCCGATACGTTGATAGAGGCTCCGGCACTACTAGGTTTGCCGCTCAAGGTCGGCTGCGTCTTGTTTCCCATAATGATGGCGAGAAGAAGCTTTCAGCGGAAGGCTATTGGGGTAATCCTGGTTTTGCTGCTATCGAGAATGAATCGCAGGTACCGGATTGGATTGCACGAAACGATATCGGTACGTCGATCTTCGCAATCGGTTTCAGGGAGCAGGAAAACTGGGTCGACCGAATGGCACTTTCGTTGGCCACAAATTTTTTCCTCGCAATTGATCGTCGAGAGATCGAATTCTCGCTTAATGGGGGGTCGATCCGGATGAATCAGTCCTCCTTCGATGGCATCCTTTCCTCGCAAGATCTTCAGCGGGTTGCCGAGGATAACGATCAGCTGCTGGAACTGGAGAGAGCTAAGAGATTAATGCAATGCCTGCGCTCGGACGCAACAGAGCAACATACTATCTCGATTCCAGGATTGGGCGAATTTACGCTTCACCTGCTTGTTTGCCAAGGACTTCCTCGAGAAGTCCATATTCTCCGTAACGGTATCTATATCTGTGACAACTTCGCAAAATTCGGTCAGCCGATGAAGCAATTTCCCAGCACCCGCGAGTTCATTGCCATTCTTGAGCCAGCAACGAGTGAGGCAGGCAGGCGACCGAGCGAGCTCCTGAAACAACTTGAAAACCCAGCCCATGATGCCTTCGAGCCAGAGCGGATTATTGATGCTGCCGAGCTGCGTAAGGCCAAGGACCAAATTAAGACACTCCACAAGCGGGTTCGCGAGATTATCAGATCATCTGCAAGTATCGAGGATATTGATGAAAGCCAACTGGAGGAGCTATCGCATTTGTTCGCCGCAGGGGGCGTTGGGGAGCCGGACAATAACCCAGATGCCGAGAGAGATCCAGACCGCTTCCAATATGGGGCAGCTCAAAAGAGCCAGCCCTCTCATTCTCCGGCGGTCGGAGGCAAGGGAGCGAGCGAGCGGCGTCACGGGCCAACCAAGGAGCAGACGCCGCCCATTCGTTCTCAGAGTGAGCGAGGGAACATCAGCAAGGCTTCCGGATCCAGAGCGACAGTTCGTTTGGAGGATGTCCGATCTGTTATGCCAGACAAGAGCAACAGCCATGTGCGTACATTATTTTTCACTCCCGAAGCCAATGGAGAAGTTGAAATTGCAGTCGCAGCCGCGGGATTAGGGTATGACGTCAATCTGGCCTTAAAAGGGGCATCTCTGGGAAAAATTGTGAATGGAAAGCTGCAAACGATGGTTGCGGCTGGACAGAGGAGCCAGGTCGAGGTCATCTTCGGCGACGCCTTTTCAGGTCCTATCGAATTGTCGGCCAGTGGTGTACATGAGATGACCGCGCGGGAGGGCATTTGAAATGAAAATTTCAGAGTCAACAAGCTATCCACATCCGGTCCTGGCGCCGTGGTCCACAGATATCTCCGGGGCGATATTTGAGACGAAGATCAACTATCGCGAAGAGTTGCAGAGCAACCAACTCTCGATTCACTGCCAAGTAACAATTGATCAGCCCGATATCCTGGCACTTATCCAGAACGGATCAGCGATATTCGGCTGCTTTATTAGATGTCAGGAGACCGGCTTTCGCCGGTTGCAGCGTATAGGCTTTCCAACCGGAACTCATGACTTCGCGCGAGGAGCGTTGCTTGGCCGTGTTCAGATCAGGCCAATCATTTGGACAATAGAGTCGATTTCCGCCTATAACCCGGTAGGTGCTCACCCGGAATTCAGCAAAGCCGGTGGCGTCGATGGAGGACAGATACTGGCTCTGGGTGAAGAGCAGATCATCACCGTGACACGGCCGCCGCTGCCAGCCATTGAATCAATCTTCGAAATCAGGTCTTCCAGAGACATTCCAGACGGGCAATTTAGTATCGACGCCGAGCGTAACCGAATCACCGTCACTATGGATGAGGCGACATATCGCTTGGTGCAGGAGTTGCGACAATCAAACGATGATACGCGAGCCGTAATTATGAACGCCCTCTACTCTCCGATTCTTATGGAAGTTTTGGAGCAGCTGGGTAAACGAGGCTACGAACCTTTCGAACAATATCGTTGGTTGCACCCATTCAGGGCGCGTTGCGAGTTGACGAATGTCGATATCAAGAAGCTGGACAAGCTCAACGACGCACAGAAGCTTCTGTCGCGGCCCTTTGCCTCATTGAGAAGGCTTATACAAAGTGAAGGGGAACAGATATGACCGCAGAGCCAATGAAACTTCTATCCGCCAGTGTTGTTCAGAAATTGTTCGACGAGATCGAAACGAATACTGAGCGCTATAGATCAGAGGATTTTTCCGCGCTTTCGACAGAAAGTGGCTGGGCCATCGAGAGTGTCCTGGCGGAGTGGGACCCTGCCATAGCTTCCCGTCTCGATGCATCCGGGACACCAAGTGCCGAAGTCGAAAATTCTCTCCTTATCTACAGAGGTATGAAGGGGATGACGCCAGCCTTAGCGCGTGAGGAGCGGCTTTGGGCACGTCTGTGCCACGTCGAGTGTCTGGAATACGCACGAGAGCGCTGGCTGAAAACGGAAGACAACGTAGTACGCGACGTTCAGTTGCACTTCTTCGCCAACGGATTGCCTGGCTGTCGCGACGAGAATGCAATCGGTCGGCTTTGGTGGAATGGTCATCTTGCTTCGCTAGGTGCGCCCAGCAATCTTGAAGAAGGCTTGCAAAGACTCCTCGCTAGAGCTAACATCCGCTTGCAAATCATGGATCGCGCCGACACCTCTTTCAGGGAGCCTCTTATCAGGGGCATTCTGCGGCTATTGGGACAAGAATCGTGGTTCAACTCATACGATGCAGCCATAGCGGACTTCATGTACGAGGTGAATAAACGCAGTGGTGGCATCATGTTCGAGGCATTCGATGAGGTGACGGTCGACGTGCACCTCGATGAGTGTCTGGAATTCGCGAAGCTGCGGGTGGCATCCCGAGAGCATTTTTCCCAAATGTCACATGTATAAGTTCGAAAGTTGAATCGCAAGCTCTCCTTCGCGGGTTTCCCATGCCGTCGTGAATTGATTTCTCGATAATAAGGCCGTGGGCAACTTATCAATGGGAACCCGCTGCGGCCGAGGAGTTTCTCGATACGCCAACGGTAGTCGATCATCGCGCTGATCGTGCTCAATATTCTCGTCGGACCACCATATAGCTTGACCAAGGGCTAGACAGCCTTCTTTTTGCTCCACCGCGCCTCTGCAGCTTTCTTTGCGATCTCACTTCGGCGAGCCTTCGAGAGGGCATTCGCTCGGGCCTTCCCTCCAACCAGCCCACCCTGGGTAGCGATGTCGTGGAGCCGCTCGGCGCTGAGGACCTCGGCACGTCGCTTACCTCCCGTGCGGCCGAGAGCGGCGGCATGGGGATTCTTGGGCGTGCTTGGAGTCTTGGGGGCCACACTCAGAGACTAGCAACTGAGAACGCAACGGTCACATGCTTGACTTAACGTCAAGTCAAGCATATCCTGATGACAGTTGATTCCGCGTTTGACTCGCAGGACGGGAAGCGCGGAGAAAGAGGTTCATATGAAACTAGTGGCGACATGGGCAGAGGGGCAAGGTCTGGACGCGGAGGGTCCGACTTCGGTCGTTTGGGAGAATGGTGCACCAGCGACTGTGGAGGATTACCGAAGACACGAACTCGATACTCACTTCTGGGTTGAAAATGACGACTGTGAGATGGAGCGGCACATGTTCCCCGATATCGTGGCGGACGTCACGTTCGATCCGCTGGTTGGCGACTGGGTCGTGAGGGGCCAGGGCGTAGTTCCGGGGGCGCTCGACGTGAAAGATCCCAATGTGCCCGACAGCGAGATCATCGCCGCGCTATTTACATTCCCAACGTACTACAGACCCAGGATCAATCGGTGAGAGCAATGCTTGGCGCTGACACTTCGCGCCAAGCCACGTCGTCTGTTCTCCCCTTGATCCTGTGAGCTATTGACCGTGACTGCTGTCCGAACGAGAGCCATCCAAACCTGGCGACAGCGAAGCCCCACTCAGCACACATCAATCACTGTGACTTCATATTCTTTGCCGTCCAAGTTGACCACCGCCCCCAACGTAGGTCCACGTCCCACAAATGAGCAGGTCGATGCGTAGATTCAAACAGCGCCAGACCAAGTCGTGAACTACTTCTGCTCGCTCCCCGGAGTATCTCTGCTCAAGAGCCGGTGCCAATTCCACATAGGACGATTATGTCCCGTAGATCTTAAGTACTGATGCTATCGGCGATGATCGCTTGCCAAAATGCTTCTCACCAAACTCCACAATTAGAAGTTGGTGTCTGTAGTACCAGGTTGGAGGAAGTCTTCATCATGGTTACGACCGCACCAAGACCTCCAGCACGGCGCCAAGCTCAGATTTCGAGCGCCGATTCGTCTGTCATAAGCGCGATGCTATCGGTCTCAAAAATAAATCAATCCAAATTACACAACGGATAGGTGGCTGGGGTAGTACGAGATTGGGAGGAATCTTCATCTGGTCACGACTGCATCATCGCGCACAGCACTGCACGGGGATCAGACGTTAGGCGCTGATTAGCTAACCTTCAAACCCAATGTCTGTGGCCGCAAAGATTCGATCCAAGTTCCACAACGGATAGGTGGTTGCGGTAGTTCCAGATTGGAGGGAGTTTTCATCATGGTCACGACTACATCATCACGCACGGCAGAGCGCAAAGGTCAAACCGCACGGATCGAATCATTGATCGCGAAACCTATGCATCTGGCCTTAAAGAATAATCACTCCAAATTCCACAAAGGGCTGACCGGTCAAGTAGTTCTGAGTATGAGGAATATTAGAGACAGCTACACAAGAGATCGGCGATCAATAGAAGGCCGCTCTACGCACCAGGCCACCAGCTGCGGATCCAAACTCGCAGGTGGGTATATGGGAACTTCCACTGTACCGACCAATCGTCGCGATCATATTTCAAATCTTCGACCCGTCATGGCGCCGTTGGGAAGCTCCGTCGCATCGGGAATCACGAGCATTCTCTTTCCACCTGTCGGGACTCTGCGTTGGCGGGACGTTGTAAGTCGTTCACAGAGCCGCCCATCGGGCAAGTTTCCGAGTTTGAAGATGGGAAGGATGCTGCAGTGGGAGTCACGGAACGAATTGAATGCTTTTCGCCTGCTCGACTCCAACCCACAAATCAACGCCTTCACCGAACAGCCGTGCAGGATCGAGTACACGATCGGCGGAGTCGCGACCTATCACGTCCCCGATATCCTCGTTGAGGTTGATGGCCGTAAGGAACTGTGGGAGATAAAGCCAAACTCAGAAGCGACTCAGCCTGAGATTGCGGCGAGGACAGTTGTCATGTCGCAACATTTACCGACATGGGGCTACGTATACCGGGTAGTACTGGCCGATGACTTGCTAAGTCAGCCGCGGCTGAGAAACGCAAATCGTCTCTTGCAGTTTGGTAGAGACCATGTCACGGAATGCGAGCAAGAGTCCATAAGACTGGCCCTCAAGCAATCCGGTCGATTGATGTGGTCGAGCGCTTGTGATGGGAACTACGGCGCACGAGGCAGACAAATCCTATGCCGCATGGTCATCGATGGAACCTTGTCCATTGATTTGAACGAGATCTGGTCAGCTGGCACGGAGTTTGTTGTGGAAAATGGAGGCTTTTGACATGGGTACCTATGCATTCGAAGCAAATGCACTCGTCAAGATTGATGGGACGGAGCTTCGCCTCGACAGAAAAGTCACCGGCACACTCTGGCAACTTGAAAAGACGGCGAACAAGGAGACCTTCAAGTATGAGGACGCCGAGCTGCTGGCGAAATATGATGACGGCTCGCTCGTCTTTGTGAATACGGACGATGGAGATCATTGTGGATCATCGAAGATCGAATTATCCCCTGAGGATCACGAAATTGCGAAGTTGAGACTCCAGTATGTCAAGGCGACATTAGATATTCCCAACTCTAGAACAACACTCGAGCTCGTTATCACCACCTTGTGGGCCCAAATCAAGATGCCAAATACCGCGCCGGGCTACATTTCCGTCTATCTCTGGAAGAAACGTTATCTAGGAGCGAACTGCGACTATCGCACACTGGTCAACCGCACCGCCAGAAAAGGTAATCGTACTCCGCAGTACCCTCAGGCGGTAATAGAGATCTGCGATCAAGCCATCCAATCCAAGTATCTAAGGAGAGAGCGAAATACCATCGAGAAGACGCTCGAGGATGCGCACATCCGGATAAACCAAGCGAACAAGTTGCTATTACCCAGTCTGCAATTGAAACTGCCCACTCGACGCCTCCTTCAACGCCTCGTGAACAAAATCCCGGCTTATGATAAGCACGCTGCACGTTACGGCTACCAAGCTGCACGCAAAGCTTTTCGTTCAGTCAAAGGTCATGTTGTCACTGAGCGTCCGCTCGAGCGTGCGGAGATTGATCACACACAGTTGGACATTGTGGTCGTGGATGAACAGACCGCACAGGTACTTGGACGGCCGTATGTCACAGTCTGCATCGATGACTTCAGTCGCTGCATCCTGGGCATCTATATAGGGTTCAATTCCCCAAGTTATCTAAATGTCCAACTCTGCTTGAGCGACTGTTTTCGACCTAAAAGTTGGCTTCGGGAAGAATACCCGGAGATCAATTCCGAATGGCCAGCAGCGGGCATCATGGACAATCTAGTCGTCGATGGCGGGCTCGAGTTTCACGGCACCAGCCTGGAAAAGATGTGCCTCTCGCGCGGGATAAATATTGTCACGTCACCCCGTCTTACGCCTACATACAAGGGGAAGATCGAGCGAGTCCTGGGTACACTCAATCGCGCCGTATCCGAGGGAGTTCCAGGAACCGCCTTCAGAAGTATTACGGAAAAGGGGGACTACGATTCTCAGAAGCACGCTTGCCTCACCCTTTCCGCGTTGAAGAAGAATGTGATGCAGTGGATTGCCGATGTCTACCATCAAAAGCTTCACCGATCCTTAGACACGACACCTTCGAAAATGTGGCAAGCGAACATTTGCCCCGAGGACATTCGGTACCCCGCCGAGTCGAGTCGTTTCGATGCTGTTATGGGTAGTGCTACGCAAAAGACTCTGACACACAAAGGAATACAGTACGAAGGTCTCTCCTATAACTCGCACGAGCTCAGCGAGCTTAGACGACAGTGGGGCACAAACCTAAAGGTAGACGTACGCGTAAACCAGATGGATATCGGTTCGATCTACGTGATCGTGCCGGATAGGCGGGAGCCGCTCGAGGTGCCGTCGCTCGAGCCAACCTACGCACAGGGATTAAGCCTTCACGCTCACCAAGTGATCCGCAAACTGCAAAGAGACAACGCTGACATGGATCAGGGTGCTGAGGGGCGCCGACAAGTAACTCAGGATATGAATAGGCGGATCGCCGAGGCCAAGACCAGTAAGAAACGAAAGCTCGGCAGAAGATACGGGCAGTTGCTTGAGGGAACTGAAAAGACTCAGGCTGGGAGAGCCCAAAGGGAGTCAGTGCTGGTGGCAACACCGAGAACCGGGAGTTCGGCTACAGACAAGTTGCTCTTGGAGTTCTACCCAATTGCACCGGGATCGAATGGGTTGGAAGGCTACGGCTCTCAAGACTCTTCAGACGATCTCCCAGACTTCGAAGTAAGAGACAAGGGCTAATATGAAAATCAAAACCAATATCACGATCGTCGATAAAGTAGTCGTCCCCCACACAGCCTTCATGGAGGCAGAGCAGCAGATCGAGCAATGCCTACAGTTCGCAGGCGGGAAGACGGAAGCCATGGGTCTGGCAATCGTTGGAGAGGCCGGCACCGGCAAGACCAGTGTAATGAGCGGGTTCCGAACAAAGTACGGGCTCACCCGCGACAAGGAGGGCCTAAGCGGTCAGATCTTGTTTGCAACGGTTCCTCCCCAGCCCACCATTCGCAGTCTGGCTGGAGCTCTACTCGCCGGCTTTTCCGCGGGAGATTGGGAGCGCGGCTCAGCAGATGAAAAATATAAACGCGTGCGCAAGTATATGACGGACATCGGTATTCGCATGGTGATGCTGGATGAGTTTCAGCACTTCTATAACCGGCAAGAGAACAAGATGATGTACGACGTCGCCGAATGGTTGAAGGTCTTGATGGACCAAACGCGGGTCGTCCTAGTAGTGGCGGGTACCCCTCCCTGCACTGCAATAATCGGTCAGAACGAACAATTGCGCAGGCGATTTATGGCCCCGATCTGGATGCCGCGGTTTTCATGGCAGGATATGGGCCAGCGCAAAGAGTTCAGATGCATTCTCAAGAAATTTCACGAGAAGCTCGCCGCCGAATATGAAACTCCTGTCCTGCATTCGGAGGAGATGGCTTTCAGGTTTTATTGCGCAAGCGGCGGTCTAATCAGCTACTTGGTTAAGCTTCTCCAGAAGGCTGAGAGGAATGCCATCGGGGGAAACAAGACGTCCATAACAATGGAAGATCTCAATGTTGCCGATCGCCAAGTTTCTTATTCTTTAGACCCAAGCCAGCTGCTTCATCCCTTTGACCGAACATTTTCACTCTCTGTGGATATGGACATTCTAGAGCGGGCGGCAAAGATTGGATCGATTCAGTATGAAGAAGAGCAACCCGCATCGCGAGGACATCGGAAAGCTAAGAAGCAGTCTCTCGATTCCATGCTGGTGAAAAGATGACCACGCCGCTTCTTCCTCGGCATCCCGCTCCGTATCCGACAGAGAGCCTCATGGGCTATGTGTTGCGGCTCAGCGAAACAAATGGCTATGTGTCACCTTGGAACCTATTCCAGTTGGCCGGCATGAGGCAGAACGAGACGAGAACTACAGGCATAAGGGTCGGGAAATTGGCGATGATCGCCAATCACTCGGCACCCCAACTTGAGAAGCTCGCTTTCAGTCCGTCGACAGCACATCCGAGATGGGCACGATTGCTGGGCCATCCCGTAGTCCCGACTGACATTGAGATAACGACGCCGAAGCTTTGCCCACGGTGCATTACTGAGAAGGGCTTCGTTGAAGCGCACTGGCATCTAGAAATCATGGTCGCGTGTCCTGTCCACCGTTGTATGGCGTTATCCGTATGCCCGAAATGCGGTAACGCCCTGAGCTGGTTCCGGCCAGGCTTGCTGGAGTGCAAGTGTGGAGGCAGCCTTCTCGAAGCGCCGATGGTTGCAGTATCTGGACCGACAGCTGGCCTACTGGATGTAGTCCGAAGAAGGGTACTGGGGCTACCTGCGAATGAACGCAATCCGGAGTGTCTGCCTGTAGATGATCTCGCATCCATGAGCCTTCGCACGCTGCTTTCAGTGATTCGGACTCTTGCGAGGCATCGCGTAGCCGCCGATGGAAACGCCGAGTTGCCCGATCAACAGCGAGTGGTATCGGACGCCTCTCGCGTATTGGTGAACTGGCCTACCAACTTCATGCAGCTGTTGTCGGATATTGGAAAAGGCGTACCGGCGACCGGTCCGGCGGGAGTCCGGACACAATTTGCCTCCATCCATAAGGCGCTCTTCAAGAGCCGAGCAATCGTGCCGCTAGCGCAAACGGAATTCATGAAGTTGGTCTTCTTGGACTTTGCCATGAACCACTGGGGCCGCGGCTCTGTCGACCAAAGATTGGCTAAGCAGTCGGGAGCAGCGCTTGCTGGAAGATACATGACTCGCTCTCAATTTGCGGCGAGAGTCGGAATTCAGCCGAGGACTGTGGCACGTCTGCTGTCGAGTCTGAACATGCCTACTATGAAAATATTGTCTACCAAGCAGGAACGGATTCTTATTGACGTGGGTGAAACCGCGATCCCCTCTATCTCGCCTGGAAGGATATACAGGGATCGCGAAGCGGCCAAGCGCTTGGGGCTTTCCGTGTCTGTTCTGAAGGAGCTTAAGAAAACTGGTCTGTACGAAGTCAAACATCTCCTTCCCAAGCAGGCCGGTTTTCATGAACGCGATGTACACGCCTTCAGCCGAAAGTTAGTGGCTCTCGCTTCGCTTGCCAGCGTGCCGGCCCGTATGAGCGAAGAACACATTACATTGCAAGCTGCAATGCAGTCGCACCATCGATCTTTAGAAATCAAGATCCGGGTCATGAGGGCGATTCTCCAAGGCGAAATCGCACTGACTGCGGACTTCGATGGTGTCCCTGGGGGCTTGCTCCTGAACGGCGCCGCTTACCGAGAACTTGTCAGAAACATCCAAAGCACGGATACCGCCGAGTCGATGACCGTCACTGAGGCGGCGACGTTTCTGGGATGTGATCGGGGAACGGTTCCAGAATTGGTGCGTGTCGGGTTGCTGAAGTCCCCACAATCGCGTGGCGGTCTGCGAGTTGACATTGAATCTGCTGACTCATTCAGGAGGGCGCATGTCTCCCTGGCGAGTATTGCCAAAGAGCTCGACACCAGCAGCAGGGCACTCATGTGTCGACTTCAGAAAAAGGGAATCAAGATCTTATTTGTATCGTCGAGAAGGAAGGGCGGACCGCAGCCATTCATGTCTAGATCTGACAGGGATGCACTTGTGCGTGGCTTTGGACGTAGGAGCCGCCTCTCCAAACCCGGCCATGGAAATGGCACACTCGAAGGAGTAACCCGATGACCCAATCACTGTTAGCGATTCATCCAACACAGCATCCGACGGAGAGTCTCCCCTCATACCTTCTGCGGCTCAGCGAACGGAATGGCTATGACTCCCCCAAGAAGATGTTTCGGGTAGCCGACATGAACTCCGACGAGCTTTCTTCAAAAACATATAACTGTAAGAAGTTAGCGGATATAGCGAACCGCACCAGGGATGAAATTGAGCAAATAGCGATGAAGCCCTTGCATAGCGGCGATCGCGGCCTTCGCTTGTTGGGGCACACCGTAGGAATAGGCTACTTAGACCTGCAACGAGCCAAGGTTTGTCCGGCTTGTGTAAACGAAAAGGGATTTATCGAGGCCCACTGGCACTTATCCTTCATGGTGGCCTGTCCGACTCATGAGCAAGCTGCAGTGTATTTCTGTGTTGAATGCGAAAAGCCGTTAACTTGGCTCAGACAGGGTTTGCTCAAATGCAAATGTGGGGCGCGATGTCAGAGTCTGTCCCGTTCAATTATTGCCAAGCCACAACTGCAGCTCTTGGACCTGATCCGTCGTAAAACGCTCGGCGACCTAACCATGCGAAGTGATGACTGCATACCTGAGCGCCAGTTTGAGAACATGAGCCTTCAAGAAATTCTTTCCACGGTTCGCATGCTAGGCAAGGCGAGGATGGGTGCGAGCGGGCGCAAACCATCTAACTGGCCCAGCGACATAGTGCCGGCTGCTGCCAATGTGCTTGCGGATTGGCCCTCGAACTTTCATAGGCTCCTCAAGGATTTCGCTCCCTCACGAACGATGGAGACTTGGATTCCCGCCATCGCAGACTATGCTGGCATCGATGGGCTCATCAAAGAGAGCGCCGCCGAACGATATACGCTTCGCAAGTTCGAAATGAGTCACCATTCCGTGGGCTCGTGACCGGTCAGAAAATGACCGCCAATCATCCTCAATTAAGGTGTCGCCTGGAGAGCTACGGCAGAGTTAAAAAAGCCTTCTCAAACTCCACAACTGCAGTGCGGGCTTCGTAGATCTAGAGTATGGACATAGATCTGAACAAACTGACACTTGGACTGCACATCGAGCTAAACTTTCTGCGCGAAGTGCTTGCGACGTTGAGAGGCGATGGCAAGCATTGGTGGGTGGTCGGCGACCCCACCGAAGCCCCGGCCCGTGGTGTCATTACAATCGCCCATGGGTATGAGGAGTGCTATGACCGTTTGAACACGCTGTACTTTGATGCGCCCGTGATGGCGATCAAGGGTTAAAATTGGAAAGAACGTCATTTCTTTGTGGTTATTGAACGCTCTCAATGGCTTTCTCATGAGCCGGGTTTTTACGTCGAGGCCGGTCGAATAATCGAAGATTCGGAAGAAGATTTGGATTCTTCCTTTTACCCGATCCAGAATGCCTTGATAAAGCGCCTTCGGCCCCAAGTCTGTTAAACGACGCTACCCAACCTGATTAGAGGTTTCTATGGATCTTGTTTTCTTCGGCGATACGCACGAGCTTCATCGCGAGGTCACTGTGCCTGCAGGGGACATTCTCATCTGTACCGGTGATTTCACGATGTTTAGCAAAAGTCTTCGAGCCATCAAAGATTTTGACGAGTGGTTAGGCGAACAGCCACATCCGCAGAAGTGGGTGGTTCCCGGCAACCATGAATTTTTCTTAGAGGCAGATTCACGGCGTCGTTCTCTGCTCTCCAACGCGCAAGTTCTGATTGACGAGGCCGTGACCGTCGAGGGCCTCCGTTTTTATGGCTCTCCGATGACACCTCTCTACGGGGGAGCCTTCGGGAAATCCTCAAGCTCAGACCGGAAGCAACACTGGTCGAAAATTCCTAACGACACTCATATCCTCATCACCCATGGTCCTCCGCACGGCATTTTGGACCTTTCCCCTAGACCTCCAGACCGAATGGGCGACCCCGAGCTGTTGGATCGGATCAAGCAACTTCGGCAACTTCGGCTGCATGCGTTCGGTCACGTGCATGGGGCTTACGGACTTGTGGAGGATGATGGCGTAACGTTCGCAAACGTAGCACTGATGGGACATCTGGACGAACTGGTTCATAAGCCTCTTGTAATAAGAATGAGGCCTGTAAAGAGCTAAGCTGCTCTTACACTTTCCTCGATTCGAGTCCATAGCCACTTGCGGCTCGGTTCTTTGAAGCCATTGTTCAGCTTTTGTGTGAAGGAACTCAATGACACAAGTTGATTTCGATCAACTTTCGGAGAAGATACCGTGTTATGGTTCGCGATCTCGCATAGTAGAGCTTTCGCTAGAAGGCATTGAGCTGCTTGGCGACTAGAGAGATAAAGTGGCGGCCATCCATTCCGATTTCCGATATGGCGATTCGCCGAAAGGGAGCTTAGCAAATGAATGCAAGTGGTTTCCGGAATACCACGCCACGAGATGACGTCAAGCTTCTCAATAAACTCTTGCTGGCCCAAGGGCAGGTCTGTTTTTATTGTGGTCGCCATATCTCCCTGCGGAAATTTTTCTCGAGTCTTCGATATGGAACCGTGGATCACTTCATTCCGGTCAGCCTTGGAGGGCGAGACAATGTCTCGAATGTCGTGCTGGCTTGCGGACGCTGCAATCGAAGAAAAGGAGGGCGATTTCCGACCCTCCCGGAACTGGTGAGATGGAATGCCCTAGCTCAAGTCTGGCCCCATATACAACCTCTCGATCTTGAAGTACACTCCCCGCGAAAGCTCTGCGTCTTCTGCGGTGCTTTGATACCCATCGATCGTCGGCTCATGATATTGAAAAGCAACAATGAAACTAAAGTATGCTCTTCTGTGTGCTCAGCTGAAAAGAAAAAGAAGAGACGCGAGGTCAAGCATTAAAGTAAAGCCGTGGACGTGTGCCGTACCGTCCCGTGTGATGGTATTTGTGGTCAGCAGCAGATCACAATCTATCTCGCGTACGGAGGCTTCCTTGAACCTGATCAATACGTCCTCGCTCCTTCCCGCCATTATCCGCGCCCACGATCTCAACCCCAGTCTTGATTGTCCTCCCTCGATTGCCGTATTCGAGACACCATCGGCCTCGCAGGACGTTCAGGTCGAACCGAGGAAGCCGTCGCCTAAGCGCGATCCCTATAGCATCTCCGAGGATGGCCACTTTGTTGGGCACGATGGATTCATCGTGCCCATTTGCGTCGAAGAGTTCATTGAGCGGTATCCCAGGTATATCCGCGACAGCGTCCGTCGTCGTTTGCCGCACGTCAGAGATCTGGAGCGGGAAGACTACGAGAGCGAGGTGCTGATATTCCTAATGGTCTTGCCCGAGGAGTCAAAGTTCTGCGCCCCAGGGTACAACGGGTTTCCTCACGGCTGCAGGGATCGGATTCAGACCTTCAATCCGGATCAGTCCCATGGCGCTTCCGAGCCACGCTTCTTAAACTATCTCAAGATGATTCTGACTAACTACCTTAACTCCCTATGGAAGAGGGCTCAGTCGAATCCCATTCAGCGGTACGACACGCTCGACATCTTCTCATCGGACGCGAATGGAAACATCGTCGACGACGCCTATATCGCCAACCTGACCAGCGAAGGCAGCCCATCGGCGATGACCTACGATCAGATGCTTGTGGGTGGCATCTTGGTCGACGAGTTTGTCTGTTACGTCAAGCAGCACGACCCAGAACTCGTTGAGGTCATGGGCGCAATCCAGATGACCGACACGTACATTGAAGCGCAACGTGTCCTAGGACTCACCGAAAGGTTCTTTGCCCGGGCACGGAGCCGCCTAGCAGTCCTATTCTGCTGTTTCGATAGAGGCGAGTACCCGCCGCAGCAACGGAAGGTCTACCGTGAGAGGACAAACGGATGACCGACCTAGCAAAACGGCCGAGCAGACGGATGTAACCTGTTCGTCGTTGGTCAACTCGGGCATTTTTGTGAAATCCTCCGGGTCCGTCATTTCTAAAATGAATGTCAGGTCAAGCCGTGGTCATATTGACAATCCAGTTTGAAGGGTAGCGACGGCACGACTAAGGCAAATGGAAGGTCGCCGAGATGGTAAAGTCAGCTTTTCCCTGATACTGCCCGACGAGCCGGCGGGCCCAGTCATACCCTTCTCCGGGAGAGATTTCGACTTCCAGAAGTTCGACTTTCCATGGTGGTTTCACATCGGTGGTGAAGACCTCTATACCGTTGACCTTTACATTCAGAGACTCACATCGGTCGATCACAATGAGAAAATCCGCAGGGGAGAAATGGCCAACCAGCGGAGAGTCAAAGCCGGTGTTCAAGTCCTGAAGCCCAGCGTAGATCACCTCCCATAGGAAACGATGGTCTGCCTCGTACTTCAACTTCCATTCCGGAGTCTCCATCTCCGCGAGCATCTGTTCAAACTGATCTGGGGGTTGGGGTGAGGCTGGCATGCAGCAAGGATACACGCCGCAACTCGATATTGCGTGCAGTGCCGAACCACCCCATGAAAGCGAAGCGGATCTACCTCCATGGGAGTCCGGAAAGATCGGTAGAGCGAATTCGCACGCGACGATGGACTGAGCTTAGCTCTTGGAGTTATCGAGAAAGCGATTGTTAAGCAACGGGTCGATTCGATTGGCTTGCGCCAATGCCCATGGCCCCATCGTTCCAGATCTCTCGTGGAGACCCTGCGCAGCACTGACTGAGCAGCGCGGAGTGAGGTCCTGACATTGAACTGCGTTGCGTTGATCTGGCCACCTAGGACGTTGAAGACAGTTCGGCATAGAAGAGTGGCGGCTGCTGTTCCACATACTGATCGCTTACTGATTGCTTTCAGAACCCGCCTTGGCTTGCCAAGACCACTCTTCAGACAAGTGTTGCCAACGCTACACCGTGCGGCCTGGAGGGTCGTCCTGGGATGTTCAGCTTCGCCCAATGTGCACATCCTGAGTGAGTTACGGGAAGAACAGATCGATCACAACGTTTTCGAAGGGAAAGATAAGTAGAAACGGACGGCCCATCTCACCCACGAGCCCCACCTTAACCAGTGGACGAAGGACTAAGCCGTGATCTAAGTGCGACTTATTAGTGGAAATTCGACGGGGGTTGTGTAACTATTGGGGCCAAAGATCGGTAACATTTGCGTCCGTGCTGTACTGACGGCCACCAACCGTTCCCCTCTTCCAAAATCGACGCCATGAGGTTTTGCTACTTACAAATCCAGGCGTTTGAACGATAGCGTGCCGATTCATATTCCTAACTCCTCCGGATGGGAATCATGGCTAGCCAAGAACAAGCCGTTGAGCAATTGTTCGGTGCCGCCCTGGATCGGCGACCTGAGGATCGCCGCGCGTTTCTTGACCGTGAATGCGCAGGTGCACCTGAAGTTAGGCAGCGCGTTGAAGAACTGCTTCTTGCAGACGAGCAAGCGGGGCATTTCCTTGAAAGAAAGTCGAAGATCTTCGCACATCAATCGGACCTGACCCAGTCTGCCGTTGAATCAATGGGCGGCCCTGCGAAAATCCGTGGTGCCGCTCCTCTCCCGACCGGCCGATTCCAGCCCGGACAGACAATCGCAGACCGCTTTGAGGTCGTTCGCTTTATCGATCGAGGCGGAATGGGAGAAGTCTATGAGGTGGAAGATCGTTTTCTCCAAGGCGTCCACGTCGCGCTCAAAGTGATCCTCCCCCACATCGCCGATGACGCAGAGTCAGCACACCGCTTCAAGCGGGAGGTGCTTCTCGCACGAAAAGTGACGCACCCCAATCTCTGCCCCATTTACGATATCGCGCACTGTGAGCTTCCCCCTCCGCCATTTCTGTTTCTTACGATGAAATTGCTCTCAGGCGAAACGCTCGCTTCCCGGCTCACGAAAACTGAGCCGCTCTCTCGAAATGAAATCATCTCGATCTTTCGCCAAATGGTTGCTGGCGTTGCCACCATGCATGCGGCTGGCGTTGTTCACGGCGACGTCAAGCCCAAGAACGTAATGCTCGAGCAATCGGAATCGGGTCTTTGTCTTTCGATCATGGACTTCGGTCTCGCGCGTCTCTATGCTTCAGAGGCAACTGTTTTTACTCGCAAGCACATCGCAGGCACACCGGGGTATATTGCTCCGGAACTTCTCGGGGGAAACCCTCCTTCGCAAGCCACCGACATCTTCGCCCTCGGCGTTCTCTTGCAGCAGGTGTTGACGAACGAAAAACCTAATGTCGAGGCAGATGGCCTGTCGGCTAAACCATCTGCAGCACTTGAGGCAGTTGATGCTCCTCCCATCCTCATTCATGCCGTTAGAGAGTTCCTTTCGCACGACCCCCTTCGCCGCTGTCATGCCTTCGAACAAATTCAGCCCGCCTTTGAAGCTGGAGGCGACTTGGAATCGCGCAAGCTCGTCGTCTCTTCCGGCGACTCGCAACGTGGCGTTCTCAACCGTCGCAACTTTATCGTGGGATCGTCGGTTGCCGCCTGCGGCGCAGCGGTTGGAGTTATATGGAATTGGGATGGCCTCGCGAATCGTGCCAACGAGCTTCTACATCCGCTTCCGCAAAAGCGCTTCGTCGCCCTTCTCAACTGGCCCGCTTCAGACCCGGTCATCAAGCCCATAGTAGAAGGCGTTATCGATGCCATAGGCAGTGAACTGGCTCGCGTGGAGGCATTTGATCACGATCTTCTCGTCGTGTCTCCGGCTAGTGACCCTCATCTAAAGACGAAGACGCAATTGAATGACGTTCGCGAGACATTGGGTGCGAACCTCATCTTTGCTGCATCAGCTGTGCCTCATGGAAAATATTTACGCCTGGCCTTAGCGGTCGTGGATCCATCTTCAGGACAGACACTTCGAGAGAGAACGATTAGATGGCCGCTCGCTGAACCAATAGCGCTTCCAGATAAAGCGGTTCGTGCCGCAGCGCAACTTCTTAATGTGGAGCGTTATCAGCGAAATCTTAGCGACGCAATACCAGACACACAATCATCGACGGCTTATGCTGCATTTCAGACCGCCGAGTCATATATGAAGCAAGAGAACGACGCGGGTCTTAACGCGGCGATTGATAAATACAAAGAATCGGTCGAATTGGATCCCCACTATGCAACCGCGTACGCGAAACTCGCAAACGCATACCTACGTTTTTACTTTATCCATCGCGATTCGGCTGCGTTGAATCTGGCACGTGGCAACGCCGACACTGCACTATCCCTCAATCCAAATCTGGTTGATGGCCATATGGCGCGGTCATTGCTCCTGGATCAGACCGGTGACAAAGACGGAGCTGGCCTGGAGATAGAAAGGGCTCTCGCCGCCGATCCGAACAACCCTCGAGTGCTCGTTGCTAAGGGGCAGCTTTTGACCGGGCTGAATCGCTGGCCTGATGCGGAAGAGGTTTTCGCGAGAGTAGTGAAGCTGCGCCCGAACTATTGGCTCGGTCACGAAGAACGAGGAGTTCTCTTCGGCATGGAGGGCAAGTACTCGCAAGCCGCCACGGAGTTTCGAACGGCAAGTCTTGCCGCCCCAAAGAGAACACTGCCCCTGAACAACCTCGGCGCAGTGTACTTGCAGCAAGGCAAAATCGAGCAAGCGAAGATTTATCTAAACCGGTGTTTGGATCTCGGGCCGAACGATTCAGCCGAAAAAAGCATGGCCGCGACCTTACGCTGTGAAGGCAAGCCCATCGAAGCCATTCCGTTTGGTCTGAGGGCGGTAAAGCTCAATCCAGCCGACGGAGGGAACTGGTTGGAACTTGGCGATTGCTATTCTCTTGCGAGAGGCCACCACGCTGCCGCGCTCAAAGCCTATAATCAAGCGGCTACCGCCCAGGATGAAGAGTTGGTCGACGCTCCGCAAGATGGGCCGGGATGGATGCTCCTCGCGCTTAGTCGTGTCAAAACGGGCGTACTCGAGAACGCGGCCGACCTTGTCGCGAAGGCGGAAAAATATTTTGCCAGAGATATCGACTCTCAGCTGTACAAAGCAAGAACGCTCGAACTTCTTGGCAAACGAGACGAGGCTCTAGCCACAGTTGATGCTTGCCTGAAGCGCGGTGCTACCGAATTCCAGTTTCGTACCCTGCCCGATATGGGAGAGCTTCGCAACGATCCTCGCTATCACCAGATGATTGGATCGATGGCCTCAACAACCGAAACGTGAGTGTAACCAACGAACTTGGAGACGTTCTATGCGGAAATATCGTTCCCACACTGCTGCAGCGCTTACCACCTTGTCGATGATCGGTGGTTGTTGCCATCACCCTCCTGTTACTTTAGTTGCGATCGCGACACCAGAAGGTCTCACGCGAGCTAGGGGGCAAGTCGGTGACGTCATTCAATGGACGACTCAAATACCCGACGGTCCTGGTTATTGTGTGAAATTTAGAGATGGATCTCCGTGCCAGCCACCCTTTGATAATGACTTTCACGTTGCCACTAATGCAATCGTCGCTTGCACGATTGTTGCTCCGAAAAACATCCAGCCTGGCCAAGCCATGAGCGTTACCTACCAGATTGTCCCAGACCCGATAGTGGGCAAACCGACAGCGTGCCCGATAGATATCCCCGTGTCGAACAAACCTGTCCAGCAGGTAAATAATAAGGGAGCACATGTATTTAGCATTATCCCTTGCAGAGGCTGTACGGCTAGTTCGCCAGAAGCAGGTCCGGCCAATCAATTGACCAGTATGGCCAAGCCAGCTGCCGGGCCTTCACCTCGGACCGCTGGTGCCAACGGCTACGATACGACCCCTATTGAAATTACATGTTCCACCGACGGAAAGACAACAATCATCCCCAACCCTTCTTCGACATGCATCGTCATGGATGGGTCCACTCCGCAACTCATCTCCTGGGACGGAAACATCGGCAACGTAGAGGAATCTTGGAGTGCTTCCAGATTTTCCCCAAGTTCCATATGCCAAGGAAATTATTCCAACACCGCCTCAAGCTATTGCACATTCGATTCGACCGTCTTTCCCCAGCCAGGCCAACCCGCTACGTACACCTACAGAACCACATTAGCGGGATGCGGTTCGACTACGAATACCGCGAAGTTCACCGTGACGCTTGCGAATACTCAGCAAGATTGTCCAACCACGCGGAATCAAATACCGAAAGCTAATCCCGGAGGAAGTCGATGAAGGAGTATCAATTGAAGGGGATCCTTCTGACATAGATTCGCTGTTCGCGAAGTAAGCCTGCCCTTCGGGGCAGGAAGCACCGTTTAGCAAGCTACCTCCTGAATGCCATTGGACCCTCCAATGTGAACGCCGAACCGACATATATATAGTCGCGAGGGCCATTTAGAAGGACAGACCTCCCAGGATCGCCAACTTTCGAGAAACCGACGCATGGCCTTTGGAGCATCGCCGTTATCGACGCTGATGCTCAGGAAGCCACTGCAGGCTTCGAAATGAAGCACTTGCTTTCCGTCCGGCGAGCGCACAATGAGAAGGAAATACCGCCTCGCAGGCGGAAAGCGTGAAAATAACTCTTCGTTCTCGGGAAACGTCGATATACACAATCACACAGTGTCGCCGCAGGAAGCCTCTGCAATCGCACGGGCTGCGTGAGTTTGTTCAATGCGTTTGCTCATACGCAACAGATATACGTACAAGCGATGATACGACTGGCTGAAAGATACGACTGATTGGGCGATGTCTTGCATTGTTCTGTCATCCGTCTTTGATGCATTTCCCTGAGAGCAACATGTTAGCGATTTGACTCGTACTAATCGATTGAATTAGGTAGAGTTTGCCTCCTAACCGTAGACAGACAATTAGAAATTGTCCAATTTGCAGAGCACACTTTGTCTTCAGGAGTACTTGCAATGGCGCTCAACCTGCCTTCAGCCACCCTCGCCGTTGGTGCGCTCGGAACTGCGGCCACAGGATTGGTGGACACCACCAAAGTTTTCGGAGCCTTCGGAACAAGCCGGGTTGGCTTTGGCTTCATAAAGAAAACGATCAGCAGACTGCTCCCTTCCGATGCAGAAGCAGAGAACTGTGGGCTCGATCGGATTGACATCTTCAATACGTTGTTGGCCAACTGGATCAACGGGATGGACTCAGCTGCACAGAAGGCCGCGGCAACATCTTTTGTCAAACTCCATTTAGACGAATCGAGCGCCCCGGGTCTTGCAAAGGCCACGGGAGTTGACCCAACATTTCTCCTGAGTGTCGCGAAGAAACTGAAGCAGGCGGGCACGCCAGAAAGCGCTCTCTCCATCGAAGAAACGGACACGTTTGGACGTTTTGATCTGTCTGTAGCCGCCTTGGTCGATAAGGCCTATCAGCAGGGCGATCAGCGCTATCGGAATGTTTGCAAAGCGCTCGCATGCTTATTGGCAGTAGGCCTTGCGCTTGTCGCGAATGGTCAAATCAATCCCCCCTTGCCACAGTGGCAGGTCATATTGATCGGACTTGTTGCTACGCCTCTGGCGCCCGTCGCAAAGGACATTGCGAATGCCATCCAATCAGCCTCTGACACACTCGGCAAGTTTAGGGGGTAGTACATGCTAATCCTCAGCACGCGAGTCCTGCCTCGTGGTGGCGGTGTGAGCAAGGCGGTTTCGATCTGGGGCGATGGCAATCGCCCGCATTCCTTAATTGATGTGACCAAAGAGATTCAGGGGCGTGACGTTCTCCTGGTGACACACGGGTTCAGCGTTTCCCAGTCTGAAGGCGAGGCAAATCTCTGCGGATGGAATACTGGCCTCACCCTCGGAAGCGTCGTGGTGTTAGGTATTCTTTGGCCCGGGGATTCGCGGTGGATTCCGAAGATTGACTATGTCGTGGAGGGCGATGAGGCTATGGCCTCCGGAAAGCTCCTAGCCGACTTCATCAATAGCAACTTCGGCGGTGCGCTTTCGATTTCTTTTGCTTCGCATTCTCTTGGAGCACGGGTCGTTTTGCAGACCTTGAGCGGACTTAACCGGAAGGCCCACACGCTGTTTCTGATGGCGGGAGCCATCGACAACACTTGTCTGATCGCCGAATACTCCAGCGTTGCAAGTAAGGTGCAGAACATTTCCGTAGTGGCCTCGCGCAGTGATGATGTACTGAAGTGGGCATTTCCGACGGGAAATGTTTTAGGCGGCATCCTTTCGCGGGGTATCCCTTACGTACACGAGGCATTGGGGAGGGAAGGACCAGCCAGTCCCTATCCCGCGAACCTACACGCCGACTGGCAGATCCCGGACGACTGGAACTATGGACACAGCGATTATCTTCCAGATGCGCCACCGATCGAGCCGGTAGCTTTGCCCATCTCGGCCTTCCCCGGGCCCGCGCCAAATCAAAAACCCGCATGGAGTGCGGCCCTTATGAGTGGTCGCTTTGATCCATAAGGCTTGCGCCTATGAGTGTGTGTGAAGCCTCGAGAAAAGGAGTCAAACCGAAAGTTAATCGCGGAAAAAGGAGAATAATCGATGATTTTATCTAGAAGGGCGTTTGGCACTTTCGCGGCGAGATCGTTGGGTTTCCTATCCATTTCAGTCTTATTCACTCCAGAATCTAGAGCATGCATCTATGGCAAGTGGCTAGTGGTTTGCCCTAATGGGCATGCGGACTTCGTGGACGATGGCACATGCCAACATGTTTGCTCTACCTGTCACACCCAAGTGTTCAAAGGAAACGTTGTCAAGGTCCGCTGTCGGAATGGCCACGACAGTGTTCTTACTAGCGGCCCAGCTACGAGGGACGGCGCTACACAGCACGCTTCGTGCGCTACTTGTCATATCGATTGTCGATGGGGCTGATAGTCCAGGCCCGCACAACCAAAGTTTGAAAGAGACAAGGGCGGTGAGGAAATATTTGCATTGAGCGGACGGATGTCTGAGTCAAGCCACTTGCTTCTGGTGCCTCATGATCGCAATTTGGGACGCTCCTAGCCGGTCAACCCGCGGATTGAGACGATTACGATAGCTGTGTTCGATGAGACGCTTGCAGGTATCTTACAGTCCGAGTCCATTCGCGACGGATTCAACTGCTAAGCCGCTATTGTCAAAGACATCAGGAAGGAAATTCATGAGTCGGCGTCCGCGTTCATTTGTTGAAGCGGTCTGTTTCATCCAGCCGTGGTACGTGCTGCTAGCAGGAATACTCCCTGGTTTTCTGCTGATCTTCGGCAGTATGGCCGTCCACGCTGGGTTGGTTACCGCTTGGCCACCGCATGCGCCAGTAGCCAGGCAAGTGGGCTATTTGCACGCCCTGAACTGGTCGCTGTGCTACGCCCTCCTGTTTCCGGTGTTGCTGTATCTGATGGCCAGCGCCATTGGGGGGCTGGCCAAGGCTCTTGGGAGACTGCACGATTGCAACATGGTTCGGACTCCAGATTTGAAGCCGGCAGTTGCAAGGTCCCTGATTGAAAAATGGCTGAGTGGAAATGTGATTCGCAAGACAGCGATGATCGTCTTCGCGATCGCAACACCGGCCTGCATCGCTTTCATCGAGTGGTTCACCAACAATTTCTGGAGATTGGTTCATCCCCAGAGGTACTACCATCCCCCTCCTCTCCAGTTCTCAGATTATGACTGGGGACTCACTGGTATTATGCAGCACTGGTCGATGGGCGGAAACCTTGCCAACGCTGCATTCGATTTGGCTGCGTTCACGATGGAAGGTCTCTTGCTTTCCTCGCTACTTGCCTTCTTCGTCTCGGTTCTCGATCTAGGCCGCGTTATCCCAACTGGCCAGATTAATGATGAGTTCATCTTGCTTCCGGATCTCGACGGGAGAGATGAACGCCTTGGCTTCGAGGTGTTCGAACCTGCATTGGAAAACCTGCTCGCAGCTGCACTAGTCGCATATCTCATATGCTTTCTTGTCAGATTGCAGGGCGCTTATATGGCGAGTAATGTCGCATCGAGCCTCGCTGATTTCATCACGAAAGATTTCAATAATGGTGTATTACAAGCCGCGGCGGGTGCGAAGAATGTCAACCTAGGTCAGGTCCTTCTCAATCTGGTCAATCTTCACGACCAGCAGGTTCGAGGGATGCTGGCTTGGCTGATGTCTGTATTCCTAGCTATTTTCAGCATGGTGGCCGTCGTGTGGACTGTTCGTGCTGCGGCACTTTCTGCCCGCACCAACGCTCGAGAAGCGATTCACGATGGACGTCTGGGATTGACACCGGCAGTGGCGGCGGCAGCGAACAAGCGATTGGACAAGATGGCGGTCTGGCCACTCGGTTATCTTAGACTCGACGTGCTTGGGTTCTGGATCGCCATTGCTGTTGGCACATTGATGTTCTATAGGGTTGGACTGTTTGTCGCAGGGATGGTCACGTTCTTCCTATTCGCTAAGCTCTTCTATCGGTTGGTCAAGCCTGATCGGAGTTCTTCGGCAAGAACTGAGACAGACGCGCCATCAGGTAACGGATCGTCTAATGTCGACTGAGGAGGTACGAGGACTCAACTCCAAAGGAACCATATTAGAGTCTTACGTTGTCGATTCTTCCGTCGGCATGACATCTCCATGACTCAGGTTTTTGCCGCTCACTAAAACCTAGCCCTGCAATTCTTATGAAGCGGCATTATCACACAGTGTGTTCCATTTGCCGCTCGACATGCTTCTCCTCCACGCTTAAGTACAGATTTCAGCAAAGGCGCCATGTTCCTCTATACTCTCAAGCGAACGAAGGTTGACCTAATTCTTGCCGACTCGGAGCCCCCTTCGATCGGCTTTGTGGATGTGTTGACGAAGGCAGATTCCGCGCATCACGTGCACGATGCCGCGCGTATCGTACGAGCATCTTCCCGCTTTTTTGTCGATGAGGCGGACGCCGCCCAACCTGGTCGGACCAGGCCGCACCGCGCACCCACCGTCTACCGCGATTTCTCTACGCAACTCCTACGTTGCGTTTATCGCGAGATCGTAATTCGCTTCAAGACCCGCGTCCCGGCCGCCAGGCGTCGAGCCCATTTAGGCGATTTCGAACTTGAGATAGTCCGCACCGGTAACTCTCCTCACCAGTTGATTGTCCGAGATCCGCTCGACCGGTACCAGGGTGATGACCTCATCCAGCTCGCCAATGACCTCGCAGAACGTGATGACGACATAGTTTACGCTGCTCCCAATTTCGTCTCCGAGTACCGCCGCACCGCGCCACCTTTGATTCCTCGAGCCCAGTGGCACCTGAACAATACGACGGCTGTCCTCGGCCAGGTTGCCCAGGACATCCGCGCCCAACAGGCCTGGCCCCTGAATCAAGGCTTGGGCGTGGTGGTCGCCGTTCTTGACGACGGCGTTGATCTGAACCATCCCGCCCTCCGGCAGCAAATATGGACCAACCCTGACCCGACGGCACTCGACCAGCACGGCCGCGACTACTTCCTAGATCCCTCCGACCCCGGCTTCAATGATCCAAACCCCAAAGTTTTCAACTCCCCCTTCGACGACGCCACGCAGAATGACATTCATGGCACCCCATGTGCGGGCCTCGTGGGAGCCGCCGACCCGAATGGGAGTGCTTTTGGCGTTGCCCCGCAGTGCAGTATTCTTCCAATCAAAATTTTTCACGGTAGCGAGCTTGCCTCGGACCTCTTTATAGCGAACGCGATAACGTACGCAGCGGGAATTGCTCCCATCCTGTCCTGTTCTTGGCACGGTTCGGACGGTTCTACCATCATCGAAGACGCCATCACAACTGCCGCCACAAAGGGGCCGACTGGAAGTGGGTGTGCCATATTCTGCTCGGTAGGTGACGACGGCAGAGGAACTGTTTGCTTCCCAGCATCGCTGCCTAGCGCCATCGCAATTGGCTCTTCCACCGACGAAGGTCTACCGGCCTCTTACTCTAATTCCGGTTCTCAGGTCGCGATGGTGGCGCCTTCCGACGGTGGCGACCAGAGTATCTTCACCTGCGATGTATCGCAGACAGGTATTGGTTATAACCCAGGAGATGCTGAGCGCGGTGGCGCTGACGGTCTTTACACCAACGGCTTTGGCGGCACATCCGCTTCGGTTCCCATCGCTGCGGGAGCAGCAGCAGTCCTCCTCTCCTACAAGCCCAGCCTCACTGCTAAGCAACTAACCACCATCTTGCAACGAAACGCGGATAAAGTAGCCACCGCTGTAGTGGATGTGAATGGTCACAGCGATGCGGTCGGATTCGGAAAGATAAACCTTTTTGCCGCACTCAAAGCCGTTTAGGCCGGCCTTAGGGTACAAACCTGAGCAGCGAACTCAAGGAGGAAATTCACATGAAAAACTTATTTCGCAACTTGATCATTTCCGCCTCAATTGTCTTTCCCACAGTTTTGTTTCTTGCCCCGATAAGTGCTCAGACCGCTAGTACAACCGATCCGGCAGTCCTTGCTGCTCAAAATCAGCAAGCCATAGCCGACGCTCAGCTCAAGGTCCTGCAAGATCAGCAGTCGTCGCTCACAGGTTTGCTCCCTGCCTCCAGCGCCACACCCAACTCCGGCGCATACACCGTCGCTGGATCCGCACCCTTTCCGAGCCAGAAGATTGCCTATGAGCAACTCAAGACTATCGCCAAGGACCTCGTCAGAGCCTGCAGCACGCCGGAAAACGACCTGGATAATAAGGACATATGCGACGTATTCACGAATGTTCAGGGTGTCATGATGTACGACAGCGGCGAAATCAACAACCTTCTGAACTACAACGCTCTCGTTGCGACATTGAAATTACTCGACGGGCAGGCTGCCGACCTCCAGACGGCCTACAGTCCTCTCCATCAGGCGGTTCAAAAGTTGGAGACCCTGCAAGCCGGCGCCGTTGGCCACAAAGACTTCGCACCCATGCTCCTTCCTGGTCTCGTCCTTGGTAGCCTGAAGACGGTCACAGACATCATAGGGATGTTCCGCACCAACACCTCTGCGGCCTACAACAGCTATACCGCTGACGATTCCGCTCTCATCGCGGTCGTCAGCCGCGAACTTCTGGTCTCCGGGAATGGTCCCGTGTACCTCCCATCCCAGATGCCTCTGAGCCTTCAAATTGACTACACCAGCTCCGCCTTTGTGATGCTCCTCACGAAGGTTCAGAAAAGGCTATCAAACCTCCAAACTGCCATCGGCACGGACCAATCCAACCTGCAACAGCTGAGTGACGCCTTGGGGGCCTACGTTGCTGCCGACCAGGCAGCAATGGCAAATTCTGACCAGATCAACGCTGAGACCGATGCGGCGAAGAAAGCTGTTCTGAAGACCAAGCAAGTCGGTCTTGACCGCTCAACCATAGCTGCGAAAGGTTATGTTTTGGCACTCTATCAGTCGGCAGATACGAGAGCCATTGACTTCGCAACTGCTAACGTCAATAAGGCTGTCATCGACCATCTCCTTAAGAACATAGCCGTAGTCTATGTCGTCGTGTCCGCTGCCTCCACCTCTCTCGGCGCTGTGCAGAACTTACTCATCGCCGTTTCGGCGACCGGTACGTCGTCGCTGACGGCAATCCTCCGCGCTGAAGCCTTACTCGGCAAGGTCAATGACCCTCACACCCGCATCCTTTCCATCAAGACCTCCGTTCTTGGTGGGGCCGTTGTCACTCGTCAGAATGCTTTCACCGGAGGGCACCTCTTCTACACCGGAGGCGCAATCGCTAATTTCGTCGTCTTCGACGCTACTGGCCAGCTTCTCCATAGCGGAGTCCTCGTCAGCGACGATAAGGGAAAGGACGTCAAGTACTAAACACGATGCCTAAATCTCAAGTATTCGTCTGCCTCACGAGCGAGGTTCGGCTCGTCGTCAATAAAGCGACTAACCAGAACGGTGGTAATTGCATCGAAACCGCCGCCGGCGACCAGTACATTCTTCTGGATGGCGGTCGGCCCCAAGACGCACTGAACGATGTCACCGGCCTCCTCCAGCCAAGTCTTCAGGTAGCAAAGTAGCGGCGACATACCCCGTGGTCAAGCAGAATTGAATCGAGCGCTTCGAATCTCGATCGTTGCGTTCCATGAACAACGCCAATATCTTCAGGTAGTTACAGGCAGGCTAATTCGATGTATCGCGAAAGTTTGTGGCACTTTAGCCTTTTGCGTCCAAACGTGGTCAAGATTTGGCCTTATGCGGTATTCAACTTCACACTTATGAGGTGTCGTCATCCCGCAAGTAACTGAAAAGTCAAACGGACAACTTTAGGCTTATGGGTCAACCCACATCAACGTCGTTTTTCCCGCAAGTTAGAAATGGCCCCGCTGATAGGCGGGGCTTTTTCGCTCGAAGTGGCATTTCTTGAATGAGAAGACAGTTGAGAGAGTGGAGGAACGAAGTGCGCAACCTGCACCCAATCAGAAAGACGATCCGCGAGATTCTAGCGGTTCTATTTTGGTTTCACGCGTTGTGCGCTTTCCACGTTCTCCAACTTCATTCCTTTGCAATTCCGCCAGCTTTCTCGATGCAGGCGTATAACGCGGTCCTATTCACCTTCATCATCTACTATTCATATTTCTCAAACTGCGGTTGGATGTCAGTCGTCTGGGACCTGATCTACATTTATGCGTGGCCGATGCGCACGGCTTGGAAGTTGATCAGCAAGACATTTAGCGTCACCTATCACTTCATCAAGTCGCGGTCCAAATTCCCAGCCGTCGGACTAGTCATAGTTCCCACTGCTGAGCCCGAACCCCAAGCGGCCGAATCCAAGACACTCAAAGAATCTGTCACGGATCTGAGGCAGTACTTCAGAGATAAGAAAAGCAAAGAAAGAATAGATAAGTTACAGCGAGCCCTACGACCGGTGTACCAATTTGCGTTTCTGTGGTCGCTACTGGTTATGACGTTGCAGTCTCCCACCCTAATAGTCGTTGCGGCCGTCGTTACGCTAACCGGCGCATTCAGGGCTGTTTATACTCTCTGGAATTTGTTATCTGGCACATCGAGTTACCTAGAGAAGATACACAGCGGAATTGCGACGCAGTTGACTCAAAAAATCGCACAAGTGCGGGAATGGGAAGAGGACGCCGGACCCGAAAAGATAACAGGCGAAGTCAACACACTAAAGATCTATGAATCTATTTTCGGTTACATCTCCGACAACCGAGTCTTCCTTGCTAAGTGCACAATGGTGCTAGCGGCCCTAATTACAATCCCTTTCTACATCTACATCAGTCTTCTCTTCGCGTCTGTGTACATAGGTATTGCCCACCTTCAGCATCTTAGCCTTAGCTTTGGAACCGCATTCGTGGATTCACTCTACATCCCGTTCGCGTTTTCCGACCTGCCCCATAACAACCTCCTAAAACTGATCGCAGGTCTGCAAGCCGTAGCGCTCACGGTAATGGGATGGAACATATTCTTCCGGCACCTGAGTGGCAGATTCGAGTCTATAGCTATCGCTGCTGCAGACTTTCGCTCGACGATGCAGGAGGAGAGTTACCGAAAGAAGCTATCACTAGTAGCAGCTTTCGCAAGTTCAGGCACAGCGGGAGTTTCCAAGAAGCCACCAACATCAGTTTTGGAGGCTAACGGTAAGGCCTCGAAGCGGCCAGCGACTCGACCCCGGAAGGGCGCGGCTTCAGCCGAACAATAAGCCATTTGCCGGGTGCCCCATTCATACGCGGCTTCATGCGGATGAGTGGGTTCCACTCTGCCGAAGGCCGGAGCGAAGCCGCAGCGGCCAGCGATTTACTCTTCATCCCCACTCTAAGACCCCTCAAGGACCCCACCACCCTCGAAGGGGCACGGCTTCAGCCGTGCCATCACCACCATCACCGACACGGCTTTAGCCGCTCGGGTAAGCTTGGACACCTATGGCTATCCCCACCAGAGCAACAAGCCACGGAACCCTTTCACCACCACCCACTATCTCCAACCCCTCACCACGAACCGGGAAGGGCACGGCTTCAGCCGGGCCATAAACCGCCGGGCCGCAGGCCCCTTCCACTCTGCCGAAGGCCGGAGTGAAGCCGCAGGCGCAACGACCAACCTGCCTTCCTCCACGCCACCCATACTCTTCCCGTTCCCCCCGACCACCCCGCTACGCATACCTACCCGCGTAAACTCAAGCCATGGCGCACCCACAGAGAACCGCCAACGACGGAACTTTCTTCCTCACCGCAATCACTCACAACCGACGCCGCCTCTTCCAGGTCGACGCCAACGCAACCCTCTTCATCGAAACCCTGCAACACTACCGCCGCGAAGGCTTCTACAAACTCCACGCCTTCGTCGTCATGCCCGACCACGTCCACCTGCTTCTCACCACCAACGACCTGACCACCGCCCTCCAGAGAATCAAAGGCGGCTTCTCCCATCGCCTCGCCTCAAACTTTCCCATCTGGCAACGCGGCTTCACCGACCACCTCGTCCTGAACCGCGAACAATTCGAGACCCGCCGAGACTACATCCACAAGAACCCCGTCCTCGAACACCTCACCGAGAGCCCCGAAGCCTACCTGCACTCGTCAGCCTTCAAACCCCCAACTTGACACCCGCCGGGTGCCCCATTCGTACGCGCCTTCATCCGGATGAGTGGGTTCCACTCTGCCGAAGGCCGGAGTGAAGCCGCAGGCGCAGCGACCAACCTGTCTTCTTCCCAACCCGCACCCACCCACACCGCAAGCGATATACTCTCCCCATGAGTCTGGCCCTCGACCCCGCCACCGAAGCCCGCATCCAGCGTGAACTCGACCGCGGCCGCTTCCGCGAACCCGCCGAGCTCCTCGCCCACGCCCTCGATCTACTCGAAGCCGAAACCGCCGCCGAAGACTGGCTCCTCCGCAATCGCGAAGCCCTCAACCAGCGCCTCGACATCAGCTTCGCCCAATCCGCGCGCGGCGACTCCTACTCCCTCGAACAAGCCCAAACCCTCCTCGCCGAACGTCGATCCGCGCGTCAGGCGTGACCTATCGACTCCTCCGCGCAGCGATCGACGACCTCGAAGACATTGACCTCTGGACCATCGAACACTTCGGTCTATCCGTCGCCGACAAGACTCAGGCAAAAATCTTCGCAGCCTTCAGCCTCTTAGCCGACTCCCCGCACATGGGTCAGCAACGCTTGGATGTAACCTCCAGGCCTGTTCGCTTCTTCTCCCTCAACCCGTTCTGGATCATCTATGAGCCGGCCTCGCCCCTCCTGATCCATCGCGTCTTCCACGCCGCACGCGACCTCACCCGCCTGGGCGAAGATCTGACTAGCTAGCCGGGTGCCCCATTCATACGCGGCTTCATGCGGATGAGTGGGTTCCACTCCGCCGAAGGCCGGAGCGAAGCCGCAGGCGTAACGACGGAATTGCCTTCCCCTCTACCGCCCGCCCGCGCAGAACCCCACCCCGCGCATTCCCACGCCGAGCGCTAGCAGCCGTACTGCTTCTTCTCCTGCTCAACAGGTTCCCGGCAGTCGGTACAAACGTACGCTGGAAGAAGGCATCGTCCACGACATACTGTTCGTGATTTTCGCCTTCGATGATCCAGTCCCCGGTGTGAACAGCACGCTTCCCAAGATCAGTAACGATCGAGTCATCCTGGGTGCATTGACTCGCTTTCACCAGCAGGGGTCTACGTGTGCGAAACGTGTTCATGAATTAGCTCCGTCAGTCCTTACAATCGACAAGAACCATTTCATCAGCCAACCCATAAAAAAGCCGTAAGGCAAACGCTAAATATTTAACACCTTGCCGCTCCATGGGTCACGGAAGCGGTAGCCAACCTGCCCTCCTCCCCACCACCCCCAACTTGACACGCCCCACCCCCGGAAAACCCCCGAATCCGTCCCCAGAAAGCCGCAGTTGGGTCAAATGACCCAATCCCCCCGCCAACCGCCCCAATCCCACCAAACGCGCGTCCCGAAACCAGGCTAAAGCAGTCGCTGCGTAACCCGAAACCCACCTAAGTCGCACAAGTTTTCACCGCTCAGGGCCCCCGCCATGGCTAGCCCATTCTTCGTACGTCTTCTGCAGAACGTAGAACGCCTTCTTTTTCTCGCCCGCGTTCGAGATCAAACCCTTCCGGTTGAACCCATCCTGCAGCCCCGGCAACTGCCGCATCGGAGACCGGAAATCCACCAGAATCCAGGGACTTAACCCCCGAAACTGGGGAATCTTCGCCAACATCGGCAACTGATGCTCGAAGATGCTGGCCTGGTATTCTTCCGTCCATCGCTCGCTAGCCGCGCCATGCAATCCCGCCTTCGCATCCCCTCCAAACTCACTCACAATCAATGGTTTGTCATACCCAATATGCCAGTGAGTAAGATCAGCGTCCGCAGGCGTCTGCTCGTACCAGCCGATATATTCATTCATCCCAATAACATCCAGCGCCTCCCCCAGCGGGTCGTCGACATACTTGTCATGCCCACTGGATCGCACCAGCAAAGCCGCCGTCACCAGCCGCGTTGAATCCAGCGCGCGCACATCTCCCGCCAGCGTCTTCAGGAAAGCTGTTCGCTCCGGCGTAAGAGGTGTCTCATTCGCGATGGACCACAGCACCACCGACGCCTTATCCCGGTCCCGCCGAATCTCCTCCTCCAGCTGTCCCTGCGCCTTCGCGAGCACCGCCGGGCTGCTAAAGTCCACAGCCCAATAGACCGGAATCTCCGACCACACCATCAGCCCCAGCCGATCAGCCATACGCGTCATGCGCTGGTCGTGGGGATAATGCGCAAGCCGGACATAGTTGCAGCCAAGCTCCTTGGCCCATCCCAGCAGCGTCGTTGCATCCTGGTCGTTGTTAGCCCGACCTCCACGCAGCGGCGCTTCACCATGAATAGAGATGCCGCGAAGAAACACGGGCTTGCCGTTCAGCAGGATATCGGTTCCGCGAACTTCAATCGTTCGAAATCCCATCTCGTCGTTGAGACTATCCTCACCGACCGCAAGATGTACCTTGTAGAGCCGCGGATTCTCGGGGCTCCACAAGGCGACATCCTTCGCCGCGAGCGAGATGCTGCCGCGCTGATCGTTGCCAAGTTTTGCGGACACGCTGCGCCCCAGTTCCGGAAGCGAAACCGTAACCTCGTCTCCTGCCATCGCGCCTTGAACGTGCACGCTTCCTACAATCGCGGTGCGGTCGCGATTCAAATGCAGGTCGTAGTCGTCGATGTATTTTTCCGGAACATCCACCAGCGAGACGTCACGCGTGAGCCCGCCATAGTTCCACCAATCCGTGTTGAGCGTCGGTATACCTTCCGCCGAACGCGTGTTGTCGACGGCAATCACGACGAAGTTCTTACCCGTGCGAAGGCTGCTCGAAACGTCACAGTCAAAATCGGTGAAGCCGCCCTCGTGCGTGCACACTTTCTCACCGTTCACCCACGCGATGGACTTGTAGTTGGCTGCCCCAACATGCAGGAATGTCTTATGCCCCGTCGCCTGCGTATAGGTAAAGTCTCGCTGATACCACAACAGGCCTTCGTAATAGAAGAGCGAGTCATGCTGCGTGTTCCAGTCCCCGGGAACCTTCAGCGTGGGAGACTTGCTGAAGTCGTACTCGACCAGCCCCTTGCTGTCGGTCTCCGGAGCGCCATTGAGGAAGAACCCATCCTTTCGTATCTCTCGATGAAAGTTGTACAGGCCGCCGTCATAGGGGTCGACAATGTAGTGCCAGTCTCCATTCAGCGTGACCGTCTTGCGATGATCGGCATCCACCAGAACGGTGGTGGACTGGTTTTGCCCGTGCGCGCCCAGAGCGAGTGCGGCGGCAAAGGCCGCGGCCAGAAGTACGCGAGAGTGAGGTTGCATCAGAACTCCATTGCCCTAAAGTTAGGCGATCGGCAAACCACGCCGATCGCCTTTGAGAAAACTGCGTCCATTGAATTTCGCGCAAGGTCAGCCCTCACCAACAAGTGAGAGTGAGCGCAGGTGCGAGCGCTCTGTTGCCGCCCGCACCTGCCCAGTCTAGAACGACAGCCTGCCGCCCAGTTGGATCACCCGCTGGGTGCCGGCGGCTGAAGTGATGGTCGCCTGCGAGGCCGACGTGATGTTGCCGGAGGATGGGTTGCTAAGACTCACCCAGTTCATGACATTTGTGATTTCAGCGCGGAACTGGAACACGATTCCCCGCGGGAAGGTAATGTCCTTGAACAGGCCCGCATCCATATCCTTGAGGCCGGGTCCGACCAGCGAGTCGCGTCCCACGTTACCATCCGCCCCGCCAGGGCCAATGCCGCCTAATACACCAGGCCCATTCGCCATGAACGCTGCGTTGTTGAACCATGCCTTCGTAACGCTATTGGTAGCGCAAACCCGGCAGCGATGCGGGTCGAGCTTGGGGTTGACTCCAGGAACCGCGTCCGGGCGGCTTTGGCCCAAACTGTCGAAGTTCTTATTGGATCCCGTGGACACCGTGAAGGGGCCGCCGCTGATGAAGTAGGCGACCGATGAGATCTGCCAGCCGTTGACCAATTGCTTTACGATCTTGCTCGGTCCGTTGTAGTAGCTCAGCTTCCAGATACCGGAGATGGCAGCATTGCTGTTATGGTTTTGATCCATCAGGCCATACTCTTCGCCCAGGCCGCCGCCGACGGCACCCAGGGTATTGTTTTGCGGGGTGAAGGGGCCGCCAAGCACGCCGAAGTCCTGCGCATTCATCAATCCATTCTCAACCGGGTTTGAGCTCTCCAGCGCGCGACTCCAGACATAGAAACCGCTGAGACTGAAGCCGTGGGCCATCGTTTTGGTCGCCGAGATTTGCAGTCCGTTATAGTTTGAGCTTTGGTTGGAGATCAGCTCGGTAATCCCAGTCAGCGTGCCAGGCGTTCCGGGCGCGCCCGCATCGTATTGACGACGGATGTCGGTGCTCGATGCCGCCGTGCTCGGCTTACCGAACTCGGTTGAATACGGCGCATAGTTGGTGTCGACGAAGGTTTGCAAGTGACGGCCCAGCGTACCTACATACGCTATCGTTGCGCTTATTTTGTAAGGTAATTGCCGCTGCACGCTCACGTTGTACTGGTACACCGACGAATATTTAAGATTCGGGTCGATAGCTTCGATGCTGGTGTTCGGATAGAACTTCGGAGCGGCTGGTGTATAGGTGTACGGGAATATTCCTCCGCCGGGAGCGGTGCTGGGAAAGTTGTAAGCGGGACCTCCATAAACATTCGTCAGCGATGGAGTGGGGCCAAACCCGTTGCGAATGGAGAATGGCGCGGCATTGCCGGGCTGGTTCCATTCGTTGCCGCTCGGAGTTCCGAAGAAGATGCCCGCTGCAGCGCGGATCGAGGTCTTGCCGTCCCCAAACGGATCAAAAGCAAAACCAACGCGTGGCGAAATGTGGTTGAACTGCGTGCTGATGATGCCGCGACCGATTCCCCTGTCCCCTGGAAACACCTGGCCTTCCGGCGCAGCCGGAGTAACCGTGGATTGTTGGTAGGGAACAAAGGACGCCGTCCTGTTATGCGCATCGACAGGAGGCGTATCGATGTCCCAACGGATTCCGAGATTGGCCGTGAAACGCGGCGTGACGCGGTAGTTGTCCTGCGCGAAGCCAGCGAAGTGCCATGTGCTCAGATGCGTGACATACGTCGAGTCCTGTTCAAATGCGCTGGTTTGGCCCGCGACAAAATCCGCAATCGCATTCCCCGTAGTAGTCGGCGCTGAGGTCGAGAAGGTCACATCGCCATAATTATTCAAATTGGCGAGAAACATCGTCTTGTCGAGAGCGAACTCAGCTCCTACCGAAAGGTTGTGTTTGCCCTTCGTAAGGCTCACGACGTCGCGCAGTTCATAGTTGTCCGAACCCGTCACCGGCCCGGCATTCGGGTTGCCCGTGTTGAAGGCGCCGCTGACGTTCAGGTAGGGAAGTCCCGCCGGTCCCTGGATAGCGAAGTTCGAGCCGAAGCTGCCGAGTGTCTGATCGCCCGCGCCGGTCACAGGAACAAGTGTGCGTCCGCCCATCGCGCGGGTGAACGTAAGCCAGACCTGGTTCGTCGTGCTGGGGCTGAAGGTGTGAGCATCGGCCACGACGGCGTTCGTCTGACCAGCATGGGACTGAACCCCAGTCCAATTGACGTTGCCGCCTCCGCTGGGAGTTGAGGTCGTGTTGACGTAAAAGTAGGTTACCGTCACATGGTCCGCGTTGGCGATGTTTTGGTCATACTTGGCCAGGTATTCGTCTGAATCTGTCGGCGTGTCGTATACGCCGATGTACGCGCCGCCGCCGCTCGATGGCGCCGCTGCGCCGGTAGGCAACGGAACAGATACGCCGATCTTGTTGTTGACGTTCAGGAAATTTGCAGCCGTCGGGTCAAGCAGCGTTGAGGGCATGCAGTTCGGTTTGGGAACCGCGCAGTTGGGGCTGCTGTTGGTTCCATCCACCTGGGTCTTGGTACCCGGCATGTAGACCTTGAACGTGTCGCCAGTAAAGTCGCCCATGCGTTCGGCAGCCGTCGGCGTCAGAGCGCCTGAGACCGTTGCTCCCTGTATCTGGCGCAGACCGGCATAGCTAAAGAAGAAGAAGGATCGATCGCGCTTGATGGGACCGCCGAAAGCCGCGCCAAAATTGTTGCGATGATATGGGTTCTTCACCAAGGTATGGGTAAAGGCGTTAGGCGCTGGATTCCAACTGAACGCGTTGAAATCGGTGTTGCGGTTGAACTCAAACACCTCACCATGAAACTGGTTGGTTCCTGATTTAGTAACCACCGTGACTACGCCGCCGGAGAATTGGCCATACTGTGCACTGAATGAGTTCGTCTCTACGCGGAACTCCTCCAGCGCCGCGGGGTTCGGAGCAGGATTCCCGTAGTTGCGCATACCGGTAATGTTGTTGCCGCCATCCAGATAAAATGCGACCGTTCCATTGCCGGAGTCGAGAGAGCCGTTGATCTGCACGTCCGCAGAAGGCAATCCAACCGTAAAGTTCGGCGTGCCGCTGGGATTCGTGGTCGGACTGTTGCTGTTGGCCATCACGCCCGGTGTGAGCGAGAGTTCAGCGTACGCGTTGCGATTGACCAGGGGCAGGCCCTGGATCTCCTGCGAGGTCACAACTCTTCCCAGTTCGGAGGTTGACGTGTTGATCGAAGGCGGCGCGCTGCTGACCGTGACCGTCTCGCTTGCTGCACCGACCGATAAGGGGACGTCCAGCGTCAACGTTTGATCCACGGTCAGGTCGAGATTCTCTTGCGTGAAGTGTTTGAAGGATTTCGCTACCACTTCGACCGTGTAGTTGCCGACCGGAAGATAATCGATGCGGTACTCTCCAAGGCCATCTGTCGGCACCGCCCGAGAGAATCCGGTTGCCACGTTGGTGGCCTTCACGGTCGCTGCGCTCACCACGGCCCCGCTTTGATCCTTCACCGTTCCAACGATCGAGCCGGTCGTCTGCTGAGCGTAGATCGCGGATAGGCTCGCAGACAGGAGCAAAATACCCATCAGGGTGAAAAGGTGTCGTGCATATTGAAGAATGTTCTTTCGGCGAATCGTCTTCATCTTGCCTCCAAAGTTGATGCTTGTTCTGCATACCCTCCCGGCAGGACAGTAGGTTCCCGTCTCGATCGCCTGGCCAGGTAAGTGGTTGTGAGTATCCTGGCCACACTATTGAATGGGTAAGTCCTGTGTCTTGTGAATTGCGCGTGAATGCAGGTTAGCTGCAACCTCTGCAGCGCGACGAGCCAGGTAGGTGGCCCGAAAGCCTCCTGAATTCAATTATTTCCAGAGAAATCGCTAACATTTGTTAGTGCTTGTTATCGCCCTCGGCGTTGCCGCTCGACGACCCCTTCACTAGCGAGCAAGCGATCTGCTATCGTGGTCACTTCAATGGGCACATCAGTAACATTCGAACGATGGCAACTCTCGGAGCGTGCCGAGCTCGACTGGCTGCTTGAGTCCGGTGCCCTCGGTCGTTCCGCCAACCTGATGAAAGTCTTGCGTTACGTCTGCGACGAGACTGCCGCCGGACGCGGTGACCAAATCAAGGAGTACTCGATCGCGGTCGAAGCCTTGGGACGACGAGCAGACTTCGACCCGCAGACCGATACCATCGTCCGTGTCACTGTTCACACCCTCCGCAAGCGCCTGCAGGATATTTACGACTCCGGCGAAGGGGCGTCCCACGCGGTGCGTATTGTCATTCCATCCGGAAAGTATGCGGTCCAGTTCGTTCATCTACCGGAAACTGGCCACGTTCCATCCCTGCTGCACGTTCCGCGCCCGGCAGCTGGCGTCGCCCCTCTCGCCGCGGCACGGTCTGCGTCTCCGGCGGTGCCCCCCGAGCCTTCCGGCTCCGCCCGCCTTCCCTGGTTCTGGTTCGCCGCCCTCGTGGTCGTCGGCGTGCTTGCCGCCACCCTCTGGCGCCAATCGCACTCATCCCGCTCCAGCCTGATGGGAGCCTTCTCCCCTGCGGCCCCCGTCACCATCAGCGGTCCCACCCACATCCTCTTTGGGAAGGGGAGGCACGCCTACACCGATCACTCCGGGATTCGCTGGGAGCCGCAGCCTGCGTGCGAGGGCGGAGAGGTCGTTCCGCCCACCGGCTTAGCGTTTTCGGGAACCGAAGACTCCTACATCTACGATGGCGGTATTCGTGGAATTGTCCGCTGCATCTTTCACGCGCCGCCCGGCCTCTATGAACTGCGGCTCCATTTCGCCGAGCCGGGCAATCTCGAGCCCGCCCACCGGGTTGTGTCGCTGGCCGTAAACGCCGGCCCCACCCAGTCTGTCGACGTGGTTGACCGCGCAGGCGGAGATCGCGCCGCTACAACCTTCACCATTCCCGGCATCCGTCCAGAGAACGATGGCACCATCCACCTGGATTTCACCAGTGAGGTGTCCCCCGTCAATTCGATCGAGATCCTGCCGGCACCCACCGCCCAGCCGCTTCCGCTTCGCATTGTTGCCGCATCGACCCCATTTAAAGACGACGGTGGAAATGTCTGGCTCTCTGACCGATACTTCCGCGGAGGCCGTCACGGACAGCCCACCGATCAGGAGCATCGTCCCAGTCTCGGGCTCTACAGCTCCGGCCGCATCGGCACATTTCAATACTCGCTGCCCGCTCCCACAGGCAGTAAATACCGCGTGACCCTCTATTTTCGCGAGCCCTGGTTCGGACAGGAGAATGGAGCTCCCGGCGGCATAGGAAGCCGCGTCTTCAATGTCTACTGCAACGGGCAAAGTGTTCTGCAGAACTTCGACATTCTCGCAGATGGCCACGGACAATCGGTCACCAAAACAATCGACGGGGTCTCTCCCACAGCGCAGGGCGAGATCCTCCTTTCCTTTGTTCCTGTAACGAACTACCCACTGGTCAACGCCATTGAGGTAACACCGGAGAAAGAATAACTTCGGGATCCTTCTTCCAATGAAATCGCCACCGTGGCGTCCGGAGAGCCAGTAACCCCGAGCGTCCCCACGATTTGATCGGCTCCATCGGCGGCTCCACTGGCGGCTCCGCCGAACCGCACGCGCAAGCCACCACCCCCGCCCCCGCCTGCGTTGTTCTTGAGTCGCGCAAAAAGGTGCAGGAGTCGGAACTCGGCTCCTGCACCTTCTCGCAATCATCCTTCGCCTGCCAAATCAGCAAAAGCGTTCAGCTTCTGTCGCACCAGTAACGGCGCGAAGCTACTGCACCCGCTTCGGCGATAGCCTTGTCAGCACATCGACGATTGACTGCGCAGACCCCGCGGTCGGCACAGACTCGCTCCGTATGATCTGTGTGGCGTCGATGTCTTTGCCATAGATAGCTTTGTTGGCGTCATCGTCAGATTGCATCGAAGCGCTGCCCAGCGAAGCACCCGCGAACAGGCCGCCCTTCGCACGGGAATACGTCAGCATGTCAATGTTAGGATCGTTTGCCCCAACGGCTTTGGCTCCTGTCGGCCCGGCAACCGCCGACGCGTCCGCTCCCAGTTTCAGCTTTCCTGAAAGAACTTTGAGCGCACCGCGGTTGGTCTCAACAACCAGAACGTAGTCCGTCGCCGAACTTCCTAACTGGACGCCAAGGCTGCCCACATTGAGTTCGTACATCGCGGGAGCCGACCAGCGGCCGTCCATGTCGGCGCCCTTTCTGCAAACCAACACGCCTCTGCCGTAGGTAACACCAATCCCAATCCCTACCTTCTTCACCATCGGGAAGACAAGCACGCAAGCAGCACGATTCAGAACAACTGGTGGAATTGCATCGGGTTTAGACATCTGCCGCAAAACTTCGGCTGACTCACTCAGGCGGTCATCGAACTTGCTCTGAGCGAACACTGGAACGGTCAATATGGCGAACATCGAAATAACGCGAACGTAGTTCTTCAAAATTGCCTCCTTGAATGTCACGTCGGATGATAGTCCAAATGGTCACGACGCTCAACCTACCGTACTAGGTATCTTCCGAGCCAGGGAACTGTCAAAACGAACAGGTAAGCCCAAAACGCTGGAACGTCCATTCGGAGTGAACCCCCCAAGGCCAAAGGATGGCCTGGCCTCCTGCGCACGATTACCGCCAAATCATCCAGCTATGTCACAGAAAAATCTACTTCAAGACGCTCGCCGGCTCCTCGGCACCCACGCTCCACTCTCAACACGCGATCAACAGCCTTTCCTAACGGAAATTCACAATCCGCACCCCCGATACTTCGCTAGCCAATACGATCGCTGTTGCCAGCCCGCATAGTTTTCACGAACGATTGATCAACCAGATCAAGAAAGATCAAAGAAGTCTCCGGCCTCAGGAGTTCAAGGAAACGTGCAGCACTTGTCGAATCGCCACGGCGCAAAGCAAGCCGATGGCCAAACGCGACAGCAACTACCCGATCACAGCATCCTCGTCGATGACCAGCATGTTCGGCGGAGGAGCCATTCTCCCCTCCATCTTGGTTCGCCCTCAGGGCCAGCGGGCACGCCGTCCCCGCCTGGCTTCCGTTTGCAAATTACTTTGAAACGAGATCTTCGTCCTGGCTTCAAAGGTTAAAGTGGCGCTAAAACCGTCAGCTCGTGATCGATGAGACTAGCCTGCGCCCAATTCTGAATCTTCAGCAGCACGGCCTGCGAAATCTCCTGCCCCTTGCCGGCCAGCAGCATTCCCTGCCGGTTTCGGACCTCTTGATCGAGAAACATGCCCGTCGCGAGCTTTGGAATGATCAACCGGCAGGAGATCATCCCCCCGCCCTGGGGCTTGATCCCGATCAGCGCATCGATGAGCTCGCGCTCAAACTCCTTCTCCCTGTAGCGCAGACTTTCAATCGCGCCTTCCGCCGAAACCCGCTGGATGCGCAGGTCATTGTAGGCAACCGCCAGCTTGAGAATCTTTGCCCCCCGGATCGTCTCGGCAACGGATTCTCGCGGGATGCCCGGAATCTCATGCGGCATATCCCGTGTGAGTTGATTTCCGATCATCCAGGCCACCGGTTCAAGCTTCGGAATCCCAGAAAGCAGCTTCATCGCTGCCATCGGATGGGTGTCGAAATGCGCCTGGTCCTCTACGGACAACTTCATGCCAACAAATGCCTGCTGAATAACGCCGCTATCTAACGTCACGCATCCCAACTGCGAAAGCATGGCTGCCGCCTCAAGACGCCACCCACGGGCAAGCGTGAAGTGATCTGCAATGTGACGGACGATGTGGGCAATCTTCATGGATCTCCCGAACGCCTCCGGGCTTGCCGTGCTCAGCAGGTCGGCAAGCGCTTTGATGCTTCCAATCAAGGTTTTTTCCAACAATTCCTTCTCCGATCGAATGAGGTCGTTCTGGTCAACCCCTGCGTTCAGGGCCGCCGTCAGTGCCTCCTTCGGGCACGGCTTGGTTAGAAATCGAAAGATGTTTCCTTCGTTGATGGCGGCCATCGCCGCGTCGATATCGGTGTATCCCGTCAGCAGCATCCGAACCGTGTCGGGCGCCAGCATCTTGGCCTGCGCCAGAAACTGCGAACCACTCATCACCGGCATACGCATATCCGAAACAACCACCGCGTAAGGAGCATCCTCCCTCAGCGCCTTGAGCCCGAGCTCTCCGCCCGCCGCGGTATGAACCTCGAACTCCTGGCGCAGCGTCCGTTCGTACCCTGCGAGCACAGCTGGCTCGTCATCGACCAGAATTATCCTCGGTTTCATCGTTCTCCTAACCCAGATGCGACTCCTGCAACTCCTTCAATAACTGGCTCATCGATTCTCACGGCGTGCCGACACCAAGGGCCTCCATCGCGCTTGCCCGGAAACCTGCGTACTCATCCAGGAGTCCCAACGTCTCCAATTCCATTCGATCGGAAGCCGTCAGGCCTTCTGCGTCAGAACCATCCTGAGGTCCATCGATTCCATGCGCAATCAGATCCGACAGGTACACTGCCAGCGAACAGTCCATCCCGACATGACGAATACGGGTCGGATGATGGTGATGTGCAATGGCCTCGACGGCGGTGCTATGGATACCCCACAAGCCGAGAAGGTAGGCGCCGATCTCTGCATGCGAAGTTCCAAAGATTGCTTCCTCCGCTTCAACCTGTGAGCAATGTTTCTGCTCAATCTCATCCAGCACCAACGTGAACTGATCCGGCATCGCACTTGCCAGCGCAAGAATTCCCGCGTCCTGAAGCAATGCGGCGATCGTGGTCACTTCGCGGATGTCCCGCGCCACCGGAAGTATGCCGGCGATGATCGCGGTGTGTTGGGAGTGTCTCTGCAGTTTCTCCCAGTACGAGGTAGGAATTCCTGTGCTTGGAACAAACGCTCGAAATGTCTCCGATTGCAAGGCCAGCGTCTTGATGATGTTCATCCCCAGGTACCCGACAGCCTGTGCAATGCTGGTCGCGCGGGACGACATCCCGAAGAACCCGCAGTTGGCGACCTGCAGAATCTTTGAGGACATCCCCACGTCCTGCTCGACGATCTCCGCAATCGATGCAATGGAAGAATCCTCGTCACTGATCGCCCGGCTCAGCGCCAGGTAGGTGGTCGACAGGGTCGGCAGCTCACCCAGCGTTCCGATCACCCGCCGGAGTGCGGGCTGTGAGATCACATCCTGCAGCGTACATACGCGGTCAATGGTCTCCTTGAGCTCCGCCGGTTTACACGGCTTGCCCAGCACCTGGTACGTGACCGGCACAGCCTTTGCGGCAAGGGCGGCGTCCGAGTAGCCGGACAGCACAATGCGAGCGATCCCCGGATAGCGGTCGCGAATCTCGCCCAACAGTTGAGCGCCGTCCATGCCCGGCATCCGCAGATCCGTTACTACCACGTCAAACGTCTGCTCGCTGCAGGCCTGGAGCGCCGCCGCTCCGCTGGCAACAAACTCCATCTCCCACTCGTCCCTGGACGATCGCAGCATGCGGCGAAGCCCGTTGAGCACGTTCTCCTCATCGTCGACAAACAGTATTTTTTTCATGCTGCGACCTGGGGTTGGAGCGCAGGCTGAACGGCACCGCAAGGCAGATGGATGATGAAGGTGGTCCCTCGTCCGATCTCGGTTTCGAGATCGATGGAGCCCTGGTGCTTGTCCACCACCACCGACCGCGCAATGGCCAGGCCCTGACCCGTGCCCTTGCCAATCTCCTTGGTGGTGAAGAAGGGGTCGAAGATGCGCGTGCGAATCGCTTCGGGAATTCCGCCGCCGTTATCCTGAATGCGAATCTCTACGTTCTCACCCAGGCTGCGGGTCTGGATGGAGATCAATCCTTTCGTGACATCACCCGCTTTGATAGCGTCGGCAATGGCGTGCGCCGCGTTGACAATCAAGTTGAGAATCACCTGGTTGAACGCCCCTGGCAGGCAGTTCACCAGGGGCAGGCCGGAATCCAGGCTCAGCTTCATCTCTGCGACGTACTTCCATTCATTGCGCGTGACAGCGACCGTGTTCTCAATGGCCCGGTTGAGATCCGAGGAGACTTTTTCACCCGTGCCCGGATGCGAAAACTCCTTCATGGCGCTGACCAGGCCGGCCACGCGCGAGACTCCCTCCAGGGTCTGCGTAAACGCCTTCGGTATCTCCTCGAGCATGTAGTCCACGTCAGCGTTTTGCACGGCGGCGGAGACTTCCTGCAGTGCTTCCGGAGTCAGCGTCTGGTTGCAAGCCCGCTCCAGCATTTGGTTATACGTTCCATGGAGCGCCACCAGGGACTCAAAGGAGTCGCGAAGAAACCGGACGTTGTCTCCAATGTATTGAACCGGTGTGTTGATCTCGTGGGCGATGCCAGCGGCGAGCTGCCCCACCGACTCCAGCTTTTGAGCCTGTAACAGCTGCTCCCGGAGGTTCCGGCGCTCGGTAATGTCCTCAAACATTCCACTGTAGCCGACGATGGTCGAACCGTCATATTTGGCGCGCACGCTGGAGGAGACCCAGATCCTCTCCCCGTCTTTTCGAATGACCTGTAGTTCGAACGCCTTCACGTAGCCGTCCGTGTTGATCTTCCTCAAAAATTCGGCATGGATCTGTTGCGAAACCGCCGTTGCCCACAGCGGACCGGTCACCAGCGAATACATCTCCTCCGGACTCGCATATCCCAGGAATTGGGCCATGGTCGGATTCACCTGCACCAGGAAGCCGTCCGCACGCAGGGTGAACATCCCCACCAGCGCTTCGTCGTACATGCTCCGGTATTTCTGCTCCGCAGCCCGCAGCGCGGCCTCGCTCCTCTTTAGTTCGGTGATATCCCTTCCCACCCCGGCGATCCCGCTGATCTTTCCCTTCCTGTCGCGTAGCGGAACCTTCGTTGTCAGCATCGAAACGCAGCAACCGTTCCTGTCGAGCCCCGGTTCTTCATACTCCACGAGCGGCTCGCCGCGGGACATCACCCGAAGCTCGGCCTCGCGAAATTTCGTAGCGAGCTCAAAGGGATAAAGGTCAAAGTCACTCTTCCCGATCAGCAGCCGCGGATCCTCGAACCCGACGCGCCGGGCATGTTCAAGATTGCTGAGAATGAATCGTCCTTCGAGATCCTTGGCATACATTAAGTCCGGAATATGGTCGATCAGCGCCCGCAGCATCTTGCGTTCGTCCTCCAGCACCTTGTCTTGAGCAGAGATGTGGCGATCCACGACCGATGTCATGATCGCGAATCCCAGGATCAATACCGTAATCGCAAGAATCCCGAAGTTGGCCAGATTGGAAATATCGATGGAATGGGAGTAGTCGATCGGTTCGACCGACATGCGAAAACCAACCGCCGCCATTCCCGTGTAGTGCATCACCGGGATGGAAAGTCCAAGCACCAGCGCCACCAGCATCTTGGGCCACGTGCCACGGTCCCACCGGCGCATACGGAAGAGCAGCGTCAAGCCAACATACGCAATGAGCACCGCCGCAAGGATGGAAGCGGCCAGTATCGCGAGGTGATACACCGGCGTGGCTTCCATACGCATCGCAGCCATGCCAATGTAGTGCATCGCAGCAATGCCCGTGCCCATCATCACGCTGCCGAAGAGCACCTCCCGCCATCCCATGCGTTGCCCGCTCACCACGCACAGCGCGACCAGCGACGCGAGCACCGCTGCCAGCAGCGAGAGCGCAACGGTGGGCAGATGATAGCGAACCGGAATGGGTAGCTGGAATGCGAGCATCCCGATGGTGTGCATGCACCAGATGCCGCTGCCCATCGCAATCGCGCCACCAATCAGCCAGGCGCGCCGCACCGAACCCTGGCTGGCCGTCACTCGTTCCACCAGGGCGACCGCCGTGTACGACGTAAACACTGCGACTCCAAAGGAAAGCGCAACCAGCCAGTAGTTGTAGGTTCCCGACATCATCTGATTCATCGCAAGCCGTCTCAACGAGAGCAAGATATTCGCTCCCGTTCAGGTACTATCGGCAGTCCCGTCAATCTCACTATGTTGGATGGAGACGTTACACCGGCTCTGCCTCGACGGGTGCCTTTGTCTCCTCGCGCTGCTTCCGGAGCGCGCGCCGTCTCGCCGGCAGAAATGGATGAATCAGCAGTTGATACGCCCCACCCCCCACCACGCCCCCCAGCAGCGGCCCAAGGATTGGAATCCACCAATAATTATCCGGAGAGGGAAGCGCCGACGATCCCCATCCCGCAAAGTAACAAAACAGCCGAGGCCCAAAGTCTCGCGCCGGATTGATCGCCCACGCCTCCAGATATCCCATCGACGCGCCAATCACCGCCACAATCAACCCGATAATCACCGCGCCAAAGTTCGGCCCTGGGGCCTGCTCGTTATATTGCTCCGTTACGGCGAAGATGCCGAAGATCAAAAACGCCGTGAGAATCATCTCATCCAGCAGCGCGTGCATCGCGGTGACGCCCAGACCTGGGTGCGTGAAAAACACTCCCGCAGCGCCACCACCCGCCCGCGTGAACTGGTGAACAACATTGAAATGCTGGATGACCGGCTCGAACAGCACGTACACGATGGCTGCGCCCAAAAACGCTCCCAGCGTCTGCGCCAGGCAATAGGGCACCACCTTCCTCCAGCTGAACTTCCGGTACAGTGCAAGCGCCAGCGTCACCGCAGGGTTCGCATGGCAACCGCTCACCGAACCCGTCGCATAAATCGCAATCGTGACCGCCAGCCCCCACACCACGCAAAGTCCCCAATACGCGTTCTGATAAGGGCTCGGATCATAGAGCACATACATCGCCGCCACCGAATCCCCAAACGCAATAATGATGAAGACGGCGACAGCTTCCGATATCAGCTCCCCCATCGATTCGTACAGCCGTGACTCCATAGCGTCGAACTCCCCGAAGCAGTTCCTTTATACAGGCTCAATCGCGGCAGCCGCCCTTTCACCCCCTTCGCATAAACCCGTGCTACTCTTGCCTCCTCTGGAGGATCCATGAGCGACGCCAATAAGCAACTCGTCCAGCGCTGGTTCGACGAGGTATGGAATCAAGGCAACCCCGCCACCATCGATGAACTCCTGCTCCCCGCCGGCAAAGCTCACGGCTTCCCCGAGCCCTCTGCCATCCTCACCGGCCCCTCCGAATTCAAACAGGCCCACGCCCTCTTCAAAGAAGCCTTCTCGAACATCTCCGTGGAACTCAACGAGATCATCGTCGACGGCGACAACGTTGCCGCTCGCTGGACCGCCACCATCACCCACACCGGCCACGCCCTCGGATTTCCTCCCACCGGCCGTACCGCAAGTTTCTCCGGGACCAGCTTCCTGCACGTCGAACAAGGAAAGATCGCCGAGGCCTGGAATCATATGGACTTCACCCGCGTCGTCCTCGAACTTCAGGCCTCCGCCGTGACAACCAAACGCTAAGCGCTTGCCCAGGTTGAACCTGCCTTCGGCTCGATCCACGCGCTCCCTCCATGCATTCTTCGCCTGCGCTGAAGCATCCAATCACGTGGAGGAAATGCTTCATGCGCACCTTCATCCGCAACTATTTTCTTGCACTTTCCATCCTCGCAGCCGCATCCCTCTCGGGCGCAATCGCGTACGGACAGCAGCAGCAAACCAACTCTCCCCCAGCCCCTCCCAACCACGCCCAGCAGACCCGCAGTCCTGGCGGCGACGTCGGGTCCGGTGCCGGCGACCTCGGCAAAGGCGCAGGCGGCGCCGCCGGCAACGTTGGCAAAGGCACCGCTGAAGGCGCCGGAAACCTCGTCACGCTCCACCCCGTCAAGGGCGCTGACGACCTCGGCAAGGGTGTAGGCGTTGGAGCCAAGGACGCCGGCGTTGGCGCGGCCAAAGGCACTGGCAAGATCGCCAAAGGCACCGGCCGCGGCGTCGGCCACATCTTCCATCACTCCCACAAGGACAACCGGCCGACCGCCGACGACGGTCCACCCACCCCTTAACCTGCGCAAGCCTTCCGCGGATCATCCTCGACCAAGTACAGTATTCCTATCCCCGAGGACCCCATGATCCAACTCTCCCGCCCCCAGCACGTCACCGCATCCTTGATCCTGTTGCTCTCCAGCGCCGCGGCTCTCGCCCAAACCACCGCTGCCCCGCCCACCGCCGCGCCGGCCCCCACCGCCCCGCCGCCTCCGCATCTCATCGGCTCCATAGCCGGCCATCCCGGCTGGCCCGTCGCCAAGCCCGCAGACGTCAGCTCGCCCGAGGCAATCCTCAACGCCGTCTACAGCGTGATCTCCGGCCCGCAAGGCCAGCCCCGCGACTGGGACCGCATGCGCTCACTCTTCATTCCTGACGCCCGCCTCATCCCCACCGTCCCCGCCAACGGCCACGCCGACGCCGTCGTTCTCACCATCGACGGCTACATCGCCCGCGCCAGCTCCCGCATGGCAACCATGGGCTTTTACGAAAGCTCCGTCCACAATGTAACCGAGCAATACGGCAACATCGTCCAGGTCTGGAGCACCTACGAGTCCCGCCACGCGCCGTCCGACGCCACACCCTTCGTTCGCGGCATCAACAGCTTCCAGCTCCTCAAGGACGGCGATCGCTACTGGATCGTCAACATCTACTGGGACGCGGAAACTCCCGACCACCCCATCCCTGCGCAATATCTACCCGCGCCGCCACACTAATCCCCACTCTTTGCAGCCACGTCTGCCGGGTGCCCCATTCATGCGCGTTCTTTGCGCATGAGTGGGTATCGAGTGCAAACCTCGCCTCCGCTAAACAGCCTTGCGCTGGAAGGTCGTCTTCTTCGTGTTGGCAAACGAATTCTTCGCCTTCACATTCGCCGTCGTCGCGCCCGACGTCACCTTCGCATCTGTCTTGATTGCCGCCGCCTTCTCGCGCATCGCCTGCAACTTCTGCGCCTTCCGGCTCAGTCCGCCTACCTTCACGCCGCCTGCTTTTGGAAGAAAATCACTCATCCTGAAATCCTCTCACGTCCCGCGCCTCTACCGCACCTGCCGCCCACCTCCAACAGGCCGCCGCCATTCCTATCGGCAAGGCAATATCGCGGCCGTAGCTGGAAGCGAAACGTGAGGAGCTAAAAGCTGCTCCTCAAGACAATCGTTTGACTAAAGCTAAAATGCAGTGGAATACTTCCACCCAAGGCCGACTATGACGAAATGGTTCGCAGTACTTCTCCTGGCACTCTCCTCCTCGCTCTTCGCGCAATCCAGGTTCATCCACACCGATGGCCGCAACCTCGTCGCCCCCGACGGCACACCCCTTCACCTCAAGGGAACCAACCTCGGCAACTGGCTCGAGCAGGAAGGCTACATGTTCCATCTCGACGACGGCCCACAGTCTCCGCGCGAGATTGAAGACCTCGTCAACCAGCTCATCGGCCCCGAAGAGGCTGTGCAGTTCTGGAACCAATACCGCGACGCCTACATCACCGAAGACGACATTAAGTTCCTCCACGACACCGGCCTCAACTCCATCCGCATTCCTTTCCACTACAAATTCTTCACCCCCGGCAACGACGAAGGCTTTCGCCTCATGGATCGCGTCATCGGCTGGGCCGCGAAGTATCACCTTTACGTCATCCTCGACATGCACTGCGCTCCCGGCGGCCAGACCGGCGCCAACATCGACGACAGCTGGGGCTATCCCTGGCTCTACGAATCGGCCGCCGACCAGGAATTAACCATTGCCATCTGGAAGCGCATCGCCCTTCACTATCGCAACAACCCAACCGTCCTCGGCTACGACCTGCTCAACGAGCCCATTCCGCACTTCCCGCAACTCCAGCAGTACAACAAAGACCTCGAACCCATCTACAAACGCATCACCGCCGGCATCCGCCAGGTCGACACGCACCACGTCATCATCCTCGGCGGCGCCCAGTGGGACGGCAACTTCGCCGTCTTCGGCCCTCCCTTCGACAAGAACGTCATGTACACCCTCCACAAATACTGGATGCCCCCCACCCAGGAATCCGTCCAGCCCTACGTAGACTTCCGTGAAAAATACAACGTCCCCATCTGGCTCGGCGAGTCCGGCGAAAACAAGGACGCCTGGATCCACGACTTCGTCACCATCCTCGATAAGAACGACATCGGCTGGGCCTTCTGGACCTACAAGCGTATGGACGCCACCGCCAGCATCGTCTCCTTCCCCAAGCCCATCTACTGGGACGAGATCATCGCCTACGCAAAGCTCAATCGCTCCACCGGCAACACCGAAAAGCTCCTGCCCGTGCGTCCCTCCCTCGAACACTCGCGCGCCGCGCTTCAAGACCTGCTGCAACAAATCAAGTTCCAACACTCCCACGTAAACGCCGGATACCTCGCGGCTCTCAACCTGACCGCACCTCAGCCTTGACCCCGCCAGCGCACCCCGGCAGGAATCTCCAACGTTAACGCCGTCGCTCGCCATCCGGTCGCTCGTACCACGACGTGCTGGACCGAGCCAGGCACACCGCCGTCCGCGGTCGTCGCGGTCAAATCCCACCCCCCTCCCCCGTGACGGACCAGACTGGTCCCAACGATGGAGTCGTTTATCAACCTCCCGAACGAGCATTAACCCCGCCATTCAGGTCTTAAGCGCATAAAGCACTTGACAATCCACAAAGCGTTGGATCATGATGATCCGCGATTCCAATCAGTTGAAAGACAAACGTTTGTCTGATTTGAATCGGTTTAAAAGACAAACGTTTGTCTCGATTCGCTGGTAACACATGTATCACTTACGAACTTTGGAGGCACTATGAAGTCAAGTTGGTCGTTATTCAGGATAGTTGCGTTTGCCATGGCTGGTATGCTGGGATTAGGCACCGCCTATGCGCAGAGTACGAACGCCGGAGATATCCGCGGCATCGTCACCGATCCATCCGGCGCTCTCATTCCTGGTGCCACAGTCAACGTGTTGAACCTCGACACGGGAGTCGCCAAAGACTACCCCACCAACAACGACGGCTTGTACGATACCGATTCCATCATCGCCGGAAGCTACAAGCTCACCTTCACCAAGGCTGGATTTGAGACCTTCGTGCGTGGACCCATCACCGTTCTGGTCGGTTACACCACCGTCAACGCAGAGTTGAAAGTCGGTGCATCGAGCATCGAGGTAACGGTCAATACCGACGTTCCTCTGCTCAACACCGAATCCGGTGACCAGACCGCGACCCTCGTATCGAAAGACATGCAGCAGATGCCCAACATAGGCGGGTCCACCGGTCCCGATTGGCAGAACTTCATGATCCTGCTCCCCGGCGCCGCGGGCACCTACAACTCGAACGGCGGAAACAATTCGAACGCCTTCAATCCTGGTCAGGAAGTCGCGACCAACGGCAACCTGCCCTTTACCAACGTGCTCGCAGACGGTGCTTCTACCACGCTCCCGAGCAGCCAGAACGCCAACCCCGCCGCCTTTGAAGATGTCTCGGAAGTTCAGGTCAGCCTTTCCTCCTTCTCCGCGCAGTATGGCGTAGGCGGTCTCATCATGAACCAGATCACCAAGAGCGGTACAGACAGGTTCCACGGCGTTCTGTATGAGTACTTCCAGAACACCGCTATGAACGCAGCCAACTACGGCTTCGGCGTCGTGGAGAAAGTGCCAACGCTCAACTACGATAACTTTGGCGGAACTTTCAGCGGCCCCATTCCATTCCTTGGGCTGAAGAAGAAGGCGTTCTTCTTCTTCGGTTACGATCAGATCCACAACAACACCGTAAATTCCGGCTTCCAGACCGTCCCAACCGCTGCTATTCAGAATGGCGATTTCAGCGTCAACCTTACAGCCAACCCAACCAACCCGTACCTGATTTACGATCCCACCACGCAAACCATCGGAACGGATGCGGAGGGCCATCCCTACCCCATTCGTAAGAGCTTCCTTAGCGAGTATGGAACCAACGCCATTCCCTCGGCTCTGATCGATACGGTCTCGGCTGCCTTCCAGCAGTATTACCCCACGCCTTCAAATCACATTCCCTACGGCCAGTTCATTCCTTCCGCAACCCCCAATAGTGCCGGCGTTACGACAAACAACTTCTATTCGCAATACCCGGCTCCCCTACCTTGGAAGAGATACTTCGGTCGTTTGGATTACAACATCACGAAAAACAACCGTCTAACGCTTTCCGATACCCAGGGCAACGAAATCGAAAATGCCAACAACGCGGTAACCGAGTGCCCGGTCGGTTGCCAGATCGGCGACGTCGACAACAACAACGCACAGGTCACCGACGTCTGGAATATCAGCCCGAGCACCGTCAACGAAGCCCGGTTCGGTTTTACATCCCAGCTAAACTTCTTTGCGGACGCCGGTACGGGCTTGGGTTATCCCGCCAAGATTGGCTGGCAGTTTGCCAAGGCCGACGTTCTTCCCTCCGTCCAGTTCCAGCGCAACTATCCCTATGCCTGGATTCAGCCGGCCACCAACGCTGAATACAAGGAAATGGTCTTCGATCCTTCCGACGTGGTGACCATGATTCGCGGCAGGCACGTCCTTCACTTCGGTGGTGAGTTCGCCTTCTATCGTGACGATACGACCACCTGGGGCAACATCAACGCTGGAACCCTGCAATTCGACGGTGTCTACACCGAGAATTGGACACTCACTGGAGGCGTCGCTTCACCGAACTCAAAGTCGGGCGAAGAGTATGCCGACTTCCTCCTTGGCTATGCTCAGAACTGGAACGCGAGCGTCTCCCCCGAATATGGTGTGCGTCTGAAGAAACCCCAAATGTTTGTTCAGGATGATTGGAAGATCAAACCAAACCTGACCATCAATCTTGGCCTCCGCTACGAAATCAGCCATGGTTTCAACGAGGTCAAGGGCAACATCGCCACTTTCGACCCAACCGTTACCAACCCCGCAACCAATACCCTGGGCGCTTATTGGTATGGAGAAACCAAGGCCAACGGACGAACGTCTCTGCAGGCCAACGTGTTTAGCACGGTCATGCCGAGAGTTGGCTTCTCCTGGCTAATGCATCCCGATACCACCCTCCGCGGCGGCTTCGGAATCTACTCCTACAACTGGAGCACAGATAACTACGGCAGTGGCTTGGGATCGTCTGTCTCGTCCTCGGGTAGCTACAACGACCAATCGAATGGAATCTATCCCACCACCAAGTTCGATGGCCCCGGAACACTCTTCCCGTTGGGCGGAGGAACACCAGGACCGCTCCCGTACACAGCGGCTTCCCAGGACCCAACCAGGTTCAATGGGCAAACCGTGAGCTACAACCCCTACCACACGCCCATCCCCAAGATCTATCAGTGGAACTTCGGCATGGATTGGGCGTTGAACACCAACACCGTGGCGACGATGAGCTATGTCGGCAGCCATGGGCTCAACCTGACCTTCCCCACCAATATCAACGCGGTGCCTCTCAACCAACTGTCGTCCAGCGACACCTCGGGCTGCGGTACCGGGTCAACCGTCAACTGCGCCGAACCATATCCGATTTACCAACAGATCAACGGAAACCTCTACCAGGCGATCTCTAACTACAACGCGCTGCAGGTGACCATCACCAAGCGCATGCAACACGGCTTCAGCTTCAGTGCCAACTACACCTGGTCGCATTTCCTGGATGACCAGGATTCGTCTGGTTGGGGAACGCACGCTGGTCCCCAGAAGTATCAATATGCAAGCACTTTGACGGCTAATAATGCATCGAAGAACTACGGAAACTCAAACTTCGATGTCCGCAACGCCTTCAAGGGGTTTGTGGTCTATCAACTTCCCTTCGGCAAAGGCCAGAGGTACCTCAATAAGAACTGGTTCGAGGATGTAACGATCGGTGGTTGGCAGGTATCCGGCACGTTTATCGCCTCATCCGGAAATCCGTTCCAGGTCTTCGCAACCGACAACACCTACCAGAACGCCGGCGTGCAGTATCCCAGCTTCTCTGGACTCAGCACGCGGCCCGCTCATAGAAGCATTGCTGAGTGGTACAACCCGGCCGCCTTCATCAACCCTGGCAACGGCAACTTCGGCAATGCGGGTAGAAACCCCTTGACCGGCCCCGGATTCAGTACCGTGAATCTCTCGGCCCTCAAGGAGTTCCACCTACCGTGGGATCGGATGGCCTTCTCCATTCGGTGTGACGCCCAAAACGCATTCAACCATCCGAGCTTCAGTCCTCCGCAGGGTCAGCTTGCTGGAGACAGCGGTGCGGGCACCGAGTACACCAGCACCAGCAACAGCTCCAGCGTCGGCCAGATCACCGGAATCCAGATTGGTGGAAGACAGCTGCAGCTAGGGGCTCGCCTCTCGTTCTAGCGTGCATTGCTCATCACTACCTCCGGAGACGGCGAGTACCTTCGCCGTCTCTTTCTTTTTCTCAGCCAAGCCGATCCGCTTGACTCTCGATATCATCTGGACAGTATGTACCCAAAGCTAAGAAGTCTTTCCACGGGATTGGTTCTGCTCTTGTCCGCGGCGGTTTGCCTCGCGCAAACAGCGCCCGGCCAGCAGGAGCTTTCTTCCCACCTCCAAAAGGCGCAGACCTATCTGCATCAGAACCGCCCAGCCCTTGCCATTCCAGAGCTGCAGGCCGTCGTCGCTCTCGATCCTCACAACCTCGACGCCCGCGCCAACCTCGGCGTCCTCCTCTTCTTTCAGGGCAAGTATGATCAGGCGCTCCCGCTCCTACAAGCCGTAATCGCATCCAACCCCGCACTCTGGAAGATTCAGTCGCTGCTGGGAATCGCCGAGCGCAAGACCGGCGATGATCACCAGGGGCGCATCGATCTCGAGACGGCCTTCCCCCACATCGACGAGACCAAGCTCAAGATCGACGTCGGCCTCCAACTCATCGAAAGCTACACCGCCACCGGCGACCTCGACAAGGCATCAACGCTCATCGCCCAGCTCCTCGCCATCAAGCCAACCGATCCAGAGCTCCTCTACGCCGCGTATCGCACTCACTCCAACATGATGGCGGAGGATCTCCTCAGTCTTTCGCTCGCAGCTCCAGACTCCGCGCAGCTCCACCAGGCCATCGCGCACGAGCTCCAGCGTACGCACGATCTCGAGGGCACCATCCGCAATCTCCGCCAGGCCCTCGCACTCGATCCCAACCTTCCCGGCATCCACTTTGAATTAGCCGAGGCTCTCCACGCCTCCGATGACCAGCGCCTCCACGCCGAGGCCGTCCAGCAATACAAGCTCGCCGTCCTCACCAATCCCACCGACCCCAAAGCGGCAACCCGTCTCGGCGATATCGAAGTGGAAATGGGCGACCTCGACGCCGGAGAGAAGAACTACCAGCAAGCCCTCAAACTACAACCCAACTCCGCAGACGCCAAAATTGGTATGGCCAACGTTCTCACCGAAAGGGGAGACCCTGCAGCCGCGGCCCCACTCCTCGAACAGGTCATCGCCGCCGATCCCTCCAACTACCTCGCGCACTTCCGCTTGAGCACGGTCTATCGCAAACTGCATCGCCCAGAAGATGTGAAGCGCGAGCTCGACGCCTACACCAAATACAAAGACATGCACGAGAAGTTGACAAGCATCTACAAGACCCTCGACTCTCCCGACAAGTCCCCGGGGAAATAACTTGCGGCATTCGCGTCACACCAGCCTCCCGATCACCGTCGCCCTCCTCTTCACCTGCTCCTCTGCCATCGCGCAAACCCACACCACTCCGCCCGCGCCCACCGCCTCCATCGACGTCCCGCAACTCGTCGACATCACAGCCTCCACCCACATTCAATTCCAGCACCTCTCCAGCTCCGACCAGAAATACATCGTCGAATCCATGAGCGGCGGAGTAGCGCTCATCGACTACGACGGCGACGGCTACCCCGACATCTACTTCACCAACGCCCCCAGCGTCGCCATGGCTCTCGCCGGCAAGAAGGCCCGCAGCGCCCTCTACCACAACAACCACGACGGCACCTTCACCGACGTCACCGACAAGGCAGGCGTCGGCTATCCCTGCTGGGCCATGGGCGCGGCCGTTGGCGACTTCAACAACGATGGCCTCCCCGACCTCATCGTCAGTTGTTTCGGCGGCGTTGTCCTCTATCGCAACAACGGCGACGGCACCTTCACCGACGTCACAAAAACCTCCGGCCTAGCCAACGACAAAGGCTGGGCCACCGGCGCCGTCTTCGGCGATTACGACGCCGACGGCAACGCCGACCTCTTCGTCCCTCACTACGTCGACTTCAACATGAACGACCTCCCCCAATTCGGATCGCAGATCACCTGCCAGTATCACCACGTCCCCGTTCAGTGTGGTCCGCGCGGCCTCAAAGGTTCGCCCGACGCCCTCTACCGCAACAACGGCGACGGCACCTTCACCGACGTCTCCAAAGCCGCAGGCGTAGATGACCCGAACAACTTCTTCGGCCTCGACGCCGTATGGTCCGACTTCGCCAACGACGGCAAGCTCGACCTCTTCGTCGGCAACGATGGCGAGCCCAACTACCTCTACCGCAACGATGGCAGCGGCCACTTCAAGGACATCGCCCTCGAGAACGGCGTTGCCGTCAGCGACGAAGGCGTCGAGCAGGCCAACATGGGTATCGCGCTCGGCGATTATCTCAACAACGGCAAGATGAGCATCGCGATCTCTCACTTCAGCGAAGAGTACGCCGTGCTCTACCGCAACGATGGCAACCTCAGTTTCACCGACGTCTCACATCAAGCCGGCATCGCCCATCCCAGCGTTCCCTACGTCGGCTGGGGTGACGCCTTTGTCGACCTCAGCAACTCCGGCTGGCAGGACCTCGTGCTGGTCAACGGCCACGTCTACCCGCAAGTCGAGGACGCCAAGGCCGGCATTGCCTACCGCGAACCAAAGCTCGTCTACATCAACCAGCACAACGGAACCTTCCGCGAGATGAGCGCCGCAACCGGCCAGGCCGTCCTTATCCCCCAGGTCAGCCGAGGCCTCGCTGTCGGCGATCTCTTCCACCGCGGCGTCCTCGACCTCGTCGTCGAAAACCTCGTTGGCGGCCCCATGATTCTCGAACCCAAACCCAACCCCTCCAATCACTGGGTAAGCTTCGCTCTCGAAGGCACTCCCACCAATCGCCTCGCCCTCAACGCGCGCATTCGCGTCACCACCGGCACCCTGCAGCAGCTGCAGGAGATTCGCAGCGGCGGCAGCTACCTTTCCCAGAGCGACCTGCACCTGCACTTCGGCCTCGGCTCAGCGCGCACCATCGACAAGGTCGAGGTCATCTGGCCCAACGGCAGCACGCAGACCTTCACCAACGTTCAGCCCAACCATTTTTACGCTCTCAAGCAGAACGGCAATCTCGTCCTCTCGGACACCCCACGCCCCACGCACCACACACCCTAAGCCCCACGCCTATTTGGCAACAACCCTTTGCCGCCCCCGCGGCGCAGCACTCGACTCCCGCACCACCAGCTCCGGCTCCACCTCAATCGTCGCCGGCAGCGTCTCGTGTGCCAGCTTGCGCAGCAGCGCCGCTGCCGCCGTGCTTCCCATCAGCTTCAGCGGCTGCCGAATCGTTGTCAGGCTCGGTACATGATACGAGGCCGACTGAATATCATCGAACCCCACAATCGAAACATCCTGCGGCACGTGGTACCCATAGTCGTGCAGCGCGCGAATACTCCCCATCGCCGAGATGTCGTTGAAGCAAAGAATCGCCGTGAATTTTTGCTTGCTCTCCAGCAGGTCATGGATCCCCGGATAACTGATCTCCGGTGACGTCGAGTCCTTCGCCAACTGGATCGTCAGGTGTTGATCGATCGCCAGCCCCAGCTCTCGCGCCACCTTCATCGTCGCAGACCAGCGCAGCTCCGTATCGGTACTCACCGACTGGCCCTTCATGTACACGATCTTGCGGTGCCCCAGGTCATACAGATGCTGCAGTGCCAGCCGGGCTGCATGCTCATGATCCAGCACCACGTTCGTCACATCCGCCAACGTCGAGTGGCCCGCGATCAGCACCGCCGGCAGGGGCAGGGGATGGGTAAGCTTCGTGTCGATCGCCAGAATCCCATCCACGCCGCGCGCCTGCAGCAGCGCCGGATACTCCGTGATCAGGCTCTCCAGATGCCGATGATGCACCGTGAAATAAAAGTAGCCCTCTTCCATCAACAAGTCGCCGATCCCCGACAGCACCTGCGAATGATACCCCTCGCCAAGCACCGGAAGCAGGATGCCAATACTGCGCATCGGCTTTCCCAGCAGCGATCGCGCAATCATGTTCGGCTTGTAGTTGAACTCGATCGCCGCCGCTCGAATCCGCTCGCGCGTCGCCTCAGGAATCGAGCGCCCCGGCGTGTCGTTCAGCACAAATGATATGGTCGATGGACTCAGATTCAGGTGCGCCGCCAGATCCTTCAGGCTCACCCTCCGCAGGTGACTGCTCTTTGCTTTGGCTTTCGGATCGTTCGCTTGACCATCTCGCATAGGCGTCACCGTGCACTCTCACCAGAATAACAACAGAAACACGCGATTCTTTCGTCCTGCGCAGCCCGATAAACACACTAACCTCAACCTGCTGTACCCTCCTGGACACCTGTCGCAACCCCATCGCCTTTCACTGTAGACATAAGAACAAACGTTTGTCTAGAATGTCGGTACGCTGTCGGTCGAATAAGTCGCACTTTCTCTGTGTGATGGTCTTTTGTCATTTTGTAATGATGCGGCGGATAGAATTTCTGATGGTCGGAGACCTGTAATGCGAGTGCGCGTTGTCCCATCCCTGCTGATGTTCTCTGCCATTGTGATCGTTTCCAGCGCTGCGGCGACGTATATCTCAGCTCCGTGGAGCCCGGTATCTGCGCATCAGGTCACGCAACCCATCCCAACCCCTCCCTCGGACGCAGAGGCCCGCGCCTTCGCCGACAAGCTCATCGCCAGGATGACCCTCGCCGAAAAACTCGGCCAGATGACCCAGGTTCCTCTCAACAGCCCCCCACCTCGCCCCGCCGACGAACTCGCGCGCACTGGCGCCGTCGGCTCCTTCCTCTTCATCACCGACGCAGCAGAGATCAATCGCCTCCAACACGTAGCCGTCGAGCAGAGCCGCCTCCACATCCCGCTGCTCTTCGGATACGACGTCATCCACGGCTTCCGCACCATCTACCCGATCCCCCTCGCCCTCGCCGCCAGTTGGAATCCTTCTGCCGCGGAACAAGCGCAAACCATGGCCGCCCGCGAAGCCCGCGCCACCGGCATCGCATGGACCTTCGCTCCCATGGTCGACATCGCCCGCGATCCGCGTTGGGGACGCATCCTCGAAGGCGCTGGCGAAGATCCCTTCCTCGGCTCCCGCATGGCGGAGGCGCAGGTCAGGGGATTCCAGGGCAATGACCTCGCCTCGCCCAACCACATCATGGCCTGCGTCAAGCACTTCGCCGGCTACGGCGCCGCTTCCGGCGGCCGTGACTACGAAGAGTCCAACATCTCCGACGAGCAGCTTTGGAACGTCTATCTCCCGCCCTTCCACGCCGCCCTCGAAGCCGGTGCCGGCTCCGTCATGAGCGCCTACATGGACCTCAACGGCGTGCCCGCCAGCGGCAACCACTTCCTTCTCCATGATGTCCTGCGCGACGAGTGGAACTTCCGCGGCATGGTCGTCAGCGACTGGGCCTCCGTCAAAAGCCTCTCCACGCACGGTTTCGCGCAGGATGACACAGATGCCGCAGTCCGCGCCCTCAACGCTGGAGTCAATATGGAAATGTCCAGCACCACCTTCCGCGACACACTCACCGCAGCTCTCCACCAGGGACTCGTCACCGAAGCCACCATCAACAACGCCGTTCGCAACATCCTCATCGCCAAATACAAGCTGGGCCTCTTCAAGAATCCCTACAGCGATCCGTCGCAAACTGCGGCGCAGATGGTAACGCCCGAACAGCGCGCCACCACCCGCAAGATCGCCACGCAAACCGCTGTCCTCCTGCGCGACGAAAACAATCTCCTCCCCCTCAGCAGCAACTACAAAACCATCGCCCTCATCGGCCCGCTCGCTGACTCCAAGCCCGACATCATGGGCTCGTGGTGCCTCGCCGGCCATCCCTCTGACACCGTCACCGTCCTCGAAGGCCTGCACAAACGCTTCGACGCCAGCGCAAAAATTCTCTACACCAGGGGTGTCGAAATCGAGCGCGAGCAGCCCTCCATCTTCGACGAACAATTCTCCAGCCCCAAACCCACCCTGACCACCGACGCCGAGCGCGACGTCGAGTTCCATCACGCCATCGACCTCATCAACCAGTCGGACGTCGCCGTTCTCGTCCTCGGCGAGCTCCAGAGCATGAGCGGCGAACGCGCCTCCCGCTCCTCGCTCGACCTCCCCGGCAAGCAGGAGCAGCTCCTCGAAGCCGCAGTCGCCACCGGCAAGCCCGTCGTGCTCGTTCTGCTCAACGCCCGCCCCCTCAACATCACCTGGGCCTCTAAAAACGTTCCCGCCATCCTCGAAGCCTGGTATCCCGGCACCGAAGGCGGCAACGCCATCGCCGACCTCCTCTCCGGCGACGCGAACCCCGGCGGCAAGCTTCCCGTAGCCTGGCCCCTCACCATCGGCCAAATCCCCATCAACTACGCGTGCAACCTCACCCAAATTCCCGAAGCCCCGAACACCCGCTATTGGGACGGCTCCAGCGCCCCACTCTACCCCTTCGGCTACGGCCTCAGCTACTCCACCTTCTCGGTCTCCAACCTCCACCTCGCAACGCCCACCGTCCACGCCGGCTCAACCGTGCAAGTCTCCATCGACGTGCAAAACACCAGCAACCGCGCCGGCGATGAAGTCGTCCAGCTCTACACCCATCAGCGCGCCGGCAGCGCCTCCCGGCCCGTCCGCGAGCTCAAAGGCTTCCTCCGCGTCTCGCTCGCACCGCACGAAACCCGCACCGTCACCCTCCCCCTCAACACCAAAGACCTCGGCTTCTGGAGCCCCCAAACCCACCACTGGTCCATGGAGCCCGGCACCTTCGACCTCTGGGCAGGTACCGATGAGACCGCCACCAACCACACCACCTTCAACCTGCTCCCCTAACAAATCTCTGCGTAAGTCTTCGCCTTGAAGTAGCGGACCTGACGCACCTCCGCCTGCGCTGGCGTCAGCCCGCTACCGCAGCCGCAGTCGCTCCCCGCTGCTCCTCCGCGTGCGGCGCGCCCGGCAGCGTGATCACCAGTCGCGCTCCGCCCTCGGCCCGGTTCGAAGCCGCCACCGTGCCTCCATGGGCTCGCACCACCGCCTCCACAAACGCCAGCCCCAGCCCATGGCCGCTCGACTCTCGACCCTTCACCCGCTGCTCAAACATCACGCCCTGCACCTCTGCGGCGAACCCCGGCCCGTTATCCTCCACCATCAGCACCGCCTCCTCGTTTTCCATCTGCACCTGGATCACAACCGTGCACGACGCGGGCAGATGTTTCAACTCATTGTCCAGCAGGTTCGCCACCGCGCGATGCACCAGCGCCGCATCCGCGAACACCTTCACCGCTCCTCCACTGCGCAGCTGCATCCGCAGTCCGCGCTCACTCATGCACGGCTCGTACAGGTCCATCATCACGCGCATCATCTCGTCCAGGTCGATCTCCGACCGCGTCAATCGCAGCGCATCCGCCCTCGCTTCCGCCACGTCCAGCGACGCGTTCAGGAACTCCGCCAGCCGATCCAGCTCCTCGATCGCCGACACAATCATCGGCTCTCCCTGCGAACTCTGCCCGCCCTCCAGCAGCGACATCTCCAGCTTTCCGCGGATCGCCGTCAACGGACTGCGCAGATCATGCGCCAGCGAATCCGTAATCGTATGCAGCTGGTGCACCGAACTCTCAATCCGGTCCAGCATCCGATTCAGCGTCAGCGACAGCTGGCCAATCTCGTCGTTACGTTGCGTCGTCGGCACCCGCCGGCTCAAGTCCGATTCGCCAATCCTCGACGCCGCCTCCGTAATCTCCCGCACGTGCCCCAGCATCCGTCGCGTCGTGTAGAACACAATCCCAAAACCAAACAGCACGATCAGCAAGCCGAGCGAAAGAAACCGCAGCCGCAGTTTCCGCAGCACCCGCGACTCATCTCGCTCCGACAGCCCCAGGTAAATAAAACTCCCATCATCAATCCGCGAAGCCACCACCCGAAACGGAATCGGAAAGCCCTTCACGTTCAGATGAAAGGGAACATCCGGCTTCACCACACTGGCGCGAATCGCCGCCAGGTTCGCCTCGCCATCTCCCGCTCCCACCCACAGCTTTGCAGGCCCCGTCGGCCCCGCCTGCAAAAAGAACACCGACTCATTTTCGTGGCTCGTATCCTGCGACTTATTCGGTACCTCTCGGCTCGCCAGCTCGGCGACTTCACCGACCACGCGATCGTACAAGCGGTCCTTCGGCGTCCGCTCCGCCACATCGCCCAGCGTTTCCACCTCGCCCGACAGCCACGCATCGCTGCGTCGCTGAATGTCGCTCGCCACAAACTGGTGCAGCCCCGCGAACACCAGCGTCGTCCCAAACGCAAACGCCAGTGTCGCCCACAGAGAGATCCGCCACGCCGCGCTGTGCAGTCGCCTGTTACCGATCTTTGAGGACATACCCGACACCTCGCAGCGTCTTGATGAGCGGCTCCCGCCCCTCCGTATCGACCTTACCGCGAAGCCGGTAGATATGCACGTCCACCACGTTCGTGTCGGGCTGAATCCGCATCCCCCACACTTCGGCGAGCAGCATCGATCGCGTCACCACCCGCCCCGCATGCCGGCACAGATACTCCAGCAACACAAACTCCTGCGGGCTCAGATTCAACACATCTCCGCCGCGCGATGCTCTGCGCCGCAGCAGATCCAGCTCCAGGTCCCCCACCTGCAACATCGTCGGACTCGCCCCCGCCGCCGCATTCCGCTTCAATAAATTCCGCAGCCGCGCCAGCAACTCCGCCAGCGCGAACGGCTTCGTCAAATAATCATCGCCACCCTGTTCCAACCCCGCCACGCGATCGTCCACCGACCGCCGCGCCGACAAAATCATCACCGGGCTGCTCACCCCCAGCCGCCGCAGCCGCAAAATCAAATCGATGCCATCCTGGTCCGGCAACCCAAGGTCCACAATCAACGCATCGTAGACTTTGGTCGACGCAAATTTCTCCGCCGTCCCTCCGTCTCCCGCGACATCCACCTCATACCCTGCATCCGCAAGCGACGTCTTCAGAAAGTCCTGAATCTCGAGTTCGTCTTCCACCAGCAGCAGCTGCATGAACAGAGAATATGCCATCGTCCGCGCTGAGCGCATGCGTCTTACCGCACATCGCACTGGATGAACGAATCGTCATGCCGATCGGTTTCCCTGCTGCTAGCAACCAGGAGAAAATCACGTCTCACCTCAGAAGATGTGCAAGCCTAAATCACCGGGTGCACCTCACATCGTTTTTCCGCGCCGCCGACACAGCCGGCCGCGAATACCTCTCCGCCGCCGGCATCGCCGGCCTCACTCTCTACGTCCAACTACTCATCCGACACCTCGCCGCAACGAACGGAGCCACACCATGAAGACCCGCACCCTCCCTGCAGCGCTCACCGCTCTCCTGCCGCTCCTCTGCACCCCCTTCGCCCTCGCCCAGCACCAGGCCTTCAACATCAATCCCGACTCGAGCACCGTTGCCTTCACTCTCAACAGCACCCACGAAACCACCAAAGGCACCTTCCACGTCGAGAAGGGAACGGTCGACTTCGACCGCGCGACCCCCGCGCTCTCCGGCCTCATCGTCGTCTCGGCCTCGAGCGGCAACACCGGCAACGCCAGCCGCGATAAGAAAATGCTCAACGACATCCTCCAGGCCCCCCAATTCGCCGACGTCACCTTCGTTCCCCAGAGCTACTCCGGCACCCTCGCCCCCGCCGGCGACTCCACCCTCCAGGTCACCGGCATCTTCACCCTCCACGGAGCCCCCCACACCATCACCGTCCCCATGCAGATGCACATCGACGGCAACAAGCTCACCGCCAAAACCACCTTCGAAGTCCCCTACATCGAGTGGGGCCTCAAAGATCCCAGCTGGTTTGTCCTCAAGGTAGCCAAGGCAGTAGAGGTCAACCTAACGCTGGTAGGCTTCCTCGCCCCCGCCAGCTAACCTAAGCGCCGTAGGCTTTTCTGGTTGTCATCCCGTAGGGATCTGCTTCTGTTTTGCCGTTGCCGTTGCCCTTGCCCTTGCCCTTGCGTTTGCCGTTGCCGTTGCCCTTGTCGTTGCCCGTTTCTCGCCGTCATCCTGAGGCGCAGCCGAAGGACCCCCGCATTGGCAGTTGCCGTTGCGTTTGTCGTTGTCGTTGTCGTTGCCGTTGCGTTTGTCGTTGTCGTTGTCGTTGCTGTTGCGTTTGTCGTTGTCGTTGTCGTTGTCGTTGCCGTTTGTCGTTGCCGTTGTCGTTGCCGTTGCGTTTGCCCTTGCCCTTGCCCTTGCTTTTGTTTTTCTAAGTTGTCATTCTGAGCGCAGCGAAGAACCTGCTTCTCGCTCGCGCAGCGAGCGCCCGTTCTCGTCCGCGCGAAAATCCACCCCGCATGCTTTACCATCGAACCAACCAACGGCCGCGTCGGCCACAACCATCACAGCAGGGAACCACATGGCATTTGTAAGCTTCACCGCAGAAGGCCGCCGCACCTACGGCATCGCCCGTCCCGACGGCGTCTTCGACCTCGGCCGCCACATCGGTGCCGCCTTCCCTGACCTCCGCTCCTTCCTCAACGCCCAATCCCTCGGCCGCATCGCCTCGCTCCCCGAGCCGCTTACCACCGACTACGCCACCGGCCAGTTCACCTATCTCCCCCTCATCCCCAACCCTGCGAAGATCCTCTGCGTCGGCCTCAACTACGAAGACCACCGCCTCGAAACCGGCCGCAAAAAGATGGAGTACCCCACCCTCTTCACCCGTTTTGCCGACACCCTCACCGGCCATCAAACCCCCATGCTTCTCCCCGCCTCCTCCTCTGCCTTCGACTACGAAGGCGAGCTCGCCGTCATCATCGGCAAGCACGGCTTCCACGTCCCCGAAGACCGCGCCCTCGACATCGTCGCCGGCTACTCCGTCTTCAGCGACGGCTCCATCCGCGACTGGCAGCGCCACACCAACCAGTTCACCCCCGGCAAAAACTTCCCCGCGACCGCCGGTTTCGGCCCCAGCCTGGTCACACCCGACGAAGCGGGCGCCCTTCCCGGCAAATCCCTCCAGACCCACCTCAACGGCCAGCTCGTCCAGTCCTCTCACCTCGGCGACATGATCTTCTCCATCGCCAAAGTCATCGCCTACATCACCGCCTTCACCGCCCTCTCCCCCGGCGACGTCATCGCCACCGGCACTCCCGGCGGCGTAGGCTTCACCCGCGAACCGCCCCTCTACATGCGCGTCGGCGACACCGTCACGGTTACCATCGAAGGCATCGGCACCCTAACCAACACCATCCAGCCAGCCCCTAATCTCTAATCTCTGAGGCACACCTCCCATGCCCACCTACACCGTCACCACCGCCATCAACCGCCTCACCCCCCGCCAGAAAACCAACATCGCCCAGGACATCACCCGCATCCACAAGTCCGTCACCGGCGCCCCCGCCTCGTTCGTCCACGTCATCTTCACCGACCTCGACCCCGCCAACCAATTCGTCGGCGGCAAGCCTCTGCAGCACGACTTCCTCTTCCTTAAAGGCAACCTCCGCGCCGGCCGCACCCTGGAGCAGAAACAGGACCTCCTCCTCCAGCTCGTCCAGGCGCTCGCCGATGCCGCCGCTGCCCCCAAAAACGCCGTCTGGGCCTACCTTGACGAGCTCCCCGCGAGCCAGATGGTCGAGTTCGGCCACACCCTCCCCCAGCCCGGCACCGAAGCCGAGTGGCTCAACGCCCTTCCCCCCGAAGACCGCAATCTCCTCGACCGCATCGGTCGCTGACCAAACAGAAGAGCGCATGCAAAAGAACCCCATCCACTATTGCCTCTCTAGGTCACCGATCCGATTAATCGCCCCGAACCACCCTTGGTTCCCCCTCCGTTGACTACTATTAGGCTCTACCCTTCGCAGAGCACGACGTCATGGGTCTTGTAGTGGTGCCGATAAAGTTCCCGTACGCCCCAGCGCACGATCGCTGGGCAGGAATTGGCGCCGCAGGAGGAATGCGAAGTTCAGATGACGAACCCCCAGCACGCAGCCCAGACCCTCATCCCCGGCCCTGAACGCAGCAGCACCGCAGCCCCACTTCCCAACGCCCAGCCAGACTCCCTCCTCATGGAAGAGATTCGTATCCTCCGCGAACGCGGCCTCACCAACGAGTGCATCCACGGCCTCTTCAGCGGCTTCAATATCGACGCCCGCCCCGAAACCTCCGGTCAACACTGGCAGCTTCCCGTCGACGATCAGCTGATTCGCCTCATCTGGGGCAAAGGCCTTCCTGCTCTCGTCCACCTGGATTAAGCACCCGCGCCAGCGATCCCACCCGCTCCGCGCCCTGCCTACTGGTCCGCCACCGGATGGCTCCGCTCGTAAAACTCGCCGTTCATAAAATGATGCCGCTGCATGCTCACGGCCAGCAACAGAAACAGCACCGTCACCGTCACCACCACCACGAACTGCACATACTGCGGCCAGCGTGAGTTCGGTCCGCCTCTCGCCACCGCCTTGCGCGGCCCACATGGAATCCCAGGGCGGCTCGCGCCGACTGGCATCGCCATCCGCTTCGGTTCCCTCGAGCTTCCATCCTCTGCCATACGAGAATCCCTCCACGTGCGCTTTGGATCTCTGGCCCAGAATCGTATCACCCCTTGTATCAGGTCTACCCTCCCTTGGCGAGAACAAACGCTTCCCGCGTTCCCCACTCTGATTCCCGAACCGGCATGCCTGTACTCCCCGCCGCACACGGACCCGCGAACCAAACTCAAATACGGAGAACGGAGAACGGAGAACGGAGAACGGAGAACGGAGAACTGAGAACTGAGAACCGAGAACCGAGAACCGACAACCTGGAAGTTCTCCTGTCCCAACACGGAACAGCGCATGCAATCGCCTCATCCCGCCGATAAGACTTCCACGGAGGTTGCCGGCGCCTCAATCCCTCCCCCGGTCACCCTCCGCGGCTCACCAACCCCGAGGAGATCAGCATGTCTGCCGAGCAGAAAACCTACACCATCGTTCAGATCGCCATTGCCGCCCGCGAGCTCCGCGACGCCGCCGGCGCCCGCACCGAGCGCTTCACCGCTGCCGAGGTAGCCTCGCTCCTCGAAGGCGAGATCGAGATCCTCCGCCAACGCGGCTTCACCGACCAGCGCATCACCGGCCTCATGAGCGCCTTCGACATCGACATCAAACCGAGCCAGATCGAACGCCGCAGCCAGACTCCCGTCAATCTCATCCGCCGCCTCCTCTGGGGCCGCCTCCACCGTGCCCCCGTCCAGCCCTACGAACTGCAGCCGGAATAGCCTTTCTCCATCACGACGACATCGTCACCCTGCCCCTCGCACCTTCTCACCAAGGCGCCCCTCTCTCCACTCACCACGCTCCGCCGCCTTTCTCTACGTCTCCTCAACTCCCACCCGTATACTCATCCCACGATGACTCGCGCCCTGCTGTTCTCCCTCGCCGCCCTCGCCGCCACCCTTACCCCCACACTCTCCGCCCAGACCGCCGGCCCCTACAAGATCCTCAACATCGCCAAAATCGGCGGCGAGGGTGGCTGGGACTACCTCACCGCCGACGCCCCCAGCCGCCAACTCTACTTCGCCCGCTCCGGCCCCAACGGCAACCTCCACGTCTATAACCTCGACACCCTCGCCCCCATCGGCGAAGTCGCCACCGGCAACGCCCACGGCGCCGTAGTCGATAACGCCACCCACCACGGCTTTGCCACCAGCAATCCCGTCACCATGTTCGACACCCAGACCCTCAAGGTCATCAAGACCATCAACACCGGCGGCCGTCCCGACGGCTTCCTCAACGACCCCGCCACCCACCACGTCTACATCCTCTCCCACGCCGCCCCCAACGTCACCGTCCTCGACGCCGCCACTGGCGAAATCGTCAAGGCCTTCGACGTCGGCGGCGCCGTCGAGGAAGCTGTCGTCGACAACCACGGCCACCTCTTCATCGACCTCGAAGACAAAGACGCCATCGCCATCGTCGACACCCAGACCCTCACCGTCACCGGCAAGTACGACATCTCCAGCAAAGGTGGCGGTTGCGCCGGCCTCGCCATCGACGCCAAACACGACATCCTCTTCGCCTCCTGCAGCGACAAGAAGAACATGATCATCCTCAGCGCCAAGGACGGCAAAATCCTCGACGTCCTCCCCACCGGCGAAGGCTCCGACGGCGCCGAGTTCAACCCCAACACCATGGAAGCCTTCAGCACCCAGGGTGAGGGAACTCTCGCCGTCATCAAGGAAAACTCCCCCACCAGCTTCACCCTCGAGCAGCTCCTCAAGACCCAGCCCCGCGCCCGCACTCTCACCCTCGACCTCAAGACCGGCCACATCATCACCGCCACCGCCGACTTCGGTCCCGCTCCCGCCGCCCAACCCGGCCAGCGCGTCCGCCCACCCATGATCCCCGACACCTTCCGCCTCCTCGTCATCGGCAAATAACCCAGCCTCAACCCCGTCGCCTTTGCCTTTGCCTCTCTCGTCTCCACCCAAACTCCGTCATCTCGACCGGAGCATCACGTTCTTGTCTTTGTGATGCGGAGCGGAGAGACCCCTGTAGTTGCACTTGCAGTTGCCTTTCTTTCTGTCATTCCCTCTGGGAATCTGCTTCTTCTGTTGCTCTTGCCGTTGCTAGTCTTTCGCCGTCATCCTGAGGCGAAGCCGAAGGACCCCCGCATTTGTTGTTGCAGTTGCCGTTGTTCTTGCCCTTGCCCTTCTGTCTGTCATTCCCTCTGGGAATCTGCTGCTTCTGTTGCTCTTGCGGTTGCCAGTTTTACGTGGCGAAACGTGGCCACCTTCGCGCCCTCTGCGTCAAAGCCGTTGCCCTTGCCAACCCAACCTGAAACCGCCTCCCGCGCTTCCGCATCTCAACCGTGCATACGCCTCATTCCAGACCCGCGTATGCACGGTCGCCTTTTTAGGAGATGCACAATGGAACGCAGAGACTTCCTCAAGACCGCCGCCGCCGCCAGCGTAGCCGCCACCAACGCCATCGCTCAAACTCCCGCGCTCGCCAGCACCTCCACGCCCACCGGCTCCCGCCCGCATTCCCCCGACATGATCTACCGCCAGCTCGGCACCACCGGCGAAACCGTCTCCGCCATCGGCCTTGGCGGCTACCACCTCGGCCACCAGGCCGATCCCAAAGACAGCATCAAGATCATGCACACCGCCATCGACCACGGCATCACCTTCATGGACAACTGCTGGGACTACAACGACGGCACCTCCGAGCTCCGCATGGGCGAAGCCCTCCAGAACGGCTACCGCGACAAGGTCTTCCTCATGTCCAAAATGGACGGCCGCACCGCAACCGAGTACAACAAGCAGCTCGAACAATCCCTCGCCCGCCTCCGCACCCCCCACATCGACCTCGTCCAGTTCCACGAAATCATCCGCATGGACGATCCCGACCGCATCTTCGCGGACGAAGGCGCCATCCACGCGGCTATCGCGGCGAAGAAGGCCGGCAAGATCCGCTACATCGGCTTCACCGGCCACAAAGATCCTGCCGTCCACCTCCGCATGCTCGAGATCGCCAAGGCCCACGACTTCCACTTCGACACCGTGCAGATGCCCATCAACGTCATGGACGCCCACTTCCGCTCCTTCTCCAAAGAGGTCATGCCGGTCGCCCTCCAGCAGGGAATCGGCGTCCTCGCGATGAAGACCTTCGGCGACCACTTCATCCTCGAAAGCAAAACCGTCGAGCCCATCGAAGCCCTCCACTACAGCCTCACCCAACCCGTCTCGGTGGTCATCACCGGCATCGACTCGCTGCCCATCCTCGGCCAGGCCCTGCAAGCCGCCCGCACCTTCAAGCCCCTCACCGACGCTCAAATCAAATCCATCCTCGCCCGCACCCAGCAAGCCGCCCTCACCGGCAAATTCGAGCTCTTCAAAACCACCCCCCACTTCGACGGCACCGCCGCCAACCCCAAATGGCTCGGCTAGCCCACGACGCGAACAGCGGCCTAGCTTCCTTGCCTCCTCAAACTCCGTCATCCTGAGCGTAGCGAAGGATCCCTGTAGTTGCCGTTGCTTTTGTCTTTGCCGTTGCTTTTGTCTTTCTGGTTGTCATCCCGCAGGGATCTGCTTCTTCCGTTGCCCTTGCCGTTGTCTTTGCTTTTACCCTGGTCGTCATTCCGACCCTGAGCGAAGCCGAAGGGGAGGAACCTGCGTCTCGCTCGCGCAGCGAGCGCCCGTTCTTACCCCTCGCCCCCCGAAACTGGGCTGGGCCCAGTTAGCCGCGCCCCCCAGGTACCCCAAGGCTTCAGCCTTGGGTCTCATACCCTCCGGGCCGAAGGCCCTGCCTCGCTGCCGCAGGCCGGAGTGGAGGCGCAGCCGCAACGACCAAATTGCCCTCCCCATCCCCATCCCCCAAAATCCTGTCAAGCCCCCAACCCTCCCAACCCCAACAAACCAAACCAAATAGAGTGGTAATAATATACTTGACGAATCAAGTCGTTGAGTCGTATTGTTCCACTAGAGCTGGCAGTTAGTCCGGCAGAACTGTAGTTTGGAATGGAAGCTCAAGGAAGCCCTTTTCGGGGAGTGGTATCCCTATACGAAATGCTGCAATTTGCTGCTGACCGCTTTGTCCAGATCGGAAACATCCTTCGCGAGCTGGAAGGCCTGTGTTCAATTTCTAGGGATCTTGAGAAGTGCGTCGCATCGGAGAGCGTGGAGCAGGTTGGTTCATATTTGAAGGTGCTAAACGTTGTGTGCGCTGGGCACGGAATGGTTAGTTCCAGTAAGAAGTGCCAGCGAATACTTGAAATCGTAAAGAACGATACGCCGACCTCGTTCGGCGAATGGCACGTCATCCTGAAAGACCTAAGAGAGCGAATCGAAGACGATTTGGAATCGCAGTATTTCCTTCACCTCGAACCTAAGGAGGCCAACCTCTACAACCAGCCTCTTGAGGGTTGGGAGGATGTGTTTCCGCGTTTTCCGAAGGTACGCCATAACATCCAAGAGAGTTCCAGATGCTTCGCTCTGGAGCGTTACGGGGCGGCCGTTTTTCACATCCTCCTTGTTGCCGAATACGGAGTAATCCAAGTCGCCACATTGCTGGAAGTGAACGCAGATAAGCCGGGCTGGAGCCAAGTAGAGAGACTCCAGAAAATACTAAAAAAACCCTATGCAGAGCGGTCAGAGTTGGAGAAGAAGCACTCCAAGCTATTGGAGGATGTGGTTCCCCTGGCTATGGTGGTGAAGGATAGCTGGCGGCATAAACTAACCCACGTGGACAACCAGATCGTATGGGAGGACACTGATTTCAGTCCGATGGTTGCGGAAGAGATCATCTCTGCAACTCGCGGCTTTATGAGGAAGCTCGCACTCGCATTGAAGAAGGGAAAGCGATGACGAAGGAACAGCCGTTTGACCGTGCGATGAAGAAGATACTCAGCGTGTCTAAGGAAGAGCTACAGAGACGACTGCAAGCCGAGAAGGTGGCCAAGGACGTCACGCGAACGGTGAGAACAATAAAGTAGACCCCGGTCACGGTGCGCCGGGGTCTTTTGTAGTACAACTACGTCTAGTTAGAGGCCGAGGCGATTGCGGCTCTCGCACTGTTCGCACAAACGATAGACATTAGTTCCCGGCTTGCGTTCCCATGAAGGGATGTCACGCCCCGGGGGGCAGGTGTTGTTATTGTGATGTACACGCTGAGTTGCTGGCTTCTTCACTTCATTGATGGAGTAGAACGTCGGCACTTGTGCCATGATGATGGGGCCTCCTTTAGACCCCCATTGTTTTGGTTAGTGGTTATCCCCTCGGCTTCGTGATCGAAACACGGGCCGAGAGGGGTAGCCTGCCACATCCTTGCGGAGACAGGGAATCCCTATAGATACATTTGGGCTTGACTTTGAGTGAGGGGCGAAGCTATGCTTCGAATAAGCGATTGACCTCTCTGGTCGAGCACAATCTCGAGTTTTGCCTACACCCCACAACGCCAATTGTGGGGTTTGTGCTGCTAAATAAACTCCTCGTAATCCAATGACTAGAGTGGCACGATATGCCCCTCCGTTGCAATGCTTTTTTGGCGAAGAAAAAGGGAACCTAATTAGGTTCCCTTTTTACCTCTTTTGCGCCTGTACGGATTAGAAAGCCGTTTCCTGCACCTTGCCGGTGACCTCGGCATAAGTTAGGCGTTTGCCAGTCACTTGGGATACAACTTTGGCGAAGCGGGTAGCGTCGGTGTTCTTGTGGCGATGATTGAAGCGGAACACCTGCTCTGCCACATAAGCATCAAGGTGGAAGGGCTCTACAGCGATGTAGGTGCCATTCAACCCACGCTTGAGGCAAGACCAAAAGTTCTCAATACCGTTGGTGTGGATGTGTCCGCGCACGTAGCCGTCAATGTGGTTGATTACCTCATGCAGATAGGGGCCAGCGATGAACGGATAGGTGGAGTGTTCGTCGGTGATGATGTGCGAACCGGCTTCCACGTTCTCATGGAGGACAGGCTTCATGGTCGGGCTCTTGCGATCCTTGATAACGCCAGCGCGAACCTTGCCGCCACGCTCTAGCATGCCCATGACGATAGTCTTGCCGTTGCCAGCGGAGTAGTTGAGGCCCTTGATGCGCTTGCTCTTGTGCATGTTCTTGACCTTGGCTCCCACAAAGGTCTCATCGCACTCTACAGGGCCATTGCCGCCCAGCTTGCCGCCGTCGGTGTCGCCCATGGCTACGCGAATCCGGTGCAGCATGAACCATGCACTCTTTTGAGTCACGCCTAGGTTTCGCGCAATCTCGTAGGAGGAGACGCCATTCTTGCAATTGGTCAGCATCCAAGTTGCCATCAACCACTTGTCCAGCCCTAAGGGTGAGTCCTCGAAAATGGTGCCAGTCTTAGCAGTGAACTGCCGTTTAGCATGGTTGGACTTGCACTGCCACTTGCGTTGGTTCGCCAGCCAAGACACATCATTCCGCCCACAGGTAGGGCAAATCACGACACCATCCGGCCAACGCTGGGCAACCATGTAAGCAACACAGTTATCAGGGTTTGCGAAGAAGAGGATGGCTGCTTGCAAGGTCTTTGGGCTTTCCATAGACCAAGAATATCGCTGCTATCTTGATTTGTCAAGTATATTATTACCAATAGAGTTGGCATAGTTACCCCCTCCAACTCACTACAATAGAGATAGGCCAACTTCTGAAACCAAGGGGCTGCGAGCCGGCGAAAGCCACTCGCAGCCCCCGTTCCATTTAACGGCCACCTAGGAGATAAACATGTTCGAACCATTCAAAATCAACCGAGTACTCCCACCGCACGAGCTCAACGCCCGCCGCGCCCGCAAGCGCGTCCTGCCCCAGCCGCCGCCGATCGCCAAGCGACCGATCGCCAGCGACACGTTCCACGAACCCGCGATCTCCCCCAACGACCACGTCTTCAACCACGGGGCAGACCGCATCACCCACCACGAGTAAGCAATCCGCCCTAACGTCTTTGTTTGAACTATCTTGCCCGTAAAATCTCTGAAAAGAGTCATTTACGAGCCAAAACCACCCAGGGTTCGATAAGGACCTAGCCCCCTAACCCCTCTCTCTGCAACGCCTTACGGCAAGAATCCCGCAGATAGGGGGAGGGGGGCCACCGGTGTCCCCATAAGGAATCTCATGTCCACTCAGTATTGTCGTCACATCAAGATCAACGGAGAGCGCTGTGCTTCGCCCGCCCTCACCAACAAACCCTTCTGCTACTTCCATGTCGAGCTCGAACGCCGCCATCGCCGCTGCAACCCGTCGAAGAGCGCCACCCTCACCGTCCTCCATCCCATGACCCTGCAGGACGGATCGCAGCGCGACCCCATCCTCGCCGAGCAGCTCCCACAGCTCCACCTCCCCGAGCTCGAGGACCGCCACTCCATCCAGGTCGCGCTCTCCATGGTCATCGCCGCCTTGACCGAAGCCCGCATCGATCCCAAGCTCGCCGCGCTGCTCTTCTACGGTCTCCAGGTCGCCAGCACCAACGCCCACAAGCTCAATCCCCTCCCGGAACGTGATCCGTGCAAGGTCAGCCTCACCGTTCTGGACGAGGCCAACGGCAACCTCATCGCTCCCGAAGGCGATCCCGAAGATCCCGACGAGACGCGAGACTACGAGCGCAAAGGCACCGCCACCCGCTACTGGGAGATGCTGCAAGCCGAGGAGCGAGAGAAGAATCGCCTCAAGGCCGAAGCCGAAGCCGCTCTGCCTGGCGCCGCCGCCCTTCCTCCTCCGCTCTGATTCCGCCAGTTTTCATCCAAAGAATCATTGCCCACGCCGCCAGCGCGTGCTAGCCTTCGGGCGAATGAGCTCTTCCGAATTCGGCTCCTCAGCCGCAACATTTCCCATCAAGCCACGTTTGACCCTACAAGTTGCACCCGCAGGAAGGAGCTGAATTGATGAAACTGAAAGACACGCTGCTCGCACTCGCCGGAGGCCTCATCCTCACGGCATCACTCACCGCAGGAGCACAGACCACCGTCATCCGCGTCGGTCCTCCCCCTCCGCCGCGCGGCATAGTCGTCCCGCCCTCCCCCCATCGCGGCTATGCCTGGCAGTCCGGCTACTATCGCTGGTACGGCGGCCGCTACGTATGGGTCGGCGGCGTCTGGGTTAGACCTCCCTATGGAGGAGCCGTCTGGGTCCCCGGCCAATGGCGCAGCGGCCCCCACGGCTACGTCTGGATCGGCGGCCACTGGCGCCACTAACAACAGTGAGTAGTGGAAAGACAGTGAGTAGTGAGTAGTGGAAAGACAGTGAGTAGTGCGTAGTGGAAAGGCAGTGAGTAGTGCGTAGTGGAAAGGCAGTGCGTAGTGCGTGGCGTGCACTTTCACTACCCACTACTCACTACTCACTACTCACTACCCACTACTCACTACTCGTTACTCACTAGCACTCCCAAGTATCATCAACTCATGTCCGAAGCCCTCACCCCCGAAGACCGCGCCCGCCGCGTCAAAGTCCTCCTCTACGACGTAGACGGCGTCCTCACCAACGGCGACATCACCATCATCCCACCCCTCGACGGCAACCCCAACGGCCACGCCACCGAGATCAAAGCCTTCTCCGCCCACGACGGCATGGGCATCAGCATCGCCCGCCTCGCAGGCCTCAAGATCGGCTTCGTCACCAAACGCAACTCGCAGGTGGTAGCCATCCGCGCCCGCGACCTGAAGATCGATCACGTCTATCAAGGCCAGTCCAACAAGGTCGACGCGCTCAACAAAATCATCGCCGCCGAAAACTGCACGCTCGACGAAATCGCCTACGTAGGCGACGACATCATCGACCTCCCCGTCATGCGCAAGGTAGGCTTCGCGATCGCAACCGCCAACGCCCGCCCGCAAGCCAAAGCCGCCGCGCACTACATCACGCCCAACCCCGGTGGCCAGGGAGCCGGCCGCGACGCCATCGACTTCATCCTCAACGCCCGCGGCATCCTCGACCAGACCATCGAGCGCTACCTCGACCCCAACAGCGCCGAAGCCAAATCCGCCGACATTGGCGCCGGCAACATGTAAGGAGAGCACCATGGACATCCAACGCATCGGAACCAAACCTTCCGGCAAAGGCCCCGCAGACTGGTTCACCGGCAGCGTTCGCATCGACCCCCTCTTCCAGGCTCCCGATCCCGCCCGCGCCCAGGGCGCCAGCGTCACCTTCGAACCCGGCGCCCGCACCGCCTGGCACACTCACCCTCTAGGCCAGACCCTCATCGTCACGGCCGGCTCCGGCTATGCCCAGCGCTGGGACGGCCCCCTCGAACCCATCCACCCCGGCGACGTAGTCTGGTTCGCCCCCAACGAAAAACACTGGCACGGCGCCACCCCCACCACCGCCCTGACCCACATCGCTATCCAGGAACGCCTCGACAACAAAGTAGTCGACTGGCTAGAGCACGTCACCGACGAGCAATACACGAAAGTCTCTCCCTAGAACCAGCCGCTGCCTGTTCTCCTTCGCGAAACGTGGTTAACTTCGCGCCCGTTGCGTCAAAGCAGTTGCAGTTGCAGTTGCAGTTGCAGTTGCAGTTGCAGTTGCCCTTGCCCTTGCCGTTGCCGTTGCCGTTGCCGTTGCCGTTGCCGTTGCAGTTGCAGTTGCCGTTGCCGTTGCATCTGCGGTGGCCCTTGTCGTTGTTTGTTTTTCGTCGTCATCCTGAGCGCAGCGAAGGACCCCCGCATTGGTCGTTGCCGTTGCCCTTGCCTTTCTTTCTGTCATTCCCTCTGGGAATCTGCTTCTGCACTTCCCAGTCTTGCCTGTGCAATAAGCGAAGAAACCGCGAACAGCTACAATACCTCATGGCGGTCGCAACCCTCCCAACCGATCCCGCGCTCGAAGCCCTCGCCTGGGCTCATCCCATCGTGCGAGAGTGGTTCCTCACCAAGTTCGGCTCGCCCACCGAACCGCAAATCGCCGGCTGGCCTCCAATCCTCCGTGGCGACCCAACCCTGATCTCCGCGCCCACAGGCTCCGGCAAAACCCTCTCAGCCTTCCTAGTCTGCATAGACAAACTTCTCCGCGCCGCCATCGAAGGCCGCCTCGCCGCGCACACCCACGTCGTCTACATCTCGCCCCTCAAGGCCCTCTCCAACGACATCCAGAAGAACCTCGACGCACCGCTGGCCGAGATCCAGCAGCTAGCCATCGCGCGCGGCTATCTCTGCCCCGAGATCCGCACCGGCGTCCGCACCGGCGACACGCTCACCAAGCACCGCCTCGCGATGCTCAAGCATCCGCCCCACATCCTCGTCACCACACCCGAGTCGCTCTACATCCTGCTAACAGCAGGGAAGTCGCGCCAGAACCTGACCCGCGTCCAAACCGTCATCGTCGACGAGATCCACGCCATCGCCGACGACAAGCGCGGAGCCCATCTCGCCCTAACCCTCGAACGCCTAGACGCGCTAGTCTGCGGCGAGAACCGCCTCTCTCCCGGCGCATTCCTAGCCGGCCTCAACACACCGCCGCAACGCATAGGCCTCTCCGCAACCCAGAACCCCATCGAGCTAGTAGCCGCATTCCTAACCGGCACCAACACCGACCGAAACAACAGCGAGCTGCAGTCCATCGAACAGTCTTCACGGATGAGCAGCGAGCTTCACCCCATCGAACAGTCTTCACGGATGAGCAGCGAGCTTCACCCCGCCGAACCGTCTTACCGGATTAGCAGTGGGCTTCAGCCCACTGAATTACGCGCTCCCACAAATCGGGCTTTAGCCCTGGACAACCCTCGCCAACCCGCGACCATCATCCAGGTAGGCCAACGCCGCACCCTCGATCTCGCCATCGAAGTCCCCTCCGCCGAACTAACCTCCATCACCTCCATCGCCATGTGGGACGAGATCTACGACAAGCTAGCCGCGCTAGCCCAGCAACACCGCAGCACGCTCGTCTTCGTCAACACCCGCAAGCTGGTCGAGAAGATCTCCTTCGAGCTCTCCAACCGTCTGGGCGAAGACGCAGTAGCCGCGCATCACGGCTCGCTCTCCCGAGCCCTGCGTCTAGACGCCGAGCAGCGCCTCAAGGCCGGCGAGTGCAAGATCCTCATCGCCACAGCATCCTTGGAACTAGGCATCGACATCGGCACCGTCGACCTCGTCTGCCAGATCGCCACCACCCGCGCAGTAGCCGTAGCCATGCAGCGCGTCGGCCGAGCCGGACACTGGCGCGGCGCCATCCCCAAGGGCCGCTTCTTCGCCACCACCCGCGACGACCTCTTCGAGCAGGCCGCCCTCCTCCGCAAGATGGTAGCCGGCGAGCTCGACCTCCTCGAGATCCCCGACTGTCCCATCGACGTCCTCATGCAGCAGATCGTAGCCACCATCGGCGCCGAGTCCTGGCGCGAAGACGATCTCTACCAAGTCCTCCGCCGCGCTTACCCCTACCGCAACCTAACGCGCGAGCAGTACGAAGAGGTCCTCGCCCTCCTCCACAACGGCATCGAGAACTCCCGCGGCCGCTACGGCGCCTACATCCTGCGCGACCAGGTGCAAGGCCATCTCCACGCCCGCCGCGGCTCGCGCTCCATCGCCATCTCGAACGGCGGCGCCATCCCCGACACCTCCATCTTCGCCGTCATGCTCCAGCCCGAGAACGTGCAAATAGCCACCCTCGACGAGCACTTCGCCGTCGACAGCTCCCCCGGCGACGTCATCCTCCTCGGCAACACCAGCTGGCGCATCCAGCGCGTCGACCCCAACGGCAAGGTCCTCGTAGAAGATGCCCACGGCGCCCCACCCAGCATCCCCTTCTGGGAAGGCGAAGCCCCCCAACGCACCTCCGTCCTCTCCGACGGCGTAAGCGCCCTCCGCCAAGAGATCGACCGCCGTACCAGCAACCTCACCCCGCAACACCTCTCGGGCCTCGCCTTCACTGGAGGCTCTGAGCCTACCGTCGAGGGCTCTAGCTTCACCGGATTAGCAGCGGGCTTTAGCCCGCTGTCCCAACCCCGCGACCAAGCGGGCTTTAGCCCTGGGCTTTCCGCCACCGACCCCGAATCCCAACTCCACTCCACCATCGCCTTCCTCCGCGACACCTGCTTCCTCTCCCACTCCGCCGCCCTCCAGCTCATCACCTACATCGTCCACGGCCGCGCGGTCCTCGGCGCCGTCCCCACCAAGACCACCCTCATCGCCGAGCGCTTCTTCGATGAAGGCGGAGGCCAACAACTCATCCTCCACGCCCCCTTCGGCGGCCGCCTCAACAAGGCCTGGGGCCTGGCCCTACGAAAAAGATTCTGCCGCGGCTTCACCTTCGAGCTGCAAGCCGCCGCCACCGACAACGGCATCAACATCTCCCTCGCCGAGCAGCACAGCTTCCCCCTCGCCGACGTCTTCCACTTCCTCACCACCCTCACCGCCCGCGAGCTCCTCGAGCAGGCCAGCATCCCCTCGCCGCTGTTCAAGAACCGCTGGCGCTGGGCGGCGGGCCGTTCCCTTCAGCTCTTGCGTATGCAAAAAGGCAAACGCATCGCCCCCCAAATCCAGCGCACCCGCTCCGACGACCTGCTAGCCAGCGTCTTCCCCCACGCCTCCGCCTGCCCCGAGACGATGACCGGTGACATAGAAATCCCCGACCACCCCCTCGTCCGCGAAGTCATGAAGGACACCCTCACCGAGGCCATGGATCTCGAAGGCCTCCTCGAAGTGCTGCAAGGAATAGCAGCGGGCACTATCCGCTGCATAGCTATAGACACGCCCATCCCGTCCGTCTTCGCGCACGAACTCATCAACGCCATGCCCTACGCCTTCCTCGACCCCGAGGACGCCGCCGCCCGCCGCACCCGCGCCGTCAGCACCCGCGGCAACCTCCCCTCACGCCTCCCCGAAACTCCCGGCCGCCTCGACCCCGCCGCCATCGCCACCGTCCGCCAACAACTCTGGCCCGACGTCCGCGACGAACACGAACTCCACGACCTCCTCCTCCAACTCATCGCCCTCCCTCTCCACGCCTTCGCGCTTTCGGATGAAACAATCCATCCTGGCGCTACAGAAAATTTGGGTGCTACCACCTATTCAGGCAGTACATCTCAAACGGAATGTACCGCCGCTTCAGAATCGCTGAGTATCTCCGATCCAGGTTTCCCGGCGAGCCCTACCCGGATTAGCAGTGGGCTTCAGCCCACTGAACCAACCACCCCACAAGAACGGGCTTTAGCCCTGGGCCCTCTCCCCGCCGCAGCAGGGAAGAACACCCAACACTGGCCGCTCTTCTTCCACCGCCTGGCAGAGAAGGGAAGAGCCCACTGCATCACCCTCGACGGCTCTCCCGCCTGGATCGCCACCGAGCGCCTCCCCGAAGCCGCCGCACTCTGGCCCGGTGCTCCCGCCCTTCGCCGTCATCCTGAGACGCAGCCGAAGGACCCCCGCATTTCGCCCGTTGAGGCAGCCACGCCTGGTGCCCCATCTTCGGTGACGGCACCCTCGTCGCTTAAGGTGGGATCCCGCGACTCCGCCCACCTCACCCTCACGCAGGGCTACCTCCAACTCTTAGGCCCCACCACCTCCACCCACCTGGCCACCCTAACCCACCTGCACCCGCGCGATATCCACCAGTCTCTCCTCACCATGGAGATGCAAGGCCTCGCCCTCCGCGGCGTCTTCGAGCATCCCACCCCACCCTCCGACACGCCTCACGAAATAGAGTGGTGCGAGCGCCGCATCCTGCAACGCATCCACCGCCTCACCCTCGGCACCCTCCGTAAGCAAGTCGAGCCCGTCACCCCGGCCATCTTCATGCGCTGGCTCCTCGACTGGCACCACCTCGCCCCGCACGCCGAAGACCAGCCCCAACCCACCGGCGAAGAAGCCGTCCTCGCCGCCATCGAGCAGCTGGAAGGCTTCGAAGCCCCCGCCATCGAGTGGGAGCGCACCCTCCTCCCCGCCCGCATCGCCAACTACCAGCCCCAATGGCTCGACAACCTCTGCCTCGCCGGTGTCCTCGCCTGGGGCCGCATCTCCCCCCACCCCGCCTGGTCCGCCGCCCCTGCGCCCACCCCCACCCATCTGTCATCTCGACCGAAGTCTGCATCCTTTGCGAACGCAGCGGAGAGACCTGCAGTCTTCGCCGGCGACGATCTGTCAGGCCCGCTCCGCCAAGCCCCCCGCCGCGTCATCCCCACCACCGCCGCCCCCATCACCTTCTACCTCCGCGACTCCTCCGACTGGCTCCACCACGCCCTCGCCTCCAAGTCCATCGACGAGGCGACCCTCACCCAATCCCTCTCCCCCGAAGCCCAAACCCTCCGCGCCCTCCTCGCCACGCAGGGCGCCGCCTTCACCGCCGACCTCCAGCGCCTCTCCGGCCTCACCAAGTTCCAAACCACGACGGCCCTCTGGGAGCTAGCCACCGCCGGCCTCGCCGCCGCCGACGGCTTCGACCAACTCCGCGCCCTGATGGACCCCCGCCGCAAATCCGCCGCAACCTCCTCAACCCCCGCCACCAGCCTCCGCAAACGAGCCGCCGCCCGCACCACCGCCGGCCGCTGGTCGCTACTCTCCGCCCCTGCCACAATCCCGGGTGCCCCACGTCTCGCTTCTGAGACGTGGGATTCGCACAACGCCCCCGCCTCCACACAAGCCGCCATCGCCCACGCCAGGCAAACTGACGCCGCCCTCGACGCCCATGCCCGCATCCTCCTCTGCCGCTACGGCGTCCTCTTCCGCGAGCTCCTCGCCCGCGAAGCCAACGCTCCCAAGTGGCGCGACCTCCTCCCCATCCTCCGCCGCCTCGAAGCCCGCGGCGAGATCCGCGGCGGCCGCTTCGTCAGCGGTCCCTTCGGCGAGCAGTACGCCCTCCCCGAAGCCGCCGATTCCCTCCGCAAAGCCCGCACCCAGCACGCCGCCCGCGCCACGGAATCCCCGATCGTCGTCTCCGCCGCCGACCCCCTCAACCTCGCCGGCATCCTCGTCCCCGGCGACCGCATCCCGGCCATCCCCGGCCGCACCGTCAGCTTCCAGCACGGCATTACGGTCGAAGAAAATCCCAGTCCCTCCCCAACCGCCGCCCCCAAACCAAAAGCCGCCCGCACCCGCAGCATCCCCGACATGCTCCGCGCCGAATCCCTCAACCCCCGCACCCCCCAACCCGCACCCTCCCCCGGCCTCTTCTCATGACCGACAGCAACGATCCCTCGAAGGGGCTGGGCTTCAGCCCATCCATAGAACCAGCAGAACAGCAGGCGGCTTTAGCCGCAGAGGACGGCCAATCCCTCCACCCCGACGACTTCTACCTCGAAGGCCCAAACCTCGTCTTCACCGCCGCCTACCACCTCCGCCGCGGCTCCTGCTGTCACTCCGGTTGCCGTCACTGCCCCTATAAGTAACGTCATCGACTCCCCTCGTTCCCAAACCCGAACTCGCTTCGCTGCATCGTCGTTTCGGGAACGCTCTCCCCATCTCACCTGCCGCAACCATCACCAATATCCCTGCATAGCCCGATCATCACTCCATGGCCCAGGAGATGGCAGTTGGCGTATTTCTCGCTGTCGACGCAGAGCGCGACCTCCTGCACGCTGCTGCCATGGCCTGTGGGCTTCGTTCCGTCGACCTGCAACACTCGGAATACGCCCCATCCATCGCGCGCCTGCTGCCGCTCATCGTTACCGACCAGCCAACTGGCCCATGGGAGCCTGCGCACGGCGGCTGCTTCTCCCCCTACGACGCTGCTACCCTTCTGCAGGTCTGCGATCCAGACCCGCCCGCTGTCCCCTCGGCAATCGTGAATCCCGCTCCTGCCTGGGTGATGCACCGCCCCCTGCAACTGGAGTCTGCCACCGCCGCGCTCCAACAGGCTTCCAGCATGACGCAAGTCTTCCTCCAGCGCCACCGCTCCATGATCGACGACCTCGATCACTACCGCCGCGTCCTGGATTGCGTGACCGACAGCATCTCCATCGCGGACGCCCATCTCCCGGACCTTCCCCTTACCTACGTCAATCCCGCCTTCGAGCGCATGACCGGCTACACCGCCAGCGAGGTCTGCGGACGCAACTGCAGGTTCCTTCAGGGCACCGATACGGATCAACCCGCACTGGCTGAAATTAGGGCGGCTCTTCGCGGGGGCAAGGCTGCTCGGGTTGTCCTGCGCAACTACCGTAAGGATGGAACCCTCTTCTGGAATGAGCTCCATCTCTACCCCATCCGCGACCACGCTGGAAACCTCGCTCACTTCGTGGGAATTCAGAACGATGTGACCGCGCAGATCGCAGCGAAAAACCAGCCGCAGCCTCCCGCCCACCACGACCCTCTCACCGGCCTTGCCAATCGCGGCCTCCTGCTTGCCCAGTTGGATCTGGCACTCGAACAGGCGCGGCGCAACCGAACCACCGTCGCCGTCCTCTGCTTCGATCTCGACAACTTCAAAGACGTGAATGACACCTTCGGCCACGACGCTGGCGATCAACTGCTTCTCGTCACCGCAGACCGTCTGCGCTCCGTCGCCCGCGGCGGAGAGACCGTTGCACGCCTTGGCGGCGATGAGTTTGTTGTCGTTCTCCAGGATATAAACGCAACCCGTGAGCCCGCCAGGATCCTGCACCGCCTCTCCGCAAAACTTCGCGAACCCACCACCCTCCTCGGAACCGGCATTCAGCCCAGCGCCAGCGTCGGCATGGCCATCTTCCCCCGCGACGGCGAAACGCCCGAAGAGTTGCTCAAGACCGCCGGCGTCAAGATGCGTCTCGCCAAACACACAGCACGCGCAAACCCGCAGCCGCCCCAACCGCCCCCCCAACAACAACGTCCAATCTCGCGTCTTCGCGACTTCTTCCTGCGCGCTCGTCTCTAACCTGCACTCGATTCCCTACGGCTGCGCGTAGTAGCCCATCCGTGTGCGCGCCACCAGGCCGCCTTGCCCCACCTTCACCTGGATCTGGTGATACTGGTTCGGCTTCTCGTCGGGCGCGGGGTCCAGCGTGATCTGGTAATACTGGTTCGCATCCGCCACACACTGCTGCAGCATCTGAACCGCATCGTTGGAGCTCAGCACCAACCCGCCGCTCTGTGCCGCCAGCACCTGCAGCGCCAGGTTGCCCCACTCCGCATCGCCCGGCCCCTTCAACCCGTTCAGAAAGGCCTCATAATAATCCTCTCGGCTCAAGTTTTCCGTCGCGCCCCAGCTATTGATGCTGTACAGCGTGACCCCTGCCTTGCGCATCTCGCGCGAAAACACAATCGCGTTGTGATACACCTCGTCTGCTTCGTTCCCTTCCAGTTCCACCTCCGGACCCGAGAGCAGCGGCCAGCCCGGCGACACCCACAGCACCAGCTTGCGTCCCGGCTTCTTCGCTTCCACCACCGTCAAGCTGCGCAGCGCATTCAGCGAGAGCGTCATCCGGTCAGCCGCTCCCCAAAACCCCTGACTTCTATTGTCGATCCGCAGGCCTATCTCTGTATGTTGGAGCTTATCCGCCAGCGCATTGCCATCCTTGCCGGCCCCTTCTTCGTACATCTCGAAACTCGTGTCGGTCAGAACCGCAAAGCTCGTCACATACGGCAGCTTCCCGCCATTGCTGCGCATATACTTCAAAATCTGGTCTCGCTGGTACGCCAGGTACGTATACGGCGTGTTCACCGAGTCGATGACGATCACCACCTGGACCGCAGCCTCCTTGCCCTCGACTGCCGCAAACGACGCGATCGAGCGCGTCTTCTTGTTGTCCAGGACGGTAAAGTCTTTCTCGCTCAGGCCTCCCACCGGCCCGCCCTTGGACGCCGTCACCACAACATCCAGATTAATCTTGCCCGGCGCATCCTTCTGTCCCGCCGTCTGTTGCGCGAACGCGTTTCCCATCGATACGCCAAACAAGATTGCAGCCACCATGCAGTACCGCTTGCTGGACATAGGACATCCTCCCGGCGGCCGGACACAACGTCGTTGCGTCCCTTTACAGAACGACGATAAGCCTTTGCCTCGTCCAGCAGCCTACGCATACTGAGACGCAGTCAATACACTCATTGCATCATTTTTCGTTTGAGAAGCTAAAGAAGCAGCGTTTGCGCCGGATACAAGCGCTGCCCGCAGTGCGATCAGCGCGCCCCGCTCGGAGCCGCCGCAGCCGCCGGCGCCACGTTCGCCGCTGCCGCCGTCACCTTCAGCGCCAATCGCGGAAACATAAAACTCCCGCCCGCATCGTCAATCACGTTCACCTGGCAGATATACGTTCCCGCCTTCAACTGCGCCAGCGGCACATCGAACTGGAACACCACCGCTCCATGTTCCGGATCATTCACCGTGTGCGCTGTCACCAGCGTCGTCTCATACACCTTCGTCCCGTTGGTGATGAACTCAACGTTCGTCAGCACCTTGATCGCCTCACCCTTCACATCCTTTGCCTTCGCCGGGTCATACACCTCGTACAGAAAATACAAGTGCTGATCCTGCCGAAACACATGCGCCACATTCGGCACCCACTCCAGCCCATCCCGCACCAACGGACTCGCAGCCTTCTTGTCGGTGTTCGGCGTCCTCTGGCTCGCCACCACCACCGAACTCATCTTCAGCGGAGCCTTCTTCAAATCCGGCACCTGGATGTCCGTCTCGAAGCTTCCCATGTTGCCCGTCTGGTTCTCGCGCACCACGAACTTCAGGTGATACCGTCCCGGCGCCAGCGTAAACCCAGTCGAATACTGAATGTTCTTCCGCTGCACCGCCGCCGCCGCATCCACCGCGAGCTTCACCGTCTGCCGCACATTCCCCACCGTGATCCCCTGTGCGTCCTTCACCTGCCCAACAATATCCAGCGTCGCCTTGTCCCGGTCCCCGCCCTTCACAAACGGAATCTGCGACCCCGGCACAATCACATCCACCGGAATAAAGTACAAGCCCTTGCTGCTCATGAAGTACAGCGCCTGCAGATACACCGCCACATCGGTAGCCGGCAGATCGCTGCGCATTTGTTCCGTCAGCGCCTCTTCGCGATCCTCGGTCTTCTGGTGCTGGAAGTCCGCCGCCGCGTAATACCCCGGACGATACTCAATCTTCACATCGTCGCGATTCACCTTCACCGTCACATGTCGATACGTCCCATCCGTCCGCTGGTTCGTCGACCGAAATCCGAGAATGTAATACGCCTCCGTATCATGCTGCACCTGCTGAAACGCCGGCGCAAAATCATTCGAATCCAGGAACGCCTTCCCGCCCGTATCCATGCTCAGCGTATCCAGCGTCTCCTGCGATCCAAAGTTCGAGCTCAGCTGCGCCGTCGCCGACGCTCCGCTATACGCCGAATTCCCGCGCAGACTTCCCGAGCTCGCATCGCCCACCGGCGGCAACGCCTGCAACCCGCGCGTATCCACCGAGTAGATCGCCAAATTCGCCTTCGCCGCCTCATTCGTCGCGGCCCGCAAACTCGCCTGGTTCTCAATCCCATTCCGCGTCAGTCCGCCGGAAAAATACAGCATCGACTTCCGCTGCTCCACTCTCTCCAGACTCTTCGCAATCGTCCGAATCGCCAGCAGCTCCCGATCCGTATTCAAGCTGTTGTACTCCGTATCATCCACCGCAAACGCGCTCGTATCATCCGCCGTCCCGCTAGTCGACCCCGTCGCCCCATTCGCGAATCCCGTCTCATCCGTGCCGTTATACTTCCCCAGCCCGCGCAGCAGCGCCTCCTTGTTCGACGTGAAATCCTGGTCCATCGTCAAGCCCGTCGACATGCTCACCAGCGCCACCAGGTCCGCCGGCTGCATCTGCGTCTTCACATACGTCTCCGCCGCCTCCACCGCCCGATCGATGTCCTCATCCTGCATCGAGCTCAAATCGAAAAAGATCACAATCAGCCGATGGTCCTTCAGCTCCTTCGGACTCGCCGCAAAATTCCTCTCCAGCAAATCCGCAACCGTCGCCTTTCCCCCAGCCGTCGACTTCTCCGCCAGCACCGCCGCCTCATCCACATTCTGGTAGTCGAAGCTGATAATCTTCTGCGGCTTCTTGTCCTCGTAAATCGTAAAATCCGATGCCTTCAATCCCTTCACCACCGCGCCCGTCTTCTTGTCCCGCACCACCACGTTGGTCAGCACAATATTCGCATTCAAATTCAGCCGGTACGTCCCTTGGCCCTGCCCCTGCTGAACATCCTGCGACACCGGCACAGCCGTCTGCGCGGCCCCCACCGGCCCGCCCATCCCGACCACCCCAGCCATCACTGCCGCCACCAATCGCCGCATCGCCATCCTCTACGCTCTACTCTCTACGCTCTGCCTCTAAAACCGATACCTCGCCTGCATCAGCAACGACCGCATCGCCGCGCCACTCGTCACGACACCAAAGTTCGCCGAGTTCTCCGTCGTATTGATCCCGCTATACTGCACCGTGTTGAACACATTGCTCGCCGTCACACGCGCCTCAAACGACCGCGTCCCGGCAAACGCAATCGTCCGCGACAGCGACGCATTCACCAACACCGTCCCCGGCCCCTCAATCGAATTCCGCGACGCCGTCCCATACTCCCCCGCCGGCACCACAAACGCAGCCTTGTTGAAGAAGTCATTGATCGTGCCCGCGCCCTTAATCGGCTCCGTGAACACCCGGTCCGGCCGCAGCGTAAACGTGTTGCCCGACGACGCCTGCTCCTGGCTTCCCGAGTACGACGGCGTAAAGTAGCTGCCCGTCGAAAACGTAAACGTTCCGCTCAGCGAGAAACCATCCAACGCATGCGACCAGAATCCGCCCTTGTTGAAGTACGCGCGGTTCGGCCCAAACGGCAGCTCCAGCAGCCAGTTGCCCGTAGCACTCTGCCGCACATCAAACGACGAATTCCCCTCTTCCAGATCCAGTCGCCGGAAGTTCTGCACCGTCGTCGCGCTCGCCCCGCCAACCGACGACGCATTATCAATCGAGTGCCCATACGTATACGTAATCCCCAGCGCAATGCCTTTCTGCTGCCGCTTCTGCACGCTCACCACCAGCGTGTTCGCATGCGATCCCGCCACCGAAGTCTCATACAGAAACGGCGCCACCCCCGGCGTCGTCACGCCCGCCGGCGTACTGTTCGGCGACCCCAGCACATCCAGCCCGCTGCCCTTCGCCCCGTTATACCCAATGTTGAATACGATCCCCATCGGAAACGTCCGCTGAATATTCACGTTGTACGCCTGCACCATCCCCAGCCGATACCCTTTGTTCACCGAGTAGCTGTTCTGAATCGTCTCTTCCGTCGAACACCCAAAGCCGTTCGCCAGCGTCATGTTCGCGGTCGAGGTTGGCGTCGTCGTCACGCATCCCGTAGGCGCCGGATCGGGATTCGCCGCGCTCGCCACCGGCAGAACATTCGTCTGCGTCTCCGCAAACGGTGGCTGAAACGAGAGCGACTTCGCCATCACCGCAAACTGCCCCGTGTTGTAGTTGATCCCATACCCCGCGCGCACCACCGTCTGCCTGGTCCACTTCGAGTTCGACTTCGGCCTCCACGCCAATCCAAATCGCGGCGCCACCATCGTGCGGTCCGGATCGATCAGCCCGCTCGGAAACTTACCTTGAAACTCTCCCGTCTGCCCTGGCTGCACCGGATCCACCTCGCTGAAATCCGCGTTGTGATCCAGGTTCACCAGCCGGTTGTTCTTCTCCGTATACGGCGCGAAGTACTCATACCGCACGCCATAGTTCAGCGTCAGGCCCGACGCCACGCGGAAGTCATCCTGCACGTACCAGTCATACACATTCTCGCGCAGATAAATCTTGTACAGCCCCGCCTGGATTGCCGTGCTCTGCGGCAGCCCCAGCAGAAAATCCGCAAACCCCGATCCCGTTGTCGCCGCGCTCCCCACAGCCTTGTCCGCCGGGCTCTCCGTCGCGTAACCCGTAAACGTGAACTGTCCCAGCGGATCATTGCCGCCAATCGAATCGGCATGCACGCGCCGAATATCCAGCCCTAAACGAAAGTTATGCTTCGCATGCCGATACGCAACGAAGTCAGAAAAGCTGATCGTCTGGTTGATCAACTGGCTCGGCGTCAGATTCGTAAGCCCCGCAAAGTTGCTGATGTTCAGCGACGGCAGGCCGTTATAAAAGTTAGGATCCGCAAACCCGCCACTCTCATTTGGAATCGTGATCCCCGCCGCCGTCGTCGGATCATTCGCCGTATTCGTAAAGTAATTTCGCTGCTGCGTATTCAACCGGTTCCACGTCAACGTCGCATGGTTGGAGAGCCTTCCATACGAAACCGTATAGCCCGCGCTCAGCGCATTGCCATCGCTCTCGCTCGCGCCACCCAGCGCCAGAAAAATGTTCCTCTGGTCCTGGGCCTGGTGCGAGTAGTTGTACCCGATGTTGATGTTCTGCTGCAGCGTCGCCGGCCCGTTGCCCGCCCCGCCGCGTCGTCCACCACCACCGCCGCCACCGAACATCGCAAACGGCGACCCGGCTTTGCCACCCAGCGTGCGCACATACCGCGTATTCAAGGCCACCACGTTATTGCCCGCATTCGAAATCGTCTCGTAGTTGTACCCCTGCGCATTCACCGGAATATTCGGCGCCGGATAATACTGCAGCAGCGCCAGCGCCTGCGACGAAATCGGTGTCACCGCATTCGCCAGGTTGTTCCCCGTCACCGCCTGCCCCGTCGCCGGATCATAAATTGTTACCGGCGTGATCACGCCATTCACCACCTGCGTCGACTGCGAAAAATCTCCGCCGCGCTCGAGGGTCGTCGGCACCCGCTCCGGCCCGCCCAGAAACGCATTCAGATTCTTCTGCCCCGTCAAATTGATGAACACGAACTGCTTCGGATTCGGCTTCGTCAGTCCGGGAATATACGGCGACTCCGCAAACGTCAGACCATATTTATTCGTGTACGACGACGGCTTCATCTGCGGCTGCAGCGTCGGCGACCACTGCGCCGAATCCAGCGCCCCATTGCTCACCTGGTAATAAATGCTTCCGTGCGGCTGCGACGGATTGAAGTTCCGAAACGCCCCACTCCCAAACCCTCCACCTCCACCCCC
>DATHQT010000024.1:0-36018 GCA_035482415.1 Acidobacteriaceae bacterium | reverse complement strand
GGGCGTGATTAGCTCGATTTCGAGCGACACGTTGTCGCCCGGCATCACCATCTCCATCCCCGCCGGCAACTGCGCCACTCCCGTCACGTCCGTGGTCCGGAAGTAGAACTGCGGCCGGTAGCCTTTGAAGAACGGCGTGTGACGCCCGCCTTCTTCCTTGCTCAGCACGTACACTTCACCTTTGAACTTCTTGTGCGGCGTGATCGATCCGGGCTTCGCGATCACCTGCCCGCGCTCGACGTCGTCCTTTTCGATACCGCGCAGCAGCAGCCCGACGTTATCGCCCGCGCGCCCTTCGTCGAGTAGCTTCTTGAACATTTCAACGCCAGTGACGACAGTCTTGCGAGTATCGCGGAACCCAACGATCTCCATTTCCTCGCCGACCTTGCCAATCCCCTGCTCGATACGGCCCGTGACAACGGTACCGCGACCTTGAATCGAGAAGATGTCCTCAATCGGCATCAGGAACGGACGATCGATCACACGCTCCGGCATCGGAACGTACTTGTCGACCGCTTCCATCAACTCGTCAACCGTCTTTTCCCACTGCGCCTCGCCGTTCAACGCTCCGAGTGCGCTGACCTTCACGACCGGCAGATCGTTCCCCGGAAATCCGTAGCTAGTCAACAGCTCACGAACCTCAAGCTCGACCAGTTCGAGCAACTCCGGATCATCCACCATGTCGACTTTGTTCAGCGCGACCACGATGTAAGGCACGCCCACCTGACGAGCCAGCAGAATATGCTCGCGCGTCTGCGGCATAGGACCGTCCGTCGCCGCCACAACCAGGATCGCGCCATCCATCTGCGCCGCGCCCGTGATCATGTTCTTGATGTAATCCGCGTGACCCGGGCAATCGACGTGCGCGTAATGCCGCTTGGCCGTTTCGTATTCCACGTGCGCCGCGGCAATCGTGATTCCGCGTGCTTTTTCCTCAGGCGCATTATCAATCGAATCGAAGCTCCGGAACTGCACCTTCGGATTATGCTTCGCCAAGGTCTTCGTGATAGCCGCCGTCAAAGTGGTCTTGCCGTGATCGATGTGCCCGATCGTCCCCACGTTTACGTGCGGCTTGCTGCGATCAAATTTTTCCTTCGCCATGACTGCTCACTTTCCTTTCGATATCGAAAACTGTCTTGCTGCACAACTCATCGCCGAGTTACCTTGCTATCTCAGATCTGGCTCGACCTTTAACAGCCCCTAATAGCTCCGGCTCACGCGTTTCCAGCACTTCCTAGTAATACGCGTAGATCTTGAAATGTTTGTCACGAAGCTTAACTTCCACCTGCTCCACCGACGCCAGGTAGAACTCCCGGATCTGCCCCTGGTCGCCATTCGACAGCTTGTCATACTGCGCCGCCGTCGCCTTGCCCAGTTGGCCGCCCTTCAGCACCGTCTCAAAGTGGCGAATCCTTACCCCACCGCGCTCCACCGACTTCAGAAACTTCTCCACATTGCCCGGCGCAAACGAACCCGCAATCGCCTGCTTCACCTCGGCAAACGTGGTTGCGTCCACAATATCCATTGCCGGGCGCTCATACAGAGCGGTCGTGCGATCTACCTGAAACTGGGGTTGCGCCATGGTTGTACGTCCGTCCTTCAAAGCTTCAATTTCTGGAGCGGGAGACGGGAATCGAACCCGCGACCAACAGCTTGGAAGGCTGTGACTCTACCACTGAGTTACTCCCGCAAACAGCTTCTAGCTCTTAGCCTTTAGCTTCTAGCTTAAGACTCTCAGCCTTCAGCCCGTACCGCTCGCCGCCTTTGCCTTTAGCCAGGAGCTAAAAGCTAGCAGCTGCTTTTCAAAATTCTGGAGCTGATGATGGGGCTTGAACCCATGACCTCTCCCTTACCAAGGGAGTGCTCTACCACTGAGCTACATCAGCGTTCCTGACTCTTCCGCTCCTCAAGCCGCGCCCGCATATTCGCGATCACGACCCGAAACGCAAAGAGCCCTAAAAACAAGATCGGCAGCCATCGCACCTCGACGTCCCGATCCGCAATCCCCACATACCTGGATGAATATCCTTGCATGTGGATTACCGCCGCGGGATCAATCGTGAACCACGACAGCAAGCCTAAGACTACCAAAAGTCCGAGGGCGACGAACATACGACCTCGATCTGCCGCCGGGTTGAGTGACCGTTCCATCTCACTCACTCCAACTAAAAAATGGTGCACAGGGGAGGATTCGAACCTCCGTAACTCGTAGAGTGGCAGATTTACAGTCTGCTGCCATTAACCACTCGGCCACCTGTGCCCTTTGCTTCTAACGCTCTGCCAACTGCTCTCCCGCAACCCATCCCGCTTCCGTCAGATCGCTCGCGCGTTCCAATACCGCACGAAGTCTCTCGCGCGAAATCCTCTGCCGGAGTTGTCGATGGCGAACGCTGCAAGGCTGGAACAACTGGCAGGTACAACCAACTTCTGCTTCCTTCTACTGCTACCCCGTCTACTGCTGCCCCAGATTTCTGGAGCTGGCGAAGGGATTTGAACCCCCGACCGCCTGATTACAAATCAGGTGCTCTACCAGCTGAGCTACGCCAGCCCATTAGCCGGGCCCCCGTTGAATTCTTCGCTCAAATTCCTTAGCTTGAATTTCTCCGGGCGGTACGCCAAAACCCCTTCAAGACATCTCTGCCCAACTGGGTTCTAACAGTAAACGGCGCTCGTCAAACCACCCGAGCGCAGCTTTCACTTTACCATAGCCAGCACCACCCAAGAAACCCGCGCCCAACCAGCGCGCGCCGCCTTCCCTGCCGAAAATCGCCCTACTGAATAATCTGCGGGCTCTCCGGCGTCACCGATCCGCAGTCCGCCCCCACGTACGTGCTCTCCCAACTCGTGTCCATCGTCATCGTCTTGTCGCCCGTGTTCACCACCATGTGCATCGTCCCGTGCCCCGTCGTTCCATTCCCAAACTGCATCTCACCGTGTCCAGACGCCTTACCCGACGAGCAGCTCAGATCAAAGCTGTAGCTCGTCGCCGTCCTCTTCTCATTCATCGGCTTGCAGTCCTTATTCTGCCGCGCCTGCCCAAACGCCTTGTTCCACGACTCCGCCGTCGCGCAGCTCCGTACCTTCATCGTTCGCGGCGCCATCTGCATCCCCGGCATCTGCATCGTCGTCGAGGCCGTCGTCTCCCACAACCCCAGCTTCATCGGCGGCGCCATTGGCTCCTGCAACCATCCCGCTAGCAATCCGCCCGTAACCACGGCCTTCACCAACATCTTGTTGATCACAAAGCACCTCCACAATCAGTCACCGAGCATCCTAGTCACCCCCACCATCACGCGCAACCAAAATTTACCGCCCGGAGAGTCCCCACTCTCCGGGCGCCCCCAACTCAAGCCGACGTCGCCGGACCAATCTCCCGCAGTCCGCGCGCCCACCCTATGGCTATGCCTTTGCTAGAACCGAGAAGCTGGAAGCTAAGCAAGCATCGCCGCCATATCCTCCTCCGCCGTCCCAATCGCCATCAAGTGATAGTGCTCCCGCAGCAGCGCCAGCACTCCCGGCGACAGGAACGCCGGCAGCGTTGGCCCGATCCGCAGATTCTTCACCCCCAGCCACAACAGCGTGAGCACCACCGCAATCGCCTTCTGCTCGTACCAGCTCAGCACCAGCGACAGCGGCAGCTCATTCATCCCACACTCCAGCGCCTTCGCCAACGCCAGCGTCACCTGCACAGCCGAATAGGCATCGTTGCACTGACCCATATCCATCAACCGCGGCAGCCCCGCAACCTCTCCAAAATCCAGCTTGTTGAACCGGTACTTCCCGCACGCCAGCGTCAGAATCGCGCAGTCTTGCGGAACTGCCTTGGCCAGCTCCGTGTAGTAATTTCGCTCGGACCGCGCTCCATCGCATCCGGCAATCAAAAACAAGTGGCGCAGCTTACCCGACTTCACAGCATCCACTACCTTGTCCGCGACGCTCAGCACCGCGTGGTGCCCAAACCCCACCACGATCTCCTCGCGCCCTCCAGCCTCCGCAAATCCCGGAGCCGCGAGCGCCGCCTCAATCACCGGTCCAAACTCCGTTCCCTCCACATGCTTGACCCCCGGCCAGTTCACCGCGCTCGACGTGAAGATCCGCTCCTTGTATGTCGCCTTCGGCTGCTGCATGCAGTTCGACGTCACCAGGATCGCCCCCGGAAACGCCTCGAAGTCCGCTGCCTGGTCCATCCACGCTCCGCCATAATTCCCCGCCAGGTGCGCAAACGCCCTCAGCTTCGGATAGCCATGCGCCGCCAGCATCTCGCCATGCGTGTATACCTCGATCCCCGTCCCCCGGGTCTGCCACAGCAGCGCATACAGATCATGCAGGTCATGGCCTGAAACCAGGATCGCCTTCCCCTTGCGCGCGCCCAGCCGCACCCGTGTAGGCCGCGGATGTCCGAACGTCCCGGTATGCGCCTTGTCCAGCACCTCCAGCACCCGATAGTTCAACTCGCCGACGCTCAGCGCCATCGCCAGCAACTCCGCCACGCTCGGCCTCTCGTGCGTCAGAAAACACAACGCCTCGTGGATCTTCCCAAACGACTCCGGATCGCCCGCGCCCAGCGCCAGCGCCTGCGCCGCATACGCCGCTACCCCCTTTATCCCATACAGCACCAGCTCCTGCAGATTCGCAATCTCCTTCCGCTCAGAAAGAGTCCGCGCCGGCAGCGTCAACGTCCGTCCCTGCGCCATCAACCCCTCCACCGTGTCCGCCGCGATCCACACAGCCGCGCCGCCAAACTGCGTCGCCGCCATGCCACTCTCGCCCGCCGCGCGTTCATACACGCACCGCGCCGCCGCCCGCATCGCGACTGCCTCGTAGATCAGCGCAACCAGCCGGTCCTGATCGAAGTTCACATTGGTCAGCGTCGCCACCACCGCCTCGATCACAAACGCGTCCACCTCGGGATCGCACACCCGCAGCCGTTGGTCCGCCACGCCCAGCAACCGTGCATGGTGCGCATACACCGAAATCCCCTTCACCGCATGCATCAACAGATCCTGCAGCGTTGCCGTTGTCTCATCCTTACCGCAGACCCCCTGCGTCTGGCAGCCCACACCCTTCGACGTCTGCTCACACTGATAACAAAACATGGCGATTATCTCCCCTTCTGGTTTCCGTTCCCCCCCAACCCTAACCACCCCTGGCTGACCATGGCTGCGACGCCCGTCACACATGTCACGGGTCCATTCCCGAAATATCACCCACAAAAAACTAATTTTGCCCCATGTGATTTAAATCGCAGCCAGTACCCCCCAACGCCTCTAAGTTCGATCCAAGGGAGCGACCCATGACCTCAACTGAGACCCACTTGCCCACAACCCACAGCGCCGCAGAGTACCTGGCCGCCGCACCAACCGTTCGCGACATAGCCCTCCACCAACCCACCGCCATCCGTGTATTCGAGCACCTTGGTATCGACTACTGCTGCGGCGGCAACCAGAGCCTCGCCGCCGCCTGCGCCGCCGTCCACCTCGACACCCACGCCGTCCAGCTTGCCCTCGAGTTCGCCGCCGGCCGCCCCACCCTCCCCCAGCCCGAATGGGCCCGGGCCTCCCTCGAGCTCCTCTGCGCCCACATCGTCGTCAAGCACCACGCCTACGCCCGCCGCGAGCTTCCCCGCCTCCTCGAGCTAGCCGGCAACGTCTTCGGCCGCCACGGCTCCACCCACCCCGAGCTCGCCGCCATCCACTCCATCCTCGGCTCGCTGGAGCTCGAAATCAACGAACACCTCGCCAAGGAAGAGTCCGTCCTCTTCCCCTACATCGTCAGCCTCGAGCGCTCCGTCACCTCGCCCGACCAGGACCCTGTCAGCTGCTACGGCTTCCTGCCCGAGCCCGTCGCCGTCCTCTCCCACGACCATGAAGAAGCCGCCGCCCTCCTCTCCCAGATCCGCCAGCTCAGCCACAACTACACCCCGCCCCTCGGCGTCTGCCTCACCTACCGCATCTTCTACACCGCCCTCCAGGAGTTCGAGCACGACTTCCGTCAGCACACCCACCTGGAGAACAACATCCTCTTCCCCCGCGCCATTAAGCTGGAATCCACCACCGCCTTCGCCGTAGCCTAACCAAACCGCTGGCTACCGCCCATGCAGCACCCCCATCCGTCCGCGAACCAGCGAACGGATGGGACCGACGCAGCCCGCGCCCTGCCTAAGCCCCCCAGCAAACTCTCGCCGTCCGCGCGACCCCCAATAAAAAACTCTCGCCGTCCGCGCAGGACTGGTAGCATGGCACCCATGGACACGGCCTCACCCGCACCCATGCATTCCTCCGGCAAACCCTCTCGCCACCTCCCTCTCTCCCCTCCCCAAGGCTCATGCGCAAACGCACGCTGATTCCCCTGCTCATCGCCATCCTCCTGCTCTGCGTCCTCGGAGTCCTGCTCTATCTCCGCGCCAAGGCTCCTCCCGAAGCCGCGCGCCTGCTCCCCGAATCCGACGCGATCATCTTCCTCAACCTCAAGCCCGTCCGCTCCGTCACCCACTTCGACAAAACTCCCCTCGAGCGCAGCCCCGACTTCCAGCACTTCATCGACGTCACCGGCATCGTCCCCGAGCGCGACCTCGACTCCGTCGCCTTCGCCTTCCACCGCATGCCCGACCCCAACGGCCCCAACGGCCCCGTCGCCTTTTCCGAAGTCTTCGTCGGCCGCTTCGACGGCGTGCGCCTCGCCCAGTACCTCCACTCCATCGCCTCCTCCGAGGAGCCCTACGCCGGCCGCACCATCTTCACCATCCCCGTCGACGGCCGCCAGCTCCGCATCGCCCAGCTCGGCTACGACATCCTCGCCGCCTCCAACATGCCCACCACCGAGCAGATCCACTCCATGCTCGACCGCTCCCGCGCCGGCGCCCTCTCCACCCCCGGCTCCTCGCTCCTCGCCGCCCGCTATCACGAGGTCCCCATCCTCTCCGAAGCCTGGGGCATCGGCCACATCGGCCTCCCCCTCTCCTCCGACGACGACCCCAACTTCATCAGCGTCCTCGGCCTCCAGCTCCCTCTCCGCACCGACACCGACTTCGTCGCCAGCCTCCGCTACACGGCCGCCGCCCACGTCCTCTCCGGCGGCGCCGTCCACCTCCGCGTCGAAGAGTTCGCCCCCGACCCCAACTCCGCCACCGCCACCGTCGACACCCTCACCAACCTGCTCAACCTCCTCCGCGGCATCAGCGCCGAACAGGCGGCTGCCCAGCAATCACAAAGCCAGCAACTCCCCAACCCCTCCAACAACGCCATCCAGGCCATCCTCAACTCCGTCACCCTCACCCACCACGACAGCCGCGTCCTACTCAACGCCAACGCCGGCATCGACCAGCTCAAAGCCCTCACCACCACCCACGATCCCGCCGCCTCCCCCCTCGCCCCCTCTGCATTCCACCCCGCCACACCAGCCCCCGCCCTCTCCCCGCCAGCCCGCCCATCCTCTACCCCCAAACGGCTCCATGCGACTCGAACCGCCACTGCTACGTCCAACTAATCGAACCCTGTAGAGCCACAACGACCGCCGTCACCGATGTCTTCGTCGCTTGTTTTCTGGCTGTCGTCCTGCAGGGATCTACTTTGCTCGTGCCGTTGCCTTTGCAGTCGTTCTTGCCTTTGCCGTTGCTCTTGCTAGAAGCCAAAAGCTAGAAGCTAAAAGCCGCTTTGCCGCACCACCATTCGTCATCAAGGACTCCCCATGAACCAGCGGATCACTCTCATCGCTCTCGCCCTCACTGCAACCTCCGCCGCACTCGCCCAGAGAATCCCCGCCGCCACAGCCCCTCCGCCGCCGCTGCTGACCGGCCAGTCCGCCTACACCGACTGGGCCCAGCAGCGCCCCGGCGTCCGCCACAAAATCACTCTCGCCGACCTCCCGGCCCCCAATCCTGCCGAAGCCGTCGACAACGGCCCCAACGTCGTCCCCCGCCCGATCAACGCCTTTCCCATCGCGCCCGCGAGCTTCAGTGTCACCCTCTACGCCGGCGGCGACTCCGTCCCCCTCCAGCGCTCCGCCGCCACCGAGCACATGAAGCTCTCCAACGGCACCTTCACCGAGCCCCGCCTCATCCGCACCGCCCCCAACGGCGATCTCTTCCTCGCCGACTCCGGCGCCGGCACCATCTTCATCCTCCGCGGCGTCGCCCCCAACGGCCGCGCCGCCACCATCGAGAAATTCGCCACCGGCCTCGACCACCCCTTCGGCATCGCCTTCTACCCCTCCGGCCCCAACCCCCAGTACGTCTACATCGGCAACGCCACCACCATCCAGCGCTTCGCCTACAAAAATGGCGACCTCCACGCCACCGGCAAGCCTGAGACCCTGGTCCCCGACATCCCCGGCTACGCCCAGCTCCGCGGCGGCGGCCACTGGACCCGCGATGTAGTCTTCACCAAGGACGACAAATATATGCTCGTCTCCGTAGGCTCCGGCTCCAACGCAGACGACGCCGACACCCACCCCCGCGAGTTCCACCGCGCCGACGTCCTCGAGTACACCCCCGACGGCAAGTTCATCACCGTCTACGCCAACGGCCTGCGTAACTGCGTCGGCGAAGCCATCAATCCCACCACCGGCTCCCTCTGGTGCTCCACCAACGAACGCGACAACCTCGGCAACCACCTCGTCCCCGACTACGTCACCTCCGTCCCGCAAGGCAGCTTCTTCGGCTGGCCCTGGTACTACATGGGAGGCCACCAGGATCCGCGCCTGCCCCAACCCTGCGCCGCTGGCACCGGCCCCAACCCCGGCCTCGCCAAGCCTCTCTCCGCCGCCGACGCCAAGGACTGCAAACGCGTCGACATGTCCAGCAAAGTCCGCACCCCCGACGTCCTCGTCCAGCCCCACATGGCCTCCCTCGAGATGACCTTCTATCCCGACAAGGCCACCATCGGCAAAGCCCACGGAGCCTTCCCCGCGACCTATGACGGCGGAATCTTCGCCGCCGAACACGGCAGCTGGAATCGCGCCAACCGCGCCGGCTACGAGCTCATCTACATCCCCATGAAAGACGGCCACGCCACCGGCGAATACGACGACTTCCTCACTGGCTTCGTCACCCCCGACGGCCAGGTCTGGGGCCGCCCCGTAGGCGTCACCGTAGGCGCCGACGGCAGCCTCTACGTCACCGACGACGGCAGCCGCTCCGTCTGGCACGTCTCCTACCTAAGCAAATAACCCGACCCACCAACGGCGAGGCGGCAGACCATCTGCCGCCTTTGCCTTTGCCTTTCTGGTTGTCATCCCGCAGGGATCTGCTTCTGTCGTTGCTCTTGCCTTTGCCTTTCTTTGACAATTTCTGAAAGAAATTGTCATTCCGGGCGCAGCGAGGAACCCGCTTCTCGCGCAAAGCGCGTCCGCTCTTCCTCACCACGCACAAAATCCTGAAGTCTAAATCCACGCGGCCCAGCCTGTCCTGTCACTCTTGACAGTGGTCAGGCCCGCAAGCGGCGCATAGATTCTCTTGGCATGAACACCGATTGAACCTTGTTCGCAGGCCTGGTCAAAGACACGCTCGCGAAATCCAACTGAATTGGTTTCGAAGGGGAACAGCACCATGACAATTTCAGGCAAAGCAATTACTCCAGAAGCCGCACACGCCATTGCGGTCGCTGCTTACATTTATTTCTATCCGCTCATCTTGATGGACCTGACGCGGAAGCAATCCATAAACCTCGATCGGAAAGAATTCGGCAAAGGCCCCGCGAATATGTTCGTAAATATCCCAGCGTATCCGCCCGCGGACTTCAAAGGCGTTGTGCGCCCCAACTTCGACACGCTCTATTCCATCGCGTGGCTCGATCTCACCAGGGAACCGTTGATCATCTCTGCGCCAGACACCGCCGGCCGGTATTATCTCCTGCCCATGCTCGACATGTGGTCCGACGTCTTCGCCTCGCCCGGCTGGCGCACCACCGGCACCAAGGCGTCGAATTTTCTCGTGACCCCGCCCGGCTGGAGTGGAAACGTTCCCGAACAATTCTCCCCCATCGCCGCGCCCACCCCGTATGTCTGGATCATCGGCCGCACCAAGACGGATGGACCCGAGGACTACGACGCCGTGCATAAGATTCAGGCTGGCTACAAGGTCACGCCGCTCTCGCGCTGGGGCAGCGAACCTGAGCCGGTGACCGTGAAGCCAGACCCCAGCGTCGATATGAAGACCCCACCCATGGTGCAAGTGGACACCATGGCCGCCGCCGCCTACTTCGCCTACGCAGCCGAACTGCTGAAGCTCCACCCTGCCCACTCCACCGATCAGCCCATCATCGCGCAGTTGAAACAGATCGGCATGGAACCCGGAAAGAGTTTTGATATTTCCACCGTCGATCCCCTCGTGAAGCAGGCGATCGAAAGCGCGCCCGCCGGTGCTCAGGCACTGATGAAGTGGAAGGTGCCAACCTTAGCGAAAGTCGCGAACTACTGGTCCATGAATACCGACACGATGGGCGTCTACGGGAACTACTACCTGAAACGGGCAATGGTGGCCCAAATTGGCCTGGGCGCAAATCTGCCCGAGGACGCCATCTATCCCCTGAATCTTGCCGACGAATCCGGCAAACCGCTAGACGGTGCGAATCAATACACCATCCACTTTGATAAGGGAGCCGCTCCACCCGTAGCGGCCTTCTGGTCCATCACGCTCTACGACGCGGATGGCTTCCAGGTCGGGAACGCGCTCAATCGCTTCGCCGTCAGCAGTTGGATGCCGTTCGCATCCAACGCTGACGGCTCGCTTGACCTATACTTCCAAAACCAAAGCCCCGGCCCCGCCAAGGAAGCCAACTGGCTCCCCGCCCCCAGTGGCCCCTTCAACCTGACGATGCGACTCTATTCCCCCCAGTCCGACGCGCTAACCGGCAAGTGGAATCCACCACCCGTCAAGAAAGCGTAGGCAGCCGCTCCTCTCATAACGCCATACGACAGTCACCGCACCCGCCAACATCCCCAACCAGCCGAGGCCTCCCCGCCTCGGCTGTTCTTCTTGCCTTTGCTAACAGCTCAGAGCTAACAGCTAAAAGCGCCTCTCCGCCACCCGCCCTCATCCGCCTCTCCGCTGCGACCGCACAGCCAGTCGCCGCATCTCACTGAAAGTGTCCTGAACTCGCCACCCCCTCCTCACCCCCAACCCCTCCTGAAGGAAACAACGCAATGAAGAAAGCTCTGATCGTCGGAGTCTCCGGCATGGTCGGCAACAACCTGGCCAATCTTCTCCTCTCCCAGAAGGACTGGATCGTCTACGGCATGGCCCGGCGTCCGGGACACCGCGAAGGCGTCGCCCCCCTCGCCGTCGACCTCCAGGACGCAGCAGCCGTCAACGCAGCACTCAAGGGCATCCAGCCAACCCACATCTTCCTCACCACCTGGCTTCGTCAGCCCACCGAGGCCGACAACATCCGCGTCAACTCCGCCATGATCCGCAACGTCCTCAACGCCGTCTCCACCGCCGGCACCGTAGAGCACGTCGCCCTCGTCACCGGCCTCAAACACTACCTCGGCCCATTCGAGGCCTACGCCAAGGGCAACCTCCCCGCCACCCCTCTGCGTGAAGAGCAGGAGCGCCTCGAAATCGAAAACTTTTACTACGCTCAGGAAGACGAGGTCTTCGCCGCCGCCGCCCGCGACGGCTACACCTGGACCGTTCACCGCCCCCACACCATCATCGGCTACGCCGTCGGCAACGCCATGAACATGGGCTCAACCCTCGCCGTCTACGCGACGATCTGCAAGCATCTCGGCAAGCCCATGCAGTTTCCCGGATCCTCCGCGCAATGGAACGGCCTCACCGACATCACCGACGCGCGCATCCTCGCCAAGCAGCTCCTCTGGGCAGTCAACACGCCCGCCGCCAACAATCAGGCCTTCAACATCGTCAATGGCGACACCTTCCGCTGGAAGTGGATGTGGCACCGCATCGCCAGCTACTTCGGCGTCGAAGCTGCACCGCTCCACGGTGAAGGCCTCCCTCTCGAGACCCAGCTCTGCGACGCCGCACCGGTCTGGAAGTCCATCGCGCAGCACAACCATCTTGTCGAAACCGACATCAACGTCCTCGCCTCCGCCTGGCATACCGACGCCGACCTCGGGCGCCCCATCGAGGTCATCACCGACATGTCCAGAAGCCGCAAGCTCGGCTTCACCGACTTTCAATCCAGCGAAGACAGCTTCCTCGACCTCTTCGCCACCCTCCGCCAGGCCCGCCTCATCCCCTGACGCCGCCTGCACCCTCCTTACCGGTGCGCCCGCCACCTCACGCCTGCGAGTAATCCATCCCATCCAAATCCGCAATCAGTCCCGGCCCGCTCGGCTTCCAGCCCAGCTTCTTCCGCGTGATCGCGCTGGACGACGGCATATCCATCCCCGCAAACATCGCCATCCACCCAAAGTGCGCCTCCACCTCCTCCGGCTTAATGCTCTTCACCGGCACCTTCAGACCGCGGCCCAGCGCCTCCGCCATCGCCTTCATCGTCACGCCCTCCTCGTCCACCGCGTGATAAATCGCGCCCTGCTCCGCCCTCTCCACCGCCAGCCGATACAGCCGCGCCGTGTCCGACACATGCGCCGCCGGCCACCGGTTGCCGCCCTCGCCAATGTAGGCCGACACGCCCTTCTCCCGCGCTACCGCCGTAATGTACGGCACCAGCCCCTGCTTGCGCGTATCGTGAATCTGCGCCAACCGCACCACCGTCGCGTTCAAGCCGCGTTCCGTCAACGCCTTCAACGCCGCCTCCGAAGCCGCGCGCGGATTCCACGCCGCATTCTCGCTCTCCTCGGTCGACGGCTTCCCGTCCACATTCGCCGCCATCGCCGTTCCCGACGTCAACACAAATGGCCGCTTCGATCCCAGCAGCACCTCGCCCATCGCCGTAATCGCGTTGCGGTCGACCGCACACACCCTCTGGAAATTCGAAAAATCGTGGATGAACGCCAGGTGCACCACGCCCTCCGACTTCGCCGCGCCCTCGCGCAAGCTCCCGAGGTCCTCAAGATCGCCATACTGCACCTCGGCCCCTGCCGCCCGCAGCCTCTCCGCGCCGGCCTCCGACCGCGTCAACCCCAGCACCGTATGCCCCGACCCCATCAGCTCCGGCACCAGCCTCGAACCAATAAATCCCGTCGCGCCCGTCACAAAAATACGCATGAGCTTCTCTCCTCGACTCCGAATGTCCGGCCAATCCCGCACCGTCGATCACTAGATGGCCCGCACCACCCGGACGATCTATACTGAAAGTCCGTATGATTAGTCCAATCGTCCCGCCCGTCGAGCTTCAATACGCCGCCAACCGCGACACGCCGCCCCGCCAGCCCGATCAGCCCGCCAGCCCCCGCATGGACCCTCTCTCCGAGGTCCTCGCCCTCATGAAGCCCCAGCTCTACGTCGCCGGCGGCTTCGCGGTACTCGACGACCTCGCCATCCACTTCCCCAAACACCGCGGCATCAAGTGCTACGCCATGCTCGCCGGCCAATGCTGGCTGGCCGTTGAAGGCGTGCCCGAGCCCGCCCTCCTTCACGCCGGCGACTGCTTCCTTCTCCCCCGCGGCCTCCCCTTCCGCCTCGCCACCGACCTCAGCCTCGAACCCATCTCCTTCAGCGAAGCCCGCACCCGCCCCGGCGCCCTCAGCGAATCCCCCGCCGCAAACAACGCCGCGCCCTACATCGCCGGCGGCCACTTCACCCTCTCCGGCGGCCACTCTGAGATGATCCTGCAGTCCCTCCCGCCCATCATCCACATCCGCCGCGAGTCCGACAAGGCCGCCATGCGCTGGTCCCTCGAGCGCATGCGCGAAGAACTGCGCAGCGCCCAACCCGGCAGCTCGCTCATCGCGCAACAACTCGCCTATATGATGCTCGTCCAGGCCCTCCGCCTGCACCTCGCCGACACCGCCAGCGCCACCCCCGGCTGGCTCTTCGCCCTCTCCGACAAACACATGAGCCTCGCCATCGCCACCATCCACAACGACCCCGGCCACCCCTGGACGCTCCAGTCCCTCGCCGAACGTGTCGGCATGTCCCGCTCCGTCTTCGCCCTCCGCTTCCGCGAAATCGTCGGCGCCACCCCCATGGAATACCTCACCCGCTGGCGCATGCTCCTCGGTGCCGACCGATTAAAAAACACACCAGAAAGCCTTTCGGCAATCGCCGCCTCGCTAGGCTATGAATCCGAGAGCGCCTTCGGCAAAGCCTTCCGCCGCGTCATGGGCTGCGCCCCCCGCCAATATGCCCGCTCCGCCGCCCCATCCCACACCGTATAAGTCACGCCGCCGACTGATAGGGTCCATCGATGAGTGCATTGGCGATTTAGCACCAATCGAGGATCATTACTGGCGAACAGCGCGTTTGCGAGGCGTAATCCGTGGCCGCGAAGATCCGTGAAATCCCTGAAACGCACGCGGATCTTCTTCAATGGATCGCTGAAGGTGAAGTTATGGACGAGAGAGGGTCAAGGTCGGGCGCCAAGCATGTTGAGCTTTACGCCGGCTGCGATCGGCGTAACTACCGGAGCTGCAACGCCAATGATCTCCACGATTTCCCAGGTGAAGACACCTGCTACGCCACGCTTCGTTGGGGGGGTATACGTCGCGCTTGAGCCCCAAAGATCTCCCGAGCCATCAATCACGATCGTTGCCAGGCCGGTGGATAATCCCGCGGTATATCCGGTGGCGCCCGAGAGAATCTCACCCGTGTTGGACAGCTCAATGACGTTTGACGGACCGGCTGGCGTCCACACGTTATCGTCACCGTCGATCGCAATCGACACACCATCCCCATCCGCCCCTTGCATAGCAGTGGTCGCGTAACCTGACCCGGAAAGGATGGCACCGTCTGGAGAGACCTTGGAGACCTGGGCGTCCAGTCCAGCACGAGCCGTCCAAACATTGTTTTGGTGATCAACGGCAACGGTGGCGCCGCCGAAGAAGCCGGCTCCAGCGAGTCCGGTCGACGGTGTGAGAGGCGCACCAGAACTGGAGAGTTCGCTGATGGAGAAAGGAGAATCCGTATCGTTTATGATCCAAACGTTACCGGAAGGGGTAATCGCAAGACCGGTTGGATCGCTGATTCCGCCACTCGTGAAGCCATTCGACCCGGAGAGCAGCTGGCCAGAACTGGAGAACTCATCGACCATATTGGCAAATCTGTCGGCGACCCAGATATTGTTGTTGGCGTCAATCGCCAGCCCCGTCGGGTAGAATCCGTCGTACCCGCTGCTCAAGCTTGTAACTACGCCCCCGGATTTAAAAAGCACCGTCCCAGTGCTCGATAGCTCCCAAAGACTGCCCCCGCCCGAGTTGCCACCAATTCCGATCCAAACGTTCCCGAGAGTGTCGACCGCGATGGGGCCCTGGTCGCTGGAGAGACCTATCTCATAGACCTGCTGCCCGGATAGATAGCCGTTTGGCCCGGACACGAAGGCGCCCGCGCTGGATATCTCGGTTACATAGAGGTTGTAGTTGGTACTGGTGTCCCCGTTGCTAATGCTCCAGACGTTGCCCATGGCATCGACAGCCATGCCGACAGTCAGGTTGATGCCGCCACCCGTAAAGACCAGACCCAGGCTGAAGTCGTTCGGGGCGGTCGTGAGGTAAGGCGTAAAAGGCGGTGCACTCGATTGCTGTGCAAATAGCGTTGACACGGCGTTTGCTGGGCTGTGTGCAATGGCGATCATGGCAGACGCCGTGTCGCTCGAAGGTCTCGTCGAGCCGGGATCGAGTAATGCCTGGCACGCAGACGAATGATCTCCCCCCGAGTGGATGCATGAAAACAGGATGTTCGCGAGCGTGTTGATGGTGGCTTGTGGAACGGTGGCGCTGCCGGAGGGAAGCGTCGCCGGAGCAACGCCGGTCGTGATTGGAGCGAGGTTCGATGCGTTGACGAAGGCGTTGGCCACCCCGACCAGCGCCAGCGGCGAACCGCTGGAGGCAATATGCAGCGCATCGTTCGCAAAGCCGGCCAGGGCAAACGACATGGCGACGGTCGTCACCTCATCGACGACCACGGGAGGCACATCGGCTTGCGCCTGGGGGCAAGGTCCGATGGCTGCGAGTTCAGTCGCCGCGCTGTTCTGTCCCATGCCTGAGTCGCCGCCACGGGCGTAGATATAGAGACCGGTCTCTGCGCCGCATCTGTAATAACCGGGGATCGTGAAGCTCCCGTCCGCGGCTGTCACGACGTAAGCGCCCACGGCGTCCTGAGAGCCGGTCGATCTTGCATCAAGCAGTGAGACAGAAGGTTTGCCGTATCCCGTAGCCGCAACGGCCATGAGATAGATGTGCGCTTTCGCAACTGGGAGCGTACCGCTCAGCAGCTTGCCTGAGATGGGTGCGCCCGTTACCGGAAAGGTCATACCGTCGCTGCCGCAGCCAACGAGGGCGAAGCAACAGAATGCGAGAAGAAGATAAATACGCTTCAAGCCGATCTCCTGTAATACAAGATGGGAAACTCAACGATGGAACAGGCACAGCTTGGAAACTTGCGTCAAAACTGTTGTTGGAAACGGCTAAGATTAAGGACATCATAACAGGCACTGCGGCGGCTCTGGCTGTCGGATTGATTGCAGATAACGCGTCAATCCTTGAGCCTTATAACTACCGGGAAGTCGGCTTAAGTTTACCGATCCGAACTTCGACTTGCGATATCAGACCAATGCGCGTTTCGAGGTCGATCTTGCATCGATCAGCAGCTCCGCAGTAGCCTCGAACGAATGTGCCAAGTCGGCCATCAAGGCCTAACCCACCAGCACACTGCGAAACCCGACCTACGCTCCCCGAAACCAGGCTAAAGCAGTCGATTCGCATCCCGAAACCGGGCTAAGTCGCCCCCCAAAACACCGAAAAACGGCCCTTTTTCGCCTTCGAGCTAGCGTCCGCCGCCCGTCACGCCACCAATCTGCGCCATCGTGGTGCGCAGATACTTGTGCGGATTCACCGGGATGCCCCTCACCCGAACCTCGTAATGGAGGTTCGGTCCAGTCACCCGCGTGCCGCTATGTCCAACATAACCAATCACTTCGCCCTTCACCACGTTCTGACCGGCAACCACGTCGAACCCCTGCAGATGGGCATACAGCGTCACAATCCCGTTCCCGTGATCGATCTGCACCTCGCGCCCATACCCGGTCCCCATCCCCGCCTTCACCACCCGGCCCGCAGCAGGAGCATGCACCGGTGTCCCATCCGGCCCACCAATGTCCACACCCTCGTGAAACTCCCCTTCCCCATTGCCTAAAACTGGATCTTCCCTCTGCCCAAATCCGCTATTAATCGGCCCCATGATCGGCCACATGTCGGGTACATTCGCACCGGTGCTGGCGTCAAACGACGCGAAATCACTCAGCACCCCGCGAACTCCAAGATTCTGATTGAGCGGTTGCGGGGCCGTAAGTCCTTCCGTTGCGGTGTCTTTCAGCGCGTTGAACGTCTCCAGCGACTTGTAATAGCTGTCATCGCTGAAATTCGCCGTGTCATCCTTCAACGGAGCCTTCGCCGCATCCACCGCCGCCGACTTGGAAAGATGAGACCCGTGAATATGGGTTAATCGCCCGGCCGTCAGGCCGTAAATTGCAGAAACCTCAACCGCCAGCGACCCCAGGCTGGCCGCCTGAACATCTTTCTCATGAGCCTGTTTCTCCAGACCCGCATAGTCTTTGCGCGTCATCGCGAGCTCATCGCGCATGTGATTGATCGATTCGGCCTTCACCAGCATGCGTGTGTATGATCCCGCCATGCCGGCGATTGAAAACATCCCCACAACCCCGGCAACCACGAACATCGTAACGTAACGCATCGGAATGCCCACGCGTTCGACCGTGCCATCCTCATGCTGCGTTACATAAACAATAAAGCGCTTCCGCAATGCTTCTCCTGCCTACAACCAGTTTCGCGACAATCTTGCGCGTCTTCTTTCCCCGATGAAAACAATACTCTCGAATTCAACGCAAGGCCGTGCGTATCGCCACTTTTTCGACGACTTTTTCCGATTGAGCATCGAGTAGGAAACCCGGGAGAGCCCCTTACGATCACCCGATGACCGTCTCTCCATCTTAACGGAGCGGCGGCCTTAGAGCAACCATCCGGCCCGCTGTTTGCGGCCTTTCCGTCGTTCTCCAGCAGTGTCCAGCCCTGTGGATTTACTCTGGAATCTGTGCCTTATCCCTCCCACCGCCGCCCTGTGCAAAATCTCTTCGGCGAACTGCGCATTATCGACCGAATCCGCGCCCGCACCTCGCCCTCTAACGCGGTCCGCCTGGGCATCGGCGACGACTGCGCCATCCTCAAACCACCCCCCGGCCACGAGCTCCTGGTCACCACCGACTTCTCCCTCGAAGACCGCCACTTTCGCCGCAACTGGCACAGCCCAGCCTCCATCGGCCATCGCACCCTGGCCCGCGGCCTCAGCGATCTCGCCGCCATGGGAGCCAGGCCCCTCGCCGCCTTCCTCTCCCTCGCCATGCCGAAATCCGTAGCCCGCAACCCTCGCTGGCTCGACAGCTTCCTCGATGGGCTGCTCGCCCTCGCCGCCGCGCACCACGTTCCTCTCGCCGGCGGCGACACCGCGCAATCCCCCGCCCAGGCCATCCTCGCCGACATCGTCCTCCTCGGCTCCGCGCCCGCAGGCCGCGCTCTCCGCCGCTCCGGAGCCCGTCCCGGCGACCTCCTCTACTGCACCGGCGCCCTTGGCGGAGCGGCAGCCGAGCTCGCCGCCCTCTCCGCCTCTCCGCGCAAGTTCCGCACCGCAACCGCCGCCGCCGACCACCCCCACCTCTTCCCCCAGCCGCGCCTCGCCGTCGGTCAGGCGCTCCGCCGCCGCCGCCTCGCCACCGCCTGCATTGATCTCAGCGATGGCCTCTCCACCGACCTCGCCCACCTCTGCACCGCCTCCAACGTTGCGGCCGAGCTCGACCTCGCCCAACTCCCTCTACACCCTCTCTCCACCAACCTAGACGACCGCGCCCAGATCACCGCCCTCCTCCACGGCGGCGAAGACTATGAGCTCCTGTTCACCGCCGCACCCTCCACAAAAATCCCGCGCTCCATCGCCGCCGTCCCCATCACCCGCATCGGCCGCATCATCAAGCCACAAAAACACAAACCGCAGATGACCCTCCTTAGCGACACCGATCGCTTCGAACTCCAACCCCACGGCTGGGAACACTTCACATGAGAATCTGTCATCCTGAGCGGAGTGCGTAGCACGCAGTCGAAGGACCCTGAAGACGCCACCCATGCCCATACCGTTCGGACCATTCAGCCCATGACCCAATCCTTCCCCCACACCTGGGCCGCGCGCATCCTCACCGCACCTCCCCTGATCGCTCCAGCGCGCCAGTACGTTTACCCGCAGCACATCCCCGGCGAAGAAGACGCGATGAACCGCGGCGCTCTTCTGCTCGACGTAAAACCCGCCGCCAGCGCCAACTTTCTCGCCACCTGCGCCCTCGGCTTCCGCGACCCTTCCCTTCCCACCGGGATCTTCGCCTGCCCGCGCGCCGACGACCTCCTCGCCGTCGCCGGCGGCTACGCCTATCTCATCGACACGGTCGCCCCTGAGCACTGCCTCCACCTGCCCCTCCGCCCCATCACCCAGATCCTCCCCGCACCCACCGCCGCCTTAATCCTCCTCGCCGGCTTTCACACCGTCCTCGCCATCGACACCGCAGGCATCCGCTGGCAAAGCGCGCGCCTCAGCTGGGAAGGCATCACCCTCACCCGCACCGACGCCCACCACCTCCACGGCACCGGCTGGAACCTCCACACCGACCGCGAAGTTCCCTTCACCGTCGATCTCCTCACCGGCGCGCATCACGGAGGCGGCTTCACCCCCTAGCCTGCCCATTTGCTACGCTAATCCAATCGCTACTCGACGAGGTGCCTTCTGCTGGACGTCCACGCCCCCCACGAATCCATGCACGGCTGGCGCGATTTCTTCCTCCATCTCACCACCATCACCATCGGCCTGCTCATCGCCCTCTCGCTCGAAGGCCTCGTCGAGTGGCAGCACCGCCGCCATCTCGTCCACGACGCCGAAGCCAGCCTGCACGCCGAAATTAAAGGTAACGCCGCAAACATCGACGGCGTCCTCACTGCCCTGCATAAGCGCCAGGACGCTCTCAAGCACGACGTCTATGTTCTCAACTACGCCGCCGCCAACGGAAAATATCCCCAGGACAAAGGCATGTCGGTCGACTTCAGCATCGTCGGCTTCGACAGCGTGAGCTGGAAGACCGCGCAGTCCACAGGCGCCCTCTCCTACATGCCCTATGATCTCGCCCAGGACTACTCCCGCATTTACATGCAGCAGGACCTTCTCACCGGCGCAGAACAGCAGGCCGCACGCGACTCGGTAATGGCCATCGGAACCTTCATCAATGAACCGGACGAGTCTGTGCCTCCTTCACGCGAACAAGCCCAAAGCGTCATCCAGAAAATCGAATCCGTCCAGGGACAGCTCATGCTGGTCGACGCCTTCATGCAATCACTATCCCAAAACTACAAGGCGTTCCTCGCGGCCCACCCCAACTAGCCCACCCGCACCCACCTACGCCACGCTGTAAAAGCTCAGCGCAGCATCTCCCTGCTCCAACACCCGCGTCCTCTCCAGCACCGAGTACCTCGCCTCCAGCGGCGACTTGCGCGCATGCTCCGCCACCACCACCGCTCCGTCCGCCAGCACCGCCGCATGATGCCGCGCCAGGAAGTTCAGCGTCTCTTCATACGCCTCGGCATCCCCGTACGGCGGATCCAGAAACACAATCTCCGCCGCGCGCTCTTTCGCCAGCAACGCCTGCAGCATCTTCTCCACACCCCGATCCTCCAGCGCAAAACCTCCAGCAATCTTCAGCGCCGAAAGATTCGCGTGAATCGCCGCCACCGCCGGCCGTGCACTCTCCGCGAACCACACAAAATCCGCGCCCCGGCTGATCGCCTCAATCCCCACTGCTCCCGAGCCCGCATACAGATCCACAAACCGCGACCCCTCCACCAGCGGTCCCAGCACGTTGAACAGCGTCTCCCGCAACCGGTCGCTCGTAGGCCGCGTCGTCATGCCGCGCGGCGCCTGCAACAACCTCGATCGAAACTCCCCCGCAATCACCCTCATCCTCTGAGGATATCGCGCGCGCCGGCCCTCCAGTCGGTGCCCCCACTCTCGCCGTCCGCGCAGGACCCGTCCGCGCAGGACCTACAATAGATCCATGCTGCGTTCGTCCATCGCCATCGGCAGGTTCATGAATGTCGATCTGCGCGTACACATCTCGTTCGTGTTGCTGCTCATCATCTCCGTCGGCTTCTCCGTCGTCGAAAGCGGCGGCGCCACCCGCGGCGTGGCGCTGTGGCTGGGCATGTGTTCCGCCGTGCTCGTTCGCGAAGTCGCGCGCTCCATCGCGGCAACCTACGTTGGCCTCCGTCTGCGCGCACTCTTCCTTCTCCCCATCGGTGGCCTCATGGCGTTCTCCACCTCCACCCACGACGCCAACACCCCCGACGCCAATACCCGCCTCCTCATGCTCACCGGCCCCATCGCGAACTTCACCGTCGGCCTGCTTCTGCTCGGCACCAGTTACGCGCTTGAGCCGCACGTCTCGCTGCTCGCGCAGCCCTGGATCTCCACCAGCCACATTCTCCGCAGCCTGGTCTGGATGCAGATCATCCTCGGCATGGTCAGCCTTCTGCCCATGCCCGTAATCCCCGCAGGCGTCGCACGCCCCGAACCCGCAGGCGAAGACAAGCCGGCAAAATCCGGCGTCGCCAGCATGCTGCACTTCCCCTCCTTCGGCCTGGGCACCGGCCTTGCCCTCGCCATGATCGTCGCAGGCTTCATTCTGATGAGCCTGTGGCTGGTCATCCTCGGCGGCTTCATGATGCTCGGCGCGCAACTCTCCAGCGCCCACACCGTCTCCACCACCGACGCCGAAACCATCCTCGTCCGCGAAGTCATGCTCACCGAGTACACCCTGCTCTCCAGCTCCGACACCCTCCAGGGCGCACTCGATCGCTCCGTCCACTCCGGCCAGGATGTCTTCCCCGTCGTCCGCGGCGACCGCCTCGTCGGCTCCATCGCCCGCCAGACCATCGCCGACCGCCTGGTCTCCGACGGCGACAGCTACCTCCAGGGCATCATGACCCGCAGCCTGCAGCTCGCCAGCCCCAACGACAAGCTCGTCGAAGCCCTCCGCCGCGCCGCCCTGCTCGGCGCCAGCGAATTCATTCCCGTCGTCGAAGACGATGGTGCCGACTTCAAGATGATCGGCATCCTTACGCCGCAGTCTCTCTCCCGCGCTGTGCAGCAGATCAAACTCATGCGCCCCACCACCTCCCGGCTGCGCGAGAACATCCGTGATTGATCCCCCCGAGGATTTGTCATCTCGACCGGAGGCGGCGTCCTTTGCCGCCGCAGTGGAGAGACCTGCAGATCCCATCACCGCAGACTCCTCCCACGACAAGCCCCTCGCCCCCGGCCTCTACCTCGTCGCCACCCCCATCGGCAACCTCGAAGACATCACCCTGCGCGCCCTTCGCGTCCTTCGCTCTGTCGACCGCATCGCCTGCGAAGACACCCGTCAGACCGCCAAGCTGTTAGGCCACTTCGGCATCCGCACACCAACCGTCAGTTACCACACCCACAACGAAAACTCCCGCGCCAGCGAACTGATCGAGGCCCTCAAAGCCGGCGGCCGCATCGCCGTAGTCTCCGACGCAGGCATGCCCGGCATCGCCGACCCCGGCGCCACCATCGCGGCCGAAGCGATAGCGGCAGGCATCACCGTCTACCCCATCCCCGGAGCCAACGCCGCGCTCAGCGCCCTCATCGCCAGCGGCCTCAACGCCGAACGCTTCGCCTTCCACGGCTTCCTTCCCAGCAAAGAAGGCCAGCGCCGCACCACCCTCGAAGCTCTCCGCAACTCGCTCACCCCATCCACCGAACCCACCACCCACATCTTCTACGAAACACCCCACCGCATCGTCGACGCGCTCGCCGACATCGTCGATCTCTTCGGCCCCCACCAGCGCATCGCCCTCGCCCGCGAGCTCACCAAGCTCCACGAAGAGTTCCTCCGCGGCACCGCAGCCGAACTCCTCGCAACCCTCCGCGCCCGTCCCTCCATCCGCGGCGAGATGGTCCTTCTCATCGATGGAATCCCAACCGCCCTGTCCCCCGCCAGCGCAGCCACGCACCACACCCTGGCCGACGAAGTCGCCGCCCTGATGCGCTCTGAATCTCTCTCCGAAAAAGACGCCCTCAAGCGCGTAGCCAAATCCCGCAACATCGGCAAAAGCGAAGCCTACCGCGAATGGCAGCGCTCGCAACCCCGCAAACGCTAACCTGGTTCCTTAGCGCCAACGGCGCGGCCTCATCACAGCCTGGGTCGAAGGCCTAGGTTCCGGCCGCCGCAATACAGAGTGCTGAAAGCCCGACATATTGCGCGACCAACCTAACGCCCCTTGATCCGATCGTAGTCATACCGATCGCTGGTCGTCCCCAGCGCCTCGTTGTACAGCACCATCGACCCCACCGCCTCTTTCAACTGGTCCTCGAACCGATGCAGCGCGCGCAGATGATCGGCGGTCGCCGGAATCTCCAGCTTGCTGGTCTTGAAAAATTTCTGATAGCCACGGTCCACCAGCCGCGCAATCTCTCCGCCCAGCACCCATCCGCCCTTGGTCAGCAAACGCGTCGGAGACCCCTTCTCCGCGCTCGCCGCAATCTCTGCCGCGCATCCATCCTTGCTCACCCGGTACGCTCCCGCCGCTCGATTTGAACCTTCCGTAGCCGGAGACACATCAAACTTTTCGCCACCCAGCGTGGCCAGCACTTCATCAAACGTAGGAATCGCTTTCGTCTTTGCCATGGTCGACAGTTCAACTTTCTCTCAGCTCGAGCCGCCCATCACGCAACCAGCAAGACAACGGCTACCCTGTACTAACTGTCGCACAACCGCACGCGTACCTCAATGAGCCACATCACACTGCGGCAAACCACTCAATAGCGCCCGGGATCCTTCGCACACCCATGCCCACCACGCCTCCATCGCCGCTCGGCATCAGCCTTCTCGACCGCATCGGCAACACGCCCCTCCTGCGTCTCGATGCGCTTACCGCCCACCTCCCAGCTATCCAGATCCTCGGCAAGGCCGAGTGGGCCAACCCAGGCGGCAGCGTCAAAGACCGCGCCGCCTCCGCTATCGTTCTCGCCGCGCAGCGCGAAGGCAAACTCACTCCCGGCAAATCCCTGCTCGACGCCACCAGCGGCAACACAGGCATCGCCTATGCCATGCTCGGCTCTGCCATGCGCTTCTCCGTCACCCTCTGCATACCTTCCAACGTCTCCCCCGAGCGCAAAAACATCCTCGCCGCCTACGGCGCAACCATCCTCTGGACCGACCCCGCCGACGGCTCCGACGGCGCCATCCGCAAAGCCCGCGAGCTCGCCGCAGCCGAACCCGAAAAGTATTTCTACGCCGACCAGTACGGCAACCCCAACAACTGGCTGGCCCACTACCACGGCACCGCCAACGAAATCTGGGAACAGACAACCGGCCGCATCACCCACTTCGTTGCCGGCCTCGGCACCTCCGGCACCTTCATGGGCGCGACCAGAAGATTGCGGGAACTCAACCCAGCCATCCAGTGCATCTCCATGCAACCTGACAGTCCGTTCAATGGCTTAGAAGGCCTCAAGCACATGGCCACCGCCATCGTCCCGCCCATCTACGACCCCACCCTCGCCGACCGCAACATCTACATACCCACCGAGCGCGCCTACCGCATGGCCAAACACCTCGGCAAGACCCAGGGCCTCTTACTCGGCGTTTCCGCAGCCGCAGCCGTAGCCGCAGCCCTCGACATCGCCGAAGCAGAAGCCCGCGCCAACCGCCAAGCCGTCATCGTAACCATCCTCCCCGACTCCGCCGACAAATACCTAAGCGAACGATTCTGGACCGAAAAAACCGAAGGCGAATAACCCTCGCGCAAACTGACATCTAACAACTGAGAACTGACAACCACCATGCCCCTCACCATCCCCCAACCCCTCTACGACGAACTCCGCGCCCACGGCGAGGAAACCTACCCCCACGAGTGCTGCGGCATCCTCCTCGGCAAATCCACCGACGACGCCCTGCACGTCACCGAACTCCTCCGCGCCGGCAACACCCGCACCGACAGCGCCCACAACCGCTACAACATCGCCCCCCAAGAGTTAATCGCCGCCCAGCGCCAGGCACGCAGAGCCGGCCTCGACATCGTAGGCTTCTACCACTCCCATCCCGACCACCCCGCCCAGTGGTCGCCCACCGACTTCGCCGAAGCCCACTGGTTCGGCTGTGCCTACGTCATCACGGCCATCGAAAAAGGCACGGCCCAGATCACCAACAGCTTCCTCCTAACCGGCACCACCGAAGACGACAAAGCCTTCCTCAACCAACCCATCGAAATCAAGTAGCGATCACTTAGCCGCTGGCCGCCGTGGCCGCTGTTTCGCCGACACCGACTTAATAATCAACCGCCCCTCCCCCTTCGCCGCAAGCGGAGTCTTCGCAACCTCGAGCGCCGCCTCCATCATTGCCCGAATCGCTGGAAGCTCCAGGTCCTCCGGCGAGCCAAGCACCACGTGCCGCGCCACTTTCCCGCTGCCTTTCAGCAGCCCTTCCGGATCTGGCACGCCCTCCGCCTGCAGAAAAAACAAACTCACCCGCCTTGGGAAAACCGCGATGGAAAAGATCGCCTCGGCCGCCTTTTCACCCGGAGCAAACCCGATCGCCAGCGCGTTGTAGTTGTCGTACACCAGCACCTGCGCCGTCGGATACCTCTCACGCATCTTCTTCAGTACAGAGTTTGTCCTCGCCGCAATCTCGGGCGAAAACTTTGCGATGAATCCATCCAATTGCTTCGCTTCGGAATCCGGCATCAGACCCTCCTTGCAAGCATTGCAAACGATAGGGAGATAATTGTACTCATGGAAATACACATCCCAACCCCGCTGCGCGCCTACACCGACAAGCAGGAAACTGTCTCGGTGAACGGCTCAACGGTCGCCGAAGGCCTGGCCGCGCTGGTCGTCGCGCACCCCGAACTGCAGCAGCACCTCTACACCCCCGAGGGCAAGCTGCGCTCCTTCGTCAACCTCTACCTCAACGACGACGACGTCCGCTACCTTCCCGCCAAGGAAGAATCCCCCGTCGCCTCCACCGACGAGCTCACCATCATCCCCTCCATCGCCGGCGGCACTCCCTCCCTCGCCCTCGCCGCAGGTTGTTGTCGCTAGCCGCGAGAACACCACCCCACCGCACATCCGAATCGCACCCCCCACCCCGAGCATCTGCTCTAAGTAGACGTTGCCGCCTCTCCGCGCCCGCCTCGCCTTTGAGCTGCAGGCTCTCCACGACTACACTTAAGGACACCATGCCGACCGCCCTCGATCCCGAAACCGTCTCCCTCCCCAAGCTCACTAACGAGGAGATCGCCCGCTACTCCCGCCACCTCATCCTCCCCGAGGTCGGCATGGAAGGCCAACAGAAGCTCAAGGCCGCCAAGGTCCTCTGCGTCGGCACCGGCGGCCTCGGCGCGCCGCTCGCCCTCTACCTCACCGCCGCCGGCGTCGGCACCATCGGCCTGGTCGACTTCGACATTGTCGACGAATCCAACCTGCAGCGCCAGATCATCCACTCGCAGTCCACCGTCGGCAAACTCAAAGTCGACTCCGCCGAGATCACCCTCAAGGGCCTCAACAAAAACACCAACATCATCAAGCACAACACCATGCTCACCAGCGCCAACGCGCTCGAGATCTTCAAAGACTACGACGTCATCGCCGACGGCACCGACAACTTCCAGACCCGCTACCTGGTCAACGACGCCTGCGTGCTGACAGGCAAGCCGAATGCGTACGGCAGCATCTTCCGCTTCGAAGGCCAGGCCTCCGTCTTCGCCACCGAAGATGGTCCCTGCTACCGCTGCCTCTACCCCGAGCCGCCACCGCCAGGCCTCGTCCCTTCCTGCGCAGAAGGCGGCGTCCTCGGCATTCTCCCCGGCCTCGTCGGCGTCATCCAGGCTACAGAAGTCATCAAGCTAATCTTGGGAATCGGAGAGCCCCTCATCGGCCGCCTCCTGCTCGTCGACGCCCTCGCCATGAGCTTCCGCACCATGAAGCTCCGCAAAAACCCCGAGTGCCCCGCCTGCGGCACCCACGAGATCAAAGAGCTCATTGACTACGACCAGTTCTGCGGCATCCCCAAGCCCACCGAAGCTGGCCCGCTCGAAGTTTCTTCGCACGGCTCCACGCCCGACCTCCCCGTAGTCGACGGCATCCCGCAGATGTCCGTCGAGCAGCTCAAAGCGCGCATCGACAGCAACACTGCGCCCTTCATCCTCGACGTCCGCGAGCCCCACGAGTACCAGATCGTCGACATCGGCGCACCGCTGATCCCCGTAGGCGATCTCCCCAACCAGCTCCACCGCCTCACCTTCCCCAAGACCACCGAAATCGTCGTCCACTGCAAATCCGGAGCCCGCTCCCAACGCGCCGCTCTCTTCCTCAAGGAACAGGGCTACACCAACGTAAGCAACCTGGCCGGCGGCATCCTCGCCTGGGCCGACCGCATCGACAAGTCCCTCCCCAAGTACTAACGAACACGCGCCACCGGCGCACTCCATCACAGCCCAGGGCAACGCCCTGGGTTTGTGCGTTAAACAATCACAGTGGGCTGAGGGCCCCAAGCTATCATTCACCTGCTACAACAAACGAATGCCCACCGACGACGAATTCCAAATCCGCGCCGCCCGCGCCCACTCCAACCGCTCCATCGCCCGCCGCAACCTCCTCGGCGTAGCCGACTCCCTCGCCGAAAACTTCGTAGCCGTCATCGGCGACGGCACCTTCGTCCCCACCCGCGCCGCCTACCTCAAACTCTTCAAGCAAGGCTTCGACAACCCCAAAACCTCCCTAACCTACGAGCGCATCCCCGACCGCATCGACGTCTCCTCCGACGCATCGCAAGCCTCCGAACAAGGCCACTGGATCGCCACCGACGCCAACAACCAAACCGCCTTCACTGGCACCTACTCCGCCATGTGGCAACACACCGCGGACGGCTGGAAGATCCGCTCCGAACTCTACGTCACCCTCACCCATCACTAGCTCGCCGCCTGCTAGTCCGTATCCTTGTCATCCACCACCAAAATCTGCAAACACAGCGGCGGCTCCAGCATGAAATCAAACCCCGCCATCTCCGCCACCGCCTCCTCCAGCCACGAGCTCATCGACGGCTCCGTCGTCACCACGAACGGCAACCGATCGCCCGCAAACCCCCGGTGCTGCAGGATCGAATCAATATTCGCTCCCACCCTCGCCAGCGCGCCCGCAATCGCGGCCACAATCCCCGCCCGGTCCGCCACCACAAACCGCAAATAATGCGGCGCCACCACATCCCCCACCACCTTCATCTTCTTCGCCGGCAGCCGCACCTGTACGCTACCCTCCGCAATCGCGCGCACATCGCTCATCACCGCCACGGCCGTCGGATGTCCACCCGCACCGTGCCCGCTGAACACCACATCGCCGCCAAACTGCCCGCTCGTCACTACCATATTCTGCGTCCCATGCGACCACGCAATCGGCGACGTCCTTGGCACCAGCATCGGCCCCACACCCGCACTCACCGCACCGTCCACCAGCTCTGCTCGCGACACCTGCCGCACCGTACATCCCAGCTCCTTGGCATACGCAAAGTCCACCGCCGAAATCGTCGCAATCGTCCGCGTCGGCACCTGCTCCGGATCAATCTCCGCATGCAGCGCCAGCCGCGCCAGCACGCACAGCTTCGCCCGCGCATCGTACCCATCCACATCCGCCGACGGATCTACCTCCGCATACCCCGCCGCCTGCGCCTGCTTCAACGCCTCGCCGTACTCCGCGCCGCCCTCCATCGAGCTCAAAATAAAATTGCACGTCCCATTCACAATCCCGCTGATGCGCGTAATCACATCGCCGCTCAGCCCCTGCGCAATCCCCGGAATCACCGGCACGCCACCCGCCACTGCCGCCCCATACAGCAGCTGCACACGCTTCTCCGCGGCCAGCGCAAACAGCTCCGCCCCGCGATATGCGATCAACTGCTTGTTCGCCGTCACCACGTGCTTGCCGGCACTCAGCGCCGCGCGGATCCAGCGCTCCGCAGGATCCAGCCCCCCCATCAACTCCACCACCACATCCACATCCTCGGCCTCGATCACATCCTCCACGCGCTCGGTCCACACCGCGCCCCAGCCCACAAACCCCGCGCGCTCATGCAAACGCTTTCGCTCCACCCCGCGATTGAACACATGCGTAATCCGCACCCGCGAGTCCTCATGCGCCGCGAGCACCTCAGCAAACGCGCTGCCCACCGTCCCGAATCCCAATAACCCTACCCGCACCACGCTCTCGTCAGCCATCAATACTCCACTTTCATCGGACTTTTTCTCCACGCCGCAAACGCCTGCTCCGCCTCGTCCCTGCAAAGATTCACGACCGGCAACATTCGCTCCCCGACCGGCTTCTTCATCTCCTCATACAAAAACGCATCGTCGAACCCAGCCTTCGCCGCATCCGCCGCCGTGCAGCCGTAATAGATCGTCCGGCACCGTGCCCAGTAAATCGCCGCCAGGCACATCGGGCAAGGCTCGCAGCTGGAATAGATATCGCAACCCTCCAGCTGAAACGCCGCCAGCAAAGTACACGCATCGCGAATCGCCGTCACCTCCGCATGCGCCGTCGGATCCTTCGCAGCCGTCACGCGGTTCACCCCCGTCGCAATCACCTTGCCATCCTTCACGATCACCGCGCCGAACGGACCGCCGCGCCCGCTGGTCACGTTCTCAACCGCCAACGCAATCGCCTGCCGCATAAACTCGCTCGGTGCATCCATCAATACGCATCCTGTCCAGACCGGGGTGGGGGCCTTGGTATACCAGACAAAAGGGAGATAATCAGCATCATGGTACACGCTCTCCGCTCCCGTCGCGTCATCACGCCCCACGGCGAGCAGGACGCCACCGTCGTCATCGAAGACGGCATCATCACCGCCGTCCACCCAAATTCGCCTCTCGCCTCTCATTCCTCGCCGCTCGCCTCCCGCCTCGCGCATCTCCCCACCGAGGACCTCGGCTCGCTCGCCCTTCTCCCCGGCCTCATCGACGTCCACACCCACATCAACGAGCCCGGCCGCACCGATTGGGAAGGCTTCGCCACCGCCACCCGCGCCGCAGCCGCCGGCGGCTTCACCACTCTCATCGACATGCCGCTCAACTGCCTCCCCGAGACCACCAACGTCGCCGCCCTCGAGCTAAAGCGCGAAGCAGCGGCCACCGGAGGCCCCAACGGAACCTCGCAGTGCATGATCGACTACGCCTTCTGGGGCGGCTGCGTCGACAATAATCAGCGCGACCTCGAACCCCTCGCCCTCGCCGGCGTCGCAGGCTTCAAGAGCTTCCTTATCTATCCCGGCTGCGACGGCTTCACTGCCATCGATCGCGCCAACCTCGTCCGCGCCATCCCCCACATCGCCCGCACCGGCCTCCCGCTCCTCGTCCACGCCGAACTCGACCCCTCTATCAACGCCGCCGTCGCCCACCTCAACGCCACCGGCGCCGACTGGACCAAGTACTCCACCTATCTAGCCTCCCGCCCCGACGAAGCCGAACTCGACGCCATCGAGATGCTTCTGGAACTCTGCCGCGAGCACCGCTTCCGTCTCCACATCGTGCATCTTTCGACAGCGCGCGCCCTTCCGCTCATCGCCGCAGCCAAGCACGAAGGCCTTCCCGTCACGATAGAAACCTGTCCCCACTTCCTCCACCTAACCGCCGAAACCATCCCCTCCAATCCCAACGGCCCAACCCTCTGCAAGTCCGCGCCCGCCATCCGCCGCGCCGTCAACCGCGAATTACTCTGGCAAGCCCTCACCAACGGCACCATCGACCTCATCGCCACCGACCACTCCCCCTGCCCCCCACACATGAAGCGCACGCACGCACAACACATACAACCCGGCGAACAGCCCGGCCGCTTCGATCTCGCCTGGGGCGGCATCCCCTCCCTCTCCACCGCCCTCTCTGTCCTCTGGACCCAGTGCACCCGCCGCGAGCTCTCCCTCTCGCAACTAACGCAATGGACCTCCGCCGCACCCGCAAAACTCGCCGGCCTCGCCACCCACACCGGCTCCATCGAACCCGGTAAACACGCCAACCTCGTAGCCTTCGATCCTGACGCCACCTTCACCCTCACCCCCGACATGCTCCACTACCGCCACAAGATCTCCCCCTACCTCGGCGAAACCCTCCGCGGCCAGGTCCGCACCACCTGGCTCCGCGGCCAACCAGTCTTCACCCGCCACAACAACGTCGACGAATTCCCAACCCCACCCCAGGGCCGCGAACACCAGCTATCCTCTGCCTAAACTCCGAACGCATATCTTGCCGTTGCTTTTGCCTTTGCCTTTGCCTTTGCCTTTGTCTTTGTCTTTCTTTCTGTCATTCCCTCTGGGAATCTGCTTCTACATTTTTGCTCTTGCTCTTCCCCTTGCCTTTTCGCTTTTGCTTTTTTGCTCTTGCTTTTCTGGTTGTCATTCCGAGCGCAGCAAGGAACCTGCTGTCTCCCGTTCTTCGCGATCGCACCGACACTCGCCGTTGCTTTGCCTTTGCTAGAAGCTAGACCCTCTATGCCGACCACTCCCACCCTCGATGCCTGGAACATCCTCTCGCCCGAAGCCGCCGCCGCAGCCATCCTCCCCTGCAACGGCTCCCAGACCTGGGCCAACCAACTAGCCGCCCTCCGCCCCTTCGCCACTCCCTTCGACCTAACCTGCAGCGCCGACATCATCTGGCGCTCCTTGGACGAAACAGCCCAGCAGCAAGCCTTCGACAGCCACCCCCGCATCGGCGAGCAACACGCCAAATCCGCCACCGCCGCCAGCCTCGCCCTCTCCGCCACCGAGCAGCCCGCCGCAAACCTCACCTCCGACACCGCCGCAGCGCTAGCCGCAGCCAACCGCCTCTACGAACAAAAGTTCAACCGCATCTTCATCATCTGCGCCACCGGCAAATCCGCCGAAGAGATCCTCACCCTCCTCCAGCACCGCCTCGCCAACGACCCCGCCACCGAACTCTCGGAAGCCGCCGAACAACAACGCCAGATCACCCAGATCCGCCTCCGCAAGTGGCTCGCCTCCTGATACTCTTTCTCTACTCCCCGCCACCAACATACCCTTATGACTCTTTCGACCCACATCCTCGACACCGCTCTAGGCCGTCCCGCCGCCAACGTCGCCGTCACCCTCTCGCTGCACGACGGCGACCACTGGCGCGACATCGCCACCGCACCCACCGACGCCGACGGCCGCTGCAAAACCCTTCTCGGCGACCGCTCCCTCGCCGCCGCAACCTACAAACTCCACTTCCACACCGCGTCCTACTTCCACGCACTGAACCTGCAGAGCCTCTACCCCTACATCGACATCGTCTTCACCGTCACTGACCCCGCCCAGCACCACCACATCCCTCTCCTGCTCACCGCCAACGGCTACACAACCTACAGAGGCAGCTGATCATTCTCGCTTCCTAAATTGAGAACTGAGAACGAACAACTGAGAACCAGGAGCCCTTCATGCCCGCCAAACTCCACACCAACCGCTACGGCAAATCGCGCATCCGCCTCATGCGCCTCACCAAGCACTTCGATCACCACGACCTCGACGAGTGGACCGTCCAGATCCTCCTCACCGGCGATTTCGACACCGCGCACACTCTCGGCGACAACTCCAAAATCCTCCCCACCGACACGATGAAGAACACCGTCTACTTCGTCGCCCGCGAATCCAAATCCACCAGCATGGAGTGCTACGCCCAGGAGCTCATCGACTACATCCTCTCCCGCAACCCCCAGGTCGCCTCCGCTGAAGTCATCATCGAGTCCACCCTCTGGAAACGCCTCTCCGTCGACGGCAAGCCCTTCCCCACCGCCTTCATGCGCGGCTCCGATGAGCGCCAAACCGCAACCGTCGCCCGCGCACAAAACCAACCCGTCACCATCACCTCCGGCCTCGACCACCTCACCCTCCTCAAGACCTCCCAGTCCGCCTTCACCGGCTACATCAAGGACCGCCTCACCACCCTCCCCGAGACCACCGACCGCCTCTTCGGCACCGCCCTCAAAGCCCAGTGGCCCTACACCCCCGAAGCCATCGCAGCAGGCGTCGACTTCAACAAGGTCCGCACCCACCTCCGCGAAGTCATCATCGCCACCTTCGCCAAGCACGACTCGCTCTCCGTCCAACAAACCCTCTACGCCATGGCCGAGGCCGCGCTCCACCACACCACCCTCATCGACGAGATCTATCTCCTCATGCCCAACAAGCACAACCTCCTCGTCGACCTCACCCGCTTCGGCCAGGAAAACCCCAACCACATCTTCGTCCCCACCGACGAACCCCACGGCACCATCGAAGCCACCATCCGCCGTGCCTAAGCGAGACACGAGGGTCTTGCCTTTGCTTTTCTGGCTGTCATTCCGCAGCGCAGCGGAGGAATCTGCTTCTCTACCCTGAACCTGTCCACCGCTAGCCCCAACTCTCGCCGTCCGCGCAGGACCGTAGAATGATCTCGACATGTCTCACGCCGCCGAATCCCTCGCCACCCGCGCCACCACCGTCATCGCCCGCTGCCGCGAGCTCGCCCGCATCACCGACATCCCCAACCAGACCACCCGCCTCTTCCTCTCGCCCGCCACCCGCGACGCCCACACCCTCCTCGAGTGGTGGATCCGCCAGGCGAACCTCACCGCCCGCACCGACGACGCCGGCAACATTCGCGCCACCCGCCACTCCGCACACGATGACGCCCCCACCTTCGTCCTCTTCTCCCACATCGACACCGTCACCAACGCCGGCGCCTTCGACGGCCCCCTCGGCGTCCTCCTCTCCCTCGCGGCTATTGAGCAATTGGGCGCCACCCCTCTCCCCTTCCACATCGAGCTCATCGCCTTCGCCGAAGAAGAAGGCGTCCGCTTCGGCTTCCCCTTCCTCTCTTCGCTCGCCACCACCGGCCAGCTCACGCCGGAACACCTGGCCCGCACCGACGCCGACGGCATCTCGGTCGCCCAGGCCATCAGCGCGTTCGGCCTCGACCCCACCCACATCCCCACCACCTGCCCGCTCGCGCCCAACACCTTCGGCGCCCTCGAAGTCCACATCGAACAAGGTCCCGTCCTTGAAAAGAGCGACTCCTCGCTCGCCGTAGTCGAAGCCATCGTCGGCCAATCCCGCCTCGAGCTCACCTTCGAAGGCCACGCCAACCACGCCGGCACCACCCCCATGTCCCTCCGCCAGGACGCCCTCGCCGCCGCCGCCCAATGGATCGTCGAAGTCGAGCGCTACGCCGCCAACTACACCCAGCTCGTCGCCACGGTCGGCCGCATCTCCTCCGAGCCTGGCGCCATCAACGTCATCCCCGGCACCGTCCGCACCTCCCTCGACATCCGCCACCCGAAAGACGAATCCCGCCACGCAGCGATAGCCCACTTGTTGACCAAAGCCGAGGCAGCGGGCGCCCTCCGCGGCGTCCGCGTCCACGCCGTCGTGCAGTCCGAGCAGCGCGCCGTCCCTATGAATCGCGACCTCACCGTCAAGTTGCATCAAGCCGCCGAACGGGCCGGCTTCGACGCGCAGCCCATCTTCTCCGGTGCCGGCCACGACGCCATGATCCTCGCCGCCTCCGTCCCCACCACCATGCTCTTCCTCCGCTCCCCCGGCGGCCTCTCCCACCACCCCGACGAAGACGTTCGCCTCGAAGACGTAGAAGCCGCCCTCGCCACCGTCCTAAACCTCCTCCTCCACCTCCACCCCCACAAGACTTAACAGCCACTACCCACCTCTTTTCCTCTACGCTCTATCCCCTATCCTCTACACTCTGTACTTATGCACACCCTCGGCCTAACGCGCAGCGCAAACCACCGCGATCACCTGCTCCTCACTCCGGACACCTTCATCCGCACGCCTCTCCCCGGCCTCACCAACGGCCTCGCCATCGTGCACGTCGCTCCACCCACCGGCGCCGCCTTCACCATGATGACCCTCGAGATCGCCCCGCACGGCAAGCTTATCCAGAGCCCCTCGCAACGCTTCCTCTACGTCCTGGAAGGCAATCTCAAACTCGACGAGCCCGGCAAGCGAATCCCCCACGACCTCTCCCCGGGCAGCTACGCCTACTTCCCCACCGGCTACGAGCACACGTTGACCGCCATCACACCGGCACGCGTAGCTGTCATCGACAAGCCCTACCTCCCCCTCGACCCTCTCTACATCAACGACCCCGGCGCCGACCCCGACCCCTGGTTCCTCCTCAACCGCGAACCCGACATCGCCCCCGTCGCTCTCAACGCAGACCCCGGTCTCCAGGTCCGCAACCTCCTCCCCGACTCCCACATCTTCGACTTCGCCGTAAACACCATGACCTACGACCCCGGCGCCGCCCTCTCGCAAGTCGAAATCCACTACATGGAGCACGGCCTCCTCATGCTCGAAGGCGGCGGCATCTATCGACTCAGCGATCAGTGGTATCCCGTCACCACAGGCGACGTCATCTGGATGGCCCCCTTTTGCCCACAGTGGTTCGGAGCCATAGGCAAACAACCTGCAAAATACCTCATCTACAAAGACTGGAACCGCCACCCGTTGAAGTAAATCAAATACTACGAGGTGCATCATGGCAGTCTCCTGGGCACTCATCTCTGGAGCATCCACCGGCATAGGCCGCGCAGTTGCAATGCAACTACTCTCGGAGCGCTTCAACGTAATCGCTGGAGTCCGCTCACCAGCCGCAGCGGACCGCCTCCGGCAGCAAGCCTCGTCCATCAAGCAAGGCCATCTCGAAACCACAACCCTCGACGTCACAGACCAGTCCTCCATCGACGCCACCGTCGCACACGCCGCCGAACTCTCCGGCACCGACGGCCTCCGTGCCGTCATCAACAACGCTGGCATCGGTGTCCCCGGCCCACTCGAGCAT
>DATHQT010000023.1:0-79208 GCA_035482415.1 Acidobacteriaceae bacterium | reverse complement strand
GGCTGCCGGGCGCGGCTGGAATCCACCAGCCGGTGAGTTGCGGGGTTGCGGATTCGTCGGGGCCGAAGCGAATGAATTCGTAGGGAATGCCGGCGATCGAAGCTGGGTTGGCGGAGGTGCGGGTGGGGTGCAGGACCAGTTGCCATTGGCCCTGGTAGAAGAGCAGGCAGAGGGTGAGATAGCCACAGAGGAGGGCCGCAACGATGGTGAGGGCGATGGCTTTGATCAGCCAGATGGGGCTGACGACGTCCGGTGGAGCGGGTTGAGGTGGGGTGGACTTGTTTGGCTTGGAGATGGAACGTGGCATCGGGGCTTGTGTGTTGACTTTAGCACCTGAGATTGACGACGGTGAATCGTCCGTGTGAGGAGACGCTCTAACATAGAGGGAACGGAGAATTTGCGAGTGGCGAAGTGGGTGAGGCTGTGTGGATTGGCGGAGGCGCCGGCAGTGGGGCAGGTCGCCGAGGCTGAAGTGGACGGGGTTGGGGTTTGTCTGGCGAATGTGAATGGAGAGTTATCGGCGCTGGACAATGTTTGTCCGCATCGGCAGGGACCGCTGGGGCAGGGGTGGCTTGAAGGTGAGGCTGTGGTGTGTCCGTGGCACTCATGGACCTTCAACGTGAGGACGGGATTGGCGGAGTATCCGGCTCACGAGCGGGTGGATGTGTTTCCGCTGCGAGTGGAGGGAGAGGACGTTCTGGTGGATATCGAATGATTGGGTGGGGTAATCAAGTTCGGAACATGACCGGAAATAGGTAGTGCGAAAAATGAAGAGTCGGGGTACGCTGCATCTGTAACTCGCAGACCATTTGAAAGAATGGCTGGGTTGAGAGGGAGCTTTGTCTATGAAGTTGCGCACGTTATTTCTTGCTGCCATCGCGTTCGTCGTTCTGGCTGGGTCGGTGGTTCCTGCTAATGCCTCGTCCCGTCATCATCGTCATCACCATCGCCATCACCATCGCTAAGTTTTTCGAATTAGCGAGAAGACCCGGTCCTTGTGCCGGGTCTTTCTTTTTGCGCGGAAGGTTTTGCCAGTGGCGGAGCGTTTTCGAGGCGCAAAGACTGATAGAATCTATTAAATCCACTCCAAATAGGAGAGGCAATGCAGGCAATACTGGCGCTGGAAGACGGGCGCATTTTTCGCGGCAAAAGTTTTGGCGCACGAGCGGAATGCTCTGGCGAAGTGGTCTTCAATACATCACTGACCGGCTATCAGGAGATCTTCACCGATCCTTCGTATGCGGGTCAGATTGTGGTTCTGACGAATCCCCACATTGGAAACTATGGAACGACTCCCAACGATGCGGAGTCGAAGAAGCCGTATATCGAAGGATTGGTGACGCGGGAATTTTCGCCGATGAGCTCGAACTGGCGTTCGACGCAGGTGGCGGATGAGTATCTGGAGCGCTATGGCGTGCCGGTGATCGCGGAGATTGATACGCGTGCTGTGGTGCGGCATCTGCGGGCTAATGGCGTGATGCGCGGGGTGATTGCTTCGGGTGAGAATCTTGAGCCGGAGGCGCTGGTGGCGAAGGCGCGGTCGATCCGGAAGATGGATGGTACTGATCTTGCCAGTGTCGTTAGCACGAAGGTCGCTTACGAGTGGGATGCGAATGAGCCGAAGAACCAGACGGGCGATGCACTCCTGACGGCCGCGATTGAAGGCGGCGCGGAGCAGATGCACGTGGTCGCGTATGACTTCGGGATCAAGGAAAATATTCTGCGCATGCTGACGCGGGAGAACTGCCGCGTGACGGTGGTGCCGGCGACTACATCTGCGAAGGACGTTTTGGCGATGGATCCCGATGGCGTGTTCTTCTCGAATGGGCCGGGCGATCCTGAGCCGCTGGAGTACGCGGTTGAGAATGTGAAGGAGTTGCAGGGGAAGAAGCCGATCTTTGGGATATGCCTCGGGCATCAGATCTTTGGGCTGGCGCTGGGCGGGAAGACGTACAAGCTGAAGTTTGGGCACCACGGCGGGAATCACCCGATCATGAACCACCAGACGGGGAAGGTGGAGATTACGGCGCAGAACCATAACTTCAATGTCGATCCGGATTCGCTGCCCGATGATGTGGAGAAGACGCATACGAATTTGAATGATCAGACGCTGGCGGGTCTGCGGCATAAGACGGACCCGATGTTCAGCGTGCAGTATCACCCGGAGGCTAGTCCGGGGCCGCATGACTCGCATTATCTCTTCAAGGATTTTCGGAAGATGATGGAAGAGTTCAGAAAATAAAACAAAAAAGCGCGGCTTTGGTCGCGCATTTTTTCGGCACAAAAAGATTGCAAAAGAAAGTAGAAGAGAATGCCACGCAGGAATGACATTGCGAAGATTCTGGTGATCGGCTCGGGGCCGATTGTGATTGGGCAGTCGGCGGAATTCGATTACTCCGGGACGCAGGCTTGTAAGGCGCTGAAGGCCGAGGGGTATGAGGTGGTGCTGGTGAACTCGAACCCGGCGTCGATCATGACCGATCCTGAGGTTGCGGATCGGACTTACATTGAGCCGTTGACCGCGGCTTATCTGGAGGAGATTCTTCGTCTAGAGGCGGAGATGCTCAACCCGGATGGGCTCGGAGGCAGGGGGAAGTTTGCTTTGCTGCCTACGGTTGGTGGACAGACGGCGCTGAACCTTGCGGTGGATCTTGCGGACTCGGGTGTGCTGGACAAGCTTGGCGTTGAGTTGATTGGCGCGAAGCTGGAGGCGATCAAGAAGGCCGAGGACAGGCTGCTGTTCAAGGATGCGATGACCAGGATTGGCCTCGATATGCCGCGGTCTGCGCTGATCAACAACCTGAAGGACGGGTTGGAGTTTGCGGCGAAGATTGGTTTTCCTGTGGTGATCCGGCCTTCGTTTACTCTGGGCGGATCGGGCGGTGGCATTGCTTATAACCGCGAAGAGCTGATGGAGATTCTGGCGCGCGGGCTCGATCTTTCGCCGGTGCATGAGTGTCTGCTGGAAGAGAGCGTGCTTGGGTGGAAGGAGTATGAGCTGGAGGTGGTGCGGGACCTGAAGGACAACGTCATCATCATCTGCTCGATTGAGAATTTCGACCCGATGGGCGTACATACGGGCGACTCGATTACGGTGGCTCCGGCACAGACGCTGACGGATCGCGAGTACCAGGCGATGCGCGACGCGGCGATTCGTGTGATTCGAGAGATTGGCGTGGAGACCGGCGGAAGCAATGTGCAGTTTGCGGTGAACCCGCTGACGGGGCGCATGACGGTGATCGAGATGAATCCGCGGGTGTCGCGGTCGTCAGCGCTGGCTTCGAAGGCGACGGGGTTTCCGATTGCGAAGATTGCTGCGCGGCTGGCGGTGGGCTATACGCTCGATGAGATTCAGAACGACATTACGAAGGCGACGCCGGCATGCTTTGAGCCGACAATCGACTACGTCGTCTGCAAGATTCCGAAGTGGCAGTTTGAGAAGTTTCCGGGCGCCGATGAGGGCCTGGGGCCGCAGATGAAGTCGGTGGGCGAGGTGATGGCGATTGGGCGCACGTTCAAAGAGGCGCTGATGAAGGCCGTGCGGTCGCTTGAGACGGGCAAGAAGAGTACCGATGATGGGATCGATCCGCGGAGGCTGCGGCAGCGGTTGGTGACGCCTTCGCCGGAGCGGTTGGCGTATCTGCGGTATGCGTTTGAGATGGGGATGAGCGTGCGGGATGCTGCTCGTTATACCGGGATGGACCCCTGGTTTCTGCATCAGATGAAGCAGATTGCTGAAGAGCTGAAGGTCGTGGCTAGCGTTGGACTGGAGAAGATGGACAAGGGGACCTTGCTGTCGGCGAAGCGGATGGGGCTTAGTGATTCGCGGGTGGCGGTTGCGCTGGGGATTGAGGATGGGGGCGCGGCGAAGGTGCGGGCGCTGCGCAAGAAGCTGGGCGTGAAGCCGGTTTATAAGCTGGTCGATACGTGTGCGGCGGAGTTTGAGTCACTGACGCCTTATATGTACTCCTGCTATGACGAGGAGGATGAGGCGGCGCCTACTGCTAAGAAGAAGGTGATTATTCTGGGGTCGGGGCCGAACCGGATTGGGCAGGGGATTGAGTTTGATTATTGCTGCTGCCATGCTGCGTTTGCGCTGCGGGATGATGGGTACGAGACGATCATGGTGAATTGCAATCCGGAGACTGTGTCGACTGACTACGACACCAGCGACCGGCTGTACTTTGAGCCGCTGACGCTGGAGGATGTGCTCGCGGTGTATGAGCATGAGGCTAGTGGCGGTGCGGAGATTGGGATGATCGTGCAGTTTGGCGGGCAGACGCCGCTGAATCTGTCGCTGCCGCTGAAGGCTGCGGGGGTTCCGATTATTGGGACTTCGCCGGAGTCGATTGATCTGGCGGAAGATCGGAAACGATTTGGGAAGTTGATTACGGAGCTCGGGATTCCGCAGCCTGAGGGGGCGATGGCGACGTCGTTGGAAGAGGCGTTGGCGGGCGCGAAGAAGGTGACGTATCCGGTGCTGGTGCGGCCTAGCTATGTGCTGGGTGGGCGCGCGATGGTGATTGCGTATGACGATGCCGATGTGGTGCGGTATATGTCGACGGCGATTGAGTACTCGCAGGAGCGGCCGGTGCTGATTGATCACTTCCTGGAGGATGCGCAGGAGGTCGATGTTGACGCGCTTTGCGATGGGACGGACGTGATCATCGCCGGGATCATGCAGCATATCGAGGAGGCGGGGGTGCACTCGGGGGATTCGAGCTGCGTGCTGCCGGCGGTGGATTTGAGTGCGGACGTGTTGGAGACGATTCGCACGTATACGCGGAAGCTGGTGATGTCGCTGAATGTGATTGGGCTGGCGAATCTGCAGTTCGCGGTGCAGCGCGGCAAGGTGTTTGTGATTGAGGTAAATCCGCGGGCGTCACGGACGGTGCCGTATGTTTCGAAGGCTACGGGGATTCAGCTGGCGAAGATTGCTTCGCGGCTGATGACCGGGCGGACGCTGAAGGAGTTGCTGCCGGAGCAGTTGGCTAGCGGAAACGATTTGAGTACAGGCGAACATTTCTTTGTGAAGTCGCCGGTGTTTCCGTGGGGCAAGTTCCAAGGAGTTGATCCTGTGCTGGGGCCGGAGATGCGGTCTACCGGTGAGGTGATGGGTGTGGCTCGTACGTTTGGCGAGGCGTTTGCGAAGGCGCAGACCGCGGCGGGGTTGCATCTGCCGACGGAGGGGACCGTGTTCTTCAGCGTGAATACGCATGACAAGGAGAGCGTGGCTCCGCTGGCGCGGCGGTTTGTGGACATGGGTTTCAAGCTGGTGGCTACGCATGGTACGGCCGATGTGTTGGAAGAGGCTGGCATGCAGGTGGAGCGCGTGTTTGCCGTGAAGGAGGGCCGGCCGAACGTGGTGGACTTCATCAAGAGCGACCGGATCCAGCTGATTGTGAATACGCCTAGCGGGCAGATGAGCGTGTTTGATGAGGCGGCGATTCGGCGGGCGGCGGTGAGTGCGCGGGTGGCGACGATTACGACGCTGGCGGCGACGCGGGCGGCGGCGGATGGGATTGAGGCGCTGCAGAAGGGCGAGTATCACGTGGAGTCGTTGCAGGAGCTGCATGCTTCAAGAGCTGTCGTTGTGGCGTGATCGTGTGCGGAGCGTTCTAGCCGGAAAGCTCGGGAGAGTCTCTGGCTGCGAGCCGTGTGGCAGGTCCTTCGGCTGCGTCTTTCGCATGAAGCTGCGAAAGACTACGCTCAGGATGACAGGGTATGGGAAGGACTTGGCGCGTAACGGCGGATACCTCGGCTACGCACAGGATGACAGGGTACTGGGAACATTCCGTGGGTGATGGTGGACACTTCGGCGGCGCTCAGGATCGAAGAGTATTGGGAGTATCAGAATGCTGATTGATGGGATTCATATACCGCTGACGGTGCCGTTTACTCGTGACGGCGAGAGCTATTTGCGCAAGCTGGAATATAACGTGGGGCGCTACTCGTTGACGCCGGCGGCGGGCTTTGTGGCGCTGACGGCGGGGAGCGAGGGGGCGGCGCTTTCCGATGAGGAGATTGCGGAGACGCTGCGGGTGATTGGGGCGGCGGCTGATCCGACCAAGGTGCTGGTGGCGGCGATTGCGAAGGACAGTGTGCGCGGTGCGCTCGAGGTTGCGCGGCAGGCTGCGGAGGCGGGGTTCGATGCGGTGCTGGTGGCGGCTCCGCCGCAGTGGGAGCGGCTGACGGAGGAAGAGGTGATGCTGTTCTTCCGGGCGGTGGCGGATGGGTCGCCGCTGCCGGTGATGCTGGGGAGTGAGTCGGGCTCGCAGGGGTATCGGCTGAGTGTGGATGAGGTTGCGCAGCTGGCGCGGCATGGGAACGTGATGGGCGTGTACGACGAGGGGCTGACGGTGGAGCGGTATCGCGCGATTTCCGAAGCCACGCAGGCGTTGAAGCGCGAGGTACTGGTGACGACCGTGTTTGCTCCGGTGACGCGACGCATGCTGCGGGGACGGTGGGATGAGGGTGGATTCGTTTCGGCGGCGTCGCTTACGGGAGGGACGGGTGTGGTGGAGGCTCCGACGGTGAAGGCGCTGAAGACGCGGACCAAGGTGGTGGGGTTCCAGGTGATGGCTGCGGGGAGTGCGGTGGGGATGGTGGAGTTGCTGCAGGCGGGAGCGGCGGGAGCGATGCTGGCGTTGTCGGCCAGCGCTCCGCAGGGATGTTATGAGGCGTATGCGGCGTTCAAGGATGGGGATGCGGCGCTGGCGGCGGAGAAGGGTGCGCGGCTGGTGGAGGCGGATTCGGCGATTCGTGCGCTGGGAATTGCGGGGGTGAAGTATGGGTGTGACTGCAATGGGTATTACGGTGGGGCGCCGCGGTTGCCGCGGCTGCCGCTGGATGCTGAGGGGCGGGCGGTGGTGGAGAGGGTGTTGGCGGGGATAAAGAATTAGGCCCAGGGCTAAAGCCCGGATCTTTGCGAGTCGATGAGACCCAAGGCTGAAGCCTTGGGGTACTTGGAAGCATGGGCAGGTGGTGGAACGAAAGAACAAGCAGATTCCCAGAGGGAATGACAGAAAGAAAAGCAAGTGCAGAAGCAGAAGCAGAAGCAGATCCCTGCGGGATGACAGCCAAAAAAGCAAAGGCAACAGCAGATTCCCAGAGGGAATGACAGAAAGAAAAGCAAGAACAGAAGCAAAAGCAAAAGCAGAAGCAGAAGCAGATCCCTGCGGGATGACAGCCAAAAAGCAAAAACAAGAGCAACAGCAAGAGCAAAGGCCTCCGCTATCGTGGGATAGCAGAGGCCTTTTCGGTCTTTGATGGGCTGGGTGGTGCGCTACTGTTGGGCGCGGAGGGAGTTTAGTTTGGCGCGGGCCTGGGAGGCTTCGGGGGAGACGGGGAAGCGCTGGATGAGGGAGTGGAGTTCGCGCTCGGCGGCTTCGGTCTGGTGGGTGTCGATGAGGGCCTGGGCTTTGTGGAGCGAGGCGGCGGGAACCTTGGCGTTGTCTACGTAGCGGGTGAGGACCTGGTCGTAGTCCTTAATGGCGAGGGAGGGCTTGTGGGTGCGCATCTGCATCTCGCCGAGGTAGTAGTAGGCGTTGCCGGCGAGGTTGTCGTCGGGGTAGGCCTTGATGAGGTCGTTGAATTCGGAAGAGGCCAGGGGGTAGCGGGCGGAGATGTAATCCGCATAGGCGCCGCGGTAGAGGTCACCGGCTGACGGCTGGCTAGTGGCCGGGGCTGACGTGGGTTGGGTGTTTGATGGGGGCGCGTTGTTTGGAGGGTTGTTGTTGTTGTCCGTGCCGCTGTCGGGTGCTCCCTGAGGGGTGTTCGGAGCGGCTTGGGGAGGGCCCGAGGGTGCAGCTCCGGCGGGGATACCGCCCTGGGGGAGACTGCTGAGTGTGGCGTTGGTGGTCTGCTGCTGGTTCTGGATGGTGTTGAGGGCCTTCTCCATGCGGGCCATGCGGGCCTTGAGCTCGTCGATGGAGTCGTTGAGGGACTGGACCTGGCCGGAGACCTGCTGGTTGCTGGCGCTGACGGCATCCTGCTGGTTCTGCATGCTGAGCTTGAGGCCGTTGGCGGTGGTGGACATGGTGTTGACGGAGTCAGCGGTCTGCTGGATGAGCTGCTTGAGCATGCCGAAGCTCTCGTCGTTGGTCTGCTGCAGTTTGGCGATGGCGTCCTGGAGCGACTGGACCTGGGCCTGAAGCTGGATCATTTCCTTGCTCTCGGCGTGGGCGGGGAGGGAGGCGAGTGCAACAAGGGCAACCAAGAGGATGCTTCGACGAATTGAGGGAAAGCGGGTCATACGGGTTGAGCTCCTCAACTTCCCTTTAGGGAGTTGTGCAGAACTAGGATACTTGCCGCATGGGCAAGAAGAAAGTGATGCAAGGAAACAATAAAGCCGCGTCGCGGGATGCAGCATGCGCGACGCGGCCCCGGGGTACGTAGGTTAGCGATCGATGGAGAACTGATCGCGGCGATTCTGCTGCCAGCAGCTCTCGGTCTCGTCGGTGCAGAACTGCTTTTCCTTGCCGTAGCTGACGACGCGGATGCGGTCGCCGTTGACGCCGGCAGCTACAAGGGCCGTCTTGGCGGCGTTGGCGCGGTTCTCGCCGAGGGTGATGTTGTACTCAGCCGAGCCACGATCGTCGCAGTAGCCGCCGATGAGGATCTTGATGCCGGGGTGTGCGTTGAGGTAAGCAGCCGCGGCGGAGATGGACGTATCGGACTGCGGGGTGAGGTCATAGCTGTCGTAGCCGAAGAAGATGTCCTGGACGTGGGCGTGGAACTCGGCGTCGGAACCGCCGCCGCCGTTGTCGGTGGGAGCTGCGGGCACTTCAGGCACGCGGACTGTGACACGAACATTGGCTTCGGTGGTGCCGCCGTCGTTCTTGGCGACGAGGTGGAAGTTGGTGGAGCTGGAGGGCGAGACGGTCTGGGTGCCGTTGACGGGAACTTCGCCGATGCCGTCGATGCTTACGCTGGAGGCATTGGTGCTACGCCAGTTGAGGACCACGGACTGGCCGAGATCGATGGAGAGGGGATCGGCGGTGATCGAGGCCGTGGGCGGCAGCATGGTGGACGTGGGGGCCATGGCCGTGGGAGTCGGCGGCGGTGTTTTTTTATGGCAGCCGGAGGCAGCGAGTAGAGCGACGGTCGCGAGCAGTGCAGCCTGATTCCAAAGTGAGGTGCGATGAGCTTTCATGAGATCCTCTTGAGTTCGAATGGTACGGCAAAGGTTCCTGAGAGAGAACTGGTAAATCTACTTGGATTATCATATCGTGACGCGATAGGCGTACGGTATACCGTTTATTCGCTGCTAGTGCTTTTTGTAAACTTTTCCAAGATTACTTCCAACTCCAATTTGGCATGTCTGCTCCTGAGCCAGTGAGGGCGCGTTTCTGCGTACCATCGACCAGCATGGTCATGATGCGGTTGTGGGTGTCGACGCCGTCGGGAGAGTTCGAGAAGGCGATGTGACGTCCGTCGGGGGACCAGGTGGGGAAGTCGCAGCGGCCGATGTCGTGGGTGAGTTGGATCCAACGCTTGGTGGCGACCTCCATGACATAGATGTCCTGACCGCCGGGGGCGCCGGGGCCGTACTTACGATCCCAGGCGAAGGCGATGAATTGGCCGTTGGGGGACCAGGAGGCAGAGGTTGCGTAGCCGCCGTCGGTCATGCGGGTGACGCCGGAGCCATCCGAGTCCATGATGTAGAGCTGGGGAAGGCCGGTGCGGCCACTGATCCAGGCGATCTGGGAGCCGGTCTTGGGGTTGTAGGTGGGAGAGACGTCCGGGCCCTTGTAGCTGGTGACGCGGTGGGCGATGGAGCCCTGGGGGTCGGAGATCCAGATCTCGGGGTCGCCGGTGCGGGAGGAGGAGAAGGCGAGCTCCTTACCGCTGGGAGACCAGGCCGGCGAGAGGTTGGTACCGCCGACGTTATTGAAGCGGACGAGGCGGCCGAGGATGAGCGAGAACATACGCAGCTGGAAGCCGTTTTTGCCGAGGGAGGCAAAGGCGACGAGCGAGTTATCGGGCGAGACGCGGGGAGAGATGGAGTCTTCGCCGAGGTGGGTGACGGCGTGCTGATTGGCGCCGTCGTAGTCCATCATCCAAATCTCTTTTTCGCCGGGGCCGATGCGCTTGGAGTAGAAGAGCTTGGATTCGGCGATGCCGGGGGTGCCACCGCTGAGGCGGAAGATGATGTCGTCAGCAAACTGGTGGGCGAGCTGGCGGGCGGTGTCCTCGCTGGGCGGGCCGGAGTACTGCTTGGCGAAGACCTGGGGGAACTGCGCGTTTTTGGCGTCGTCGAGAAAGCCGTTGGCGGTGAGGTTGCCGTTCTGGACGCCGATGTTGCCGAAGGCGACCATGGCGGCGGAGGCGGGGGCCTGCGCCCACTGGGAGAGGTTCATCTCGGAGGGAGTGCCGGGAGTGGTTTGGGGTGCGAGGCTCTTGGACACCATGTCGAAGATGCCGGAGTTGGCGAGGTCGGAGTAGAGGACGGTGTCGAAGGTGTTCTTGTAGGGGAGCGCTTCGGCGTTCGCGATGGAGGGTTTGAAGTTGGCGGCAGCGAGGCGAATGCTGGCGGCGCCGGAGCTGGTCTCGATGTGGAAGGTGTCCTGGGCGCGAAGGGTTGCTGTCGAGAGCAAGAGGGGAAGGGAGGCGAGGAGCGACAGGGCAAATTTGCTTGACCAGCGTCGTGCGGAAAGGTTCACTATCGTTTCTCCAGTAGTTCTGATGCCGGAAGTGAGGGTGAACGCAGAGAAATCTGCGTGGAAAAATATTCGTGCGCAGGAGAAAAGTGCTGCAATTTCAAACAGGTGTGACGGAGCGGGTTGCCTTTACTGATGCTTGTAATCAAACTTGTCCTCGATGGTAATGCGATCGCCTTCGGGCAGGGGGCCGAAGGTGTCGATTCGTTGTAGCGCGCGCATGGCGGCGGTGTCGAGCGTGGGGGAACCGCTGCGATTTTGGATGTGGACGTTGGCGATGGAACCGTCGCGCTCGATGTCGAAGGCGATGATCACGCTCTTGCCTTCAGAGCTGCGTGGATCGACTTCCCCGGTGTAATAGTTTTGCGCGATGACGCGGCCGACGGCTTCTACGTAGTAAGCGTAGCGTGCGCCGAAGGTGCGGCTCTGCACGGTGAGCGTGGCGCTGCCGTTTTTCAGCTGCGTCATGGACTGCGGGAGCTGCGTGGCGCTGTCGCCGGTCTGGGCCTTGGCGCTGGGCGGCGGCGGAGGCTGCGGATGCTTGGGCGGAGCGGGCGTGGGGACGGGACCGAGCTTCTTGGGCTGGTCCCTGGCCTTGACTTCGATGTCGGTGGGGCGGGGCGGAGGTTGCACGGCTTCCTTGGGTGGAGGAAGGGGCGCGGGGCTGACGGTGTCGGGGGTGAGGACGGATTTGTCTACGGGCTTGGCCTTCTCAGGGAGCGGGATGGCCGTGACCATGGAGGCCTGGATGGAGCCGGCGACGGAGGCGTTCTCGCCCCAATGGCTGCTGGTGTGGTTGAGATAGATGCCGATGCCGATGAAGGCGGCGGCGATGAGCAGGTGGAGCGCGATGGCGCCGATGACGCCGCGGCGGAATTGATCGTCCGGGGAGAGTGGCGAGATGGCTTGGGTGGACATGATTCGTGGTGTGGGTGAGGCGAGAGCTTTGACGCTAAGGGCGCGAAGTCAGCCAAGTTTCGCGAAGTAGAACAAGCAACTGCAAGAGAAGAAGCAGATCCCTACGGGATGACAACTAGAAAAACAACGGCAACGACAAGAGCGGACAACGGAGAACGGACAACGTTTATCTCTGCAAGGGTTGGGTGACGATGCTGATGTTGCTGATGCCGGCGGCTTTGACGGCATCCATGACGGAGGCGAAGGCGCCGAAGGGTACGGATTCGTCGGCGCGGACGTAGATAACTTTCTTTTCGTTTTGGGGATTCTGGGCGAGGACGGCGGAGAGGTTGTGGATGTTGACGGGCTTGTCTTGCAGGAAGACGTTCTGGTCCTTGTCGATGGTGACGACGAGGTGGACTTCGCTGAGCTGCGAGACCATGCGGGTGTGGGGGACGGCGACCTGGATGCCCGACTGCAGGACGGGGGCGGTGAGCATGAAGATGAGGAGCAGAACCAAGACCACGTCGACCAGCGGCGTGATGTTGATGTCGGACATGGCGGAGGTGGTTTTTCCGTTGGTGTTGAAGGCCATGGTTATTGGCTCCCGCGGCGATCATTAGGGAAAGGCGGCAGCTGGGTGCCGGGCTGCGCTGGGCGACGGCGCTCTTCACCGTACGGCGCCTGCTGTGTGCCGGGCTGCTGGGGTTGGAAGAGTGCGGCGTTGGTGATGGCATTGAGGAGCTCGCGGCCGAAGTCGTCCATGCGTGCGGCGAACTCGCGGAGGCGGGAAGTGAGCTGGTTGTAGCCCATGACGGCGGGGACGGCGACGACCAGGCCGGCAGCAGTGGTGATGAGGGCTTCGGAGATGCCGGGGGCGACGGCGCGGAGGGTGGCGGCGCCTTCGGCACCGAGGCCGTGGAAGGCGTCGATGATGCCCATGACGGTGCCGAAGAGGCCGACGAACGGGCCGACCTGAGCGATGGTGGCGAGCCAGGTCATGCGGCGTTCCATGGAGCTGAGGGCTTCTGAGGCGGCGGTCTGGGCGGCGCGCTCGAGACCCTGGGGATTGGGGGGAGTGCCGCGGCCTCCGCTTTGACGCTGGTACTCGTCGTGGATTTCGTTGAAGACGGCGACCAGGGGGCTGGGCTTGAACTGGTCGGCGATGGCGGCGATTTCGGAGAGGCGGCCGGACTTGCGGAAGGCGCGGATGAAGCGGCGGTTCTGGGTGTCGGCGGCCTTGAAGGAGCGCCACTTGGAGATCATGACGGCCCAAGAGATGACGCTCATGAGGAGCAGGAGGCCGAGCACGGTGAGCGCGGTGGGGCCGCTGTTGTGCAGCATTTCGACGAGGGCGCTGGAGTTTTGACCTGCGGGAGGGGGGCCGAGCGAGACGTCGGTTGGGGATTGCGTGGCGGCGTCTTGCAGGAAGAGAGCGAAAGCTAACAGGGTCATAGGCGTCGTTTTAAGTGTAACTGGGTATGAGGGTGGGAGCGAGAACCCAGCTAGGTGCTCGGCGGCGGGTATTCGTTTGGACGCAGAACGAAAGTTTTGGGCTGGTGAGGGTTTGAGATGCAGGAGTTGCGGGGCGGAGGGCTGTGGAATGTTTCTGTTGAGTGCGGCTCCTGCTATGCTCTTGCGTGAAAGAGACCAACGCATGCTGCTGGAACTGCGCGCTGAGAATTATGCCGTGATCGACCACGCGGTCGCCGAGTTTGGGCCGGGGTTGAACTTGCTGACCGGGGAGACGGGGGCTGGCAAGTCGATACTGATTGACGCGCTGGCGCTGCTGCTGGGGGGAAAAGCGTCGAGTGACGTGGTGCGGTTTGGGGCGGAGAAGGCCGTGCTGGGGTGCGTGTTCGAGGCGACGCCGGGAGCGGAGGAGATCCTGGAAGAGAACGGGATCGATCCGGAGGGAGATGAGATCCTGCTGCGGCGGGAGATTGCGGGGAGCGGCAAGGGGCGGGTGTTTGTGAACAACCAGCCGGCTACGGTGGGGGTGCTGCGGCTGCTGGCTCCGGAGCTGGCGTTGGTGCATGCGCAGTCGGAGACGCTGGTGGCGTTTGATGCGGCGCAGCAGAGGATGCTGCTGGACCGGTTTGGGGATGTGAGCAGCGAGGAGGTTGGTGGGGCGTTTGCGCGGTGGAAGGAGCTGGAGGGGAAGATCCGGGAACTGCAGGGCGTGGAGCAGGATCGACTGCGGTTGATGGACTTGTGGAGCTTTCAGGCGAAAGAGATTGCAGCGGCAGGGATTACGGACGCGGAAGAGGATGTGCGGCTGGAGACGGAGAAGCGGGTGCTGGCGAACTCCGAGCGGCTGTTTGCGGGGGCTACGGCGGCGCAGGAGCTGCTGTATGAGGCGGAGGTTTCGGCCGAGACGCTGCTGGGTGGGGCGCTGCGGCATGTCGAGGATTTGGCGAAGTTTGATGAACAGTTTAAGGAGACGGTGGGGCAGTTGGCGGCGGCGAAGGCGTCGGTGGAGGATGCGGCGGCTACGTTGCGGGATTTTGCGGGGAAGGTGACTGCGTCGCCGGAGAGGCTGGGGGAGATTGAGGACCGGCTGGCGGCGCTGGATCGGCTGAAGCGAAAGTATGGTGCGAGCCTGGGCGTGGTGATTGCGTTTGGGGTGGAGGTGGCGGGGAAGCTGGCGGATTTGGAGAATCGGGATGCGCGGCTGGCGGAGTTGGAGAAGGACCTGACGATTGCCGCGGCGAAGTACATGGTGGTGGCGAGGAAGTTGTCGGCGGAGAGAGGTGCGGCGGCGAAGAAGCTGGCCAAGACGGCGGAGCGGCAGATCAATGAACTGGCGATGAACGCGAAGTTTGAGGTGGGGGTGGCGGCGCGGGAGGATGTCGAGGCATGGACGGCGTTTGGGTGGGACCGGGTGGAGTGCCGGATTGCGACGAATCCGGGAGAACCGCTGAAGCCGCTGACGGAGATTGCGTCGGGGGGTGAGATGAGCCGAGTGATGCTGGCGCTGAAGGTGAGCGTGGAGGATGGCGCGAATGCCGCGCGGGTCGGATCCAAGGGACGGAAGATGGCGCTGCCGCGGACGCTGGTGTTTGACGAGATCGACATTGGCATCGGGGGGCGGGCGGCGGAGGCGGTGGGGCAGAAGCTGAAGACGCTGTCCGGGGCGCAACAGGTGATCTGCATAACGCATCTGCCGCAGATTGCCGCGTTTGCGGATCAGCACTTTTTGATTGAGAAGGGCGAGCGCGGAGGGCGGACACATACCGGGGTGCGGCGGATGAAGCGGGAGGAGCGGGTGGAGGAGATTGCGCGGATGCTGTCGGGCGCGAACCTGACGGAGAGCAGCCGGAAGCACGCGGAGCAGATGCTGACGTCTGCTGACGGCGGGGGCAAGTAAGCAGGCGGAGGCTGAAGACCGTTGGGCGGTACGGTGGGACAACCTCCGTTGGGCTGGAGGCTTCTCAAGAGGCAATGCCTTGGGAGGGTCTGATCATGGCTGAACCAAAAAAGTGTGCGCATTCGATTTGCAGCTGCGTCTGTTCAGATGGCAAAAAGTATTGCTCGCAGATGTGCGAGGACAGCAAGAACCTGACGACGCTGAAGTGTGACTGCAAGCATCCTGGCTGCACAGGACGATAGGTTGAAACGAAGGTAGATTGGGGCCGGGCGGGGCGGGAAGGGACGGGGGAGTGCGGTGTTGAGATTTTGCACCGTTTATGGTTCACACCAAGGGGTGTACTCCGGTGCTATCAAGGGCCGGAGAGGGTATACTTAACTCGTGAGTAACCTTACCGCCTCTCCCGCAAACGCCCAAGACAAACAAGGCGAAACCACCACCAAGAAAGTTCTCCTGCTGAAGCCGAGAGGGTTCTGCGCGGGGGTGGTGCGTGCGATCGATATCGTGCAGATTGCCCTGGACACGTTTGGGGCGCCGATTTATGTGCGCAAAGAGATTGTGCACAACAGCTATGTGGTGAATGATCTGGCGCAAAAAGGCGCGATCTTCGTCAACGAACTGGACGAGGTGCCGGCGGGGGCGCGTGTGATTTATTCGGCGCATGGGGTAAGCCCGGCGGTGCGGCAGGGGGCGAAAGAGCGCGGGTTGAAGGTAATTGACGCGACATGTCCGCTGGTTACCAAAGTACATATTGAGGCGATCAAGTTCGCCAAGCAGGGATATTCGCTGGTGCTGGTAGGGCATCGCGACCATGAAGAGGTTCAGGGAACGCAGGGTGAGGCGCCGAATGTGACCCAGGTGGTGTCGACTGTGGAAGAGGTTGCGGCGCTGGTGGTGCCGGATCCGAACAAGGTGGCGTATCTGACGCAGACGACGCTGTCTCTGGATGAGGCGCGGTACATGATTGAGGCGCTGCGCAAGAAGTTTCCGAACATTGCGGGGCCGCATGCGCAGGATATTTGTTATGCGACGGAGAATCGCCAGACGGCGGTGAAGAACGTCGCGCATGGGGCAGATTTGGTGCTGGTAGTCGGGTCGCGGAACAGCTCGAATTCGAATCGGCTGGTCGAGGTGTCGCACAATATCGGGACCCATTCGTATTTGATTGACAAGGCGGAAGATATCAAGCCGGAGTGGCTGGAGGGCGTGGCTACGGTGGCGATCACCGCGGGCGCATCGGCACCGGAGATCCTGGTTCAGGAGGTAGTGGCCTACCTGCAGGGCAAGGGATATGGATCGGTTGAAGAGGTTGAAGTGATGCCGGAGAATGTGCGGTTTGGATTGCCGCCGGAGATCGTTTCGGCGATCGCGGCAGCGCCAGCGCGGCCGGCAAGTATTTAGTTTCGACAGCGGCTATTTGATGGTTGTAACCGCTGGGACGTGAGGCCTGGTAGCGCAGTAGTGCATCTAGAATTTATGAGTATAAAGACAACGAACCCGCAGAGAACCACGAAACTGACGACGCAGCCTCGATTTGGACGGCTTGACCTCGCGATGGAGCGGGTAAGCGAGGGGATCGGGAAGGCTGCGGCGTGGCTCATGGGTCAGCAGCACGAGCAGGGGTACTGGTGCGGGGAGCTCGAAGCAGATGCGATGCTCGAGGCCGATTACATTTACATGCACACGCTGCTGGGAACGGGCGATAAGGGCAGGATGGAGCGCGCGGTCAACGAGATTCTGCGCCACCAGAATGACGATGGCGGGTGGAGTCTGTATCCGGGTGGGCCGAGCAATGTGAACTACGGCGTGAAGTGCTACCTGGCGCTGAAGCTGATGGGCTGGATGGCGGATGATCCGGTGATGGTGAAGGCGCGGAAGAAGGTGCTGGAGCTGGGCGGCGTGACTTCGTGCAACACCTTCACGAAGATGTACCTGTGCTCGCTGGGGCAGTACGACTACGACGCGGTGCCGGCAGTTCCGCCGGAGATGCTGCTGTTTCCGAACTGGTTCTACTTCAATATTTACGAGATCAGTGCGTGGTCGCGGGCGATCCTTGTGCCGCTGTCGATTATTTATGCGAAGAAGCCGTTCAAGAAGCTGGCTCCGGAGCAGACGATTGATGAGCTGTTTGTGGGTGGGCGCGAGAACGCGAATCTGTATTTGAGCCTGGACCGCAAGCACCTTGTCTCGTGGCGCACGTTCTTCCTGTTCACCGATCGTCTGGCGCACTGGTCGGAGCGGGTGCATATTCGGCCGTTGCGCAAGATGGCTTTGAAGAAGGCCGAGCAATGGATGCTGGATCACTTTGAGCGCTCGGATGGTTTGGGCGCGATCTATCCGGCCATGCTGAATGCGATTGTGGCGCTGGTGTACCTGGGGTACTCGAAGGACGACCCGCAGGTGATACGCGCGATGGACGAGTTTGAGCGGCTGGGGATTGATTGCCCGGACGGGACGCCGGAGTATCCGACGCCGACGTTCCGGATGCAGCCGTGCTTCTCGCCGGTGTGGGATACGGCGCAGGTGCTTTCGACCTTGGGAGAGACGGGGCTGGCGAAGGATGACGCGCGGCTGGTGAAGGCGGCCGACTGGCTGCTGTCCAAGGAGATTCGGTACAAGGGCGACTGGTCGCACAACGTGAAGAACGTGGAGGCGAGCTGCTGGTGCTTCTTCTTCAACAACGACCATCAGCCGGATGTGGATGATACGGGCGAGGTGCTGCTGGCGCTGAAGGCCGTGGACAATCCACGCGAGCGGTATCAACATGAGGTGACGCAGCGGGCGATCGACTGGGTCTTCGGGATGCAGTGCAAGAACGGTGGATGGGCTTCGTTCGATAAAGACAACACGAAGAAGATGTTTGAGTCGATACCGTTTGCTGACCATAACGCGATGATCGATCCGCCGTCGGCGGACATTACGGGACGTGTGCTGGAGATGCTGGCGAGCTACGGCTACACGCGGCGGGACAAGCGCGTGGAGAAGGCTGTGCAGTTCATTCTGCGCGAGCAGGAGCCGGACGGGGCGTGGTTTGGGCGCTGGGGCGTGAACTATTTGTACGGGACGTTCCTGGTGCTGCGCGGATTGCAGGCGATGGAGTACTCGTATCTGGAGCCGGCGGTGCAGCAGGCGGCCGAGTGGATTCGCATGATGCAGAATGCCGATGGCGGCTGGGGCGAGACGGCTGGAACGTACGACGATCCGAACCAGCGCGGGGTTGGGCCGTCGACGCCTAGCCAGACGGCCTGGGCGCTGCTGGGGTTGTTGGCGGCGAATGATACGCGGTCAGATTCTGTAGCGAAGGGCATTCGGTGGCTGATTGAGAGACAGCACGAGGATGGTTCGTGGACTGAATTGATGCCGGGAAGAAACGGCGAGAGTTACTACACAGGAACGGGATTCCCGCGGGTGTTTTACCTTGGCTACCATTTGTATAAGCAGTACTTCCCGCTGCTGGCGCTGACGACGTATCGGAAGGCCATGGAGCGCGAGGAGATGGACGCGTAGGGCGAAGCGTAAGGCCTGGCTGGGCATCGAATCGGTAGTCAGTTTGCAGGGTAAGAAGGTTTTCGAAGGATAAGGAGTCGTTTAGCATGGGAATTCCCATCTCGCAGATGTTCACCGTGACCACGTACGTTCTGAAGCAGAAGCTTTCAGGGCGGAAGCGGTACCCGCTGGTGCTGATGCTGGAGCCGCTGTTTCGTTGTAATCTGGCGTGCGCCGGGTGTGGCAAGATCCAGTACCCCGCGCATATTTTGAAAGCGCAGTTGACGCCGGAGCAGTGCTTCAAGGCAGTGGAAGAGTGCGGGACGCCGATGGTGTCTATCCCCGGTGGAGAACCCCTCTTGCATCCAGACATGCCGGAGATTGTGGCAGGCCTGGTCGCGCGGAAGAAGTACGTCTACATGTGCACCAATGCGCTGCTGCTGAAGGAGAAGCTGCACCTGTTCAAGCCGTCGAAGTATCTGAGCTTCTCGGTGCATGTGGATGGGCAGAAGGAGCATCACGATATGTCGGTGTGCCGCGAGGGCGGCCATGACATTGCGATGGAGGGTGTTCGGGCCGCGGTGGCAGCGGGGTTCCGCGTGACGACGAATACGACGCTGTTCGATGGTGCTGATCCAAACTCGGTGCGCGCGCACTTTGATGAGCTGATGGCGACGGGCGTCGAGAGCATGATGGTGTCGCCGGGCTATACGTACGACAAGGCTCCGGATCAGAATCACTTCCTTGGGAAGGCGCGGTCGCGGAAGATGTTTCGCGCGATTTTGTCGAACCGGAAGAAGAGCTGGCAGTTCAACACGCATCCGCTGTTTGCCGAATACCTGATGGGCAAGCAGGATTTTGAGTGCACGCCGTGGGGCATGCCGACGTACTCGATCTTTGGGTGGCAGAAGCCTTGCTACCTGCTGCAGGATGGATATGCGGACACGTTCCAGGAGATGCTGGATACGGTGGACTGGGCGAACTATGGAGCGAAGAGTGGGAATCCGCAGTGCGCGAACTGCATGGTGCACTCGGGGCATGAGGCTTCGGCGGTGGATTACAACTTCGGGTCGCTGAAGGGATTTGTGGAGACGGCGAAGCGGTATATGTTCCCGTCGACGTACGAGGACGAGGGCGCGATGAAGCTGCTGAACGAGTGGCCGAAGGCGGGACATGGACCACTGGTGCAGATTGCAGACCAGCCTACTGCGGTGGTTGTTACGACCTCGGTGAACGAGACTACCAGCGTGGCGGGAGACTGAAGATGGCGACAGCACAGCAGGAGCACTTGAAGATCGAGCAGCTGCGGACGACGTCTGCCGATGATGTGGAAGTGATTGCGGGACGCGAGCGGGAGAATCTGGAGGGATGGATTCCTGAGCTGGCGACCGAGGCCGAGGTGAGAGAGGCGCTGGAGAAGGCGTTTGACTATCGCGGCGATGTGACGGTGACCCGCAAGGATGGGACGACCATCGAAGGGTATCTGTACGATCGGCGGAGTGAGCCGACGATGGAGGCTTCGCTGGTGCGGATTATTCCTACGCCGAAGCCGGGCGTGCCGGTGGAGCGGGTGATGATTCCGTATGCGGATATTGCGGCGCTGCAGTTTACGGGGCGCGATACGGCTGCGGGCAAGACCTTCGAGGCCTGGATTAAGAAGTACTGGGAGAAGAAGGCGGCGGGCGAGACGAACATTCAGATTGAGCCCGAGAAGCTTGACTAGGAATTGATGCGTTTATTCATAACCGGGGCGACCGGGTTTGTTGGGGCGCATGTGGCGCAGCTTGCGGCGGCGCAGGGGGCGGAGCTGCGGTTGATGGCGCGGGCTACGTCGGATACTTCGCGGCTGCCGAAGAGTGCGGATGTGGTGGTGGGGGATTTGCGGTCGCCGGAGGGATTCAAGGCGGCGCTGGTGGGTTGTGATGCGCTGATTCATGTGGCTGCGGATTATCGGCTGTGGGTGCCGGATCCGGCGGAGATGTACAAGGCCAATGTGGAGGGGACGCGAGCGTTGCTGCGGCTGGCGCGCGAGGCGGGCGTGCGGCGGGTGGTGTACACGAGCAGCGTGGCGACGATGGGATTCAAGATGGATGGGACGGTGGTCGATGAAGAGACGCCGGTGAGAGAGGCCGATATGATTGGCCACTACAAGCGGTCGAAGTGGATGGCCGAGCAGGTGGCGCTGGAGGCTGGGCGGGCGGGGCAGGAGGTGATCGTGCTGAATCCGACGACGCCGCTTGGGGCGCTGGATACGAAGCCGACACCTACCGGACGGATTGTGGTGGATTTTCTGAATGGGAATTTTCCGGCGTATGTGGATACGGGATTGAACCTGGTGGATGTGGAAGAGATTGCGCGGATGCATTTGGTGGCACTGGAGCGTGGGCGGGTGGGGGAGCGGTACATTCTGGGCGGAGAGAATCTGACGCTGAAGCAGATTCTGGATCGGCTGGGGAAGATTTCGGGGCTCCCGTCGCCGACGATGAAGGTGCCGCATGGGGTGGCGATGGCGTTTGCGTACTTCGATGAGACAGTGACGGGGAAGTGGCGGGGCAAGGAGCCGCGGGCTACGGTGGAAGCGGTGCGCATGGGGAAGAAGATGATGTTTGCGAGCTCGGCGAAGGCGGAGAGGGAGTTGGGGCTGAAGGTGGGGAGCGTGGAGGGTGCGCTGCGGTCAGCGTGCGCGTGGTTTTATAAGAATGGGTACGTGGATAAGACGCGGATCAGTTGCACGGGGTGTTAGGGACTGTGGTGCGCGATGGAGGTTCAGGAAGGACCTTCGACGGCGCCACCTCGTTCCAATCGAATTTCTCGGAGCAGCTTTCTGTCTCGGCTCGATCCGACTCCGAGTGACACCTTCGTGACAACTTTTCGATAGGCCTGCTATACGCTGATCGCGGAAGCATCGAGGTGGCCTCTTGGGAAAGCGTTTCAGCCGATCTTTGTTGGAAGCATCGCTGCTTCTCTGCTTGTTGTTTTTGACGATGCCCGACTCGGTCGCACAAGAAGCGAAGGCAAAATTTGTTGGGTCTGCGAGCTGCGAACATTGCCATGCGAAGGAGTTCAAAGGGTGGGAAAAAACCCGCATGGCGAACGTGGTTCGCGATCCGCACGCACACCCTGACGCAGTGTTGGGGGACTTCTCAGCGGCCGATCCGGTGCGAACGTTCGGGCTCGATGAGGTGGCGTTTGTGTACGGCAGCCGATGGAAGCAGAGGTACTTTACCAAGCGCGGGGATGACTACTTTCCGCTCCCGGCTCAATGGGACGTGGCGAAAAAGCGCTGGTTGCCCTACCACGCTGAGGCGGGCACCGACTGGTGGCTCCCGTTCTACGGTCCCAGCAACTTCGATCGACCTACGGGGCCAACCTGCGACGGTTGCCACTCCGTGAACTACAACATCGCAACAAAGGCCGTCACGGAGTGGAACGTGGGGTGCGAGAAGTGCCATGGACCCGGCAGCCTTCATGTGGCACATCCGACGAAACAGAATATCGTCAATCCTGCGACGTTGGACTACGTGCGGGGCAATGACACCTGTATCCAATGCCATAGCCAGGGTCGCCCGGTAACGGCGTCGGCGGACGGCAAGGTCTATGACTGGCCGGTGGGGTTTCTGCCGGGGCAACGCCTGGCCGATGTCTGGAAGCTTGAAGAGCTGAAGCCGGGTGTGACGAACTTCTTTCAATATGCGGACATGACGGCGCACAAGAACCGGATGCAGGGCAACGACTTTGTGCAGAGCAATATGTACCACCGGGAGCTGCGTTGCTTCGACTGCCACGATGTCCACAGCAGTGCGAACGTAGCGAGCCTGAAGCTGCCGGGGAACGCGCTCTGTCTGAGCTGTCATGCGGCGGAGAAGGAAAATCCGGCAGGACTGAAGGGAACGGTGAGCGCGCACACGCATCATGCGGAGGGCAGTGCCGGCAGTGAGTGCGTCGCGTGCCATATGCCGAAGATCGAAGCCACGATCAAGGACAACTTCGTGCACGCCCATACGTTCCGGTTCATCACGCCGGGCTTGACGGAGAGTTCGGGTGTACCCAATCCCTGCACGAGCTGCCATGCCGGGAAGTCGAATACCTGGGCAAAGAAAGAGTTGCAAAGCTGGACAACCACGTCGCCATGGCGTGTGGGGCAGTAGCTCGCGACGCTGCCGCACGGGCGAAGCGGTGAGGTGCACTTCAGGTGTTGTGAAAGCCAGCGCGCTGCATGGCTAGCGGGACTTCGGGGTTGCGGGCGAAGGTTTCCCAGACGAAGGCGGTGCGGAGGTTTTCGGCCATGACGAGCGAGATGCCTAGATCGATGCCGAGGACGTCGGGGTCGTAGTAGTTGGCTTGCGGATGGAAGGCGTCGCAGAAGCCGTAGCGTCCCCAGGCCTTGTCGCCGTAGTTGGCCTTGAGTGCGCGCTGAACGCGGAGGCAGGCTTCGGGGACGAAGGGCAGGGAGCCTGCGGTGGCGTTGGGGACGACGGAGCCGTCGATGGGGCCGAAGCCTTTGCCTTCGGCGTTGGGGCCGCCCCAGGCGGTGTAGCCGTGGATGTAGTCCGAAGCGCTGATGCCCCAGTAGTCGGGGGAGTAAGGCTTGCCGAGGGAAAGGCAGAAGGCTTCGTGGGCGCGGGTGGCGGTGATGGAGTTGGTGAAGTAGTCGGCGTAGCGATCGCGCTGGTTGCGGAAGTCGAAGAAGGCCTGGCTGAACTGGTGGGTGAAGAGGGGATCGTTGCCGCTGATGTAGGTGAGGCCGTCGTAGGTGATGGTCTGGCGGGTCCAGGCGTTCCAGCTGGAGGGGTCGACGGGATGGGTGGGAGAGCCGATGGCGAGCAGGTAGATCATCATGAGCTCGCAGTAGCGTTCCCAGCGCGCGCTGAGGAAGCCGGACTCGGGATGCCAGCCCATGGAGAAGGTGGTGCCGCCGTTGAGCATCCAGGGCCAGTCGACGCGGTTGTAGATGAGGGTGGCGAGGTCGTGGATTTCTGCGTCGTGGGAGAAGTGGGCGCGGGCGGTGAGGACGCCGCAGAGGAGTAGCGCGGTGTCGATGGAGGAGACTTCATTGCGGCCGGTGCGCTCGCCGGTTTCGAGGTCGGCAAAGTGATAGAAGAAGCCGTGGTTGTTGTAGAGCTTGTGCGCGTGGAAGCGGAGGGTGCGGCGGACTTGTTCGATGAGTTGGGAATGGGGGAAGTAGCTGCGCTGGTCGGCGATGGAGAGTGCGGTGAGGCCGAAGCCGGTGGCGGCGATGGAGGCCATGCGGTCGTTGGGATTAATTTTGCCGTCGGTGTTGTTGGCGGCGGCGCGGTCGAGAACCTGGCCGGTGGTGGGGCTGGCCTGCTCGACGAAGAAGAGGCAGGCGCGGCGTTGCATGTCGTCGAGGAAGGATTCGTCGGCAGCGGTGAGGACGTAATGAGGAGCGGGCTCGGGGGTGAGGTGAAGGTCGATCGGGGTCTGGGCGGCGGTTTGGGAGAGGGCGTGCAGGCGCGGGGCGAGCGCAGCGCCGGCGAGGAGCTTGAGGCAGTCGCGTCGTTGCATGAGGTTATCTCCCGATGAGCACGACGGCGAGGCCGTGTGCGGGGACTGTGAGTTGGAGTTTGCCGTCGTGGAGGCGAAGGTGCTCGGTGGGGGCCATGGCACCGGCGGCGCGGAGTTGCTCGACTTGAGCGGGGGTGAGGTCGCCGGGCGGGCGACCCATGGCGTCGAAGGCCTTGACGGCGTTGCCGTGGTCGTCGTCGACGCGGAGGACTTCAACCGATGCATTTGAGGGGACGTGCTGGAGGGTGACGGTGAAGGTTTTGGGCGGTCCTGCGGGGCCTTTGGGCCAGGTGTAGTCGGCACCGATGCCGGTGGGGGGGGCGTAGTTCCAGAGGGCGAGGGCGAGCTTGCCGTCGGTGGTTTTGGTGGCGAGGGCGGAGTCGGAGTCGAGGGCGATGCGCTGATCGCCTAGCTGGTGGAGGGCGCGGAAGTCGTTGAGCGCGGCTTTGGGAATGCTTTCGGCGGCGATGAGGCCGAAGCCGCCGTAGAAGGGAGAGCGGACGACGCCCTGCTCGTCGAAGACGTCGGAGAAGGACCAGTAGTCCATGCTGTCGGTGAGGCCGTCGCAGAGGCGGATGTTGTTGGCGAGCCAGGGACCGATGAAGGGAGTGTCGGTGACGTTGGGCTCATTGGCGTAGCTGGCGTTGTACTCGGAGAAGATGAGCGGCAGGTGAGGATAGGGCGAGGCGAGGATTTGATCATGCACCATCTTGACGGCGCGATAGACCATGGTTTTGCGGGGAACCTCTTCGTTGGTGTGAAGGACGTTGGGTGCGGTGTCGTTGGCGTAGACGTGGGTGGAGACGAAGTCGATGGGGGCGTTTACCTCGTGGACGTGCGCGAGGAAGGGCGTGACCCAGGCGGCCTGCGCGGTGGCGGGGCCTCCGACCTGGAGGCGCGGGGAGACGGACTTGAGGTCGCGCGCGGTGTGGTCGTAGAGCGTGAAGTAGGTCTCCTGCTTGGGGTCGCCGCCCCAGAAGTCGAGGTTGGGTTCGTTCCAGACTTCGAACTTCCAGGTGGAGACTTCGTCGATGCCGTAGCGGTCGATGAGGTGGGTGGCGAGGGCCTTCATCATTGCGTCCCAGGTGGCGTAGTCCTTGGGGGGCGAGGTGTTGGGGTTGCCGGTGAAGGTGTGTTGGGAGTTGGGCTTGGAGGCGAGCTTTTCGGGCATGAAGCTGAGCTCGACGTAAGGCTTGACGTGTTCGGCGAGGAGGCCGTCGTAGATCTCGTCGAGGTAGAAGAAGTTGTAGACAGAGGCGTCGTTGGCGGCCTGAGCGGCGAGGCCGGGGTTCTTGGTCTGGCGGGCAGGGTCGTAGACACCGATTTCATCGTCGAGGATGCCGTGGAAGCGGATGGACTGGAAGTCGGTAGCCTGCTTGACGGTGTGGAGGTCGGCGCGATAGTCGGCGCGGAGGGCGAGGATGGCGCGGCCGGAGCCGAAGGTCTTCTCCCAGAAGTGGGGGAAGGGGGTGGTGGGGGCGTGCGCGTCGATGACGAGGTCGGTGGATGTGGCGGCGGGGGGCGTGGAGTCCTGCGCGAGGGTGGACAGAGTGAGCGGGCCGGCAAAGAGAGTTGCGGCAAAGGCGAGTGAGTGCAGGGTTCCAAGGTGCATCGTGTTCCTCGAGGGTTTCATGGCTGGACCTTGATGAGTAGAAGTGCGTTGGGGCTCAACTCCAGGGTGAGCTTTCCGTCGTGCAGCTGGGTTTGGGCTGGAGGTCCCAGAGCTGTTTCCTGGTTGAGTTGAAGTACCTGCGCGGGAGTGGGGTCGACGGGGCTGCCCATTGCTGCGTATTTGGGTAAGACGTTGCCGTGGTCGTCATTGACGCGCTGGATGGAGACGTGGGCGTTGGCGGGAACACCGTGGAGGGCGAGCTCGAGGGTTTGCGGGGCGCCGTGGTCGCCGGGATCGACCAGGTTCCAGGCGGCGAGGATGAGCGAGCCGTCGGGGGCTTTGGTGACGATGAGGTTTTTGGCGTCGTTGGCGATGCGGCGGTCGCCGAGCTGGTGGAGGAGACCGAAGTGGTAGTAGCTGGGCTTGTAGATGCCGCCCTTGGCGATGATGCCGAAGTGGCCTTCGAAGGGTCTGGGGATGGGGCCACCTTCTTCGAAGACGTCGTCGAAGGTCCAGAAGGACATCTGGGTGACATTGCCGTCGCAGGCGCGGATGGTGTCGGCTAGGGCTGGGCCGACGAAGGTGGTGTCGCGTGCGTTGTTGGCGCCGATGACGTTCCACTCGGTCCAGAAGAGCGGAAGATGGGGGGTGGGAGAGGCGTCGATCTGGTGGCGAACCTTGGCGACGGCGCGGCAGACGCGGTCGTCCCGCGGGATGTTCTCGGTGGTGCCGAACAGGTCCTGGACGGTGTCGTCCGCGTAGCCGTGGGTGGAGACGAAGTCTACGGGGACGTGGTTGGCGGAGGTGTGGGCGAGGAACTCTGGAACCCATGCGGCTGCGGCGGTTGCGGGGCCACCGACGCGGAGGCGGGGGTTGACGTGCTTGAGGTCGCGGGCGGTGTGGTCGTAGAGCTCGAAGTAGGAGAGATCGCGGGGGATGCCGTTCCAGAAGTCGATGTTGGGTTCATTCCAGACTTCGAAGTACCAGGTGGCGACTTCGTCGATGCCGTAGCGGTCGACGAGGTGCTGGGCGAAGGCGGTCATGAGGTCGTCCCAGCGGGCCATGCTCTTGGGGGGCGAGACGTTTTGCTTGTACCAGAAGGGGTGCAGGGCGTCTGGGTTGAAGGCGAGCTTTTTAGGCATGAAGCTGATCTCGACGAAGGGGCGAACGCCGTTGGCGATGAGGCCGTCGTAGATCTGATCGACGTAGGCGAAGTTGTAGACGGGATTGCCGTGCTCGTCTTCGTTGTAGACGCCGACCTCGTCGTGGAGGATGGCGTGGAAGCGGACGTAGCGGAAGTCGGCGACTTTGTGGACGGAGCGGATGTCGTTGCGGTAGGACTCGCGGAGGGAGAGGATGGCGCGGCCGGAGCCGAAGATCTGCTCCCAGAAGTGGGGGAAGGGGGTGGTGGGGGCGTTGGCGTCGATGGTGATTTGCTGCGGGTTGACGAACGGGGCGGTGACGCGCTTGGATGCCTGAGCGTGGAGCGATGGGGAGATGGAGCCCGCGCAGAGCAGAGCCGGAAGAGCGAGTCGAAGCCAAGGGTGGATCACGAACGGACTCCTGGGGTGGTTGAGGAAAACCGGGCTGAGGGCGTTTCGGGAACAATCGTTTGAGCAGCAATGCGCAAACGATTGTGCAACGCCTAATATCCACTTCTGTAACGCGACTGTCAACCTGCGGAAAAGGGGTGGAGGGTGGCTCGTATGATGGAGCGATGCCGGTGCCTGCCAGGATTGCGATTATTGCTGCGCTGCCGAGGGAGATTGCGGGGCTGGTTCGGGGGACCGTGGCGGATGCGGCGCTGGTGAAGGATGGGGTGTGGCTTTACCGGGTGGAGGGCGCGGTGGTGGTGGCTGCGGGAATGGGAGCGGAGCGGGCGGCGGTGGCGGTGGAGGCCGCGCTTTGGGTAGGTGCGGAGGTGGGGATGCTGATTTCTACGGGGCTAGCGGGCGGATGTGCGCCGGGGGTGGAGGCTGGGTCGGTGCTGGAGGCTGGGATGGTGGTGGATGGGGGGACGGGCGAGAGATTTGTTGCGGGCTTGGGAACGGGCGTGACGCTGGTGACTGCGGGGACGATCGCGAGCGTGGCGGAGAAGGCGCGGCTGGCGGAGAGCTTTGGAGCGGCGATGGTGGATATGGAGGCGGCGACGGTGGCGCGGCTGGCGCGGGCGAGCGAGGTGGGGTTTCGCGCGATCAAGGGCGTGTCGGATGGGTATGAGTTTGAGTTGAGTGCGCTCGGGAAGTTTGAAGGCGAGCGGGGGAGTTTTCGGACGGGGGCGTTTGCGGCGTATACGGCGGTGCGGCCATGGACCTGGGGGAAGGCGATCGAGCTGGGACGTGGGAGCGCGAAGGCGCTGGCGGGGTTGGAGGAGGCGTTGCGTCGAGTGGTTGTGGAGGGTTAGTTTCCCTCGGCGGCTAAAGCCGTCTCTTGGGTAGGGTGTTATGGCACGGCTGAAGCCGTGCCCCTTCGAAGAAAAGCATTAGTGGCTCAGCGAGCAAACAGCAGATTCCCAGAGGGAATGACAGAAAGAAAGGCAAAGGCAGAAGCAGACTCCCAGAGGGCATGACAGGAAGAACCGCAAACGCTTCGAAGACGGCAAGGATGGGTTTGCTTTAGGTGAGGACTTCGGCGAGCAGGTGGTCGGCTATGCGGATGGCGTTGGCGATGATGGTGAGGGAGGGGTTGACGGCGCTGGCGGAGGCGAAGAAGCTGGCGTCGACGACGTAGAGGTTGTCGAGCTGGTGGGCTTTGCAGTGGATGTCGAGGACCGAGGTGGCAGGGTCGTGGCCGAAGCGGAGGGTGCCGTTCTGGTGGCCAACGCCTTCGAGGGGAATGCGCTTTTTGAAATAGGCGTGGAAGGGGATGGAGGTGTCGGCGTGGCCGGCCTGCTTGAGGATGTCGACCCAGCGATCTTTGAGTCGCTCGAAGCTCTTGACGTTGTTGGGGGTATAGGAGAGCTTGATGTGGCCGGGCTGCGCGATGGTAACGGTGGCGGATTGGTTGGAGGGGCTGACGCTGGAGTCCGAGTGGGGGCCGGCGGTTCCGGGCTGGGTGGCGTCGAGCTGGCTGGGCGTGGCGTTGCGCAGGGTAACGCGGTTGTTGGGGTCGGGAAGATCTTCGGTGGTGAGCCACCAGGGAACGGCGTGGAGCTTCATGTGGTCGAGGACGAAGCCGGGGGTGAGGGGAGGTGCGTCGTCCTTCATCATCTCGTGGTGAAAGCTGCCGACGGGCTGGACCTGGCCGAGGGGAAATGGGTAGGCGGGATCGGTGTCGCGGAAGTAGAAGTCGTTGGTGCCCCAGGTCTTGGTATAGGTGTCGTAATTGTCGAGGGTGGAGAGGGCGAGGAGAGCGTCGGCCTGGTGGTACATGAAGTTGCGGCCGACCTGGTCAGAGCCGTTGGCGAGCCCGTTGGGGTGCTTGTTGTTGGCGGACTGAAGGAGAATGACGGCGGAGTTGACGGCTCCAGCGCAGAGGGCGACGATTTGGCCTTCGTAGGTGGCGGGAGAGGAGGCGCTGCCGTGCTGGACTTCTACGGCGGTGACGGCAGTGCCTGAGGCGTTGGTGAGCAGGCGGAGAACGCGCGAGGTGGTGAGGAGCGTGACGTTGGGGAGATGCATGATCTCGCGAATGCAGTTGATGTCGGCGTCGGATTTGGCGTGGACCAGGCAGGGATAGCCGTCGCAGGTGTCGCAGCGGATGCACTTGCTGGCTACGGGATCGAGGGCGTTGCGCTTGAGGCCGAGGGGGATAGGGAAGGTGTTGATGCCGAGCTTGCGGACGCCGTCTTCGATCGCGGCCATGCGGGGTTCGCTGAAGAGGGCGGGGTAGGGGTAGGGCCTGGAGTGGAAGGGCTCGGTGGGATCGAGGGAGCTGGCGAAGCCTCCGGGAACGGTGGGCGCGGTGCCGAGATCGCCGTGGACGTGGAAGAGTTCTTCGGCGCGGGTGTAGAAGGGCTCCATGTCGGCGTAGGTGATGGGCCAGGCGGGAGAGAGGCCGCCCTGGTGGTGGATCTCGCCGAAGTCTTCGGCACGCATGCGGAAGAGCGCGGCGCCGTAGACCTTGGTCTGGCCGCCGACGAAGTAGGCCTGCTGGGGATGGAGGGGCTTGTCGTCCTGATCGTGCCAGGTTTCGGTGGTGTGGTAGCGGTTCTGGAGGAAGACGGCAGAGGTATCCCAGTTGAGTTTTTCCTGGGGAAGGAAGGAGCCGCGCTCGAGGATGAGGATGCGCTTGCCCGCGCGCGCGAGATGGAGGGCGAGGGTTCCGCCGCCTGCGCCGGAGCCGATGATGATTGCGTCGTAGGGATTCGCCATGGTGTCTAGGATGCACGCTGTTTGGGGGGATGGGAACTGGTGGAAGATGAAAGTTTCTGAGGGGGAGATTTTGCGTCCGATGGCATGATCGTGAGGGGATATCCTTTAAGGTGATATGTCTTCTACCCTGCCTCGCACTATGCAAGCTGCTGTTTATCGTGCCGTTGATGATGTTCAAACTGAAGATGTTGCCGTGCCGGAGATTGGCGCGGGCGAAGTGCTGGTGCGGATCGATACGTGCGGGATCTGCGGGACGGATCTGAAGAAGATTCATACGGGATCGCATGCGGCGCCGCGAGTGTTTGGGCATGAGATGGCGGGGACGATTGCGGCGGTGGGCGAGGGTGTGCGCGGGTTTGCGGTGGGGGATCGGGTGATGGCCTTTCACCATATTCCTTGCGGGCATTGTTTCTATTGCCGGAAGAAGACGTTTGCGCAGTGTGAGACGTACAAGAAAGTGGGGACGACGGCGGGGTTGGGTGAGGCGGCGGGCGGTGGGTTTGCGCAGTACATTCGCGTGATGGATTGGATTGTGGGTGATGGGATAACGCCGGCGGGGCTGATTCATGTGCCGGACGATATTCCGTTTGAGCAGGCGGCGTTTATTGAGCCGGTAAATACTTGCTTCAAGGCGATTCGGCTGTTGGAGTTGGAGCCAGATGATACGGTGCTGGTGATTGGGCAGGGGAGCATTGGGGTTTTGCTCGCGGCTCTGGCGCGGCAGACTGGGGCGACGGTTCTAACCTCCGATATGTATGTGGAGCGGCATGCGATTGCGGCGGGGTATGGGCTGGATCATCCGCTGGATGCTCGCGGGAATGTGGTGGCGGCGTGCAAGGCGGTGACCGAGGGGCGCGGTGCGGATGTGGCGCTGGTGGCGGTGGGAGCGGATGCGTTGATTGCTACGGCGATGGCGGCGATTCGGCCGGGCGGGCGGGTGATGTTGTTTGCGAGTACGCAGCATGGGACGGCTGCCTTTGATCCTGCTGCCGTGTGCATGGATGAGAAGACCTTGATGGGATCGTACTCGGCTTCGGTGGCGATTCAGCAGGAGGGGATTGACCTGGTGTTCGAGGGGTACCGGTCGGGCAAGCTGGATTTGACGAAGCTGATCTCGCACCGGTTTTCGCTGCGGGATGCGGCGGAGGCGATTGATCTGGCGTCGCATCCGAAGGCGGACTCGATGAAGATTGTGTTGAAGCCGTAGGGCTTGCGCGCGGGTTTTGTCGATGGCCGCGATGTTGATACAGTAGGTGCAGTTTCGTTCCCATCATGTGCTTTGTTGCTGGTTGCCCCGACTGCCCGTTGATTCGGAGGGCAACGGAATCTCTGTATTGCCACGAGGAGTGTTGATGCATCGCTCGAATGTGCTGAAGCTTGGTCTGCTGGTTGGATGTCTGGGTGGAATGATTGCGATGGGCAAGGCGCAGGTGCCGACGCCGGTATCGGTGCTGGGGCATACGCCGGGCGATGACTTTTATCTGGCGGACTATGAAGATGCGGTGCGGTACTTCCATGCGGCGGCTGCGGCGACGGACCGTATGAAGATGTTTACGGTGGGGAAGACGACGGAGGGGCGGGAGATTGAAGTTGGGGTGATCTCGTCGCCGGCGAATTTGGCGCGGCTGGATGAGTACAAGAAGAATGCGCGGCGGCTGGCTGTTGCGGATAATCTGACCGACGAGCAGGCTCGGCAGTTGGCGCACGACTCCAAGGTGATCGTGCATATCGATGGTGGGCTTCACTCGAATGAAGTGGCGGGTGGGCAGCACTCGATCATGCTGGCGTACAAGCTGTTGTCGGCGAAGAACGATCCCGAGGTGGACGCGATTCTCGACAACGTGATTTTGGTATTGTGGCCGACGTTGAATCCGGATGGGCAGGACATGGTGGTGCACTGGTATCGGCAGAATGTGGGGACGAAGTATGAAGTGGCTCCGATGCCGTGGCTGTTCCAGGACTATGTGGGGCACGATAACAATCGCGATGGCTACATGCTGAACATGAAGGAATCGCAGGTGCTGGCGAAGGCGGAGATCGAGTGGAGCCCGGAGATCTTTTACTGCCAGCATCAGACGGCGCCGTTCCCTGCGCGGATTTGGATACCTCCGTTTGCGGATCCGATCTCGAGCAACATCAGCCCGTATGTGCGGAGCTGGCTGAACGTGGTGGGAACGAATATGACGGCGTACCTGGATGCGCACCAGATGCCGGGAGCGATCTCGGAGACGCGCTTCGATAACTGGTATGCGGGGTTCAATGACTGGGTGCATGTGTTCCGCAACGAGATCTCGTTCTTCACGGAGACGGGGCTGTATGCCTATGCGACGCCGCGGTTCTACACAGTGAATGAGTTTCCGAAGGAGACACAGGATCTGCGCGCGCTTTCGATGTACTCGGAGCCTTGGGAGGGCGGATGGTGGCGGCTGGGGGATGCGGTGAACTACATGATCGGCGGATCGATGTCGGTGCTGGATCTGGCGGCGAAGAATCATGAGACGCTGCTGTTCAATCGCTACCAGGCGGCTCGGGATAATATTGCGCACTACAAGAAGGAGGGGCCGTTTGCGTATGTGATCAGCGACAAGCAGGCCGATACTCCTGAGGCTGGACTGCTGGCGCAGAAGATGATTGAGAACGGGCTGAAGGTGTATGCGACAAAGACGGGATTCGTGGCCAATGGCGTGACGTACCCGGTGGGGTCGTGGGTGATTCCGATGGACCAGCCGTTCTCTGGATTGGTGAAGGAGTTGTTTGAGCGGCAGAGGTATCCGGATGAGATTGAGCTGGGGACGTCGAAGGCGGTTGACCTGCCGTATGACGTGACGGGATGGACGCTGCCGCTGCAGATGGGCGTGGCGGTGGACACGGTGAGCGATCCGCTGACGACGCAGCAGCTTGGGCTGATGGAGCCGGTGGAGGAGGCGAAGGCTCCGGCGGTGGAGATTGCGGGCGGCGGGGATGTGTTTGTGATCAGCCGGAAGCCGAATGCGTCGTATGCGGTGGTGAACGAGGTGCTGAAGCAGGGCGGCTCGGTGGCGATGTCGAAGGACGCGATTGCTACGCCGGAGGGCAAGGAGCGTGGGGCGTTTGTGATTCGCGGGCTGGGGCGCGGAGCGATGGACGGCGTCGCGAAGAAGTATGGCGTGAGCGTGGGGGCGCTCACGGCGGAACCGGCGAATGTGATCGCGATTAAGAAGGTGCGGGTGGGACTGTATCGGCCGTGGGCGCCTTCGATTGACGAGGGATGGACGCGGTGGATCCTCGAGAACTATGGGTTCGAGCCGAAGAGTATTTATAACGCGGACATGCGCTCGTCGGATCTGCACGCGCGGTATGACGTGATTGTGTTGCCGGATATGTCGCGGGACCAGTTGATGGAGGGGTTCCATGTGGGGATGGTGCCGGGGCAGTATGCGGGCGGCATTGGGCCGGATGGAGTGGATAACCTGCGGGCGTTTGTGCGCGAGGGAGGGATGCTGGTGGCGTCGAACCGGACGGCGGCGAACTTGATTCCGCTGATGTCGCTGCCGGTGAAGGATGCGCTGGAGGGAGTGAAGAGCGACAAGTTCTTCTGCTCGGGAGCGCTGCTGCGGTTGGAGCAGGCGAATGGCGAGTTGCCGGTGAACTTCGGTGTGCCGGAGGCTCCGGTGGTGATGTTTCAGCGGGGACCGGCGTTTGTGCCGGAGGCGGGATTCAAGGGCGCGGTGCTGGCGAAGTATGCGAAGGGGACCAATCCGCTGGAGAGTGGGTTGCTGCTGCATCCGGAGGCGATTGAGGATAAGGCGGCGGCGGTGGAGTTGGAGTACGGGAAGGGGCGGATCGTGCTGTACGGATTCAAGCCCGAGTTCCGCGGGCAGGCGCATGGGACGTATCGGTATCTGTTCAATGCGCTGTATTCGTTTGATCAGCCGGAGTTGCCGTTGGTGAAGGTTCCGGCGGCGGCGAAGGACGTGATCACGACGGTGAAGGCAACGGTGGAGGAGCCGGACGAGTACTAGGTGCTGGGCCGGTTAGCGCTGGCGGCGGAGCAGCAGGGTTCCGGTGATGAAGAGGGTGGAGGCTGCGCTGGCGAGCAGGAGGATGGCGTGGCGGTAGGCTGCCTGTACCGCGGGGGGAGCGGCGCGCGTGCTGTCGAGGCATTGGGTGCAGCCTTGCAGGAGGGTCATTGGCCGAACTCCAGCAGGAGGAAGAGGAAGATCCAGAGGGCTCCCATGACGTGCCAGTACCAGACGGTGGTGTCGACGAAGACCTGGCGGGTGGCGAGGGAGCGGGAGAACTTTAGCGCGGCGAGCGCGACGATGAGAGCAACGATGCCGAGGAAGAGATGCACAGCGTGGGTGATGGTGATGAGGTAGAAGAAGTGGCTGCTGGGGTTGGAGCGAAAGAAGACGTGCTGGGCGGCGAGCTGATCCCAGGCGACCCACTGGCCGGCGAGGAAGAGGATGCCGAGGGCGAGGGTGGCTGAGAGCCAAAGTGCCGCGCGATAGGAGACGGGGCGGCCGAGGCCGAACCACTCGTCCATGGCGTCGACGTCGCGGAACATGGCGCGGCGCGCGATCTCTGCAGTGACGGAGCTTAGCAGGAGGGCGATGGTGTTGAGCCAGAGGATGGATGGGATGGCAGTGGGAAGCCATTGGTTGATGAAGTGGTCGTAGGCGTCGAAGTGTCCGCTGGCCTTGGTGACGAAGAAGACGCTGATGAGTGCGACGAAGAACATGAGGTCGCCGCCGAGAGCAAAAAAGAGGCCGATGCGGGCCTGGGAGATACGTTCGTGGGGTCCGCGATGACCGCGCGGCCGGTTGTTCCAGTTGTCACCATCGCCTTCACCGTTGCCGCCGGTGCGCTTGTCGGTAGGCGGCCGATGTCCGTTGTTGCCGTCGCTGATGCGATGGCGATCAATCTCCGGAGGTGTGATGGTGGACGGCATGGCCTGGATGCCCCTGTCGGACGACGTTGTCAGAATACTCTACTCTGCTTCGGTGTTAAATGTGTTGACGGGGCTCCACTGGGGTAAGAACTCTGTGCCGGTGTCGGCGTAGTGGCTGGGGCCGCGGTAGACGATGGACGGCTGATCGATTGGATGCGGATTGAAGGCGTTGGGTGCCCACTCCATGGTGGTGGCGTCCCAGGGGTTGGTGTCTTTGTTGGCGGGGCGGCGCCATGCAAGGAGAAGATTTAGAAAGAAGGGTAACTGCGCACAGACTAAGAAGATGGCCGATGCGGTGATGTGACGCTGCAGGGGGAGCGTGGATTGAAGGAGCGCTGCGCTGGGACCGGCGATTCCGGTGAGTTGGGAGTAGTGGCGGGGTTCGGCGGCGAGGCCGGTGAAATGCATGGGGAGGAAGGTGGAGTAGGCGCCGAGCAGGGTCGTCCAGAAATGGAGTTTGCCGAGAGGTTCGGAGAGAGTGCGGTGGAAGAGCAGCGGCGCCCAGTAGTAGGTGGCGCAGAAGAGTCCGAAGACGCCGGCCATGGCCATAATGAGGTGGAAGTGGGCGACGACGAAGAAGGTGTTGTGGAGGTATTCGTCGAGGATGGGCTGAGCGAGGATGGGGCCGGTGAGGCCTCCGGTGATGAAGAGAGAGACGAAGCCGAGTGCGAAGAGCATGGGGGTGGCGAGGCGGGGGCGCGATCCCCAGGTGGTGGCGAGCCAGCTAAAGACTTTGGCTGCGGCGGGGAGGGCGATGGCGATGGTGGAGATGCTGAAGGCGGTGCCGGCGAAGGGGTTGAGGCCTGCGACGAACATGTGGTGTCCCCAGACTAAGATTCCAAGGAACCCAATAAGCAATGTTGTCGCGATCATGAGGCGGTAGGCGAAGACTCGGCGGCGGCTGAAGTTGGCGATCACCATGGAGGTGAGGCCCATGCCGGGGAGGATGGCGATGTAGACCTCGGGATGGCCGAAGAACCAGAAGAGATGCAGCCAGAGGAGGGGACTGCCGTCGCCGCGATGCTGCAGGAGTGTGCCGCTGATGAGGTCTTGGGCGGGGAAGAAGAAGCCGCTGTGGAGGTGGCGGTCGCAGAAGAGGAGAAGGATTGCGGCGAGCAGGACCGAGAAGGCGAGGATGCTGAGCAGGGCTGCGGTGAACCATCCCCAAACGGTGAGTGGAAGGCGCTCCCAGGTGAGGCCTTCGCAGCGGAGGTTGGTGATGGTGGTGAGCATGTTGATCGCGTTGAGGGTGGTGGCGATGGAGAAGAGGGCGATGCTGGCCAGCCAGAGATCCATGCCGAAGCCCTGGCCGGGGCCGGCTAACGGTGTGGCGGAGAGGGGAGGGTAGGCTGTCCACCCGCCGATGGGGGCGCCGCCGGGGACGAAGAAGGCGGCGAGCAGTGTGACGAGGGCGAAGGCGGTGAGGTACAGGCCAGCGGCGTTGATGCGCGGGAACGCCATGTGGCGCGTGCCGAGTTGCGCGGGGAGAATGAGGTTGCCGAAGCCGGATTGCGGAGCGACGGTGAGGACGAAGAAGAGCATCAGGGTGCCGTGCATGGTGACGAGGGCGAGGTACTCTTCGGGGAGGATGGGGCCGTGGAGAGGGAGTTGCCAGTTGGGCCATGCGAGGTGGGTGCGCATGATGAGGGAGAGGAGCGCACCGATGATGACGGCGACGAGGGAGAGAAGGAGGTAGCCAAAGCCGATGGTGCGGTGGTGGGTTGCGTGGCGGAGTTTTGCGCTGACCCACTCATGTCGCAGAAGGCGCGCCATGAATGGGGCACCCGGATTCGTGGGAATGGGTAGGGGATTCATGGCTGGGGCTCGGATCTTGTGGATTCCTGCGCGTGTAGCCAGGTGTTGAAGTCGGCGAGGGGGAGGACGCGGAGGGTGGCCAGCATGCGGTAGTGGCCCATGCCGCAGACCTGGGTGCAGAGGATGGCGTAGTCGCCGGGGGTTTCGGGGGTGAAGTGAATGTGGGTGGTCTGGCCGGGGATGGCGTTCTGCTTGATGCGCATCCCGGGGATGGCGAAGCCGTGGATGACGTCCTGAGCGCGGAGGGTGAGGTCTACTTCTCGGTTGGCGGGGAGAACTAGCTGGCTGGTGACGATGTCGTCGCGGCCGTAGGTGTCGGAGGGATCGATGCCGAGGGGATTGGCATTGGCGGGGTCGACGAGGGAGAGGCGGGTGCGGCCGAAGGCGGCGTCGGCGCCGGGGTAGCGGAAGTACCAGACGAACTGCTGGCCGGTGACTTCGACCTGCATGGCGGAGAGGTCGGCGCCGGTGTAGCGCTGGGCGGCCCAGAGTTGTTGCGCGCGGAGGGCGAGGAAGGCGAAAAGGAGGGTGAGGGCGGCGAGTGGGAGGTACTCGATGAAGAGCTGCTGGTAGGGGCGGGGAGTGCGCTTGCGGATGGCGATGCCGATGAGCAGGATGAGGTGCGCGAGAGCGAGGAGGGCTAGAGCGATCCAGAGATTGAGGAGGAGGTGGGTATCGAGGGCGTGGCCGTGGGCGGCGGCGTTGGTGGGCAGGTTCCAGAAGCCGTGGATGGGCGAAGCCTGCATGGGTTGATTGTAGAGCGGAGGAGAATGTTAGCGGGCGCGAGCTGTCGCGCGGTGCGCGATACCCAGCTTAGCGACGACAGGGCCGACGCGAAGAGGGGGCACCCAAGGCGGAGGAATTGTGAGAAAGGTGCAAGCTGTATTTCTGGATCGTCTGTGTGGCAGGTCCTTCGGCTGCGCTCAGGATGACAGATTTTGGGGAGCGGTTATTTCGCTTCGTCGCGGACGATGTCGAGGAAGAGTTGGTGGACGCGGGTGTCTTCGGTGAGTTCGGGGTGGAAGGTGGCGGCGAGCAGGCGGCCCTGGCGGATGAGGGTGGGAGAGCCTTCGCGGGTGGCGAGGGTTTCGACGTCGGGGCCGGTGCGGGTGATGCGGGGGGCGCGAATAAAGACCATCTCGAGCGGGCCCCCGAGGAGGGTGGTCTCGGAGGTGAGGATGGCGGAGTCGTTCTGGCGGCCGTAGGCGTTGCGCTCGACGGCGATGTCGAGGACCCCGAAGGAGGGTTGATGGGGGTTGGACACTTCTTTGGCAAGAAGGATGCAGCCGGCGCAGGTGCCGAAGACGGGCCTGGAGTGGACGAAGGCATTGAGGGCGTCGTAGAAGCCGGCGCGTTCGAGGTGCTTGAGGAAGGTGGTGGACTCGCCGCCGGGGATGACGAGGGCGTCGAGGGAGTCGAGCTGGCCGGGCTTGCGGACGAGCGAGGTGATGGCTCCGAGGGCGGCGAGACGGTGGGCGTGGACGTCGAATGCGCCCTGTAGAGCGAGGACGCCGATGGCTGGGGTTTTGCGATCCACAATTTGATTTTAGTGCATTCGGCTGATTGCCCTGGTAGACGTGGAGGCGGGCGGGTAGGCGATAATGCTGCGATGAGCGCTATGAGCAAAGCGGCTGTGTATCCGAGTCTGGAAGATCGCGTGGTGCTGGTGACCGGCGGGGCGAGTGGGATTGGGGAGGCGATCGTCGAGGCGTTTGTGCGGCAGCGGGCGCAGGTGGCGTTCGTGGATATTAAGGACGATGCCGCAATCAAGCTGGTGGCGCGTATGGCGGATGCGGGGTTGCGTGCGCCGGTGTATTTTCACTGCGACGTGACGGATTTCTCTGCGCTGCAACGGACGGTTGATCAGGTGGTGGAGGGGTGCGGGCGGGTGGATGTGCTGGTGAACAATGCGGGCAACGATGCGCGGCATTCAATGGAGTCGGTGACGCCGGAGACCTGGGATGAGGTTGTGGCGGTTAACTTGAAGCAGCAGTTTTTTATGGCGCAGGCGGTGGCGCCGTCGATGCGAGCGGCGAGGCGGGGATCGATCATCAACATGGGGTCGATTGCGTGGGTGATTCCTTCCAAGAATGTTCCGGTGTATGTGACGGCGAAGTCGGCGATCGTGGGGCTGACGCGGGCGCTGGCGCATGAGTTTGGGGAGGACGAGGTGCGGGTGAATTGCGTGATGCCGGGGGCGATCCTTACCGAGCGTCAGAAGCAATTGTGGCTCACCGAGGATTATGTGCGACAGGTGCTGGCGCACCAGTCGTTGAAGCGGATGATTCTGCCGGAAGAGGTGGCGCGGCTGGTGTTGTTTCTTGCGGCGGATGATAGCTCTGCGATTACGAATCAGAGTTACGTGGTGGACGGGGGATGGGTTTGAGGTGGTGATGGATGGAAGCTGCAGCAATAGGAAGAGGCCCGGTCACCTGATGGCGGCCGGGCCTTCGTCGTTTTGGTTCGATGGAGGGTTTATTTTGTGCCGCGGGCTTCTGCGTGGAAGAGTTCGTTGACGGTGCGGAGGAAAGGCATGGAGCTTTGATGGGGGCGGACGCCGCCGGAGAGGGTTCTTTCGAAGGATACGTCGTGGCCGTAGTAGGTCTCGGTGTCCTCAATGTTCTGGTTGACGACGTCGCCGTTCAGGTCGACGCCGGCGAAGATTCCCTTGGTGCGGGAGTAGGTGAGGAAGCCGGCGTTGGCGAGTGCGGTGGTGGAGGCCTGGGAATCGCGACCGACGGGGCCGGCGGCGACGGAGACGTCTGCGCCCAGCTTGACCTTCTCATGCAGGAGGCGCTGTGCACCGCGATGGGTGACGGCTACGAGGACGAGGTCGGTAGCCTGGCCGCCAATCTGGAAGCCGAAGCTGGCGCCGGTTAGCTGAATGAAGGCAGGAGCGCTCCAGCCATGGCCAGTGCGGCAGGTGACGACACCCTGGCCGTACTCACCGCCGACGACGAAGGCACCCTTCTTGAAGCTGGGAACCACGGCGACGCAGGTGGCGTGCATGGCGACGCTATCGGGAATGCCGCGATCGGGTGTGGCCATGAGTTCATGAAGAACCTGGTGGGCTGCCTCGATGCGCGCATCGAGTTTGGCTTGGTCAGCGGCGTGGGCGTTGGAGCTGATGAAGGCGGAAAGAAGGACGAGTGGCAGTAGTTTTCTCATGGCGATCCTTTTGAGGCAGCGTTGTGCGAAGCGAGCGACACATACTGCGATGCCATTGAAAGGAGGTAAGTTGTTCCGCTACATGAGTTGTTCGGCTGAGGCTGAAGAAGTTACCAGCCGCGGGTCTGCATGAGGTCTTTCTCTTCGATGGCCGCGGCGGCGAGACCCTTCATGCTGCCGATGATGGCTTCGGAGGCTTCGGAGACGATCTTGGGGTCGTCGTAGTGCAGGGTTGCGAGGACGATGGCGCGGGCTCGGGAGATGGCCTCGGCGCGCTCATCGGCGTTGTCCTCGATGTCCAGCGGGATGGCGCCCTCCTTCATGAAGATGCCGGAGCCGACGAAGATGGTTTCGGCGCCGAGCTGCATCATGAGCGAGGCGTCGGCGGGTGTGGCGATGCCGCCGGCGGAGAAGTTGGGGACGGGGAGCTTGCCGGCCTTGGCCACCATGCGGATGAGTTCGTAGGGCGCGCCGTGGATCTTGGCGGCGTTGTAGAGCTCTTCGTCGCCGAGGACGGTGAGGGCCTTGATCTCGCGGGTGATCTGGCGCATGTGCTGCACGGCGTGGACGACGTCGCCGGTGCCGGGTTCGCCCTTGGTGCGGATCATGGCAGCGCCTTCGGCGATGCGGCGCAGAGCTTCGCCGAGATTGCGCGCGCCGCAGACGAAGGGGGTGGTGAAGGCGTGCTTGTCGATGTGGTAGACCTCATCGGCGGGGGTGAGGACTTCGGACTCGTCGATGAAGTCGACGCCGAGGGACTGGAGGACCTGGGCTTCTGCGAAGTGGCCGATGCGGGCCTTGGCCATGACCGGGATGGTGGAGGCGGCCATGATCTCCTTGATGAGCCTGGGGGAGGCCATGCGGGCAACGCCGCCCTGGGCACGGATCATGGCGGGAACGCGCTCGAGGGCCATGACGGCGACGGCACCGGCTTCTTCGGCGATGCGGGCCTGCGCGACGCTCATGACGTCCATGATGACGCCACCTTTGAGCATCTCGGCCAGACCTGTCTTGAGGCGTAGACCTGCGCCGTTGCTGTTGTAGGTGCCGTTATCGTGGTTCGCCATGATGTACTCCTTTGACGTGGGAGTTTGGCCACGCCGCTACCTTCAAGTTTAGCAGTTTGGGGCGCTGGCCACGCAGATTGATCGCTGGCTAGAGGCCGGATTGTTCCTTGGACAGGATGCTTTCCGCATCTTCCGCCGGGGTGCTTTCGGGGATGGGGGATTTGTCCCGGCTATGCTGTTTGTCGGGTGCGCGTGAAAGCTCCATGAGGTATTGCTGGGCACCGAGGGCGGGAATGGACTGGGGCGCTCGCATGTAGGAGCCGTCGGGATTCATGATCCGGGCCTTGAGATTGTCGCGGAGATAGGCGTCGAGGATCTCGTCGCTCAGGCGGCGTTTGAGGGCTGGGTCGACGACGGGGAAGACGACCTCGCAGCGCTCGTAGAGATTGCGGGTCATCCAGTCGGCGCTGCCGCAGAACATTTCGGACTGGGGGCCGTCGTCGGGGCCGCCGTTGGCGAAGAAGAAGATGCGGGAGTGCTCGAGGAAACGGCCGATGATGGAGCGCACGCGGATGTGGTTGCTGAGGCCGGGAACGCCGGGGCGGAGGGCGCACATGCCGCGGACGATGAGGTCGATTTGGACGCCGGCTTGAGAGGCGGCGTAGAGGGCGTCAATGGTAGGAACGTCGAGCAGGCCATTCATCTTGGCGATGATGCGCGCGGGATGTCCGGTACGGGCGTGATCGGCTTCGCGCTTGATGAGGGCGAGCAGGTCACTGTTGAGCGTAACGGGCGCGACCAGGAGAGGGCGGTAGGCGTTGGGGCCAGCTTTCCAATCGGCGGTGAGGTAGCGAAAGACGCGGAGGACGGCGTCGGTGAGTTCGGGGCGCGCGGTGAGCAGGCTGATGTCGGTGTAGAAGCGGGCGGTGACGGGGTTGTAATTCCCGGTGCCGAGGTGGGCGTAGCTGCGAACGATGCCATCGGAGTCGCGGCGCACGACGAGGGCGAGCTTGCAATGGGTTTTGAAGCCGAAGATGCCGTGGAAGACCTGGACGCCGGCGTCTTCGAGCTCGCGCGCCCAGCGGATGTTGGAGGCCTCGTCAAAGCGGGCCATGAGCTCGACAACGACGGTGACGTCCTTGCTTTGGGCGGCGGCTTTGAGGGCGCTGAAGATGGCGGAGTCGGCGCTGGTGCGATAGAGAGTCTGCTTGATGGAGATGACGTTGTCGTCGGCAGCGGCGGAGGCGATGAAGTCTTCGATGGTGCTGTAGCTGTCGAAGGGATGGTGCAGGAGGATGTCCTCCTTACGCAGCGCAGCGAAGATGTTGGTGGGCGGGTTGGTGGACTGATCGAGGTTCAGGCGGCGGCCATGGAACTCGGAAAACTTGAGGGCCGGAATCTTGACGGCGCTATAGAGGGCCATGAGGCGCGAGAGGTTGATGGGAGCGGTGGTGCGGAAGACCTGCCAGGGTTCGAGCTCGAAGTTGACGCGCAGGCGTTCGGCGATCTCTTCGGAGGCGAAGGCGTCGATCTCCATGCGGACGGCGTCGCCTTTGCGGCGATTGTGCAGCTCCTCGGCGACGGTTTCGAGGAGTGAGCGCGCTTCTTCCTCCTGCATGTAGAGGTTGCTGTTGCGGGTGACGCGGAAGGCTGTGCGGTTGAGGATGCTGTAGCCGCGGAACATCGTTTCGATGTGGGCTTCTATGAGCTCTTCGAGGAGCAGAAAGTTGCGCTGACCCTTGCGCTCGGGAAGGGCGATGAGGGAAGGGAGGGAGCGCGGGATAGTAATGACGCCGAGGATCTTGGGGCTGGCGCCGGACTTGAGTTTGCGTTTGTGGCGCAGCAGGAGAGCCAGGCAGATGGCTTTGTTGAGGACGCGTGGAAAGGGGTGGGAGGGGTCGAGGGTTACGGGGGTGAGGAGCGGGTCAATCTGCTCCTGGAAAAACTTGATGGCAAACTCGCGATCGGGTTTGCGGAGCTGTTTCCAGCTGAGGACAGAGATGCCGGCGGCCTTGAGTTGGGGGACGAGGCGATCGTTCCAGCAGGAGCTTTGATCGTTGTTGAACAGGTGGAGGCGGTCGCGGAGGCGCTGCATGCGCTCATTCTGGGTGAGTCCGCCGGCGTCCACGTGATGGGGAAGATTGAGGCCCTCTTCGAGGCGCTGCAGGACGCCGGCGACGCGGATCTCGACGAACTCATCGAGGTTGCTGGCGGTGATGGCGAGAAACTTGACGCGCTCGAGCAGTGGGTTGGAGGTGTCGTCGGCCTCTTCGAGAACGCGGCTGTTGAACTGGAGCCAGCTCTCGTCGCGATCGATGAGACGGCCACCGAGTGGAGCTGCGGGAGCTTTGACGGAGCGGGGGGACGCGGTGCGGGACGGCGGCTTCGTCGGTGCGGTTTGTTTCCGGACAGCCATGCGTCTTACGAGACTAAATCAGGGCTGTGCGGGAGAAATGTAAATATCCGCACAGCCCTGAGTTGGTAGCGCTGAGAAGCAGTGTTAGGCGTGCTGGTGCATTCTCCAGCCGAGGTAGTTGGAGGCGGCCTCGTAGACGGGGCTGGCTACGGTGGCGAAGTTGGCGGCCACGTGATGCTCGAAGCCGTTTTCGCAGATGTAGCGAAGGAGTTTTTGCATGTTGGGGATTTCGACGACGCCGGCGCCGCCGAAGGTGTTGAGGGGGTCGTCGGTGAAGGCGCCCTGGCCGACGTAGCCGGCGATCTTGCCGGTGAAGTCGTCGGTGGAGAAGCGGGCGAAGCTCATGGCGCCAGCCTTCACGGTGCCGTCGAGGGTGCCGTGCGTGTTTTCCTTGCCGACAGTGCCCGCGATGATGAGCTGGTAGTCCATCTTCACGCCTTCGCGGAAGAAGTGCTTGGGCAGGTTGGAGCAGTGGAAGCAGACAGCCTTGTCGGGATTGTCGCCGTAGTTGTTGTTCCAGTCGAGGAGCGCGGAGGGCGTCTCGCTGGCCAGGGTGAGGGCGTACATGGAGAGGGTTCCGAGGATGTCGACTTCGCAGGCGGAGGGGATGAGCTGCTCGCTCATCATGGACATGACGGTGCAGGGAACGATGCCGAGGTACTCTTCGATGGAGGTCCAACACTGCACGGCGGAGACGGTGAGTTCGGAGGCGGCCATCCAGCCGTCGATGACGGCGCCGAGCTTGGCCATCTTCATGAGGGCGGCTTCGGGCGTGTCGCCGATGGGGATGTACTTCTTGATGGCGGCGAGCTTGGCCTGGACAGCGTCGTCGTTGTCCTTCGATTTTTCAATGCGGCCCATGACTTCGGAGAGGTCGAGGGTTTCGACGGTGATGCCGGAGCGCTCGAGGAGCTTCTCAGAGTAGCGGACTGTGTTGAAGGCGGTGGGACGCGCGCCGATGGCGCCGAAACGAACGTTGCGCAGGCCGCGCACGATGCGGCAGACGGCGGCGAACCATTGCAGGTCTGCTTTGAATTCGTTGGAGTCGGGGGCTTCGGTGTGGAGGGTGGTGAGGGAGTAGGGAATTCCGTACTGCTTGAGGTTATTGCAGATCGACATCTTGCCGCAGAAGGAGTCGCGGCGGAAGGCGATGCCCATCTTGCCGGGGGTGTCGGGGGTGGCCTGGATGAGAACCGGAACGTTGAGGTTGGCGAGGCGGAGGGCATCGGCGAGGCCACGCTCTTCGCCGAAGTTGGGAAGGGTGATGATGATGCCGTCGATTTCCTTGGCGTGCCGCTTGAAGAGTTCGGCGCACTTCTTTGCATCTTCGTAGGTTTCGACCGCCCCGTGCGCGGTCTGTTCCGGGGTGAGGACGATGGGTTTGATCCCCACTGCTTCAAGCGCTGCAATCATCTCCAAACGTCCGCTGGTGGCAAGGTGGCTGGGAAAAAATCCACGATTTCCTACGACGACGCCCATTGTCATTTGACGACCCATTTCGATCTCCTCTTTATTCCGTAGCGTTACGCATGTTTTATGGCTTAGGTTGTGTTGATGTCTTCCGGACGGGGCCGGTGACGGGTGGTTTCGAATGGTGGAAACGAAGTTTAAGCTTTCGCTACTTCAATATGGGATTGGATTTCGCCAGGCTGAATTTTGTAGCCGTTCCATCCGTAATAAGCGATGAAGAAGTAGCACAGGAGTGGCATGAGGAGCGAATGGTGAATTCCGTAGTGGTCCGCAAGGTAGCCCATCAACATGGGAAACACTGCTCCGCCGACGATCGCCTGCACAAGCAACCCTGAGCCACGTCCGGTGAGCGGACCGAGTTCCGCTACAGCCAGGGTAAAGATCGTCGGAAACATGATGGAGTTGAAAAGTCCCACTGAGAGGATGGTGATCGCGGCAAAGTGGCCGTGGCCGAACAACGATCCGCCAACCAGGACGGCTGCACCAAAGCCAGCCCACATCAGGATCTTGTTTGCGGCAATCCGTCGCATGGCTGCCGAACCGATGAAGCGGCCGACCATCATCCCGCCCCAGTAGAGGGTAACGAGTTTCGCACCGTTTTCGAGCGAAATGCCCAGGATGTTCGGATCCGCGAAGTACTTTACGAGGAAGCTGCCGATGGATACTTCGGCGCCGACGTAGATGAAGATCGCAATGGCACCGAGGTAGAGATGACGATGATTCCAGATGCTGTCCTTCTCGATATTCAAGCCGGCGGGGCGGAAGTCTTGGGTCACCTCGAGACGGGGAAACTTGTACAGCGCAATGGCTAACGCGAGGATCAACGTGGCGCTGGCAATCGCGAGGAAGGGGAGCTTAATGCTGGATGCCTGTTGGGTGCGATAGGCCTGCAGCGCTGCTCCCTGAAGTTGCCCCGCGTGGGGTAGCGTGGCAATCTTACCGAGGATGAACGCGCCGCCGATGTAGGGCGCAACCGTGTCTCCGAGCGTATTGAAGGCCTGTGTGAGGTTCAGGCGACTGGACGCTGTCTCGGGAGGACCGAGAATGGTGACGTAGGGATTTGCCGCGACCTGCAGGAGAGTGACGCCTGCAGCGAGGACGACTTCTGCTGCGAGGAAGAAAGAATAGGTAGCGGCTGAGGCCGCCGGAACGAACAGAAGTGCACCGAGGCACATTAGACCGAGGCCGATGACCATGGTGGATTTGTATCCGACCTTCTCTACTAACGTGCCGGCGGGAAGCGCAAACACGAAGTACGAGCTGAAGAAGGCCAACTGAATCAGTGAGGCTTGCAGATAGCTCAATTCAAAGATGGATTGAAGGTGTGGAATGACCGCATCGTTGAGCACGGTGCAGAAGCCCCAGGTGAAAAACAACGTGGTGACCATTGCCATGGCACTGTAGTTGGTCGATCCAGGTTGCGCGCTGGAGGACCGTAGATTGGTTGTTGCCGTATTTAGCGCCATTGCTCTTGTCTTTTCTCCTATTACAGCTGCCACGCGCCTGAGATTCGGGCTGCAGGGGTATTTCCCGAGTGTTGTAAGCAAGAAAGCGTTTACTGTAGGTCGGGGTTCATCATACAACAACGCCATAAGAATCTACCATCTGGCGAGGACAGTTGGGAAGAACATTGATTAAAGCGGGTTAATGCTGTTTCGTGGCGTAGTCCTGCCGGGTACGGCTGGCGGCCGCGGAAAGTTACGCTTCGCCGCGCTGGAACGCATCTTATGTACAGATTGCTGCAGAAGAGGGAGACAGGTTAATGAAAAAGCTGATTGTTTCAGGAATGGTACTGGCGGGATGGATCTCGCTCGGGGCTGCACAGGCGCAAACCGTGGGCCAGGATATGCATGCCGCCGGCCACGATACGGCGCATGCCAGCAAGACCGTCGCTCATAAGACCGAGCATGGGACCAAGGTCGCGGCGCACAAGACGGAGTACGGGACGAAGGTTGCTGCGCACGACACCGAACACGGGACGAAGGTGGCGGCGCACGACACGGAACATGGGACCAAGGTGGCTGCGCACAAGACGGCCGACGTGAGCAAGGAGGGATACCACAAGACGGTGCACGGAACCAAGAAGGTCGTGCACGACGTGGATGGGCACCCGGCTACGTAGTAGCGGTGGCGGCGACCTGCTCGGGTGCGAGAACGGTTGCGCAGGCGACTACGAGGGCGATCCAGTAGAGGTCTGCGCCGAGCAGGTGAAGCACCTGCAGCCAGGTGGGGGCGAGCAGAAGCACGTCGGCTGCGCCCAGCAGGAGTTGCACGGCGACGAGGGCTACGACGAGGTGGCCGAGCTTGCTGCGAAGTTGCAGGGCGATCCAGATGGCGCAGGCTAGGGCGATGACGGCCGTCGCGGGGTGCAGCCAGCGCATGCGAATGAGCAGAGGGGACTGCGCGGCGAAGTCCTGCAGGAAGGCGGCTTGCAGGGAGGTGGGGGGAAAGAGGGTGTCGGCGAGCGCAGCTACGGAGCCGGTGCCGCCGACGAAGAGTGTCGCGATGATGGATGTCCAGGCGACCGTGCGGGCGTGGGGGCGGAGGTTCGCGGATGGCTGGGGGCGGTCGCGCAGATACCACCAGGTGAGGGTGATGGCGGCGAGCAGGAGCATGGTGTTGGTGAAGTGGATGCACTGCATGACGACGCGCATGTTGGAGGCGTTGCTTTCGACGTAGCCGCCTTTGACCAGGAGGGCGCCGAGGAGGGCTTCGGTGATCAGCAGGATGCCGGACCAGACGACGGCGCGGCGGGCGCGGTCGCCGCGAGGGCGGGCGAGGAAGGTCCAGCCGATGAGAATTGCGACCAGAGAGGTACAAAAGCCGGTCATCGACCGGTGGGTGTATTCAATGACCGTGGCCAGGCGGGGATGGTGGGGGAAGAAGTCGCCGTTGCAGAGCGGCCAGTGGTTTCCGCAGCCGGCGCCTGAACCGGTGGCGCGTACGATGGCGCCTTCGAGAATGACCAGCACCATGAACCCGACGACGCCTGCGGCATAGTGCGGCAGCGCGCGGGAACGGGTGCTGCGGGCGTGGGTTGAGATGGGAACCACTGTGCTGCTCATGGATCGATTGTACGAGGGAACGGTCGCGGATTGGCGCGATATGCGGGCCTGGGCTAGCTTCTGGCGAGCTCGCGCGCTCGCTCGGTGGCTCGCTTGACGGCCTTGATGAGGGTCACGCGCAGGCCACCTTCTTCGAGCTCGAGGATGCCTTCGACGGTGCAGCCGGCGGGCGTGGTGACTTCGTCCTTGAGCAGCGCCGGGTGGGAGCCGGTTTCGAGCACCATCTTGGCGGCGCCATAGGTGGTCTGGGCAGCGAGCAGGGTGGCGATGTCGCGGGGCAGGCCGACGTTGACGCCGGCTTCGGCGAGGGCCTCGATGATGATGTAGAGGAAGGCGGGGCCGGAGCCGGAGAGGCCGGTGACGGCGTCCATGTGTTTCTCATCGACGATAACGGTGCGGCCAACGGTGGCGAAGATTTGTTCGGCGAGTGCGAGCTGCTGATCGGTGACGAAGTTGCCGCGGCAGATAGCCGTAATCCCGGCGCCGACCATGGCAGGCGTGTTGGGCATGGCGCGAACCACCGAGATCTGGCAGCCGGCGGCTTCTTCGATGGCGCTGGTCTTGACGGAGGCGGCGAAGGAGATCAGCAGCTTGCCGGGGCGAAGTGCGGGGGCGATTTCGCTGACGACATCGTGCATCTGCTGCGGCTTGACGCCGAGCAGGAGGATGTCGGCATCCTTGGCGGCCTTGAGGTTGTCCGTGGTGACCGTGATGCCGAACTGTTTGCTGAGGGCGGTGGCGCGGGATTCGTGGGCCACGGTGGCGGCTACGTGCTCGCGAGGGAAGAGGCCGGAGCGCAGAAATGCTTGAACCAGGATGCCGCCCATCTTGCCGGCGCCGAGGACGGCGATGTGGAGGCGGGCAGCGGGCGCCGGGGTGGCAGCTATCTCCGGTGTGTGGGTGGAGGTCATGCAGCAAGGCTATCAAATGCCGGGAGGCGGGCGGCTTGCCAAATGTGAGAGGACACCTGTTGGGACAACAGCGGTTGGCGAGAGGTCAGCCGGCCATGTGGAGATTGGACGAGTCGAGGGATTGGGAGCGTGTGCAGGGGTGGGCAGGAATGTCGAGCATGCGGTAGAGGGTCGAGCGGCTGATGCCGAGGACCTCGGCGGTGCGCAGCTTGTTTCCGTGACAGGCGAAGAGGACCGAGCGAATGTGCTCCTGGATGACGTCATCGAGGCGAATCATTCTGATTTCGTGGTTGAAGGAAGCTGGCTGGGAAGTTGAACCAAGGACCGCGTCGAGGTCCGGCGCATGGAGGATGTGATGGTTTGCGCGCTCCAACAGTCCCTTGGCCGCCGAATGCAACTGAGATAGATTGCCGGGCCAGGGAAGAAGGCGCGCGGCATCCAAGAGGTCGGTGGCGAGCTCAGGAAGGGGTGCGCCCGACTGGGCGGCGACGCGTTGCACAAGGTTCGAAAGCAGCTGAGGAATATCTTCGCGGCGGTCGCGCAGGGCGGGGATCACGATGCGCAGGGACCCAAGAAAGTCTGCCAGCTCAGGGGAGAAGCCGTTGGCGCTGACCAGTGGTCGCAGGCCGCGCAGGGCGAAGACGACGATGCGTGGAGCCTGTGCGCCGTAGCGGCGCAGCAGGCGCAGCAATGCGGCTTGGGCGACGGGAGAAAGGTGGTCGGGGCGGGAGATATAGAACATGCCTATCGAGGCCAGGGCATCCTCGGAGCGAGCACCTGCAAAGAGCGAGAAGGCCTCAGCCGACTTAAGATGGATGAACGGGCGCTGGCTGAGCGGTGACTGCTGGTGGAGGAGCTGGGCGGCTCCTTCTTCGCCACAGCCCGCTTCGCCTACGAGCAAGGCTGTCCGGAAATGCGGGGCGACCCGTCGAATCTGAGCTCGCAGCTGGGTGATTGCCGCGCTGGAGCCAGCAAGCCATGGAGCCGGAGATTGAGGAATCATCGCGGGCGCTTCAGCGACATCTGTCGAGGAGAAGTTCGGAACGCGATTCAGTACTGACATGGGTTAATCATCGGCAGCCGGAGGCGATCTCTCTAGGGGAGCGAGGAGGCGAATGGCTGGTTGTGCGCGAGCGTCGCGCAAACAAGAGAGGATGGCGGGCGCCATCCTCTCTTGTTTGCAGTGCGAAGTGAAGATCGGGGTTGAAGTAAGGTTACGCTACCGACTTAGCACAGTAGGTGTCGAAGGCGCGCGTAAGTTCCTGGGCGATGGCGGGGGCGGCGGAGTTCTCGATTGCTGAGCGCTGCAGGAGATAGATCAGCTGACCGTCACGCAGGATGGCGACGGCGGGAGAGGTGGGGGGATGGCCCTGGAAGTAGCTGCGGGCGCGCTCGGTGGCCTCGCGGTCCTGGCCGGCGAAGACGGTAATGGTCCGGTCGGGCTTGGTGGTGTGCTGCAGGGCGAGACGGACGCCGGGGCGCATCTTGCCGGCAGCGCAGCCGCAGACGGAGTTCACGATCAGCATGGTGGTTCCGGGCTGCGCCAATGCGGCGTCCACCTCGGCACTGGTGCGGGCTTCCAGGACACCGGCCTTGGTCAACTCTTCGCGCATCGGAATGAGCATCAATTCTGGGTACATCGTGTTGCCTCCTGATCGTGGTGAAACAAACTTCGTTATTTGATTGTACGTGGACTGGTTCGGTCGCGCCAAAGGCTGTTTTTGTTGTGGACGGGCTGATGTAGTCTCGAAGCGTGCCGTCTGGCTTGCAGATTCGGAAAGAGATACCGCTGGCGCCGTTTACGACGTTCGGGATTGGGGGAGCTGCGCGTTATTTTGCAGAGGCTACCACCGAGGAAGAGGTGGTGGAGGCGGTCTTGTGGGCGAAAGAGCGCGGCGTTCCGCTGTTGGTGCTGGGCGGGGGAAGCAATTTGCTGGTCCGGGATTCGGGGTTCGCGGGGTTGGTGGTGAAGATCGGCGTGATGGGGGTTGAGGCTTGTGGGGGAAACCTGTTCGACGTGGGCGCCGGTGAGGAGTGGGATCGATTTGTGGAGAGGATGATGCACGCAGGGATGGCGGGGGTGGAGTGCCTGGCGGGCATTCCGGGTTCCGTAGGGGGGACGCCGGTGCAGAACGTGGGGGCGTATGGGCAGGAGGTCGCGGAGACGATCGAGTCGGTGCGGGCGTTTGACCGCGAGAGGTTGGAATGGGTTGAGCTGGACAGGGCTGCCTGCAGGTTTCGGTATCGGGAGAGCTTGTTCAATACCGATGAGCCGGGACGGTACATTGTGACGCGGGTGAGGTTTCGACTGCGGCCGCAGGGAGAGCCGAATCTGCGTTATGCGGATCTGCAGCGGCGGTTTGCGGGGAATGAAGACGTGACGCTGATGGAGGTGGCAGCAGCGGTGCGGGAGATTCGGCGGTCGAAGGGGATGCTGCTGGTGGAGGGGGATGCGGATACGCGCAGTGCGGGATCGTTCTTCAAGAATCCGATCGTGGGGGTGGAGAGGCTGGGGGGCATTGCAGCGGCGGCCGGTGTGGAGGAGAGCAAGGTGCCGCACTGGCCGGCGGGCGAGGGGAAGATGAAAGTTCCGGCGGCGTGGTTATTGGAGCAGGCTGGATTTGTGAAGGGGTATGGGGTGGGGCCGGCGGGGATTTCGACGCGGCATACGCTGGCGCTGACGAATCGCGGCGGTGCGACGTTTGCCGATGTGGAGCGATTGCAGGACGAGATTGTGCGCGGGGTGCTGGCGCGGTTTGGGATTGCGCTGCAGCGCGAGCCGGTGCTGGTGGGCTAGGCGTTCAGAACATCCAGCATGCGGGCGCGCTCGTCGGCGAGGACTTGAGATGCCGGGCCTTGGTCGACGATGAGGCCTTGTTCGAGGCGAATGACTTCGGCGTTAAGGATGAGGGCTTCTTCGATATCGTGCGTGACGGAGAGGACGGGGATGCCTTGCTGCGCGGCGCGCTGCTGCATGCGAGGAAGCAGGAGGTCGCGCAGGGAGCGATCGATGCCGGTGAAGGGTTCGTCGAGGAGCAGGAGGTGAGGGCCGGGGACGGCGAAGGCTCGGGCGAGGTTGACGCGCTGGCGCTCTCCGCCGGAGAGATCGCGGGGAAGACGCTGGGCGAGCGGTGTGAGTTGAAAGAGATCGAGGGCTGCGTCGATCGTGGGCGAGTGCGGTTGGTGGCGAATGTCGGTCGCGAAGGAGACGTTCTGGCGGACGGTAAGGTGAGGGAAGAGGACCGTGCCCTGCGGGGCGTAGGCGAGGTTGCTGCGGTGGGGCGGGATGCGTTCGAGCGATTGCGGCTGGTTTTGTGGGGCGGGCAGCGTCTGGGCGAAGGTTACGTCGGCGGTCGGGATGAGGCCGCAGGCGGCGCGCAGGATGGAGCTCTTGCCGCTGCCGGATGGACCGAAGAGGATGGTCCAGGGCGCGGATAGCAGCATCTTTGCGGAGACGTTCAGAGGTCCTAGGTTCGCGTCGACGCGGAGAAGGTGGTGGGGCTCAGGCAAGATCAGACCTCCGGTGGCCGCGGCCGTAGACCACCAGCAGGGCGAGAAATGAGAGCGCGACGAGTGCGGCGGCGGTGAGATTCGCGTCGGTGTAGCGGAGCTCCTGCACGTCGTCGAATATGGAGATGGAGAGGGTGCGGGTGACGCCGGGGATGTCGCCGCCGACCATGAGCACGACGCCGAACTCGCCGACGGTGTGGGCGAAGGTGAGGATGGCCGCGGTGAGGAAGGACATGCGGGAGAGCGGAAGCGTGATGCGGCGGAAGACGTTCCAGGGCGAGGCGCCGAGAACGCTGGCGACTTCAAGGGTGGGGCGGTCGATGGAAGTAAAAGCAACTACAAGCGGCTGCACGGCGAAGGGCAGGCTGTAGATCATGGAGCCGACGAGGAGACCGGAGAAGGTGAAGGCGAGGGGATGTCCGATGAGGGTGATGAGGGTGCGGCCGAGCGCAGTGGTGGGGCCGAGGCCGACGAGGAGATAGAAGCCGAGCACCGTAGGCGGGAGGACAAGGGGAAGCGCGACGGCAGCCTGCACGACGCGGCGCGACAGGCCGTTGCCCGCCGCGATCCACGCAGCCAGCGGTGTTGCCACTAGCAGCAGGAGGAGCGTGGTCAGGCTGGCGAGTCGCAGTGTCAGGCCGAGTGCGGCGAAGTCCATGGTGGTGCCAGTCTAGCGTGTAGGCTGCGGCTGGGTGTAGCGCAGAGACTAGTTCGCGGGATCGAGGCCGAACTTCGTCAGGCTCTGCTGGATGTTGCTGCTGGTGAGCCAGTCGAGAAACTTTTGAGCTTCGGCCGGATTCTTCGAGGCCTTGAGGACGACGGCACACTGGCGGATTTCGGGGTAGCTGTGCGGAGCGAAGAGAACGAAGGTGCCGAGGTCACGGAAGTGGGGTGAGCTGGCGATGGTCAGCGAGATGATGGCGACCTGGGCGTTACCGGACTCGGCGAACTGGGCAGTCTGGCCGATGTTTTCAGCGACCACGAGTTTGCTGGCGACCTGGTCGGTGAGGTGGAGGCTGGCGAGGGCTTTCTCAGCTGCGAAACCGTAGGGTGCGTGCTGGCTGTTGGCGACGGCGATCTTCTGGACCTTGGGGCTGGTGAGAGCATCGAGGGTGAGGGGCTGGGCGGGGGAATCCTTGCGCGCCCAGAGGACGAGGACGCCATGAGCGTAGGGGACGGGGATGCGGCTGGAGGTGAGGTTTGCGGCGACCAGTTGTTCGGCATGCATGTAGTCGGCGGAGAGAAAGAGGTCCTGCGGGTCGCCGTTGGTGATCTGCTGGGCAAGCGTTGCCGATGAGCCGAAGGAGGGAATGATCTTGACGCCTGTGGCCTGCTCGTACTGGGCGGCGAGGGTGGGGAGGACGGGTTGGAGGTCGGCGGCAGCGGCGATGTGGAGCTCTTTGGGCGATTGCGCAGGCGCGGCCAGCGACCCTGCGAATATCACGATAAGAAATAGGAAGGACAGGGCAGACACAGCGCTAGCCGAGAGCGCTTTACGGTACCCTAGAGAAAAGCATGAATTCTTCATCACATGTCCTTCGATGCACGGGATGCGGCGAAAGGATCGCCGCCCAGGATGCGAAAAGCAACTTTCGATGCCGCACGTGCGACGACCTCTTTGAGGTGGAATATCCGTGGAGCGAGAGCGCGCCTGAGAGTGGGGGCGTAGAAGCGGCGTACTCGGCGAGCCGGCCGGTGCCGAAGAATCGTCCGAATCCGAGCGCGCTGCGGTACCTGTGGCAGGAGCGCCGGACTTCGACGATGGGGATCGATCAGAGCGGTGTGTGGAGATTCCGGGATTTGCTTCCGATTGTTCCGTACGACCGTGTGGTGACGCTGCGGGAGGGGAATACACCGCTGTACGAGATGCCGAAGTCGGCTGCCGCGCTGGGACTGAACTGGCTGCTGGCCAAACACCAGGGAATGAATCCCACGGGGTCGTTCAAGGATACGGGGATGACGGCGGCGCTGTCGGTTGCGGTGGCGAGTGGGTTTGAGTGGGTGGCGTGTGCTTCGACGGGAAATACGTCGGCGGCGATGGCGGCGTATGCGGCGCGGGCTGGTCTGCGCAGCATGGTGCTGATCCCCGAGGGAAAGATTGCGTGGGGCAAGCTGTCGCAAGCGATGGATTATGGGTCGACGACGATACAGCTGCGGACGGACTTCGATGGCTGCGTGCGGGTGTTGGGCGAGATTGTGCAGCGGGCTCCGGTGTACCTGCTGAACTCGGTGAATCCGTATCGGCTGGAGGGGCAGAAGACGCCGGCGTTCGAGATTCTGGAGCAGTGCGAATGGCAGGTTCCGCATCATGTGATCGTGCCGGGCGGGAACCTGGCGAACTGCTCGGCGCTGGGTAAGGGCTTTGCGGAGATGATGCATCTCGGGTTCATTCACCGGGTGCCGAAGATCAGCGTGATCCAGGCGGAGGGAGCAAATCCTCTGTACCAGAGCATGCAGGCGAACGGCGGAGCTTCGCTGAAGCCGGTCATTGCCAACACGCGGGCTTCGGCGATTCAGATTGGTAATCCGGCTTCGTGGAAGAAGGCAGTGCGCGTGCTGGTGTCGACGGGCGGATGGTGTGAGCAGGTGAGTGAGCGGGAGATTGCGCTGGCCAAGGCCGAGATTGGGGCGGAGGGCATCGGATGCGAGCCGGCGTCTGCGGTGACGCTGGCGGGACTGAAGAAGCTGGTCGCCGATGGAAGGGTTGGGAAGGAAGAGACGGCCGTTCTGCTGCTCACGGGACACACGCTGAAGGATTCCGAGTACACGATCAAATATCATCTGGGCGAGTTGCTGACGGAGAGCGAGATGGGAAATGCAGAGGAACGGGCACAGCTTGCGGGCTTACGTCACGCACCGATTGTGCTGGATGCGGATGCAGATGCGGTGCTGCGGGCAATTGATTCGCAGGCAAGATCGGCGACGCAAGCGTGAGTGATGCGAAGGCCATACGCGGGTTGCGGTTGAGCCTGCCGGCGACGTCGGCGAATTTGGGGCCGGGGTTCGACGCGGTCGGGCTGGCGCTGTCGATGCGATTGAGGATTGAGGCGCGTGCTGCTGCGACCTTCCAGATTGAGGCCACGGGACGGGATGCCGCACTGTGTGGGGCGATGGAGCACAATCTCATTCTGGAAACCTACCGCGATGTCCTGGAGAGGGCAGGAAGCAAGGCGTTGCCGTTGCACTTGAAGCTGCACAATGAGATTCCGCTGGGGATGGGGTGCGGATCGAGTGCGGCGGCGCTGCTGGCAGGCGTCGCGTTGGCCGATCACTTTGGCGGGCTTCACCTGGGCGGCGAAGCGATTGTGACCGAGGCTAGCCGTTTGGAGGGACATCCGGACAATGTGGCGGCTTGCTGGTTTGGAGGGTTTACGGTCTCTGCACAGGATCGCGATTCGGTAAAGATTGCGAGCTTCGGAGTGGATATCGAGAAGACCAATGGTTGGGAGCTGCTGTTGGCCGTTCCGCCTACGAGTCTCGAGACGAAGAAAGCAAGGGCGTTGTTGCCTGATAGCTATTCCAGAGCGGATGCGATCTTCAATGTGCAAAGAGCATCGTTGCTGGTGGCGGCGTTTGCGCAGGGGCGGCTGGATCTTCTGAAGATAGCGATGCAGGATCGGATGCATCAGCCGTATCGGGCAAAGGCGTGTCCGCTGCTGGAGAGACTGCTTCCGCTGATGGACGAGCCGGAGGTTGCAGGTGTTGCACTGAGCGGCGCAGGACCCTCGGTGCTGGTGTTTCTGGCTGAGGGAACGACGGTGTTGGAGGCTGAGACGCGTTTGCAGGGGTTGGTTGGTCCCGATGTGGAACTATTGCCCTTGCGCATCGGCGTGGGCGTTGAACGAACCCTTCTGTAGACTCGGCGCATCGTTTTCCACTGCCGGGCATCTATGATGGAGTGGGTTTGACAGACGGCAGAGAGTGTGAACAGCCGGAAGTGCAGGCAAACCCAAGGAGATGAGCGATATGGCAGGTCAGTTTGTGTCTGAGGTAACCGACGCGGAGTTCGAGCAGAAGGTTTTGCAGTCAGATACACCGGTTCTGGTTGATTTTTGGGCGGCGTGGTGCGGACCTTGTCGTGCACTGGCTCCCGTGGTGGACGCGGTTGCCGAGCAGTATGACGGCAAGCTGAAGGTCATGAAGATGGACGTCGATAAGAACAATATGACACCTGGGCGTTATGGCATTCGTGGCATTCCAGCGTTGCTGGTCTTCAAGGGCGGGAAAGTCGCCGAGCAGATCGTTGGGTTCGTACCCAAGGACACGATTGACGAGACGCTGAAGCGGGTTCTGGTTTAACAGGTTTACGAGGTTGCAGAGTGTACGGCCCGCTGAGCGAGTAGACTCCGCGGGCCGTTGCTGCGTCCGGTGTAGACTTTAGGCCAACGATGCTGGAATGGAGTCTTGTTCACGGAAGCCTGATCGCCTTCTTCATCCTGGCGAACAGCTTCTTTGTGGCTGCGGAGTTTGCGCTGGTCAGCGTGCGGGAGACGCGGATCGAGCAGCTGATTGCGCAGAGCCGTCCGGGCGCGCGAACGGCGCTGCGGCTCAAGCAGAATCTGAATGAGTTTTTGCCAGCAGTGCAGTTTGGGGTGACGCTGTCCAGCCTGGCGCTGGGCGGACTGGGCGAGCCTGCGCTGGCTGAGGCGATCCTTCACGGATTGACGCATGTGGGCTTTCTGAGCCGCTTGCCGGGCGTGCAGGCGCATGGGTTGCTGTATGCGCATTCGGTTGCGGTGGTGCTGGCGTTCGCGATCATTACGTACTTTGAGGTGTTGCTGGGCGAGCTGGTGCCGAAGTCGCTGGCACTGCAGCGAGCGGAGCGGATTGCGCTGGCGGTTGCGGGGCCGATGGATGTGTTCATACGGATGACGCGGCCGGCGGTGGAGATGATGAATGCTTCGGCGACGGTGGTGCTGAGGATGTTTCATGCGCCGCTGAGTGGAGAGAGTTCGGTGCACTCGCCGGAGGAGCTGAAGATGCTGGCTACGGCGACGCGGCGAATGGGGTTGCTGCCACCGTTTCAGGAGCAGATGATTCATCGGGCGATTGAGCTCAACCAGGTGGTGGTGAGCGAGATCATGACGCCGCGAGGGAAGATCTTCTCGTTGCCGGCTGATATGTCGCTGGAGCAGGCGAGCGCGCGGATCGTGGATGAGCAGCACTCGCGGATTCCGGTGTATGACGCGGAGAAGGGGCGAGACCACATCATCGGTGTGGCGTATTCGAAGGACGTTGCTCGGCTGATTCACTTTCGCAGCATTGCGCAGGGACTGGGCAATCGCGGCGCTTCGGGGATCACGCTGCGGCAGGTGATGCGGGATGTGCTGGTGGTGCCTGAGACCAAGCTGGCTGTGGAGTTGCTGCAGGAGTTCAAGGATCGGCGGCGGCAGATCGCGATTGTGGTGGATGAGTTTGGATCGACGTTGGGATTGATTACGGCTGAGGATGTGCTGGAGCAGGTGGTGGGCGAGTTGGAGGACGAGTTCGATACGGGCCGGAACCTTCCGCTTCCGGCTGCTGGTGGTGGTTTGCTGCTGGATGGCAGCGCCAGTTTGAGGGACCTGGTGACGCAGCTGCACTGGAAGTTTCCGCGCGAGTATGGGGTTGAGACGCTGGCTGGTTTTCTGCTGGTGCAATTGGGGCATATTCCGGTTGAGGGCGAGTCGGTGGAGTTCAACGCGCGGCGATTTGAGGTGGTGAAGATGGATGGCCAGCGCATTGCGCAGGTGCGCGTGGATCCGATTGTTGAGACCGAGGCGATGCGCAGAGCCGCTGCGGAGCTGGACCAGACATCGGCGGAGACGCGGCTATGAATGCGGTGCGCCGGATTTTGCTTCGCGTGGTGACGACGCTGCCAGTGTTGTGGGTCGTGGTGACGGTCGTGTTCTTGATGATTCATCTCGTTCCTGGTGATCCGATTGTGCAGATGCTGGGTGACGGTGCTACGGCTGGCGATATTGCTGGGCTTCGTCATGCATACGGTCTCGATGTGCCGTTGGGGACGCAGTATGTGCGGTACTGGAGCGGGTTGCTGCATGGGAACCTGGGGCAGTCGCTGCGGCTGCATGATTCGGTGCTGCACCTGATTTTGCAGCGCTATCCATACACGCTGGCGCTGACGGTTGCGGCTACGGTGATTGGTGTGGGGCTGGCGATTCCTGCGGGTGTTGCGTCGGCTCGAAGGGCGAATACATGGACAGACCGCACGATTGGGTTTGCCAGTTTGGTGGGGCTTTCCTTTCCTAATTTTGCGTTGGGACCGATTTTGATTTTGGTGTTCGCGATCGATCTGGCGTTGCTGCCGGTGTCGGGCGCGGGCGTTGGCGCGGGTGATTTTGTGAGGCATTTGGTGCTGCCCGCTATCACGCTGGGGTCGGGGCTGGCGGCGATCCTTACGCGGATGGTGCGGACTTCGATGCTCGAGGAACTGGGTCAGGACTACATTCGGACGGCCCGGGCGAAGGGGCTGTCGGAGAACGTGGTGGTGTATCGGCATGCGCTGCGCAATGCGCTGAACCCGGTGCTGACGGTGATTGGGTTGCAATTTGGGTCGCTGCTGGCGGGCGCGATTGTTACGGAGACGATCTTTGGCTGGCCGGGAATTGGGCGGCTGACGCTTTCGGCTATTTCGAATCGTGATTATGCGCTGGTGCAGGGGTGCATTCTGGCGATTGGGCTGTCGTATGTGCTGGTGAATCTGCTGACGGATTCTGTGTATGCGCTGGCCGATCCGAGAATGCGGTCGTAGGCGGGCGGCGAGGGTTAAGGACCGTTGGGTACCCCCCTCCCCCCTACTTAGTCATACCGTCGTCGCAAAGTAGTGGAAGCACACGGGTTACGTCGTAAAGTACCCCCCTGTCCGGGCACTTCGTGGCTGTAAAGTCGTACAGGCATTGGAGTTACGCTTAAAGTATCGCAGCCATTGGCGATTTCGCTAAAGTGTCCTATCCATTGGGGTTACGGGCGGTGGCCGGGCGGTAGCCGGGAGAGAAGGGGCTACTTCTATTGTAGCGGGGTGGTGGGGGTAAGTATGCCAAGTTTTGAAAAGATAAATCGCCAATGGGCATGGGGGTTTTGTGGGATTCGGAGGGGTGGAGGGGGTTGACAAGGTTTTAGGCCGGTGGGGCGCCAGGGCTGAAGCCCCATTTCACCCGCGACTGTTTTTCAGGGGGCTGAAGCCCCCTGCTAATCCGGTAGAACAGTGCGCTTGCACGCGCGCTAGAGACGCAAGTTCCTCGCTCCGCTCGGAATGGCGGGAGAGAGGCAACGGCAAGGCAGAAGCAGATTCCCGGAGGGAATGACAGAAAGAAAGGCAGCGGCAACGGCAGAAGCAGATTCCCAAGGGGACGACAGAAGAAAAGCAACGGCAGCGGCAAGGGTGAGGACAACCGCGGCGGCCAAGCGAGGCTTGGGGCGGGGAGTGGTTAGGGGAGAAGGGGGAGGATTTCGGCTTCGGGATGGCCGTTTTGGATGCGGAGGAGGGCGCAGGTGATGGGGAGGTTGAAGCGGCGGGGGCCGGCGCTGCCTGGGTTGAGGTAGAGGACTCCGTGGCGGTGTTCGATGGAGGGCTTGTGGGAGTGGCCGTAGATGACTGCGGCGATGCCGGCGGCCTTCGGGCTGATGTCGAGGTCTTCGCGGGCGTGGACCATGTAGATCAGGGTGCCGGCTAGTTCGAGGAGTTCGGTGGCGGGGAGGAGGGAGGTGGGGCCGTGGGTGTCGATGTTGCCGCGGATGGCGGTGACGGGGGCGATGGCCGCTAGCTGGGTGAGGATGGTAGGGTCGCCTACGTCGCCGGCGTGGAGGATGTGGGTGACGCTGGCGAGCGCGGTGAGAAGTTCGGGGCGGAGGAGGCCGTGGGTGTCGGAGACTACGCCGATGAGGGTGGGGGACATGGCTTGCCAGGAGACAGTGTAGCGGGTTGACGGCAAAGCCCGCGTGATGGGTGCGGTGTTCGGTCGCTACTCGTTTCGCTCAGGTCTAATTTGCCAGTGGCTGGCGCAATTCGAAGTTTCTCAAAACCCGACTTTGCGGGTAAGTCGGCGACAACGATACGCTGAGGCTACGCACGGATCGACGCGGATGCCACGATGCTTTCTTGGATCGCGTCCGGGTTGACGGATCCCAAGAGTATGAACTCTCTCCACTTTCCATTCGTCAGGTTGACGCGGATTCGTCCCGAGTGCGGTATACCGCCCATGCCCCACTTGCTTTTATCACTCGCAATCACGGACGCAATCTCTAAATCGGGGATGAAAAAGCCACCTTTCAACTTTGCGAGATCCTCGACCGCTCCGCGACCTCGGATAAGTTCTGGATCGTCAAGCATTTTCTGATACGGTTCGTAGAACAACGGGCGGGCGTTACTCACTGGGCCTTCAACCTTCCAGCCGTAGAGACCACCCGGCGCAGCGAATACGAGGTAGGTACGATTGAGAATCAGGCCGTAATACTCCATCCCAACAAATCCTGACATCACCTCTTTCGGATTGGTTGATATTCCAGGTTCTCGATCCAAGATGGCATCGGCGGGAGCCGCCGCGCGCATCGAGACATACGCAGAAACGAATACCCAAATGAAAACTACCCCGCCAGCAAAGCCGGAAATGGCGAGGATGAACTTCCAATCAGCCTTGTCCCACTTCCCGTCGAACAGATCGTTGATGAGCGCTTTGGCGAGCTGTGCAGCGACAACCGCAGAAAAGGTGATGAGGGCTGATCGAGCTGATATGGCAAGTGCGAACCTTGCGTTGTCGGTACTGGTTCGTGCCATTCTTCGGTTCTGCCCCCAAGTTCCATCCAAGTGTCAACTGGAAGTAAAACACGAACCGGGGTATCGCAACCAGTTTCACGCGAACCCTTACTCGCTCGATACCTCTCGTACAAACACTCCTCTTAGAAGCAGCCAAAGTGTTGGTTGAATCGAACGTCCCTCGAAACGGGGTTTTGGGAACTACGGAAAGAAGGGAGGGCAACTGCAGTCGTTAGAGGCCCTGGCGGAGGCGGGTGCGGGGGTCCAGGTAGTCTCGGAGGCCGTCGCCGATCAGGTTGAAGGAGAAGACGCAGAGGGCCAGGGCGATGGCTGGGAAGAACATCAGGTAGGGGGATTCGAACATGTGGGAGCGGGCGTCGTTGAGCATGGCTCCCCAGGTGGCGGTGGGGGGCTGAACGCCGAGGCCGAGGAAGCTGAGGGTGGCTTCCGAGAGGACCGCTGCAGCCATGCCGATGGCGGCCTGGACGAGCAGGGGTTGGAGGATGTTGGGGAGGATGTGGCGGAGCATGAGGTGGAGGTCGGTGGCTCCCATGGAGCGGGCGGCTTGCACGTACTCGCGCTGCTTGACGGTGAGGACCTGGGCGCGGACCAGGCGGGCGTAGTTGACCCAGCCGGCGAGGGCTAGCGCGAGGATCAGGTTCGCGAGCGAGGGGCCGAGGAAGGCTACGATGGCTACGGCCAGAAGGATTCCGGGGAGGGAGAGGAAGGCGTTGGTGAGGTAGATGTTGATGACGGTGTCGATGAAGCCGCCGTAGAAGCCTGCGAGCATGCCGAGGATGGAGCCGGCGGTGAGCGAGATGCCGACGACGGCGACGGCGACGAGGAGGGAGATGCGGGCTCCATAGAGGGTGCGGGAGAGGACGTCGCGGCCGAGCTCGTCGGTGCCAAACCAGTGGGCGGAGGAGGGAGGGAGAAGGCGGGCGGAGAGGTTGAGCTGAGCGGGGTCGTGGGGGGCGAGCCAGGGAGCGAATATCGCGCAGATGAGGAAGATTGCGAGGACGAGGCAGCCGGCGACGGCGAGTGGGTGATGGGCTGCCTGGCGGAGCAGGGAGGTGAGGGGTGATGGAGGGTTGAGAGGTTCGTCCATGCCGGTGAAGTGATGATAGCTCGGAAGCGGAGGCGGGAAGAGAGGCCAGGTTGGTTCGGTGGAGAACAGTGCCGGGTTGGGCGAACCTTGACTTCCGCGTGCCGTCCCATAAACTTGAGGCAGAGACCTTACAACGCACGAAGCGTTAAATGATTCCAAGAGATGAAATAAACGAGCGGTGCACCCAGGCAGCCGCCATGACTGTTAGCCACGTTAGATTGGAGCTGTTTCGATGATCCTTAAAGGGGAAACCGCGGTCGTTTGCGGAGCAGGGGGCTTTATTGGCGGACATCTTGTCAAAGGCCTGATAGCGAATGGGGTTAAGGTGGTTCGGGCGGTGGACGTAAAGCCGCTGGAAGATTGGTACCAGGTGACGGAGGGCGTCGAGAACCTGAGCCTGGATTTGAAGGACAAAGAGAGCTGCATGGTTGCCGCGGATGGGGTGTCGCTGGTGTACCAGCTGGCGGCCGATATGGGGGGCATGGGGTTCATCGAGAACAATAAGGCTCTGTGCATGCTGAGCGTGCTGACCAATACGCACATGCTGATGGCGGCGCAGGCGAAGGGTGTGAAGCGATTCTTCTATTCGTCGTCGGCGTGCGTTTATAACGGCGAGAAGCAGACGAATCCGGACGTGGTGGCGCTGAAGGAGTCGGATGCGTATCCGGCGCTGCCGGAGGATGGCTATGGCTGGGAGAAGTTGTTTTCGGAGCGGATGTGCCGGCACTTCGAGGAAGATTATGGGCTGGTGTGCCGGGTGGCTCGGTACCACAATGTCTACGGGCCGCAGGGGACGTGGAATGGCGGGCGCGAGAAGGCGCCGGCGGCGATCTGCCGGAAGGTGATTGAGGCCAAGTTGTCGGGCGTTCACGAGATCAATATCTGGGGCGATGGGAAGCAGACGCGCAGCTTTATGTATATCGACGACTGCGTGAAGGGCACGGAGATGATCATGGAGAGCGAGATTGATGAGCCGATCAATCTGGGCTCGAGCGAGCTGGTGACGATCAATCAGCTGGTGGATCTTGCTGAGGACATTGCCGGGATCAAGCTGAAGCGGACCTATGATTTGAATGCGCCGAAGGGCGTGAATGGGCGCAATAGCGACAACACGCTGATCCAGGAGAAGCTGGGGTGGGAGCCGTCGATCCGGTTGCGCGACGGCCTGGAGAGGACGTATCGGTGGATTGAGCAGGAGATTGCAACCGGGGCCAAGGGGAAATAGACGATGCCTTCCGCTGAGGGCGAACAACGTACGATTCTCGGCATTCACTTCTTCATTGGGACGGCGGCGGAAGCCGTGCGGCGAATGAGGGGTGGGGGATTGCTGGTGGTTCCGGCTGCGCCTGCGCTGAAAGATCTGGAGGTGAAGGCGTCGTATCGCGAGGCGTTGATGAACGCCGATATGGCGATTGCCGATTCTGCGTACATGGTGATGGTGTGGAATTGGCTGCAGAAGGACTCGATCCGGCGGCTGTCGGGGCTGGAGTATCTGCGCGAGCTGTTGAAGCAGCCGGATGTGCGGGAGTCGGGCAATGTGCTTTGGATTATGGCGAGTCCGCAGAGCGCTGAGCGGAATCTCGGGTGGCTGGCTGAGCAGGGGATTTCGGTGCCGGAGGAGTATGTCTACCTTGCGCCTATGTATTCGGAGCAGAAGATCTACGATCCGGAGCTGCTGGAGCGAATCGAGCGGCTGCGGCCGCAGCATATTATTCTGACCCTGGGGGGCGGGACGCAGGAACGGGTGGGGCTATATCTCAAGCGTAACTTGAGCTATGTGCCGGCAATTCATTGTATTGGGGCGGCTATTGCGTTTCTGAGCGGGGACCAGGTGCGGATCCCGGTGTGGGCCGATCAGACGTATCTGGGGTGGTTATATCGGTCGATATCCGAGCCGCGACGGTATATGCCGCGTTATTGGAACGCTCGAAAATTGTTGTACTTGTTGATTCGCTATCGAGAACGCCTGCCAGTGCCGCCGGTTTAGACCGGTATAGTAACCACCACTAGTAACTTTCACATGGTTACTGTATTGTGAGAGTAACTTCTTGTGGCTTACAGGGTTGGTGCTCGTATGAGAGTTCGACTGATTTCCGTGGCGCTGTTGGTTTCCTGCGGTGTGACCTGGGCGGCATCTGGGCCAAGGCTGGTGAACGGTCCGACGGTAGCGGAGCAGTATCTGCTGTCGGCTGCGAATGCGGAACGGGCGCAGCGGGGATTGCAACCGCTGCATTGGGATCGCTCCCTGTACGACGCAGCGAGTTACCACGCGGAACAGATGGCGGAACGCGAGTCGATTTCGCACCAGTACGAAGGGGAACCGGAGTTGATGGTGCGGGGGCAGGAAGCGGGGGCGCGGTTCAGCGTGATCTCGGAGAATGTGGCGGAGGCTCCCAGCGCGCTGATGATTCAAGAGGCGTGGATGAACTCTGCAAAGCATCGCGAGAATCTGCTGGATCCGAGGGTGGATTCGATCGGGATTCGCGTGATTGCGAGGGGGAACCGCTTGTATGCGGTGGAAGATTTTGATCGGTCGGTAACGAATCTTTCGCTGGAGCAGCAGGAAGTTGCGGTAGGGCAGCTGCTGCAGTTGAAATCGTCGGTGGCGGTATTGCCGACGACCCGGGATGCTCGGCGAACCTGCTCGATGGAGTCGGGATATGCGGGTGATCAGAGGCCATGGTTTGTGATGCGGTATACGGCCGATGATCTGAGTAAGATTCCGGCGATGCTGGAGCAGCGGTTGGCGACGGGGCACTACAACGCAGCCGTGGTGGGAGCTTGCCCGGCAGAGGGCGTGCACAGCTTTAGCGCGTACAGTATCGCGGTGCTGTTGTACCGCTAACGAGCTAGTCGGCGACGCTGCGTGCCAGCGGTTCGATTCCAGCGATGTTTGGCAGCAGCTCGTCTGGAATGGCGTGGCGGTGCTGGAGGTAGGATGTCGCGTTGTAGGTGATCCACACCTTGCCAGCGTTGTCTTGATGGACCAGGATCTTGAGCGGGAGATCGAGGGCGGCGCTGGGGGCGGCGAGCATGATGGGGGTGCCGGCGCGAGGACTTCCGAAGATTAAGAGCTTGGTGGGCGGCATGGTCATGCCGGCTTTTGCAGCTTCGCCGCTGTGGTCTACGAGAGCGAAGAGAGTGATGCTTTTGGCGGCGAGAATCCTGGTGAGCGCGTCTGTGGTTTGATCGACGGAATGATGGCTGGGGATGCTGGTGATGCCCGGATCGCGGTCGGTGGTCATGATCACCCTCTTGGATATGAGATGGCAGAGACGGTTGCGATGGCACTGCGGCGGAGGCTGACGGTGTAGGCGAAGCGAATGCGTGGCGTTCGAGGCGGATCGTAGTTGATGCACAGGATAACGCCGCTTTGACCCACCCTTGCGCATTTGTTATAAAGGTTGAAGAGCAACCGCCCGGTTGCCTTGCGTTCTACACGCGATCCTGAGTAGCTCAATGGCAGAGCATTCGGCTGTTAACCGAAGGGTTGTAGGTTCGAGTCCTACCTCAGGAGCCATTATTATCATCTAGTTAGATCGAACGTTGAGGTCGCCGCGAAGCGATACCTCCCAAGCTTCCTTGATGCTGCTGATCGGCTAACTTGGGTCGGAGTCATACGCCTTCGGAGAGAACTTGTCGCCGGCAGCACCATAACGCTCGGTGGGAAAGACGTAGTGTTCAGGCTGCCGTTCAGGGAAGTTTGTTGACCAAAAGCTTAGTGCTGCGAGGGCACGGTGGTTGAGTGGAACTATCCGGCCGGAACCTTAAGCAGTTTTGTCCTCGCCCCAACATAGACAGATTCCGGCACCGGTCCCCCACCGGACCGAGAGCCTCGTGTTTTTGAACGCTTCTACAGTGTCAGCGTTTACAGGACCGAACCGCTGAGCGGGTCCGGTCTCGGCTTGAACCTAGTGCCGTGGGTTGCGGCGCAACACGGCACCAAGTTCATACTCACCGGCGCTCTTAATGTGCTCCATGTTCGTCAATGATTGTGTCCACTGGTTTTGTGTTGTTGTCGTTGTAGCTTGCGCCGGCGGGGACGAAAACATTGGTCACCGTGCGGCCGTTGTCGGTGCCGACTCGCGCATCGATACGCGAAGAATCGATACCCTTTTCATTAACTAAATATTGGCGGACATTGACTGAGCGGTGGGCAGCGGATGCAGGCTTTTCGTCGGCTGCATAGTTGCCTACGATGACGAGACGGGATGTAGACTCACGCTGCATGTCCAGCGCAATGTCGTCCAGGCAGGCCTTCGCCTCATTGTCTACACGGTCAGGACGCTTGCGATCCCGGTCGAAGGAAACAGCGCAGAGATCGCGGGTCAGGGGTGCGGCTACCTGCGGCGGTGCGCTCACAGTTACAGTGGTATCGGCGGAGACAGATTTGCCTAGATCGTCGACGACACTGCAGGTGATGGTGATCGCGCCGGGGGCAGCGCCGGTGGTGTTGAGCGTTGCAGTCGCGGTGTTCCCGGTTACCGTGCCGGCTGTGGTTGCGTATGAGTAGGTGAGCGGACGATCTTGCGGGCTTACTCCCAGCGCTGTGATGTTGGCGGGATCACCTGGATTTACCGTGGACGGACTCGCTGAGCACGTGATGGTGGGAGGAGCGAAGGGCAGAATGTTGAAGCTCGCGGTGCAGCTCGCCTGCTCGGCTGGGTGGCTGCCCTGGGTAACGTGGCCTGTTACGGCGTAGGTGCCGGGCGCGATGCCTTTGGTCGCGATGGTTGCCGCAGCGTCGGAACCGCTCACCGTGCCGCCGTTGGTGTTCCAACTATACGTGACGTGGCGTTTCGGGTTGAGGTTGGTGGCCGTTGCCGTAACCGCTAGGGGATCGCCAGGGTAGCCGCTTGACGGTTGAACGGCGCAAGCGAGTTGTACTGGCAGTGGCTGCGCTCCTCCGAAGGTGAAGAGGAGACCAGAAGAGAGGCGAAGGTCGTTTTGCGGAGTGGCCGCTCCTGTGGATCCAATGGCAACATCGGCGAAGCGGGTCATCAGGTATTCGGCCTGCACGGCGCGGATGGAGAAATGGCGGGTGAGCCGGATGTCCAATCCTCCGCCGACGGTCATGGCCAAGGCGGTTTGTGCGGGAAGCGGTGTACAGGAGGTGCCCGCGCAGCCGGAGACGGTGACGTCGCTGGCGTGCACGCCGCCAACCAGGACCTGGGCGAAGGGAGTGAATCGGGTGGAATTCCGGAAGGAGAACCGGGGTCCAAAGAGGAAGGTGTAGGCGGTGCCGCTGGAGCTTACGACCAGAGGCTCATTGGCTCCGGTTCCTGTGAGCTGCAACTGGCTGTCGTCATAGCCGCCGACGTCGGCTACGAGCCCGATATAACGATTCAGATTGAAGGCAACGGAGGCGCTGCCGCCATTCAAACCAACCATCCGGTTTCCGGGGACGGTATCGTTCGACACGGTGCCAAGGTGCGAATACCCGAGAAAGAGTTCAACCTTCGGATATTCGATCGAACGGATGGCTGGGTTCACCGTGTTCTGCGCCTGGAGCGACAGGGCAGGAGTGAGGAGGACAGCCATTGCCAAAGGGGCAAGCACGCGCGCAATTAATTTCATTTCATTCTCCTGGGTCGTGCGTCGCGATGCTGATCCACGCCGCATTCGTTGCATTGGTGGCGGCCGCCCTTTGCAGGGCGGCCGCTATGCGGCTTACTGTGCAGGTACGTTGACGATGGTATTGACGACGGTGACCGAGGCGGTCAAGGAGACTAGTCGGCCATCGATGGTCGTGATCGCGGCATTTCCGGCGGTTGAAACGCTGACCCCAGCCTGCGCGAGGATGGTTCCTACCATCGTTCCTCCGCCCGCGCCGTTGATGGTTGCGGCGCTTCCTACCTGCCAGAAGACGTTCTTGGCCTGGGCGCCGCCGATGAGGACGATGCTTTCAGTCGCCGACGGACTACCTACGGTGAGGTAGGTGCCCATCTGGAAGACCCAGGTCGCATTGGGATCTCCCTGTGCGTCGAGAGTGAGAGGGCCCGCCGTGATGTCGTAGAAGCTGGCGGAGGTGTAGGTGCCGGGAGCCAGGGTCCGGTTGCCCAACTCATTGGTGGACAAGATGGTCCCGGGAGGAAGGTTCTTCAGTGTCGTGTATGCCGTCTGAGCTTCCAGCAAGGCTTGGGTCGCGGTGGCCATGGTTGTGGCTGTCCCCTCGTTCGGGCAGCCAACGGTGGGCGGAGGTGGGGCCGTGTCGATGGCTCCATTTACCAGGCCCGCATTGAGTGGGGTTACGGTATACGAGCAGGGGTAGACGCCCGCTACTGCGGGAACACTCTGGTCGTAGAACCCGGTGATCAGGGTCGACGCGCCAGTGGTGCCGATGCCTCCGTTGATCACCGTCTCGGTTCCCTGGTTGGTGATGCCGGCGGAGCCACCGAAAGCGCCAAAGAGCGAGACGGTTGGTCCCAGGACGACTGGCGGTGGAACCACGGTTGCGCCGGTGGTGAAGACCCAGGGATTCGGTACACCTCCTGCAGCAAGCGAATTGGCTGCGAGGTTGGTTGCACCGTTCGTGATGGTAGCCGTGTACTGGGTGCTCGGCAGCAGATTGGCGTTCGGCGTGAAGGTGGCAATGAAGTCGAGCGCGTCGTAGGATACCGTTCCCACCACAGCTGTCGATCCTGGGCCCGTAAGGGTGAAGGTGGACGTACTGATCGTCAGTGGGTTCATCGCCTCACTGAAGGTTCCGCTCACGGCCGAATTGATGGGCACATTGGTAGCCGTATTTGCGGGTGACGTTGATACTAACTGTGGTGCTGTTGTGTCTAGAAGCGTACCGGTTGTAAAGGTCCAGACGTAGGCGTTGGCCAGGGGAGTGCCAGAGAGATTGGTTACCCCGGTGGTGATGGTAGCTGTGTACTGGGTGCTGGGTGCAAGGTTAGTTGTCGGCGTGAACGTCAACGTATTGCCGACGGAAGCGTAGGCAACGACTCCCGCCACAGTAGCTCCGCCCGTAACTTTGAGTGTGAAGTTTGTCGAGCTGATCGCGGGAGGGCTCATGGCCTCACTGAACGTCGCAGTGATGATCCGACTCAAGGGCACGTTGGTGGCCAGGTTTGCAGGAATGGTTGAAAGGACTGTAGGTGCCAACGCAATGGGCGTGGCCGCCGTGGTGAAGGTCCAGACATAATTGCTGGCCAACGCTACTCCTGTAAGACCGGTCGCGCCCGTGGCTATCGTGGCCGTATATAAGGTGTGGTAGGCCAGGGGCGCTGACGGGGTGAACGTCGCGACACTGCCTGAGGGGGTGTAGGTAACTGTTCCGGTCACGGCGGTCGAACCCGGGCCTGCGAGAGTAAAGGTTGCCGCGTCGATGGTCGTAGCGGTCATCGCTTCACTGAAGGCTGCAAGGACAGCCTGGTTGACAGGTACGTTCGTGGCCAGGTTGACAGGCACAGTAGAGATGACGGTGGGCGGTGCGGCTGCTGGAAGTGTGATGAAGCTCCACACGTAGTTACTAGCCAGTGGAGTACCTGCCGTGTCTGCGGCTCCGGTTGTAATGGTGGCCGTGTAGAGGGTGTTCAAGGCCAGGTCAGAGGTCGGGGTAAATGTTGCAATACTTCCCGCGCAGGTGACGGCTCCTGCAATAGGAGTGGCGGCTGGGCCTCTAACGATGAAGGTAGTTGCCGGCGATGTAAGCGTCGTGCAGTTCAGCGGCTGGTTGAACGTTGCCGTAAGAGCTTGAGTTACTCGAACGCCGGTGGCGGCATTTACGGGAGTTGTCGATAGGACTAAGAGCGGCGGAGCTGCAGTAGTGAACGTCCACGAGTAACTGGTAACTAACCCAGTCCCAGCTAAATCCTGTGCGCCCGTTGTAATCGTAGCTTTGTAGAGCGTGCTGTAGGCAAGATTCGTGGCGGGTGTGAACGTCGCTATAAATCCAGAGGAATTATAGGTGATGGCGGCTGTTATGACTCCGCCAGGCCCTGTCAGAGTGAAAGTGGATGCGTTGATCGTAGCTGAACTCATCGCTTCATTGAAGGTGGCAGTTAGCGCCTGAGTTACAGGCACACCGGTAGCTCCATTTGCCGGAATGGTAGAAACGACGGTCGGCGGCGGAGTTGTTGTAGTAAATGTCCACGTGTAGTTTTGGGCTGTATCAATACCGAGCGTGTTTGCAGCTCCAGTTGTGATCGTGGCTGTGTAGACAGTGTTATAGCTGAGATTCGCGCTGGGGGTGAAGGTCGCAACCAGACCCGCGCTATAAGTTACAGACCCAGTTACAGGCCCACTGGCGCCTGTCAGCGTAAAAGTGGATGTGTTGATTGTAGCTGGCTTCATCGCCTGGCTGAAGGTTGCAGTCACGGCCTGATTGATCGCTACATTGGTGGCGCCAGGTGAAGGTGCTAGAGCACTCGCCGCCGGAGGGGCTGAAGCTACTGTTTCCTTACCGCAACCTGTCATTCCCACGAAAAGTAAAGCTGCCAGGAAACCCGTGATACTAAGCCTACGTGCGCGCATTTGCATTTAAATATCCTCACAGCTGATGCGCCAGATGAAGGATTGGAAGTGACCGTGCGTTCCTCAGATGGTTACCAACGGTACTTATATTGATACCACATACGCAGAAAGGGTTAGCCCAATGAAAAAAAAGAAGGAAATATAAATAGAGCAATAGTGCTCACTATGAGTTACTCGCACTCAGTTGATTTACAGCTAATTATTAGCTAAAAACGAGGATTTACCCGTAGTTTGCCTAACTTAATTAAAAGTTAGAGTGCTTAATTCAGGCCTAATGAGTACTGATATGTCGACCAGCGCCGAGAAATCTCAAGACCGATTACCGGCATGAAGCTCCGGAGCCATTATTTATCCGTGCTTCGTCTTTTCGGAAACGTCATTGCTGACCCAGCTCTCGCGACTATGTCGTGATTCCCTTGCGCCGGAGTTCAGCGGTTTGCTCAGTTTTTCTTTCAGGCCGACAGGGCTTGCGCCTCGTCGATGATTCTCAGGAAAATCCCGCGGTTCAGCGGGATTGAATAGAAAAAGTTGTCCCCATGCCTGGGCATCAACTGCTCCCCAAATCGTGGTGTCCGATACCCATCCGTCAGTAGGGTTGAAAATACCTTCCTTAGCGGGATGCAATCGTCCGAGTTTTCTTTAATAGTCACTTCAGCAGGATCGAGCGCGGAGGACAGATCAGAGAATCACGAACAACAGATCATCACTTCTGAAGCTCGTCAGCTTAACCCGCGATTGTGTAAGCATGTCGCTGTTTGAAAGGGGTCAAGGAAGCGGCGTGAGTGGAGCAGATCTCATCTGAGGTGCTTTTGCATGGACGATCCCCAGAAAACACGAAAAGAGTTTTCCCGCAGGACGCTGCTCAAGGGCGGAGCGATCGCTGCTGTTTCGGGCCTTAGCGGAATGTCCGAAGCGATCGCTCCCGCGGCGGCGGCCGACTCACCATTTGTTTCTCATGCGAACATCACCTTGGTAATCAATGGTGTCAGCCGTCGCGTTGAGGTTGAACCCCGCTCGACCCTGTTGGATGTTCTGCGCGAACGACTCTACCTCACTGGCACCAAGAAGGGTTGCAATCGCGGAGAATGCGGCGCTTGTACGATTCATCTTGACGGACGTCGAGTCAATGGGTGCCTGGTGCTCGCGATCGCAGCAGATGGAAAGAAAATCGAGACAATCGAAGGACTGGCCAACGGCGATCAGCTTCACCCCATGCAGCAGGCCTTTATCGATCAGGATGCTTTTCAGTGCGGGTACTGCACATCCGGACAGATCATGTCTGCGGTAGCGTGCGTGGCAGAGGGACACACTGGATCGAACTCCGAAATCCGGGAATGGATGAGCGGAAACATCTGCAGATGCTCTGCATATCCCCAGATTGTCGCCGCCGTTAACGCGGTGGCTAAGAGGAATGCTTGATGAAGAACTTCAGCTATGCAAGGCCGACTTCCATTCATCAAGCGATCGAGCTCGCAGCGACCTCCGACGTCACGATTCTCGCCGGGGGAACTGAACTCCTCAACTGGGCTCGCATTGGAATCGCAGAACCTTCCAAGCTCGTGGACATCACTGGGGTTGAAGGTCTCGAAGGGATCGAAGAACTGCCGAACGGCGTCGTCAGGATAGGCGCGCTCACCAAGTTGAACGATGTCGCGTTACACCCCGTCATCCGGAAGTCGTACCCTGTGTTGTCTACATCCATACTGAAAGCCGCCTCTGCGCAGATACGGAATCTCGCAACCATCGGAGGAAACCCCCTGCAGCGGGTACGTTGCCCCTATTTCCGCGCTGACGAGCCGACACCATGCAACAAGCGAACTCCGCGTAGCGGTTGTGCCGCACTGCATGGGCTGAATGAGAAGCATGCAATCTTCGGTTGGACAGAGGACTGCGTGGCTGTGCAGCCCTCAGATCCCGCTGCCGCCTTAGCGGCGCTCGACGCCGTCTTTGTCACGCAGAGCAGACAGGGCGGACGCAGAATCCCGGCGACAACGTTCCACACCCTCCCCAGCGAAAATCCGACGGCACACAACGTTCTACAGCAGGGCGAAGTCATCGCCTGGATTGAGTTAGGGGAAGCAGCGCCGAAGTCCGCTTACCTGAAGATTCGGGAGCGCGAGAGTTACGAATTTGCGACAGTCTCAGCGGCGGTTGCGCTTGAGATGGAAGGACCCGTGATTCACCGGGCTCGGATTGCGCTGGGCTCGGTCGCCATGCGGCCTTGGCGCCTGGTGGAGACAGAGGGGCGTCTTGCCGGACTGCGCAGCGATTCGCCGGAGATCATGCTTGCGGTGAAAGCCGGATTCGCTGACGCAAAGCCGCTCGCCATGAATCGGTACAAAATTCAGCTCGCTCAGAACACTGCGGTTCGCGCGATCGAAATGGCGGCGCAAGCATGAATCGAGGACTCGACAATGCCATCGCTCGCTTGGATGGCCCGGCGAAGGTCTCCGGCAAAGCCCTTTACGCCGGCGATCAGTTTCAGCCTTCGCAACTCTATGCGGTCCTCGTTACTGCTTCTATTCCTTGCGGACGCGTGGAGGCGGTTTCGAGTGTTTCGGCTTTGGCAACACCGGGTGTGGTGCGCGTGCTCACCGCGGCTGACATGCCGCGCGTCCATTCCGCGCTGCGGCAGATCACAGTCCCACCTTTGGCAAGCCGTTTTGTACCGATGCAGGAGAACGAAATCGTGCACGAGGGGCAGCCCGTAGCCATCGTGCTGGCGGAGACGCTGGAAGCGGCGGAGGAGGGCGCCAAGCTGGTTCAGGTTCGCTACACGAGGTCCGAATTCTCCATCGCGGATGCGTCCATTCCTGAGGACGCGATTCCGGAGAAAGGTAACTATTCAAAGGCGGGACCTCTAGCATTTGCGAAGGGTGACGCGGGCATGGCATACGCCGCGGCATCGATTAAATTGACCGCAACCTATACCCAACCTTCGCGCCATGCCAACCCGATGGAGCCATCTGCGATTCTAGCTGTCTGGAACGCGGATAAGCTCACGGTCTATGACTCTGTCCAGCATCTGCCCGCCGTTCAGAATGTACTTGCGGCGGTGTTTGGCTTACCTCCAACGAACGTCCGCGTGGTCTCGCCGCATACCGGAGGGGGTTTCGGTGCCAAGGCTTTCGTATGGTCTCACGAAATCCTCGCATGTATGGCGGCCAAAGTCGTTGAAAGGCCCGTAAAGCTAGTACTGAATCGTCAGAACATGTATAGCGTAGCCGGTCCCCAGCCCCAACTCACGCAAGAGGTTTCCCTCGGCGCGAATGGAGAGGGAAGGCTGCAAAGCATGGAACACAAGGTGTCGAACGTCACTGGTAAAACGGACGATTATGTCGAGTTCGCGACAGCCTCTTCGCGCGCGTTCTATGCCTGTGACCATATCAAGATCAGTCAACAAGTCCGGCGCGGCAACATGGTCCTTCCTACATTCATGAGATCGCCGTGGGATGGACCCGGCTCGTGGGGACTTGGAGCTGCTATGGACGAGCTCGCCAGGACATTGAAGATCGACCCGCTAGATCTCCGGCTCAAAAATTATGCTGAGGTCGAACCTGAAAGCGGGAAGCCTTGGTCCTCGAAGAAGCTGAGGGAAGCCTACAGCCTTGGGGCAGAACGCTTTGAGTGGAGAACGCGCCCCCGGGGTGGAACTCGCGATGGGCATTGGAGGATCGGATGCGGCATGGCTGACTGCAGCCAGGGGCAGGCCCGCTTCCACTCCACGGCCCGTGTCCGCATGCGGTCTGACGGAACAGCCCAGATCGAATCCAGCTTCTGCGACATTGGAACCGGGCCCGCGACGATCTTCCCGCAGATTGCTGCGGAGGTGCTTGGCTTGAATCCGCAGCGAGTCAAGGTACTGGCTGGCGATACGAATTTGCCTTATTCCGGTCCCACCTATGGTTCGGGCACAACGATCAGCACGGGCGCAGCCGTTCAACTTGCAGCGAAGCGGATCCGCGAACAGCTGGCTCGGCTCGCGGGATGGCCGTCATCGGACATTGAATTGCGCAACGGACGAGTGTTGCTCGGCAAAGAATCGCGTTCGATCGAAGAATTGCTAAAAGGCGCTGGCCTTTCAGAGATCGCTTCAGACGGTGCCTTCGATCTTCCGAATGGCGCGTTTGTGGATATGGGGAGTCCGCAGTACCCGGCACGAACCTTTGGTGCGATCTTCGTGGAAGTCGGTGTCGATGCCGAACTCGGTTTGTTGCGGCTCCGTCGAGCGACCGGGGTCTATAGCGCCGGGAGAATCATCAACCCGAGAACGGCACGGTCGCAAATGATCGGAGGCATCGTCTGGGGATGGGGCATGGCTGCGATGGAAGCCAGCTGGTTCGAACCAACACTGGGGCGCTGGTACTCGAAGGACCTTGCTGGCGTGCCTCTTCCTGTAAATGCGGATATCCCGCCGGAGATCGATGTCGCCTTCGTCGATGAATTTGATTCCAATGCCGGTCCCACTGGTGCGAAGGGGATCGGTGAGTTGGGAGCGACTGGGGTGGCTGCGGCTGTGGCGAATGCGGTTTTCGACGCCATTGGACTCCGAGTTCGCGATCTCCCCATAACGCCATCGAAGCTGTTAGGCGCATAGGCGGCGAAACGCGCACCCCTGAGCTCATCGGGTCCCGCCTGGTCGACGGTTCCGCTTATCCTCCAAAACCCTTCGCCGTCGCTGAAGGTCATGGCTCCGAGGCAGAGGGTTGATGTCGGAGATCAAGCGAGCGTCGCTCGACCAATCGTGCTGGATCGGGTAGGGAACTGCTCGCCTAAACTAGCCGACAAATTGTGTTGGAGCCTATGATGATCCGAGGAGCTCCATTGCCCATCACACCGACTTTTCCTGGCGTTTATGTTGGAGAAATTCCAAGTGGTTTGCACACCATCACACCGGTTGCAACCAGCATTGCTGCGTTCGTTGGCCGGGCTCCTATGGGACCGGTCGATGAAGCGCTTGCGATTTCTAGCTTCGGCGACTTCACCCGGCTCTATGGCGGCCTCTCTTTGGACTATCCAATGAGCTATGCCGTTCAGCAGTTTTTTGAGAATGGCGGATCGGAAGCGGTGATCGCGCGCCTCTTCGAACCAGTCGATGAAACACGCAACGGCTACGCCCAGCTCCACTTTCCGCCTTCGTCGCCTATGCAGCCAGATTGCCGGGAACTCTGCCAGCCAGGCACGGTCGGCGACGAGATCTTCGCGCCGTCGCTGCACTTGGTTGCCGCGAGCCCGGGCACATGGGGCAATCGCCTTTATGCCGCGGTCGATGTCGACGGCATTACCGACGTTTCAGTCAAGCAGTTTCTGCAAGGCGACATCGTTAGGGAAGACCTCTTCAACCTGAGCCTCACCTTGACCGACCCACGCGGCAGGCAGGTGTCGCAGGAACGCTACATGAACCTGACGGTAAAGCAGACAGGCCTCGCGAAGGATTCTCCGAACCGGCTGGACCGTGTGCTCGCCAGTTCGAAACTCTGCCGCGTCTCCAGGCTGCCCAACTCGCCGCCTGTGGGTGCCGTGATGGGCAAAGGCGGCGACGACGGCGACTTCCTTCAGCCGCAGACCTATCTGGGCGACGCGCTCAAGAACACCGGCATCTATCTGCTGAATGCGGTGTCGTTCAACCTGCTCTGCATTCCGCCTGACCGGCGGATTTCCGACGACATGCCTTTGGCGCAGCAGGATCTTGATCCGAAGGTGCGCAATGCGGCGGCCCGCTACTCTGTGGAGAAGCGCGCCATCTACATAGTGGATCCGCCCGCGGCCTGGGAACAACTGGCTGCCGATGGACGCATTGCTGACATCAAGCTTGAAGACCTCGGCATTACCGGCAAGAACCAAGCCGGCATCGCAGTGGGGCGCAACGCCGCGGTCTACTTTCCGCGGTTCATCGGCGAAGACGTTTTGAGGGAGGGGCGTCCCGCGGTGTTCGCGCCGTGCGGCGCCATCGCTGGCATTATCGCAGCGACCGATGCTGCTTGCGGCGTATGGAAGGCGCCGGCCGGCGCAGATGCCGGGCTAGCTGGCGTGACTTCGCTCAACGTCACCCTGAGCGACCCGCAGCAGGGCGAGCTCAACCCTCTCGGTGTCAACTGCCTGCGCACGTTCCCGGTCATCGGCACGGTGATCTGGGGCTCCCGCACGCTGCAAGGCGCCGACCAGTTCGAGGACGACTATAAGTACCTGCCCGTGCGGCGGCTCATGCTCTTCATCGAAGACAGTTTGTATCGCGGAACACAGTGGGCTGCCTTCGAGCGGAACGATGAATCGCTCTGGTCCTCGCTGCGGTTGGCCGGCAATAGCTTCATGGCTGAGCTGGCGCGGCAGGGAGCCTTCTACAACTACCTCGTGACCTGCGATGCAACCACCACCACGCCCACCGACATCGCCAATGGCATCGTGAATATTGTGATCCAAATTGCTCCGGTCATGCCGGCGGAATTTGTCGCAATTCAGATTCGGCAGACCGCAATGATCGCCGCGAGCCACGCGGAGGATCGGGCTGTCGCGCTTGATGACGGCGGCCAGAGTGCTCATTAAATAAGCCTTGCATGCGTTTTCAGGGTTAGTCACGAGAAACGCCGATGGCGATGCCGAATTGCTGGCGGAAAGATTGTCTTCGTTTTCGATGAGGAATGCCTATTCGCAGTTGCTTGCCAGGAACTTCCACAGAGATTTCGAAGCCGAGCGCGCCTGCATCTCAAAGCGGCGACCCGTGATTGCCCCGTCTTGCGGGAATAGTGATTGTGTTGTTGAAATAGACCGGCAGCACCGAGGCTTCGGGCTTCGCCCAATCGTCGGAAATTGGGCTCGACCTCATGAGCCTCATCTTTATTTCGCGACGACCGCAGCATCGATCTGCTCTGCGGTCTGACCCAGCCCAAGCTTGATGGCGCGTCGCTCTGCGTCGGGTTTGAGAATATCTGCTTCATCGAAGGCTCCATTGGCCTGAATGATTCGCGCGATGCATCCGGTCCATCCAGTCTGGTGACTCGCGCCAACGCCTGCGCCGGTATCGCCATGGAAGTACTCATAGAAGAGGACATTTTCCCGCCAGTACGGATCTGTCTGGAACTTCTCCGCGCCTCCGTAGACGGGCCGTCTGCCAGAACTATCTTTGACGAACGTACCGATGAGCCGGTCTCCTAATTCCTTGGCTACCTGGAACAGGGTCATTCGTTTCCCCGAACCGGTCGGGCACTCAATCGTGAAGGTATCTCCGTAGTAGGCGCCAAGCCGCATCAGCGCGGTGAAAAGCAGGAAGTTTACCGGCATCCATACCGGCCCTCTCCAATTCGAGTTGCCTCCGAACATCCCACTGTCGGAGTCCCCTGGAAGATATCCGACCGAATACCTCTGTCCCTCTATCTCAAACTCAAACGGATGCTCGCGGTGATGGAGCGACAGAGCCCGAATTCCATGTGGACCAAAGAATTCGTTCTCATCCAGCATGCTCGTGAGAATCCTCCGCAACTTGTCCTCGTTCACGGTGGAAAGGAGTCGCCTTCCGGCTACGCCCGGTGTCGCCGGCATGTGCAGATTAGCCGCCAGCTCCGGATGCCTGGCCATAAAGAGTCCGGCACTCTTGGCAAAGTTAGGCAGCTTGGACATGATGTCGCTCTCAAAGATGGCGACCGCTGTGAGTGGCAGCAAACCAACCATCGAGCGCACTTTCAGGCGAAACGCGTCGCCATCCGGCATCCGCAGCACGTCATAGAAGAAGCCATCCTCCTCATCCCACATGGTGTCCTGCGCCTTACCCATCCGATCCATAGCTCCGGCAATCCACATCGTATGCTCGAAGAACTTGCCGACGAACTCTTCAAAGACGGAATAATGCAGCGCCAACTCCACGGCGATGCGCAACATCTGCTGGCTGAAAAAGACCATCCATGCCGTTCCGTCCGCTTGTTCGAGGTAACCACCGCCTGGTAATGGCGCGCTGCGGTCGAATACCCCGATATTGTCGAGGCCCAGAAATCCGCCTTCGAAAAGATTGTTTCCTGAGCGGTCCTTTCGGTTCAGCCACCAGGTAAAATTCACCAGCAGTTTGGAGAAGGCATACGTGAGGAATTGCAGGTCGCCTTTGCCGTTATTCCGCTCCTTGTCACTCATGTAAATCTGCATGGTGGCGTAGGCGTGCACCGGGGGATTGGTATCTCCGAAATTCCACTCGTAGGCTGGAACCTGCCCATTGGGGTGTTGATAGTCATTGCGAAGGATCAGCATGAGTTGATCCTTCGCGAAGTCAGGATCTACTGCCTGGAATGCAAGCATATGGAACGCCAGATCCCATGCCGCGTACCAGGGATACTCCCACTTATCCGGCATCGAAATGACATCTTCGTTGAACAAATGTGTCCACGAGCTGTCTCTACCTTCTTTGCGCTCCGGCGGCGGAGCCGGTTGCGCCGGATCGCCCTTCAGCCAATCCTCGATCACGAAATGGTAATACTGCTTCGACCACAGCAGACCCGCGAACGCCTGGCGCTGCACGTTGCACGCGTCCTCCGAAAGATCGCCGCGCGCAAAGGAATAAAACTCGTCCGCCTCGGCCTTCCGCTGATCGAACACTTCGCAGTGGTCGAGAAGCGCGGGCCCTCCGGAACGCGACAGACGCAGATGAATCGTTTTCGTCTCACCAGCCGCCAGCGGAAGCGCGTACCATACCGCCGCCTTGGTGCCTTCTTGATTCGGATTCACGGCT
>DATHQT010000022.1:0-129825 GCA_035482415.1 Acidobacteriaceae bacterium | reverse complement strand
CGTTCGCAGGGGACTTTGGGTTTCTGCAGATCGTGATCGGGTACATGCTCGGCCGAATCGTGGTGGCACTGATCTTTCTGCCCAAGTATTTTCAGGGGCAGATGCTGACGGCGTATCAGCTTATCGATCAACGTTTCGGCCACACTCTCCACAAAGTGACTGCGGGGTTATTTCTGCTGACGCGCGCTGCGGCGGAGGGTGTGCGGGTATTCGCAGTGAGCATTGTGGTGGGTATCGCGATCGGCACGGGGGATGTTTTGTCGATTGGCATCATCTCGGCACTGACACTCCTCTACACCTTTGAGGGCGGGATGGCTGCGGTGATCTGGACCGATGTGGTGCAGATGGCGATTTATATTGGCGGAACGGTGGTGGCGATTGCTACGCTGGGCACGCATGTGACGGGAGGTTGGAGCACGATCCATGCAGTGGCAGCGGGTGCGGGCAAGTTTCACATGCTGAACTTCGCGATGAATTTGACGACGACGTATACGTTTTGGGCCGGGGTGCTGGGGGGAACATTTTTGACGATGGCGTCGCATGGGACGGACCAGTTGATGGTGCAGCGGATGCTGGCGGCGAAGAATCTGCGCGAGTCGCAACTGGCGCTGCTGAGTTCGGGCGTGGTGATCTTCGTGCAGTTTGCGCTGTTTCTGCTGATTGGGGTGGGGCTGTTTGTGTTCTACGGGCAGCACCCGGCGGTGTTTGCCAGCGCGGATCGGATTTTTCCCACGTTCATTGTGCGGGAGATGCCGGTGGGGGTTGCGGGGCTGCTGGTGGCGGCGATTCTGGCCGCGGCGATGTCGAATTTGTCGGCGGCGTTGAATAGCTTGTCGTCGACGACGGTGGTGGATTTTTATATGCGCATGCGGCCGGAGGCGGATGATCGGGAACGCGCGATTGTGAGCAAGTCGTCCACCGTGCTGTGGGCGCTGGTGCTGTTTGCGATTGCGGTGTACGCCGTGTCGGTGGGCGGGAAGGGGCACGTGGTGGAGATTGGGTTATCGATTGCATCGGTGGCGTACGGATGCTTGCTGGGCGTGTTTCTGCTGGGGACGTTGACGAAGTTTGCTACGCAGACGGGAGCTACGATTGGGATGGTGTTTGGGTTTGTGCTTAACGTGTGGCTGTGGCAAGGAGTGTTTCCGGTGCATCTGGGTGTGATCACGATTCCGCATGTTGCGTGGACCTGGTATGTGCTGATTGGCGCCGCGGCGACGTTTGGCGTTGGGTCGGTGGCTAGTTTGGTGTTTGGGAGACAGTCGGCGCGGCGGGGTGTGGTGGCGGTGATCGCGCTGCTGTGTGTGACGCGGGTGGGCGTGTCGCAGGTGCCGGGGCCGGACTTTGGTGGGGTGTCGGCGCTGCTGAATGACGCGGCGGCTGCGCATCGGCCGCCCGGGGCAGTGGTGGTGATTGGGCATGGCGGGCATGTGGTGTTTGAGCAGGCGTACGGGGATCGTAAGCTGGCGGGCGAGCCGGGGTTGGATGGCGCGCCGTCGGCAGCGGAGCCGATGACGGAGGACACGATTTTTGATATGGCGTCGCTGAGCAAGTGTTTGAGCACGGCGACCGCGGTGATGCAGTTGTATGAGCAGGGTAAGCTGCACTTCGATGAGCCGGTGGAGAAGTATTTGCCGGAGTTCAATGCGGGGCATGATCCGGAGCGCGCGAAGGTGACGGTGCGGATGTTGCTGACGCATACGTCGGGTGAGGCGCCGGACGTGAATCTGAAGGATGCGTGGGGGCTGAGTGCGCCGGACTTCAGGGAGGGCGTGCATCGGGCGCTGACGACGCCGCTGATGTCGGCGCCGGGAGAGGTGTTTCGCTACTCGGATATCAACTTTGTTTTGCTGGGATACATGGTGCAGGTGCTGAGCGGCGAGCCGCTGGATGTGTATGCGCAGGAACACATCTTCAAGCCGCTGGGCATGACGGAGACGCGGTATCTGCCGCTGGCGAAGGCTTGCGGGCCGCATCGCGTGGTGGGCTCGGCGATCGCATGGGCGCCGACGCCGAAGGGGCGCGAGTCGTTTGCGTGTCCGAAGGGCGACTGGAGCACTTCCCTGCTGACGCGGATTGCTCCGGAGGCGCATGACGATGAGGCGAAGGCTGAGCCGGCGACGAATCCTGATTACGATCGGCTGCTGCGTGGGTCGGTGCATGATCCGACGACGCGGCGGATGGGTGGAGTGGCGGGGCATGCGGGGGTGTTTTCGACGGCGCATGATATGTCGCTGTATGCGCAGGCGCTGCTGGATCGGCTGGCGGGGCGGCCGAGCGATTTTCCGCTGAAGCAGTCGACGCTGGAGTTGATGGTGGCGCCGCAGCAGCCGGGGCGTGCGGAGGGGCAGGTGGCTGCGGCGAATGCTGCGGAGCGCGCGGCGATTGCGGCAGGAGAGAAACCCGCTGCGCCGGGGTTGGCGCCACATTATCCGGCGGTGCGGGGGCAGGATCTGCGCGGGTTTGGATGGGATATCGATACGGCGTTTTCGAAGCCGCGCGGCGTGGTGTTTCCGATTGGGAGCTTCGGGCATACGGGGTTTACGGGGACGTCGTTGTGGATGGATGCGGGGTCGGACACGTATGTAATTTTGCTGGCGAACGCGATTCATCCGCGGGGGAATCCGCCGATTTCGAATTTGCGTGGGGAGGTGGCGTCGGCTGCGGCGGAGGCGCTGGGGCTGTATGGATCGACCAGTGGGCCGGGTGTGGTTCAGCACACTTCATCGACGATGACGGGCATCGACGTGCTGGAAGCAGAGCACTTCGCGCCGCTGGCCGGCGGTCCGGGGCACGTCGGTCATTCGCTGGTGGTGGGCGTGCTCACGAATCAGACGGGGCTTGATCGCGCGGGGCGGCGGACCGTGGATATTCTTGCGACGGATCTGCCGAAGGTGGTAGCGGGGGCGAAACTTGCTGCGATCTTTTCGCCGGAGCATGGGATCTTTGGGAAGCAGGATTCTGCACATGTGGAGGCTGAGGTTGATCCTGGTACCGGGCTGCAGGTGACGAGTTTGTTTGGGCCTACGGAGGCGGACAAGCGGCCATCGCATGAGGAGCTGAAGGACCTGGATGCGGTGGTGATTGATCTGCAGGATGCGGGGGTTCGGTTCTTTACGTATGACACGGTGACTGGATATTTTTTGGAGGCTGCGGCGAAGGAGAAGGCGGAGTTCCATCATGAGCTGAAGATCGTGGTGCTGGATCGGCCGGACTTGATTGGAGGCGAGGCGGTGCAGGGGCCGGTGTCGGATGAGGAGCTGACGACGGGGGTGGCGGCGTATATCGACTACATGCCGCTGCCGGTGCGGACTGGCATGACGATTGGGGAGTTGGCGAAGTACGTGGTTGGAGTGAAGAAGCTTGATGTGGATCTGACGGTGGTGCCGATGGAGCACTGGACGCGAGGTCTGTACTTCGATGAGACGGGACTGCCGTGGGTGAATCCGAGCCCGAATCTGCGGACGATGACGGCGGCGATGTTGTATCCGGGCCTGGGGTTTCTGGATTTTAGCGGGGTGTCGGTGGGACGCGGGACGGAGACGCCGTTTGAGTTGTTTGGAACGGCGTGGATGCACGGGGCGGAGGTGGCGGCGGCGTTGAATGCGCGGAAGATTCCGGGGGTGACTTTCAGCGCGACGACTACCAGTGTGGCGGAGACGTCGAATCATTATCCGTTCCATGGGCAGACGATGGACGCGGTGCGGATTGCGGTGACGGATCGGCGGGCGCTGGATTCTCCGGAGATGGGCGTGGAGATTGTGAGTGTGCTGCATCGGATGTATCCGGCGCAGTTTGCGGTGGAGAAGACGCTGCGATTGATTGGCAGCCGGAGGACGGTGGAGGCGATTGAGCGCGGCGATGATCCTCGCCGTATCGCTGAGGGGTGGGCACCGCGAGTTGCGGAGTATATCGGCGCGCGGAAGGCGTTCCTGCTTTATCAGTAGGGCGGCGATGGTTGCGGCCGGAGTAGTCTGGTTGCGCAGTGAGGCAGTTTGCTGGAAACGGACATCTAACTCGCTATGAAAACGTTTGATGCGATCATTATTGGGGCTGGGCAGGCTGGTCCTTCGCTGGCGGCGCGGCTGACGAAGGCTGGGCAGACAGTTGCGTATGTGGAGCGCAAGCTGTTTGGCGGGACGTGCGTAAATACGGGATGCACACCGACGAAGGCGATGATTGCGAGCGCGTATGCGGCGCACGTGGCGCGGCGATCGGGTGACTATGGCGTGTCGATCGACACCTCGATCGAAGTGGATATGAAGGCGGTGAATGCGCGGCGGGAGGGCATCGTTGCGAAGTCGCGCAATGGGGTGGAGAAGTCGCTGCGCGGCAACGAGAAGGTGACGGTGTTCAAGGGGGCGGCGCGGCTTGAGTCGCCGACGACGGTACGGGTTGGGGACGAGGTGCTGGAGGCGAAGCAGATCTTCCTCAACGTTGGGGGACGGGCGGCGGTGCCGAATCTGCCGGGCATCCACACGGTTCCATTTCTTACGAACAGCAGTTTGCTGGCACTGGATGTGTTGCCGAAACACCTGGTGGTGGTGGGGGGAAGCTACATCGGGATTGAGTTTGGGCAGATGTATCGGCGGTTTGGCAGCGAGGTAACGATTGTCGAGAAGGGGCCGCGGCTGGTGGGGCACGAGGACGAGGATGTGTCGGCGTGCGTGCAGAGCATTCTGGAGGCCGAGGGGATCGCGATTCATACGAACGCGGAGTGTGTTCATGTGAAGGCTCGTGGAAGCGATGTCGTGGTGGGGACGAATTGCACGGCGGGGGAGCCGGACGTTGTGGGGTCGCATGTGCTGCTGGCGGTGGGACGGGTGCCGAACACCGATGACCTGGGGCTGGAGCATGCGGGCGTGAAGACCGATGAGCGGGGGTACATCGTGGTGGACGATCAGCTGCGGACGAATGTGCCGGGGATCTATGCGCTGGGCGACTGCAATGGGCGCGGTACGTTTACGCATACGGCGTACAACGACTATGAGATTGTTGCGGCGAATTTGCTGGACAACGATCCGCGGCGGGTGTCGGACCGGATTCTTTGCTATGCGATGTATCTCGATCCACCGCTGGCGCGGATTGGGATGACGGAGGCGGAGGTGCGTGCGACAGGCAAGCCGGCGCTGATAGGGACGCGGCCGATGACGAGGGTGAATCGAGCGGTGGAGAAGGGAGAGAGTCTGGGGTTCATGAAGGTGCTGGTGGATGCGGAGAGCAAGATGATCCTGGGGGCGTCGTTGCTGGGGGTAGGGTGCGATGAGGCGATTCACTGCCTGCTGGATGTGATGTACGCGAAGGCGCCGTACACGACGATTTCGCGCGCAGTGCATATTCATCCGACGGTGTCGGAGCTGATTCCTACGCTGCTGCAATCGCTGCAGCCGCTGGAGTAACGCGGGGCATGCCGAGCATGTATGGTGGATGCGTGGAGATGCTGCTCTGATTCTCTAAAGGGAGATACGCGTTTGAGTTCACCTACTGCTGACGTGCTGGACGAAGTTGGCCTACCTGCTACGATCCGAGAACTTGCGGCGCGGCGCTGGGATGTGATCGTGGTTGGGGCTGGGCACAATGGGCTGGCGTGCGCTGCGTACCTGGCGCGTGCGGGCAAGCAGGTGCTGGTGCTCGAGGCACGGGAGCGGGTGGGCGGCGCGTGCACGATTGAGGAGCCATTCCCGGGTGTGTACATGTCGCCGTGCGCTTATCTTGCGGGATTGCTGCATCCGCGGGTGGTGGAGGAATTGGGGCTGGTGGGGCGCGGGTTTCAGTGGACACCGGCGGTGAATGGGTTGTTTGTGCCGTTTTTGGATGGGTCGAGTATTCAGCTTTGGGATGAGGACGAGGCGTGCGAGCGAGAGGTGCGGCGGTTTGCGCCGGAGGACGTGGAAGGATGGCGCGCGATGAATGATGTGATCCGGCGGCTGCGGGATGCGCTGCGACCGGAGGGCGACGCGGATGCGTGGATTGGTGATGCGCCGACGGCGGAGGAGATCGATCGGCGGCTGGGGAATGATGCCGAGGCGCGGGGAATGCTGTACGAGTGGTCGATGGCGGAGTTCGTGGAACGCTATCTGCGGGATGAACGGCTGCAGTCGGCGTACCTGGGGCAGGGGGTGATTGGGACGAATGCGAGTCCGTTCGATGCGGGGACGGCGTCGATTCGGTTCCATCATGCGTCGGGGAGACTGGGCGGGATGCCGGGGATGTGGGGGTATGTGCGGGGCGGGATGGGGATGGTGTCGTTCTACTTTTGCGATGCGGCGAGAGAGGCGGGCGCGGTGGTGGCCAGCGGCGTGGCGGTGGCGCAGATTGTGCCGGGCGAGGGCGTTTTGTTGGAGGGCGGGGAGAGGATTCGGGCGGCGGTGGTGGTGTCGAATGCGGACCCGCGGCGAACGCTGAAGATGCTTGGGCAGGATGCGGAGGTGGGTTGGAAGGCGGCGGTCGAACGGGTGCCGATCGAAGGCTGCACGGTGAAACTGAATGTGCTGCTGCGCGAGCTGCCGAATTTTATCGCTCGGCCTGGAGTGGATGCGCCGCATCACTATGGGCAGATCAATGCGCCGCTGACGCACGCGGAGTGGAAGGCTGGCTATGCGGCGGCGCGGCGGGGGGAGTTGCCGGAACACCTGTGGTGCGAGCTTTATTTTCAGAGCGTGCATGATGCGACGGTGGCGCCTGCGGGGCAACATACGATGTCGGTGTTTGCGCAGTATGTTCCGTATAAGTTTGCGCGGGGGACGTGGGAGGAACGGCGCGAAGAGGTGAAGCGGCTGGCGATGAAATCGCTGGCGAGATATTGCTCGAACATTGAGACGGCGGTGATCGATGCGCAGGTGCTGGGGCCGCCGGACATTGAAGAGCGAGTGGGGCTGACGGGGGGACACATCTTCCAGGGGGAGTGCCTGCCACCGTATATGTGGTCGAAGCGGCTTACGGCGCGCACACCGATGCAGGGGGTGTATCTGTGCGGGGCGTGTACGCATCCGGGGGGCAGCGTGATCGGAATCAACGGACGGAACGCGGCGATGGCGGTGCTGAAGGATCTAGCGAAACTTTAAGGTGCTAGCGTGCGAGCCAGCCGCCGTCGACGTTGAGGATGGCGCCGGTGATGTAGTCGGCTGCTGGAGAAGACAGGAAGACGGCGGTTGCGGCGATGTCGGTGGGTTCGCCCCAGCGGCCGGCGGGGATGCGCTCGAGGATCTGGCGATTGCGTGTTTCGTCGTTGCGAAGAGCTGTGGTGTTGCCGGTGGCGATGTATCCGGGGGCGATGGCGTTGACCTGGATGCTTTTGGATGCCCACTCGTTGGCGAGAGCTTTGGTGAGCTGGGCGACTCCTCCCTTGGAGGCTGCGTAGGCGGGGACTCGAATGCCGCCTTGAAAGGATAGGAGCGAAGCGATGTTGACGATCTTTCCCGGAGAATTGCGGGCGATGAGGCCGCGGCCGACGAGTTGCGATAACTGGAAGACGGAGTTGAGATTGACTTGCATCACCTTCTGCCAATCTTCGAAGGGATAGTCGATGGCGTCGTGGCGGAGGATTGTGCCGGCGTTGTTGACGAGGATGTCGATGTGGCCGTAGTGGGCGATGACGGCATTGAAGAGGTGTTCGGCGCCGGTTGGGTCGGAGAGATCGGCGGAGAAGGCTGAGGCCGAGCCGCCGTCTTTCCGAATCGCTTCGGCGGGGGCTTCGGCGGGGCGCGAATTTCCGTGGCAGGCTACGGTTGCTCCTGCCTGGGCGAGCGCGATGGCGATGGAGAGGCCGATGCCCGAAGAGGATCCCGTCACTAGAGCGATCTTGTGGTCGAGGCGAAACGATTGAAGGATCGAAGGCGCGTTGGTCATTGCCTCCCACGATAGCTGTTGGAGAGGCTGCAGGCAACAGAGTGCTGTGTCTCAGCTCTTGGCGTGCTCTGCGTGGCCCGGGAGATATTCGCGGCTCATCGAGACATAGCCTTCTCGCGCGGTCTTCTTGCCTCGCTCGCGGTAGAGCTCTTCATTGCGAGGCTGCCAGGTATCGAGACCGTCGACATAGCGGTTGTACATGCAGAAGGCGGCGGCGATCAGGACCGTGTCGTGGATCTCCATGTCGGTTGCACCCTGGGCGCGGGCAGCTTCGATGTCGGCCGTTGTTACCTGCTTGCCACCCTTCTGCACCTTGGCTGCGATCACCAGCAGGGTTTTCAGCTTCTCTGAAATGTCCGCAGCATGAAAGTCCGCCTTGACGCGCTTCACCAGTTCGTAATCGTCGTTCAGGCACGCTGCCGCGATGGAGCCGTGGACTGTCTGGCAGAAGTAGCAGTCATTTAAGTGGGACACGTACGTGGCAATCAGTTCGCGGTCGCCCTGCGGAAGTGAGTTGGGCGCGTGCAGCAACACTTCGACGAGTTCGTTGAGGGGCTTAGCCGTCTCCGGACGGAAGGCCATGGCGCTGCGTATCCCTTGCAGGCCCTCAGGCAGATTTATGTGTGGCATGGAGTCTCCTGATGGTTCTTGTCCGAGAAGCATACGCGAGCAGGGCGACCGGGGAACAGATGGAAGTTTTTGTCCACCTAAAGGTGGACGACAGGTGGCCATCCGGTTGGTAAGAATCGGTTGCACGCCTATCTCCCTTCCCTGCCACCGTCGAGTCTTCGCCGGGGGCTCACGCCTGGTTCATTACGCTATCCGATAAGATGTCTAACTATGCCTCTCCCAGCATCCAAGAACCTGCCCGTGGTGGACGAAGAAAACGCGTCAGAGGAAGTCGCGCGACTCTACGCAAAATTTCGTTCCGCCTTTGGGCGGCCAGCCGTTCCCGGCATCCTGCAGTGCTTTGCGACCCACCCACCGCTGCTCGAACACATGATGGGGCTTGCGGAGACCATGCTGTTCTGTGACGGGGCGCTTGGCCGCGCGAATAAAGAACTGATCGCAACGTTTGTCTCCTCGCAAAACGACTGCGAGTATTGTGCCGACAGCCATGGATCCTTTCTGCGCGCGAACGGCGGCACTGCGGAGCAGCTTGAGGCAGCAACGACCTGCGATTTTCACTCCGCCTCGCTGACGGCTGCACAGCGTTCTCTGCTGCAGTTTGCCGAGAAGGTCACGCGGGAGTCGAGCGCTGTCTCGCCTCAAGACGTGGAACAGCTCCGGGGAGCGGGCTGGACGGACCTGCAGATCGCGGAGGCAATCCACCTTACCGCTTTATTTGCTTGCTTCAATCGGGTGGTGAACGCCTTCGGGCTGCCATCGCAGGGCCTGCTCGGGGGCGCGCTTGCGCTGCATCACGGCGGTCGACAATGAGCAGCTATGCGACCGCTTCCGTGGGGGATGAAGAATCCTCCATCCAGTACACGGGCTGGCACGTAGCGGCGGCCGCGTTCATCGGCGTGATGGTGAGCTTTGCTCCGATTGTGCCGTACACCTTCAGCCTGTTTCTCAATCCGCTGCATGCGGCCTTCGGATGGCACCGCGAGGCTATCTCCGGGACGTTTGCGCTGGCTGCAATCACCGTGGCGGTTGTCTCTCCCGGGATCGGCGTGCTGCTCGACCGCTTCCCGCCGCGCCGGATCATTCTTCCGTCGATCGTGATCTTCGCGCTGGCGCTGGCGTCGCTCAGCCGGCTGGGCCCGAGCATCCAGCGGTTCTATCTCACCTACTTCATTCTCGGACTGGTTGCGAATGGGACCGCGCAGTTCGCTTACACGCGCACCATCCTTACGTGGTTCAGCAGACGGCGCGGACTTGCGGTCGCGCTGATCCTAACTGGGAGCGGCGTGGGGTCCATTGTGATCCCTCCTCTGACGCAGTGGGTGATCGATCATCACGGCTGGCGCGACGCGTATCTCATGCTGGGCGGCATCGCTCTGCTGGGCATGCCGCTGACCGCACTGCTGGTGCGCAACCGGCCAATCACGCAGCGAGAGGACGAGGGTCTGCTTTCTGGCGTCACCGTAGCGGCCGCACTCCGCACCGCGCCGTTCTGGATCCTCGCCAGCATCATCATGCTTTCGGCCTTCGGTGAAAATGGGTTGGTCACGAATCTTGCGGCCATGCTTACGGAGCATGGCGTGACCGTCCAGGCCGCAGCCCTGGCGCTGTCCGTGCGCGGTGGCGCCGGCATTCTCGGGCGGCTATGCACCGGTTTTCTGATCGACCGCTTCCCTGCCCAGAGGATTCAGACGGCGATCCTTTTGATCTCCGCCGCGGGCACGTTCCTGCTCGCGTTCTCGGGAACGTCGGTGATGGCGCTGGTGGGGGCAGCGCTGCTCGGCATCGGACTTGGAAGTGAAGCCGACGTCGCACCGTATCTGCTGGCGCGCTACTTCGGGCGCAAACACTTCTCGGTCCTGTACGGTCTTACGTGGACGGCCTACGCCATTGGGGGCGCGACCGGTCCGATGGTGGTTGGACATTTCTATGATCGCGCAGGGTCCTATCAACCGCGGTGCATCGTAGGTCTTGGATTTACAACGCTGCTCGCCGTGGCGATCAGTCTCTTTCTGCGACGCGATCGCACTCCCTATCAAGTACGTCATGACAGCCTGGCCGTGGCCAGCATCTCGTTGGAGGAATAACCATGCCCCATATTGCCCTGCCCGAAGATATGCCGGGAATCACTGCCGGCTTCGCCTTTCGCCCTGACACCGCAAAGCCGATGCGGGAGCTGGCGCACATCCTTCTGCATACGTCCGGAAACGACGGCTTCAGTTCGCGAGACCGTGAGCTGGTGGCGGCGTTCGTGTCATCGAGAAACACCTGCTACTTCTGCCAGACCAGCCATGGCGCGGCGGCGAGCCACCTCAACGGCGGAAGCACAGATCTTGTGGAGTCGGTGTGCCGGGACTATCGAAGCGCTGCGATCTCAGAGAAGCTGAAGGCGCTGCTGGCGATTGCGGAGCAGGTGCAGATCGATGGCAAGCGGGTCACGAAAGAACTTGTGGAAGAAGCGCGGAAGCAGGGGGCCACTGATCTCGACATCCATGATGCTGTGCTCATTGCCGCGGCGTTCTCTATGTACAACCGCTATGTGGACGGCCTGGCAACCGTGCAGCCTCGCAATGAGGCGATGTATGTCGAGATGGGAAAACGGATGGCGGAACAGGGCTACGTTTCCAGGTGAGGCTCGAAGCTAATCGTGCATGGAGCCGGTGGAGTAATACAGGTTCGGATAGGGCGCGGCGGCGGTGATGGGGTCGTCAGCGGTGGACTGGGTGAGAGGTGCATGGTTGCGCGTGAGGGTGAAGCGGGGCGCGGGGCCGGGGGTGAGCGGGAGTTGGAGATCGTTGGAGCCGGCGGGGAGGGTGAGGGTCATCTCGGTCGGGCCGAGGGTTACGGTGAGGTCGGCGGGGGCGGTGAGATTCGCGGTGATGTAGAGCGTGTCGGCGACGGGGCCGTAGAGGTTGATGGGCGGCTCTTGTTTGGTGGAGAGGACGGTGCGGTAGGCCCAGTAGATCGCGTCGGTTTGGAGCGTGGGTTGGTGGCCGGTCTTGTACCAGGCGATGAAGTAGGCGAGGAGATCGGTGGCGCCGCGGTGGGAGTGGAAGAAGTGCGGGGTGTCGGCGGGAGCGATGCTGGCGCCGAGGTCGTTGGCAGCGGGATACTTCGCGGGATCATCGATGGGCGAGACGTACGTGCCTTCGATGAAGTCATTCCAGGTGATGATTTCTACCCAGTCAGGGTGGGTGGTCTGGATGGCCTGCATCCATAGGGCACGCATGCCTTGATAGCCGCTGTACTCGTAGTAGCGGTTCGCGTTGGCTCCCCAGAACTGGAAGCAGATGGGCGCCATGTAGAGTTTGTGCGCGGCGTGGAGGGTGGCGGCGTAGGCGGCGGAGGATGGAAGCTGGTCGGGTGGATGGGCGAGGCCGGGCGCGCCGGCGATGCCCCAGTAGAGGGCGCCGTCGAGGATGTGCTGGTAGGGGGCGAGGCCGGAGGCGATGTCGGCGGCGGTGGGGGTTTCGCCTCCCCAGAAGAACGAGGGGACGAGGAAGATGCGGAGGGGAGCGCTGGAGGGGACGCCTGCGACGGTTGAGAGGGCGTTGGGTGCGGGTTGGAGCGAGGGGGCGGTGCCGTGCTCGAGGTTGGAGCGGAGCTGCTGCCAGAACTGGGGGCCGTGGGAGGAGCCGGCGAAGGTGGTGAGGACGAAGCGGCCGTCGTGCTGGAAGTAGATGGAGGCGTAGCGGGGGTTGTTGGCGAAGCGGCGGACCATGTCGAGGACGTCGGCTGCATCGTTGGAGCAGCACATGTCGGCGGAGAACATGAGCTTGAAGTTGGAGTGGAGGCGATAGGCGGCTTCGAACATTTCAGAGGCGCGGCGGATGTAGCGGGGCTCCTTGGACCAGCCGCCGGCGTTGAGGGCAAAGCCGTCGATGCCGATGGATTGGGCCTGCTGGATCTCGCGCTGGTAAGAGGCGATGTTGGACTCGCCGGTGGGAGTGTCGGCGGTGGTGTCCTGGTTAGCGAGCATGTAGTGCGCGAAGACGAGGCGCTGCGCGTGCGCGGAGGCAGTGGAGTAGAGGCAGACAACGAGCAAGAGATGATGGAGGGCTCGGCGAGTGCAGTGACTGCTGGTGGGCATTCAGATCAACTTACCAGAAGTACGTGGCGACTACCTTGGGCGGAGAGGAGATGCCGTCGATGATTTCAGTGCTCAGGACGATCTCCATATTTTTCTGGTCCCAGTCCTTGGGAAGATGGGCCTTCATGGCTTCCATTTCGCCGGGCTGCGTGAGGAACTCACCGGCGGCTACGGTGCCACCCCGAGCGATACCGGCGGCGATGATAGCGAGCTTGCCGGTGTTCGCATCGTGAAAGCGGGCGACGATGGCGTAGTCGCGGTAGTTATGGGTGGTCTGCTGAACTTGGCGATCGATGCTCCAACGCTGTTGGGTGTGGGACTGGGTGTCCTCGATCCAGAAGTGAGACATGTCCGGATCGTTGCCGAAGCGATAGCGGAGGTCGCGGGTCATGCGCAGGGTCCAGGTGTTATCGAAGGCACCGAGGAAGACAGTGGGGCCCTGGCGAAGGTCAGTGAGGGTGGCGGTGTCTTCGCCGAGGAGGGTGTAGTGGCGGTGGCGCATTTCGAGGAGGCCGGAGACGCTCATGAGGGGCTGGAGATCATCGAGGACGACGCCTCGCATGTGCTCGTCGAGGTGACGAACCTGGTTCGGGGTGGAGGCGTCCAGGAGGGTCTGGCCGGTGAACATGCTCTGCGGAAAGCAGAGGGCAATGGGGTCGTTGGAACCGAAGATAGGGGCCCAGAATTTATCCAGGGTGGAGGGGCGTGTGCTGAGCCAGAACGCGCTGGCGGCTGCCGCCGCGACCAACAGGACCGATGCCAGGACCGACCACCAGACGCGGGATCGAGCGGGGGCATGGGGGGCGAGAGCCTGGGGGATGGACTCGGGGGCGTGGGGTGGGGAGGGCTCGTTGAGCGAGGCGGGGGTTGTGGGGCTGGGAGAGGCGGCGGCGTGGGGCCACTCGAAGTGGGGGATGTAGGAGCCGGAGGGGAGGGAGATGCGCAGCTCGTCGGGGCTGTCGGAGTCCTGGTAGTACTGGGCGATGCGTTTGCGGATTTCGGCAGCGGTAACGCGGACGATGGGGTCGGAGGTCGTATCGTAGCCGGCGTGGCGGCCGAAGACCTCGATGCCGAGGGTACGTTCCTTGAGCTGGTCGCCGCGGCCCTCAAGCTGCTCCTGGACGATGAAGCGGAGAAAGGTGGGAAACCGTTTGCTATGGGAAAAGTGGGGGTTATCGAGGAGGCGCTCCAGCTGGCGCAGGATGTCCGCCTTCTCCGCATCGCCGTAAACGGCTGCCGAAACGCCCCCAAAGTCGGTCATAATTGTCCGTTAGAGGCGGATTATACCGTCTGGCGCAGGGCTTTGTCGCGGACGAACTTTGGCCATTTTTACTAACAAATTGTGGATTCTTATCAGGATAAGAGTTACGACCTTACCGCAAGGCCCTAGACAGGGTCGGGGGTGAACCCTATAACCGGGCGACACTCGAAACCGACTTTCGTTGTTCATCTACGAGTGACATCCGTCTTCGCGAGAGGCCGGTGAAATTTTCTGGAGGCAACATGAAGCGCAATCTTATAGAAGTGGAAGCAGTTGGCCGGTGGTACGGACGCAGCGGCCGCAGCTTGCTCGGTGTTTCCGCCTGCCTGATACTTCTGGCGATGTTGTGCAGCTCGGCGTGGGCGCAGGTGGGGGCCGCAGCGCTAAGCGGCACCGTGCAGGATACGACGGGCGCCAGCATTCCGGGGGCGACCGTGACGATCCAGAACACGGCCAGCGGTGCGAAGCGGCAACTGCAGAGCAACAGCGCGGGTGAGTTCTCGTTCTCGGCGGTGCCCAGCGGAGACTACAAGGTGACCGTGGAGCACGCTGGATTCAAGCAGTTGGTTCGGCCAGGGATCCATCTGAACGCGGGGGACAACCTGGCGCTGACGGACATACAACTTAGCGTCGGGGATGTGAACCAGACCGTGACGGTGAGCACGACGACAGCAGGTTTGCCGCTGGACAGCGGCCAGTTGAGCTCGACGATCACGGCCAACGACCTGGAAAGGTTGTCTATCGTGGGACGCGATGCGACGGAGTTAGAAAAGATCCTGCCAGGATTTGCAATCCGAAACTTAGCTTCGACGAACCAGCCACAAGATTTCTCGCAGGTGCAAATTGGGATGCCGACCCCCTATGCGTCGAACGGCTCGCCGGTCGCCGGCATCACCCTGACGCTGGACGGCGCGAGTTTGACGGATGCTGGAAATTTTGGCGCGGCGCTGATGAATATCGACGACGCGTTTGTGAGCGAAGTGCAGGTGCAGACGTCGAACTTCGGCGCGGACCAGTCGAATGGGCCGGTGGTCATTACGGGTGTGACGAAGTCGGGCACGGACAGGTATCACGGCAGCTTATATACATACGCACGCACGTATCAGCTGGACGCTAACGACTGGCTGGCGAATTACAACGGTCTGGCGCGGCCGGACGACCGCTACGTCTATCCGGGCGGAACGATCAGCGGACCGATTCCACACACGAAGAAAGTGACGTTCTTTGCGGGCGCCGAGTATGACGCGCAGCGCAATATCTATGCGTATGGCAGCTCGGGAAGTGCGATTATTCATGCGCTGGTTCCGACGCAGGCGCTGCGCACTGGCGACTTCAGTCAGGCGGCGCTGGACAACTTCCTAGGGCCGAAGGTGACGAACGGGAATTACGGCACGTTCAATGTGGCGCCGACCTATGGCGACGATCGCACACCCCTGGCCAACGGCAACATTTCGCCATGGCTTGACCCCGGCGCCATGGCGCTGGTGAATGGCACGCTCCCGCTGCCGACACGGACGCAGACGGGTACGGATGGATTCAACTGGGACCAGCAGAACCTGGTAAATAACAATGTGAGCCAGTTTGTGGGGCGCGTGGATTACAACATCACCCCACGCAATATTTTCTTTGCGCGCTACAGTTTTGAAAAGCAAAAGCAGGGGCAGCCAGAGGTTCCGTATTATTCGCCCGCGGGATCGAGCGTATTGGGCGGGGTGAATACACCCGGCTACGGCGTGAATAACGACGTGTGGGTGAACAGCGGGTCGGTTAACTATGTGACCCAGTTCACCCCCACGCTGACCAACGAAATGTATGCGACGATCACGTCGTTCCTGGAGTCGTTTGACGCACGCGACATCAAAGCACTGCAGAAGGGGGCGATCGATTATCCGTACAACGGCGCCTTCGCCAATAACGACACGCAGTATCCGCAGCTGGCCACGTATTCCGCCTACGGTGGCATACCGCTCGGTTTGTGGCCGGACTACTCGGAGAACCCGCTGGAGCTGAAGAAGCTGCAACCGAATGTGGGCGATAACCTGACCAAAGTGTGGGGCAAGCACGTGGTGAAGATCGGCATCTTCAGCCAACGCACCAGCAACAACCAGACGGCGACCAATCCGACCACCAACGGCGCCATCCAGAATTATTACTACGGGCCTGCGGGAAACTACTTCGCAGATTACAACGGGACGTATCCGGATGGTTCGCCGGCGTATGGCAATCCGCACTTCAACAGCGGCAATGCGTTGGCAAACTTCTTTGAAGGGCAGATCCAGGACTGGCATCAGCAGAACTTCAATCCCTATACCGACCTGTACTTCTGGAACACGGATTTCTACGCGCAGGATACGTGGCACGTCGCGTCGAACTTTGTGCTGACGTATGGCGCGCGCATCAGCAAGCTGGGCGCGTGGCAGGATGCGCATGGAATTGGAGCGTCGGTGTGGATCCCGTCGCTGTATACCTCGGAATACAACGCAACAACGAACCCGCTGCCGGGCATCACGTGGCACGCGAATACTCCTTCCATTCCGAACTCCGGCGTAAGCTCACCTCCGGTCTATTTTGAGCCGCGGTTTGGGTTCTCGTTCGATGTCTTCAAGACCGGCAAGACGGTGTTGCGTGGCGGAGCCGGCGTGTACCGCTTCCATGATTCGGTAGTGGACGTGTCCAACCAGTTTGCCCAGTCGGAGAACGTTCGATATACCGACCTGCAAGGCTTTGGCGGCAACACGCTGAAGGGGGTCAGCTCGCTGCAGTTGGATCCCTACACGTATGGCAATACCGGGCCGGGGAGCACGGAGACCTATATCTCGCCGTCGACAATCTATGGCCTCGACCCGAGCGACAACAACGAGCCGTTGACGAATAACTACAGTCTCAGCTTGGCGCAGCAACTGCCAGGCCGCTGGATTCTGCAGATTTCCTACGCGGGCAATAACACCAACTCGATGATGGACAATGGCACGACGCAGGCGGTTGTGCTCGACAATGTGAACGCGATCCCTGTGGGCACCTTGTTTACCCCAACAGCCGCGGCGGCCATCAATGCGGGTGCCGGCTATGAAGCCTGCAATCCGACAGGTTGCACCCCTCAGCAGGCCGCGAGTCTGGACAACATTTACAACTACCCGGGGGACAAGGCCGTGCAGAAGGCAAGGCCATTCCCCAACTACAGCCAGATCCTGGTGCCGCGTCATACCACTTACGCGAACTACAACGGCCTGCAGATTGTGGCAGTGAAGCAGATGGGGAGACTGAATTTCAATGTGAACTATTCGTACTCCAAGGCGCTCGGCATTCTCGGGTCGGCGGCGGATTTCAACTGGACTGCGGGCATCGATCCATTCAATCTACATAACAACTATGGGCCGCTGAACTTCGACCGTTCGCAAATTCTCAACCTGAGCTATTCGTATCAGACGGGCAAGTTCACGGATCAGCGTGTGCTGGGAGGGTTCATTAATGGGTGGCTAATCTCGGGCATCACCAACCTCCAGAGCGGACCGAACATGCAGACGGGCGTCAGCGCATCGCCGGGCTACTATCTGCAGGGAAATATCGGCCAGGGAGCGACGGCCTATCCCGTCGAGTCGCAGTCGATCCTGGGGACACCGGACGTGAATCTGCAGCCGGTGCTGACCTGCAATCCGGCAAAGGGACTGGTGTCGCACCAGTATCTCAACCCGAACTGCTTTGGGCTTCCGTCGATTGGAACCAATGGCCAGTATATTGAGCCGTACGCTCATGGACCGGGATTCTTCAATACGGACCTGACTCTGGAGAAGAGTTTCCATATTGGTGGGAACAGGTCGCTGCGGCTGCGCTACGCGGCGTTCAACTTCATCAACCATCCATTGAACAGCTTTGGCACTGGATACGCATCGCAGACGACGTTGCAGTTGAGCGATACGTCGCCGAATGGGTCGCCGGAGACGGCAACCTACAACCCGAGCGACGGTTTTGGGTCGGCTCCGCTGAAGCTTGGACGGCGCATCTCTGAAGTGTCGCTAATGTTCAACTTCTAACCTGGGCAGAGGCCGCTGCGATGGAGACACCGCCGCGGCCTCAGCTTGCTTGAAGGGCAAAGCCGCTGACAGGCGGCGGTGCTTGGGTAAACCTGTTGAAATTTGTGGAGAAGCAAATGCCCGGACGCCGAGTCACAGGCTGGTTCAGTTCCGTCTTTTTGTGTGCTGTCCTTGCAGGCGTGTATGCAGGGGCGCAGACAGGTCCCGCAAGGCCTGCGGGGTTTGCTTCGTTTTCGTCGGTCACCAGCGCAACACCCCTGGCGAACGGGGTCGAGTTGCGGGATGGCGATTTGGTGATGCAGATAACGGCATTGCGGGACGATGTGTTGCGCATTCGCGCATCGGGTACGGACGTGTTGCCGGAAGATGCGAGCTGGGCGGTGCTGGCTGCAGCACGGAGCGCATCTGTGAGCGTGAGCCAGGATAGCGATGAGAAGGCCGTGGGGTTTCATACGGCGAGGCTGCATGTCTCGGTCGATCGCGGCAACGGGCTGATGACCGTGACGGACGGTTCGGGACAAGTACTCCAGCAGGACACTGAGCCGATGGAGTTCGATGGCAAGGGCTTTCGGGTCGCGGAGAGGATGCCGGCCGATGAGCATTACTTCGGGCTGGGGGATAAGACGGGGGCCTTCGATCATCGCGAGGCGGCGTTTCGGTTGTGGAACACGGATGCGTATGGGTGGCAGGAGTCGACCGATCCGTTGTACAAAAGCATTCCATTTTATGTGACGTATCGTGCGGGGGTGTCGCTGGGCGTGCTGGTCGATAACACCTGGCCGTCGTCGTTCGACTTTGGCAAGACGGTTGGCGATACGGTGCAGTATCGGGCGGAAGGGGGGGCGGCGAACATCTATATTCTGTACGGGCCTTCGGCTAAGGAGGTGTTGAAGAGCTATGCATGGCTGACGGGGCCGACTCCACTGCCGCCGCTATGGACGTTGGGCTTTCAGCAGTCGCGCTACAGCTACATGACGCAGGACCGGGTGCTGCAGGTGGCGGAGCAGTTGCGCAAGGACAAGATTCCCTCGGATGCCGTGTATCTTGACATTGATTTCCAGGAGAAGAATCGCCCGTTCAGCATCAACAAGGATGCGTTCCCGGACATTGCGGGAATGGTAAAGACTCTGCATGCGGAGAAGTTCCACGTGGTGGCGATTACGGACCTGCATATCGCATTCGTCCCGGGACAGGATTATGCGCCCTTCAATAGCGGGATTGCCGGCGATGAGTTCGTGAAGAATTCGGATGGAACGGCATTCGTGGGGAAGGTATGGCCGGGTCCCAGCGTGTTTCCAGATTTTACGCGGGCGCAGACGCGGGTGTGGTGGGGATCGCTCTACAAGAACTTTACGCAAATGGGGATCGACGGATTCTGGAACGACATGGGTGAGCCTTCCGTGTTCAACGCTCTGAAGACGATGCCGTGCTCGACGGTGCACCGTATCGATGAGCCGGGGTTTGAGAAGCGCACGGCGACGCATTGCGAGATTCATAACGTATATGGGATGGAAAACTCGAGGGCAACGTTTGAGGGGCAATTGGCGCTGAAGCCGGACGTCCGTCCGTTTGTGCTGACACGAGCTTCGTATGCGGGCGGACAGCGGTATGCGGCGACGTGGACCGGCGACAACTCGGCCACCTGGAATCATCTGCGGTTGACGACGTCGATGCTGAAGAATTTGGGGCTGAGCGGATTCGCCGTTGCCGGAGCAGATGTGGGAGGCTACGCGGGAACGCCGACTCCAGAGTTGCTGACGAAGTGGATTGAAATCGCAGCGTTTCAGCCGATCGATCGGGACCATGCGGAGAAGGGGACGGGGGATCACGAGGTGTGGGCCAATGGACCGGCACAGGAAGACATCCGACGCCGCTTCATCGAGACACGCTACCGTCTGCTTCCTTACCTGTACACGGTGACGGAAGAGGATACGCATACAGGACTGCCGCTGCTGAGACCGCTGTTCCTGGAGTTTCCAGATGCGGCTGCAGATCGGCATCCGCTGGATGTTGATCTCAATACATCAGGGGAGTTCATGGTGGGACCGGATTTGTTGGTCGCGGCGCCAGCCTTCGAAGAGGAGTCGGGTGATTACGAGGCGACACTTCCCTCTCATGGGTGGTATGACTTTTGGACTGGGAAAGAGGTGGAGGAGGATCGGACACAGGTGCAGGCCGGTGGAGTCCAGCCCGAGTCTGCGGCAGGGCCTGTCCTGCCGGCAGTGCGGATTCATCGCGAGTTGTCGACGCTTCCGGTATTCGTGCGACCGGGAACGATACTTCCGATCGAGCCCCTGGTGCAGAGCACCGACGAACAGCCTTCCGGGCCGCTGACGTTGCGTGTGTTTCCGGGCCCGAACTGTGGCGGACATCTCTACCAGGATGATGGAACGAGCTTCGCCTATCAACGGGGCGAATTTCTGCGGGTGAGCTTCACGTGTGAACGCTCGGCAGATCACGGCGGGATCAACATACACATTGGGAAGCATGATGGAAGCTACCCGGCGTGGTGGAAGGAGATCGCGGTCCAGGTGAACGGGCTGCCGGCGAGGCCCTCGTCGGTGACCGTGAACGGAAAGACTGCGCCTTTCAGCTATACGGATAGGTCGGCTACGATCGTAGCGCAGGACAGCGGGGATGGCATCGATATCGTGGTGAAGTCCGCTGTTCCTTAGGCAGATTCGTGGAAGGCCGCTCAGGGTACCTTCAAAGGCATCCGCTGCGATCGTCTCCAACGTGCTGGGAGGCTTCCCCGCAAGACGGCCTCGGTGGAGGCAACCTCATCATCAGTAACTTCTCGCACGCGATTTGGCGCTGCTGCGAAGGTTGGCGTATGAAGCGCTGCCAATGACGATCCGTGTGGAATCTGAGTTGGTGGCAAGGGAGTCCAGTGGAGCGCCGCCGCGGGCGACCTGAAGGGGCTTAGCTGTTTGAGAAAAAAAAGAGACGGCGAAGATACTCGCCGTCTCAAAGGAGGTACTACTGTCAAGCTCCGCTAAAACGAGAGGCGAGCCCCTAGCTGTAGCGTTCTTCCACCAATCTGGATCCCGGTGATTTGGTTTCCGCCGTTGCTGGTGGAGGTGTACTCAGTGCCCGTGCCGCTATCTCCAGCAAGCTGACCTTGCGGCGGACTGAAAGCAGGGTGGTTGAAGGCGTTGGAAGCGTCGCAGCGAATGGAGAAGGCCATCCGCTCCCAGGGCAAGTGGAACTCCTTGAGGGCCGAAAGATTTACCGTGTTGAATCCGGGGCCGACCAAGGGGTTTCTACCTGCATTGCCGAAGTTTCCGTTTCCAGGGTTGATGAAGGCGGCAGGGTTGTACCACTCTGCGATGCCCCTATTTACGGGCCGTGGAGAGAGTCCAGAGAAGCTGGGAAACTGCGTGCCGGGGCAGGACTGCATGTAGGTACAGTCCGTTGCGAGCACCTGGAATGGGTTTCCTGCCGACACGATGACGGTGCCGGAGATCTGCCAGCCACCGACAGTTACATCTTCGAACCAGTTCTTATTCAGGAACGCCCTGCCCTTGCCGAAGGGAAGTTGATAGACCACAAATCCTTTGAAGGCGTTGCGTACATCGAAGTTTGAATTGCCGTAATTCTTACCCGCATAATTCACCGTTAGTAAGCTTGCGTATTGATAGGGCTGAGGGCCAGCATGCGTTCCCCATCCAGAGGAATCCTGGTCATCCAACATGTGCGACCAGACGTAGTTCGCGCTGAAACTGAAGCCGTGTTGCAGGCGTTTGGTGATGGTTACCTGCAGCGCGTTGTAGTTGGAGAGCGCCTGGTAGAGGTTCCCGGTGATCTGCTTATAGATCGGATAGGCTGCGACGCAGTTGACGGTTGACCCCGTGCCGCAGCCGGAGAGATCGCTGGACGACAGCGCGTTTAGGGGTGCCGCATTGATATTGGTGGGGAAGGTCAGGTTAAGTCCGTGGCTGCCGACATAGCTCATGGTCGCGACCGTGTTGGTACTCAACTGCCACTCCATGCCAACATTCCACTGATAGATCTTCGGGATCGGTGTGTGGTAGGCGATGTAGCCCGCGTTTTGTCCGTTGAACCTGGCTGGGTCCTGCGAAGCGCTTGTGTAGGGCAACGGGGTCATTGCGCCGCCGCCTAAGGGGAAGAGCGTTCCGGGCCCATCGAACTTGGTGGTTGGATAGATTCCGTTCGATGAGTCGTTGACACTTCCGGAGGACGAGACAGATTGACCCAGGCCCGCATTGGTAGCGCCGCCGTAGTTATCCGTGCTCCAGTTGTAGGAGTACAGGCCGAAGCCGCCGCGCAACGTAGTGTTCGGGTGCACGAGCCAGGAGAAGCCGGCGCGTGGGAGGACCGTACTAAATACGTTGGCCTCCAGAGAGGTTCGGCCGTTGGCGTGGGTTTCTCCATACCAGTACGCGCCCAGGGTATTGGTTGCCGGGTTCACCACGGTGGGATCGAAGCTATCCATGTTGCCGGTGACCTCGTTATACCCGTGGCTGATTTCGTAGCGGAGGCCGAAGTTGATGGTCAGGTTTGGTTTAATCTTCCAATCATCCTGAGCAAACATCTGGGGCTTCTTCAAACGCACGCCGTATTCAGGAGAGACGCTCGCGCTCCAGTTCTGCGCGTAGCCGAGGAGGAAGTCAGCATACTCTTCGCCCGACTTACTGTTGGAGGAGGCCACGCCTGACTTAGCGTCGACTGTCCAATTCTCGGTATAGACACCGGAGAACTGCAAGGTTCCCGCGTTGATGTTGCCCCAGGTGGTTGTGTCGTCACGATAGAAAGCGAACTCGCCACCGAAGTGGATGACGTGTTTGCCGCGAATCATGGTGACGACGTCGGAAGGATCGAAGACGAATTCCTTGTAGGATGCGTTGGTGGCGGGTCCAATGTTTGTGTAGGGATTGTTGCGCTGCAACTGGACGGAGGGAAGGACGTCGGCTTTGGCAAACTGCCAACCGATCTTGGCGGGATAACCCAAGCCCGTGCCAGCATCCGTAAAGAAATTCAACTGATCGGTGTAACCGAACCTGGCTTCGTTGACGGTGCGCGGGCTGATATTCCAAACGTCGGTGACCTGTGCGTTGTTGTTGTCGACGTCGCCGATCTGGCAACCGACCGGGCATTCCGTTATCGGATTAGCGCCATTTTCAATTTCGTCGCCTTGCGTATCGGAGAGCGTGAGCCGGTTATTTTGAGTGATCGCATAATCCAGGCGCCCAAAATATCGCTTCCACGGCCGAGGCACTGGATATTGCGAATAGAAGTTGTTGGTCAGGACGCCGGCGCTGTTGAGGGTTGCGTTGGGCACGAAGTTACCGTAGGAAATGTGGTTCTCTGGTGTGGGATAGTACTGCTGGAAGGAATTCGAGACCGCATCGATCATGGCCGCGGGGATGGCGTTGGTTCCATATTCGCTGAGGAAGCTCTTACGAATGGGGTAGGGATGGCCGGCGGAATCGGTCCCGATGGTTTGGGTGGTGGGATCGTAGAGGAGGTAGGGTTTGGACGGGTTGGCCGCGAGGTTGGCGCTGAAATCACCACTCATCACGGCAGTTGTGGGAACGGTCTGGTAGCCGGCACTGACGGCGTTATTGTGAATCTGGTCGTAGCCGAAGAAGAAGAATGCTTTCTTCTTCAGTCCAAGGAATGGGATGGGGCCGCTGAAGGTTCCGCCGAAGTCGTCATAGTTGAGGAATGGCACTTTCTCCTCGTTGCCAAAGCCGTAGTTTGCCGCGTTCAGTGCTGTGTTCTGGAAGTACTCATATAGAACGCCGTGGAACTTGTCTGTACCGCTCTTAGTGATCTGGTTGATGATGAGTCCGCCCACGCCGTACTGCGCGGAGAACGAAGAGAGATTGACCTGAAGTTCCTGAACATCTTCGAAGGCTGCGGGATTGGCGTTCTGACTGCTGGGGAGCGTGGTGGACGCGCCGTCCGCGAGCACGTTGGTGAAGGGCATGTTGCCGTTGGTGGACACTTCCTGACCGGGATTGGAGGGGTTCATCTGATTCATGCTGCCGTTGTAGGTACCAGACGCGCCGGGCAGGAGGATCATGAAGTTCTGCCAGTCGGGGCCGTTGGATCCGCCGACGTTGGGCAGTTGCGCCATGTCGTGAGCTTCGAGCGTCGCGGACTGTTCACCGGACTCGGTGTTGAGGAGAGGAACGTCGGTATTGACGGTTACCTCAACGGATGACGAGCCAACTTTCAGGTTGGCGTTAACGGTCGTTATGCCGACCTCGACGGTGACGGGACCACGCACTAACGTCTCAAACCCAGTTTTCGTGAAGGTGAGTTTGTAGCTTCCGGCCACGACCGAGTTGGTATCGTACAAGCCGTCGTTGTTGGTGGGAAAATCCTTGGCAACGCCGGTGTCGAGATTCAAAACGCTGACCGTGGCTCCGGGGATCAGGGCGCCGGATGGATCGGTGACGAGGCCGCGAATATCGCCGGAGTTTGTGCTTTGCGCATAGGCACTGCCTAATCCCAGAATGCCGGCCACGGCAATGGCAAACATACTGAATCTTGACCCACTTAAATTCATATTGCCTCCAAGCTTCTAAATGGTGCATGGTTCAATGAATCTTTTAGACAAACGTTTGTTCTACGAAAGATAGAAAATCGGGAATCATACCAACCAGGGAGCACCCTTCGTTCGCAATGCTGCCGAAGTGGAGATGAATGTCCTGTCGGGTCCAAAGGAGTTTGCTGCGTGGGCCACACATGTAAACAGGACAAACAGTGCTAGCTTCCCAGCACAGGTCGTCGGTGGCAATAGCCATTCTCCCCGAGATTCGCCGACCACTTGGGCGATTTGGATGGAGGCTCGGATCTAAGGTTCCGACCACAACTGCCCCATGCGGGTGCAGAGCAACCGGTTCGCCTGGCCAAGATGTGTTTATCAACGCGCGACTGTGGCGCCTGCATTCGCGAACGGTTGGGCGCATTCGTTGCGCCGTTCCTCAGGCGCCTGAGGAGCCCGCGTTCAAGAGAACTCCACGAATTTTTCGCACCGCCGCGGGAATATCCGCGGCCTGTGTACTGCCAAAGCCAAGGATCAATCCGTTACGCGCTGCCCCACCGGTGTAGGCCGCGGAGAGTGGCCACATCCACAGGTTCTGCGAAGCGGCGCGGAGCGCGATGTCATAATCAGATTCCGGCCCCGGCAGGATCAGCGTCAGATGCAGGCCCGCTTCCGCGCCAATGACTTGACCTGCGACATCGAGTTCCCTGCTGAGGGATTCGACGAGCGCGCTTCTTCGATCTTTGTAGAGCACCCGCATGCGCCGGATATGCCGCTCGAAGTGGCCTTCGCCGATGAACTCTGCTAAGACCTCCTGGGTTAAGGACGGCGAACCAAGATCTGTAGCGCGTCGAATGGCTATGAAATGACCCAGCAGATCGCGGGGGACCACAACATAGCCGATGCGCAGAGCAGGAAACAACACCTTGCTGAACGTTCCGATATAGATAACGCGCTCATTATTGTCGAGGCCCTGGAGCGAGGAGATGGGCGCGCTTTCGTAGCGATACTCGCTGTCATAATCGTCTTCGATAATCCAGGATCCGTTCTCCTGGGCCCATTGCAGGAGCTGCAACCTGCGCGAGGCGCTCATCGTCACGCCCAACGGAAACTGGTGCGACGGGGTCACGATCGCAACGCGGGCACTTCGGCACTTTCTGATGCCTGCGCTGACGTTGAGACCTTGATCATCGACCGGGACGGCGACCAGACGGCTTCCCGCTAAGGCAAAGACCTCGCGGGAGAAGCGGTACCCTGGTTCCTCGATCCAGACAGAGTTGCCCGGATCAACGAGCACCTGGGCGGAGATTTCCAAGGCTTGCTGAGATCCGGAAACGATCAAAATCTGGTCGGCATCACATGACACGGATCGAGCCGTCCGCAGATACGCGGCTATGCTTTGGCGAAGCGGCAGATACCCCATCTGGTCGCCGTATCCAAACGATCGGACGCTCATGTTCTTGGAGCGACGCGCGACGATGTTGGACCACGTCTGCAGGGGAAAGCTGTCTGCGGCCACCTGCCCGACACCGAAAGCACCCCAGTTTCGCGTCCAGGGCATCATCAAATGTGACGGAAGAGTGGCCGTTCGCTGCGCAACCGTTCGAGAGCCTTCGTGGGCAGCAGCGCGTCTCTTTTTCTGCGTTGCAGCCGTCGACGTAAAACGGTCTGGCAGCTGGCTGGACACGGCGGTGCCGGAACCTATTCGTGCGGTCAAATATCCCTCAGCCAGTAGTTGCGCGTAGGCATTGAGGACGGGAAGCCGTGACACGTCGAGTTCCTTAGCGAGGAGCCGGCTGGACGGGATCTGCTGTCCTGGTCGAAGGCGGCCTTCCGAAATCGCAGTCCGGACAGCGTCGTATACCTGTCGATGCAAAGGGACTGCAGCCGTTCGATCGATACGGATCACGGGCACGATTCCGGACGCGACGCGCTTCGACATTAAAGAAGGTTAGTGGTCGCGGATATGAGCGTCAAGGTGGCCCTGCTCTAACCACTTGAACGCGTTGAGGAGAATCGTGCCAGGCGAGATCGGGTCAGCCTGGGACCAGCGAGTCAGCGACGACCCAGGCTGCTCCGGTAAGAGCCAGATTCAGGGCGCTTTCCGTCCAGTTAAAGTGGCTTGAGGGATTGGCAACGAGCACCGGCCCGTTTGCCAGCAAACCGAAGGACGCAACCATGACGGTCAGCAGGACCGCGGCCAGCCTGGCCTGTATTCCGGTCAGTATGGCGAGCCCGGCCGCGATGAAGCAGACTCCGGTTAAGTATCCCCAGAAAACCTGCCCTGGGGGAAGCCATCTGGGGACCAGGGGGGCGGTCATATTCATGTACATAAAATGCGCTCCTCCCCAGATCACGGAACAAACGCCGAACGCCATCCGTGCGATCCGTGTGAGTCGCACGGCGAGCGCGCTGTCCATCTGGGCGCTACCGGCGTAGACGATGAGGGCGCTTGCCGCGATCGCCAGTTGCATGGCGATGCCTTCGTAGGTACCGTAAACGCCGTAGCCGCTAAGCAGCATGCGGCCGTTCATCAGCAGGAGAACAAAGACGGCGTAGTAGACGGTAAGCGCGGCGGCACCCCAGACCCTGGTTCGGCGCCATTCGATAGCCGACGCCGCGATGACCATAAACGCACCGGCGCAATAGGCCAATGGGGTGTGTGCGGGAAAATTCCGGGGGACGTTTTGTCCGGGGTCGAAGTCTCCAAACGCCAGGCAGGCCAGCCCCAGCGCTGCCACACCCGCGCCGTAGACCCGCAAGCCAAAGACCCTCGCCGTTTTTTCTGTCTTCAAGACTGCTCCAGGATAGAAGGGTGACGTGCGGCTCCCAAGGAGCATGAGCGAGTCGGATACTACGGATGATTGTCCGATACGGTGCTGGGCTGGATCGAGTTAATCGCTTGTACGGACGCTGCACCTACAATCTTTCCGGTGCCGCCAGCTTGTGCCACTACAACAAGACCCAAATTGGCAGGGTCTTCGCTTGATTTCAGTTTCACTTCGAAATCACGTGAGAGAACACGGCCAGGAGTAGTCTTCCCAATCTTCTCGAGATTGAGGACGACTTCAGTCTCCGTTAGTTTGCGCCCTTTGTTCTCACCGGCGGACACGTCAGAATTCGTCTGGTGCAGGGTTACTGCTACATAGATATCTGCAGACTGCTTGCTGGTTGTGCCGTCGATATCGATATGGCCGCGGACGATGCCAAATCCCCCCTTATCAATATGGGTTGAGGTTATGGTCACGGGAATCAGCTGATCTTTCAGGGCCTTGTCAAAGACTGCGCGAACCTGGCCCTCGTCCGTGAGTTTTAGTTCCTCGGCTCCATCCACTACGAACTGCGGTGTATACGGGGAAGGAAGTCCAAACCTGGTGACGTAGACTTGTTGACGATCCGTCAGCTGGTCAGAGGAGTAGGGGTCCTTCCATCCGTCGTGGTTCCAATAGGTAACGTGCTCACTGAGAGTAATGAGCCTTGCTCCGGGAATGGGCTGCATTGATTGCAATCTCTGCAGAAAGGCGTCGGCGGGCGGGCATGAGGAGCAGCCCTCGGAGGTAAAGAGTTCGACCACCACCGGCACTGCCGCGGATGTCTGCGCAGCCCAGACACGTTCGTAGTCGACGGTCGCGCAACAGAGCAACGAGAGTGCGACTGACGCAACTATGGTTCTTACGGCCATGCCTGGTTGTTCCCCACGGATTGATGACTTGCACTCACGTTCGTTCCTACGCGTTTCTAGGTTCACAGATGAAGAGCGTACATGCAATAACCACTTCAGCGATTCTTGTGCTGGCCACCTGCATATTCGGACAAAAGTCTTTCTTCGGGTACGCCAGATTGGGAAGACGGCCTGCTGCGCCGGGAATGTCGGCAAGTCCGGGATTGCGATCTTCTGTGTCGCACCACCACCTAGTTTCAACTTATTGATTCTAATGGTCGGGGCGGAGGGATTCGAACCCCCGACCCTCTGCTCCCAAAGCAGATGCGCTACCAGACTGCGCTACGCCCCGACAAATTCATCATATCAACTTAGCGCCAACCGGGTGCTTGCAAAGAGTGCAGCAGCGATCCGCCCAGCCAGAGCAGCAGAAGGAACGGCAGCATGGCGAGGGCCAGCAATCCAAGGCCTAGCAGCCCCATGAATAACCAGTCGCGACCGGTATCCCTGCGCGGGGCGGCCAGGCTGTGCTCCAGCAGATGATAGTTCCTGCGATTGGCTCGCCAGCCGATATCGAACAGGTTGCCGAGTACCGGCACCAGGCCTGCGACCACTTCTATGGCCAGGTTCGCCACCATGCGCGCGATGGTAATCAGGGGAACGCCTCGGAAGTAGGCAGCCAGAACGATGATGCAGCTGGCCATGCCTCCGAGGAGATCGCCAACTCCGGGAATGAATCCGACGACGCCGTCGACGCCAAAGCGAATGTTGGTGCCGGGAACGCGAAACCAGGTGTCGAGCACGCGCGAGAGCAGGTCGAGGTTTTCATCGCGAAAAGCACCGCCGCCGCCGCCCAGGCGTTGGTGCATCGCGTCTGGGGTACGGTTTGCCGAACCTGGCGGCAGAATCTCCGGCTGCGTTGTTCTTACCGTCATCGCTCACGCTCCCTCTTCGCTTCTGCTTCGTAGGATGCTACAATCAAGAACGATACGGCGGCTATAGTTCAGTGGCAGAACGCCGCTCTGTGGCAGCGGATGTCGTGGGTTCGACCCCCACTAGCCGCCCCAATCTACATCTTTTGGATTTCCTGCTATTCGCTGGATGGTTCTTCTCTCCAGGCCAGAGGCCTCGCCCTGCCTTCTCCCTGAAATAGAAGTCATTCGGGGGGCGGCGTGTCGTGCTTCAATCCCCTCAGCACCGTGCTCGTTTTCGTCTCTTGATTGGCGCTTAGCATCAGGCCTTTCGATTTCGCGATCCGGTGCAGATCCGCAGATTTCGATTGCCACTCACTCGCGGAACTCCTGGCAGACAATTCGAGAATGCCGCTTCCGGGAAACTCCCAATATTCCAGCGTCAGGTTGCGAAATGGAGACTCTGACGGGGTCTTCCAGGTCGTTGAGCGGATGCTGGAAATTCTTCTCACCCGGGACCAGACAATCGAAATATGCGCCTCTCTTAAGAGTTCCCGTTGTTGAGTGCTGAGAGCACCCAGGACGTCGTCGCCGGTTTCAGGTACCCCGTGATCCTTGTAGGTTTGCCCGACCGAGTACGAGGTGTTCGCTCCCGCTTCCGTCCGATCTATCTCGCACCCAAAGCGCTCACGTAGCTTTGAGCTTTCTACCTGATTGCTACCTTGAGGCAAGCGCACCTTTACCGTGAGGTCATTTTTGGCGCCCTGCCTTACTCGCACAATCACTCCCTGGTTGAGAAGTGTGAGATTGTCTGTGTCGAAGAAATAAATTCGGCTAGTCGTTTGTTTTCCGAAGCTCATTGAGGCAATCACAGATTTGATCGTCGGAGGTGACAGCAGGAGCTTGATCTCGACGGGACACGTTTCTTCAGCGTGTAACGCGGAGCACAAAAGCAGCACCACTATGGATGGGAATGCCCGCTTCCATCTTCTCCTGGTCGATCTCGCCCAATGAGCTTGCATCGTTTAGATCCTAAGTTTGAAGATGCTTGAAGAGACCTGTTAGAAATAACAGTTTCCAATGAGCGATGATCGTGGTGAACTCATAGATTCCAGGAGTCGGTGGCTAATGGGCAAGGGACCGATGAGAATCGTTATTGTCAGGCATGCGGAGAAACCTGCCTCTCGTTTGCCCCATCTGGCGTTGCGCGGAAGAATGCGTGCCGTTGGGCTCTCGAAGCTGCTCCCGCAAATCGTGAAGCCCCATTTCGTGTTTGCTTCTACTTCGACAAAACATTCCGCTCGGCCCTACCAGACCATCCGGCCCACGGCAGATAAACTGGCCATCGATGTCAGAACAGACTACGCCGATCGAGACATCAAGAAACTGGTCAAAGACTTACGTAAAAAAGAGTTTGAAGGCAAGACAGTTTTGATGTGCTGGCATCATGGCATGATACCCAAACTGATACGTGAACTGGGACACGAGCCGCCTTACGAGCCTTGGCCAGAGGAGCTTTACGACCGCATCATCAGTATTGATCAGGATGGGATTAAGAATCTTCCTCAGCGCCTTTTATTCGGCGACACGATCGATTAGCACAAACGACTGCCGTCAGCGACCGCGAGTCACGGCGCAACACCCTGGATTCTTGATTCCCCTTCCTGGCCTACTCCTTGTCCTTTGGAGGCTTCGTCGGGCATTGAGCATCGAAGACTGCCTGCATCTGCCGCAGTTTCAGCACGCCATAGAACAGGGTAATCACCATCGCCACAACCAGAAGGCCGTCGAGGTGCCTCTCCATGTTGAAGGAGCCTTCGCGGTTGGCTATGTAGCCCGAGACAACCAAGACGAGAATCCCGATGTTGATGACCCAGTTCACCGGTTTCGACACAACGTATTGCAAGGTCCCGAACCCACCGAGCTGGTAAAGCATGAATGGCAGAATTGCGACCATCGGCAGCAGTTCCGATGCTCCAAGCGTTGGGTCAACGGTACCTGGCGCTACTGCGTGGAGCAGCCGACTATGAGCTAGTTGATGGAATAGCGCCGGAATTGCACACAGTAGGGGCACCACGGCGAGCAGCTCGAGCACGAGCGACCCGCTCCACGTAGCGATTTTTGACGTCGTATCGGCGCCCTCGCCTGACTGTTGCGTGCCGATGAACAGTCCACCCACGATTGCCGCCGCGCTTGAGAGCATCAGCAATTCGATGGTTATGCCAAAGCTCTCCGGCTCCCCGGCCTTGAGGAGCAGCATCGCTAGAAAGCCAGGGGTGTAGAACATGACGCGGACGAGCTTCGCCCAAACGCGGGCGTCTCGCTCGGGCGGAAGAATCGGAAGCGGACGTCCGTCGGTTCCAATGGTTGGTCTTGCCTTCGACATAATCTTGCCCTCCAGGTGCATCATGTTCTGCGCTTAGTGACCTGCCCTTGAGGCTGTCTCTCGTTCGCTCACCGAAATGGCACATTAAGCCCATTTCCCGGGGCGATCTCCCTGTCCTCGAAATCAGAATGGTACCGAGGGGCCGAAACACGGAATATTCCTGAAGCACACTGTACAGCCGGCAAAGTGTCTCCACATCTGTCAGAACTAACAGTCGAAGCGGTCTGAACGTCCTCCGCGTGCTCGCGACAAAAATGCGCACCATGCTAGCGGCTGCGAAATTCTTTACCACGCTGTCACATCTGACAGTTCACAACAATTTTTTGATCGATGATACTGCCGATGTGAGTTCGCTCCAACACATCTGACACGCGTGGCTGGGGCCGGTCCGAAGTGAATATGCTGTAGCTTTCAGGTTGAAAGCTGGGCCGCCTGACTACTGTTTTCGGAGGCGGCGGCACAACACCGTAGAGAACAATGATGGGACAGATCGACAGGAGAACTTTCAGCCGTTTTTTCCCTGCTGTATCCGCTCATATCAGCAACGCTACACAGAGCCACAGACTGGAGAAGAAAATGCACGGACAAGTAAAAATCGCAAAGGTTGTCATTTGTGCTGGGCTTCTGGCCGGATTGTTCATCGCTTCCAGCTTGCCGGTATCGGCGGGAACAAAGACTGAAACGATCGAAGCTCAAGCGATGGGAACGGGAACTCAACTCGGTCAAAATATCGGAGTGACCCTGAACATCTATGAATTCTCAACTCCGGCGGACCGGCAGATTCTCGTTACCGCGTTCAACAAGGGGCAGGGCCAGGGATTGTCGAACGCGCTTCAGAAGATGAAGGCCGTAGGCCATGTTGAGGTTACCGGAACTTTGGGCTATGACTGCTCTTACATCAAGATGACCCAAACGCCCACGGGCCGAAAGATCGTCTTCGTGACAAATCGCCAGATTCGGTTTGGTGAAGCCTTTTTTGATACGCAATCGCAGTCGTTCAATCTCACCGCGGGCATCATCGAAATCAACGATCAGGACAAGAGCAAGAGCACAGGCGTCCTATACCCTGCTGCCGAGCTAGTGCTCGATAGCCAGGGCCAACTGCAATGGGACCTCACACAAAATCCCTGGAAACTGGTCGATGTACTCGACTGGGCGGGAACTCCTGGCGTCAATTAGGACATTGTTTGCGTTCAACGAGTTGTCTTCCCTAAATCCTGACGGACGCCGTAGACTATTTCGTCTCTCGGCAATAGCCCTTGAGCGTCGAATTGCGAGGCACTATGAAGTTTCAACGAACTTCCCTACTTAGCTTCTCCGCGCCGCTGCTCGCATTCTCTTTGCTATTCGGCAGCGCGGCTGCTCATTCACAAAGCGATAAGGATGTTTGCGCACAGCCGAGTCCGGCTCAGATGTGCACAGGCGCCAACACGTGCGGATCTGCTTCCAGCCCGTGCAGCGTGGATGTCAAGCGGACCGCCAATTCCGCGTCGTCCACTCCCAGCATTCCAAACGCAAAGGGCAATTCCCTATTCTGTGTGAGTGTCGGAACCACCGTTACATGGAAGACCACCGACAAAGGCGATGGCTTTGTCGTCGATTTCGGACCGTCATCGCCGTTCGATCCGAATGGGGCTATCAGGGGCGGATCCGCCCGCTCGGTTGCAGTCGTCGCAAAAGGAACGGGCTGCTTCAAATATTCCGTGAGCGCCTGTCATCCGGGTGAGGTCTACGGAATGTGTGGAACCGCAAACCCGGTGCTCATCGTCACCGGTAAGAAATAAGGGTGCCCTTCAGCCATTAACTTTCAGAAAATCTAGTGCTTGGTAGACCGCCCTTGCCCAGCTGGACGGCGGCCATTGCCACCGCGCAGCGGAAGGAGAGTGGCGCGTAAACGCGGGTATCCGCGACCATCAGCAGAGTAACCGCTCAATTTCCGGGATTTGAAAAAGAGCATGGCAATCCGGAGATCGTCCGCCTCATCCAGATCCATAGCGATAAAAACAGATCGCCCAATGCTGGGGTGACCCAGAGGAGGCACGTTAGTCCTATCGGTTCTTTCCTCGACATCTCGGACAGAAGATCTCTAGGACCGAGGCGTCAGGATATGCTCCTGAATGGCATATTGAACAAGATCTGCATTCGTTTGCAGGCCAAGACGCTCCATCAGCTTGTACTTGTGAAATGCTACCGTGCGCGGAGTCAGCATGAGGATGTACGCAATTTCTTTCATGGTCCTTCCCTCCGCTAAGAACCTAAGGACTTCGAGCTCTCGATCGGTGAGAGTTTTCCGGCTGAGATGCGATTCGGTAAGTTCCGGGCCTAGATCTTCGATGGCGTGCAGGATTGATGCGGAGATGTAGCGCTTGCCTTTCAACACTTCGCGGACGGCACTGACGAGGTTCGCTTCGTCAGACGTTCTCAGCAAATACCCGGATACTCCGCCACGAGCTGCGTCGGCGGCGATATCAGCATCAATCGCGGTTGTGATGAAAACAATCCGGACCATCCGGGTCACCTTTTTGAGGTGCGCACGAGTCTCCAAGTGACTGGCCCAACTCTCGCCCAGATCCAGGAGGATGACGTCGGGTTTAAGTTCTCGGACTGCAGCCATGAGGGCTGGTTCGTCCGCGACGATGCTAACGACCTGAAACTCAGGCTGCAGAAGCTTTGCATACTCCTCAGAGAGGCGAACTTGATCACTTGCGATAAGGACCCGCGGCGACGTTACGGGACTCATTGGATACTCCTTCGACCGTCGTTGCGATATCGGGCCTAGTTGATTCAACCTGTCAGCCGATGTGTCTATCAATCGGGATTCTGCGATAAGCCGCTTCCCCAATGTGCAATCCGTCGCGGGCTAGAAGTTTTTCCAGCTACTTGCTAACCGAGGTCGACCTGTCGGCATGATCAACTGAGGCGGAAGCTCGTTAGCACGTTCCACGTCGAGTCAAACATTCAGGCGATACTCCAGGTGTTGAATTTTCACAACGTCATTTTCAAGATCGACATTTGACCTAACCGGAAGACTAACTGTGCGCATTAGCCGCGACTACTGCCAAAATGAACAGCATCCGGTCATTCCAGGTACCTGGATCGCTCGGAAAGCTGGGATGTGTCAAAGAGAACCTGGTCGTGCCACCAAAGCTGGCTAAAGAAATCGCGAGCGAGGTCGGCAATGCCGGTCTCCTGCGACGGGGGAGCGACAGCCTGGACGATTTCAGCGATGGAGCGTTTTCCATCCATCGCGTCAAATAAGCGCTTCTCGATAGCGTCAATCGGAAGGAATATGTCCCGGAACGTATGGCCACGATTGATTAGAACCGCTGCAGCTCCAGGTGGAAGCCTTTCGAGGACGCACACCGTGTCCGCCATCCGTATCGGCACATACTCCAGCCAGCCGTCGTGCGCGAAATCTATCCGGTGTCGTTGGGCCGAGCGGTCATTTTGATACACCACGGCACTATGGCGGACCATGGTGCCACGAAAGAGTTCGATCGCGGCGAACTGTCGCTCCAAAGAGATGCTTTCGAAGCGTGGAGCCTGCGGAAGGCCGGCGATGACCCCACAGCTTGCAGAGTAAGGCGCCTGACGCGTCCATCGGCCAAACGCAAGACCAGCCTTTTGGAGAAATTCAAACAATTCCGGTACCGAATACGCCCTGTCCTGGGGATGCAGCAGCGCGTCGGCCAGCTCTGCATGGTCGCCGAAATCCGGTGCCGTGCGCAGGATGGTTTCCATGGGATGACCGGGAGGCAGAGCTTTGAGCGCAGTCATCAGATCCCGAATGGCATCATCCGATGCGGAGATATCGAGCCGCCTGCAGAAATCCTGCAGCATGTAAATGCCGGCTCGTCCATACGGGGCGTACACCATGAGATGCATGGCTCCGTCTGGCTTGAGTACACTGCGCAATGCGCTAAGGCCCGCGTCCGGGTCGACAAGATGGTGGAGAACCCCGGTGCAAATAATCTGATCGAAACTGTCGCCCAACTCCCCAGCCATCTCGACAGGAAGTTGCTGCAAGTGAAGGTTGGTTAGATTGTGCTTTCGCTTGAGCTCTTCTGTCTTGCGCAAACTCGTTGCACTGAAATCAATTCCGGTGATCCGGGCGCGCGGCCACCGGATTGCATACTTCGCGGCTTGCGATGTGCCACAGCCGGCCACAAGAATCGAATAGTCTTCCCTATACGTCTGAGCAGGCCAGAACAGGTGAAAGTCGGCGATGCGTCTCTGGTGATCCTCCCAGAGGCTGCCATACTTCTCGAGGTCATCGACAGGTCGAGGATAGGGATAACGATCGTAGAAATCCTGGACTTGAGGCGACGCCCCAGACCGCGCCAATTGGGGCAGGTATTGATCTTTAGTGGTCATGATTGGCTTGGCCTCTGGTCATGGGCTCCTGAGTGAACCCTTCACGCCGGTTTCGTGCGCCACCTTGATTCAGCATAACGATTCAGCATAACGAACAATGCAGCTGCGAAAGCGACGCTGCAGGTAATCCAGACAAATATTCAGATGACATTGCGAATGAGGGGTTCATCACTCCTTACCTTGAAGAGGAACTGGTCGGCTCATCGATGGCCATTTGTTTCTGGTTGCAGGCTACCGATAGCTTTGGCGTTATGGAAACTGTCAAAAGATACAGCCGTTTGTACTCGAAGGGTATACCAGACGAACGGCCCGGCTTCGCTGAGGAGAGCCTTCGTGAATTCTAACGGCCTGTAACTATTGCCAGTACTCCGAGCGAGCCTCGCGTGATTCACTTACGGATGAACTGCTGAGACGTTATTGGGATTGCCTGAGAAGGTCGGGTAGAACTGTCCGAGTTACGTGAAGGATTTCAGAGCGGAGAGAGACCTATGAAAAGGACAACCTGGCTCAGCATGAGCACCGTACTAACGTCAGTGCTGGCAATTGGAGCATTCGCAACGTGCGTTGAAAATGCCCATGCGCAGAGCCCCGAACTACAACAGCGTGTGGCAGAAGTGAAGGCAGCCTCAACCCAAAACAAGCAAGCCCTGATGTCCTTCAACTGGACGGAACAGGTGACCATCAGCCTGAAGGGCGACGTGAAAAAGGTTGACCACTACCAGGTGCGTCTTGGCCCGGACGGCACGCCTCAAAAGACTTCCCTGGATGCACCGGCCCCTCCTCCCAGCGGCGGACGTCTGAAACAACGCGTAGTCGCGAACAAGACGGACGAATATACAGACTATGCGAACTCGATGAAGGCCCTGGCGCAGCAATATGTTCCACCCGACGGCGCCCTTTTGCAGCAGGCCTATGCGCAAGGGAACATCACTCTGGAACCGGTGCCTGGAAAGCCTGACGCAGTGCAATTGGTGGTTCACAACTACCTGAAGCCTCAGGACTCCATGACGCTGGTGTTCGATAAGGTGCAGAAGGCACTTCTTGGGGTCCAGGTAGCTTCTTACATGTCCGGTCCCTCGGATGCAATGACCTTGTCGGTTCAGTTCAGCCAGATTCCGGGCGGGCCAAATCATGTATCCAGCATGGATATGAATGGCGTAAGTAAGCAGCTGAACATCGCCACCCAGAATTCCAATTATCAGCACAATTAGTCCGTTGCGCAGGTTGCTGAATTTGCACCGACCTCTGCAAGCGATTCATCCGTCACCAGCGCGATTCCATAACAATGGGATCGCGTTTGTGCATGCGAGCGGCACGATACTGAGCTCGATGGATAGGGATAACGCACGAGTCGAGGATGAGCCCCGCTTTCGAGATCGTCGGCTAGGTCGCCGCTTGGGACGCAATCGCAATATTGGAGGGTCTGACGGTGAACAACAGCTCATCCATGAACGCATGGAACAGAACTTACGGGTGCTGCCCTTGAGGGGAAATGAAGATCTGGCTTGAGAGCACAGAGCTGAGAGCCAATCCGAGATCGGTATTCATTCGAGATTTGAACACATACCCTCGGCCGCCTGCGCCAATTGCCGCGCCAATGAAGTCCGGGTCTTCATGAATCGACAAGAATACGATCTGACCCGCGTAGCCCTCTCGGCGCAATTGCCGGGCAATCTCGATGCCGCTGTGCTGTCCCATGGAAATGTCCAAGACCATCAGATCGGGTCGAAGTCTCGATACTTCGGCGCATACAGAGCCGCCATCCACGACCGTACCAATGACCTGATAGTTGCTCTCAAGCAATTCAGCGACGTGATGCAGGAAATTTCGATTGTCGTCGGCTAGCAGAATCCGCGCTGGTGACATTGGTCTACCCCAGTCCGTGCGTTCGCCCTGGAAGGCGCTCCGCCATAACTCCACAATCGCGCTCGCGACGGAAGTGCAACGTCTAATGACCACGCTATGACTTCCTAACCGCTCTGGCTACTGTCACTTTTAACGGTATGTTGAAGTCAGCTTTCAACTTGAAACTTCGCGCTCCTAAAGTTCTGAAAAACAGTACTGTGCCGTTGTGCCTTCGATTGGAAGAAGCATAGCGCGATAGGAGCCCGTGAGACCGAGGCTGCTCTGTTAGAGAAGGGCCGTGCAGCGTGTTCGGAATACCAGACTCAATTGGACACGGTGCCAACAGGTTTTAGTCGACATCCGAGCCGTCGAGGGGATCAGGCTCCATCAGCCCATTCCTCCGCGATTAGCAAATCGGAGTACTCTCACATACGCGGCGGGCAAACGGCCTGCTGCATTCGTGCAGGTCCGTCATGCTGTCAATTTTGACAGTTGGCGTACTAACCTCGCTGCCGGTAGCATTTGCGCTAGATTAAGGTGTATCACTGAGAAGGATTGTGAGTTGGCGCGCACGCGACAATGTCGCCGTTGTGAATCGGCTGTATCACTCGGAGGCGTGTTCGCTCCAATTCCACTGAGAACCTTCCAGCTTCACGGCGCTTTCGTGTTCTGTGGAGTGGTAAATGATGAGCATGGACGTGCAGGACCGGACAGGATCTTTCCGGATTAGCTGCGATGGTTAATAGGATTTCATGAACAGTTCATCTTTGCGAAAATCGGTTTGCCAGCGCGATGACTTAGGGGCACAGGTGTCCCAAGTCAGGCGCCCGCCCAGTCATGGGCCAGATTTTCCCGAACTTGAACGGCATAGGGGGGAACGTTGAGCCAAACCAATCGTCCTCGAGTTCTGATCGCCGATGATCATATCTTTGTAGCTGAAGCTTGCGCGCGAATCCTGGAGCCGGAGTTAGAGGTCGCCGGCATTTTTACCGATGGGCAATCTCTTTGGGAAGCCGTTCCGTCGCTCAAGCCGGATGTCATCATTCTTGATGTTGGAATGCCGCTGATGAATGGGCTGGAGGCAGGTAAGCGAATCAAACGGCTGCAGCGTACAGTCAAGATCGTCTACTTGACGATGAATCCCGACCTGGGCGTCGCAGCGGAGGCGTTCCGATGCGGTGCTTCCGGCTATCTTCTGAAGACCTCCGCCGGAACAGAACTCATAACCGCAGTTCGGGAAGTCCTTAAAGGCGAATACTACGTATCGCCTCTCGTTACGAGTGATACCGACAGCTTTTTCCTAGAGATCCGGGTATCGGATATGGGCCAGGAGATTCTCACAAGCCGGCAACGTGAGGTTCTTCAGTTGTTAGCGGAAGGAAGATCGATGAAGGAAATCGCTTATATCCTCAAGCTGACTCCTCGCACCGTTGCATTTCATAAGTACAAGGTGATGGAGCGGCTGCGCGTGAAGACGAACGCGGGGTTGGTGCAGTATGCAATCCAACAACACGTCATCTCGCCGGGAACCTAGATCGGCTGCCTATCTGTTTTGTCCGACTGTCCGTGGAAAGCACTCTGATTCCCCGCCGCATTTTTTGGCACTTACCCCGCCGTGCCCACTAGCTTTTTGGCGCACGCCTTCCACACTCTAGCGAAAGTGTTTTGCGAGACGGATCGTGCTGTCTTCGACGGCCGCCATCATGGCGAATACGGAAGGCAAGGTCTCTCGTGCTCTCCCTTAACTGACTGGTGACGGAACTCCTAATTCGGCTTCGGCCGGCGAGAGTTCCAACTTGCTGAATGGCGATTCCGGATTTTGGTCTCCATGACACCTGCGAAACTTGTTGCCGCTGCCGCACGGGCAGAGCGCATTGTGTGTCTGCTCGGCATCGCGATCGGCAATAATTCCCATGACTTCAGACGGGGCGCGGCGCTTCTGAATCAACTGTGCCATCAACGTCATGGTCGGTCCCGTATGCATGAAGAACAGTTCAAGCCCTTCGCAAAGATAGTTCTGTCCAGGCTCCCCGTCGCGCGAGACACCAAACCGGTCCTTGGGGCAGCCACCGTTGCAAAGGTGCCTCACTCTACATTCCTGACATTGCCTGGTGAGCAGGTTGCGTTTGTCATCACCGAACTTGCGTTGCTCAGGCGATGCCACCATCTTCAAGAGAGTCGTCTGATGGATGTTGCCAAGAAGATACTTCGGCTCAACGAAATGGTCGCAGGAGTAGAGGTCACCGTTGTATTCCAGCGCCGGTCCGTACCCGCAGGTGGGGGCGTGAATGCACAGCAGGTGCCGGCCGAAAAAGGCCTCGAGCGTCACGTCGAACATCTGAACAAACACTTCGCCCACATCATGGCGAACCCATTCCTCAAAGATGTCGATGAGGAACTGGCCGTATTGCCTGCCGCCGACGGTCCGATTGGTTACCATGTTGCCGGACTGCGTGTAAAGAATGCGCTGGCCACCAGCCTGCTCACTCCATCCCAGGTTTGCGATATTGATCGTGTCAGCGTTAGCGCGCTCGACAATGGGGATGAACTGGACCCACTTTGCGCCCATCTCGTCGCGAAAGAAACGATAGACCGCACGTCCGTGTTTTTCGTTGGCGGCATTCACCGTGCATAGGACGTTGAAGTCCACGTCGTGCTTGCGCAGATAGCGCCAACCCTTCATCACCTTGTCGAAGGTTCCCTGCTTGCCGCGGTCGAGCCGGTAGGTGTTGTGAATCTCACGGGGCCCATCGCAACTGATGCCGACAAGAAAATTGTGCTCCTTGAAAAAGGCGCACCACTCGTCATCCAGGAGGATTCCATTGGTCTGAAAGGTGTGTTCAATGGTTTGGCCAGGGCGGCGGTACTTCGCCACGATTTCGATGGCCTTGCGAAAGAACTCGACCTTCATGAGCGTAGGCTCGCCGCCCTGCCAGGCGACCGTCACCGTCGGCGTACGATGTGAATCCAGCAGTTGCTGGATGTAGAGTTCGAGTGTTTCGTCCGACATCCGGTGCTTCTCGTTCGGATATAGAGCGTCCTTGGACAGGAAGAAACAATAGGTGCAATCGATGTTGCACGTTGACCCGCTTGGCTTTGCCAGGAGGTGAAAACCCGGCGGTGCATTCTGGGGACGACTAGCATCCGTCATCAAATTCATGGGTGCATCTTTCTGCAACGCCAAACGAGATAGGCAGCCACGTTGAGATTTGGTCTGTTCAAGCCGTTGTTCCTGACAGAGATTCGTCGTACTCCTCAGGAATCTAATCTGTCCGTTCCAGGTTGGGTACTGTCAAATATGACAGTCAGCGAGGTAGATCCAGCGGGCCTGAATTGGAGTACCTCCGCGACTTGGGTCGCATGCTGCCGCGCCGGCGGTGGTCCGTCCTCTCACCTTGCTTTCATCAAGCGAAGGTGGCTCAGGCTCTCCTACCTATGTCGAAAGTGACTTGCCACCAGCAGACTGCCTGTGATCGCAAGAAGGAGCCACAAAACTCCAATCGCGATAAAAACAGCGAACCTGGCTAGAGATCTGACCTCTGTTTTCCTCTGCACCTCGGCAGCTTCAGCACGATCTCGACATTCCCGGAGCACTTCCGGAGGCATGACCCTTTTAATCAGTTTGAATCCTACGACCAGGACGACGAAATCATCCATGAATCCGATTACGGGGATAAAACTCGGAATGATCTGAATAGGGCTAAGCAAATAACCAGCCGCGCAGGCGGCAATCAGTTTCGCGTACCAGGGCGTTTTGGGATGTTTGAACGCAAAGTAGAAAACATGGGCTTGCTTCTGGAGTTTTTGTGCTTTTTCGGCCCAAACTGCAATACGTCTGGGCAATCGTCTGGCTCGGCGAACCCGTCGCGCGGAAGGAATCGAAACCGGCACTATCGAATTGTCGAACTCGCCTTCCACCATTACGGTCCTTTTCTGATAGATAACTTTCGGGTCAAGGCGCCCAACGCAATCGAGAGTGCTGGAAGATGCCAACGATCGCATCCTACCTGCGTGGCAGTTCCATGAAACCTGTCAACATTAACAGGCATTGAAACGAGCACCGGGGCCGCCATCCCCTGGTCCGCTTCAGAACTTCCAGCCTATGCTCGCGGCGGATCCAAAGTCCGTCCCAGTCAGACCCTCCGGTGGCCGGCTATCGTAGTTCAAGTAGTAGCTGACACTCCAATAGAGGCGCCTGGCGAGTCTCAGTTTCACTGCCGCATTCAAGTCCAGGCGTACTCGTCCCAGGTCGGTAAGGTTGGGGTACACCTGGGCATTCACAAGGAAATTTGTAGTCCTGAAACGAAAGAAGTTCAATTGGGTTCCGACGATCGCTTCCGCGGTGTTCCCCATTTGCGCCGATGCCGGTTCATTCTCATAATGCTCATTGTTCCAGTCTGCGCCGACATATGCCCCAACAAGGCTAGTATTCGTCATCTGAAAGTTGTGCCCCACAGCACCGCCCCAGGTTGTGCGCAGGTCCAGATCCTGTTCGCCATTGTGCTGGAAGCCCGCCAGTCCCAGGAAAACGTTCCGAGGTGAATGGAGTTGTCTTGTAACGTTCGTTTGGAGATCAAAGCGAAAATTCTGAGCAGACCCGCCACCGCTGAAACTGGAACTCAGATCAGCATTCGCTGACCACAGAGGTTTCACATAATTAAGAGTTGAATCAAAGTTGTATTGGACACGGTTTTGCTGTTTCGTAAAGTTGAGACCAGAATCGATGGAACCGTGCAGGTTGGTCCAGAAGCCAACGTCGTTTTGTTGAAGGACAACGATCTCGAGCGACGGTATGGTATCGATTTTAGAGCTCCCTGTGATCTGCACCTCGTATTTGTCCAGCGAGCCTTCGGGGGCCACATTCTTCAAGTTGGTAATGAACCGCTCCCCGCGTTCATTGGTAACAATAAAATGGTATTGGCTCTCGATGCGGACAACTTTGGTCCAGTCGAGGGAGATTGTGCCTTCCCCGTTTGCAAGCCGGACGTACAAGTAGCCCTTTAGCAGTTGCATGATCTCGCCGGTCATCCGGTCGCCATTCGCGAAGATGATGACGTCCTTCTTGTCTCTAGCCCAGCATGTCGTGGACAAAAGGATTAGAAAAACTGCCGTGCAAGCTGGAAAAGAGAAGAACGGACGGCGATCAGGAAGGTGCATGTTGGTCCTTCTTCACTTTGCTGGTTCGGTTCGAGGATGCAGACTCGGCTGCACTTTCTCCTCCAAGCCGGACGAACTGCCCGCACGTTTTATAACAACCTACGCACCCTAAATGAACTGTCAGTTCTGCCAGTGGGCGCCTAGATGCGGCATCGCAGACACCTCCTGTTTAAGAAGAACTATGCAACTCGGCCTCGCATCCGCGACTCGGCCAACAGATAAAGGCACGAGGACGATTGATTGCGCGTCGGTAAATCGCGGCAAGGATGATTCGAAGATCATGCTTGTCGGGCTAAATTCCGTTGCCGGATTTGGTCTATCCGGAGGAGCCGCGTAGGCAAGCAGTTACACTCACTTCGCTGTAAGAGGAGACACGCAAATGATATTTCGGCAACCAATACATCAAGGCGACCAACGTCCGCCGATGGAATTAGTAGCTCCTTCAGGCTCGGTTGCGAGTTGACGTCCATTTGCCGCTGGTCACTGTATGTCGCTTTCGCAGCCGCTTAAGCGACATTCGTGTCTTCTGAAAAGACGCGCGCAGTTACTCCAAAGGAATCGTGTCCGAGAGGCCATTCTTCAACGAGGAAGAGCCTCCAAATTAGCTCTTTGGCCTTGCTCTCTTCAATGAAAAGAAAAGGTGCGCTGCCAGGCCGATATCATTGACCTGTTCATTTGGCTTCTTACCGGTGTTGTTCTGATGTTCATAATAGGCATCCATCTGCACATGGCTGCCAATAGGAAAAATCCCGCCGGCCTCAAGCTGCGTTGTACTCCATTTTGAGTATTGACTTGTGTAATAGACCTCGGCGCTAAGATAAGGCGTGACATGATACGAGTGGATTGAGAAGGTTCTCTGCACAAGAAGCCTGTTCCTATACCGCCAGGTAAAGACTCCGGCTTTCCAGTCAAGATCAGCGCGATTTCTGTCGGTTGCAAGAAGCGAACCCTTTGTCGGCAATGCAACGGTCGCGATCGGCATGAATCTGTTTTCTACGGGCTCATTGGGAGTGGTGATGACGCGATATCCCGCCTCCAAAACCAAGGGCCTTTTCTTCGCGTCGTCCAAGTCAAAGGCGGTCACCCTTTTCAAGCTGAGAAGAGGCTTTAGATACACCTGGAGGCTTGGTCCGATCGTTGCCTGGATCGGATCACCCGCATCGCGATCTCCCTGTGCTTGAAAATACGCGCGCATCACCGGATTAAGTTTGAGGTAGGTATCGATCTCCGGCAACAGCTGCGGCGATTGAGCTCGCGCAGAAAGACTTGCAAATGCGAAGAACGCTGCAGCCTGGATCGGTCGCTTATGAGCCAGCGACACGATCGCGCTTAAGGGAGCGCGTGCGTTGATCCCTGACGACTGAAGGCGGCGAAACGCGCTGCTCATGCGGCTGAGGGCCGACGAAGAGCAGTCAAGCGTCGAATTTGCGAGGTTCGAGATGTTCGCAAGGCTCATTTGCGTAGTTTCCCGGTGCTCTCGAGTCTAGGGAGTTCTCAAATCGAATCAACTGACAGTATTGACAGGCCGCCCGCTTGCTTTGAATTGGGGGTCCGCGCGTTGAAATTAATTGATTAGCAGAGTCGAAGGTTAACAGAGGCGGCGCAAGTGCCCCCGAGATCGAAATTTGGAGCGTGCGGATGAAACCATTTTTCCTGTGAGGCGTCTAAATTCGGTGGGTCAATGAAATTCTGGACATGCCGAGCTCGGACCTTCTAATTAACACTCATACACTGCGCTTGTGTGGAATGTGACCGCTCAAGGCCGGAAGTTGGTAGTGAATTGTTTTCGAGTCGAGTAATGGTAGTCGAGGATTTCTTGGGGTTTCGCAACTTTGTTCGTTCTAAGTTGGAGCAACGTCCTGAACTGCTTCTCACTTGCGAGGTGGCTGATGGTTTGGAGGCAGTTGAGAATGCCGCGAAGCTGCAGCCCGACCTGATTCTGCTCGACATTGGTCTACCCTCCTTGAACGGCATCGAAGTGGCCCGGCGGGTTCGCGAGCTAGCCCCGAAATCGAAGATCATCTTTTTGAGCCAGGAGACAACGGCGGTCCTCGTGACTGAAGCAGTTGCCCTTGGTGCATGGGGTTACGTCTATAAAACCCATGCTGAAAGCGATCTGCTGCCGGCTATCGACGCCGCGCTGTCTGGCAGGAGATACGTGAGTGCATCGCTAGAACGTTGATCGAGACAGCTGTGCACGGCCTATCGCTTCACAGCCAGGACAAGACCGACGCAGCGCACGCGGAAATATTCAAGCGAAGAAAGAAGACATCTGTCCACGTTTTGCGGTGGCTGCGGCTGGTTATTTGAACGCAATTTTGAGTAGGAACTTAAGCAATTCTGCGGGCGAAAGAACCGTCAGCGACAGCGGCACGAGAGGAGCCGCAACGGCGACGGCAAGGCGAATGATGTCGTTCGTCCAGAATGGAATAGCGCGCATCTGGCGCACATCCGTGTAGACGTTAGACATTTGAGCGAGCGAGCGGACGTCTTCATTCCTGAGCAACTCCTCCGCGTCAAATTCACCGTGTCGCATCCATTTCTCTTCAAAGCACCATACAAATCGGCTCGCCAGCAACCCATACTCCGCTGAACTCTTCCGCAACGCGGCTGCGAGCTGAGGCGTAAACATTAACAATGGACCCAGGATGATCACGACCAGGAAGACTACGGTTCCGATCGCCTCCAACTTGAAGGACATCAAAGGTTGTTTACCGATTAAGACCCGGTCGGCGATGAAGCCCGATAGCAACGCGCCCTGGGCAAATAGGATCGGCGCAAAGGCGAAGGAACCTCCTCCCAGGAAGGCGATTCCCCCGGCCCGATCCGGGTGGGCGGCACTCAAGCGCAGATGCAATTTTGAAATCTGCCAGAGAAGCCTAAACCAGATGGCGAGGCGCAGATACCAGCGGACTAAAAGGAACTGAAAAATCGGGATACTAACGAAGGCGTACCAGTAGCCAGCCAGTGTGAGATTCAGATGCGTTCGGTCCGGTAACGCATACCAGGTGCGATCTCCCCAGGCGATCTGGCTCCGCCAAACCCATAGTCCGATGGTGTAAACCCCAATCAGCAACACCACTTCCACCAAGACCAGGTCGCGGAGGCGTTGCGCGGAGTTCACTGCCGCGGCAAATGCCGGCAGGTCTCTCACTTCGATGATGCGCCGGTCGATGAACCGCCGGATCAAAGGGCTTATGCGTTTTTGAACTCCCAGTTCAGCGAGGATGAGTACGGGAAGTGCGACCAGAAATCTTACGTTCGCCTCGATATCGTGTAAAAACGGGACTTGAATCCCCGCGCTACGGAGGGCTTGATGCTGCAGGAAGGATAGCAACAGCAATGGCAGCCAAGCGACAAGCGTAAACAATATGGCTTGGCGATATAACCGCTCAAGGGCATCACCCGACAGGCGACTGCGCCGCCACAACTGAAACAAGGCGCCGCCTAACACCAACGAGAACTCAGGTGGATCCACTGGCGGTGTTTCGATTGGCGACTCCAACGTGGTCTTCATGCTTCTCCAGCAATGCTGCGCGAGGAAGTTCGTTATCTAAAGCAAAGTTGTGTAGTTTTAGCCGCCCGATCGGATGTCTGATCTGGCAGGTGAGATATTGAACTGGAATCCGCGCCTGTTCAAGACCAGATAGTTCTTGTTAGAACGGCCCGCTATGAAACAGAACACCATAAAAAGTAACGACACCAATCAGGATGACCCCCGTGGCAACGACGAAAGAGACTGAAAGGGTCCGCTTCTTTCGAGAAGGTGCTATCTGCTTTAGAAAGCTTTTGTGCTGCCATGCTGCAGCCACTAGGGCCAAGGTCCCCACAGCAATCAGGCTCAACCCCAGATTGCGCGGCGCATTGGGGCGGCGGACGATACCCGCCGCAAGGTCTTCGGCCTTGTATTGAAAAAACTTGTAGATCGTGAAGCCGAATCCAATCATCGAAATTGCGGTTCGAATCCAGGCCATGAGAGTTCTCTCCGCGGCCATCACCGATCGCTCCACGGCCAGATCGGTTCGCTCTTCGGCTAGAATCGTTCCTCGATCTTTTGTCGCTGTTTCAACATCCATGAATGTCCCCTCAGACCGGTTTCTTGACCGGTACCTGCGCAATCTTCATACGTCGAGCAATGCGCGTGACGATTCCACGAAGGACCAGGTAGGGTAGGATCGCGAGAAGGAACGCGACAATGATCGCTTCTCCCACATAAACAAAGCGCAACTCGATGATCTGATAAATAACGTCGAGGACGATGGCAAGGATGAATACTTTGCCCACGCTCTTCCATCCGTCTTTGATTAGTTCCGCTCGTTCGTTGCGGTCCGAGACCATAGTCCAAAAATACGGCGACTTGCCTGTCTTGGCATCCGCCAGTCCCGAACGAATCGCGAAAAATGCCGCCATGCACGGCTGCAGCACTAGCCTGAACTTCATCGGTCCGCTGACGCGTGCAATCAGTTGAGTTCCAACCCGATCCAAAATGTGAATCATAACAACTCCCTTCTCGTTCCGATAACCTGATTGCGGCAAGTCAGCAAGGCTGCTTGTCTTTTCAGTGGATGGTTATGCCCCCGCCGTCGGCCCCGCGGCAGGCGCATCGTAAGGCACGATTTGTCCCCAGTGTTCCCGGACAGCAACCACTCGGAAAATGAACGCGACACCTACTGATATAAGAGTGACGGGGAAGAACGTGGTCCGGCTCTGCATGTGGATAGCGATCAGCGTATAGACCGAGCTCGCGAGGATTGCGGTCGTCACCAGGTGCTGCGACGGCCGTGTAATCTCGGGCGTCACTCCAGAGAAGAGATCGATAAACACGCCGCCCGCGGTGGTGGCCGCGAGTCCGATCAGAATCGCGCCCCAGAATCCGAGCCCGTGCTCGATGGCCTTATGCGCGCCCAAAACCGCGAACCATGGCAATGAGAATGATTTGAAAAACGCCAAGGTTCTGGTGCGAAACCGCTCCTCTCGCGAGTCAGCGTAGCGGTAGATTGCCAACCCCAGCAGTGCCGCCCCAAGGCAAACAAAAAAGTAAGCTGGATCCTTCAGCGGGGCGGGCACCTGGGCCAGCATGACATCGCGTGTAACACCGCCGCCAATTCCACCCAAAAATCCCATGATGATCAAGCCGACAACCGCGTATCCGCGATTGTGCGATGGATTACGAGCGACGAGCACACCGTTCAGTGCGTTGACGCCTGCGGAGAACAAGTCAACGTTTGGAAAACTTGGCAAAACCATTTTGGTTTTCTCCTCCAGAGATATCGCGCGCCCAGAGACCAGGCGGTCTCTCAATCTGAATTCCGAGTTGTTGCGAGGCGCCTGCCACGGCGCATTCCTGACTTCCTTGCCCGGATCCTGCGAAGAAATTCCTAAAGGGACTCATCGAGTTCCCCCACCGGCCGGACCAGGGATTCCACGCCAATCCCGTCCGATCCTTGACCCTTGAGTGCAGCCGATTGCCAGGGCCAGTGTCCCTCAGCTTCAACTACCAACGACCAGCTGAGAAACGTTCTCACAACAACCAACGCGCCGAGTATCTCCATGCCCTGGGCCGTCAGGTCTAGCAACACTGTGCGGATCACATCTGCCGCAACAAGAATCTCAAGAGCCAACATCAGCGACCGGGCAAGGAGACGCTTGTATTCGCGATAGGAGTGCGGGGTCTTCTTCGCCAATCTCAGAACGTACCGCAAGAAACCAAAGGTGATGGAGACGATGATAATCACGACTGCCAGCGCCTGGATTCCGTCTGACGACAATTCAATCCATTCGCGCATGATTCTCATCCCCACTCTATGGCCTGACTCTAATATTCCGGATAGCAAGCGCTTCCGATACGGGAGAGGCGTTTAGCTCACGATAGGAGGGTGCCGCTGAGGCTACAACTGTCACATTTAACAGTGCTCTGCAAATCGGCTTTTTCTGCTTGCGATTACTCGTCTGCCTAATTTTGTGAACTGCAAACACCAGTGCGCAGCGAGATACATCTGAGCGCGAGCTGTGCCCCCATGCATGGGTCATCAGAGGGAATGTGATTCAGTGCCGAAAAAGCTTCACGCACTCTGATGTGGCGACTACCGGCGTTGGGGCAAAGACACATGCAATCGGAGACATTGGAGTAAAGGCCGATTGAGGTTCTGGACGGCATCCCTGTAACTAGTGACAGTTATCTGGACATCTGTGCACGTGGTTAACTGAGCTACCGTTCGGCTGGGAACCGCCCAACCCCTGCGACTGTCCTAGTCGCTGCAAACTACTGTCATGAGAGGCGCCTGAATGTCGGCTCAAAGCAATTTCTTCGGCACTCGCCAATTGGAATCCCCGGCTGCGGGACTTCGGGAACGCATGTTCGTCCGCTGGTCTGCGCATGAGTAGTCTCTTTTTTCCTCATTGGGGCCTGGACTGGCTATGGAGTGTCCCCCTCATAGTTTTGACAGTTCTGTTCCATTCCTTTGCGCTCAGGATAGTCAACAATGGCGTTGATTCCATGCTGAAGGCGAACGGGGGGAAAGCGTTCCGACAGATGGTCTCGATTATCGCGGTCGGAGGACCCGCCTTGTTTGCGACAGTGGCGCACGGCCTAGAGGCGTGGTTGTGGGGCCTCGCATACCTCCTTTCCGGTGCGGTGTCTGATCAGAAGGCTGCGATGGAATACTCGCTGGGTGCAATGACCACGTTTGGCACAAGCCCTCTTCGCCTCGGATCAGGGTGGCAGCTGATGGGGCCGCTGGAGGCGTTAAACGGTTGGATATTGTTCGGGCTTACCACCGCTTTCCTTTTCACCATCGTCCGGAAAGTGTGGTCTACAGACGCGTGGGTGTAAACATTCCTGACATCGAGCGATTGTCCATACTGGCCTTACAACCTTCAGGCCAGTTTCAATTATTGGATTGCGGCCGGGGTCGCGATCCCGGATTTTGGCCCTGTTGAGGCTTCGTGTTGGGCTTGGCCTGCTTCGTGTTGGGCTGAGCTGGCTTCGGTTTAGGAGCCGGCCTCGTCGCTGGCTGTGTCGGCTTCGGTTGAGGAGCCGGCCTGGTCGCGGGCTGAGCTGGCTTCGGTTTAGGAGCCGGCCTAGTCGTGGGCTGTGTCGGTTTCGGCTGGGGTGCAGGCCTGGTCGTGGGCTGTGTCGGCTTCGGTTTAGGAGCCGGCCTGGTATTGGGCTGTGTCGGCTTCGGTTGAGGCGCCGGCCGTGTACTTGGCTGCCCTGGCCTCGTCCCGGGCTGCGTCGGCTTCGGTTGAGGAGCAGGCTTGTTCACAGGTGGCCGATTTCCATTGGGCTGTGTCGGCCTGGTTTGTCCCGGCGGATTTCCGCCCGGACGTGTCGCACCGGGCTTTATGTTTGGTTGGCCTGGCCTCCCAGGCTTCGGTTGCTGCACGGGTGGCCGACCGGTGCCCGGGCGATTATTGGGTCCCCATGCAGGACGGTTGGCCGGAAGAGGACGAGGTTGGGGCGGACGATAGTTAGGCGGGCGATAATTCCAGTTGCCGCCGTATCCCGGCCTCGCGTTGTACGGGATCGGCCGCGGACGGTACCAGACATTCGGCGGCCGATAAGGAGCTCGCCACCCCACCCAAATGGTGTGATTGTAATAGGCTCGGTGCGACGACCAGTTCCATCCCCAACCCGCCCATCCCCACGGCCGGGTACTCACGAGAAGGATGCTAATCGGGATCGGCGGTCCGTAGGTGACGTAGACCGGGGTGGGCGAACGGTAATAGATCGTCGTCGGATTGTAGATCGGCACGTAAACGATCTGCGGGTTTGCCGGCTGAATCACATAGATCGGCTGGGGACCCGCCTGTTGCACCTCTACTGTCTGTTGCTGGTTGGTTTGCAGCGTCCCTGCCGCGTACGCCTGGGCCCGCAATCTCTGGATCGATGCGCTGACAGATCCCTGGTCGGCAGAAAACGCCTCACCGATGGCGGCGAAGTCGTCGATGTCTTCCGCCATCATATTAAGTACGTCGGGAAAATTCACTAGCGCGACAAACGCAGGATCAAATCCCTGCCTTTCCGCAGCGTCGCTGAGCGCCGCCCCCTGCAGTCCGGGATTCTGGAGCAGCCAATTCGAGACATCCAGAACTTCTTGCGGATTGGTGGAGGCCGTTGTAATCTGCGCCAGAAGCGAATCCGGGTAGAGTGCAACGGGGGCAAGCAGCTGGTCCAGCTCCTGTGGGGTAGGAATCGGAGCCTGCGCGAACAGCCATGATCCGGACCACGATAAGACGGAGAGGGTAAGGAATAAAACGAATGCTATAGAGCGTGATTTCCGTTGCATGGAACGCCTCGTCAAAATGCCGCTTCGTTACATCGCTGAGAAAACAGTCGCCAATGGCCCTTGGCGCTTCCAATCCACCGGACGGATGAACGCCCATTCTAATCATCGGGATACTGTCACTCGTGACAGGTCGTTAAAATCTTGCACGGTTCGGGATCAGAAAGCAAACAATAGCGATCAATTCGCATTGAGTGCCTCGTAAATCCTCTAAGGCACACCATTGACCACCGTGTTTGCTCGCTCTTGCGATCTAAGCCCCCCTAGGACGCGCATGAGACCTGGTAAACCGCAGAGTATGGGCCGCCGTCCCCTTGAGGTATCCCTGACAACCGCAACTGTCAATTTTGCCAGTTGCGGCAGGTCAGCGTTCTCGCTAACCTGCCGTTCGTAGCTGCAACCCTCTAGGAAGAACTCCTTGACGCACGATACTCCTCACCCGTGACCAGAAGGTAGCTCTTGAGAACTCTGAAAACAGCCTCGATTTTTTTCGAGCGATGTTTGCTTGTAGCCGGGGGGATTCTTCTGGCGATCTGGTTAATGGCCTTTCTCGATGGAAAGATTGCCTCCCGGTTTGCATTGTGGAGCTTTGCGAACGCGCAAGCGGCTACGGTGCCAAAAAATGATGCCTCGAACTCCAGTGATTCCATTGGAAACGTCGATTTCAGCCTGTGGGCGGAGAAACGCATTCAGGCGTACAAGGACAGCTTGCTGATCGCATCCAGCTTGCCTGTGGCTGTGCTTGAGATCGACAAAGTCAAAATTCGGGTTCCTGTCTTTGAGGGGACGGATGACCTGACGCTGAACCGAGGAGTCGGACGAATCGCGGGCACAGCGATGCCGGGAGTTGCGGGCAACATTGGAATCGCTGGGCACCGCGACGGATTCTTCAGAGGATTGAAGGACATCTCGGTTGGAGATGAAGTTGATCTGGTTACGAAAACAGAGCGAGCTGCCTACATCGTGGATCAGATCGAGATTGTCGATCCAACTGACGTTAGCGTGCTAAAACCGCGCTCCGCTTCCTCCGTCACCCTGGTCACTTGTTATCCATTCTATTTTGTAGGCGACGCACCAAAACGGTTTATCGTCCACGCCTCCATCGTCTCCCATGGGCCGACCGCCGGCTCAGGAAATCAACCAACAACCACTTCCGCAGGCTTGGGAAAAACCAACAAGGAGAATTGACATGAAACTTTCACGAACGATCTTGCACAGTTTGCTGGCTTTGGGAGCGGTTCTGTTGGCCTCTCCAGCGGCCATCAACGCGCAGGTGGAAACGACTACCAAAGTAGCGTCTAACGGCCCTGTTGTGAAACACGTCAAGGTCGAAACGGGAACCGTCGTTCTCGTCTCTGGCAATGACCTGTGGGTGAAAGACTCCAGCGGCCAAATCCGGCACTTCCCGAACGTTCCAGCGAGCGCACGGGTCACAGTGAATGGCCAGCAACTCGGCATTCAAGATTTGAAACCCGGTATGACCATTCAGCGTACGATCATCACAACCACCACCCCTAAAATGACCACAACGGTGCAGACCGTCACAGGGAAGGTCTTCTTCGTCAATCCGCCTACTTCCGTAATCCTGACGATGGACGACAACACAAATCAAAGATTCACGATTCCCAAAGGCCAGAAATTTAACGTTGACGGCCAGATGACGGATGCCTTTGGACTAAGAAAGGGAATGCGGGTTTCCGCGACCAAGGTCGTTGAGGTCCCGGAAACAGTGGTCACGGAAAAGAGAGTCCTGGCTGGAACGATGCCTCCGCCTCCGCCGATCCCACCGGATCAGCCGATCCTGATCGCTGTGATAGAACCCGTTCCGGCGCCGGCACCACCACCACCGGTAACCGAGGCAGCGGCCGCGCCCGCTCCGAAACTCCCAAAGACCGGCAGTTCGCTGCCTTTGGTCGGATTGCTGGGCCTCCTGTTTATGGGCGCTTCGTTTGGCCTGCGCTCCGTGCGCCGGTCGTAGTTACCGCTCTTCGAGAGGGGCTGGCCTTCCACTGGAAAGGCCAGCCGCTCTCGCAAAGAGCCCTCGACCTCCGGGGACGGCGGACGTCGCGAAATTGAAGGGACGCGCCAATTCCCATTCTGTACAGTGCCGTGTATTCTTTAACTTGCGAGGCGTTGTGGCCTTCCTTCGATCGCCGCGCGCGCCTGGAATCCTTAAGTTGGTGTTTTCCCCAGCTCGACGCGCGATGGTGTGCGTGATATCCCTCTGAAAGCGGAGCGACAATACCGTGCCGCGCGCCCCAAAACCCATCGTCGCCCCTCCCTCACCTGCAGCCTTCCCACGCCATCTATTCCTTGGAACCTCCGGCTGGGCTTATCCCAGCTGGAAGCCTGGCTTTTATCCCAAGGACGTCCCTTCCCGCGCCTTTCTGCAGTTCTATGCCACCCGCCTGACTTCGGTGGAGGTTAACTACACCTTCCGGACGCTGCCGTCGGCGAGTCAATTGAGTGGATGGCTGGATGCGACCCCGGCTGGCTTCCGCTTCAGCTTCAAGGCGCCGCAACGAATCACGCACTTTCAGCGTCTGCGGGAGAGCCATGCGGCCGTCGCCGAGTTCGTCGGCTCGCTCAAACCAGCGCGAGCCGCCGGGAAACTTGGCCTCCTCCTCTTTCAACTGCCTCCGAATTTTGCTGCGGACCCTTCGCGCCTTGACACGTTCCTGAAAGCGCCTGCGTTCCGAAGGAACCGTCTCCTTCAGGTAGCGTTCGAGTTCCGCCACCCCAGTTGGTTCACCGAGACGACCTATGACATCCTTCGCAGCAGCAACCGCGCTCTTTGCATCGCGGAGGGCGATGAGTTGAAAACCCCGGACGTATCCACCGCCGACTTTCGTTGCTACCGACTGCGCCGCAGCGGCGGCTATTCTGCTGCGAGGCTGAAGGCGTTTGCCAAGCAATTTGAGCAACTCGCCAGGAAATCGGACGTGTACGTCTATTTCAAGCACGAAGACGAGCCAACTGGCGCACTGAATGCTACCAAAGCACTGGCCGCTGCATCCAAGCTCCATGTCAGAGGCCGAGCATGAGCACGATGCCAAATACGCAGGCCGGTAACAGCATCGAATGGCCGGAGACGTATCCGCCATTTGAGCCACGCCGGTGGGTGGTCAACGGCCATCTGCAGACCATCTTCGGCAATTTCCTGCCACGAACGGACGCGCTGCCGCCACCGGAGATTCAGATGGTGGAGGTCTCCCCAGCGCGCGGTTCGCAGATCGCCAGCAAGGTACTCTGCGAGTGCCATTGGCAGCCGCTTCCGCAGCGTCGGACGAGCCTGACGGCCATCATTCTGCATGGCCTCGAAGGCTCCTCGCACTCTCAATATGTCACCGGCAATGCGAACAAACTGTGGCGTTCCGGTTGCAACGTAATCCGCATGAACATGCGCAACTGCGGCCCCATGAAGTACGGCGACATGCTGCGCCTCTCGCCAACGCTTTACCACTCGGGGCTGTCGAGCGACGTGGAACGCGTGCTGCAATTCTTCCTCGAGACCGAGGGACTGGAATCGGTTACGCTCATCGGCTACTCGATGGGCGGCAATTTGGTGCTCAAGCTCGCTGGCGATCTGGGCGCCTCAGTCCCTGAGCAGCTGCATTCGGTTGTGGGGGTTTCGCCGGCGGTGGACCTTGGGGCGTCTGCCGATGCTCTGCATGAACCGCAGAACCGCATCTATGAGCGCAAGTTCGTCCGTGCCCTGGTCAAGCGTTTTCGGCGCAAGGCATCGTTCTTTCCACGCGCATTCGATCCCCGCCGCGCGGAGCACATCACTTCCCTGCGCGAGTTCGATGAGCGCATTACATCGCTGTACTGTGGATTTAGTTCAGCGGATGATTATTACGCGCGCGCCTGCGCTGCCCGGGTGCTGGACCGTATCACGGTTCCCACACTGATCCTCCACGCCGAGGATGACCCGTTCGTCCGAATCACGTCGGGGACCCGCACTACGATCGCCGCCAATCCGCACATTACCTTCCTCGCCACCCAGCATGGCGGCCACTGCGCTTTCCTGGCGCCGTCCGATACAGCCGCGGGAAATGACGGTTATTGGGCCGAGCACACCGCCCTGCGCTTCGTGCTCGCCCACGGCTGACGTATCCTAAAGATTGATGCTCTCTGAATGGACCGCCGAGTGTTCCCTCGATGCACCGATGCTGGTTGTCCCATGGTCCACGGATGAACACGAGGGTGCATCGCATACCGGCGCGGGAGCCCACTTCATCGATCTGCGAGCGAATCCCTACGATATCGCCGAGATTGTAGAGGCCGAGCACAACACAACCCTGGCTCGCGCGCTTCGGTCGCTCAATGCCACCCGCTCTCCTTTCCTCACAGCGAAATGTGACACCTGGACTCTCTCCTCCTCGGAGCAATCGGAGACGCTCGAAGCGCTTCGGTTGGAACTCTTCCTTCAGGAAGAGGAAGCTGAATTCGGGTACGCAAGTTATATCGATCTGCTCTGGCGCGAACGCTCCGTCTTTGCTTCCGCACACCAGCAGCAGGATCGGCTGGATCGCATCGTGCGCAGAGCCCAACGGCTGCCCCACGCGGAAGCCGCGATGGAATGCATCCTGCGGCCGGCCTTTCTGGATCTCAGCGGGCCCCTCGAAGGCTTCGCCGTAACGTTCTACCTTTCCGCGCTCGGCCCGGACGCGGAGATCGCTCGGCGGCGCTGGGAGTTGGCAATGGATGACACCGTGGCGTTGCTGCGCAGTAAAGAGCTTGAGGCAGCTCGCGGCTCCGCTACAATCGATGCAGCGGATGGTTATCCCTTACGTGTCCGCCACCTGGGGTCGTAGGGTGGACCCAGGGCCAGCATGTCGGGCGAGTAGCTCAATTGGATAGAGCACGGACCTTCTAAGTCCGGGGTTACAGGTTCGATCCCTGTCTCGCCCACCACTTCAATCGCAACGCATACCACCCGTCGAACGAAGGCGTCGAACGGCTTGCGCAGAATGGCCGCTGGATTGACAAGCACCCTTCAATATCCATAAAACCTATGTAGAAAACGATTTCCTGACAAACCCATCTATCTTCAACGTTCGCATCCCAGGAGTTCTCATGGTCGCCCATTGGAAAGCAAGCCTAATGTTCGCCGTTTTACTGACGATGGCCGGCGGTGCAACCGCCCAAACTCCGCACGTGTATACGCTGTCGGGCGATGTGGCCTTCACGCATGATCCGTCGATCGCAAAGGATGGGAAGACCTGGTACGTGTTCGCTACCGGCAAGACGCCCGAGGGTGGCCAGTTTGCGATTCGCTGCTCCGACGACCTCGAACACTGGAAGCGCTGTGGACAGGTCTTTGACGCAATCCCTGCCTGGATCCAGAAGCGCAGTCCAGGGACCAAAGATCTGTGGGCTCCTGATGTCTCCTACGAGAACCATGAGTACCGTCTGTACTATGCCTATTCGCTATTCGGCAAGAACACCTCGGGCATCGCGCTGGCGGTGAATAAAACACTCGATCCAACGTCGCCGGATTTCAAGTGGGTGGACAAGGGACTGGTACTCGAATCAAAGGCCGAGGACAACTTCAACGCGATCGATCCCAACTTTATCCGGGATCACAAGGGACAGGACTGGCTGGCCTTCGGCAGCTTCTGGGACGGCATCAAGATGCGGCGACTGGATAAATCCACCGGACTCGTGTCGACGGCGGACACCACGCTCTACTCGCTCGCTCGCCGTGCACAGCCTCCCGATGCCGCGCCGGCGCCTCCGGGTCTGCCGCCCAACTGGGAGGCCATCGAGGCGCCCTTCCTCGTCTTTCACGGCGGCTACTACTACCTGTTTACGTCCTGGGACCTTTGCTGCCGCGGCCTGAAGAGCACCTACAAAACGGTCGTCGGACGCGCGAAGGTCGTCACCGGCCCCTATGTAGACGAGACGGGCAAGCCGTTGCTGGAGGGCGGAGGTACGCTGCTGCTGGGGGCAAATTCACGCTGGCTTGGGCCGGGCGGCGAGAGCGTTTGGATGGGTCCCGACAACCAGGACCTGATCGTGTTCCACGCGTACGACGCGAAGACGGGCAGGCCCTCGATGCAGCTTTCAACCATCGATTGGACGGGCGGCTGGCCTCATGCTGGATTGGAGCCATGAAGCCGGCGCCCGCGTCGTCGTCGCTGCCGCGCGCTACTCCACGTAGGGCCAGCCGTCGCTCGTGAAACCGAGGCGGTTGATGCCCAGCGTGGGGATCCCATTATTGTTGCCGTCGTAATAGTGGTAGACGAGAGTTGGAGTGGCGACGCCGCTGACCGTGTCGGTGAAGACGCTCTGGCCGCCCGGGCCCACGATGTTGCCATGCGTGCTGAGCAGAATCGTGCCTCCGCCGACAGTGAGATCGAGGCCGCCGCGATCGACATACGGACCCTGCGGGCTGGTGGAACGGCCGACGATGATGCGGTAAGGACTTGTCGCGCTGCAGCAAACATTGATCGGCGCGAAGTAATAGTAGTATTGCGTGCCGTTGAAGATATACGGGTAGATGAAGGAGCCTTCTTCGCCCGCCCCGCGCGCCGCAATGATGGGATAGGTCAGCAAGCCGGGCGAAGTAGGCAGACCGGTCGATGGGTTAAGCTGCATGAGATGGATTCCGTCCTGGAAGGAGCCGAACGACATCCACCAGTTGCCATTGGCATCGATGAACGGATCGGGATCGATCGCGTTCCACGTCGTCGCAGAGTTGAAGTTCCAGGCGCTGTTCGACGGCGGAGGTGTGGTAGCGGCGGTCCAGGAGGAGACGACATAGCCTTTGTCGGTCCAGGGGCCGGCGGGGTTGGTGCCGGTCGCCAGGCCGATGACGGCCTCGGCGCCGGTCGAAGGCTCGTAGGGCACCGAGTAATAGAGGTAATAGGTGCCGTTATACGTGAGCATGCTGGGCGCCCAGACGTCGGTGCTCGCGCCATTGTTTTCCGTTGGGGGCGTTTGCAGTCCCGACCATGATGCGAAGTCGGGGCCGATGATGGGGCAGTGCTGGTCGGCAGTGATCCAGGCGCCCCCTTGAGTCGCGTTGCAGGCTCCCTCAGGCGTGGTCAGGGTCGCGTAAGTAAACGTTGTCAGATCCGCGGAGTAGGCCAGCGTCTGATGCGTCCCATAAAGCCAGTAGGTGCCGCTGGAATCCCTCAACATGTACGGATCATGCACGTAGATTCCGGTGCCGGTGACGGCCCGCGGCGCAGGATACGCGGGCGTGGTCGAGAGTGCGAGCTTCCACTCCTGGCAGGAACAACCGGTCCCAGTCGTGGCGCGTGCGTCCTGATCGATCACAGCGGAGGAGGTCGTGCCGGAGTTGCTCACTTGGAGGTAATAGCCGCTGTTCACATTCTTGATCAGGTAGTTGCCGTCAGTCAGGTGATAGAACTCCCAGAGGTGATCGTTGGTACCGTTGTCGGCATACTGCAAGGCTGTCGCGCCAGTCGCAGTGGACGCGTCGGCGATGCCCATGACCTGGTGGGTGAGGAGGTTTTCTACGTTGTATTCCAACTGATTGGCGCCCATCGGCATCGCGTGCCACGTGTCGTCTGTCGTAGCTGATCCAGCGTTGCTCTCTTGCGCGAGAGGGGTCCCTGCAACTTGACTCTGATTCGCAATCCCGAGCACAAGGCTGCTGCTGGCATTCGTGAGTGTGAATCCGAATGCGTTGCTGATGGCCCCTTGCACCCCCATGTCCGGAGTAGTGGTTGTCCCGCCACCCCCACCGCCCGTCGATCCTCCCCCTCCGCCACCACACCCGGCAACGAGCGTACCGGCGACGAACGCGAGAGCGAGGGTTCGGAGCACAGCTCGAAGACGGATTGGCCGGGAATACATGAGCATGACTCTTCCTCCATGGGTGCAACAAGCGATAGGGTTCCATCAGAACAAGGCAGTGCGGGACACAGGTTGCAGCAGGTATACGTAACAATAATCAGCAAACGTTTACTGCCCTGAACCATACTTTTTGCACACCTGAATTGTCAACGAAAAATGTTGAGTTTGGGCGATCCGGTTAGGGTTGCCCAGCCGCGGACGATTGGGCTTTCAGTTTTTTGAGTTCCTCCAGCGCGCGCTGCGAGTCGTCCTTGCGGCCAAGCTTTTGATATACCCGGACCAATTCGTAGTAATCGCTCTGCAGGATGAACTCGGACGGCGAGTTGGTGAGAGCGCGCTCGAGCCAGGTCGCGGCCTCTTCATTCTGTCCCAGCTTGGAAAGCCCAAGTCCGAGGTAGAAGTCGGTGGGCCCTGGCGCGGCGTGTGCCTCGACGGCTTGACGCAGGTACGCTACCCCCTGAGTCGGATCGCCAGTCTCCACCTGAATTTTCCCGAGGTTAAAGAGAGCGATCGGATCGTTAGGATGCAACCTCAACTCGCTCTGATAGTCATTCGTAGCCTCGAGAGGATGGCCGACCTTTTGTTCTTCATCGGCCAGAGCCTCATAGAGATCCGGATCCCCGGGTCTCGCCTTGATCGCTGCCTTATATTCCTCAATTGCCTTATCCGGCTGGTGAGCCTCTGAGTCGATCTCGGCCTGCGCGCGATGGACGTACCAGGAGTCAGGGTTGATCTTGTACAGGCTCCGAAAGGCCCGCTGCGCAGCGAGGGTGTGCGCGCGCACCTGGTAAAAAAGGACGTTCTGATCTCCGGGATTGAGCTTGGCTGCCTGGTCCAGAGGACCACATGCGTCTTCCGGCCTGCCTGCTTGGATTTCCATGATGCCTAGCCAGGTGAGGGCCTCAATGTCATTGGGCTGAAGCTTGATCTCTTGCTTGAGCTGGTCGACCGCCGCATCGATCGAGTTCATCTGAAAGAGCGCAATGCCGCGAAACATGTGCGCATTGGGAATCGCCGGCTTCAGTTCACTCGCCTTGCTGAAAGACTGCACCGCCGTGTCGAGCTTACCCTCGCGCAGCTGTGCCATTCCCAGGCCGAGATACGCGTCCGCATCATGGGGAGAAGCCGTGACGGCGTGTTGAAAGTCCTGTTCGGCTTCCGGAATGTTCCCCTGCCGCATGGCGGTTGCGCCCTGATTCATCCATTGATTCGCGGGATCGGCGACTTGCGCGGATACGGGCAAGCGTCCTGCAAGCAGCAGCAAAGCTGATTGGAGGGCCAGGCCGCGGAATGCGTGCAGGTGTTGGCGAGAGTTCAGCATCTTGATTGAGCCTCGTGCGCTTAGAGAATCAGGGTTGAGCGTTGAGCTCTATTATCTGCAAGGGCGACGAGGATTGCTTGTTTTCTTTATCGGCCAGAGCCGCTGCGGTTTGGAGCTCACGGCGCGAATCGTCCGCTTTGTTGAGACGAGCTAGCGTAAGCCCCAGATAGTAGTGTGCCGGTTGATAGTCGGGGGCGGCACGGGTGGCTTTGGTCAGCCACTGAACGGCATCGTCATATTGTTTTTGTTTGAAGTAGACAATACCAAGCCCGGTGAGCGCGCCTCCATGTTGCGGATCGCGTTCGAGCGTCTTGTGAAAAAGCTCAATGGCGTCCTTGTAATCCTCCTGCTCAAGATCCGTCTGGCCTAACTGGTAATAGGCCTCGCTCTGCAGCGGCTGAATGCTGATCGACTGCTGAAATTCTGCGCGAGCCTGGTCGAATTGCAGCTGCAGCAGATAGATTCTGCCTAAACCGTAATGGGCCGAAGCATCCATCGGCCTGACCTTGAGATAGGCCTGCATCGCCTTTAGCGCAGCATCGAGTTGCCCCAGGTCGAACTTAATCCGGGCGCGCGCGTAGAGAATGTTGGGGTCGTCCGGCGCAACGGCAACGAGTTGATCGAGAACCTTATCCGCGTCCCTGTAGAGGTGCATTTCATCTTCGAGGATGGCGAGGTCGTAGAGGACACGGGTGTCGTTCGGCTCGACCTTCCGAGCTCTCAGGAGATCAGCAAGAGCATCATCCATCCGGCCCGCGGCGCGAGTACTGAGCGCCAGGCGTTCGGTTGTAGCCGACATCCCTTCCCGGGCGTCCGCATTCGAAGGATCGGCTTGAAGAATCTGTTCGTACAGATCGCGGGCCTGTTCGTTGTTTCCGAGAGACTGGAGATGCTGAGCCTGCAGAACGCGGTCCTGTTGCGGCGTCGCTGGAGCCGATTGGCCAGCCACCACCACTGCGATCACAAAAAAGGCTGCTAGCAACATAGCTCCTACGCGCCCGATTCTAGCGACGCACGCATCCCGCGAGCAACTCATGGGTGCCGACTAGCGGCGAAAGGCCAAGCTCTCGCTTGGCCTTTCGCCCCAGGAACAGCAGTTTGCCGCGCTAGTTAGAAGGTGATCTTTCCAGTCACCTGAATATTTCTCGGACCGTAATCCGTGAAGGTAGGAATACCGAATCCAGTGGCCGAAGTCGAATCACCTGGCTGCAGGTCGGGTAGTCCCATACGATGCCGGTTGAAGACGTCGAATGCTTCACCCTTCAGCTGGAACATGACCCCTCCCTTGATGGGAATGTTTTTGATGATGCTGACATCTTCAGCCTTGTAGACGGGGCCCGTAATTGCTTCCGTCTCACGACGCAGGTTGCCAAGGTGGAACGGAAGCGATGAGCAGAAGTTACCTGCCGCCTGGTTTCCGCAATCAGGCGTGAAGGGACGAGGCCAGTTTTGACCCTCGCGGTTCTGATCGACGAATGCCGCATTCGCCATGGGGACGCCTGGATCGGTTGCGCCATTCGTTCCTGGAGCACGATATGCCGGCTTGAACCATGACTGCCCATTGAAGAAGCTGGGGCCGTTCTTGTTGTTCTTGTAGGCAGCACTCGCGAAGCTTGTGCCAGCAAGAGACGCCGGGCCTGCGTCATACGTGATGCAGTTCTGGTAGTAAGGAATTCCGCTGGCGCAACCGAAGCCAATCGGCTGGCCGCTCTGGTAACGCTGGATCGCGCCTATCTGCCAGCCGCCAACCAGGATGTTCACAAACGTATTGTGGTTCAGCCACTTTCTTCCCTTGCCAAGTGGCAGTTGATAGAGATAGCTGAGCGAAAATTGCTGTGGTGTATTTTGGGCGCTGACAGCCTTATTGAGCTTCAGGTTGCTGGAGCCTTGTGCCTGCTCCAACTGGTTCCCCGAAACATAGCTGAACGGGATCGTCGAGTCCGCGTCGGTCAGGTTCTTCGACCACGTGTACGAAGCCTGCAAGTTGAACCCATTGCGGAACCGGCGGGCCAGCGATACGATCATCGCCTGGTACGACGAGTGACCGAGGTTTTCCAGACAGCAGTCGCCCTGGATGTAATCGTATTGCGGGAACGGACGAAGCGCCTGTCCCAGTGCACCCTCAAAGCTCGAGTACGGGGCATTGACTCCCGAATTCGATCCACCCTGCGGAATGAAGTATTGGGAATTATTCAGGTGGTCGCCCAGGCTGAAATAACTCGTATTGATGTTGTTGATGTTGGAGAGATCACCAGACCGCAGGTTCTGCGAAACCTGTCCCAGGTAACCGATGGTCAGAATCAAGTCCTGTGCCAGTTGGTCCTGCAACTGCAGGCTCCAGCTGGTGGTCATCGAAGGCCTGCCATCCCTCGGTTGGATTACCTCGCCACCCACGGCGTCAAAGCTTCCAGGCCCGTTGGGGGCGGTCAGCTGTGTCGGATCCAAACTTGGAGCGTAGCTGACATTCGGATAGCCGATGTTGGGATTGGTCGGATCCGCCGGTGAGCTCGAATCAAGCCTAAAGGCCGGAGTGAAGGCTCCGCCCGTCGTTGGCGTCTGACCCTGGAAGAAGTCGCGATTCTGGTTGTATCCGAAGGCCATGGCGCCGCCAAAGTCGTTGTACTGAAGCGGGCCATAGATAATCGCGCTGCCGCCACGAAGCACCAGCTTGTTGTTGGTTCCAGGCAGCACGTAGGCAAAACCAACGCGCGGTGCGATGTCCTTGTACCAGGTGTCGGCCCACGCCGTATTGCAGTTGCAGTTGGTGCCGAATACCAGCGCGCCGGGAAGTCCGCCAGCTGCTGCATCGGGCGCGGTGAGGCTCAGCTCTGAAGTACGGTTGAGAGCCTCCTTACGAGGAACATCGACGTCGTAGCGAATGCCAAGGTTCACCGTGAGGTTGGGTCCAAACTTCATGTCGTCTTCAAGGAAGCCGGCAATGTACCACGAGTTCCATCGTGGGTGATCGTTGAAGACCGCCTGGCTGCCATTGCCCACTTCGCCCATCAGGAAGCTCGCGAACGGATTACCAGACCCGCAGCAACTATTGCTGACGCCGGCCGACTGATCGCGGTAGAAATTCAGGGTGTCCTGGTTGTACTGGATGACAGAATACTGCTGGTGGCGCCAGTCGATGCCGACCCGTATGCTGTTCCGTCCCTTCTCCCAGCTGACGATATCGTTGACGCGAACACCGTTATCGATATTGTCTCCGTTCTGCTGCTGACCCCAGGTAGTCGGTTGATCGGGGCTGGGGAATACGATTACCGGATAAAAGGTTGAGTAATCATTCGCGAGACCAGCTGAGGATGCGGTCAAGCCGTTATTAAGCGTTGCACCGATATTGACGCTGTTGGTGCGGTTGTACCCGAGGTTCACATGGTTCTGCAACGTCGGGGTGAACATGTAATCCCAACCAGCACGGCCGTAATGCGTGGTAAAGGTCTGCGGGTATCCATTGCTGTTGAACGGCTCGGGAAGGTTAGGAGCTCCGGTCAATTTAAAGTTCTGGCGAGTATTGTACGAACCGAACACCTTGCTCTTGTCGCCGATGTTCTGATCGATACGGATGGTGTACGTCGTGTTCGAATTCGGAGCAACAGCGGATTGCGAATAGTTGCCCGTATAACCGAATTGGTCGGTAGACAATGGCGTCTGGTTCGGATTCGGCAAACCTGCGACCAACTTCTGCGCCACAGAGCTGAAGTATCCACTCGGTACCGTGTTGTTTGCTAACGGCGTACGGCAGAAGACGCCAGGGCTGTTTTGAACGCCCGTCGTTGGATCAAAGATCTGATTGAACAACACTGGCTGCCCGGTGCAGGGATTCACAAGGACGTCGTACGGAATCCCAGGTACCACCGTTCCACCCGGGACCGGGCCGCCGAGAACGTCGCTGAAATTTCCACCACGTTCGGCCGGCGTCGGGAGGGTCGAAACCTGGGGACCTCCCAGATGAAGTTGGTACTTCTCCCAGGCGAACAGGAAGAACGTGCGGTTCCGGCCGTTGTACAAATGCGGAATCCAGACCGGGCCGTCGAATACCCCGCCGTAATCGTACTTGCTGTCCTGACCCTTGCTGTACGCGCAGGCGACCTCCGGAACGCCAACGCAATTGATGGACTTGTACGCGTCGTTGAACCAGGTGTTGGCATCGAACGCCCTGTTCTTGACGATCAAATAGCCCGATCCGTGAAACAAATTGGTGCCCGACTTCACCGAAAAGCTTTCGATACCCGCCGTGGTGCGGCCGAACTCTGCGGACGGCGTAGAGGTGGTCACCTTGAACTCTTGGAGAGCTTCAATCGAAGGCGAGGTCTCGTCGAAGGACGAGCCGTTCTCACTTCGCGTGATGCTGGCGCCATCGAGCAGTACCTCAGAGCCGTAGGCTTGACCGCCGCTCAGGCGGGAGAAGAAAACGCCGTTGCCCGTGTTGCCCGAGGTGCCCGTGCCTGGACCGGTTGTACCGGGCAACAGGAAGACGAAAGTTTCCGGAGAGCGCAAGCCTCCGACGCCGTTGGCCAGCGACAGCGGCAGATCCTCTACCTGCTTGTTGGAGACGGTTCCGCCAACATCGGAAGTCTCCGTCTCAAGACGCAAGCCGCTGGCATCGACCGTGATGTTTTCAGTCTGCGAGCCGACGCCCAGCTTCACATTGAGCGCCGCGGTGCTGTTGACCGTTACCTGGACGCCGGTTGCCGTTGCCGTCGTGAAACCTGGCGCGGTCGTCACCACCGTGTAGCTTCCTACTGGAAGCTCGTTGAACCGATAGTCTCCGGAGGAGGTCGATACCGTCTGGGTCTTGGTTCCCGAGGCCTGCTCGGTGACAAGCACCTTAGCTCCCGGAATGACCGCGCCCGTCGGATCAGTGACGATACCGGCCAAGGAACCATGGCTCGATTGACCAAAGGCGGCGGATGTGGCGAAGACGACCGCGAGGATCAGACTGCAGATTCTTCTAAAACTCATCATTTAGCGCTCCTGAAATGGTACGAACTGCAATGGAAATTTCTCTGCGTCCTGATCGTGTGCCAACTCCTCACCGAGATGAGGTTGAAAAGCAAGTACCGACCCATCGAATCGTTTAAACCGCGAATTCTTAGAAAAGCTTAAGGAAGCGTTTTCTCAAGTACGCGTAATTCACAACCTTGAAATCGACGCGAAGAATATCCCACCGCAAAGAACGCTGTCAAGAAGAAATCAATCGAAAGGTTGAGCCTGGTACCCACTGATCGATGAATCGCGATTTCGCGGGCATATGTGCCTATGTTTGCGTGAGATCCGGGATCAGTTATTTTCCGGAGTCGAGCGATATCCGCTCAGCGCCTCCGAGCGGGCAAATTCGGCCTTGGCTTTCTCATCCTCGCCCTCGGCCCGGTAAACCCTTCCTAGAAGGAAGTGCAGGGCGGGGTTTTTCGGGCTGAGCGCGATCGCCTGTTCGAACTGCGACTGTGCCTTCTGCAGCTCGTTCGTTTGTAGATACAGATGACCTAGCTGCTCGCGAATAGTGGGATCGCGGGGCGCGATTGCCGCGGCCTGTGTCAAAAGCTGCTCCGCCTCCGGCAGTTTGCCCTGATGCAACAGCACAATGCCAAGGTTGAGCAGAGGTTGCTCACTGGGATGTTCGCTGCCCTGCTGCCACTGGATAGCGTTGCGATACGCGGAGGTCGCGTCGTCGGTGCGATTGAGTCCTTCGTACGACAAGCCAAGGTTGTTTTCAGCTTTAACGCTGCGTGGATCGAGGACCAGCGCACGCTCAAAGCAGTCGACTGCATCCTGAAAGCGCTGCTGCGTATACCGGATACGGCCAAGTCCGTACCACCCCTCTGCGTCTCTTGGATCCATTCGCACCGCGAGTGTCATCCAGTGATCTGCATCGGGAAGATCGTTGAGCAGCGCATAATCCTTTGCAACATTCTGAAGGTCCGTTGAGTCTGGCCGCGCCAGTGCGGCGGATCGCGTGTACTCAGCCAGGGAGCCTTTCGGGTCGTCCATTCGCAACATGCAATACGCCAGCATTGCGTGCGCCTTCGCGGAGTTTTGATCGCCTTTGAGGAAAGAACCCAGGTCGGAGGCCGCCTGTTTAAACTCGCCTGCGTCCATTCGCCTCTGAATTCCCTGTAAGACGCTTCCTGCCGTTTCGGCCTGCGGGACCGGCATCTCGGGAATCTGCGAGTGAATCCGACTTGCGCCGCACACCGCCAGGGCGAGCGCTATCCATGAACTGACGGTCCGTAGCCGGCGATTCGTAGCAGCGGTGATGCGCGAATCCTTCAAATGCCAAGTCCTTTTGTCCTCTCACTTGACCGTGAATCGATCCGGGTCGCAGAGCGGACAGGAGGCGGTCAGACTGGATTATAGAGTCGCTCGCGCTGCAGTGGGTAATCTGGTAGAAATTGTTTACTTACACGACTATCGTTGGGAACGCAATGAGTAGGAATGCATGGGATCTGCGGTGTTTTTTTTCTCCTTCTGGAAACGTTTAATCTCCATTCTGGCGAAGCGTGCCCCGCTTCAAACCCTCCGACTTTGCATTGCCGTGTCTCTTTCCCTACTCCTGTCGGCTGCGAACCGTAGCGTGGCGCAAACCTCTGCACCGGCAGTGCAAGCCCCGGATGCACAGTCCAAACCCTCCAATCCGCTTCCCCCGGTCTCCGCTATGGGCGGGTCCAATACAGGTGGAGCTCACGCTGCAGTATTCGACGCGGAACATCGGCCCATCACCGCTGGCGGCTTTGTGAAGACCGGCCCGGCACTCTTCGAGGACGTCGCACGCCAGGCGGGCCTTACAACCTGGAAGCACGTGATGGGCAATCCGGAGAAGCAATTCATTATTGAAACCAATGGATCGGGCGTTGGTCTTCTCGACTACGACAACGACGGGTGGCTGGACATCTACCTGGTCAATGGATCGACCTATGACGCGATGTCCGGCAAGTCGACCCCGCCCAAAGCAGCCCTCTTCCACAACAATCACGACGGCACCTTCACCAACGTTGCGGAGAAAGCCGGCGTCACCAACGATCGATGGGGGACAGGCGTCGCCATCGCCGACTTTGATAACGATGGATGGCCGGACATCTTCGTCTCCAACTTTGGCCGGAACCGCCTCTACCATAACAACCACGACGGAACATTTACCGACGTTGCCGAAAAGGCCGGGGTCACCCTAGGCAATTGGTCAGCCGGAGCAACCTGGGGCGACTACGACGGCGACGGCCGTCTGGACCTCTTCGTCCCCGGCTACCTGCACTATGACCTGGACAATCCGCCAGCGCCCGGCACCAAGGCAGTCAATTTCAGCCAATGCCGATTCCGCGGCGTCAACGTAATGTGTGGACCGCGGGGATTGAAGGGAGAGCCCGATCACCTGTTCCACAACAACGGCGATGGAACGTTTACCGATGTCAGCCTGAAAGCAGGAGTCTCCGACAAGAATGGCTACTATGGCATGTCCTCCGTGTTCATCGATGTGAACAACGATGGCAAACCGGACCTGTTGGTGACCAACGACTCGACGCCGAACTATCTTTACATCAATAGGGGCGACGGAACCTTCGACGACGACAGCTATGCCTCTGGCTATGCCTTGAATGAAAATGGTCGCGAGACGGCGTCCATGGGAGTCGCCACTGGAGACTACCGCAACAATGGCCTCGTCGATATCTACAACACCGTCTTCTCCGATGATTACAACCCGCTGTACCGCAATGACGGCGACGCGAACTATACCGACATCAGCTACCAGATAGGCATTGCCGAACCAACGATTCCTTTCCTCGGCTGGGGCACGGCCTTCTTTGATTACGACAATGACGGCTGGAAGGACATCATCGTAGCCAATGGACACGTCTATCCAGCCGTCGATCAAATGCCCTGGGGGACGAGTTGGGCGCAACGGCCGCTTCTCTTTCACAATATCAAAGGGGCAAAGTTCGACTTAATGCCGGCAGTTGAAGGCACCGCACTTGCGAAGACCTATGTGGGCCGCGGGTTGGCGGTCGGGGACCTCTTCAACGACGGCAAGCTGGACGTGGTAATCAACGCGCTCGACGGCGTTCCGGCGCTGCTCCGCAATGTATCTCCCGACAAGAATCATTGGATCGAATTGAAACTGAGCGGCGGACCAAAGAGCCCCCGCGATGCAGTGGGAGCGACCGTCTATCTGACCGCGAATAAGATCAAGCAACGCGGAGATGTTGTCTCAGGCGGGAGCTACGAATCCACAAACGATCCGCGTGTGCACTTCGGTCTTGGCGACGCGACCGTCATCGATGCCGTCGAAGTTCACTGGCCCAGCGGCGCGCGCGAACGTTTCTCGGTCTCCCATGTAGACCAGATCGTAACGCTTGTCGAGGGAAAGGGAGTGCCCTTCTCGAAGTGAAGTTCCAATTGCCCAACCCGCACACGACCCTGCACTTCGCTCCCTGTCTGTGCCTGCTGAGCTTTGCGTTTGCTATACGCGCGGGCGCGCAAGTTGCAGCAAACGGCTCTGCGGCTCCCAGGGCAGTCGCGACGGAGGCGCCGAAGGTCGTTCCCGGCAACTTCGTCGACATCACGCAGCAAAGCCACATCGACTTCCTGGCGCAGGCCTCGCATACCGACAAGAAATATCTGATCGAAACGATGGGATCCGGTGTCGCTCTCTTCGACTACGACAACGATGGTCGGCTAGATATCTTCTTCGCCAATGGAGCGCCGCTCAGCAGTCCTACACCCAAGGGCACGATCCCGCTGAAGGCCGGGCCGAAGGATTGGAATCGGCTTTACCACCAAAAGCCGGATGGAACGTTTGAGGATGTAACCGAAAAAGCCGGCCTTCAGGGCATCGGATACGACATGGGCGTAGCCGTTGGCGATTACGACAATGATGGATACGACGATCTGTATGTGACCGGCCTCGGCGGCAACCACCTGTATCACAACAATGGCAACGGCACCTTCACCGACGTCACGCAGATCTCCGGCACGGGCGGCAGCGGGTGGTCGACATCCGCCACGTGGGTTGACTTGGATAACGATGGCCTCCTGGACCTCGTCGTGTTGCGCTATGTGAAGTGGGACTTCGACGATATCTGGTGCGGCGAGCACACCCCGGGGCACCGCTCCTACTGTCATCCAGACGTCTTTGAGCCCATCACCCCGCTGGTGTATCACAACGACGGTCACGGCCATTTCACGGAGGTCGCCGCGAAGATCGGCCTCGATCGACCTGGAAAGGGCCTGGGCGTTTCCATCGGCGACTTCGATGGAGATGGCAAGGTCGACGTTGCCGTCGCCAACGATTCCATGGTCGAGTATCTCTACCACGGCAAGGGTGACGGCACCTTCGAAGAACTCGGCATGCCCGCCGAAATCGCCGTCGATGGAGAGGGTCGCACCTACGCCGGCATGGGCATTGATCTGCAGGACTTCGACAACGATGGCCTGCCCGACCTCATCATCACCAATCTCGCGAATCAGAAGTACGCTCTCTATCGCAACAATGGCGACGGCAGCTTCTCCTACGACAGCTACGTCACCGGCATTGGTGGCATGACGTTGCTGCACTCCGGCTGGGGAATCCATTTTCTCGATTTCGACAATGACGGTCGCAAGGATATGCTCATCGCACAAGGCCACGACCTCGACACCGTTGAGTTGAACTATCCGCAACTCCACTACAAGGAACCGCCGCTGCTCGCGTACAACACCGGCAAGGGTTTCGTCGACGTTTCTTCCGAATCGGGAGATGTGTTCAAGGAGCGATGGGTAGGTCGCGGCCTGGCTGTTGGAGACATCGACAATGACGGCCGCATTGATGCCGTCTTCACTACAAACGGCGGCCCGGCCTACGTTCTGCGCAACGAGACCAAGACCGACAACCACTGGCTTACTCTCTTGCTCGTCGGTCACAAGAGCAATCGTGACGGCGTCGGAGCCGTTATTAAACTGACTACGGCCGGAGGCTCACAGTGGGTAACGGTCACAACTGGCGGCAGCTATCTTTCAGCCAGCGACAAGCGCGCGCACTTCGGCTTAGGCGCAACGTCAGTGGCGCATTCCATACAGATTCGTTGGCCCAGCGGCATCGTTCAGACTCTCAGTAACGTTCACGCAGACCAAATCCTCACCGTCGAAGAACCGGTGACGCCCGCCTCAAAGCCATGATTATCAAATCAGATCGAGAGGCATCGCGGATGGCTGGATCGGGCATACTCCGAAGACTTGAAAATATTGGCGCCGCACTTCTACTGTTTGCGGCCCCGATCAGGCTGGCGGCGCAGAAGCCCCCCATGAAGGAGCCTGCCATCCCACGCGAGGCGATGGCGCAAGAATACTTCGGAGCTGACGCGCCCTGGTTCATCAACAACATTCCCTTCCTCGAAATCGATGACGCAGAGATTCAACAAATCTATTTCTATCGCTGGAAGCTGCTGCGTTCGCACATCCGCGAGATCGGCCCGCAGGGTACAACCATGCTCGAATTCCTCGACAACGTTCCGTGGGCCCGCCAGCCCTACACGGATCTCAATGACTCGGCTTCCTTTCACCTCATGGAAGCTCGCTGGATGCGCGATCCCGCCGTAGTCGATGATCTGATTGATCATCTGTACGCTGGCGGAGCCAACGACCGGCACTTTTCAGAGTCCATCGCTGCCGCAACGCGCGCAACCACACTCGTCACCGGCGACCCAGCCCCAGCCGTGCGCCATCTCGATGCCATGCAATACATCTACAACGCATGGGATGACCACTTCGATCGCGCCCGCAATCTCTACTGGATTGAGCCTCTGCTGGATGCAACCGAGTACACCATCTCGTCCATCGACGCATCCGGCGCCGGCTTCACCGACCATCCCAGCAAGGACCAGACTCACAACGGCTTTACCGGCGGCTTCGCCTATCGCCCGTCGATCAATAGCTATCAATACGGCAACGCGATCGCGATCGCTCAAATCGCAACCGACGCCCACCAGCCGGACGTCGCCAAAGATTATCGCGAACGAGCAGAACGCCTTCGCTCCGCGATGCTCGCACAACTGTGGAACCCGGAGTTGCAGCACTTCACCGATCGCTATCAGCGGTCGACGCCTTATGTAACCGGCGGCGATTTCATTCGCGGACGCGAGCTGGTCGGTTACGTTCCATGGGCCTTCGAGCTCCCTCCACAAGACGATTCGGCCTCGTCAAAAGCCTACGCAGACGCCTGGTCGCATCTCTTATCACCCGACCAACTCGCCGGCGCTCACGGTCTCCGCACTGTCGAGCCTTCGTACCCGCGTTACTTGACGCAATACCGATACGACCAGGCAACGGGGCGCCCCGAGTGCCAGTGGAACGGTCCCTCCTGGCCCTTTCAAACGTCGCAGGCGCTCACCGGCCTCGCCAATCTGTTGGACGACTATCCCTCCGTCAACGTCAGCGCCGCAGACTACCTTCGCCTGCTGCGCCAGTACACGCATCAGCACTTTCTCCCCTCGGGAAATCCTGACATCCAGGAGGACTACAACCCGGACACCGGCGCGCCAATCGTGGGCCTGCCTCGATCCCACCATTACTTTCACTCCACCTATATCGATCTGGTTCTCAGCGGCTTGATCGGCATTCGCCCGCGCGCCGACAATGTCCTGGAACTTGTTCCGCTGGTCCCTATCCAGCCCGGTACGAATCACCGCATCCGCTATTTCGCCCTGCAAGATCTCGCCTATCACCACCACGAGATCAGCGTCTTCTACGATGAAGACGGCAGCCGCTATCGCATCGGCAGCGGACTCTCGATCTTTGTCGACCATCGACGCGTCTCCGGCCCTCGCCCGCTTGTGCCCACACGGGTGACCTTGCCGTCAGTCTCGCGCGTCGTCACTCCCACACCTACCCACACACTGCGCAGGATCGATCTCGCCGTAAATCCCGGCTTCCCCGACGGCCCGATCGCCAGCGCGTCCTCCGCGGACCCAGCAGCTCCCGCAAAGCAGGCCATCGATGGCCGGATGTGGTTCTTCCCGGAGATTTTGAACGGATGGTCGCCTTCCCCCGCCGACACTGCCGCAACGAGCTGGTATCAAATCGATCTCAGAGCGCCGCAGATCTTCGGCTCCGTTGAGTTATATTTCCTTGCGGACAGCGAACGCTACCAGCCGCCCTTGTCCTTCCAATTGCAGTACCAAACCCACGATGGTTGGAAGGAGATTCCGGCGCAGGCACGCGTTCCGCAGACTCCCCTCGCCAATGGAGAGAATCGCATAATCTTCCCGCCGCTCCGCACCCAGCAGCTGCGCATCGTCTTCAAGAACCCACCAGCTCCCGCGCGGCTGCGACTGATCGAAGCGAAAGTCTTCGCCCCCAAAGCTCAATCACCCAAAGAGTAAGGAAGAACGAAGCGGCCGATCTGAATTACACTCCGCTCGGACGGCGGCCAGATCTTAATCGACACAATCGGCAACGGCTGGCCGAGCGGATGCGCCGTAATCGTTCCGCGTTCAACACCCGTCTCCGCCTCATAGATGTGCACCAGCAGACCATCCGTCGCGCGTGTCCACCCAATCGCGTAGCCGCCCGGAGGAAGATCAATGTTGCTCCCGATCCGCATCGGACATTGCGCGAGTAAATAGTAGTAGTACTTGCCGTTCGCTGCATAGCCAGCGGTGATCAGCACGACGGCGGCTGTCACTCGTCCGCGAGAATCAATAATCCCACTCGCCGAACGCATCTCCGTCTCGATATGCTCTTTCTCCACCGGAGCCCGCGCGGGCAAGACAGCCTCAAGCTCCGCCGGGGTCGCTGCACGCCAGTCTCGCTTCGAGCCAACTCCACTTCCCTGCCCGACCAACGGCGCTGACACTGTGCAGAGGATCGCCGCAAACAGCACGTCCCTGCGCGTCATCTTCATCGGTGACTCACCAATCCACGTTGAATCGCCACCGTTGCGGCGTGGGTTCGGTCCGCAACACCCAGCTTGCCGAGCATGCTGTTGATGTGGGTCTTTACCGTCGCCTCCGAAATCGAAAGGTCAGCAGAAATTTCCTTGTTCGCTCGCCCCGCAACAATTCGTTCCAGAACGCTCAGCTCTCGCGGCGTCAACTCCTGTCCACTCAGACGCTCGGCGAGCTTCCCGGCAACCGCCGCCGGAATATGCAGTTTTCCGCTGTGCACGGCATGAATCGTCGTCACCAATTCCTCAAGCGGCATGCCCTTGAGCAGATAAGCGCGCGCCCCGGCCTGTAGTGCTCGATAGATATCCTCATCGCCATCAAATGTGGTCAGCACGATAAATCGCGCCTGCGGAAACTCTGTCCTAATCCGCTTAATGGTGTCTGCTCCGCCAAGCTTCGGCAGTTGCAGGTCAATCAGCGTAACGTCCGGCTCGACCTTGCGGAATGTTTCGATCGCTTCCAGACCATCGCCGACGGATCCAGCGATCTCGAGATCCTCCATCGTCGAAAGCAGCGCAACCAGCCCCTGTCGAACGACCTGGTGATCCTCAACCAGCATGATGCGAATTTTGTCTGCCATCTTTACCTCGCGCTTTGGGCTATCGGCACTCGCAGCGTCACCTTGGTGCCTCGGCCGGGCTCGCTTATGACGTCAAGCACACCATCAATCGTGGCCGCCCGCTCCTTCATGCCCAGCAGCCCATAATGCCCTGTTTTACCGGATGCTTCGTTCACTCGGAACCCGACACCCTTATCTTCGATTGTGAGCATCAGCATATCACTCGAGTAATGCAGCTCAACCGAGGTCTCCGCCGACCGCGCATGGTGCAACACGTTCGTAAGCGCCTCCTGCGCAATACGGAGGAGCTCTCTCTCCACCTTTAGATCGACTACTCGGTACGCTCCGCCGACATGCAGCCGCGGATGGATAGCGTTGAACGTATCGCGTTGCACGACCTTGCTCAGCCGGGTTGGCAGGCTGTCCTGCGAGTTGTTCACCCGCAGCTCCCAGATACTGCGCCGCGCCTCCTCCAGACCCTCCGTCACTAGTTGGCGAGTACGCTTCACCTGCTCTAGCGCGAGCTCGAACTTGCCGCGATTCAAGTGCTGCGCAATCAGATCAAGCTGCAGTGACGCGCCCACAAAGTCCTGTGTCAGCGTGTCATGGATCTCCCGCGCCATGCGATTTCGTTCGGCCAGCACGGCATCGAACTCCCGCTCCAGCCGCCGCAGTCGCAGCAGGTACATCCCGGCAACCAGCGCCAAAATCAACAGCAGACTCAGCAGGAGAAACCACCACCTGCGGTAGATTGGCGGCACGATACGGAAACGGAGCTCGGCACCTGCACCATTCCATCCGCCATCCTTATTCCTGGCCTGGACGTGAAACACGTAACGACCAGGGGTGAGATTCGTATAGGTAGCGGAGCGTCGATTGCCGGCATCGGCCCAGTTCTTATCAAACCCATCGAGCCGGAAGCGATATCGAACCTCCGATGGCGCCGTAAAACTGAGCCCCGCATACTCCATCGTGAACCGCGCGTGTCCGAATGGAATATCGATCGATCCCGACCCGATCCGCTCCGAGAGATCGTCCACGGAAAACCGCTGCAGAACAATAGGCGGCGCAGCCGCATTTGCGGGAAGGTGTTCCGCATCCACAATCGCCACACCACCTCGCGTCGGAAACCAGATCTCCCCATGCGTTGTCAGCCAGCCTTCCGACGGCTCACCCGCGACCACCTCATCATTCGGCAGACCGTCCGCAAGGCCATATGGGACCATCGCACCGTTCTGCAACGTACAGCCATCTGCTCCAACGCACGCGGTGAGCGCGTTCACAGCAATGCGGCGTATGCCACGATCCATCCGCAACCAAAAGTACCCCAGCCGGTCGTTCGTAATTCCTTCGATATTGCCATCGCGTCCCTGCGCTTCGAACCTGCCGACAGGCACAAACCTTTGGCCGCTCAAATAACTTAAGCTGCCATTGTTGCCGGCGACCCACAGGTGCCCCGCAGAGTCCTCCGCCATCGCGGTAGCGATCGTCGCGCCCAGTCCATCCCTGGCAGTAAAGTTCCGAATGGTCGCGTCGCTGTGAACAACTGACAGACCTCCCGATGTGGCGGCCCAGAGATCGCCCGACTTGAACATCAAGGCGCCGATCAGGTTTCCCCCCAATCCATCGTTGGTCGTCAGCGTTCGAACGCTGAGATGTTCTCCGAACTTCTGCAGATGAGCTAATCCCTGGCGCGTTCCAACCCACACAGAGCCATCACTGTCCCCGACCAGGGCGCGTATGTAATCGTCAGGCAGCCCATCCGCCGACGTAATCCGTTGCACCGAATGATCCGCACCAATGTAATTCAAACCGTCCGGCGTCCCAACCCAGAGGCCTCCAGACCATTCGGGTGCAAGGCATAAAATCACGCCGCTCGTCAGCTTGTTTTCCGGGATCTGTTCTGGCTGGCCATCGCTGCGCACGCGACGAAGACCCGCATCCCGCGTTCCCACCCAGATAGAGCCGTCTTTTGTCTGTGCGACGCTGGTCACTGCCTGATCCGCCAGAGCGGCCTCGCTTCGAAATGCCAGCCGCCGCAAAATATGCACACCGGACGTCTCCGTCCCAACCCAGTGATTTCCTTCCGCGTCCTCGAACAGCGAAAGCACCGAGTTACCGTTCAGCAGGCTCACAGCAGTCGCCGCCGACTTCTCTGCACTGAGAACGAATAGCCCACTATTCATTCCCACCCACGCCAGCCCCTCTCGATCTACCAGCACCGTCTGGATACGGCCCGTCGGCAACTCCTTGCCAACGTGCCATTCGCGCCCTCCGGCGGAGACGACCGTCGAAGAAAATCTCCACCGCGAACTCTCACGCACGGCCACCAATCCCGCCCCATCCGCTTTCAGTTCAGCAGGCGCGTTCGGCAGACGGGTGAAGCCTGTGTTGTTCCATTGCGACCATCCATCTGCGGTCTCAACAAACAGCCCCCCCTCCCTCGTTGTATGGATCGACGCAACGGCAGAAGAGGCCAGCCCATCAGCCGTGCCATAGCGATGGAACTGTCCACCCTGCAGCCAAAGCACTCCATCCGCGGTGCCGATCCAAAGCCCATCGCTTTCCGCCACCAGGCAACAGACATCATCGCTGGTGAACGCAGGCTGATCGCTTCGATCGAATGTCTGGAACGCAACTCCATCGAAGCGCACCAGCCCACCCTCGGTCGCCAGCCAAACATAGCCATCGGTTGTCTGCACAATGCTGTGCACGCTGCTCTGCGGAAGTCCTTCTTCGGTCGACCAGGACTGCTGGCTCAGGTACTTAAGATTCTGCCCTCCAGCTGGCGACAGCCCGCACGCCATCACCAGAACGCAGAACAGCGTCCGAAGCGGCCATGCGCGCAGAGCGAACAAGAGTGGTTGCATCCTCCCTCCAGCATGCTGCTCCGCTCACGGTTTGTCCATACACCCCACATTTTGAAGGCCTTCCTTCTGACGGCCAGTCGGAGTGCCGCGATGGGTTTCGATTTTGGGGATAGCTTGATCGCCACCAGCAGAAAAATATGACTTCGGACCCTCTCCTCCATCGAATGGTTGATCCCCAACCTGATTTTTCGCGGTATTTTGGGTAACGCTGATCATTCCCCCAACTTAAAGTAGGATAGCGACTGCCCGCCGTCCTGCAACCCGGGGCAAGTGCGCGACCTGGAAAGGATCTAACCGCTTCATCATGTCATTGACACCTGCCGCTGCAAAGCGCCTCACCCACTCCGCCCTGTTCCTCTCCGCCGCGTTCCTTCTCTGCACCACGCCCCTGCGCAGCCAGACAACAACGCCCCTGGAATCCCAGAAGGACAAGGCACAGGAAGGCGCACAATCCGCGGCCCATGGCGGTTCCAGTACCGCCGGCGTCTATCCGCCCGTCACCGACGCGCATCATCTCCCGATCACCCAGGGTGGCACCGTCAAGACCGGCCCCATCGTCTTCGAGGAAATTGCCGCCAAGGCAGGCCTGACCGATTGGCACCACGTAATGGGTACGCCCGATAAGAAATACATCCTCGAGAGCATCGGCTCCGGTGTCGCCTTGCTGGATTACGACAACGATGGCTGGCTCGATATCTATCTCGTGAACGGCAGCACCCAGGCCGCGTTGAATGGAAAAGCCACGCCCCCCCATGCAGCTCTCTTCCACAACAATCACGACGGCACCTTCACCGACGTCACCGCCAAAGCCGGCGTCGGCAACGATCGCTGGGGCTTCGGCGTCGCCATCGCGGACTACGACAACGACGGCTGGCCCGACATCTACGTCTCCAACTTCGGCAAGAACCGGCTCTACCACAACAACCATGACGGCACCTTTACCGACGTCGCTGAGAAGGCCGGCGTCGCTCTCGGCAACTGGTCCACCGGCGCCACCTGGGGCGATTACGACGGCGACGGCAAGCTCGATCTCTTCGTGCCCGGCTACGTCCACTACGACATCAAGTCGCAGCTAACCGATACCGACAATCTGCCCCTCACCTTCTGCAGCTACCGCGGCGTGCGCACCTACTGCGGGCCGCGCGGTCTGCCCGGCGAGAGCGATCACCTCTTCCACAACAACGGTGACGGCACCTTTACCGACGTCAGTGAGAAGGCCGGCGTCAATGACAAGGCCAGCTACTACGGCCTCTCCTCCGTCTTCATCGACGTCAACAATGACGGCAAAGTCGACCTCCTGGTAGCGAACGACTCCACCCCCAACTACCTCTACATCAACAAAGGCGACGGTACCTTCGATGACCAGAGCTATGCCTCCGGCTACGCGCTCAACCGCGAAGGCCGCGAGACCGCCTCCATGGGCATCGCCGTCGGCGACTATCGCAACAACGGCGATATCGACATCTTCAACACCACCTTCTCAGACGACTACAAAGTCCTCTACCGCAACGATGGCGACGCCAACTTCACCGACATCAGCGACGATGCCCACATTGCGGACATGACCATCCCCTTCCTCGGCTGGGGCACCGCCTTCCTCGACTACGACAACGACGGCTGGAAAGATCTGCTCGAAGTCAACGGACACGTTTACAAAAACGCCGACACCAACGACTGGGGAACCAGCTGGGCCGAGCGGCCGCTCCTCTTCCACAACGACGCCGGCAAACACCTCGAACCTGTGCCCGCGGTCGAAGGCACCGCCCTGGCAGCGGTAATGGCCTCACGCGGCCTTGCCGTCGGCGATCTATTCAACGATGGCCACATGGATGCCGTCATCAACAACATGGATTCCGTGCCCGCGCTGTTCAAGAATGTCGACTCAAACACCAATCACTGGGTCGCATTCAAACTCGTCGGCGGCCCCAAAAGTCCGAGGGACGCCATCGGCGCGACGCTATATCTCAACGCCAACGGCATGCGCCAGCGCGCCGACATCTTCTCCGGCGGCAGCTTCGCCTCCACCTCGGACATGCGCCCCCACTTCGGTCTCGGCACCTCCACCAAGGTCGACTCCCTCGAAGTCCATTGGCCAAGCGGCGCAGTCGAGCAGTTCGCCGTCCCTGCGGTCGACCAAATCATCACGCTCAAAGAGGGCCAAGGCAAGCCCTCAACGGCCGCAAAACCTTAGCAATCTTCACCGTACAAGCCGCCTCCACCTTTTGATGGAGGCGGCTCTCTACCGATCGATTAGCAGACAACCGTTAGTGCTCCGTTGTAGGCTCGATCAGACTTTCACGATCATGTTTAACGGTTTTTGAGGTTTCAAAATGTTGCTTCGCGTGATCTCCCAAAGGCAATCCGCACGCATCTTCGCAGGCGCGGCGGCCTTCTTCATTGGCCTGTCGCTGACGGCCCGCGCGCAGACCACTGATACGCCCGAATCCCGCCTCGCCTACAACCAGAAAATTGCCAAGGATTACACCTATCGCTACGGTCTCGATCACCCCTATCTGCCGTCGAACATGACCTCCGACACCGGCAAGTTTATTGACCCCAAAAGTTTCGCAACCGCACAATATTGCGGCCACTGCCACCAGGAAGCCCACGCGGAGTGGCGTCAGTCCGCCCATTCCAACTCCAATCGAGCGCCCTGGTATCTCCGTAACGTCAACCTGCTGAACGCCGAAAAAGGCATCAGCTTCTCACGCCACTGCGAGGGCTGCCACGACCCCATCGCGGTAGTCGCAGGCGCCATCACCGAAGGTGCTCCGCGTAAACGTCCCTACGATCAGGACGGCGTCACCTGCATGGTCTGTCATTCCATCCAGTCGGTCACCACGCGCGGCACCGGCAGCTTCGTCCTTGCCGAACCCGCCGTGATGGTCGACGAAAAAGGTCAGCCCATCCATGGGCCGGTTTCGGACCAGGATATTCTCGCCCACCTCGATCGCCACTCCGCGGCCGTGATGAAGCCCTTCTACAAGACACCGGAGTTCTGCTCCTCTTGCCACAAAGCCGCCTTGCCCCGCGCGCTCAACGACTACAAGTGGCAGCGCGCCATTTCGCTCTACGACGAGTGGCAGACCTCTTCCTTCGCCAGGCAATCTCCTCTTCCCTTCTACAAGAAGGACGTCGTCTCCACCTGCCAGACCTGCCACATGCAGCGCGAAGCGCTCGTCTCTCTTCCCGACCCCGGCGCCAAGGACGGCAAGCTCGCCTCACATCGCTGGCTCGGCGCAAACACGGTCGTTCCGCAGTACTATCACTTCGATGAGCAGATGAAGCGCGTCACCGCCTTTCTGCAAAATAACGTCTTCAACGTCGACATCTTCGCAGTGGAACCCGACGTACCCGCGGGCACCCAGGCCAGCCTCATCGCTCCGCTCGGAAAAGATCCCTTCACCCTCAACGCCGGCCAGCGTGTCACCGTCTCCGTCATCATCCAGAACAAGGGCATCGCTCACTCCCACGTGCCCGAACAGCGCGACATGTACGAGTCCTGGGTAGCCTTCACCGTCAAGAATGCACAGGGCAAGACCCTCGCGCAGAGCGGCTTCATTCGGCCCGGAGGCCAACTCGACCCCTCGGCCCACAGCTTCACCAACCGCCTTATCAATAAGACCGGCGGCATCAACGACCTGCACCAGGTCTGGGACAACCGCGTGGTTGCGTTCAACAACACCATCCAGTCAGGACGTTCGCAGCTCGTGCGCTATGCCTTCACCATGCCCCATACCGCCGCTCCGGTGACCGTAACCGCGACAGTCAAGTACCGGCGCTTCGACCAGACCTTCATCGACTTCGGCATGAGCATTCCCCAGGGTCAACACTATCAGCAACCCATCGTCGACATGGTCAGCACCTCGCGCACCCTCAACGTTGGCCAGAACGACGCCACCAAGCCGCTGCTCAACGAAAATCCCGAGTGGATGCGTTGGAATAACTACGGCATCGCCCTGCTCGATGCGCAGCAGTTCGCCGCCAGCGTCGATGCGTTTGAACACGTAGTAAAGCTTCGTCCCGATTACGCCGACGCCCCCACCAACATCGCCATCACGTATATCGCCTGGGAGAAATACAACGACGCGCTCCCCTACCTCCAGAAGTCGCTGGCACTCGCCAAGGACAACGCACGTGCCCTCTATTACCTCGCGCTGGTGCAGCGCAACGAGGGCAACGTGGATGACGCGATCGCAGATCTGCAAAAGGTCATCGCTCAATTCCCGCAATCCCGCGATGCCCATCGCGAACTCGGATTCACGCTCTACCAGCAACACAAATACGAACTCGCCCGCACCGAGTACGAGTACGTGCAATCCATCGATCCCGACGACCTTGCCGCGCACTACAACCTCTCCATCCTCTATCGCCGCCTCGGCATGAAGGATAAGGCTGCCGTCGAATCGGCTTACTTTGCCGACGAGAAGGATGATCCAACGGCGAGCACCTTCGCTCTCGAATACCTTCGCAAGCACCACGAGATCGCCCAGGAAAGTGTCCCGTGGCACGTCCACGACCTTGACCAGCGCGGCGCCGACGAAACCCAGCCAGCTATTCCTGTGACCGCAACAGCACCCGCGTCTGGACAAAGCTCGCCTAACTCTCCTACCCTGAAATAGGTTTCTTCATGCGAGCGTTTTTACAATCAGCATTCATTTGCGCGGTGGTGGGCTGCGCCATCGCAGCCTTGTCGAGTCTCCAGCCGCTACCCTCCGTGTCCGCAGGATCGAACGCAAAGCAACGCGGCGCAGAGTTGTTCGCGCAGCATGGATGCGCGCATTGCCACGGCCCCGCGGGCGTCGGCGGCGGCAAGGGTCCAGATCTCCAACTCGTGCGCAAGCGCATGAACAAAGACCAAATCGCGCATCAGATCCACGACGGCGGCATGTCAATGCCCTCCTTCGCGAACTCCCTCACCAGCCCCGAGATCCAGGACCTCGTCGCCTACCTCCGCGCCAAACGCAAGTTCGTGAAGGTCCCCGCGTCGTCCCACCCTTCGCCGCCCGCTCCCACTCCGACCGGCTCCGACCCCGACTAAATCCCGCCTCCTTCAACATCGCTGGCGCGAGAGGATAAACTCGACCGTGCGGCGGATTTCGATCGTCTCGCCGGTCTTGCTGGAGGCATTTTGATGAACCTGTTGTCCGCTGTCTCGCGCACCTCGCGTCGCTTTTCGGTCCTCGCGACTGCAGCCGTCGCCCTTGCCTGCGCAACCCTTCCGCTCCAGTACGCAGCCGCGCAACTCCAGGAAAAATCCATCTCCTCAAATGACCCATGGTGGAAGCACGCCGTAGTCTACGAGATCTACCCGCGCTCCTATCAGGACTCCACCGGCGACGGCATCGGCGACCTCAACGGCATTACCTCGCGCCTCGGCTACCTGCAGAAGCTCGGCGTCGACGCCATCTGGATTGCTCCCATGTATCCCTCGCCGCAAGTCGACTTCGGCTACGACATCTCCAACTACGAGGCAGTCGACCCTCAGTACGGCACCCTCGCCGATATGGACCGCCTCATCGCCGAGGGCCGCACGCATCACGTCCGCATCATCCTCGATATGGTGCTCAACCACACCTCCGACAAACATCAGTGGTTCATCGACGCATCCAGTTCCCGCACCAATCCCAGGCATGACTGGTACGTCTGGAACGATGGCATTCCCGCCGACTCCCCCGGCGTCACGGCCTATCAGAAGCGCTTCGCGCAAGACGGCCCAAAAGGGAAAGTAGTCCCGCCCAACAACTGGGTATCCGGCTTCGGCGGCTCCGCCTGGGAGTGGGTCCCCGCCGTCCACCAGTTCTACTACCACGAGTTCTACAAGCAGCAGCCCGACCTCAACTGGCGCAATCCAGCAGTCGAGAAAGCGATGTTTGCCTCCATGCAATTCTGGCTCGATCGCGGCGTCGCCGGCTTCCGTCTCGACGCTATTCCAAGCCTCTTCGAAGACCCGAAGCTGCGTGACAACCCAGAACTCGGCGGCATCAACGCTCAGGGCGATCCCAACGTCGGCAACACCTACACCGACAATCTGCCCGAAGTCCACGACGTCATCCGCCGCATGCGCGCCATGGTCGCAAAGTATCCCGGCGACCGCGTCCTGATTGGCGAAACCTACCTGCCCAACACCGCCGAGCTCGACAAGTGGTACGGCGGCACCGCCCATAATGAGCTGCAGCTCCCCATGGACATGCTGATCGGCTTCCATGGCAATCACGCGCCACTGAACGCGGCCGAATTCCGCCAGCACATCGAAGAGGTCGAGACGCAAATTCATGGAGCGCAGCCGCTCATCGTCTTCGACAATCACGACAACGTCCGCGCCATCGATCGCTACGGCGACGGCATCCACGACGACCAGATCAACAAACTTCTCGCGACCATGCTCTTCACCACCAGGGCCACCTCGCTGATGTACTACGGCCAGGAGATTGGCATGCACACCACCACGCCCACGCGCCGTGAAGATGTGCGCGATCCAATCGGCATCACCGGTTGGCCAAAAGAAAAAGGCCGCGACGGAGAGCGCACCCCCATGCAATGGACGCCCGGCCCGCAAGCCGGCTTCAGCACCAACCCGCATACCTGGCTGCCGATCCCGCCCAACTACAAGACCATCAACGTTGCCGTTGAGGCGAAAGACCCTGACTCCGAGCTGAATTGGTTCAAACAACTCATCGCTCTGCGCCGCGACCTTCCTGCTCTTCACACCGGCACCATGACGATGCTCGACACCAGCAACCCCGATGTTCTCTCCTACGTGCGCTCCGCCGGCTCAGGCCCCGCAGTTGTCGTCGCCATGAACTTCACCGCCGCGCCGAAGACCATCACCCTCAACCTGGCTGGCTCAGGAGTGCCCCGCACACTGGTGAAGACCCTCGCGGCCAGCGCCCCCGCACTTACATCAACCTCCACACTGAACAACATCACGCTGCCGCCCTACGCAAGCTGGATAGCGAGCGTACAGTAACGTTGTTCGCAGATGGCCCGGCGGCACAGCCCTCGCCAGACCACCTCATCTTGTCTCGTCCACACGGAAACCGCCGACCATGAACCGTACCCGCGCCCTCCCCGCCCTCTTGCTTCTTGTCTCGCTGCCTGCCCTGTCGCAGGCACCGGCCGCAGCCGATCAAACCGACATTCGCGACTACATCCACAGTGCGTGGGACACGCTCTCGCGCTCCATGTACGACTGCAAATCAATCGTCGATCCCAAGGTCAACCAGGTCCCGGTCCTCTATCTCCCTGCCGATCTCCCCACACCAGCCGCAGTCGAAACCATGCGCAAGTCCTGCAACGTCGACGTCCGTCATCTGCCGCGCGTCATCCATCACATCGATGAGGTTCAACCCTCCGAGCTACCCGTCGAAGGCCTCCTCTATCTTCCCAACCGTTACGTCGTGCCCGGTGGACGCTTCAATGAAATGTACGGTTGGGACAGCTACTTCATCCTTCTAGGTCTCGAACACGACGGCCGCCGCGATCTCGCCAGGGGCATGGTCGAAAACTTCTTCTTCGAGATCGCCAACTACGGCGCCATCCTCAACGCCAACCGTACCTACTACTTCACGCGCTCCCAGCCGCCGTTTCTCTCCTCCATGATCCGCGAGGTATACGAGCATCCCGCTCCCGGCGCACCGCCCGACAAGCAGTGGCTTGCCCGCGCTTACGACTACGCGCAACGCGACTACGCTCTCTGGACCTCACCCGAGCATCGCGCCGGCACCACCGGCCTCGCCCACTATTACGACCTCGGCCAGGGTCCCGTGCCCGAACAAGCAGACGACTCCAGCTACTACCCCGACGTCATACGCTGGCTGCTCGCTCATCCCAACGACCACTCCGAGTACCTCGTAACCGGGCCCGCAGACCCAACCCCCGCACAAGCCAAACGACTCGCCCACACCAGCTGCGATGTCGCCGCGTCCCACGTCTGCGCACTCGCCGTCGTCGACGGCCATCGCCTCTCCGCCGCGTTCTACCGCGGCGATCGTGCCATGCGCGAATCCGGCTTCGATCCCAGCTTCCGCTTCGGCCCCTTCTCCGGCTCAACCGTCGAATTCGCGGACGTCGGCCTCAACAGCCTGCTCTACAAGTACGAGCGCGACATGGCCGACTTCGCCAACATCCTCGGCCGCAACGACGAAGCCGCCGCCTGGGCCCATCGTGCCACCGCCCGCCGCGCCGCCATCGACAAGTACCTCTGGAACCAGGACGCCGGCCTCTACACCGACTACAACTTCGTCACCCGCAAGCGCTCCAGCTATCACTTCCTCACCACCTTCTATCCGCTCTGGGCAGGAGCCGCCACCCCCGCCCAGGCCGCTGCTGTTCGCAGTCATCTCGATCTCTTCGAACAAAACGGCGGTCTGCAGACCAGCGACGTCCGCTCCGGCGTTCAGTGGGACGCGCCCTACGGCTGGGCCCCCATCACCTGGCTCGCAGTTTCAGGTCTCGATCGCAACGGCTTCCACGACGACGCCGCACGCATCGCACGCAAGTTCACCGCAACCGTCCTCGACAACTTCCTCCGCGACGGCACCCTTCGCGAGAAGTACAACGTCGCCAGCGGCTCCGCGAACGTCAAAGTTGCTACCGGCTATAAGAGCAACGTCGTGGGCTTCGGCTGGACCAACGCAGTCTACGAGAAGCTGGAAGACATCCTCGCCGAGCCAGCCGGCACCCACACCATACCCTGATGATTGCCGCGTCTACCTTGCAAGCTCACCAAATCAATCCGTATGATGAGGTCGCCATGACAATTAAAATTAAGTCGCTCAGCCGCCTGCTCGTCCTTTCGACTCTCTGCGCTGCCGGAATCGGTTTCCTTCCCGTCGCCTCCGCACAGAACGCAGCCTCTTCAACCTCCTCCGCGAAGACCGACACTGCACCCGGTGTTCTCGATCGAACACAGGCCACCGCGATCCTTCCCAAAACCGTCTTCTACAAGGGCCTGAGCGCGACCATCCAGGGACGCAACTCTGCCGGCATTCGTTTCGGCAACGGCGACCTCGTCCTGGTCACGATGGTCGACACCTCCGGCTACTCCTCCGCCGTCGCACAGACCTACCAGGCCTACCTGCTCAACGAAGTCCATCTCAAAATCGGTGACAAGGTCCTTCCCCCCGGTGCCTACGGCTTCGGATTCATCGGCGGCGATCACATGGTCGTGATGGATATCGCCGGCAACGAACTTCTGCGCGCCACCACAACCCGCGATCCGCAACTCGCTCGCCCCGATCCCCTGCACATCGTCGCCGACGAAGCCATGCCCGGACACTACCGCCTCTACCTCGGCCGCAGCTACATCACCCTCTCCGCAGAAAAGTAGTCGCAGCCACCATGGGATTCGCCGCACTCAGTGCTGATCAGTTTCGCTAGCTCACGCAGCCATCCTGACGACGCTGATCGAATGCGCGCTCCCCGACTCAAAGACAACCCGGCCGCCGTCGCGACTCGATTTCGTTCCATCGCAAATGACAATCGTTTTCGTTACGCCCCGTGCCGAGAGGTGCTTGCAAAAATGCGAAGGCACCATTAGATTTCAAGCAATGCCCTTTTCACCTTGTTCACCGTACGTGACTCCCACCCGCTGATCCGATTCAGATGATCCGACCCTCAACACTTCGCACACCTGCAGGCGTGCGAGGTTCTTTCCCGTCGTTTCCCGGAACGATGCAGGTCTCGTGTAGTCAGGAGTGCCCCTGGTGCAGTGTTTTCGTTTGAAGGACTTCATCCCCCATGCTCTGCTTCTGCTGTTCATTCTCACTGCAGGAGGCATCACCGCTACCGCGCAGAACTTCCGCGGCAGCCTGAACGGAACCGTTACCGACAAAACGGGCGCTACCCTCCCGCACGCCTCAGTCACCATCCTTGACGTCGACAAAGGCGTGACCCACTCTACCTTCAGTTCCTCCGCCGGTGAGTTCGCCTTTCAGGATCTGCCCGTCGGCACCTACAGTGTCACCGTCGCCATCGCCGGCTTCAGCACCGCCAAATACGACAACATTCCCGTATCCGCCGGTCTGCCCTACACCCTCCCCGTCAGTCTCGCCGTCTCCACCTCCACGCAGACCGTAGAGGTCGTCGCCTCCAGCGTCGCGCTCGACACCACCTCCTCCGCCCTCATCACCGACATTCCCAGCCAGGTCATCGGCGACGCGCCCAACAATGGTCGCGACTTCACCCAGTTCATCCAGTACACCCCAGGATTCGCCGGCTACTCTATCGGCGGTGGCCCCGGCGCCGCGCAGGTCGACGGCGTTCGCTCGAACCAGGTCAACTGGCAGATCGACGGTACCGATAACAACGATCTCTGGTGGAACATCCCCGCCATCAACCAGGGCGGCGTCAACGGTATTGCCGGCGTCGTGGTTCCGCTGGACTCCATCGAGCAGTTCTCCTTCATCACCAGCGGCATGCCCGAGACCGGCCGCAATGCCGGAGGCACCGTCAACCTCTCCATCAAATCCGGAACCAATGTCTTCCACGGCGACGCCTACTACTACATCCGCAACGAGTTCTTCGCCGCCAACACTCCCTTCGCGCCCTCAGGCTCCAAAAAGACCGAGACCCGCGACGTCGACTACGGTGGCAGCCTCGGCGGTCCCATCATCAAGGGCAAGCTCTTCTTCTTCCTCAGCTACGAGCACCAGGGCTTCGTCATCGGTGTTGCCTCGGCTAGAACAGAGCCCTCCATCGCCTACCAGAACGATGCCACCGCCTTGCTCAGTGCCTACGGCATGTCGGTCAACCCTGTCTCCGCGGCTTTACTCGCAAATCTCTGGCCCCAGGACGCCCTGCAGGGAGGAGATGGTGGACCGAACGGAACTGCCAATTACTTCAACCCCGGCACTGAGAACGGACACAGCTTTAACCCCATCGTTCACCTCGACTACAACCCCAATCAGTCCAACTCGCTAAGCGTCCGTGGCTACTTCGGAGACGGAGATCAGATCGCCCCCGCCATCAGCGAACTCAGCCCCTACTTCGAGGTCGCCCCCATCCACGTACAAAACTACGCGGTCATCTACAACCACATCTTCTCCCCCAGGCTCGCCAACCAGGCCTTCTTCGGTGTCAGCTACTATAACCAGGCCTTCTCCGATGCGGATCACTCCTACAATCCCGTGGCCCTTGGCCTCAACACCGGCGTCACGGATCCCGGCCTCTCCGGCGCTCCCAGGATCACGATCGGTGGCGCCGGAGCCAGCAGCGGTATTGCCGGTAGCGCCAGCGGCTTCGATCCCATCGGCGTCACGGCTCCCGAGGGTCGATCCGATATCGCCGGCCACTTCGACGATGCAGTCGCCTACACCGTCGGCAAACACGAGTACCGCTTCGGCGGAGAATTCCGCAAATCCCAGGTCTACGACTTCTATCAGACCGGCTCCCGCGGCGTATTCACCTTCGATGGATCGCAAGGTCCGTGGAATACCAACCCGATAACAAACCTGCCCAACGGATCGGCCGCCTGCGATACCCTCGCCACCAAGACCCCTGAGACCGCACCCACCGTAACAAACTCCAACGTGTACCTCCTCGCTGACTTCATGGCTGGCTGCATCTCCACCAACAATGCCTTCATCGCCGAAGGCAATCAGAAGCGTACCGTCTACGAAAACACCTGGAACCTCTTCGCGCAGGACGCGTGGCAGCTTACGCCGAAGTTGAACATCAACTACGGCATCCGCTACGACTATGCGCAGAGCGTCCACGACTCCGGCAAGGACCTCACCAGCTTCGATCCCTCCCTCACCGGCGGCTTCGCCATCCAGGGCGGCAACGTCAGCAATCTCTACAACCCCTTCAAGGGATCCATCAGCCCGCGCATCGGCGTCTCTTATGCGCTGCATCCGAAGACGACCCTCCGCGCCGGCGCCGGCATCTACTATGACACCATCTACATGCTCTCCATCCTCAACCTGCGCAACACCTCCGATGGCGGCGCGCTCGGCATCGGCAACAACCTCGCCGGTGCGCTGCCCGTCGTCACTGCGCAGGCAACCCCAACCAACTCCGACGGAGGCGTCGTCCTCTCCTCAGGCGTGCCCATCTTCCCCACCCTTGCACAAGCCGAAGCCGGTGCCGGCGTCACCAATGCCTTCTCCATCAACCCCAACTACCGCCCGTCCTACACCTACAGCTACAACGTCAACCTCCAGCATGAAGTCGGACCCAGGATCATCGCGCAGCTCGGCTATGTCGGCACACTGTCTCGTAAACTGACCACCGTCCTCGACATCAACCCCTACGCCATCGGCAGCCAGGAACTCAACGCTGCCAACCTTCCAGAGAACTTTCCCGCCGTCTGCCTGCCCCCGAATTCCAACAACTACTCCTATCAGCAATGCACTCGCCCCTACTTTTCGCAGTATCCCAACATCGGCAACGTCAACCAGCTCAACAGCAACCTGAATGCCAACTACAACAGCCTCCAGGCAACGGTCCGCAGCACCAACTATCACGGCCTCACCTCGCAGATCGTCTATACCTGGAGCCATGCGCTCGACTACGAAACCGGCCTCATCCCCTATCTTCCCCAGGACAGCTATCGCCTGAAACTGGAGTATGGCAACAGCGACTTCGACACGCGCAACACGTTCTCCGCGTTGTTGAACTATAAAATCCCCGGAGGAACCAGCCATCCCCGCCTCACCAGAGGATGGGAACTCAACAGCGCTCTCAGCCTGCATGGCGGCCAGCCGTTCAGCGTCGTAGCCAGCGCCGACGAACTCGGCAATGGCGACAACGCCGACCGCGCCATGGTCACCGGCGTCTCGCCTTTCGCCGGCGTCTCCCACAAGATCGTCGACGGCTCAGCCCAGTGGTTCAATTCGGCAGCCTTCTCCGAACCCGCCCCCGGCCAGATCAGCAACCAGCGCCGCAACCAGTACTACAACCCCGGGTTCTCTGACGTCGACTTCTCCGTCGTCAAGGATACGAAGATCGCCTCACGCGTCGTCTTCCAGTTCCGCGTCGAGATGTTCAACATCTTCAACCGCATCAACCTCGCTCCCGTGGGTGCACCGCAGACCGGCGCGAATGGCACCTCCATCAGCTCCACCATCGGCGCCTTCTTCGGGGCCCCTGGCATCGGCCCCGGCGAACCCTTCAACGTTCAGTTCGCCGGCAAGATCCTCTTCTAACCTCACTCCACCTTAACCAGAAACGCCCCAATCCTCGTCAGGATTGGGGCGTTTCTCGTGACACCAGCTGAACGACCGCTCGTGCCGCCTAAAAATCCAACGCCACCTGCGAGTACACCGGATCACGAAAGGTCGAATCGAACGCCTCCGTCAACGGCGTCGAGCGCACCTGGAAAATTCCCGGCCAATCGATCACCTCAAACACATCCGGCGTCACCAGCGCCTCCAGCTGCTTGGTCGTAAACGGAGGATTCTTGTCCCACAGTGCATTCGTCTTGAGCAGCGCCCAGAACAAACGATACGGCAGCTTTACGATCCGCGCCTTCGCCCCCGTCGCCTGCTTCAGTAGCCGGATCAGGTCGATGTAATCAATCCGCTCCATCCCCGTAATGTTGTACGCGCCAGTAATCTCCGTCTCAATCGACGACGCAATGATGTCCGCAAAATCTCCCGCGTACAGCGGCTGACGCAGAAACTTTCCGTCGCCCGGCACCGGAAACACCGGCACCCGCTGCATGAACCGTGCCAGCCATCCCACATGCTTGCGATCGAACCACCCGAACATAAGCGTCGGCCGCAGCACCACTTGCTTGATTCCTGAAGCCGCACCCAGCGCCTCCTGCGCCTTCTTCGTCTCGGTGTAATCGTCCACCGCCATCGAGTTCACCACCGACGACGAAATGTTCACCGCAAACGAAACCTTGTACCGTAGCGCGGTCTCCAGCAGCCGTTCCGTGGCCGTCACGTTATTGCGTACGTACTCCTCTGGAAACAGCCCGCCAATCTGCGCATGCCCGATCATCAGGTGCGTGCAGCCTTCCAGCTCCTGCTGCCACGGCCCAGGCTCCGCAAGGTCCGCCTCAATCACCCGCAACTCCGGATGCAGCCGCCTCAGGATAGCCGTGTTCTTCGGATGCTTATCGATGGCGACCAGCTCGCCCAGGTTCTTACGCTTCAATCGCGGAAGCAGATTCTGCCCAACCAGGCCCGCAGCCCCGGTAATTACAATCTTTCTAGTCGTCATACTCTCCCCAGTGGATGCACGTTACGCGCGATCTGTCACGGGCTCCAAACTCGGTTTGTCGTCCCTTATAGCCTGCGTGCCCACCGCTCGCGCCATCGCCGATCCCAGCCGCACGCTCTCCGCAATGCCGCGATCCTCCGGATAGTAATAGCAGGTATCGGCAATCTGCAGTCCCTCAATCGGCGTCTTCACAGCAGGAATCTTCGCCGCAAATCCCGGCTCGCAGATGGGCTGCCCATAGCGCAGTCGCGCCACCTTCGTGCCCTTCACATCCACGTCGCCAACCATCGGATTAATCTGCCGCAGACACGCAAACGCCTCCGCCAGCAGCCGCTCATCCGGCCACGAAAACTTCTCGTGCGTCACCGGCATGTAATACGGCACATACACAATCGCGTCGCCGCCCATATCGCGTAAATTCGAAAACTCAATGACCCCCGGAATCTCAATCCCCGGAGCCGAAATATTTACCCAGAAGTGCGGCGTCACCCTGCGCGCCAGCTTGAAGATCACGCAGATCACACCGATGTTGTGGATCGCATCGTAGCGCTGCTTCCACTGCTCCGGAAGGTCTGGCACCATCGCGCTCACAAACGGTGTCGGCGTCGTGCAGATCACCGCGTCAGCGTCGAACGTCTGCTGCGCCGTCTGCACGCCCGTCACTCTACCGTCCGCCGTCATCACGCGCTGCACCGGCGTCCCCAAATGCACCCGACCACCGTGCGCCTTGATTCCCTCGATCAGCGCATTCACCAGCGTCAGCGTGCCGCCGTCGATATACCCCAGCCGCTCTTCCAGCATGCTCTTGCGCGACCGCCCGATCCGCCGAATCCGCGTCCATATCCACGCAGCCGAGATGTTGTCCGCATACTCGTAAAACTTGAAGTCAAACAGCGGCTTCCAGAACCGGTCATAGATCGACTGCCCACACCACCGCAAAATCCAGTCCTTCGCCGACTCCCGCTCCAGCACTGGCCAGCTGTTCCGTCGCACACACACAAACGCGAACAGCCCATACCGAATCTTCTCGAATAAATTCAACCCCGGATACTTGAATAGCGAAGCCGGATCGCCCCACGCATGCAGCTTTCCGTCGAAGTACCCCATCGTCGTCTTGCGCCAGATCATCTTATCGCCGATGCCCAGCTCGTTCATCAGCTCAAATGTCGGCAGATCCGACAGACACGCGAAATGATAAAACCGCTCCAGCGACAATCCACCAAAGTCGAAGTGGCCGGCCATCCCGCCCGGCTCCGGCGCCGCCTCAATCACATCGACCGAATGTCCCTCTTTGGCAGCCCGATACCCCGCCGCCAGGCCCATCGCTCCTGCACCAATTACCACTACACGAGCCATTCATTCCCCTCTTGCTTCGATTCAAATACACGGAACCTGCCGTCCGGCTCCAAACTCGAATGTGCGTATTCAATTCAATTTGAGTCTACATGGCCACCCTGAGTTGCACCGCACCCCACCGGGCACACGCGCCCGTTGCGGCGCCGCGTAGCCTGGCAAACGATTCAAGGTTTCGTGTAATACACAACATAGAGCGTCCCGGCCTCCGACCCAAGCCATCGCGAATAGTGCACCGGCGCGAACGGCGCCTGCCCATAGCACGCATCCGGATCGAATGAGATCCCATAGCGCGGCTGAATATGCGGCGTCAGATCGTGTCCGTTCACCTCGCACGTGCCTTCCGGCAGCGGCGGAGCTTCCCTGTACAGTCCCTTCGGATTAATCATCCGGTAATCGTTGATGAACCCCGCATGCTCGAGCTCAACGCCCTGGTTATACTCCCAGCCGTTATCCACCGCCGTATCCGGAACGCCCGCCGCCAGCAGCTCATTCGCCAGCACCACGCGCCCGCGATCGACCGCAAACGTATTGTGCGTATTCACCACCCCATACATCGCCATCAACGCCACCAGGGCCGCGCACACCCATGGCAGCTCAGGCCGGATCGCATCCTGGTAGTACCGCACCATGCAAACCAGCGCGGCCACCAGCAGCTCCAACAAGTACCGCTCGGTCAAATGAAAATCTCCCGCGCGCGGAATCAGCAACAGCACATACACCAACCCAAACGGCCCTAGCAGCACGCCCAGCTGCTTCCACGAAACCCCCGCGGACTTCTCTTGCACACTCACTCGATGACACAGCAGCGAAATCAACCCCAGCACCCCGCCAACCGAAACGATCGTCATCACCACCTGCACTGCCCTGTTCAAAAAAATCGGCGGATTTCCCTTGAGGATCATGAACCCGTACACGCCATAAATGTCCACCCAGTCGCCACCCGTCGGATCCAGCGGAAAGCTGCCGCGCACATGACTCGGATACGTCGCCAGGAATAAATACCCCGCAGCCAGCACCGCACCAACCGCCAGCACCCACCGTCGATTCTTCTGCAGCCCGGGCAAAAACAACGCCACAATCGGAAGCAGCAGAAACGGCGCATCCAGAAAAATGTGCCCCAACTGGCCCGCCGCATGACTCGCGTTAAAGCTGTCAGAGAACACATGCTCGGGCACGTTATACGGCTGATGCTTGAACCACTGCAGGCATCCAAAAACCCAGATCACCCCCGCGACATTCGCCGCCGCTGCCCCAATAAACACATCTCTCCGCGACCGCAGCAGCCACACCGTCGACGGCACCATCACCAAAATTCCCAGCCACGCAATCTGTCGCGACGTCCCGCAGATTCCATCCGCCGCCACCGCAAAACACACCCACGCAATCGCCGCTCGCCCCATATCCGCCTGCACCGCACGCAAGCATCCGTACAGGCACAGCACGATCGCAAACAATCCCTGGATGTCCGACATGAACGTAACCGACAGCACCAGGTACAGCGGCGACAACACCAGCGCCATCGTCCCCAGCGTCGCATTCCGCTCGCTGATATTTGCCCGCACCAGCGCCCGCTGCAGCACAAACGCCAGCACCATCGACACCAGCAGTGTGCTCATCCGCACCGTCGTCAGCGAGTACCCAAACAACTTAATAAACAACGCCCCCAGGTAAAGCTGCCACCCCAGCATCGGCGTCGTTGGCCCGTTATAAAAGATGTGCCCTGTCTCCGCCACCTTGCGCGCAATCAGGATGTACGACATGTCGTCGCATACCCCCATCGTCGTATACGGCCAGCTCACCAACTCGCACACCAGCACCGCCAACGCGCACAACAATGCGGGCAGTCGAAATTTACGAGCAACTTGCATCAGGTCCGTCACCCTCATCGCAGCCGCGTCTCCGCCACAGGAAATTCCGGCAGCCGGTTGAACTGCACCTCATAGATATCCGGCTCCTCAAATCCCGGCCCCAGCAGCCGCAGCGACGCGTTCCCCACCTCCGCCTGGTGCATCATGTACGGCGGCAGCCACAACGTCCCCGTCATCGACCCCACCGCCATCAGCGCATGGCGATGTCCCGGCACAAAACTCCCAACATCCATCGTTTGATATCCCAGCCTGTTGCCAAACAGCAGAAAGTTCCTCTGCGACGTCTCCGACATCGGATACGTACGAACCTCCGCGAAGTCCGTCAAGAAATACAGCCGCCGCTTCAGCTCGTCCGGCGCGTAGCACTCCAGGCGCGTGTACAGTAGGTGATCGCCCACTAGCACCGGCAGATCGCTTCCCTCCAGCAGCTTCACCCACGGATCGCTGTTGTATCGCGCCGCCAGCGCGGCATGCACGCTCCTTGGATGCACCAGCGCGCGCATTCCCCCGGGTATCGTCTTCAAGTCCACCTTCAGCGTCACGGCCGCAAACAAAATCAGCAGCACCAGTCCCGCCGCTCCGGTCCGCTTCGACTGCTCCGCAAACAAGGCCACCAGCAGGATCCCCAGCCCGATCGCATACCCCAGCACATAATCCGCGCGATACGCATGCAGCAGGTACGACGGCGGCAGCACGAACGCCGGCAGCGCCGTCAGCAGCCCGGCCAGCATCCACTCCGGCCCCGAAAATCCACTCTTCCTCGCCGGCGCATCCTCTGCGCTCTTCCCCTCCACAAGCACCAGCGACACAATCAATCCCGCGATCAGCAGGATCACCAGAAACCGCCAGTTGGTCGTGAAGTAATCGATATACGTCTGCTTCATCAGCGTCGAACTCGGCTTCGACCAGAAGTTCGAGCCATACAGCTTCGACGCCCGCAGATCACCCGGCAATACCGGCAGCAGCACCGCCGGAAACAGTACCAGCGCGGCCCACATCGCCCAGCTCACCCGGCCCCGCCGCGCGTCCGCCCACCATTGCGCCACCGCGAACGGCACCACCAGAAAAATCCCGAACGTGTGCGAGGAGATCGCCAGCGCCAGCCCGCACCACACCCCCAACGCGCCCCATCCGCCGCTATCCTCCAACCCCTTCTGCCAGCAGACCATCGCCAACCCCAGCCCCGCCAGCTCCACCGCGTAGCTCTTCGCGAACACCGCAAACGCCAGCAGCGGAAACGTCGTCAGCAACAGCACCACCGCGAACCCATACACCGCCGCATAGCGCCGCCGCACAAACACAAACACGCACCACAGCGTCCCCAGGAAGCTCACGATCGCCGGCAGCCGCGACCGGACCTCTTCATCAGCCGGCAGCCCCCTCAGAGCATGCAGCATCAGTGCATACAGCAGCCCAATCGTATCCAACCCGCTGGCATAAAAATTCCAGATATCGTGCCAGTGTGGAAGCGCAGCTACCCGAACAATGATCAGCTCGTCATACCAGAGGTAGTCGCTTGCAGCCAGCCCCACCAGCGCAACAAACAGCAGGCACAGCAGCACCAGCATTCCCGCCCCGGCATGCTGTTCCACCTTCTCTTCGATTCGTTCGAGTGCAAAGGTTGCCTTCTGTTTCGCCGCGAATCCTAAAATCATCTATCTCTCGACTTTGATATGGTCAGTAATCTTATAATCTAATCTGGCGCGAAATCGTGCAGCAAGCATCTATCGCGCAGCAAGCATCTATCGTTAAGTACGTTGTCGCAGCAATCTGCACAACGCTCCTGACACTCTTCGTTGACTCGCCAGAGGATCTCAATGCCGTCTTATGATCTTTGCATCGTGATTCCCACGCTCAACGAGCGCGAGAACATTGGCCTGTTACTGGAGAAGCTCCGCAATACCCTCCATGATATCCGCTACGAGGTCATCGTCGTCGACGACGACTCCCCCGATGGCACCGCCGCCGTCGTTAAACGCCTCTCCCACACCCAGCACAACCTGCACGTCCTCCATCGCATCGGCCGCCGCGGCCTCTCCTCCGCCTGCATCGAAGGCATGCTCGCCACCTCCGCCCCATACATCGCCGTCATGGATGCCGACCTCCAGCATGACGAAACCGTGCTCCCCGAGATGGTTCGCAAGATATCCTCCGAAGACCTCGACCTCGTCGTCGGCTCCCGCAACATCGGCGGCGGCAGCATGGGCGACTTCTCCGACTGGCGCGTCCGCCTCAGCCGCCTCGGCCGCCGTCTCTCCGGCGTAGAGCGCCACGCCCACCTCACCGATCCCATGAGCGGCTTCTTCATCGTCCGCCGCTCCTTCTTCGAGCGCATCGCCCATCGCCTCACCGCCATTGGCTTCAAGATCCTCCTCGACATCGTCCTGTCCTCCGATGGTCAGGTCCGCGTCGGCGAAGTCCCCTACCACTTCCGCCTGCGTCAACACGGCCAAAGCAAGCTCGACCTCATCGTTGGCCTCGAGTACCTCGAGCTCATCCTCGACAAACTCATCGGCAGCTACGTCTCCGTCCGCTTCGTGCTCTTCTCCCTCGTAGGCACCATCGGCGCTGTCATTCACCTCATGCTCCTCGGCCTGCTGCTCATAGACGAACGCTTCACCTTCATCGAGTCCCAGGCATTCGCCACCGGCATCGTCATGGTTCTCAACTACGTGTTGAACAACTCCTTCACCTATCGCGACCGCCGCCGCCGCGGTGTCGCCTTCTGGTTCGGTATGCTCACCTTCTGCATCGCGTGCTCGCTCGGCGGCATCGCCAATGTCCTCATCAGCGCCGAAGCCTTCCGCCAGGGAATGCCCTGGCCGCTGGCAGGCATCACTGGTCTGCTCTTCAGCGCAGTCTGGAACTACGGTGTCACCTCGATGATCACCTGGCGCCGCGCCCGCCGCTCCGCCGCCCTCCGCGCCGAACGCCGTGCCGAGGCCTCTGCCCTCGCAGATGACCCCGAAGCGCACCCCGCAGCCGCCACCAACATTCGCAGCTAGACCGCTGCAACCCATCCCTCACCTAGACCGGATCGCACTCCTTCGCCGGCACATGCACCCGCACCTCTCCATGCCTGCGGCTATACCCCGTAAAATGACGAATCCCCGCAGCGGCAATCAGCACCAGCGCCAGCCCGCACACCCCGTTCCATCCCCACCGCCACCACGCCCATCCCGCCAGCGCGGACCCCATCGCACCGCCAGCAAAGAATATCGTCATATAGATTGTGTTCAGCCGGCTCCGCACCGCTGCACCCAGTCCAAAGATCCGCGTCTGGTTGCCCACCTGCATCATCTGCTGGCCTACATCCAGCGCCACCACGCCCACCACCAGCGCCACCATGTGCCATGCCGTCGACGCCCGCAAGCCCTCCGTCACCAGCAACCAGATATACGAGCCCGTCATCACAGCTCCCGCTACCGTCACCACAAACCGCGTCCCTCGCTTGTCCGCCAGCCATCCCGCAAACGGCGCCACCAGCGCACCCGCCGCCCCCACCATCCCAAACGTTCCCGCCACCCCCGGACCCAGCCCGTAGTGCGAGTTCAATAAATAAGCCAGCGTCGTCCAAAAGCAGCTGAACGACGCAAACGTCAGCGCCCCCAGCACCCCCGCCTCGCGCAGCAGCGGCTCGCATCGAAACAGCGTCCACAGCGATCTCATCGCCTGCCCATACGTCAGCGACTCGCGCGCCGCCATCCTCGGCATCACCTTCCACATCACCGGCACGAACGACAAATTCAGCACCGCCGCCACTACAAACACCGAACGCCATCCCGCCACATTCGCCAGCCATCCCGCAAATGTCCGCGCCAGCAGAATCCCCAGCAGCAATCCCGTCATCACCGTCCCAATCGCCTTGCCGCGCTGCTCGTGGCTCACCAGGTCGGGAGCAATCGGCAGCACCACGTGCGTCACCGCCGCCATCAACCCCACCAGCGCGCTGGCCACAATCATCCACGCCAGTCCCTGCGCCAGCGCCGCCAGCAGCAATGCCACGCTCACCGCCGCATACATCCGCATCATCAGCGACCGCCGCTCCGCCACATCGCCCAGCGGCACAAAAAACAGAATCCCCGCCGCATAGCCCAGCTGCGTCGCCACCGCCACCCACTCCATCGCCCGCGCATCGCGCCCAAACGTCTTTCCCATCACCAGCAACAGCGGCTGGTTATAGTAAATCGACGCCACGCCCACCGCGCACGCCACGCCCAGAAACGGCAACGCCCATCGTCCTGCCATCGTGCTCTGCTGCCTATCGTCCAATCCCAACCTCAACTTCCCGCCACAACCGATTTCCTGCAAACTGCGCCGCAGACTATCATCTTACCTAGGGCCTTTATGTCTCAACAGGACACCATTGCCGTAGCCATGTCCGGTGGCGTCGACTCCTCCGCCGTCGCCGCGCTCCTGCATGCCCAGGGACACCCCCTGGTCGGCCTCACCCTGCAGCTCTGGAACCAGCGCCGCCTCGCCGCCAACTACGCCGACCTCGGCCTCCCCGAAACCGTCCCCCAGGGCCGCTGCTGCTCCATCGACGACGTCTACGATGCCCGCCACGTAGCCGAGCACCTCGGCATTCCCTACTACCTCGTCAACGCCCAGGACCGCTTCGAAGCCGAGGTCGTTCGCCCCTTCGTCAGCGAGTACCTCGCCGGCCGCACCCCCATCCCCTGCACCCTCTGCAACAACCATCTCAAGTTCGATCAGCTTCTCCTCACCGCCCGCCAGATCGGCGCCGAGCGCATCGCCACCGGCCACTACGCCCGCAATCGTTACGACGAAGCCCGCGGCCGCTGGATCCTCTCCCGCCCCGCCGACCGCTCCAAGGACCAGACCTACTTCCTCTTCGGCCTCACCCAGCACCAGCTCTCCCGCACTCTCTTTCCCCTCGGCGAGATGCAGAAGCCGGCTGTCCGCTCCATGGCCGCCGACCACGGCCTCGACCTCGCCCAGAAGCCTGACTCGCAAGAGATCTGCTTCATCCCCGGCGGCAGCTACCAGAGTTTCCTCACCGCCTACCTCGCCGAGCAGGGCCAGCCCCTCCCCGACTCCTCCGGCGAGCTGGTGGCCACCAGCCCCGACGGATCCACTGAAGTCCTGGGCCGCCACGAGGGCATCCACGCCTTCACCGTAGGCCAGCGCAAGGGCCTGGGCCTGAGCTCCCCCGACCCGCTCTATGTCTTGAAAATTCACCCCGACTCCCACAAGGTAGAAGTAGGTCCTGACGATCAGCTGCTCTCCACCCGCCTCACCGCGAACCGCCTCAACTGGGTCTCCATCCCAGAACCCACCCAGCCCATCCGCGTCGCGATTAAAATCCGCCACCGCCACGAGCCCGCCCCCGCAACCCTCCGCGTCACCGGCCCCGACACCATCGAAGCCATCTTCGACGAGCCCCAGCGCGCCATCACTCCCGGCCAGTCCGCCGTCTTCTACCAGGGCGACGAAGTAGCCGGCGGCGGCTGGATCCTCTAACCCCGCGCCTCACTCACATGGCCCACCAATCCGGGTGCCCCACGTCTCGCTTCTGAGACATGGAAGGTAAGCCCTCCCCGCCCTACCTCCGCCCAAACGGCGATCGCTCCACCAGCGTCTCCACCGCCGCTTTCACACCCGCGATCACCCCGGCAATCTGTTTCACCGGCCCCTTGATCCCCTGCTGAACCGTCTGCGAAATCTCCTCCGTCGCGTGCATTGCATCGCTGACGATGTTGTCTGCCCGCTTCACCTGCACCCGTGTGCGCCCATTGATGTCGCGCATCGTCGCGTTCAATTCGGTCATCGTCACGCCCAGCTCGTCCACCTTCACCCGCACCGTCGACGAGATGTGCTCGGCACTCTCCCCAACACTCTTCACCTTCGGCTCCAGGTCCCGCAGAATCGAATTCGTCCGGTCCATGATCGGACCCGTCTTGGTCTCCACGATGTCCGCAATCACATTCACCTTGCGCAGCAGCTTTGCCCCGAACGCGGCTCCAATCAGCACGCCAACCGCCTGCGCCACCAGCGCCAGCGCAATGACCGCCAGAAACAGCATCGCCCAATGAATATCGCGTTTCGTCAGCTCATCCTGCTGGAAGACAACCACCGCTGCGCCACTGAGTACCGGCATGATCCTGCTCCTATTCGCTCTGCAAACTGTTGATCGTTACTATCTTGTGCGTTTCCTGCACATCCGGCAAGTCCCGGAGCCGCGCAACGATTCGCCCCACCAGCCGCCTCTCGCGACGAAGGGCCGGCATTCACCGGCCCTCTTCGCATCCAGTCGTACCCCTTCATCAACTCAGACAACGTGCCTACACAACCGGCGTCGAGTCATTCGTCTTCGACGCGTAGGCGTCCTTGCCCGCCTCCAGGGCAGCCTTCGCCGCCTCGGCCTGCGTCTGGATCAGGTCCTTGCCCTTGTCCACATACTGTGTCCACTGGGTGCGTCCCTTGTCGTAATATTCCTTGCCTTTATCGACATACTCCGACGCAACCTGCTTGCTCTTGTCCACATACTCGCTCGCAGCCTGCTTGCCCTGCTCGGCATATTGCCCAACCTGGGTCTTCCCCTGCTCATAGAGCTCGTTGGCGCGATCTTTGGCCTCGAGCGCTCCCGCCTTCAGGTCGTCGCGGGTCTCTTTGCCCGACTTCGGCGCATACAACACACCTACCAGCGCTCCGATACCCAGCCCTGCCAGAAACCATCCGAATCCCCCTGCGCTGTCATTGTCTGCCATTGCACTCTCCTATCGAGAATTAACCTTCTGCGACAGCATACTCTCTTCCGGCTTGTAAATACTTCGAAAATCCGGTCGGAGAAACCCATCGCTTGCTGTAGTCTCTCTCTTACTGGATGCCTCCACGACGCCCGCGGGTTGCGTCCCCCTGCCGCTCCTGCACACGTCCCTGGCCCCTACGCACACACGTCTTTCGCACCCAGCCTAAGCAAACAGACCGCCTTAGCAGCCAAGCCCCCGGCAGCCACCCGACCCTCCCACTCCATGCACCCCTACCCATCCACTTTGCATCCAACTAACGCAATGCTTTCCAACAATTTCTCTCTCCTCGAGCCGCATCACCGGACTTCTCAAAGCGCTTGCATCGCTCTCACTTGCAGACGCACCTGTTTCCCGGGCGTCTAATTACCTAACGACGGAGACCGGCCGATCGCCCGCCCGCTCTCCCCTACGTCTCGCGCGGCTTTCCTCCCTGCGCACCACCCTCCCCAGAAGGGATCACGACCTTGAGCGCGCAAACATCCCAGGCCAAACGCTCCCATCCCACCGGCAAACCCGCTGGCTTCCTCTCCTTCACCCTCCACGCCCATCTGCCCTGGGTCGTCAATCACGGCACCTGGCCGCATGGCATCGAGTGGCTCCACGAAGCCGCTGCCGAAACCTACCTTCCGCTCCTCCGCGTCCTCGCTAATCTCGAGCGCGACGGCATCGCCCTCAACTGCAGCCTCAATCTCTCCCCCATCCTCCTCGAGCAGCTCGCCCACCCCATCTTCAAGACCGACTTCCCACGCTACCTCGAGCGCAAGATCCTCGCCGCTCGCGAAGACGAATCCTACTTCCTCTCCGTCAGCGAAGATCACTACGCCGAGCTCGCCCGCTTCTGGCAAAAATATTTCACCGACACGCTCAACGACTTCAATGCCCTCGACGGCGACATCATCAAAGGCTTCCGCCACTTCAACGACGCCGGCCTGATCGAAATCATCACCTGCTGCGCCACCCACGGCTACATGCCGCTGCTCGGCACCGACGAGAGCGTTCGCGCCCAGGTTCGCACCGCCGTCTCCGCCCACCAGCGCCACATCGGCAAGCACCCTCGCGGCATCTGGGCCCCCGAGTGCGGCTATCGCCCCGCCGGCCCCTGGAACTACCCCGTCACCCAGCAGGACGGCTCGCCCATCGCTCCCGCCTTCAATCGCATCGGCGTCGAACAGGCCATCAGTGAATCCGGCATCGACTTCTTCTTCGTCGATACCCACCTCGTCGAAGAGTCTGCCCGCACCACATCCCCCTACGAGCTTCGCGATGGCGCCATCGTCCGCTCCACCGACGAACCCATGACGCACAACGACTATCGCCGCCTCTACCAGCCCTACTACGTCGACGGCTCGCACGCCACCGAAGAGCTGCAGCACCCCGTCACCGTCTTCCCCCGCGACCCCACCACCGGCACCCAGGTCTGGTCCGGCAACTTCGGCTACCCCGGCGACAGCAACTATCTCGACTTCCACAAGAAGCGCTGGCCCGGCGGTCATCGCTACTGGTCGGTCACCGGCTCCAACGTCGATATGGCCGACAAGCAGCCCTACGACCCCGCCCGCGCCGCCGAACGCACCCAGGCCCACGCCTCCCACTTCGTCCACCTCGCCTGGGAGGCCCTCAACGCCGGCATGAACGATGCCGTCCCCCCCATCCTCTCCTCGCCCTTCGACGCCGAACTCTTCGGCCACTGGTGGTTCGAAGGTCCCCGCTGGCTCGAGGCCGTCGCCCGCACCCTCCACGACTACCCCATCGGCATCCATCTCACCTCCGGCTCGCAATACCTCGATCGCTTCCCCCGCGCCGGCTTCATCAAGATGCACGAAGGCTCCTGGGGCGCCGAAGGCACCAATCACGTCTGGATGAACGCCGACACCTCCTGGACCTACGCCCAGATCTATCCCGCCGAGCTCTACGTCCGCGACGTCTGCACCGCCGGCACCTGGAAGCCCGACGGCCACGCCAACCAGCCCCTCGCCGAGCGCATCGTCAAACAGCTCTGCCGCGAGCTCCTCCTCCTCGAATCCTCCGACTGGCAGTTCCTCATCACCACCGGCGCCGCCCGCGACTACGCCGAGCTCCGTTTCGAGACCCACATGGATCAGTTCAACGAGCTCAAATCCATCTATCAGCACTTCGAAGCCAATCAACCCATCACCCCAGATCAGGAAGCCCGCCTCGCCGCCATCGAACAGCGTGACAGCATCTTCCCCGACATCGACCCCGACTTCTGGGCCGCCGGCTCCCGCCAGCAGCGCGCCCCGGACTCTCCCCCCGCTACAGCCGACACTCCCCACAGCCGCACGCTTCCCGCCGCCGATCCCCCCTCGCACAACGGCTCATCGGCCCAGCACTCATCCCCCGATCCCGCCCCGCTCCCCAGCTATAACCCCAACCCTCCCGCCTGATTCCGCCCGCCTGCATCTAACGGCATCAGTTGTTCCATTTGCTACCGATGAGCTTTCCTCCCTTCACCCGCCGCCAAAGCATCGCACAGCCTCACAAGCGGGTGCCCCATGTCTCGCCTTCGAGACATGGGGCTGCACAAACCACCCCTCGCATCCCCCGCCCGCACCTCGTCCCTCGCCCGCGGCCCCGCTACTCCGCTCTCGCCCTCTGGCATCTCCTCTCCCTTGACGCCCCCACCGTAGCCACCCTCTGGACCCTCTTCATCGCCCGCTGCTCCCACGTCCATCTCCCCTGGACCGAGCCAGCCGCCATGTTCCTCGCCGTCTGGATGATCTACGCCACCGACCGCCTGCTCGACGCCCGCCTCCCCGACACCCCGCCTCTCGAATCGCGCCTCCCCGAATCGCGCATCTCTTCCCCTGGCCTCGAAGCCCGCCACCGCTTCCACCACGCCCACCGCCACGCCTTCGTCACGGTCATCGTCTTCGGCTGCATCGCCCTCGCCGTCCTCCTCAACGGCATCGACCCCGACGCCCGCCACCTCTACGCCCTGCTCGCCGCGCTCCTGGGCGCCTGGATGTTTCTCATCCACATCCGCCCTGCCTCTCACGGCCCCACCAGCCTCCTGCCCAAAGAACTCGCCGTCGGCATCTTCTTCCCCGCCGCCGTCTTCATCCCCACCCTCGTCCGCACCACGCCCACCCCCGCCGCCATACACCTCCTCGGCTCGGCCGCCATTTGGATCCGCCCCAACCTTCTCCCCTCAGCCTTCCTCTTCGCCGGCGTGTGCACCCTCAACTGCCTCTGCCTCTATGCCTGGGAACACCCCACACCGCGCCCCCAGGATCCAGACGACCTGCCCTGCACCGACGACATTCCGCAACAGGAGACCCACTGGACCACCCGCTGGGCCACCGCTCACCTCACCACCATCGCCCTCGTCGTCCTCGCCGCCTCCACCATCGCCTCGGTTAGCCGAGCCCTCCCCATCGCCCTTCCCGCCCTGGCCTGCTCCCTCAGCACCGCCGCCCTCTTCGCCCTCAACCTCTACCGCCGCCGCCTCTCCCCCATCCACCTCCGCGCCGCCGCAGACCTCGTCCTCCTCACCCCCCTCTTCTTCCTCCCCTTCGTTCGATGACGTCCCGGCAACCCGCCCAACCCAACTTCGACCCCGTAGCCCGCATCTACCGCTTCGCCGAATACCTCGCCCTGGGTCCGCTCCTGCAGCGCACGCGCACCCACTTCCTCCCCCAGCTCCCGCCCCGCCGGCAAGCCCTCCTCCTCGGCGATGGCGACGGCCGCTTCCTCGCCCGACTCCTTTCTCAGCAACCCAACCTCCGCACCGTGGCGATTGATACCAGCGGCGCCATGCTCTCTCTCCTCCGCCACCGCTGCCGTCAACACGCCGACCGCCTCCAGACCCTCCAAGCCTCCGCCCTCACCCTCACGCCCGCCCCCGAAACTGACCTCATCGTCAGCCACTTCTTCCTCGACTGCCTCACCCAGCCCGAACTCACCACCCTCACCCGCCGAATCGCCGCCCACACCGCCCCCGGCACCCTCTGGCTCCTCTCCGACTTCGCGATCCCCCAACGCCCCCTCCTCCGCCCCGTCGGCGCTCTCTACATTCGCTTTCTCTACCGCGCCTTCCGCATCCTCACCGGGCTCCGCGTCACGCACCTCCCCGACCCCCAGTCCGCCCTGGCCTCTTCCGGCTTCACGCGCATCGCCCGCCACGAACTCCTTTGCGGTCTTCTTTACACAGAAATCTGGCAACTCCACTAGAATCAATTCAGAGCCTCATGCAGACAGCTCTCCAACCCGTCAACGATCCCCAATCCAACCCCGAGCCGGCCGCACCCTCGCTGCCCGCACCCGACCCCGGCATCTTCCATCCCCCGCCACCGCGGCCTCAACCACCCAACCCGCGTCCACCCGCATCCAACGACTGAGCAATGAACCTATTCATCCTTCGCCACGCCAGCGCCGGTATTCGCCGCGCCAATCCGCTCCTCGACCTCAAGCGCCCCCTCGACAAGGACGGCAAGGCCCAGTGCCTCCAGCTCGCCCACGTCCTCAACGCTCTCAATCTCAGCTTCGATCTCGTCGTCTCGAGCCCGCTCAAGCGCGCCCAGCAGACCGCCCAGCTCATCGCCACCGAGACCGGCTACGAGCAAAAGATCGTCATCTCCAACGGTCTCGCCCCCGCCGCCACCTTCTCCCAGTTCCAGCGCCTGCTGCGCGAGTCCTCCGCCTCCGAGAACGTCCTCGTCGTAGGCCACAATCCCAACCTCACCCAGTTTCTCGGCCACCTGCTCGGCGTCGGCACCAACGACGATCCCGACACGACCCCCGCCCGCGTCCGCCTGCGCAAAGGCTCGCTCGCCCGCGTCAACCTGCAGCGCAACACCGCCATCCTTCAATCCCTGCTTGATCCCCGCGTGGTCCGCGCCCTCTACACCACTTCAATCAAGAGCTCGCGCCGAAAAACCTCGCGGAAGTAACCCGCCTCTTTCTTCAGCGACCACTGTTCCAGCTCCGCCCCACCCCGCGCCGGAATCAGCTCCAGCACCACCCGCTTCGGATACACCTTGGTCCGCACCCGCACCGCCGCCGTGGCTCGATCCTGGTTCAGCGCCTCCGCCAGCCTCAGCAGGACCACAGCGCTCTGCACATGCGCCTGCTCCTCCACCGGCACGTACCGCATCGGCCGATCCATCGGCTCTGGCCGGCTCTTTCCCAGGTAACGCGCGATCGCCGCCACAATCGCTCGCTGCGCCGGCGAAAATCCAAAGATCTCCGAGTTCGCAATAATGTACTGCGTATGCCGATGATGCCCCTGGTGGTTCATGTACTTCCCCACCTCCTGCATCATGGCCGCCGCCTGCAGCCATAGGCGATACTCGGCCGGCAGTTGGTGCACCGCCTCCAGCTGGTCGAACAACTGCACCGCATGCTGCCTCTCCGGCTCCACCTTGCGCGGATCCACCCCATACCTCCGGCAGACCTCGATCACTCCCTCCCAGCGCTCAGCCTCCATCGTCCGGTGCGCGCTCGTGCGCACATCCGCATCCGCCAGCATCTGCGCCAGGATTCCATCCCGCAGCCCCAGCCTTGAAAATCGGTACCCCGGCAAATGCATCCGCTCCAACAGCGCCGCATACACCTGCGCGCCGCCGACAATAATCTCTGACCTCCGAGGCCCGATCCCCGCCACCGCCGCCCGCTGCGCGTTATTCAGCTTCGCCAGCCGGTCCGCCATCTTGCGCACCGCCGGCGTCTCTGCAGTGAGAATCTCCACCCTCTTCGCAGCAACCTTCTTCGCCGCCTTCTTCCCGATCCCGGCCCGCACACCCTTCTTCTCCAACCCCAGTTGCAGCGCGCTGCTCGCCTCGGCCAGCGCCGCCGCGGTGCCCGACGTAGCAATCACCAGCCTCACCTTCGGCTGCCCCAGCTTCCGTTCCGCCCTCCCCAGCTCGCGATCGATAAACTTCCGCAGCCGCGCCACATCTTCCTTGCTGGGCGGATCGTTCCTCAGAAACTCAGCCTGCAGCCGCACCGCTCCCAGCGGCAGCGTCACCATCTCCTGGATCCGTCCGTGATCTGAAATCGTCACCTCGCAGCTTCCGCCGCCCAGGTCGATCAGCAAACACCGGCCCTGCGCCCCGGGCTCGTGCGTCACAATCCCCAGGTGAATCAGCCGCCCCTCTTCCAGTCCCGAGATCACCTCAACATTCCATCCCGTAGCCGACTTCACCCACGCCCTGAATGCATCCGAGTTGCGCGCATCCCGCACCGCGCTCGTCGCCACCACCCGTACCTTGTCCACCACCTGCGCCTGCACAGCCTTCTGAAATCGCTTCAGCGTCTTGATCGTGTTCGCCATCGCCTCGGGCGAAATCACGCCGGTCTCAAACACGCTCTCGCCCAGCCGCGTCACCTCGCGGTCTTCCACCAGCGTCTTCAGCCGATGCGCCTGCACCGACGCAATCGCCAGCCGGCACGAATTGGACCCGATATCGATTGCTGCAAACGTAGGCATCGTCTTCTGCATCCTTACACGTCAAATGCGGTGGAAAACCGGGCCAACCGCTCGACCTGCCGCCACCATACAGGCCGCGTACGTTAACCCGATCAACAACCCGCCCGTTGGAACCTTCGCAGCTTCGCTATGCTAGGAACATCGCTCTTCGCGGGTCGGCTCGCATCCCCTCAACCCGCACCCCGAGTACCACCCCCTATGCCGCTCGACGCCTCGTCTCCCCGACCATCGCTAGCCTCCACCCAAGCCCACGAACCCGTGGCCGTCACCGTCAACAGCGCCACCCTCCCGGCTGCCCCACATCTCGCTCCCGAGATGCGGGCTGCCACCCACCCACCCCGCACTCCAACCTCGGCCCCCGCCAACCACACAACACGTACCCGCCTCCTCATCCTCTTCGGCCTCTGGCTGCTCCTTTACGTCTCCGCCGCCTTCACCCCTCCCCTGCTCGACGACGCCGACTCCACTCACTCCCAGGCCGCGCAATCCATGCTCTCCACCGGCGACTGGGTCACCCTTCACGTAGACGGCATCCGCTACCTCGAAAAGCCCCCCCTCCCCTACTGGATCACCGCCGTCAGCCTCAAGCTCTTGGCACCCGCGCATCGACCCTTCGTCGCAAGCCCGCAAGCCGAACGCGCCGCCGCCTTCGCCGTCCACTTCCCCCTCGCCCTCACCATCCTCGGCCTCGCCCTGCTGGGCTACACCTGGGCCCGCCGCGCCTTCAACCAGACCGCCGCCCTGATCACCGGCCTCTTCCTCCTCACCGCCGCCGGCGTCTTCCTCTTCACCCGCATCTTCATCCCCGACGCCCTCCTCTCCCTCCTCCTGGCCTTCACCCTCTACGCCTTCCTCCGCTCCCTCAATCGCGGCGACGAAAAACTCTCGCCGTCCGCGCAGCACCCCTACCTCATGTGGATAGCCCTCGCCCTGGCTGTCCTCACCAAGGGCCTCGTCGCCATCGTCTTCATCCTCGCCACCACTCTCGTCTTCCTCTTCTGGACCCGCCAACTCCCCGACTGGCGCCGCTTCCGCCCCTTCACCGGCATCCTCCTCTTCCTCGCCATAGCCGCCCCCTGGCACATCCTCGCCGGCCTGCGCAACACCGGCGGTTCCGACGGCCACGGCTTCTTCTGGTTCTACTTCATCAACGAGCATGTCCTCCGCTTCCTCGGCCGCCGCATCCCCCGCGACTACAACAAGCTCCCCACCACCCTCTACTGGACCCTCCACCTGGTCTGGCTCTTTCCCTGGAGCCTCTTTGCCCCCGCCGCCCTCATCACTGCCTGGCGCAACCGCGGCACCCTCCTCGCCCGCCCTGCGAAAAGTCTGTCATCTCGACCGGAGGCCGCAGGCCGCAGCGGGGAGACCCGCAGTTCCGCCCTCACCTTCCGCCATCAAACCATCCTCCTGCTCCTCATCTTCTCCACCCTCGTCCTCGCCTTCTTCTCCCTCTCCACCAACCAGGAGTACTACACCTTCCCCGTATATCTCCCCCTCCTGATGCTGCTCGCCGCAGCCCTCACCTCCATCGAACGCTCTGCCAACACCCCCACCACTCCGGGTGCACCACATCTCGCGTCTGAGATGTGGGTTTCCACGGGATCCCCTCCCTCGGCTTCAACCCTCGACCCCACTCTCCGCCGCGCCCTCACCTTCACCTTCGCGACCTACACCGTCTTCGGCCTCGCCATCGCCGCCGCCCTCGCCTACGGTCTCTGGTCGTCCCGCCACCTCCCCTTCGTCCCCGACATCGGCGACCTCCTCGCCCACCGCAACGTCGGCGACTACACCCTCTCCATGTCGCACTTCTTCGACCTCACCGGCACCTCTTTCGCCGCCCTCCGCCTCCCCGCCGTCCTCGCCCTCCTCGCCCTCCTCATCGGCCCCGGCATCGCCTCGCTCCTCTATACCCGCCGCCGCTTCCTCTCTGCCATCCTCTCCATCGCCGCCACCAGCAGCGTCTTCCTCATCGCCGCTCACATCGCCTTCGTCCGCTTCAACCCCATGCTCTCCTCCGTAAATTTCGCCGAGACCATCCAAAGCCTCGAGCGCACCCACCAAATTTCCGCCAACAACATCGTCCTCCTCTACGGCGACCAGGCCTTCGGCTCCTCCATCCCCTTCTACCTCAACCGCCGCGTAGACCTCGTCGACGGCCGCACCACCTCCATGCTCTTCGGCAGCACCTTCCCCGACGCCCCACCCATCTTCCTCACCTCCGCCGACCTCCTCGCCCAATGGGGCACAGGCCCTCGCAAACTCCTCTTCGTCCCGCTCGAAAAGCGTGACGACGTAGACCGTCTCCTCGGCTCTCGCCAGATCATCCTCCAGCAAACCTCCGGCAAAGCCCTCATCACCGACCGCCCACTAGCCCCTGGTTCTTAGTTCTCAGTTGTCAGTTCTCAGTTCTTGTCCAAAGTCGCTTGCTACTGGATGTCTGATCTTGGCGTCGATTTTCGACTAAAACTGAGAACTGACAACTGACAACGAAAAGCTCTCACCACCGCACCACGAAAGCCGCAACCCCCATTGACGTCCGCGCCCCCCATCCCGGCCACCCGCACAGCGCGCATCCGCCGCTGGCGTACCTCCTCGGTCGCCCTCATCGTCGCCTTCTGGGCCATCCTCCAGATCGGCGGCCTCTTCACCCCCGGCCTCCTCGACGACGTCGACTCCATCTACATCCAGATCGCCCGCGAGATGCTCCAGCGCCACGACTTCGTCACCCCCACCATCGACGGCATCCGCTTCTTCGACAAGCCCCCCCTCATCTACTGGATTGCCGCCGGCTCCATGCGCCTCTGCGGCGTCCACGACTGGGCTGCCCGCCTCCCCCTCGCCCTCGGCGTCCTCGCCCTCCTGCTCGCCGTCTACGCCCTCGGCATCCGCTTCTACAGCCACGGAACCCAACTCTCGCCGTCCCCGCAGGACCAGCAGGACCGCGCTGGCCTCTATGCCGCCCTCGCCATGGCCACCTGCCTCGGCCCCTACATCTACACCCGCTTCTACATCCCCGACATCCTCATCGCCCTCTGGATGACCCTGGCCGTCCACCTCTTCCTCATCGCTGTCGACCGCGCGAAGGCCAGCCCAGCCACAACCAAACCCTCGCCGTCCGCGCAGGACTCCGTGCAGGACTCCTCCCTCCTCCCTATGCTCGGCTTCGCCACCGTCACCGCCCTGAACCTCCTCACCAAGGGCCTCATCGGCGTCGTCTTCCCGCTCGCCTTCGCTCTCCTCTACCTGGCGTTCACTCACCAGCTAAAACTCCTTCACAAGCTCCAGCTCATTCCCTCGACACTCGTCTTCCTGGCGATCGCCGCGCCCTGGCACATCCTCGCGATCATTCGCAATCCACCCATCCCGATGCCCTCCGGCCTCGGCCTCCCCGCCCACGCCGGCTGGGCCTGGTTCTATCTCTACAACGAGCACATTGCCCGCTTCCTCGGCCACCGCATCCCCCACGACTACGGCCAGGTCCCCATCCCCATCTTCTGGCTCCTGCTCCTCCTCTGGCTCTTCCCCTGGGTAGCCTTCCTCCCCGCCGCCCTCCGCGACGCCTACCTCACCCTCCGCTCCCCCAAGCCGTCCACCAGCCTCCGCTTCGACTCCGACGCTGACTTCTCTCCCTCGACAATCACTCAACTCTCGCCGTCCGCGCAGGACCGGGAGGCAGCCCTCTCCTGCCTCCTCTGGGCCGGCATCATCCTCGGCTTCTTCACCCTCTCCTCCCGCCAGGAGTACTACCACCTCCCCGCCCTCCCCGCCCTCGCCCTCCTCGTCGGCGGCTTCCTCGCCACCGCCGACGCCAGCCTGCGCAACCAAACTCCCGTAGCCAGGCAGGCACTCCGCGCTGCGCTTTACTTCTTACTGCCGATAGGCACCCTCCTCTTCCTCCTCTGCGGCTACCTCGCCCTCACCGCCCACGCCCCCACCCCCAACACCACCCTCAGCGACGTCCTCCGCTCCAACCCCAACCTCTACAACCTCTCGCTCGGCCACCTCTTCGATCTCACCGGCCCCGCCATGGGCTTCTTCCGCGGCCCACTCCTCGCCGTTGCCCTCGGCATGCTCACCCTCGGCCCCATCGCCTACCTCGTTCGCCGCGGAGCATCACGCAAGCAGCCCAACCCCTTCGCCGCCAACCTCCTCATCGCCCTCGCCATGACCGCCATCCTGCTCGCCGCGCACGAAGGCCTGGTCCGCTTCTACCCCATCCTCGGCTCCAAAGACCTCGCCCTTGCCATCGACCGCGACCTCCGCCCCGGCGACCTCCTCCTCAACGACGGCGAGCTCACCTCCGGCTCCGCACTGCTCTTCTACACCCCGCAATCGGCCGCCCCCATCCTGCTCGTCAACGGCCGCGTCAACGGCCCCTGGTTCGGCAGCTTCTACCCCGACGCCCCCCACATCTTCCTCAACGACGCCCAGCTCTCCCACCTCTGGGCCGGCCCCCACCGCCTCTTCCTCCTCACCAACCACCCCGAGTCCCGCACCCGCACCCTCTCCCCCTTCGGCACCGTCCACACCTACGCCACCGCCGGCAACAAAACCATCCTCACCAACAGATAAAAGTTCTCAGTTGTCCGTTCTCAGTTCTCAGGAAAGGCAACCACTGCCGCAACTGACAACGGACAACTAACAACTGAGAACTGAGAACTGAGAACTGAGAACTGAGAACTGAGAACTGAGAACTGACAACTGAGAACTGGCAACTCATTCCGGACTCTCCACCCGTCCCCCATCCTTCAACTTGTAAACCTTCCCCCGATAATAAAAGTTCTCCCCACCATAACTCCCCACCCATAGCACCCACCCCAGCACATCCCGCAGCGGATAAATCATCGCGTTGTACAAGATATCCGGATCCCCCAGCACCCCCAGAATCGCCCCTGCCTGCAGCCACCGATTCACGACCATCGCCGCGAGCCACACCCCGCCCAACACCGCATGCCCACTCAACAATCCCCACACCAGCCCCAGCAACCCAAACGGCATCGCGAACGTAAGCCCGCTGCCCAAATGTCCCCAAGGCCGTGACCGCCGTGTACTCTGCATCCATCGCAGCTGGTTCCGAAAGCTCAGCCAGAACGGCGAATCCTGCACCATCAGCCGAATGATGTACGTCGCCATCTTCACGCCCTTGCCCTGCGCCGCCAGCCGATTCCCAATCACAAAATCATCGGCATAAAACTGTCCCAGCTCATCGAACCCGCCCACCTCCTGGAAGCTCTTCTTCGGCAGCGCCATCGTTGCGCCCAGCGCAAACTTCGTGCCCTCCAGCATGTCCGCCACCAGCACACCCGAGCTCATCTCCACACTCTTCCCCACCGCATCCAGCTGCGACGCGAACCCCGGCCCACCATTGCCCGTGTCCGGCTGCGCCGTCCCCAGATAAATGCAGCTAGCAATCCCCAACCCCGGATCCTTCAAGTTCTGCACCATGCGTAGCAGGTAATCCTTCTCCACCCGCACATCCGCGTCGCTGGTCACATACAAATCATTCTTCGCCACCGAATCCATCTTCGCCAGCGAATACACCTTCGCATTATGAAACTTCGGCGTCGGCTCCCCACACGTCACATACCGCGCGTCTACCTGCGGATAGCGCTGCCCCACCGCCCGCGCCAGCTTCAATCCCTCATCCGTTTCGAACCGCGCGCAGAACAGCAGCTCCCACTCCCCTGGATACTTCTGCTCAAAGAACGACGCGATATTCCGCTCCATCCCCGGCTCGGTCCCATGCAGCGGCTTCAGCATACTTACGGCCGGCAGAAAGTCCGGCACAGCACGCTGCTCCCGCCGCTTGCGCAGACCAAACCGCGCCGCCGCGGCCAGCACCATCCCGCAATAGATCGAAGAGGTGACCGACCCAACCATCGCCACCCAGAAAACAACGTGCAGCAAAACCTTCATCGCACCAGACCGAGAACAAAGATAGCCAATCAGGATATTGGCCCGCGCCAGCACCCCGCCGGAGCCAGCACCACCCTCAAGTCTACGCGACCACCCTAGCTAACCTTCTTCCGCCCCGTCCCATGCGGCGCCGGCTCCCGTGCGGCGTCCCGGCTCGTCACCCCAAACGGCCGCCGCACCGCCACCAGCCCCGGCGGCGGAGCCGCCTGCTGCATCCGCGTCAGCATCTCCGTCCGCACATAATCCACAAACCCCTGCATCTGCCGATTCATCTCTTCCATCCGCTCGCGCATCTGCAGCACAATCGCAATCCCCGCCATGTTCACGCCCATATCGCGCGCCAGGCTCAAAATAAACTCCAGCCGTTCTAAATCCTCATCGGTGTACAGCCGCGTATTCCCATCCGACCGCGACGGCCGCAGCAACCCTTCCCGCTCATACAGCCTCAGCGTCTGCGGATGGATCTCGTACATCTCCGCCACCGCCGAGATCATGTACGCACCCTTGGATTTTCGCTTTGTAGCCATGGTTTCGCAGCCATCCCCCCTGCAGAATACCCCTTTCGCCCTCCGCCGAGTACTCCATTCCCTCGTCCGGCATCATAATCCACATATGAAGCGACTCAACCTAGCTACCCTCGCCGCCGCCGCCACCGCCACCGCCGCAGGAATCGCCGTCGTCGCCGTCGCCTCCGCCGTCGTCGCCACCGGAGCCGCCGTCCTCGTCGTCCGCGCCGTCCGCAACCGCAAGCTCATGCCCCTCTCAAATCCCAACGACCCCAACGCACCGCGCCCCGTCGTCCTCGTCACCGGAAGCTCCCGCGGCCTCGGCCTTGCCATCGCCACCCGCTTCGCCCGCAACCCTGTTCGCCTCGTCCTCGTCTCGCGCAACATGGCCGAACTCCAACGAGCCCAGGAAGCCCTCCTCGCCCAGTTCCCCCACCTCCACCCCGAAGACTTCCACCTCGTCGCCGCCGACCTCTCCAAGCCCGAAGAAGCCCAGCGCCTCATCGACGAGACCATCGCCCGCTTCGGCCGCATCGACGTCCTCATCAACAACGCCGGCATCATCGACGTCGGTCCCATCGAATCCCAGACCCTCGAGATCTTCGAACGCACCATGCAGGTCAACTTCTTCGCCGCCCTCTACACCACCTGGGCCGCCCTCCCCCACATGCGCAAGCAAGCTGCCCTCGCAACGCTAACTCCCGCCGTCCGCGTAGGACCCTCCATCGTCAACATCGCCAGCCTCGGCGGCAAGATCGCCGTCCCGCACCTGCTCCCCTACACCGCCGCAAAATTCGCTCTCGTCGGATTCTCCGAAGGTCTCCACGCCGAGCTCCGCCACAAAGGCATTCGCGTCACCACCGTCTGCCCCGGCCTCATGCGCACCGGCGGCGAAGACCACGTCAATATCGTCGGCGACGTGGAGTTCGAGCGCCGCTGGTTCACCTTCGCCGCCAAAACCCCCGGCCTCGCCGTCTCCACCAAGTACGCCGCCAACCGCATCTTCCACGCCGTAGCCTGCGGCCGCGCCGAGATCACCATCTCCCCACAAGCCTGGCTGGCCGCCCGCTTCGCCGGAGCCTTCCCCGAAACCCTCCAATACGCTAACGCCCTGACCAACCACCACATCCTCCCCAAAGCCCCCAGCGAACTCAAGCTCACACGCGGCTGAGGTCCATCCTCGGTAGTGTGCTTTCGACCCTGCCTTTCTAGCTGTCATGCCGCAGGGATCTGCTTCTTCTTTTGTCTCTGATGTCGCTCTTGCCCTTGCTTTTTGTTGTCATTCTGAGCGCGGCGAGGAACCGGCTTCTCGTTCGCAAAGCGAGCGCCCGCTCTTGTGTCTGGCTAGAAGCTAAAAGCTAACAGCCGCCTCCACCACTACTTCTCCCCCGAAGCCCCCATCCGCTCCTTAGCCGACTGCATCCTCCCCACCGCCGGCACCATCTCCCCCGCGAGCGCCAACCCCATCCGCGGCATATTCACATACACCGCCTCATACTTTCCCGCCGACACGATGTACGTCTCGTGAAACACCCCCACCACCCCCGTAGCCCCCACCCGCTGATTGAACTCCGCCCACGCCGGCAGATGATCTTTATCCTCGGCATGAGCATACGCATGCAGCTGCTCAAACGAACGCCAGTACTGCACCGTCATCGCAATCGGCGGACTCAAAAAGTAACTCGCCTCCAGCAACCCCAACTCCGGTTGTTTCTTCAGTTCCTTCAGCATCCGAGGCATAGCGAGCGACACCGGCAGCCACTTATGCACCGCCCAAAGATTGTTGATCCGCATCCCGATCAGGAACACCACAAAGTCCCCATCGATCTCCGCCGCAAACCGTCCGTTCTTCACTTCAGCCATGTACGCCTCCGGACAGTCCATCGACAACAGCGCGACTACACCTCCGCCAGCATCGCCGCCCGCGGATCCTCCGGGTTCAGCTTCTGCAGCTCCCGCAAAATCTCCTTCGACCGCTCATCCTGCACCTTCGGCACCACGATCTTCACTTCCACAATCTGATCGCCGCGATGCCCCTCCCGCGTAGCGCTGGTCACACCCTTCTCACGCATCCGAAGCTTCTGCCCCGTCTGCGTTCCCGGCGGAATCTTCACCGTAGCGCGTCCCGACTCCGTCCCCACCCCATCCACAGTCGGCACCTCAATCTTCGATCCCAGCGCCGCCTCCATCGCCGTCACCGGCACGGTGATATGAATGTCATCGCCCACCCGCCGAAACAGCTTGTGCGCCCCGACTTTAATAATCAAATACAAATCCCCATTCGGCGCGCCCTCAGTCCCGGCATTGCCCTTCCCAGCCAGCCGAATTCTCTGCCCATCCCGCGTCCCCGCCTTGATGTTGAACGACAGCGGCTCGCGCTTCGTCACCACGCCCGCACCCTCGCACGTCGGGCAGGCGTTCTGCACCTTGCCCGTCCCTCCACAACGCGGGCACTGAATGTTGAACTTCATCCGCCCGCCCATCTGCGTCACCTGCCCACTCCCATGGCACTCCGGGCACTCCGTGCTTCCACCCAGCACCGCCTTGCCCTTGCACGTAGGACACTGCTCCTGGCGATGAATCTCCAGCCGCGTCAGCCCCCCGCGAATCGAAGTCCAGAAATCAATCTCGACTTGATATTCCAAGTCCGTCCCCGGCTGCGGCCCTCTCGCCTGCCGACCGCCGCCGCCAAACATCCCCGAAAACACATCCTTAAAACTGCCCCCAAATCCCTCGGCACTCTGCCCGCGCGACGAAGCCTTCCCCCCGCCCTGGAACCCCGAAAAATCAAATCCCTCAAAATCAAACGGCACGCCCTGCCCGCGCCCACCACCGCCAGCCGCACCTCCGCCAAACCCGCCCGCCCCACCCGGCGCACCACCGCCGCGCGCATACGCCTCCGCGGTCGCCGCATCAATGTTGTCCGAGTAGAAGCCGACCTGGTCATAAATCTTCCGCTTCTTCTCATCGCTCAACACGTCGTTAGCTTCGGAGAGTTCCTTGAACTTCTCCTCAGCCTTCTTATCGCCCGGATTCACGTCCGGGTGATACTTCCGCGCCAGCTTCCGAAACGCCTTGCGAATCTCTTCCGCCGTCGCCGTCTTCTTCACGCCCAGCGTGCCGTAATAATCTTTTGTCTTTGTCGTCGCCATATCTTCTTCCCAACTTACTCTACCCACCGTCTCAGTGAATAGCCTTTCGTCCCTTAGACGTTCAACTCTCCGTCCCGCCCTGACACCCCGGGCACCAGAACAAATTCCGCCCCGCGAACCCCTCCCGCTTCCTCACCTTCGTCCCGCATACTCGGCAATCCTGCCCATTTCGCCGATACACATAGTGCTCATCCCCCACCAGCACCGGCCCCGTCCTGCTCACCCGATCCTTCGCCAGCGTAGTCACAATCCGACGATCCACCATCCCCGCCCGCATCAACGGCTCAAGCTCCTTCCACATCGTCCGCACCACCTTCGCCGGCACCTCCCTCCCCGGAGTAAACGGGCTCTGCCGCGCGCGAAACAACACCTCCGCTCGAAAAATATTCCCCACCCCCGCCATCACGTCCTGCTCCATCAGCAGCACCCCCAACGGTTTCTTACTCTTCCCAATCCTCTCCAGCGCCTTATCGACGGGATCCCCATTCAGCGGATCAGGCCCCAAACGCTCCAACAATCTCTCCCACATCTCCTCCGTCCACACCGAGCAATCCATCGGCCCGCGCAGCTCCACCCACGCAATCTGTTCCGGCTGCAAATGCCCGGTCCCATCGTCGCTCGAATACCACCCATGCCGCTTCGTCGCCACGGAACCGGGTGCCCCAGGTCTCGCTTCTGAGACCTGGATTCGCAGCGCCTCTCCGCTGGGTGCCCCATTCATGACAGCCCTATCGTCAGGAGTGGGTCTCCTCACCGCCGCAGCATTCCACATCCTCAACCGCAACGCCCCCTTCACCGCCGGCAGCGCACCCGACCCCTCCGTAAAATCTCCTTGCAATCCCAAATGCACATGCAGAATCCGATCCTTCCCAAAGTCATACCCCAAATGTTTCCCCACGGCCATCACCCGACGCAGCTTCCGCCCATCCAGCAAATCCCAATCCGTAAACCGCCCCTGCGGCCCATCCATTCTCACCGTCTTCCCAGCAAACGCCGCAGCATGCCGCTCCGCCCACCGATGAATCTCATTCCCCTCAGGCACTACCCTCACCTCGCATCATCCTCTGCGCGTGCAAACGGCGGGACATCAGTCCCGCCGCTCACCAACACTCAATCAACCTGGCCGTAGCCACGCGACGAAACGCCCGTCGGGGCATTTCCTCTAATTCCAGACCGTGCTCGCCTTGATCGCCGCCACATTAAACATCTGGTCCGGCTCACTCTCCTGCATCTTCACCACGAACGCCTCTGCCTCTTCGCGCGTCGCAAACACACTCCGCTGATACAGCCGTCCCGCCCGCAGCGCATCGCACTGCCACAGAACCTCCTGCGCATGCACACTCGCATCCCCCAGGTCCCAGCGCACCGCCCCAGGCCACGCCTGGTCCTGCCGTCCTTCGCTATCGTTTGTCATCGCGTCACCTCCTGGTCCTTCGTTCACCCTGTTTATTGGATGATCCAACCACCCACAACAGACTCACTTCCATCAACCCGACTTTCGTCCAATCCACGCGGTCGGTACCACCCTGCCGCGCACATCCCTGCCTCTACGAAGAAGGAGGGACCGAAGCCCCTCCTTATCCTTTACGCAAATCAACATCTAGTAGTTCAACGCGACTTATTTCTCCGCGTCGACATACTCCGCATCGATCACGCCTTCGTCTTTCTTCGCCTCGTCTGCCGTTCCAGCCGCCGCTGCGTCGCCATCCGTCGGCGCCGTCGTACCACCTGCCGCATTGGCCTTGTAAACCGCCTCTGCCAGCTTGTGGCTCGCCGCCGTCAGCTTGTCCTTCGCCGAGTTCAGGTCGCTCGTGCTCGGATCGCTGCCGCCAAGTGTCGACTTCGCCTCCGCAAGCGCGCTTTCAACCTCGCTCTTGTCCGACGCCTCGACCTTCTCGCCGCCGTCCTTCAGCATCTTCTCGACGTTGTACACCAAAGAATCAAGCTGGTTGCGAGCCTCGATCTTCTCCTTGGCTTCCTTGTCCTCGGCCGCATGCGCCTCGGCATCCTTCGCCATGCGCTCGACCTCTTCCTTGCTCAGACCCGAAGAACTCGTAATCGTAATCTTCGCGTCCTTGCCCGTCGCATTGTCCTTCGCATTCACGTTCAGAATGCCGTTCGCGTCGATGTCAAACGTAACCTCGATCTGCGGCACGCCCCGCGGAGCCGGCATGATGCCGCCCAGCTTGAACTTGCCCAGCGTCCGGTTCTGCGCCGCCATCGGCCGCTCGCCCTGCATCACGTGAACCTCAACCTCGGTCTGGTTATCAGCCGCCGTCGAGAACGTCTCCGATTTCTTGGTCGGAATCGTCGTGTTGCGCGGAATCATCGCCGTCGCCACGCCGCCCATCGTCTCAATCGACAACGTCAACGGTGTCACATCCAGCAGCAGCAGGTCCTTCACATCGCCCGCAAGTACGCCAGCCTGGACCGCCGCACCAATCGCCACAACCTCATCCGGGTTCACACCCTTATGCGGCTCTTTGCCAAACAGCTTCTTCACCAGCTCCTGGATCGCCGGCATACGCGTCTGTCCACCGACGAGCACAACCTCGTCGATCTTGCTAGCGTCCACGCCCGCATCCTTCATCGCCTGCTTGCAAGGACCAACCGACTTCTCCAGCAGATCAGCCACAAGCTGCTCCAGCTTGGCGCGGCTCAGCGTGCGCACCAGGTGCTTCGGTCCGCTAGCGTCGGCCGTGATGAACGGCAGATTGATCTCCGTCTCCTGCGCCGTCGACAACTCGATCTTCGCGCGTTCGGCAGCATCCTTCAGCCGCTGCAGCGCCATCTCGTTGCCCTTCGAGTGCAGATCCAGACCCGTCTCGCTCTTGAACTCCGAGATCAACCAGTCCACAATCCGCTGGTCGAGATTATCGCCACCAAGGTGCGTATCGCCATTCGTCGACTTCACCTCAATCACGCCATCGCCAACCTCAAGAATCGAGATATCGAACGTACCGCCGCCAAAGTCATACACGGCAATCGTCTCGTCCTTCTTCTTATCCAATCCATAGGCGAGCGCAGCAGCCGTCGGTTCGTTGACAATGCGCTTCACGTCCAGTCCCGCAATCTTGCCAGCATCTTTCGTCGCCTGCCGCTGTGCATCATTGAAGTACGCCGGAACCGTAATCACGGCCTCCGTCACGCTCTGTCCCAAGTAGTCTTCAGCAGCCTTCTTCAGCTTCTGCAAAATCATCGCCGAGATCTCCGGCGCCGTGTACTCCTTGCCCTGCGCGATCACCGCAATGTTGTCGCCCTTGGCCACAACCTTGTACGGCACCATCTTCAACTCATCGCCCACTTCGTTCAGCCGGCGGCCCATGAAGCGCTTGATCGAATAAATCGTGTTCTCCGGATTGGTGATCGCCTGCCGCTTCGCCACCATGCCCACCAGCCGCTCTCCACTCTTGGTGAACGCAACGATAGACGGCGTTGTGCGCCCACCCTCTTCGTTCGGAATGACCTTGGGCTCTCCACCCTCCATCACCGCCACGCAGCTATTGGTCGTTCCCAAATCAATACCGATAATTTTTCCCATAACCTGACCTCATCCTTTGGCCGCAGCCCTAACCTCAGCCCTGGCCCAAATCTCTTGACCAACCCTCACGATATTCGCATGTGAGTGACTTACTGTCAACTTATATGATGGCGAACCACGCCCAGCGGATGCATCTTCTTTCCCTCCAAGCCCCCACGTCAACCGCACCCCCACCACGTTTCTGCCCTCTTTACCGCCGGCCCCATCATCCCCTTTTATTTCATGCAGATTGAGCGTCCCGTTCGATCCCCATGCCGCTACACCTCCACGCACGGGGACCCGGTCCTCCCCCGCTCGCCTGCTCATTGCCGGGACGCCAGGTTCACCACCTCTGGGCGCACCTCCCCCGCAGACCCTCCCCCACCACCGGCTACCCCTCCAATGCCGCCCCCTCACACCCCACCAACGGCCGCACTTCCACGAGTACAAGCCACAGCCGCGAAAAGGCACGCCGCAATCAACACCTCCGCAACCACCGGCCCCAGAAAGAAATACCGATACGAATTCACCGCAAACACCAGGTAGCCAATCGCAAACGCAGTCAGCGCCGGCCGCACCTTCTCTCCGTGAAGCACCGTCAGCGGAGCCAGCAACCAAAGCACAACCGCCTCCATCGTGAGGAAGATCGTCACGCCCAATCCGAACCCCATGTAGAAGTCCCAGAAGGTTCGCGTGTTCCCGAAGGCAACAAACTGATTCGCCTTCATAGCAGCCACCGCCACTGCGGCCGGTCCACCCGGCACCTTGCCAAACACGCCGCCGACGGTATGCAGCACCGCATGCAGCAACACCAACCCCGCCGCCACGCGAACAAAGATCGCAGCCTTCATCACGCCTCCTTCCCGTTCGCTGCCTGCGCATAGAGCGCCAGAATGCCGCTCCACGCATTCGGTGCCTCAAACGCCGCGCGCAACTGCTCGACCCCTGCACCGTGACGCTCCAGCCCGCTATGCACTAACTCGACCAGCGTCGCCCCATCACCCTCGGCCGTGAACCTCACATCCACCCGGCTAGCCCGAGCCGGGTCCGCGTCATACCCCCACTCCGGACTCTCCCGCCCCGGCCCCACATGCCACGAAAACGCCACATGATGCGGCGGATCCCACGCCAGCACTGTCCCCCAGTTGCACTGCTGCCCTTCCACATTGCGCTCATACCAGCGGCCGCCCACCCGCGGCTCCACGATGATCGTCTCAAATGCCGTCGCGCCGATATGGTGACTAGCCGGCCACCAGCTTTCCATCTGCTCCACGAATACGGAAAACGCGCGCTCGATCGGAACCTCCACGCGCACACTCTTACGAACAACGGCTTCCTCGCTCGAAATCTGCATGAGTCTCTCCCATCTAAGTTTTTTCTGCAGCAACCTGAAACGCCCGCAACGAACTGTCCCATAAAGCCTCGAAATGCGCCCGCAGCCGTGCTACACCCTCCGGATCAAGCGCATAATACCGGCGCGTTCCCGACTTCCTGTCCGTCACCAGCCCCGCATCCTTCAAAATCTTGAGGTGCTGCGATACGGCCGGGCGACTCACTGGCATCATGCCCGCCAGCTCGTTCACCGCCAGCGGCCCAGCCGACAGCTTCTGAAAAATCGCCATCCGCGTCGAGTCCCCCAGCGCGTCCAACCCGGTCTGTAGCGCCGCATCCATCAACGGTAAGTATCCACTAACGGTAAGCTATCACGAACGTATCCCCTTTTGGCAAGCAGAAACTTGGCACCGCGATTTCCAACCACCCATTCCCGACAGCAGATGGTTCGTGAGCCCTTGGGCAAGAAGCTCGAAGCTGAAAACTAAACCCGCGCCTCTGCCTGGGCTTGACCAATCCTCCGCCCCGCCGTCAGAAGATACGCCAGCAGCGCCACCGCCCCCGCCGCCCCCACCACGCATTCGATCCCCGCCAGCCCCCGTCCGCCCCACCGGTCCCCACCCCACCCGTCCACCAGCGCCATGTACAGCACCGGCACGTTCCCAAGCGAATTGATCACCGAGTACCGCCCGGACCCGCTCTTTCCCGAGCTTCCCATAAATTCCAGGAACACCGCCGTAGCCATCGCATAACAGCTCCCCACGGTAAACAGATACAGCAACACCCCCACAAAATACGTTCCCGGCGCCAATGGCCCCAGCCACAGCACCGCCATCGCCGCGCAGTTCATCAGCGCCACCACCATGTATTTCACCGGGACCCGCATCCGTTTCCCCACCATCGCCGTCACCGCCGACCCCGCCGCTACCAGCAGTCCTCCCAGCAACCCGTTGATCCACGCCACGTTGTCCCCACTCACCCTGTACTGGATTGCCGCCCCCGTCAGCAGCCCCACCGCCGACCCGCTCGCCATTGGAAACGTCAGCAACGCGATATACGGAATCGCCTCCTTCCGAAAAAACGTCGCCTTGCACTCCATCCACACGCGATGCATCGTCTCCCCCAGACCGTGCGTCACGATCGTCTCCTGCTTCGGAGCCGCCAGCGCAAACAGCGCCGGAATCCCGATCATCCCCGCAGCCATCAGCCCCAGCATGTCCTGGCTCGTCCTCGCACTCATCCACACCAGTACCGACGCCGCCAGCGCCCCGAACCCCATCGATCCCGCCTGGTACGCACTCCCCGCCACCTGCTTGGCCCGCTCCGACCGCATCGCCCCCATCATCCCGCCGCAGCTCGACACCACCAGCTGCACGCAGCACGCGCTGATCAGCATCAGCACCATCGCACCCCGCCCCGACAGGTTCCGCTGATGAAACCCCGCCGCCATCAGCACCGCGGCCAGCAATCCCCCCAGCAATACCCACGTCCTTCGCCGCACAAAGAAATCCGTAATCGGACTCCACAGAAAATACAGACTCGTCGGCAGCGCCAGCAGAAAGATCATGTGCGACTGTCCGCCGCTCCCCACTCCCTGCCGGCTTAGAAGATATCCGAGCGCCCCACCCTGCACCACCCCATTCGCCAGCACCGCCGAAGGCGCAATCAGCAAGCCATAGATCCACGGCCGCTCACTTGCTTCCACACGCACAAGGCCCCCAGCGCCCGCCGTTGCGCCGACCTCTGCCCCAACCGCTTCCAGCTCGTTCATTGCTCAGAAAACTACCACATCCCGGCCAGCTCCCGCCGGGATCATTGACTCGACCGCCCCAACTCACTACGCTGAGCCAAATGGCTTCCGACGCAACCCTCAGAGATCTCCCCCCGGACTCGTCCGCTTCGTCCGATTCCCCCTCCGGACCTTCGACCCTCGCCGGTACCATTGCCCCCAAAACCCGACGCGACGCCGCCCTCGACGGCCTCCGCGGCCTCGCCATCCTCCTCGTCTTCATCTTCCACTACGGCGGCGGCCTCCAGTCCACCCAGCCTGCCCAGCGCCTCGCCGGCTACTTCACCCAGTTCAGCTGGTCCGGCGTCGTCCTCTTCTTCGCCCTCTCCGGCTTCCTCATCACCGGCAGCCTTTGGGAAACCAACCACACCGTGCACCGCCTGCGTAACTTCTACGTCCGCCGCGCCCTCCGCATCCTTCCCCTCTACATCGTTGCCCTGCTCGCGGTCGCCATCGCCGCCCTTCTCACCGGAGCCCACTTCACCCAGCTCCGCCCGCTGCTGGTCTTCGTCTTCTTCCTGCAGAACTTCCCCCACCTCTCCAGCTACGCCCTCAGTACCCCCTCCCCCCTCCCCCTCTACCACTTCTGGACCCTGGCCGTCGAAGAGCAGTTCTACCTCATCTGGCCGATCGTCCTGTTCCTCGCCCACAGCCGACGCCACGCCCTGCGCCTCAGCCTCTGGTTCTTTGGTATCTGTGCGTTCTTCCTCTTCTCCATCTACACCATGGCCCCCTTCGTCGGCGCCGTCACCCACCACCTCTACGACTACTTCCTGCTCACCCAGGGCGGCGCCATCGCCCTCGGCTGCGCCCTCTCCCTCGCCATGGGCAACCGCGCCAGCCCCATCGGCCGCAAGCCCGGCACCCACCGCCTCATCCGCAAGTACGCCCAGCCCGCCTTCTTCATCGGACTCGCCATCTATCTCTTGGCCGGCATCGCCTGCGGAACGTTTTATATCACCTACCCGGTCCAGTTCTGGCTCGGCCTCCCCGCCCTCAGCATCGCCGCCGCCGCCGCCATCCCCCTGGTTCTCCGCACCGGCCTTCCCCGCAAAATCTTCTCCTGGGGGCCCCTCGGCTGGCTCGGCCGCATCAGCTACGGCTTCTACGTCTTCCACATCCTCCTCGAGCCCCTCTACGACCGCCTTGGTGCCAATATCAGCCACACCAACGCCGGCGACTACTATCACATCGTCCGTGCCATCGTTGCCTTCCTCCTCACCTGCGTCATCTCCTGGCTCTCGTTCAACCTCTTCGAGATGCCCATCCTCTCCCTCAAGCGCTTCTTCCCCGTCAACGCCTCCCTCCCCTGGGGTGAGCCCATCGCCGACACGCATCGCGCCCGCCACAAATCCTCCCGTTCCAAAGGAGCCCACGCAAACGAATAGCATCCCTTCCCCCCTCCGCACATCCAACCCTTGTCTATATCTCTGAGACGACAGCATTCCAGGGACGATCCCCCGGGCCCCCCTGAAACGCACGCCGCCTCACCCACCTCTTCCCCGAGAGTCGAGATCGCCCGTATGGCCGCAGCCGCTCCTTCCGCGCCGCCTTCCGCGCCTCAAATCGCGCCTCAAGCCGCCGCCCCCACCGCCCCCGCGTCCGACGCCACCCATGAGCTGACCCACGGCGTCAATCCCTGGTGGATCGCCGCCGCCGTCATGCTCGCCACCTTCATGGAGGTCCTCGACACCTCCATCGCCTCCGTCGCCCTCCCCTACATCGCCGGTTCCCTCTCCGCCACCAACGACGAAGCCACCTGGGTCCTCACCAGCTACCTCGTCTCGAACGCCATCATCCTGCCCGCCTCCAACTGGTTCTCTCTCCGCTTCGGCCGCAAGCGCTTCCTCATGGTCTGCGTTGCCATCTTCACGGTGGCCAGCTTCGCCTGCGGTGCCGCTCCCTCGCTCGGCCTGCTTCTCCTCTTTCGAGTCATCCAGGGAGCCGGCGGCGGAGCCCTCCAGCCCATCTCCCAGGCCGTCCTGCTCGAAAGCTTTCCCCCCGCCAAGCGCGGCGCCGCCATGGCCGTCTTCGCCCTCGGCGTCGTCGTCGCCCCCGTCCTCGGCCCCACCCTCGGCGGCTGGCTCACCGACACCTACTCCTGGCGCTACGCCTTCTACATCAACATCCCCATCGGTGTCCTTGCGCTGTTCATGATCAACAAGTACATCCACGATCCCAGCTACATCAAGAACGCCAAGGTCTCCCGCTTCGACAACATCGGCTTCGGCTCTCTCATCGTCTGGGTAGGCTGCCTCCAGATCATCCTCGACAAGGGCCAGGAAGTCGATTGGTTCGGCGCCACCTGGCTGCGCTGGACCTTCGTCGCCATGATCGTCGCGCTCGCCATCTTCATCTACCAGTCCTTCTGGGGCAAGCAGCCGCTGGTCAACCTCCGCGTGCTCAAGAACCGCAACTTCCTCGTCGGCTCGACCCTCATCTTCCTCTTCGGCATCGCCATCTACTCCACCGTCGTCGTCCTGCCGCTCTTCTACCAGGAACTCCTCGGCTACACGGCCTTCACCGCCGGCCTGGTCGTAGCTCCGCGCGGTCTCGGCGCCATCTGCGGCATGCCCGTCATCGGCTATCTCTCCAACAAGGTCGACCCGCGTTACCTCCTCACCTTCGGCTTCGGCATCTTCGGCCTCACCACCCTCTACTTCGGCTCCATCACCCTGGGCATCTCGCCCAACACCCTCTTCCTCCCCATCCTGATCACCGGCTTCGGCCTCAGCTTCGTCTTCGTGCCCATCTCGACCGCCGCGTACGGCACGCTCACCAACGAGCAGATGGGCAACGCCAGCGGCGTCTTCAACCTCCTGCGCAACGTAGGCGGCTCCATCGGCATCTCCATCGCCACCACCCTGCTCACCCGCCGCACCGACGTCCACCAGAACGAGCTCACCAACTTCATGCCCCAATCCGGCCTCGCCTACGAAAACGCCGTCGACGCCGCCAAAGGTTTTCTCAACAACCACGTCGGCAAGGCCAACTCCCTCTACGCCGCCAAGACCAACCTCTATCAGCAGCTAGGCCAGCAGTCCGCCTACTGGGCCTTCATCGACGTCTTCCGCTGGCTCTCCCTCCTCAGCGTCTTCTGCATCATCTTCGTCTGGTTCTTCAAGAAAGTAAAAGCCGGCAAGCCCCCCGCCGGCGTCCACTAATCTCCCTATCGGCCCTGCCCTTATTTTTGGATGTCATCCCGTAGGGATCTGCTTTGGCCTGTGCTCTTGCCTCTGCCTGTGCTCTTGCCTCTGCCGTTGCTTTTGCCTCTGCATTTCTGGCTGTCATCCCGCAGGGATCTGCTGTTGTCTTTGCGCTCGACCGTTCTCCGCCGTCATCCTCTGGCCTCTAAGCCATCGGCAGCAGAAGCCACCGCTCTCAAACCCCCGCCGTCCGCGCAGGACCAAACCGCCCGCGATACGCCCACAACCCCAGCCCCGGGTTCGACACATAAAAAATCTCCTCCCCCTCCACCACATTCCACCCATCCTTCAACACCGCCGGATCATACTTCGCCGAATACTTCGCCAGATCCCCATACTCATACCCCACGCCCTCAATCTCCGCGCGCGTCAGCTCCCCCGGGCAATACCGAATCGCAAACCGACCCTCGCTCGACCCATGAATCAAGTGCGCCGCCGCACTCAAATTCGCCGCCAACTCCGCATCCGTCTTCACCGCCTCTAACGTAGCCGGCGTCCCGCAATACCCATACCGCCGAATCAGCTCATCAATCTTCCGATCCTCCCCAAACTCCCGAACCCCCGGAGCCAGCACAATCAACTCCGCCCCATCCGCCAGCGCCATCCGCGTCCGGTATACGCTCTTATTCCCCAGCCACGTCGAGTGAAACTCATCCGGATCAAGAAACACCACCGCCTTCTTAATCTCCCGATCCATCATCAGAAAATTGCATTCCAAACTAAGCGCAGCCGCCCTCTCAAAACACTCGTTATCATCCCCGATAAACAACCCCCGCATCACCAACTCACCGGCAGCATTCTTATTCACCACCGTCTGCACATAAACAATCTGCGGCAGCAACCCGCCAAAATGCTCACTCGCATAATTCAACACCCTCCGCACCGGAGTATCCGCACGACCCATCATGCGTTCCATCCCATACACCGCCCCCAGAAAATGCGAGCGATGAATCCCCATCACCCCACCCGTCCCAATAAAAATATTCTTCGACCCATTGGCCATCCCCACCACCTCATGCGGCACCACCTGCCCAATGGACAAGATCAAATCATGCCCACCATCCCGCAGCAATTTATTCACCTGCGCCGGCCACGAGTACTCCACCATCCCCTCGCTCACCTCGCGGACAAACTCCCCCGGCACCTCGCCCAGCGTCACAATATCCCTCCGCCAGTCATGCACCCGAAACAACTCCCGCGGCGTCTCTCCAAACATCGTCGCAATCTGCGCATCGCTCATCGGAGTATGCGTCCCCAGCGCCGGCAACACATCCACCAGCGCAGCGCCATAGAACTCCCAGGCCATCTCCGTAAGCTCCCCAGCCTTCGAATGAAACCGCGTAAAATCCGGCGGCACCACCACCACCCTCTTCCTCTCCCCCAGCTTCCCCAGCGCCTCATTCAACCCCGCGCGAATCTCCTCCGCGCTCATCTCCATCTCCGCCGAACCCGCCGCAAAAAATAAGCTCATAGACCGATCATTTTATGCCAGCCCTAGCGCAACGCTCCTATAATCCTCACCATGAAGCGAAGCCTTCGTCTCTCCGCCGCCCAACTCGCTGCCCTCAGCCTCCTCGGCGGCCTCATCGGTTCCAGTGCCTTCCTCCTCCTGATCTCCCCGCTTGTCGGCGGAGGTCAACACCCTTCCGACCTCTGGTGGGCTTTCGTTATCGCGGCCTGCCTAATGCTTGCCGGCTTCTCTATCGCCTATCTCGCCGCTTCCAATCTGGAGAGCGGCATCGCCACCGAGCGGTGGCCCGAAAATGAAATCAACGATGTTCGTGCTCGGCTCCTGTCGCCTCTCACCACCGTTCTCGCCCTCGCTCTCTTCGCTGCATACCTAGTGTTGGCATTTTTCAACCACCGATATCGCATCGTGTGGTTTCCCCCATTCATCCTTCTCCAGACGCTGGCCTTTCTCCGCTCGTCTGTGGGTCTCAGGTCCACACCCCCCCACGAGTCTAAGTGGAGCCAGCTCTCGCCCATTCGCTCTGAGCATTGGGGCCAGCACTAAACCACTCCGCCACCTCCACGCGCATCACATAAAATGACACCAGCAGCCAACGCACTAGAGTAGAGGAAGTTCCCCCTTGCCCGAAACCACCCCCGCCCTCCGCCTAACCACCCCCGACTTCCACGCCCGCGTCCACAGCCTAAACCCCACCATCGCCGTATTCGACTGCGACGGCACTCTCTGGTCCGGCGACGCCGGCTCCGCCTTCATGCACTGGTCCATCGACACCCAGCTCATCTCCCCCTCGCAAATCGCCTGGCTCAACCAACGCTACGACGGCTACAAGCGCGGCACCGTCTCCGAGTACGACATCTGCGGCGACATGACCCAGGTCTACCGCGGCCTCCCCGTTGAAACCCTCCGCTCCGCCGCCGCCCACTTCTTCGCAGACTACATCGAGCCCAACATCTTCCCCGAGCTCGCCGTCCTCATCGCCGAACTCCGAGAGAGGGGCTGCGACATCTGGGCCGTCAGCTCCACCAACAACTGGGTCATCGAAGAAGGCGTCCGCCGCTTCAACATCCCCGCCAACCACGTCCTCTCTGCCCGCGTCGAGATCGCCGACGGCCTCATCACCGACAACCTCCTCCACGTTCCCACCGACGAAGACAAAGTCGTCGCCCTCCGTCGCGTCGGCATCACCGCGCCCGACGCCGTCTTCGGCAACTCCATCCACGACGCCGCCATGCTCTCCATCGCCCGCACCCAAAACGGCACCAAGGGCGCCTTCCCCGTAAACCCCTCTACCGGCCTCCTCGCCCGCGCCGCCGCCGAAGCCTGGCCCGTCTACTACCCCGCCTCCGTCACCCCCTGAATCATTGACCGCAGGAAGCCGCCGCTCCCTCCGCGTAAACCATTGCACCCCCACTCACGTCTACACTGTTGTAGAGACGTGAAAGACTCCATCCGCAAGCTCGATGAACCCCGACCCTCTCCTGCCGCCAGACCTCTGCGACGCGTCGTAGCCGCGCTGATCCTCCGCGGCGAAGGCCCTGCCCGCGAAATCTTCATCTGCCAGCGCCGCGCCGGCCAGCCCATGGGCCTCAAGTGGGAGTTCCCCGGAGGCAAGATCGAGCCCGACGAAACCTCCGAAGAAGCCCTCGCCCGCGAGCTCGAGGAAGAATTAGCCATCCACGCCACCATCGGCGACCGCATCACCACCATCCGCCACACCTATCGCAACGGCGGAGCCATCGAAATCGAATTCTTCCTGGTCCGCGACTTCCAGGGCGACCCCGTCAACCGCATCTTTCAGCAGATGCTCTGGACCCCCTTCTCCCGCC
>DATHQT010000021.1:0-14562 GCA_035482415.1 Acidobacteriaceae bacterium | reverse complement strand
CCCCGCCACAGCATCCACCCCCATAGCATCCAGCGCCTCCACCTCACCGATCTCCCGAATCCCCCCCGCCACAATCAGCTGCCGCCCGGTAGTCGCCCGCAAAATCGCAGCCACATCCAGAGGAAACCCAGCCATGGTCCCCTCGGTATCGACATGCGTATACAAAAACGCCGAGCAATAATCCTCCAGCCAGGTCACGGCCTCCTCCGGCCCCAGCTCGACGCTCTCCGTCCATCCCCGCACCGCCACCTTCCCGCCCTTGGTGTCGACCGAAAAGCAAAGCGCCTCCTCCCCCAGCGCCCGTTTCAACCCCTCCGCAAACTCCAGCCGAATCACCTTATGCCGCCGCTTCGTCGCAGTCTCCCCCTCCGGCTCCGCCCCAAACAGCGACGACCCATAGATCACCCGTTTCGCCCCCGCATCCAGCAACCGCCGCCCATCCTCGGCCGACCGTAGCCCGCCGCCGACCTGGCAAGGCAACCGCTTACAAATCATCGCAATCAGCGCCGAATTCTCTCCCTGCCGCATCGCCGCATCCAGGTCAATCAGCTGCACCAGCGGATATCGCCCAAACCGCTCAATCCAATAATCAAAGTCATCAAACTCGAGCTGCAGCGTCTCTCCCCGCACCAGCTGCACAATCCGCCCACCCATCAAATCAATCGAAGGAATCAACATCCCTCTATCTTCTCAAATCACCCCTTCGCCGAATATCGAACCCCCCTCGGCCAATCCGCCGAAAACCTTAGTTTGGTGTCCGCCGTCACAGCCAACCATTGTCTCCAGCGCCGAGACTCTGTCTGCTGATAGATCCACATCTTCACTGGAGAAGGTACCGATATGTCCACCGCAACCCTGGAAATCCAAGACGTACTCTTTGAGGAGGCCGTCGCCTCCATTCGGAAAAATGGCGTTCGCGCCCGCTACGACAACTTCATCGGCGGCAAATTCGTCGCCCCCCTCAACGGCAAGTACTTCACCGACAAGAGCCCCATCAACGGTGCCCACCTCGCCGACTTCGCCAAGTCTTCCGCCGAGGATGTAGAGCTCGCCCTCGACGCCGCTCACGCTGCCAAAGACGCCTGGGCCGCCATCTCCTCCACCGAGCGCGCCGCCATCCTCCTCCGCATCGCCGATCGCATGGAAGAGAACCTCCAGCTCCTCGCCAAGGCCGAAACCCTCGACAACGGCAAGCCCATCCGCGAGACCGTCAACGCCGACGTCCCGCTCTCCATCGACCACTTCCGCTACTTCGCCGGCTGCATACGCGCCGAAGAGGGAACTGCCGGCGAGATCGACAAGGACACCGTCGCCTACCACTTCAAAGAGCCCATGGGCGTCGTTGGTCAAATCATCCCCTGGAACTTCCCCCTGTTGATGGCCGCATGGAAGATCGCCCCGGCAATCGCCGCAGGCAACTGCACCGTCATCAAGCCCGCGTCCAACACCCCGCTCAGCCTGCTGATCCTCATTGACCTCATCAAGGACATCGTTCCTGCTGGCGTCATCAACGTGATCACCGGCCCCGGCGGCGAGATCGGCAAGGCACTCGCCGGCAACCCGCGCATCGCCAAGATCTCCTTCACCGGCGAAACCACCACCGGCCGCCTCATCATGCAGTACGCGTCCGAGCCCATCATCCCGCAGACCCTGGAGCTGGGCGGCAAATCCCCCAACATCTTCATGGCCGACGTCATGGACAAGGACGATGACTTCCTCGACAAGGCGCTCGAAGGCTTTGCTCTCTTCGCCTTCAACAAGGGCGAGGTCTGCACCTGCCCCTCGCGTGCCCTCGTGCATGAGTCCATCTTCGACGAGTTCGTAAAACGCGCCGTAGCTCGTGTCGCGAAGATCAAGGTTGGCAACCCGCTCGACCCCACCACCCAGATGGGCCCACAGGCCTCCAGGGATCAGCAGGAGAAGATCCTCGAGTACATCAAGATCGGCAAAGCCGAAGGCGCAAAGTGCCTCACCGGTGGTGAGCAGGTTCACCTCGGCGGCGATCTCGAGAACGGCTACTACATCCAACCCACCGTCTTCTCCGGCCATAACAAGATGCGCATCTTCCAGGAAGAGATCTTTGGACCGGTCCTCTCGGTTACCAGTTTCAAGACCATCGAAGAAGCGCTCGAGATCGCGAACGATACCCCCTACGGCCTCGGCTCAGGCGTCTGGTCACGCAACGGTACAGATGCCTATCGCATCGGCCGTGGCATCAAGGCTGGCCGCTGCTGGACCAACTGCTACCACCTCTATCCCGCCGGCGCAGCCTTCGGCGGTTACAAGGAGTCGGGTTTCGGCCGCGAGACCCACAAGATGATCCTCGATCACTATCGCCAGACCAAGAACCTCCTGGTGAGCTACAGCCCCAAGGCCCTCGGCCTGTTCTAAATATCGCCGGCAAGCATGCTTGCCGCTCGTCCGGAGTAGCAGGGGGCTTTAGCCCCCTGTTACAGGCCTCATCATTTGGCCCCGGTACCTAACCTCTCGCAACACAACCCATCACCGAAAGGAATTCAACATGGCAAAGACAATGAAAGCGGCAGTCGTTCGTGAGTTCGGCAAGCCCCTCGTCATCCAGGAGATGGCAATCCCGGAGCCGGGCCCCGAAGAGATCCAGATCAAGATGGAAGCCTGCGGCGTCTGTCACACCGACCTGCACGCTGCAGAAGGTGACTGGCCCATCAAGCCCACACCCCCATTCATCCCCGGCCACGAAGGCGTAGGCTTCGTCTCCGGCGTCGGCCGCAACGTCAAGACCGTCAAGGAAGGCGACCGCGTCGGCATCGTCTGGCTCTATTCCGCCTGCGGCCAGTGCGTCGACTGCCTCGCTGGACAGGAGTCCTGCTGCTCCAAGGCACAATTCGGCGGCTACACCAAGAACGGTGGGTATGCTGAATATGCCGTAGCCGATCCGAACTACGTCGCCCACCTTCCCAAGAACGTTGGCTTCGTCGATGTAGCACCCATCGTCTGCGCAGGCGTTACCGTCTACAAGGGCCTCAAGTCCACCGAAGCCAAGCCCGGCCAATGGGTCGTCATCTCCGGCGTCGGCGGCCTCGGTCACCTCGCCGTCCAGTACGCCAAGGCGATGGGCCTCCATGTTGCCGCGGTTGACGTCTCCGACGAGAAGCTCGCGCTCGCTCGTTCGCTGGGAGCCGAACTCACCGTCAATGCCAAGACCCAGGATCCAGCTGCCTACTTCCAGAAGGAAATCGGCGGAGCCCACGCAGTGCTCGTCACCGCGCCCTCCACACCGGCCTTCGCCCAGGCCATCGGCATGACCCGCGCTCGCGGTACCATCGCGCTCAACGGCCTGCCCCCAGGCTCCTTCCCTCTGCCTATCTTTGAGGTAGTGCTCAAGGCTCTCACCATTCGCGGCTCCATCGTGGGCACCCGTCTGGATCTGGCCGAGGCACTCTCCTTCGCCGGAGAAGGTCTGGTCCACGCTCACACCAAGGCCGAGAAGCTCGAAGACATCAACGACATCTTCAAGCGCATGCACGCCGGCGCCATCGACGGCCGCATCGTCCTCGACATCACCGGCAAGCACTCCGCTGCCGCCGTCAATCTGGAAGCCGAACTCGTCCACGCCTAGGTCTCAAACCCCAGGCTCAACCCACCGAAAGGCCCGGACAAACCTCCGGGCCTTTCCCATTTCAGCGCCGTGTAAAGCTCCCTTTACCACCGTGTCAAGTCTCCTTGTCAAAGCGTCAAGCGACCTTGTCTTTTACCCTCAGAAAGACGCTGCTGTAGACCCCGATTTGCAGCCCGAAACCCACCTAAAGCAGTCGATTTGCAGCCCGAAATTCACTGAAATCCCAGCAAAACCGACTTAATTCACCATCACGTTGATCGTAGCCGGAGCGGCCTCCGATAGGCTGCCGCTGGTTCCCGTCACCGTCACCGTGTACGTCCCAGCCGTGGTTCCCGCTCTCACCACGTTCGAACAGGCGACCGAAGTGGCCGACCCACTACACCCGCTCATCATCCCTAAGCCCAATCCCAGCAGCAACATAAGCGCCGCGCCACGCAGCCTCTTTCGGCCCCGCGAAGGTATCAGCAAGAGCAAACATCCCGCCAGCGCCACCCCGCCCAACCCACCGCGATCCGCCGCCGCGTTCGTCAGGCAGCTGCTGTACGGTCCCGCCGAGGTCAGCGAGATGGTGGCCGTCCCCACCCCCCCAGCCGCCAGCGTCAGGCTCCCCGGCGCCACCGCGCACGTCGGCGCCACCGCTGTAACTGGTGATATTGCACAGCTTAGCGACACGGTTCCAGCAAACCCGCTCACCGAAGTCCCGGTCAGCGTCCACCTACTTGTCGTCGTAAGATTCGCCGCCGGCGTAACCGAAAGCGTCGAGGGACTAGAGGATAGAGTGAAACTCGCCGCACTCGCACCCCCTCCGCTAGAGGTAGCCTCAATGAAATCAGCTACATCCAGCGATCCCAACCCGGTCGCCAAGTCATAGCCTGCTCCCACCACATACCCAGCCAGCCCACCCGTCAGGCTCGCCTCCCCCGGCGTGCTGTTGTTACACATCGACGGCGTCCCTGCCGAGCATCCTGTAACCCCTGAACTTGCCACAGTTACGTCATGAAACGCTGTCGGCGTCGAAGCCGCCAGCCGGTAGAGCATCGGGTTGAGATTGCCCTGCGCAACCCCCATCTTCGTGTTCAAAAGCGCCGCAATCCCCGCCATCCCCGGCGCCGCCGCGGAAGTCCCACTAAACACAGTAATTTGCGTCCCGCTGGAACTGGAGACGCAGCTTCCACCGCCGGCAGCGAAGCAGCCAAGATATCCATCATGATCGGCCGCCGTAAGCGACACATCCGGCACATCGCGAAACCCATCTGCTGGCACCCCTAACCCACTCTGCCAGCTAGGTTTAGCGATAAAGGAGCTGGCCCCGCCTCCCCCAGCGGCTACCTGGTACATGACCGCGCCACTGCTACTGACCATGAACGACTCGTTCCACGCTCCCTCCGGTATGTACGAAAGCGCTGACTCATAGCCGCCCTTCGCGTTGCTCGAAGACCAATAGAGTGAGGGGTTTACCTCATCGTTAAACTCGGTTCCACCGACACAGGTAACATAGCCGCTGGAACAAAGCACATTGATGCTCACCCGTTGTGGCGTCTCCGCCGGAGTAACGGCGGCAAACGGCGTATCGCAGCCCGCAACCCCGGAATCGTCCGAGGAGACAAACGTCGATATGCCCTCACTTGCGGCCGTTTCGAAAAGAGAATTGAGATAATCCGCTTCGGCTGAACCGTTTTGAGCCTCGCAGCTTCCAAACGAGATCGTCATGATCGGATCATGAAGTGTTTCGATGTTGTAAGCGATCCCAATATCGACGCCGTCGTCCGTACTCGTATCAGCGCTGATGACCAGGTCGGCCTGAGCGCCCGGCGCGGTTCCAATCACCCGGTCCACATCCAGCGTTGCCTCACTCGCATATCCGACGTTAGACCCCGTCGCCACTCCCGGATCTGCCCCAGCCAGCACGACATTCGGCTGAACGCTCGGAAGTCCGGCCAATGTTTCGTAATTCGCTAGGTCACTGGCCACAATCCGGGACTTCCCAATGATCGCAATGTGCTGCGCTTTGGATCCGATCGCCGCACCCTGATTGCCTGCAGCGTAGACGCTGGCGATGTCATAGATGACCGAAAAGTCGTTCGGCAAGACTGCATGCGAACTACTGCTCAGGTCGACCTGCGGTCTAATTCCAGCAGCCGGCAATGGGTGCACCGAAAATCTTGATTGCGGCACATACTGCGTTTGGATCAGCCCATGAACAGAACGAATGACTGGGGCCAAGGCTGTCGGAATAGAAGGGTCTGAGGTCGCGGAGAGTCGTTGTCGGCCGTTATCAGTAAACATCCCAAAACTGGTATGAAATGCACCGCCAACCGCTGCCGTGGAGCCAGAGGCACGGATGATCAAGCCGTTTGGAGAGGTCGATTCGATCGTAAGTCCCTGGCTCGCGAGCCAGGAAGTGACCGCCGCAAGATCATTCGCAGTAGGCCCATAGAGTTCCCCAACCTGTTGTGGAGTCAGCCACTGGTGGTATAGCGGCGACGTTGGATTCTGCTGGTTTGCCACCAATTGGCTGAAAGCAGATTGGGCGGCAGCTCCCCGGCCCAGCAAAACCGAGACGCGAAGCCGTTTTGCTACGTCAACCGGCTGCCCCCCAGTCTGGTGAGGTTCCTGTGCCCAGTCCGGCAGCTTCTGCTGCAATACCACCAACCGCCCATAGTCCGCATTCGCTGAAATTCGATCAGTTTGTTTTAGTGGTTGTAGCCTGGCAATTGCCTCAGAGGGTGTCTGAGCTGACAAATTGGACGTGACGACGCCGCCACCTACCCCCAGGATCAAGGCGCAGAGTAGGGTGCGGTGGTGACGAATCGCAAAGCGGGAGTGCATCGAGCCTCAAATTTAGTCGCAAAAAGATGCCGCATTTGCTTCCAAACACATTACGGTGTTGGGACCGCTGGGGAGATTGCGCTGTAAAACTGCAAATGGAACTCTAGCTATGATGTCTATCAGAGGCCATTATGTCCAGAACTGAATCCTCGATGGTCGGATTGGGAACCATCGCTCCTGATTTCCAACTGGTCAATGTCATGACCGGGAACGCCATGAATCTCGATGAAGTTCGCGGATCCGGGACGAAATCCGGCCTGCTCATCATGTTTGTCTGCGTTCATTGCCCGTATGTCCGCCATGTGGAGGAAGAGTTGGCGCGGATCGGCAGGAATTATTTCGGCGATTCGGGGGAGGGCCCCATTGCCATCGCGGCGATTCAGTCCAACGATATTGAGCAATATCCTGAAGACGGCCCCGAGCCTATGCGCGAACAGGCAGCTCGCCTGGGTTGGCGGTTTCCTTACCTTTTGGACGCAACCCAGAACGTTGCGCGTTCTTACGAAGCCGCCTGCACTCCAGACTTTTTTCTGTTCGATGGAGAGTTGCGTCTGGTGTATCGCGGTCAACTCGATTCCAGTCGACCGCGGCGTAAGGATTTTGGTAATGATGAGCCTGTAACGGGCAAAGACCTTCGGGCGGCCATGGATGCGCTCATTGCAGGAAGACAGCCGGACCTGGAACAACGCAGCAGCATTGGATGCAATATCAAGTGGCGGGAAGGCTAGGAGCCCAGATGGACGAGATACTGCAACGACTTGAAGAGGGTGTTCGGCGCTTTCAGGCCGATGTTTTCCCGCAGCAAGCGGAGATGTTCGCTCAAGCGGCGAGCGAAAAGCAATCACCGCACACGCTCTTCATCACCTGCGCAGACTCGCGCATCGACCCTATCGCAATCACCAGCTCTTCGACAGGTGAAATATTTGTTGCCCGCAATATTGGAAACATGGTGCCAGCCTACGGCGAAATGCTCGGTGGCGTTAGCGCGGTCATCGAATTCGCCGTAAGTTCCCTGTGCGTCCGCCACATCGTCGTCTGCGGTCACTCGCATTGCGGTGCTATGCAGGGGCTGCTGGATCGGGCGTCGGTCGCAACGATGCCGACCGTTGAGTCCTGGCTGCATAACGCTCATGCGGCGCTGATCGTCGCGGAAACGCTGCATGCAGAGTCACTCAAGGACCAGACGAATCATCCATTGATCGACATCCTTACGGAGCAGAACGTTCTGCTTCAAATGCAACACCTAAAGACTCACCCATCCGTTGCCGGGGCCATCGCGCGACGACACCTGACGATCTCCGGCTGGATTTACAGCATTGGAACGGGCGAAGTGCGAATTGCTCCCGATGGCGAGCAAACCTTCACAGCGATCGGGACAAGGTCCCCAATGGGCGTCTGAATCCCGCGAGCATTCAAACCATTAGCGGGCATTTGCGAAACGCGAACGATCAGCTGCCGTTTTGTTGCTCCCACGTCAGCGGAACGGTTGATTGACATTGCGCCGGGATGCCTTTAGCGTAAATACCAATGAGCGTTAGCTTGCACCATCTCGGGCATCACCATCATCGTGCGCATAGCATGTTGGCGGCTGTATCCGGGGCGGCGCGTAAGTAACCAACGCACTCCAGGATTTACGACAAGCCCGCCGACGCGCACATCGCGAGCGGGCTTTTTTGCTGTGTCGCGTTGAATTGTTTTCCACCAAGCCGCATGGCGACATGACTAAAGAGGAACAGGATGACGAATTCAGCAAAAGAGATGATTTCGATCGATTTCGCAAAAGCCGGGGGCATGGTCGCCGGAATAGTGCAGGACGCCAGGAGCAACGAGGTGCTGATGCTTGGCTTCCTGAACGAAGAGAGCTACCGCAGGACCCTCGAAACTGGTTTCGTCACGTTCTGGTCGCGCACCCGTTCCAAACTGTGGATGAAAGGAGAGACGAGCGGCAATCGGTTACGCGTAGTCTCCGCGTCCACTGATTGCGACAATGACGCACTGCTTTTTCGCGTGGAAGTCGAGGGCGATGGTCTAGTGTGCCACGAGGGCACCGTCAGTTGCTTTACCAAGCCAATCCAGACAGGGAGCAAGTAATGGCAGAGAGGAGAAAGCTGAAGCTTGGCATTCCGAAGGGAAGCCTGCAGGACGCGACAATTGCCCTCTTCGAGCGCGCAGGCTGGCGAATCTACGCGAGCGGTCGAAGCTACTTCCCTACAATCGACGACGCCGAGATAGAGTGCATGCTGGTTCGCGCTCAGGAGATGGCTCGCTATGTTGAGCACGGCGCGCTGGATGCGGGTCTCACTGGCAACGATTGGGTGCTGGAGAATCAATCCGACGTCGAACGAGTGATCTCCCTTACCTATTCCAAGCAATCTCGAGTGCCTGTGAAGTGGGTGCTTGCCGTCCCGGAAGACTCCCCTTTCCAAAGACCCGAGGACCTGGCTGGTAAGACGATTGCCACAGAACTGGTTGAGTACACGAAGCGATACTTCGCCGGAAAGAATATTCCTGTCAAAGTCGAGTTCAGCTGGGGCGCAACCGAGGTGAAGCCTCCCTTGCTCGCCGACGCTATTGTGGAGGTCACCGAGACGGGCAGCTCCTTGCGCGCGAACCGCCTCCGCATCATCGAAACACTGATGGAATCCGAGACCCAACTCATCGCCAACAAGAATGCATGGGCGGATAACTGGAAGCGCTCCAAGATCGAGACATTGTCGCTCATGCTGAATGGCGCAATGGATGCCGAAATCCAGGTCGGCCTCATGCTCAACGCGCGGAAGGCTGATCTCGATAAGGTACTCGCGGTGCTTCCAGCGCTTAACTCCCCGACAATCTCGCAGTTGCGCGATGAGGATTGGGTTGCAATCAACACCATCCTTGAAACTCATCTTGTCCGCGATGTCATTCCAAAGCTGAAGGCGGCTGGCGGAACGGGAATCGTCGAATACCCGCTTAGCAAAGTCGTTTTGTAGTAAAGGAAGCAATGAAGATTTTGAAGACATTCGGCGCGGACGCCTCTGCGGCAGATACGGCAATCGAGCAGCTTGAGCAGCGTGGCGCCATCAATACTGCGAAGGTCGACGCTGTCGTTCGCGACATTCTCTCGGCCGTGCAGCATCGGGGCGATGCGGCCTTACGAGAGCTTGCCACGAATTTCGACGGGCTTAAGGATGACCAGCCACTCCTCGTCAGCCGCGCCGAGATGCAAACGGCATGGGAAACCATCAGCGAGGAACTTAAGGCGGCCATGCGGCTTGCCCAGACGAACATACGAGGCTTCGCTGAAAGGCAACTTCCGCGCGCCTGGAGTTTTCGACCGGTCGAGGGAATGGAGGTGGGCCAGATTGTGCGGCCGCTTGGATCTGTCGGCTGCTATGTCCCGGGAGGGCGCTATCCGCTTCCATCGACGCTGCTAATGACCGTAACCCCAGCGCAGGTTGCAGGAGTCGAGCGTATCGTCGTTTGCTCGCCTAAGCCTGGGCGCGAAACGATGGCTGCCGCTTATCTGTGCGGCGTCACGGAGTTTTACCGCATCGGAGGAGCTCAAGCGATTGCTGCCTTAGCCTATGGCACGGAGACGGTGTCCGCGGTCGATAAGATCGTCGGCCCTGGCAATCTTTATGTGACCGCTGCAAAAGTGGCTGTCTCTCATCACACGGGCGTCGACATGCCCGCCGGCCCGACCGAGATTGTCGTAACAAGTGAAGATGGAGATTCGACGGGCATCGCTGCCGACCTTGTCGCACAGGCGGAACATGATCCAGAGGCGCTCGCTGTCTTCATCACCAGCAAACCCGAACTTGCTCTCGAGGTTGTTCTAGAGGTGAAGCGCCAGTCGCAAAGCAATCCCATTGCCCAACAATCGCTTGCCGCCCAAGGCGTCGCGTTTGTCACGAGAACAGTTGAGGAGTCGCACTTGCTGACGAATCGGCTCGCGCCTGAACATCTAACGGTGGACGCTGGCGCGGATCTGCGCTGGGTGAAAAACGCGGGATCCATTTTCATTGGCCACCACACGCCACAGTCCATGGGGGACTACATCAGTGGGCCGAATCATGTCCTTCCAACGGGACGCAACGGACGCGTTCGCGGAGGCCTCAGCGTGCTCGACTTTGTGAAGGTAATTACTGTGCAGCAATACACTCTCGATGCGCTCCGTGAGGTCGGTCCTCACACGATCGCACTGGCGGAAGCAGAGGGTCTGGTCGGCCACGCCGAGAGCGTGCGCGTGAGGATGAGATGAGCACAATTCTGGAGCAGACGACGCTGGTTCAACCGCGCAAGGCCGTGCTGGCGATGCCCGAGTATCATCCACCGCTCGCCGGTCGCGACGCCCTTCGACTCGATTTCAATGAGAACACCTTCAGCCCCAGTCCATCGGTCTTGCGAAAGTTGCAGCAACTTACCGCGGAACGTTTGACGATTTATCCTGAGCGGGAGCCGGTTGAATGGTCCGTCGCACAGCACTTCGGCCTCGGGCGCGATCAACTGCTCCTGACCAACGGCGTGGACGAAGCGATTCATCTGGTCTCCTGCACGTTCCTTGAGGAAGGTGACGAAGCGCTCATCTGCACCCCGACCTTCTTTATGTATGACGTGTCAATCGGCCTGATGACTGCGGGCCTGACGCGGGTGCAGGCTGACGATTCTCTCTCGTTTCCTTTTGAACGCTTCCTTGCCGCCATCACGCGGAAGACGAAGTTGATCATTGTTGCGTCCCCCAATAATCCTACCGGCGCAAGCGTCAGCCGGGAGCATCTGCTCGCGATTGCAGCCGCAGCCCCGCAAGCCTTGCTGATGGTCGATGAGGCGTACTTCCACTTCCACGGCGAGACGACTCTCGGCGACGTTGGGACAATCCCCAACCTCATGGTTGCGCGCACATTTTCGAAAGCGTATGGTCTGGCGAATTTACGTGTAGGGATGTTGGCTGGGGACGCTCGGTTGATCCGCTACATTCGCAAGGTCAGCTCGCCATATAACGTGAATGGCGTGGCGCTCGCTGTGCTTCCGGATGCAGTGGCTGACGAGCCGTATCTCCAGTGGTATGTCGAGCAGGTCCGGGCCGGCCGCGAGCGAATTTTCGCAGCTCTGAAAGATCTTGGCGTACGAACATGGCCGAGCGCGGCCAACTTCGTCTTGATGGATATCGGCCCGCGGCATAAGGAGCTGTGCGCCGAAATGCATCGGTGCGGCGTGCTGCTGCGCGACCGTTCTGCCGACCCAGGTTGTGAAGGTTACGTGCGCATCACGGTCGGCGTAGAGGATCATGTAACACGCGGTATTGCAGCGTTACGCGAGTCGTTGTCTGCAATAGGCTGGACGCCGGCAGAAGGCCGAGGTCGAGCATGAGCGATTCTGGACTGGAAGTGGGAGGCGCACCGCAGCCTATAGGACCCGAGCGCATTGGGATCGTCGAGCGCAACACGACTGAAACGAAGATATCTTTGCGCGTCAATGTTGATGGAAAGGGAAGCTACACGGTATCGACGGGGATACGGTTCTTCGATCACATGCTCGAGCTGTTTGCGCGTCACGGAGGCTTCGACCTTGAACTCAAGTGCATTGGGGACCTTGACGTCGATCAGCATCACACGGTTGAAGATGTCGGCATCGCGCTTGGCGAGGCGTTTGCCGAGGCGCTCGGAGATAAGAAGGGTATTCTGCGAGCGGGTTATTTCGTGATGCCAATGGATGAGACGCTTGCGGTTGCGGCGGTTGATCTGTCTGGTCGTGTCGCCTACGTCGTCGACGACCAGGTAAATGTTCCGCTGGTCGGAGACCTGCAATCCGAGCTCGTTGTGGACTTCTTTGACGGGTTTGCTCGAGGAGCCCGAGCGAACGTCCACGTAAAGATCATGTATGGCCGCAGTAATCATCATAAGATCGAAGCGATCTTCAAGGCATTCGCCAGAGCTTTGCGAGGCGCTTGTTCTCGTGACGAACGTATGCGGGAGCTTTTGCCAAGCACCAAGGGATTGTTATGAGCATTGAGCTTTCTAAGCAGATCCGTGATGAAGCGATTGCGTCCATTCAGCAATACTTCGAAAGAAATATGCCGGAACCGATTGGTGAACTTGCGGCCGGTCTGCTCCTGAATTACTTCGTAGAGGAGATCGGACCAGCGATCTATAACCAGGCGATTGCTGACGCGCAAGTCCGCATACATCAGCGGGTGATGGACCTTGAAGGCGAGCTATACGAAGATCCTTTTCAGTATTGGCATAAGGCCAAGACGAAGCGAAGCAAATGATCGCGGTCATTGACTACAAGGCGGGTAATCTCACCAGCGTGGTCAAGGCGCTGCGGTTTCTTGGGGCGGGTGGGGTTGTTGTGACGCAGTCTCCTCAGGATGTGCTGGGGGCGGACAAGGTTGTGTTGCCTGGGGTGGGGCATTTCCGGGCTACTCAGTTGCTGCATGACCTGGGTCTGTCTGGTGCTTTGAGGACGGCGCTTGGTGAGGGTGTTCCGTTTCTGGGGATTTGTGTTGGGTTGCAGTGGCTGTATGAAGGGTCGACGGAGTCTCCGGAGACGGAAGGGCTTGGTTGGTTTGGCGGCCGGTGCGAACGGTTTCCGGCCAGGTTTGAGGGTGAGGAGCTGAAGGCTCCTCATGTTGGGTGGAACTCGCTGGAGGCGATTCGGGCGGATTCGCGGTTGCTGCAGGGGGTTGAGGCTGGGAGCTTTGTGTATTACACGCACTCGTGGAGAGCGCCTGTTTCGGCGGATACTGCGGCGACTACGAACTATGGTGGAGCGTTTACCGGGGTTGTGGAACGGGGGAATGTGATGGGAGTGCAGTTTCACCCGGAGAAGTCGGCTGAGACTGGACTGATGGTGTTGAGGAACTTCCTGTCATGCTGACGAAGAGGATCATCGCTTGCCTGGATGTTCGCGGCGGACGCGTGGTGAAAGGCGTGCAGTTCGTGGACATTGTGGATGCTGGCGATCCGGCGGAGTTGGCTTATCGGCATGCTCGCGGAGGAGCGGATGAGATTGTGCTGCTCGACATCACAGCTACGCATGAAGGACGCGGAACGCTGCTGGAGACGGTGAAGCGGACAGCGGAGAGGCTGTTTGTGCCGTTTACGGTTGGAGGCGGGATTCGATCGGCGGAGGAAGCTGCTGCTGTGTTCGAGGCTGGTGCTGACAAGGTGAGTATCAACTCGAGTGCGATCGCGAGGCCAGAGCTGATTGGGGAGATTGGTTCGAGCTTTGGTGCTCAGGCGGTGATTGTTGCGATCGATGCTCGTCGCGCGCAAAGTGATGATTCTGTTGGAGATGCGGAGGTTTTTGTTTCGGGGGGAAGGAAGCCTACTGGGCTTCGGGTGATTGAGTGGGCGGTTGAGGCTGAGGCGCGGGGGGCGGGGGAGATTTTGCTGACCAGCATCGATGCGGATGGGACGCGGGCTGGGTTTGACTGCGAGCTGACGCGGCGGGTGTCCGAGGCGGTGCAGATCCCGGTGATTGCGTCGGGTGGTGCCGGGTCGGCGGCGCACTTTGCCGAGGTGTTCCTGGCGGGCAAGGCAGATGCGGCGCTGGCGGCGAGCATCTTTCACTTTGGGGTGACGGATTCCCGGGCGCTGAAGATTGAGGTGTCGGCAGCGGGTGTTCCGATGCGAATGCCTTGTTAGGGTACCCCCTCCCCCTGTAGGAGTGGTTTTGACCTCTAACTCGTTCTATTGAGGTAGTTTAAGGTCGTAGATCCTCGTGCGTTCAGGAGCGATTTTGGCCTGTAACTCATTCTCTTCAGGCGGGTTAAGGGTCAACATACCCCCCACCCCCTCGGGGGTACTTTTGCCGTAAAGTAGTCTGCTCAGGCGGGTTAGGCGGCAAAGTATGACTTGGTTCGGGGGTACTTTTGCCGTAAAGTCGTGCATTCAGACGGGTTATGAGGCAAAGTACCGCCAGTCCTGCGTGGATCGCGATAATTTGCCTGGTTGAGTGGGGTGGTTTTTGGGCCTGTTTCTATTATAGGCTTCGGCGTGGGGTAACTATGCCAGCTCTATATGGTTTGGAATGTTTGGTTTAGGTGGTGTAGGGGCTTGACAAGATTTGTCCTACGCGGGTCCTGCGCGGACGGCGGGGGCTTCGCGTGGGGGGGGCTCGTGGGGGGGGGGGCAGCGAGGAAGGCAATT
>DATHQT010000020.1:0-17985 GCA_035482415.1 Acidobacteriaceae bacterium | reverse complement strand
TCGAGGGACTGGCGGGGGACGGCCTGGAAGGAGCCGGGCTTGACGGGGAGAGCTTGGCCGGGGGGAGGTTCGGAGGTGGTGTCGGCGGCGGCGGCGACGGCGGCGCTGGGCCGGGTGGCGGGAGGCGGGGTGAAGCGGCGGAGAGTGTGGTTGAGCTCGTCGGTGGAGAGGATGACGGAGTGGACGTACTCGACTTCGGTCTTGGTGGTGGGCCCTTTGACGGCGGTGAGTTTGAGCGCGCCGAACTTGGGCATGATGTAGATGAAGCCGGCGAGGGTGTAGGTGCCGATGCCGGCCTTCCTGCGGTAGGAGTCCCAGTCGTTGGCCTTGGCGACGGCGGCGATCTCGGTGGTGAGCTGCTGGAGGTCGGCGTTATCGACGTCGGTGGGCTCATGTTTCCGGTGCAGGATGGTGACCGCATAGGCGACGCGGGGGATGAGGCGGTGGACCGAAAAGCGGTAGTCGGAGACGTTGACGCGGTGGTGGTGGGTATTCGTGAAGTCTTCCTGGAGGCCATAGGTCTGGTAGAAGGCGAGGGCTAGTTGCTTGGTGGAAATTTCCAGACCGACGTGGCGAAGGTAGTGGACGGGAGCAAAGCGATGGTGGGCGATCTCATTAATGTCGAAGCCGAATTCGGTCTGAACATGCTGGTGTTCGCCTTCGGCGTAGTTGACGGAGGGGCCGTACTTGGCGCCGAGCTTGGGGAACTCGATGGGGACGGCGAGGTTGGTGGCCTGGGAGTGGCCGACGCTGTCGCCGATGTAGTGGGAGAGAGCACCGACGGCGAAGGCGAGCTCGTCGGCGTTGCCGGCGTTGCGGAAGAGGTTCACGACAAAATCACCAGACCGGACATAGTGGGTGAGGTCCGAGAAGAACTGGTCGCCGAAGGGATAGTAGCCGATGTCCTGGATGACGCAGCCGCCGTAGGCGTAGGCGCGGGCGTGCTCGATCTCAGCGGGGGTGAGGGTAGGGTAGCGGCTCTTGAGCAGAGGGACGATGGAGCTGTCCCAGGTGAGATCGATGAGCTGCTCGTGGGTGAGCAGAGAATAGGCGTGAGCGGGACGGACGCCGCCGAGAAAATACACGAAGATGGCGAAGGCGGATAGACGGCGTACAAGGTTCATGAAAGGTTGGATGACCCCTTTGGGTGGGATGAGAGAAACGGGCCGCGGTGATGCCCCGGGTGCGGAATAAGATGAGGCGTGAGGGGCTCAGTTGCCGGCCGGCGCGGGTGCGGACTGGGTGTTGAGAGGCTGTTTGCCGGGGGTCGGAGGGGCCTGATTGTTGAGGATCTGGCGGATGTCGCCGCGAAGGTCGCCGATGGCGCCGGAGTAGCGATTGTGGATGAGGCCGTCGCGGTCGAGGATGATGTAGGTGGGGAAACCGCTGACGTGGAAGAGGGATTGGAGCTGGCGGTTGGCGTCCTGCACCTGCACGCCTTGCAGGTGGTGGGACTGGACGTAGGTTGACCAGATCGTGGGGGCGTCGCCGACGTTGACTTCGAGGAGGACGAAGGATTTGGGGTCGAAGCTGTCGAGCATGGACTGCACGTAGCCGGAGTCGCGGACGCAGAAGCGGCACCAGGATCCCCAGAAGTCGATGAGGACGACTTTGCCGGCGAGGGCGTCGAGGGAGACGGGCTGGCCGTCCAGGTTGGTGGCTTTGAAGGAGGGTGCGGGCTCGAGGCGGCCGAGGTCGGCGTTTTGCGAGAGCTTGAGGGCGCGCGTGCACTCGGTGGAGCTGGTGCCGGGGATGGCGGCGCAGGCGACGAATTCGCGGCTGGCATCTTCGTCGCGATGCAGCGCGGCGAGGACGTGGGCGTGGAGCATGCGCAGAGGCTCGTCGGTGGGGTCGTCGGCGGAGGCGCGCTGGAGAGCCGCTTCGCTTTTCTGGAGAGATTGCTCGGCGCGTTTGGGGTTCTTCTCGTAGGCGCCGCCGCCGGTGGTGTAGGCGGACCACTGGCGGTAGTAGACCTCGGCGGCGAGCATCTCGGCGCGAGCTTTGGTGGTGGCGTCGGTGGCGGCGGCGAGCATCTTCGCGTCGGTGGCGAGGGCGGCTTTGTCGTCGCCCATGGAGGACTGGACGCGGATGATGGCTTCGTAGCAGAGGGGTGAGTTGGGGGATTGGCGCAGCGCGGTCTGGAAGCGGTCGAGCGCGATGTCGAGCTGGTCCTGCTGCTCGGCTTCGATGCCTTGCTGGTAGGCGGGAGGAGGCGTGGATTGCGCGTGGACGGCAGGGAGGGAAGCGAAGCAGGCGAGGGCGAAGATTTGAGCGGTGCGGCTCATCGGGTGCGCTCCGAAAGAAGGTGGAAGGTATGGAGCACTATCGGATATTTTGCGCTGCGATGCAAGTGGGGGTATTGGTCTGGTGTCTAGAAACGGTCCTGGGCTTTGTACCAGCGGAAGAGGGCGAAGAACCAGGTGAGGGTGGCGCCGAGGATGGCTCCTTCGATGGCGCCGGGGAGCTGGTTCCACGCTAGGTGTCCGTGCAGAACAACTTCGAGGATCACGTCGAGGACGGTGTAGACCGCGAGCCAGGTGAAGAAGAATCCCCAGGATGGTTTGGTCTTCATGGCGCGCCTCGGAGGTTAGACCGTCGTCGTGAGGGATCGTAGACGTGCGTTAGAGCAATAGCAAAGGGCACGGCCGAAGCCATGCCCTCTGAGTGGTGCGGGTTCGAGAACTTAGTGGGCGGCCCACTCGATTTTGCTGAGGTCGATGCCTTCTTTGACCATCTCGTAGAGGGGGCTTAGCTCGCGGAGCTTGACGACGACTTCGATGATCTTGTCGGCAACGTAATCGACTTCGGCCTTGTTGTTGAAGCGGCCGAGGCCGAAGCGGATGGAGCTGTGGGCTACGTCGTCGCCGAGGCCGAGAGCCTTGAGAACGTAGCTGGGCTCGAGGGTGGCGGAGGTGCAGGCGCTGCCGGAGCTGACTGCGATGTCGTTGATGCCCATCAGGAGCGACTCGCCTTCAACATAGATGAAGCTCATGTTGAGGTTGCCGGGGAGATGGTGCTCCATGTTGCCGTTGACCTGGGTGTAGTCGAGCGCGGTCTCCAGCTTGTGCTTGAGGTAGTCGCGAAGTTCGACTTCACGCTTGGCTTCGACGGCCATCTCGTCTGCGCAGATCTCGCAGGCCTTGCCGAGGCCGACGATGCCGGGGACGTTGAGGGTGCCGGAACGCATGCCGCGCTCGTGGCCTCCGCCGTTGATCTGCTCGGAGATCTGGACGCGCGGGTTGCGACGGCGGACGTAGAGTGCGCCGACGCCTTTCGGGCCATAGATTTTGTGGCCGCTGATGGACATGAGGTCGATGTTGTCGGTGAGGACGTTGACGGGGATCTTGCCTACGGCCTGGACGGCGTCGCAATGGAACAGGATGCCCTTCTCGTGGCAGAGCTTGCCGATGGCCTGGACGGGCTGGATGACGCCGATTTCGTTGTTGGCGTACATGATCGAGACGAGGATGGTCTTGTCGGGGCCTTCGGTGACGATGGCGCGCTCGAGGTCTTCGATGTCGATGAGGCCGTCGGCGAGGACTGGCAAGTAGGTGACACGGTAGCCGGACTTCTCCAGACGCTTGCAGGTGTCGAGGGTGGCCTTGTGCTCGGTGACCTGGGTGATGATGTGGTTGCCGCGCTCGCGATACATCTCGGCCGCGCCCTTGATGGCGAGGTTGGTGGCTTCGGTGGCGCCGGAGGTGAAGATGATTTCCTTGGCGGTGGAACCGATGAGGCGGGCGATCTGTTCGCGCGCTTTCTCGACACCCTGCTCTGCTTCCCAGCCGAAGGAGTGATTACGCGACGCGGCGTTGCCGAAGATGCCGGTGAGGTAGGGCATCATGGCCTCGAGCACGCGGGGATCGAGCGGCGTGGTCGCGTGGTTGTCCATGTAAATGGGAAGCTTGACGCCCTCGGGGAGAGGGTGGTGGGACTGGGTGACGTTGATTCCGAGAGTTTCAGCCATTTGATTACTCCTAAAGTGTCGCGTGAGACGCGTTGTCAGTTCTTAGTTGTCAGTTCTCAGTTGAGGACTGGTTGCTAGCGTTCGATGCTTACGAGGCCGCCGGCCATGGGTGCGGGGAGGTGGTCGACGGGCTCGGTGAGGTCGGCGATGCTGATGCCGGAGAGAAGACTGGTGATGCTGTCGTTGACTTTGCGCAACGGCTCTTTGATGGTGCAATGACCCGCGAGGTCGCAGGTTCCGTGAATCGTAATGCAGCTGGTGATGAAAAGCGGGCCGTCGATGGCGCGGATGACTTCGAAGGTGGAGATGTCGGCCGCTGGGCGGGCGAGGGCGTAACCGCCGTTGGTGCCGGCGTGGGAGACGAGCAGGCCGGCGCGGGCGAGGGTCTGGAGAATTTTGGCGAGGAGCTGCGGAGGGATGTGGTAGGCCTCGGCGATGTCCTTTGCGGAGCGGGCCCCGGAGAGGTGGAGGTCGGCACCGGCTTTGTCGGCGAGCTCGGCCTGCTCGGCGAGATATTTGAGGGCCATGAGGCCGTAGTCCGCTTTTTTGGTGAGCCTGAGCATGGGGTGAGGGCGAAGAGCGCGGCGTTGCTGCGCGGGAGGTACGCAGAAGCGCGGACTTTCGCCATGATTAGTGTACGAAATCGTGGCGCGGGAAGCAAGACCAAAACGGTCGTAGATCGAACCTGCAGATTTCGTAGGAGAAATGGGCTACGATGGCATACGAGAGGAGACAGGGGTTGACGCTGGGAGCACGCGGCGGGGCGATGTAATCAACGCGATGGAAAAGTCTGCTCGTACCGTTCCGCAATCACAAAGCTTCCGAACTCCGAAGGAGCTTCGGGCCTGGTTCGCGACGCATCACGCCACGTCCAGCTGTCTGCTATTGCAGATCCACAAAAAGGGGTCTGGTCTTGAGTCCGTCAGTTATGCCGAAGCGCTCGACGAGGCGTTATGCTTCGGATGGATTGATGGGCAGAAGCTTCCATTGGACGAGCGATCATGGGTGCAGAGATTCACCCCGCGAAAGCCTAAAAGTGGCTGGTCGAAGAGGAATACTGAACACGTGGAGCGGCTTATCGGCGGAAATCTTATGACACCTGCTGGTCTGAAGGAAGTTGACGCTGCCAAAGCCGATGGGCGTTGGACTGCCTCATACGACTCGCCTGCTAACGCAACCCTCCCTCCTGAGTTCACGGAGGAACTTGCTCGCAATCCGAAGGCGAAACTGGTCTTCTCGACACTCAACAAAACCAACCTCTATGCGATCACGTACCGGTTGCAGACGGCAAAGCTGCCGGAGACAAAGAGAAAGAGAATGAAATCGATCATTGAGATGCTCGCGCGGGGTGAGACATTTCATTGACATCGAAGCGTCACCTTGAAGCCATGCACTGTTTTCTCACGCACTTTCACAACTCCCGGGCGCTACGTCCCACGGTTTTCGAGCGTTTGTGACTGCCTTTCGACAATTTCGCGCTGCACCTAACCTGCTGACGATGCTGCGGCTGTTTGTGCTGCCGTTCCTGGTGATTACGATCCTGAACGGGCACTGGCGGCTGGCGTTTGCGCTGCTGTGGGTGGCGGGCGTGAGCGATGGCCTGGACGGGTTGCTGGCGAGGGTGCTCCAGCAGAAGACGACGCTGGGGCAGTATCTGGATCCGATTGCGGACAAGTTATTGCTGAGCACGATGTTTTTGGTGCTGACGCATGTGGGGGTGATTCCGAGGTTTGTGACGGTGCTGGTGTTGAGCCGTGACATTGGGATCCTGCTGATTGCGACGCTGCTGTTCGCGACCAATACGCTGCGGAACTTTCAGCCGAGCAAGCTGGGCAAGTTCAATACGCTGGTGCAGATCCTGGGGGTGCTGACGGTGATGACGTGCGAGGTGCTTCCGCGGTCGGGGCTGGGGGAGTTGCGGGCGGTGCTGCTGTGGACGATTGCGGTGCTGGCGCCGGTGTCGGCTGCGGAGTATGCGTGGATTGTGATTCGGCGGGTGAGCGAGCCGGTGCAAGTGGCGGCGGGGCGGTAGGTGCTCAAAACCTCGTTTTTCGCGCACCTGCGCCTGCTACCGAGGACAATCTGGAGGAACGTACTTTTCACCATCGTTGGCGGGAACCAAAGTTGTGCCGCCATAGCCGTCATGTTGGACAATTTCGCGATTTTCATCGTTCAACATGATGCCGTCGATTGATCGAACGTTGTAGGAGCGCTCTCTCCCGAAATCGCTGAACACGTTGTATTGCACTTGGACTTCATTTACGTGCGACGCGGCGAGTTTCGCCATCAGTGGCTCGTAGAAAACGGCGTCGTAGCAATAGCCTTCGCCTCTCTTAACGAAGACTAAGACTGGTGGCTTGCCCTGAGCATCGCGCTGCGTGTTGTCCGCCCATGGTGTCTTTCCATCCAACGAATAGCTCATTTGCAAGGTTCGAATTTGCACCCTGTCTGTAAACCGTCTGTCGGTTGCGAAGCTAAGAGCGATCAGCACGAAGGAGAGTGTGCTCCAAAAGACGGCAAGCCCGGTTGCGCGGATCACGGTGATACACATACTGAGCGCGACGAGCAGGGCGAGGGCCATCAAGATGGCTGTCCAGCGTTGACCACGCCAATCCCAAATTCGCGTGGAGACTAGAAGGACAACAAACGTCAAAAGAGGCGGCAAGGAGGAAGATGCCCCGCGCGACGGATTGTTCCAGAGAAAAACCGAGAGAAATAGTAACGCCGCACACGGAAAATACCAGAAGCTAGGCGCTCCGAGTGCGATCGCCATCCATGCCACGATGCTAAACAGCAGGAGGTAAATGGAACAAGTAATGACAAACCAGCGCGGAGCTTGTCGCGTCCTGCTCATGTTCTCTATCTCCCAAGCGTTGGCTGCATTGCGGCGATCCTTGGTGCATCAAGTCAGCGCGGTATCGGATCAGTGTAGTGCAATGAAAGTCATCGTTTTGACCAAGTTCAAGGAACTCCGCCAAAATGGTCGGCTCATGCTGGTGGTAAAGGTTGCGGTGGGGGTGGGGGGTCGGGTACACTGATAAGACGCACCAGAGGCGCGTAGCTCAGTTGGTTAGAGCGCTACCTTGACACGGTAGAGGTCAGCGGTTCGAATCCGCTCGTGCCTACCACTCACCCCACAGCAGTTTGGGTAATCGAGACCGGGCAAGGGGCCGTGCAAAGGGTCCAGGCGAAGGTTATTGAAGCGGGTGGAGTTCTCTGGAAGTTAGCGTCAAGTTTGATGTTTTGGAGTGATGTCATGGCACAGGTATGTGAGCTTTGCGGCAAAGGTCCGCAGTTCGGCAACAACATTTCGCACGCGCACAACGTAACCCGTCGGCGCTGGAACCCGAATCTTCAGTCGGTGAAGGCTGCTGCGCCCTCGGGCGGCGGCACCAAGCGCGTGAAGGTTTGCACCAGCTGCATTAAGAGCGGCAAGGTTGTTAAGGGCTAAGAGCAGTTCTTAGTTGTCCGTTCTCAGTTCTCAGTTGTTCGAATAAAGAATGACGAAGCCCCGGCGGTGGATGCCGCTGGGGCTTTTTGTGCTTGTGTGAGCTTGGAATTGGGTTTCGTGTTTGCCGCGGGCTGACGCCCGCTGCCACTCCGGTTGTCGCGGGCCAGGGCCGCGGCTATTTGTCCTCGAATTTGAGGGACGCGGAGTTGATGCAGAAGCGCTGGCCGGTGGGGTTGGGGCCGTCGGGGAAGACGTGGCCTAGGTGGCCGCCGCAGGTGGCGCAGGTGACTTCGACGCGGTGCATGCCGAGGGTGCTGTCGTCGTGGAGCTCGACGGCGTCGGGGGTGATGGGTTCGAAGAAGCTGGGCCAGCCGGAGCCGGATTCGAACTTGGTGCCGGACTTGAAGAGGGGGGCGTCGCAGGCGGCGCAGTGATAGAAGCCGTCGGCGTGGTTGTTGACCAGGGCGCCGGTGAAGGGGCGCTCGGTGCCTTTTTCGCGGAGGATGTGGTACTGCTCAGGGGTGAGCTCGGCGCGCCATTCGGCGTCGGTTTTTTGAAGTTTGGTGGGCATGGGATGCTCCTTGGAGGTGCTGAGGATTAGACGCGTGAGGCGGGTGCAGGATGCGGGGGCGCGGGCTGGAGCGAACGTGGGGTGATGGCGGGGAACCGCAGGCTAAAGCCCGCTGCTACTCCGGTGGTGGCGACTGCGTTTGCCGCTGGGGTTAGGGGGTGATGGCGATGCACTCGATTTCGACGAGGGCGTTTTTGGGGAGGCCGGCGACCTGGACGGTGGAGCGGGCGGGCGCGGTGATGCCTTCGGGGGCGAAGTACTGGGCGTAGAGGGTGTTCATGGCGGCGAAGTCGGCCATGTCTTTGAGGAAGACGGTGGTTTTGACGACGTGGGCGAAGTCGAGGCCGGCGGCGGCGAGGACAGCCTTGAGGTTTTCGAGGACGCGGGTGGTCTGGGCCTCGATGCCACCGGGGACCAGGGCGCCGGTGGCGGGGTCGAGGGCGACCTGGCCAGAGGTGTAGAGGACGTTGCCGATGTGGACGGCCTGGGAGTAAGGGCCGATGGCGGCGGGCGCGGCGGTGGTGGCGATGGCGGACTTGGTGGGATGGTCGAGAGGCATAGGGTGGATTGTGCGCCAGCAGCCAACGCCAACGCAAGTGTCCCGCAGTCCCGCGGTCCTGCGCGGACGGCGAGGGTGGATGAACGATGAGGACGGAAAGAGCGAGGGCGAGGATTTCTCCTCGCCCTTGCGGATGATGCGGTTGGGTGCGGGTTAGCGGCCGCGGTTGCTTCCGCCGCCACCGCTGCTGCGGCGACCAGCGGGACGGCCGGCGTTGCTGCCGTGGGGACGGCTGCTGCCGCCGCCGGAGCGACCGCCGCTGGGGCGTCCACCGGAGCCAGAGCGGGATCCGCCGAAGCCTCCGCGTGAGCGCTGGGGTGCGGCGTTCGCGTTGGGGGCATTCTCGTTGACGGAGCCGTCGGCGTTCTTCCAGCTGCGGGTTTCCATCTGCAGGAGGTCGTTGACTCCGCCGGACTGGTTGAAGTCGATGGGCTTGTTGCGCTCTTCCTTGGCAAGGTTTTTGTCGGCCTCGTTCCAGGCGAACTTGATCTTCAGCTCACGCTCGAGCTTGCGGGCATCGCCCTTCTCGAGTGGCGTGATGAAGGTGCTGGCAATCCCCTTCTTGCCGGCGCGACCGGTGCGGCCGATGCGGTGAACGAAATCATCCGAGCCATTGGGCAGGTCGTAGTTGACGACGTGTGCGATGTTGGAGATGTCGATGCCGCGAGCAGCGACGTCGGTTGCAACCAGGACGCGGCTGCGGCCGGTGGCGAAGCTCTTGAGGGCGGCGGAGCGCTGCGACTGCGAGCGATCGCCGTGGATGATCTCGACTTCGTGGCCGAGCTTCTCAAGCTTGCGACCGATACGATCGGCACCGTGCTTGGTGCGCGAGAAGACGAGGTAAGTGCCGTCTTCTTCGTTGAGCATTTTGTCGAGCTGCGAGAGCTTCTGGTCCTGCATGACGGTATAGACGCGGAGCTCTACGCTGTCGACGGGATGCGAGGTGATGCCGATCTCTACGCGGACGGGATTCTGCACGTAGTCCTTGACGATCTCGCGGATGTTCGCATCAAGGGTCGCGGAATAGCACATGGTCTGGCGATCTTTGGGGAGCGACGCGACGATGCGCTTGATGGCCGGGAGGAAGCCCATGTCCAGCATGCGATCGACTTCGTCGAGGACGAGCATGTCGACGTCCTTGAGGTTGATGGCGCGGCGACGGAGGAAGTCTTCGAGGCGGCCGGGGGTAGCGACGATGAGGCGCGGGCCACGGCTGATCTGCTCGATCTGGGTGTTCTCAGAGAGGCCGCCGCAGACCAGCACAGCGTCGGTCTTGAGCGTCGGGCAGATCTTGTGGAACTGATCGAGCACCTGCATGGCGAGCTCGCGGGTGGGGAGAAGGATGAGCGAGAGGACAGGGGTCTTCTTGCCGCGGGTGGAGGGAACCGAGATCTCCTCGAGGCGCTCTATCATCGGAATCAGAAAGCTAAGGGTCTTGCCGGTGCCGGTCGAGGCAGTGGCGAGGATGTCGTCGCCTTCGAGCGCGGGCGGGATGGCTCCAGCCTGCACGGGCGTGGGGGTAACGAAGCCGGCGGCGCTGAGGCGGGACTTGAGGGAGTCGGAGATCTGGAAGTCCTGGAAGGTGATGGACGTGGAGGTCTCGTCGGTGGCGGTGATGTTGCGGGAGATCTGAAGCGGTTCCGGGTTCAGAATGGAATCAAGAGTAAGGGTAGACAAGGTTTTCCTTTGCAATGGGTGAAGAAGAAGGCGAATGAATGCAGTGACGCGTACGGTTGGCGGGCGCACGAGGTGCGACGAGCAAACGGTTGCGTGGATTCCTGTTTCAGCATTGCTTGGTTCTGGTTGCCCAGATGCCCAACGGGGCGCGATAAGCATTGCTGCTGCACGGCGAGGCTGATCCTGTGATCGGCCTGCTAGCCAGAGCAACCAACGCTTAAGGTTCGGGCGGTGGGTGGGGTATGTGGCGCTCGCGGTCTCTGGCCAGACTCGAATCCATTTGGAGTCATCTGCCCGCGGTGCCCTGCGTGAATCAATTCAACGCAACCCCAGTATAGCACAACAGCCTTGATTCATGCGCATTTCGTAGAAAGGGGGTTCCTGCGCAGATGCTATGCTGCCGGAATGTTCCCGTTGCTGGAGACCGAGAGGCTGGTATTACGGCCGCTGCAGTTGGACGATGCGCCGCGGATCCAGGAGTTGTTTCCGCAGTGGGAGATTGTGCGGCTGCTGAATGCGATCGTGCCCTGGCCGTTTCCTGAGGACGGCGCGCTGACGCATATTCGGGACACGGCGCTGCCGCTGATTGAGCGCGGTGCGTCGTGGGACTGGACGCTGCGGCTGAAGACGGAGCCGGAGACGATCATCGGCAGGATCGGGCTGTACCTGGGCGAGGACAATCGCGGATTCTGGATAGGTTTGCCGTGGCAGGGCAAGGGGCTGATGACAGAGGCAGTGATTGCGGTGACGGATTACTGGTTCGAGGTGCTGGGGTTTCCGGTGCTGCGGGTGCCGAAGGCGGTGGAGAATGTCGGGTCGCGGCGAATCTCGGAGAAGACGGGGATGCGGGTGGTGGAGGTGACGGAGAGGGAGTATGTGTCGGGGCGGATGCAGTCGGAGGTGTGGGAGGTGACGGCGGAGGAGTGGCGGGCGTGGCGACGGAAATGAAGGCGGCGTAGATGAAAAGCCCTGCGCGGATAGGCTTCCTCGCGCGCAGGGCTTGAGTGAGTGGGTTGACGACTACCTGCCGTGGCCGCCGTGGCCGCCGCCATGGGGGGCTTCGCTGTAGTGACCATGGCCGTCGCTCATGTGCGAGGCGTGGAACTCCTGGTGGTTTGCTGGGGGCGCATAGTGGGCGCCGCGTGCGGGGTAGCTGCCCTTGTAACCCCAGCGCGGGTCATAGGAACGATCGACGGGGCCGCGGAAGTCGTGAGGGCCGTGGAACCAGGGGCCGGCACCGATGAAGACGCCGCCATTGAACCATTCGGGGCCGTAGTAGCCGTAGGGGGCGCAGTTGTAGGGCGCGTAGTCGTAATAGCCGTAGGGGCAGGCGGGCGCGGCACCGATATCGACGCCGACGGAGACCTGGGCATTGGCTTTAGGAGCTGGCATCAAGGCGATGGCCAGGGCTGCTGCGGATGTTGCAAGGATTGTTTTTATTCCAACCATGGGAGAACCTCCAATTTTGGTAAGAAACCAAAATGTGTCTGGAAGTTGCCGGTTTGTGGGACAAAAATGAGGAACCCCCGCGCCGCTCGAAGGCGCAGGGGTTGCTTGTGGAGGAAAGATTATTTGTTGGGGTGTTCCGGAGGAGCGTTGTGAGGAGTGTTGTGGCCCTGGCCGTCGCGGGTCTCATTGCCCTTGAAATTCTGAGAGGCGCCGGGGTGCGACGGCTTTTCGCCGCGTTGAGGCATGGTTCCCTTGTAGCCGTGCTGGGGATCGTACGTATTGTTTACATCGCCATGAAAGTCCGAGTGCCCGTGGGACCAGTGGCCTGCGCCGATGAAGGCGCCGTTATTGAACCACTCCGCGCCGTAGTAGCCGTCGGGTGAACAGTTGTAGGGCGCGTAGTCGTAGTAGCCGTAGGGGCAGTTGGGTTCGGCGCCGAAGGTTACGGTGACCTGAGCGTGCGAGGGAGTGGCCGGGATCAGCAGAAAGAAGCCTGCCGCAGCTGCTGCAAAAAGGCCGTACTTGATGGTGCGCATGAAGGAATACCTCACACCCTAGGAGTGGGTGGGAGGGAGAATCGTTGCCATGGATGGCGAAGGTAGATTATTGATCGTGAGCAATTTAGCTCACGTGGAGAGGCTAAGCTTAGGAGGGCCGACGGCGCGGTGGGGCGCCAGTCCGGGGGCGGAATTTGCGCTTGGGCGGGACTGGCTTCTTGAGCTGGGCGGCCTCGGGGAGGACTTTCTTGCGCTCTACTTTCTTGCCGGCAGCGGCGCGGCTGAGGGCCTGGACTTCGCCGGGGAGGAGCTCGCGGAAGCTTCCCGGCGGGACGTCGAGGGTGAGAGCGCCGTAGCCGATGCGGCGGATTTTTTCCACGTGGTGGCCGATCTCTTCGAACATCTTGCGGAGCTGGCGGTTGCGGCCTTCGGTGAGGGTGACTTCGTACCAGGGATTGTCGCCGCCGCGAACTTGTTCGACCTTGGCAGGCTGAGTGAGAACGCGATCGCGGCGGCCGGTGCTGCGGGTGTCGGCGAGGCGGCCGCGGTCGATCATGATGCCGCGGCGGAGCTGGTCGATGGCGGCGTCGGTGGGTGCGCCGGAGACTTTGACGAGGTAGGTTTTCAGGACGCCGGTGGCGGCCTTGGAGAGCTTGTTGGCTAGCTCGCCGTCATTGGTCATCAACAAAAGGCCTTCAGACAGGTAGTCGAGGCGGCCGACCGGGTAGAGGCGGGGGAACTTGGAGTGTTCGCCGATGACTTTTTTCTGCTTGTCCTGCCCAAGGAGCTGCATTACCGTCGGGCGATGCTCGGGGTCGTCCAGGGTGGTAACGTAGCCCCGGGGCTTGTTGACCATGAAATATTTGGTGGGCTCGGGGCCGTGGAGGAGCTTGCCGTCGACGCGAACGTGATCGCGGGAGATGTCGGCGCGGGTGCCGAGCTCGGTGACGGTCTGGCCGTTCACCTGGACGCGGCCTTCGAGGATGATGGCCTCGGCGGCACGGCGACTGGCGATGCCGGCGCGGGCGAGGATTTTTTGCAGGCGTTCGCCGGTAGGTGCGTCGCTGGGTTCTGGGGCGGACTTCATCTGTTCATTATCGCGTATAGAAAGGCGAAGGGCGCGTTGTTTCCGCGCCCTTCTGCCGTTGCGATTGGAACGCGCCCTGGTTAGTCATTGCTGGCGAGGGTCACGTTGTGCGTCTGGGCAATCTTTTGCAGGATCTGATAATGCTGCGTGAGCACCGGCTCATCCATCTTGGTGGCCTTCTGAATCATGGGGTTTTGCGCATTCTCTTCGCTCTTGAAGCGCTTCAGGCTATGCGCCTGTGCCCTGGCCATGGCCTGGATATAGGCGGTGTCGAAGTCCGTGCCGGAGAGCTGCTCGAGCTGGGCGAGCTCCTTCTTCTGCTCTTTGGAGGGCTTCTGATTCTGGTTGACGTCGAGCTGCTTGGCGAGGGGCGCGAGCTGCTGGTTGAGCTGGGTGTGAATCTCGATCATGCGCTGACTGAAGGTCTTGACGTCGCCGCTGGAGGCCTTCTGCTGGGCTAGTTGGCTCATCTGAACCTGGGCGTCGTTGTTCTTGAGGGTGTCTTCGACGAAGGCCTGGTCGGCGTAGTTGGGGCCGGTAGGCGGGCCGCCGGTATCCGCATTGGCGACTGGAGCGTTGGCCTGGCCGGGGGTTTGCGGCACAGGCGTGGACGGCGCCTGCTGCTGCATGGCCCCCTGTTGGGCGAAAGCGGTTGCGCCCGCAAGGAGCAGCACGCCGGCGAAGGTGAATTTTGTGCGGGAGTTGTGAATGCTCATGCGCGTACCTTTCTGTTCTTCAGGAGACGTTGGAGTAGGTCGAATGCCGTGCGGGCAGGTCGGGTGATGCGGGAGCCGGACGCTGCTCGTTTGTGTAAATTCGATGCCCGAGGCGGTGAGGGCAGTTGTCCCCGGGCGTGCGGCCGTGGGTCGGGCTTCGGTCCACGGGATAGTGGTTTGAGCGGATGAATTGGGGATGTTGGGGTGGTGGCGGTTAGTCGCGTCGGCCGGAGAAGATGCGGGTGAGGGCGAGGAAGATGTTGAGGCCGTCGAGGTAGATGCTGAGGGCGAGTTCTACGGCGGTGGCGCCGTCGCCGCCCTTGTGGATGCGCATGAAGTCGACGACCACGAGGACGCCGAAGATGGCGAGGGTGAGGTAGGAGTAGACGTTGGGGCTGATGAAGTGGAAGAACGCGCCGAGGATGCCGAGGATGATCAGGCCGAGCAGGGCAGCCATGGCGTAGTTGCGGACCTTGCGGTAGTCGAAGGTGAAGATCTGCGCGCCCATGCCGAGGACTGCCATGCCGACGGCCGTGGTGACGGCGGCGTTGAAGACCGCGTTGGTGTGGCCGGTGTGCAGCAGCATGTTGATGTACGGGCTGATTTCGAAGCCCATCACGAGGGCCAGCAGGAGGAAGAGACCGAAGGCGAGCGCGGGGGTGTTGCGTGCCGCGCGGATGGCGAAGATCAGGCCGAGGGTGACGATGAGGTAGAGCCAGAACATGCCGGCGGGCGCGGAGACAGGCGCGACGTAGACGCCGACCGCGGAGGTGAAAAAGCCGACCGAGGTGATGACCAGCACCTGCGAGAGCAGCGAGGAGGCGCTGCGGGTCTGGCCAAAGGTTTGGGCGGCGTTGTTGCGGGGGCCGTTGCCGTCGATGATGATGGGATTATTGCGGTTGTCCATAAAGCCCTCCGGTTAAATCCTACGCTTTTTGGGCGCACCGGAATATGAAAGGTTGGCCCCTGCGGGCGGCTACGGTTCGCGCGGGCGGGGGCTATTCGGGCTCAGGCTCGTCTGTGGGCTCGGCGTCGGTAGCGGGCTCGTCGGGGAGCACGATGGAGTCATCTTCGGGGTCGCCGTCGGTCTGGGGTGAGTGGATGTCAGCGGAGGGTTCGAGCTCGGAGGGGGTTTCGGCTTCGGGGATGGATTCGGGTTCGGAGGTGGGGGCGTCGGGAGCTGTGGGCTGGAGGTTGTGGCCTTCGAGCTCGATGGGGTCTGTGTCGGCTTCGGCGGAGGGTTCGAGCTCGCTGGGGTCGGCGTTGGCGTCGACGTGGGCGGCGTGGGATTCCATGGGGATCTCTTCCTGGACGGCGTCGTTTAGCTCGCCGGCCATCTTTTCAAACTCTTCGATGCTGGGGAGTTCGTTGATGTCCTTGAGGCCGAAGCGGAGGAGGAAGTCCTTGGTGGTTTTGTAGAGGATGGGGCGGCCGATGACCTGCTTGCGGCCGGCGGTGGTGACGAGCTTGCGGGTGAGCAGCGAGCCGAGAACGCCGGCGGAGTCGACGCCCCGGATCTCGGAGACCTCGGGGGCGGTGACGGGCTGCTTGTAGGCGACGACGGCGAGGGTTTCGAGGGCCTGGAGGGTGAGCTTTAGAGGAGGCTTGAGGGACTTGACGAAGCCGCGGACGGCGTCGTGGTACTCGGCTTTGGTGCCGAGGCGGAAGCCGCCGGCGACTTCGCGGATCTCGAGGCCGCGATTGCCGTTGGCGTAGTCGGCGATGAGCTCGTCGAGGAGGGAGCGGAAGTAGTCGCGGAGCTTGCGGGCGGCGAGTTTCTGCTCGGCGGCGAGGGCTTTGGGGCCGGGGGCAGGAGCTGGTTCGGAGGAGGGGGGCTCGCTGGGGGTTGTTGCGCTGACCTCCCAGGTCTCAGAAGCGAGACCTGGGGCACCCGGTTCGTTGGCCGGTAGGTCCGGTTCGGTGGCTGGGGATTCTTCTTCGGCGTCGGTGGTTTCGGCGTTGAGGGCGTCGGCGTCTTCGACGGGTTCGATGGCGGCGTCGCCGGCCTCTTCGTCTTCGAGGGCGAGGGAGTGCTGCTGGGCGGCGAGGGCATCGAGTTCGGCCTGGCCTTCTTCACCGAGCAGGCCGGTGAGTTGGGCGAGAGTGACAGGCTCTTCGGACGCGTAGATGACAGCTTCGATCTTGGCTTTAAGACTCATGGGTGCAGGGTTGAGTGTATCAACCCTGCACCCATGGAAGAGGTGTAGATGTGGTGCAAAATCGGGTGTTAGCCAGCGATCTTGTTGAAGAGCAGGAAAAGACAGCCGGAGAGCACCGCCGCAGCCGGGAGGGTGAAGACCCAGGCGAGGGCGATATCGCGGATGGTGGACATCTGCAGACCGCTCTTGTTGGCCGCCATGGTGCCCGCCACGCCCGAGCTGAGGACGTGGGTGGTACTGACGGGGAGGCCATAGCCGTCGGCCAGGCCGATGGTGATCATCGCGGTGATCTCTGCCGCCGCGCCCTGGGCATACGTGAGGTGGGTTTTACCGATCTTTTCGCCCACCGTCACGACGATGCGCTTCCAGCCGATCATCGTTCCGAGGCCGAGCGCGAGGGCCACCGCGACCTTGACCCAGGTGGGAATGAACTTGGTGGACTTGTCGAGGAACTTTTTGTAGTTGCCGAGAACCGCGGTGTCGGCGGCGCTGATGGTGGGTGCTCCCGCAGACTTGGGCAGCAGTGTTAGAGCGGCGCTGGTGAGGTACATCTGGTTGCGGACGTTGGCCTGCATGTTGGGCGGGACACCAGCGAGCGAGCCATAGCCAACGGCTTCATTGCGGATGTCGGTGACCTCTTGCTGCAGAGCGAGCATGACGTCGGGGTCGTACTTCTTGGTGTTGACGAAGTTTTCGAGCACCGCACCGCTGTCGCCGATGACGGCAGTTGGCGTGGCGTAGTTGCCCAGGGTGCCGGCAACCTGCGTGGAGACAGCGGCGAAGGTCTGGACCTCGGACGCGCTGACGGTGTGGTTGAGCGCGTAGGCCGTCGGGACGGTGCCGACGAGGATGAGCATGATCAGGCCCATGCCCTTCTGGCCGTCGTTGGATCCGTGGAAGTAGCTGACACCGCCGCAGGTGCCGATGAGCAGCAGGCGGATGTAGAACGGTGGCGGAGCGGTGCCTTCGGGAGCCTTGTAGAGGCGGGGATCGCGGGCAAGGAGTTTGAAGAGGAAGAACAGGAGCGCGGCCATGCCGAAGCCGACGAGCGGCGACACCAGAAGGGCGGTGAAGACCTTCTTGACCTGGGTCATGTCGACGCCGCTGAGGCCAGAGTGGCCGTGCATGAGCTGGTTGGCGACGCCGACGCCGATGATGGAGCCGATCATGGTGTGGGAGCTGGAGGCGGGCAGACCGCGCCACCAGGTGGCAAGGTTCCACAGGATGGCGGCGATGAGCAGGGCGAAGACCATCGCGAAGCCGGAGCCGGAGCTGACCTTGAGAATGAGCTCGACGGGCAGCAGGCTGACGATGGAATACGCTACCGCGCCGGAGGACAGCATGACGCCGATGAAGTTCAGGCAGCCGGAGTAGATGACAGCGACGTGCGGCTCAAGCGAGTGGGTGTAGATGCAGGTGGCGACGGCGTTGGCGTAGCCAACCAGCTCATGCAGGGCAATCCCGGCACCTCCGGCGTTGAGTGGGAACAGGTCACCAAGGTCTTCAAGGCCCTCCTGCTCTCGCCCGTCATCGGCTTCGCGATGGCCGCCCTGCTCTTCCTGCTCTTCAAGCTGCTCGCCCGCGATCCCCGTCTGTACAAGGCCCCTGAGGGCTCCGCACCGCCGCCCTTTTACATCCGCCTGCTCCTCATCGGCACCTGCGGCGGTGTCAGCTACTTCCACGGTTCGAACGACGGCCAGAAGGGCATGGGCCTCATCATGCTCATCCTCGTCGGCACCGTCCCCACTGCCTACGCGCTCAACCACACCGTAACCGCCGCGCAGGTCCAGACCTTCGCTGCTGTCTCCAACCAGGTCGCCGGATCTCTCAACAGCTACATCGAGCCCACCGC
>DATHQT010000019.1:0-16098 GCA_035482415.1 Acidobacteriaceae bacterium | reverse complement strand
GTTGGGTGGGGGTGGTTTGGGCTTGCGCGGCCAGGCTCGCGAGGAGGAGGGCGAGGGGGAGGAGGCGCGTTGGGTGGTGGGGGTGCAAGGTGTGTGGCTCCGGATTCTTGGGGAGGGGTTAGTCCCGGTTCTTAGTTCTTAGTTCTTAGTTCTCAGTTCTCAGGAATGGCAACTACAACAGCAGATTCCCAGAGGGAATGACAGAAAGAAAAGCGAGGGCAAAGGCGCTTTTAGCTTTTAGCTGCTAGCGAAGGCAGATGCAACAGCAGATTCCCCGAGGGAATGACAGAAAGAGAGCCGACGGCAACGGCGAGTGCAACGGCAACGGCGAGTGCAACGGCAACGGCAACGGCGAGTGCAAAGGCAACGACCAAGACAAAAGCAGATCCCTGCGGGATGACAACCAGAAAAGCAAAAGCAATGACAAGACCAGATCGGATCAAGGGTCCTTCAGGAGCCTAGGCCTTTGCGGGGCTTTGGAGGTTTAGACTCTGCGGGCGGTGGTTGGGTGCTGGGGTTGCGGCGCTGGCGCATGGCTTCGTACATGACGACCGCGCCGGCTACCGAGACGTTGAGGGAGCTTACGCTGCCCGCCATGGGGATGCGGAGGAGGTGGTCGCAGGTGCGCTTTACAAGGTCATGCAGTCCGGAGCCTTCGCTGCCTAAGACCAGGCAGACGTCCTGGCGGAAGTCGAAGTCGGTGTAGTCGGGGGTGCCGCGCTCGTCGAGGCCGACGATCCAGATGTGGTTCTTCTTCATGGCTTCGAGGGCGCGGGTGATGTTGACGACCTGGGCGATGCGGACGTGCTCGCTGGCTCCGGCGGAGGATTTGGCGGTGACGGCGGAGAGGGGGGCGGAGCGGCGTTCGGGGAGGACTACGCCGTCTATGCCGGCGCCGTCGGCGGAGCGGAGCAGGGCGCCGAGGTTGTGGGGGTCTTCTACGCCGTCGAGGGCGAGCAGGAACTTGGAGCCGGAGGGGCCGGGGGGAGCGGTGAGGAGGTCTTCGAGGGCGAGGAATTTGCGCTCGCGGACGAAGGCTACGATGCCCTGGTGGGCGTCGGTCTTGCAGTGGCGGGTGAGCTGGTCGCGGGGCTCGGTGGAGACGCGGATGCCTTTGGCGCGGGCGAGCTCGAGGACGGCGTCGATGCGGGGGTCGCGGCGGGCCTCGCGCTCGCGGGCGACGGAGAGGTGGTCGAGGGGTCGGGTACCGGCGCGGAGGGCCTCCTCGACCGGGTGCAGGCCGTACAAAACATCCATTGTTTCAGTGTAATCGGCTTTAGACGCCGGGACGCTCAGGACGGAGGATGAGGCGGGCGGCGTGGCCGTAGGAGCCTAGATTGAAGGCGTTGGCGTAGCCCTGGCGTTTGAGGCGCTGGGCGGCCAGCTCGCTGCGCAGGCCGGTCTTGCAGTGGAGGAGGAGGATCTGGTTCTTGTCCTGGGCGAGGCGGGGGACGCAGGTGTCCAACTCGTTGAGGGGAAGGTTGATGGCGCGGGGCAGGTGACCGGATTTGAATTCGGCGGGGCTGCGGACGTCGATGAGCAGACCGCCGCGATCCTGATAGTTGCGGGCGAATTTGACCGCTTCCTGGCTGGAGCGCCAGAGGTAAGCGAATGCGGCCACGAGCAGGAAGAGAAGGGTTGCGGGAAGTATGAGACTCATGGGTTGGTCAACTTTGAGAACTGAGGCTGCAGGGCGCAGGACCTGTTGTACAGTGGGATGCGCCTAAGGGAAAAAGCGTTTGGAAGATTTGGAAACAGTTCTGCAATTTTCTAAACCGAGACTACCGGAGAAGTTTCTGATCCGCAGCGGGGAAATGCCAGGGGGTAGCGGCGCAGTGACTTTTTTACGCCGGCGGGCAGCGCCGGGACGTAGAATATAGCTTACGTCCACCGAGACTTTCTGCAACAAAAAAGCGTCCATATGAGCGTGAGAACTCCCACCGTACTGACGGCCGAAGCGGCGAAACAGATTGAGCGCGAGAACGCTGCGATCGCGCGCGGCCTGAAGCGGCAGGACCCGGAGCTGCTGGACCAGCTGATCGAGACCTACCAGCATCGGCTGATGCGGTACCTGATGTTTCTGACCAGCAAGCGCGAGGTGGCCGAGGACCTGTTCCAGGAGGTCTGGATCCGGGTGCTGCGGCGGGGATCGCAGTACAACGGGCAGGCGCGGTTCGACACGTGGATTTTCACGATTGCGCGGAACCTGGTGATCGATTTATCGCGCAAGCGGACGATGGCGTCGCTGGACGAGATGCGCGAGGGTGGCGAGGACTCGGATGCGCGGCCGTTTGAGATTGTGCAGGAAGGGCCATCGCCGCTGGAGCAGTTTCAATATCGCGAGAATGCGTCGGAGGTGGCGACGGTATTGCTGACGCTGGACCCGGCGTATCGCGAGGTGCTGACGCTGCGGTTCCACGAAGAGATGTCGCTGGAGGAGATTGCGACGGTGACGCGGGCGCCGTTGTCGACGGTGAAGTCGCGGTTGTATCGTGGGCTGGCCGCGCTGAAGCCTGAGTTGCTGAAGCTGCGTGCAGGCGCTGGTCGCGGTGAGCACGGGTCGGCGGAGGTGGACGTTTGAATTCACGTCATTCAGAGCATCAAGACAGTGAAGTACGACGGGCGTTTCGCGAAGCGGTGATGGGAGCTGGAGCGCGAGGCGTGGTGGTGAACCGGACGCATCGTGTGGTGCGGGAGCAGGCGCTGACCATGCGGGAGCAGAGGAGCAAATCGCGCAGCCTGTGGGTGCCGATTGCGATCTCATCGATTTTGATGGTGATGATCTGCTATGCGATCTGGGGCATGCTGGACGGCTATGATCTGACGCCGAATGGCATTCCGGATGCGAGCGATCAGCTGATGATTTTGCTGCTGTGGTCGCTGCCGGTGACGGCTGCGATCCTGGGCATGGTGTGGTTCAAGCGGGCACGCACGCGTTCGGATAGCGAGGCGCAGCTATGATGCCGAAGTGGATGGGGACGGGGTCGAGCGCGAAGGACGCGGCGACGGCGGGGGATGAAGAGCTGCGGATGATTCCGCGCTGGTCGATGGTGCTGGCGGTGGTGTTGTTCGCGGGGATGCAGTACATCTTCCACGTGGTGATGCCGCACCACAAGCATGAGCTGCTGCCGCTGCGGCTGATGATGGGGTATGCGTGGGGGTCGCTGGTGGCGAGCTATGCGCTGCTGCTGGGCTATGTGAGCCGCGATGTGAAGCGGCGGGGGATGTCTGCGGGGCTGTGGATGCTGGTGTGCGTGCTGCTGCCGGGTGGGATTGGCGCGGTGGTGTACTTTCTGCTGCGGCAGCCGGTGCTGTCGAAGTGCCCGAACTGTTCGACGACGCTGGCGGCGAGCTACCACTACTGCCCGCAGTGCCAGTTCCAGATGGCTCCGGTGTGCGGGGAGTGCCATCGCGGGGTGAAGCTTACCGATGTGTTCTGCACCTGCTGCGGACATGAACTGGCGCAGGATGGGGCGCCTGCGCGGTTGCGGGTTTACAGCGATTAATACAGGGGATAGCGGATAGAGTGTAGGGGATAGACGAAAGATCCTCGGGCGTGGGCGCGTACACTAATCGCAGGAATGGCTACTCCACTTACAGCGTTGATTATTGATGACGAGCCGCTGGCGCGGCAGGAACTGCAGTACCTGCTGGATGCCGCGGGGGACGTTTCGGTGCTGGCGCAGGGGACCAATGGCATTGAGGCCGTTGAGCTGATTCGGACGCATAAGCCGGATGTGATCTTTCTGGATGTCCGGATGCCGGGTCTGGACGGGTTTGCGGTGCTGAAAAAAGTGCTGGCGCAGGACAAAAAGATTAAGCTGCCGCAGGTGGTGTTTGCGACGGCGTTCGACCAGTATGCGGTGAAGGCGTTTGAGGTGAACGCGGTCGATTACCTGCTGAAGCCGTTTGACAGCAAGCGGGTGCATCGGACGCTAGAAAAGGTTCGCGAGCGGCTGAGTTCGACGGAGCCGGTGGCGGAGAGTCCGGGCAGCCTGAGTGCTGGCGGCGGCGACGGCCGGGTGGCGAGCCGGGTAGCGGGCGCGGAGGCGAAGCTGGATGCGCTGTTACGCATGGTGGAAGAGCGCACCGGAATTGCGGCGGCGGGCGTGGCGGTGGGGGGGGCGGGGACGGGGCGGTCGGGCAAGGTGGTGGTGCGGGCGCAGAGCCGGCTGCTGCTGGTGGACCAGAAGGACCTGTGTTTTGCCACGATCGAGGAAGGACGGATTTCGGTGGTGACCAAGGCGCTGGAGGGGGATTCCAATTGCCGGACGCTGGAGGAGCTGACCGATCAGCTGGATCCGGAGCAGTTCTGGCGGGTGCATCGATCGTTCGTGGTGAACATCCAGCACATTCGCGAGGTGGTGCCGTGGTTCAAATCGAGCTACCAGCTGCGCATGGATGATCGCCAGCAGACCGAGGTGCCGGTGAGCCGGTCGCAGACGAAGCGGCTGCGGGAATTATTTAACTTGTAGGTGGGGCTTGGGTGGTTGAACAGCAGATTCCCAGAGGGAATGACAGAAAGAAAGGCAACGGCAACGACGGGGATTGCGCTAGGGCTGGGGAGTTGGTGGGGTGTTGGGCTTTGCGGGGGGTATGGGGGTCACGCCATTGGCGGCGGCGGCGGCCTTGCGGGCTCGGTGGTTTTTGTATTTCTCAGCGATGTCGGGATAGAACTCCTGCAACATGCCGCCGATGGTGCCCTGATACGTAACGCTGAGGGCACGGCGAAGGGTGGGCTGGATGCCGCGATCGCCCTCGGGATAGTAGACGTTTGAAATAGCGGCGCCGATGAAATTGCCCGTCAGGTTCGAGTAAGCGGGCTGCCACTTGCCGTTATCGCCGTAGGTGCGGAACGTCGTCGAGATGGAATACAGGGCGCGATGGACGATGGATCCATGGCCCAGGCGGAAGTAGCGGGGATCCTGGTGGAGAACAGTCGGGAGGACAGCGTTGCCGAAGAAGTTGCCGCTGAAGTTATCGGCATAGTTGGCGCCATAGCGCTTGGCGTAGCCTTCGAAGCCCTGGCCGTAGCCGGGGTTCTCGTTTTCGGCCTGGCCGATGCCAGCGTCGATGCCGGCCAGAACGAACTGGTAGGGGTCAAACGCACCCTTGAAGAAGAGATGGAACTTCTGGCCAGGGCTGAGCGGTGCGGCCTTGCCGTTGTTGACGGTGTTGAAGTTCGGAATGACTCCTGCCATGCGCTGTTTCGTTTCCAGCTTAAGTTCGGCCGCGGCACGGGCTTTGCGCTGCTCGGGAGTTTCTTGCTGGGGAGTTTCCTGCTGCGACGACGTGGTTGTCTGCGCTGCGGCGGAGGCAGGCGCGGGGCTCTGCTGCTGGCCGGAAGACTGAGAGGAGCTGTAGGCGTCCGGGGCAGAGTTGGAGTCGGCGACGAGAAGCTGCGGAGTGGGGGCATCCGGCAACGTGACAGGATCGGGAGCTGCAGCTACACGTTCTTGAGCGCCGAGCGGGGCCGCGAGAGTGAGACTTGCCAAGAAGACAGAAATTACAAACAACGACGCGGTTTGTTTCGACACGATGATGGGTTTACCTGCCTCTATTTTCCCATAGACGAACGTCCTGAGGTCGAAATTGGCCACAAGTTCTATGAGGAATGTATCGATGCCGGCACGCGATCGAGAGTGGGGTTGAGGGAGGCGAGGAGGCGGGTCTGCTAGTCTGCGGAAGGGCGCGAGGAACGTATGGCAGAAGATTTCGTCATCGAGAAGTATGCCGTGAAGATGGTGCTGAAGGCGGTGGGGTTTGTCCTGCTGGCTGCGGCGCTGCTCTATCCGCTGGACTTTGCGGTGTGGCGGATGAGAGTGGCCGCGGGGGGCGGCATGGGGTCGGTGATGGTGGACCGGTATACGGTGGCGGATCTGAAGGGCGGGAAGGAAGACTATTACGCGAATGGAACGATTGCGATGCCGTGTACGAAGTCTATTTATCCGCAGGAAGGCAGCAACCCCTGCTGGTGGGTGGAGCGGCATCGCGAAGTGGTGGAGCACTACTAGCGGAGTTCAGCTTTAGGAATTACTGGATTTCAGCTTTACGGGGGTAGGGGCCTCCGAAACGATAGACGACGCCGAGGGTGAGGGGGGTGGCGTAGATGCTGCCACTGGTGGTGACGGGCGTGGCATAGCGCTGGTACTGGGCGTCAAGCTTGATGGCGAAGTGGTCGGTAAGGGTGTAATCGAGACCACCGCCGCCGGCGAAGACGTTGGAGACGGAGTCAAGATACAGCAGCGTACCGCTGGGATTGGGGAAACCACCATTGAGGTAGTCGATCTTGCCGCGGCCCCAGAAGAAGTCGACGTAGGGGTGGAAGTTTCCGTAGTAGCGCTCTACCTTGGGACCGACGAGGATGTTCTTTTGGGAGTCGATGTGGCCGTCGTCGAAGGGGTAGGTTCCGCGCACTTCAACGGAGGGATAGAAGGCGTGGAAGGGTTTGAAGCCGAGGTCGGCGCCGGCGGTGATGCCGACATTCTTGCCGCCGGCGAGGCCGGTGAAGGTTCCGTTGGCACCGCCGAATACGGAGAGGGTGAGGGGTCTGGAGGCGGCCGGCATGGCCTGGGCATGAACCTGGGAGGAGAGTACAAGTACAAAGCAAAGCAGTGTGAGGGCGCGGAAAGCGATCTTCAATCTGACTCCTTGGCGGCTAGGCCCACTGGAAGATCATCCTAGCCGAATTCAAGAGTTTAGACGGCAAAAGTTGCAAAGGAGTCACCTTGGTACCACTCTCTGGGATCGGCAGTTCCTGCCCTGGAGGCGAGGGGCGGCAGGCCGATTCTTTGCTTCAGATACCAGAACGGGACCGGACGTGAGGGTTCCGTTTCAAGAGATTGGCACGGGCAGGCGGCGAAAGGGCGTCGCTGGGCAGGGGAAGCGGGTGTTGGTAGGATGAGATCAGTGTCGTATCGCGATGGTTTTCGACGGGAGGAGGAAAGACGATGAAGAAGATTCTGGTGGTGGCGTTGGGGATGGTGCTGGGCTGGAGTGGTGCGAATGCCTGGGCTGCGGCTCCGCTGAAGGTGGGGATTGTGGGGCTGGTGCATGGGCATGTGGGGGCGTTTCTGGGTGGGGGCGCGATGGTGCCGGCGGGCGCGATTCTGAAGCGGCCGGATGTGGAGCTGGTGGGGATTGTGGAGCCGGACCAGGCGCTGTTTGAAGCGTATGCGAAGAAGTTCGGGCTGTCGCCGAGTTTGCACTTCAACAGCATTGCGGAGATGGTGGCGCATGCGCATCCGAAGGCGGTGCTGGTGTTCACGTCGCCCAGCGAGCATCGGCGGGTGGTGGAGGAGTGTGCCGGGCTGGGGGTGAGCGTGATGATGGAAAAGCCGCTGGCGTTCAAGTATGACGACGCGCTGGCGATGCAGCGGGCGGCGAAACGCGGCGGGATCCACGTGCTGGTGGACTTCGAAACGAGCTGGTATGGCAGCAACACGAAGGCGGCGCAACTGCTGGCGGACGGGGACTTGGGGCCGATGGTGAAGGTGGTGGTGAGGGATGGGCACCAGGGGCCGGAGAAGATCGGGGTGCAGCCGGAGTTTCTGAAGTGGCTGGTGGATCCTGCGCTGGATGGAGATGGAGCGCTGACGGATTTTGGCTGCTATGGGCCGGACCTGGTGACGGGGATGCTGCATGGGGAGGCGCCGCTGAGCGTGAGTGCGGTGACGCAGCATTTGCAGCCCGAACTGTATCCGAAGGTGGCGGATGAGGCGGACATTCTGCTGAAGTACAAGAGCGCGGTGGTGATTGTGCAGGCGTCGTGGGACTGGCCGTTCGCGGTGAAGCAGATGGATGTGTATGGGCGGACGGGGTATGCGAAGGCTATCGACGGGAGCCAGATGGCGATTCGGGAGGAGCGGGATGAGGCTGAGAGGAAAGAGGTTGCGCAGCCGCCGCAAGCGCCGTATGACGATCCGCTGCACTACCTGGAGGCGGTGCTGGGAGGATTGGATGAGGGGGATAGCTTGTCCGCGCTGAAGACGAATGTGACGGTGACGGAGATACTGGACGCGGCGCGGCGGTCGGTGCAGACGGGGAAGACGGTCGTCCTGCCGCTGGCGCGGCAGGACTAGAAGGCCTTATTTTACGGAAGCTACGGTGATGGTGTCGCCGGCAATGGAGCCGTCGACGGTAACAGCTTTGCCAGCGAACGGGTTCAGCTTGTCTGGGTTAGAGACCTTGTAAATCTTGGTGCCGACGACGAGGACGGCGGGGGAACCCATGCCGATGCATTTCTTGGCGCAGTCGGCGTGACCGGGGGTGCCGGCCTTGGCGACGTCGTTCTTGGCGCACATCTCGTCGGACACGACGCCGTGGAAGGTTTCCGCCATGACAGTGACTGAGAGGAAGGAAAGGCTGAGGGTACAGACGGCAAAAAGCTTCTTCATAGGGGACCTCGGGGAGTGCATTCTCGTGCAACGTTGAGTATAGCTCTGCGGGGTGTGGGCGGGCGTAAATTTTCGCGAAGGGGGCGCGGGTCCTGCGCGGACGGCGGGAGTCACGTTGGGCGAGGCTCGAGAAGCGGGGGGCCTGCGCGGACGGTGGGAGTTAGATCGTGGCGGGGTCAGAGGCGGGAGCGGCCGCCGGTGACCAGGCGGATGAGGAAGGTGAGCAGGATGGCTCCGATGACGGCGACGAAGACGGTGTAGAAGAAGCCGCCGGAGCCAGCGTAGCCGAGGTGGGTCATGATGAAGCCGCCGATGAGAGCGCCGAGGATGCCGACGACGATGTCCATGAGGGGACCGAAGCCGGCGCCGCGCATCAGTTTGCCGGTGATGTAGCCGGCGACGAGGCCGATGAGGATCCAGACGAGGAGGGTGTGGCTGGAGACGTTGAGGCCTTGGATGTGGTTGGAGCTTGTCATGCGTGACTCCTGAGAGATGAGTGGGACAGATAGTCAGAGGCGTGGAATGGAGGGCGGGTTGTGCGGGGTTGCGCGTAAAGCTCACTTTCGCGTATGGTCTGCTCGAGCTGTTCGGAAGAACCTTGGGGGAGGAGGTTTTATACATGGCAAAGCTCGTGTATGGACTGAACCAGTCGTTGGATGGCTACGTCAACCATCGTGAATTGGGGCCAGGCAGCCCGGATCTCTTTCGTCACTTCATCGAGCATGAGCGCGGCGTGACGGGCATGTTGTACGGTCGCGGCATGTATGAGGTCATGCGTTATTGGGACGAAGACCGTCAGGAGGATGACGCGGAGGACCTGGAGTTCATGGCGGTGTGGCGAAGCAAGCCGAAGTGGGTTGTGTCGCGCTCGCTGAAGTCGGTCGGGCCCAACGCCACGCTTCTCGACAAGGACATGGAAGCGGCGGTACGCGGGCTCAAGGCAGAGCAAGTTGGGGACATTGATGTCGGCGGACCGGAGTTGGCGGGAAGCCTTGGCAAGCTGGGTCTGATTGATGAGTATCGGATTTACCTGCGCCCCGTGGTGCTGGGTCAGGGCAAGCCATTCTTCAACGGCCCACGGCCGCCGCTGCGCCTGGCTGCGAGCGATCGACTTGCCGGGGACGTGATGCGGTTGACGTACGTTCCCGCTTAGTCGCGATGAGGGGTGAGGCTGACGGCTGCTTTCCCGCCCATCGGCTAGCGCACGGGTGGCTGGGCACCCAGTGAAGGATTTGGGTAAGAGTGTTCGAGGCAAAAAAGATCGCCCCCTCGATCCACGAATTGGAGACTGCGTGCATGGCGCAGGCCGAATTCTTTCGAGGGGGCGGAGGAAGCACTATTTCGGCGAGTTTAGTCGATGGACACGCCGCCGTTCGTGGTCTCAAAGGTGAGGGTGGGACCGCCGGAGCCGAGCTTGGTGTCGATGTTGTGGCGGTGGACGCCGTCCTGGCTGGCGTTGGGAACGTTGAGCGCGGTGCCGCCGTTGGTGGTGTTGGCGACCAGGTGGGCGGAGTAGTTGGCGGGGAGCTTGACGCTGACGCCGCCGTTGGTGGTGCTGGCGGTGAGGCCGCTTCCCTGCCAGGTGTTGCCGTCGAGATTGGCCTTGATGCCGCCGTTGGTGGTGGTGACGGTGACGTTGCCGCCGAGGTTTTCGATGTGGAGGCCGCCGTTGGTGGTTTCACCCTGGATGTCGCCGTGGATGCCGCTGAGGTTGAGGCCGCCGTTCATGGTGTGGAATTTGCCGGCGAGTTGATGGGGGACGAGGAGCTTGTAGCCGACTGACCAGCTGTGGCCGCTCATGGGGTTGGGGCCGTGGGCTTCGACGGTGCCGCCGGTCTGGATGGTGATCTCGTGGAGCAGGGAGACGGCTGCGGACTCAGTGCCGGCGCGGGCGCTGACACGGGCCTCGAGGGCGACGTCCTGGCGGTCCTGGCCGATGACTTCGATGCCGCCGTTCATGCTGTTGACGTTGATGTGGCCGTTGACGAGGGGGAAAGTGGTGGTACGGACTTCGCAGGCCTGCTCGCCGTTGAACCAGCGGGAGAGGGTGCCGCCATGGTCTTCGTCGGTGCAGGGGTGGGTGGAGAAGGACTGGGCGCTGAGGGGGAGGACCGCCAGGAGGGCGGCGCAGGGGATGAGGGCGGATAGGCGCATGGGGACTCCTTCGGGTTTCGGGTGCGAGAGGAGATACGCGGGGGGTGGGGGGTTGGTTCCGAAGATTTTTATGGAACACGGGCTTTGGTGGCTCGGTGGAGGAGGCGATTTGGTCGTTGCGCCTTTGGCTTCACTCCGGCCTGCGGCAGCGAGGTGGGGTGGCGCGGAGCTAGCGCTTTTGATGGCCCAGCTGAAGCCGTGCCCTTCCGGGTCATGCGCGGACGGCAGCTATCAGATTGCTGGACGTGCGCAACGACGGGAGGCAAGTGCCTTCCGAAGCCAGGTAGTGGGGAAGGTGGCGAAAAGAACCGTCCACAGGACGCCGCCGATGATGACTGGAATGTTGACGGCCGGTGTGCTGTAAGGCGAAGGGGCCAAGCAACCTCCGATCGCCAGGAGGGCGAAGAGCACGCAAAGGAAGGTTCCGGCGAGAAGCGATGGCCACCGCGGTTGGCGGCGTTTCAAGAGAGCGTCGACACCATAGCCCGCGAGCCACCAGAACGGCAGGCAGTAGATGGGGAATGTGATTGCACGCCAGGAGAAGACGCTGAAGCCGGGTGGGTGCCACGTATCAGGCCATGATGGAAGGGCCCTGTCGATCGGCAGTTCGATTGCGTTGGCCGGCAGCATGATGCCGTTGATGATATCTGCGCTACTGTCATCAACGAGGGATAGAACATTGTGAATGATCTGGATGCGGCTGGGAGCGGTGGTTGGATGGTCCTGATCGATGGAGAGCTGCTCAGCTCTGATCGCATTCTGCTGCTCCGCCAAGTAGTCAAGGGTTGCCGGAAGGACGACGAGGCAAACGCTCATTACGAGGGAAAAGAGTGGGAGCAACACGGTGAACGGGATGCGGTTGGAGTTCACGTTCGCAAGCTTATCGCATAGGAGGCTGCAATCGCTGTGAGATCGCGTTGAGAGCGACGACTTGTTGCTATGCGTGTGCCCGTTTATGGAGGATGAAAACACCTGTTAGGTTTTGCTAGGATAGGCGGCATGAAGGCTCTCGGGTTAGCTCTAGTTGTGGTTCTCATGGGATGTTCGGCATCGTCGTCGGAGGTTCATGGTCAACGGTTCGTGCTGGTCCAGGATCCTTCGGGGATTTCGAAGGACATCCCTGCGGGTGCGCTGGCGCTGGATACGCAGACAGGTCAGCTTTGCTATACGGTGCAGGGGGCGTTTACCTCCACGTTGCCGGGCGTTGGGATGTGTACGGCTTTGGCGAAGAAGCCGTCGGGTAAGGAGTAAGGCTGCTGGCGTTGAGCTGTGTGGCCATGGTCTACGTTGGCGGGCATGGGGTGTGGGTTGCTCGCGATCATGGTGCTACGTTGCGCCGCAACGGATTCGGTGGTGGAGGTGAGAGGTTGTGGCGGCACGCCTTAGCAACGATGAAGCCGTTGCGAAGATGGGGCACCAGGCGCTTAGCGTGACGAAGGAAGAGATTGGAGCTGAGATGCGGTGGATTGATCGGGAGGAAGTGGCGGAGCGGCTGACGTATGAGCGGTGTATTCCGATTGTGCGGGAGGCGATGATTGCGTTCTCGAAGGGCGAGACGCTGCAACTGTTGCGGTCGATTTTGCAGTTGGGGGAGGGGCGGATGTTTGGGGTGATGCCGGGTGGGATGGGCTCGGGAAAATGCTTTGGCGCGAAGTTGATTAGCGTGTTTCCGGAGAACTTTGCTAAGGGCGTGCAGTCGCACCAGGGGGTGGTGGTGTTGTTCGATCCCGAGAGTGGCGCGCCGGTTTGTTTGGTGCATGCGGGGGAGGTTACGGCGATACGTACGGCCGCCGCTAGCGCTGTTGCTACGGATGCGTTGGCTCGTAAGGACGCGCGGAGGCTGTCGCTGCTGGGGTATGGGGAGCAGGCAGGGACGCATGCTCGGGCGATTTCTCGGGTGCGGGCGTTGGAGGAGATCGTGGTTTGGGGCAGGTCGATGGAGAGGGCGCGGGCGTTTGCTGTTGCGATGGCGGCGGAGCTTGGGGTTGAGGTGCGGGCGGTCGACAGTGTGAAGGAGGCGGTGGCTGAGGCGGATGTGGTGTGTACTGTGACGTCGGCTGCGGAGCCGATATTGAGGGGCGAGTGGGTGCGAGAAGGGACGCATGTGAATGTCGTGGGGTCTAGCTTTGCAGGGCCGGCGGAGGTGGATAACGAGCTGGTAAGACGGTCACGATTTTTTGTTGATAGTCGCGAGGGGGTGATGGCGCAGGGTGCGGAGTTTTTGCGCGCGAAGGCTGCGGGGGTGGTGGACGATGAACATATTGTTGCGGAGATTGGGCAGGTGCTGGCGGGGGATGTGGCGGGGAGGACTTCGGCTGAGGACGTTACGGTTTATAAGTCGCTGGGGCATGTGGTGCAGGATTTGGCTTGTGGGTGGTGGTTGTGTGGGGGCGGTTGTTAGTTGACCGTTGTCCGTTCTCCGTTTTTAGCTTTTAGCTGAGGCGCGCTGTGGTGTGCTTACTGTTTGCTTTCCCACTCATGACATGAAGACGTCATGAATGGGGCACCCGGGAATTCTTGGCGGCACCCATGATGGTGGCAGTTCCCTGCTCTGCCGTTAGCCGTTGGGGTGGAGGATTTTTTCGTGGTGGCTTACGGCGTTGCCGTCGCCTTGCTTGAGGGTGCGGAAGACGATGGTGGAGATCATGGTGAGGATGCCTAGCGCGAAGAGGGCTTTGTGGATGCCGTGGATCATCTCGGCTGAGCTGGCGTGGCCGCCGGCAGGGCCAACGGCAGGAACGAAGAAGGCGGTTGCCAGGCCTGCGGTGGCTACGCCAAAGCTGATGGACATTTGCTGCATGGTGCTGGCGATGGAGCTGGCAGAGCTGGATTGCTGCTCATTGGTGTCGGCGTAGACCAGGGTGTTCATGCTGGTGTATTGCAGCGAGGTGAAAGCTCCGTAGAGGAAGGCCAGGAGGACGATCTTCCAGATGGAGGTGTGGAGGCCGATGGTGGCGAAGAGCAGAAGCAGCAGGCCCAGGACTAGCGTGTTGGAGATGAGGACCCAGCGGTAGCCGATGGTGGAGAGCAGGCGCGGCATGATGGCTTTCATACTCATGGCGGCGATGGCTTGCGGCACGATGAGCAGGCCGGATTGCACGGGGGTGAAACCTAGTCCTACTTGATAGAGGAGGGGGAGAAGGAAGGGGACGCCGCCGATGCCGATGCGGGTGAAGAAGCTTCCGCTGACGGCGGCGCGGAAGGTGCGGATCTTGAAGAGGCTTAGTTGGAGGAGCGGGTAGGCGAGAGATTTTGCGTGCAGCCAGTAGCCGGCGAGCAGGGAGAGCGAGAGAGCGGTGAGGGCGCCGATTTCGAAGCGGCTGAGAGTGTGCTCGCCGAAGACTTCGAGGACGTAGGAGAGGAGGGCGATGCCGGAGCCGAAGAGAATGAGGCCGACGATGTCGAGGGGATGGGTGTCTTCGCGATAGTCGGGTAGATGGAAGTAGACGAGGATGAGGCCAATGAGGCCGATGGGGATGTTGAGGAAGAAGATGACGCGCCAGTGGAGGTAGTCGACGATGAGGCCGCCGGCGATGGGGCCGAGCATGGGGGCGACGAGTGCGGGGATGGAGACGAAGCTCATGGCGCGGAGGAGCTCGGCTTTGCCGAAGGTGCGGACGAGGGTGAGGCGGCCGACGGGGACCATCATCGATCCGCCGACGCCTTGCAGGATGCGAAAGGCGACGAGTGCGTGGATGTTGGTGGAGAGGCCGCAGAGGAGTGAGCCGAGGGTGAAGATGCCGATGGCGGTGGCGAAGACGCGGCGGGTTCCGAACTTGTCTGCAACCCAGCCGCTGATGGGGATGAAGACGGCCAGCGAAAGAGTGTAGCTGGCGAGCACGGCCTTCATGCTGAGCGGGCCGACGTGGAGCGCGGCGGAGATGGCGGGGACCGCGGTGTTCAGGATGGTGGTGTCGAGCGACTCCATGAAGAAGGCGACGGCGACTAGCCAGGGGAGGAGGCGTTTGCTGGCTACGGAGTGGCCGGGGGCGGAGGTGGGCGTGGGGGCGGGCTTGCTGACGCTCGGGGAGACGGGGGGCGGCATAGTTCCATAAGAGCATAGGGAGAGGGGGTTGGGTTGGGGCACGCGGCGAGGGAGCTGGAGTAGAGTGGTGGATTCAGAAACATTGGAGGAGGGTTTATGGCTTTGAGTTTTGCTACGGATATTCGGCCGCTGTTTCGGGATGGGGATGTGGCTTGTATGAAGCCGGGTGGGATTGCGCTGGATGAGGCGGCGTGGATGTGTGTGCCGGCCAACGCGCAGCTGGTGTATGGAGCGGTTGCCGCGGGGACGATGCCTCCGGATGAGCCTTGGTCGAAGGAGACGGTGGCGAAGTTCAAGGAGTGGATGGACGCAGGCTGTCCAGCATAAGCCCTTCGGTCCTGCGCGGACGGCGAGAGTTTAAATGCGTGGCGATTCCCTGCCCTCGGGGGTGGGTGGGTTAGTCGTGGGGTTCGGTTGTGGGGGTGGGGTGGCTAGGGATGGGCTTTGACCCAGTGGTGGGCGGCGAAGTCCGTAGCGATGCTGGCGGCGAGGAGGGTGAGGGAGGCGCCGATGGCGAGGAGGATCCAGGCGAGCTCGATGCGGCCCTTGAGCATGAAGTAGTCGAGGAGGCCGAAGACCAGGACGAGCACGGCGGCTTCGGCGAAGAAGGCGGAGCAGCGGCGGCTGGTGATGATGAGGAGGTCGAGGTGGGTGGCGGTGCGGGCTGGGCGGTCGGTGGAGACCGAGGGCATCAGGTGGAGGTTGTCGGGGGTTGAGGCGGAGGAGATGGGATTGGTGAAGCGAACTGCGTTTTTGTGGAACATAAAGGACCCTTTTGCTGCTCCCTTAAGGATGAGGGGGAGCAGCATGAAAGTCCAGTGAATTCTCGGCTAATCGGGCTGGATCGGGCGGTAGACTATTTAGAATCAGAGGTTTCGTTCGCGGCCGCCGGTGATGAGGCGGATGAGCCAGGTGAGGATGACGGCTCCGATGACGGCGATGAAGATGCTCATGATGAGGCCGTGTTCGCCTACACCGCCGAAGCCGAGTTTCTCGGAGATGAAGCCGCCGATGAGGGCGCCGACGAGACCGACGACCATGTCCATGATGACCCCGAAGCCGGAGCCTTTCATGATCTTTCCGGTGAGCCAGCCAGCGACGATGCCGATGATGATCCAGGCAATGATTCCATGACCCATGATGATCCTCCTGCGAGATGTGGTGGTTCAGGTGTTCAGAGTGTACACGTGCAGGGAGGGTTGTGGCCCCCCCTCCCCCCTTGAGTATGAAAATTGACGATAACCCGCTGACTTCAGGTGGGTTAGATGGCAAGGTCCTTGCTCAGTTTGGTGCGTTTTCATGGCGCAAGCCACTCATTCGAGGAGGGTTAAGTACCAAGATCCTTCGACTCGCCGGGGTGGGTGCTGGTTGTGGGGTTTGGAAAGCTTTGGGGGCTAGTTCTATTGTAGCTAGTGGAGGGGGGTAACTATGCCAGGTTTTGGAAAAAGAAATCGGCAATGGGGGCGCGGGTTTTGTGGGTTTTGGGGGTTGGTGGGGGGGTGA
>DATHQT010000018.1:0-84652 GCA_035482415.1 Acidobacteriaceae bacterium | reverse complement strand
TTCACCGCCTACGATCTCGACGCCCGCATCGCCCCCGCCACCGGCCATCTCACCATGCGCGCCCGCGTCACTCTGCGCAACATCACCAGCCAGCCTCTCTCCCGCGTCGCCCTGCAAATCTCCTCCTCCCTGCATTGGGATGCGGCTACCCTCATCGCCCCCACCGGCGCCACCCCCCTCACCCTCACCCAGCACCTCATCGACACCGACGCCGACCACACCGGCAGATCCTCCGAAGCCGTCCTCGACCTCCCCGCGCCCCTCGCTCCCGGCGCCACCCTCACCCTCAACACCCTCTACTCCGGCAATCTCTTCGTCGACACCTCCCGCCTCGAGCGCCTCGGCGCCTCCGTCTCCCAGGCCATCGCCACCGACTGGGACGCCATCGGTTCTCCCGAACTCGGTAGCTCCAGTTCCAGCAGCTCAAGCAGTTCAAGCAGCTCAAGCAGCTCCATAGACAACCCCATCACCCCTGCCCTCTCCGTCGCCCTCCGCGGCTTCGGCAATGTCCTCTGGTATCCAACAGCATCCCCACAGCTTTTCCTCGGCGACGGTGCCAAGCTCTTCCAGGCCATCGGCCAGCAGCGCCTGGCTGAACGCTCCGCCATCATTCACCTCCGCCTCGCCGTCGAGTACCGCGGGATCCCTCCCGTCGCCGCCTACTTCTGCAGCCGCCGCCTACCCCTCGTCGCCCACCCCGACGACCCCACCGCGGCCCCGGCCACCGCCACCGGCATCGCCGTCGCCGACTTTCCCGCCCACCCCATCGGCTTCCGCCAGCTCAGCCTCTTCGTCGTCCAGCACCCCGAAGCCTCCATCGCCCCCCTCCCCGAACCCTTCTCCGGCCCCCCTGCCGAAACCGGCACCTCATCCTCCAGCACCTCCACCGAACCGCCAACTTCTCCCGCCCCCACTGAACCGGGTGCCCCAGGTCCCGCTTCTGGGACCCGGGTTTCCGCTGAATCCAGCCCCGTCGGTGCTCCCATGCTCTCCGTCGCCACCACCGACACCGCCTCGCTCGCACCCCTCGCCTCTTCCGCCGAGCGCATCGCCCCGCTCCTCCAAACCTGGTTCGGCCCCAAACCCCTCGGCCCCCTCGCCATCCTCGATAATCCCGGCGACCCCTTCGAAGACGAGGCCCTCCTCGTCGCCCCCATCAACAAGCTTTCCTCCACCACGTCAACCGCCGCCCTCGCCCACTCCCTCACCCACGCGTGGATTAACACCGGCCAGCCCTGGTTCGACGAAGGCCTCGCCCAGTTCATGGCCCTCCTCTGGGTCGAGCAGGATCAAGGCCGCCCCGCCGCGATCCTCCAGCTCAACAACCTCATGCAGCCCCTCAACATCGCCGAGATCGGCTTCGATTCTCAGCAGGCCGCCGACGCTGCCTCCGCCCCCACCGGCGAGCCCCTCGTCTCCGCCACCGACGAGCTCTACTACCGCCGCAAAGCCGCCGCCGTCTGGTGGATGCTCAGCAGCCTCGCCGGCGACAAACCCCTCCAGCAAGCCCTCACCCAGTGGCGCGAGCTGTCGAGTCCCAACAGCGGGCCCTTCGCCTCCGACGACCCGACCATCCAGGCCATCGCCTTCGAGAAGCTCCTCGAAAAGACCAGCGGCAAAGACCTCGGCTGGTTCTTCGCCGACTGGGTTCTCCGCGATCGTGGCCTCCCCGACCTATCCATCGTCGATGTCGAACCCCGCCTCATGGCCGCCGGCAAAGGTCACGACACCGGCTGGCTAGTCTCCGTCACCGTCCGCAACGAAGGCGCCCCCGCCGTCGACGTCCCCCTCAACATCCTCTCCGGAGCCTTCACCACCAACACCCGCATCCACATCCCCGGCTTCTCCAACGCCACCACCCGCGTCATTGTGAACGCTCCCCCCACCGAAGTCATCCTCAACGACGGCAGCACCCCCGAAGTCCGCGCCGCCACCCACACCCGCGAAGTAGTCCTCCAACCCACCACCCCCACCCCCTAGCCCAAAACCGCCAAGTCATCAGCAAAGCTCTGTCATCTCGACCGGAGCCAAACGGCTCTATCGTTTGGCGTGGCGGAGGACCTGCGGTTCGCGGGCACTGGCGCGTAGCCCCACTTATGTCTTGGGAAGCCCTACCGCCGTCGCCGCTTCGCGACCGCCGCCTCACCCGCCGAGCACGTCTGCCCACCACCCCACGCCCGCGAACACATCGCATCCACCTTCACCACCCGTCCGGCCTCGCCCTTCGCAACCCCATCCGCCTTCACCACTTCCTGCAGCCCATCCCCCAGCGGAGGAGCCAGCGCCCGCAGCGCCTGCAGCTGCGCCTCGCTCGCCGTCCCCACCAAGCGCAGCGTATACCCCGACGTCGTCGCCACCCCACTCAGCATCAATCCCGAAGCCTTCCCAGCCGGCGTCAAACTCAGCGGCGTCAGCACGAACCCCTCTTCCGCAGCCCTGCTCGTCAGCGTAGCCGTATGCACCAGGTACGCACTCTCTGCGCCCGTCCACGGCAGCAACCCAACCATCTCCCCGCGAAACACGCCCTCCCACCGCGCCGGACGCCCCTTGCGTGCGCCCGTCAACAGCATGCTCCCCGCCACCGTTCCCTCCGGATGCTCGCCCGCCGGAATCCGCTGCGAGAACAGCCGCACCCAGTCCAGCAGCCACGCATCCGGAACATTCGTCATCCCCACCCGCACCCCCGCCGCGTCCAGCTTCGAAGAATCAGCCAGCTCCGATAAATCCAGCCGGTCCGCAATCGCCACCACCCGTCCTGACGTCTTGATCCCATCGGCAAACGGCGTCGCCACCGCGCAATCCGGATCCTTCACCACCGCCGCCGTCACATCCAGCGTGCCCCGGCACTCCGCCCGCACATCCATGGTCTGCACCGGCACAAAGTCCGCCCGCCGCAGGTCTTCCATATGAATCGTCGTCGTCAGCTTCGCCGCACCCAGCAATCCCCGCAGCGACGCCTCCACGTTCAGATTCCCCCGCCACCCTGCGTCCTGCCCGCTCAGCATCCGGCTCGCCTCGCCCATCGGCGCTCCACTCCAGCTCGCCGTCAGGTCCACCGGAACCTCCGCCATCGTGGCCGCCCGCTTCAACGATCCCTCGACCTTCACGACCCCCGGATCCGAGATATTCGTGTCCGTCCGCGTCGGCGTCCCCTTCGCCCGCACCCTCCACTCGTTCGGAGACGTCAGCCACAGCGCAAAGTCCGTATCCGTCAGCGAGAACGGCTTCTTCTCCTGGCCCAGCTTCACATTCACCCGCGCCCCGGTCGCCTCGATATACGGAAAGCGCGGCTCCGGCCCCGCCTTCCGCTGCGCTGTAGGAGCCGTGCTCACGCTCGCCGCATGCATCAGCAGGCTCTGCACATTCCACTCGCCCGCCGCATTCCGCACCAGGTTCAAGCTCGGCGTCTCAAACGTCATCGACGAAAACTCCACATGCCGCCGCCACAGCGAGCTCGGCCGCAGCGTCACGTTCACCACCTGCGCACGGATAATCGGCTCCGACCCAAACGCCGGATCCTCGCTCACCACAAAATTCGCCAGCGTGAATCCCGGCACCGGCAGCAGATGCATCGTCACGCCATCCAGCTGCACCGGCCGCCCCAGACTCGCGCTGATGCTCGTAGCAATCCGCCGCTTCAGCCGATTCACATTCAGCAGGGGCGGCGTCAGCAACAGCAGCAACACCGCCGCCGCCACGCACGCCCACACCCACCAACGCCGCCGCCGTCGCGGGTGCTCGATCTCCACTCCCTCATCTGTACGTTCTATGCTCAAGTCGCCCGCAGCTTCGCAATCCACTACTCACTACCCACTACTCACTACCCACTACTCACTGCTCTTACCGCACCACGTGCAACGTCCGCTTCCATCGTGTGTCCGAGAAGATGTGCGTCACAATGTGGAACATGAACCCGATCCGGTCCCCAATCGAGGTCTTGTCCTCCTGGTCCGCCGGCGTCTGGAACGACCAATACACAAACAGCGGCCGGCCCAGAATATTCTGTTGCGGCACGAACCCCCAATACCGTCCATCCAGACTCTCCGTCCGGTTGTCGCCCATCGCAAACACGTACCCCGGCGGCACCACCAGGTCATCGCCCTGGATATGCTGCGGCAGCTCCTCGCGCCACACCTCGGTCACCTGCTCATCGGGGCTTGGCGTCACCGACGGAAAGTCATCCCGGTACGGCTGATACGCCTGCATCCCAATTCCATCCGCCACCGGCATAATCGCATACGGCTCGTTCTGCGCCACGCCATTCAGATACACCACGCCATGCCGAAGATGAATGCGGTCGCCCGGAATCCCAATCGTGCGCTTCACCAAAATCAAATCCGGCGACTCCGGATTCGGCTTCATGAACACAATCACATCGCCCCGCCGCACCGCCCGGTAATGCACAAACGGAGCCCACTTCGTCGCCGGCGCCAGCGTGATCCGGTCCACCACCACGTGATCCCCAATCAACAGCGTGTTCAGCATCGATCCCGAAGGAATCTCAAAGTTCTGGAAGATGAACCCGAACACAAACATGCCAATCGCCAAAATCGTGCAAATCGAGGCCAGCGCCTCCATCGGCGTCTCTGCCACTTCGTCCTTCGCCTGCTTCAGGACGGCCCCTCCAACAACGGCGCTCTCCGCCTGCAATGGTCTCTCAATGCTCAACGAAAACGTCTCCTAAAGGATCGCTGTTGCTTTTACGGATTAGCAGGAGGCTTTAGCCCCCTGAAAAAGCCGCCGCCCGAAAGGGGCTTTAGCCCCGGGGTTTGTTCCCCAGTGACAGCACACCCAGTGTACCCCGCCACCGAATCGCCCTTGACTACTCACTACTCACTACCCACTACTCACTACTCACTACCTCACCGCGTCACATGGAACGTCCGCCCCCACCGCGTCTCATCGAAGAAGTGCGTCGCTTCGTGCAGCAGAAACCGCAGCTTGTCCCCGGTCGCGGTCTTATCCCCCTGGTCGTCGGGCGTCTGGAACGACCAATATACAAACAGCGGCCGCCCCAGAATATTCTGCTGCGGCACGAACCCCCAGAACCGCCCATCCAGGCTGTTGGCGCGGTTATCTCCCATGGCAAACACCATCCCCGGCGGCACCACCAGGTCATCCCCCTGGATATGCTTCGGCAGCTCATCCGCCCAATCAATCATCCGGTTGTCGATCGTCACCGACTCCCGGCAAGCCTCATCCCGGCACTCCCCCCTCCCCGCCAGGTCGTCGCTGCCAGACCGCCGCAACCCCACCAGATCGGAAGGGAAGTCATCGCGATAAGCAAGCAGGCTGTCCTCACTCGGCTGGATCGCATACGGCTCTGTCTGCGCCACGCCATTCAGATACACCACGCCCTTGCGCAGATGAATCCGATCCCCCGGCAACCCAATCGCCCGCTTCACCAGGATCATGTCCGGCACCTCGGTATGCGGCTTCATGAACACAATAATGTCGCCCCGCTGCACCGGCCGATAATGCACAAACGGCGCCCACTTTGTCGCCGGCGCAAGCGTCACCCGATCCACCAGCAGGTGATCCCCCACCAGCAGCGCATTCACCATCGACGGCGACGGAATCCCGAAGTTCTGAAAGATAAACCCGATCACAAACAGATAAACGGACAGCATCACGCACACCGAAGCAAACGCCTCCAGCGAGGTCTCCGAAACCTCCTCCTTGGCCCCGCCATCCGCCGCGCCAGCAGCCTTCCCCGCGCTCGTCCGCTTCACCCGCACCACCTGCTCAGAACTCAAAAGGCCTCCGCGAACCCACGCCCAACGCTGCCACCAACCAACCAAAATCGCTCTGCCAGTGTATCCCGCCACACCCCTTCCGCCCCCAGCCACCCTTGGCGCTGCCCTTGCCCTGGCCGTTGCCGTTGCCGTTGACTTTCTTTCTGTCCCACCAAACCCCCGTCATCTCGACCGGAGCATCACGCATTGGTCTTTGTGATGCGCAGTGGAGAGATCCCTGCATTCGCCCCCACGAACCCGGGTGCCCCATATCTCGATTCTGAGATGTGGGCATCGCGCACAGCGCGACCGCTCCCGCCCGTCTCCAAGATCCCCCAGGCCCGCTGCCTCTTCGTCCTGAGTGGTATCGGGCGCAGCCCAACCACTCCCGCCCAACCCCCGACAAAAAGCGCTCGCCGTCCGCGCAGGACCGCCCTCCACCCGGAACAAAAATAAATCCACCAATCGGCCCTCAAAAACAACCCAAAATCCGCATGTCAACCCCCCACCACCCACCCAAACCCACAAACTCCGCGCCCCCACTGCCGATTTCTCTCCAGCCGCCTTGGCATAGTTACCCCCACCCACCCGCTACAATTGAATTAGCTCCAATGTACGAGCAAGCTCCCCTGGAAAAGGGCCAACGCCCGAAATATTACAGCCGGGCCGAAGGCCTGGGTTCAGGCCGCCAATACATCAAGGGCCAACGGCCCGACATAATACCCAAGGGGGTCAAAGGCCCCACCGGGGGGGGTACTTTCGCTTCTAACTCGTGTGGTTGCACTACTTTACAGTCAAAGTACTACCCGGGGGGGGGGATACTTTCGCTTCTAACTCGCGTGGTTGCACTACTTTACAGTCAAAGTACTACCCCGGGGGGGGAGGGGGGGGCCCCTACGATCCAAACTCCCGCCGTCCGCGCAGGACCTACCGCAGCACGCGCCAGCTCCTTACCCCCGTCCGCAACCCATCCCGCACCCGCTCCCCCACCGAGCTCCCCTGGATCTCCCCGGCCGGCGGCAGCGTAAAGTACACCAGCAGCGGCCGCCCCACAATCGCGCTCCGCGGCACGAACCCCCAATACCGGCTATCCTCGCTGTCATTGCGGTTGTCGCCCAGCACAAAATACGAGTCCGCCGGAACCACCACATCCCGGTCCACCACCGAGCCCCGCAGCCGGATCCACCAGCGCAGATCCACATTCGGATCAGCCTCCAGCAGGGAAGGGAAGTCATCCCGAAACCCATTCGGCCGGCTCGCCGAGTAGAACGCATACGGCTCCACGATCACCTGTCCATTCACCAGCACCCGACCGCCGCGCATCCGTATCCGGTCTCCCGGCAACCCCACCACCCGCTTCACCAGGTGCAGCCGCGGATCCACCGGATAGTGAAACACCACCAGGTCCCCGCGCTCCACCCGCGCCGGCGGCAACGCCAGCCGGTCCAGCCGCCCCGCAGCCGCATACGACTGCTTATCGGCCAGCAGAAAATCGCCCACCCGCAGCGTCGGCTCCATCGACCCCGACGGAATCCGGAACGGCTGCACCAGGAACGTCACCAGGAAGATCGTAAAAACAATAATCTCCAGAATCGACTTCAGCGTCGTCAGCAGACCATCCTGCTCCACCACCGGATGTTGCGCATGATGCCCCGAAGTCAACGCTTGCTCCGCGTCGTGGCCTCGTCCGGCACGCAAGGCGCGTTCCAGCGCAGCAGTGCCAGCTCCGCCGCCCGCTGCTGCGCCTCCTTCTTGCTCGACCCGTCAGCCGTCGCCAGCACCCGCTCGCCCGCCTCGTCCTCCAGCCTCGCCTCCACCGAAAAGGTGCGGTCATGCGGCGGCCCGTTCTGCGCCGTGTCGATGTACCGCAGCTTCCCCGCGCCCTCCGCCTGCACGCGTTCCTGCAGCAGCGTCTTGTGGTCGCGCATCGCTCCGCGTCCAGCCCCTTCGGCCAGCGCCGCGCGCATCGCCTCCATCTCCGGCTGCACCAGGTAGCGCTCCGCGATTGCGCGCAATTTGGCCAACCCCTCTTCGCCCGCATCCAGATACACGGCCGCGAGCACCGCCTCTGCCGCATTGGCCAGCAGCGCCGGCTTGCGGCGGCCACCATTCTGCTCCGCGCTCTTGCCCATCAGCAGCGCGTCGCCCAGCCCCAGCTCCACGCCCATATCGGCCATCCGCTTGCGGCTCACCAGGTTGGACCGCAGCCGCGTCAGCTCCCCTTCGCTGCAATGCGGAAACTCCCGAAACAGCGCCTCGGTCACCACCAGCCCGAGCACCGCATCACCCAGAAACTCCAGTTGCTCATTGTCCGTTCCCGGAGCGTTCCGCTGGTCGCGCTGCTCCGGATGCGCTGGCAGAATCACCGCCGGAACTCCGTGCCGCGCCTCGTACGTGTGCGACCGATGCGTCAGCGCCAGGCTCAGCACCTCGAGACGCTGAAACCGGTGTCCGAGCTTGGCCTCCAGCGCGCGCCAGTCCGCTCGGACCTCCGGTGTCTCAGCAGTTGCTTCCGGCTTCGTCCTTCGCTTCCTGCGCGCCGTGGTCATCGCCCTTCATCCTCGGATCCCAAACCCGCGAGTCCTGACCTCTACTCTACTCGGGCGTCCGCAGGCTTCCCACAGGCGAACCTAAGCCGGAACGGCCTAAGTGCCGCGGCCACACCTTAATGCGGAGCGGGCGGTTTGTACGCATCCTTCTCCGCCTTGCCCGTAGGATCGAACGGCTGATCGTCGTCCGCTGGCTTCTGCCGCTGCGGCAGCAGGAACGGCTTGGAGATCCCGCTCTCCGCCGCCTGCCTCGTATCCGGCAAGCTGTCCCGTGTCACCAGCGCCGCCTTGTACTCCGCGACAGCTTTCCCCCGATCCGGAGGATCCATCGTGTCATACAGCCGTCCCAGGTAGATATGGCTCCACGCCACCGTCCGCGGATCCTTGCTCAGCGCCAGCGTCTCCGTGAATCCCTTCGACGCCTTCTCCGGATCCCCATCCATCAAGTCGATCCGCGCCAGCACGTAGGTGGCAGTCGCATGATCCCCTGCCGGATCGGCCAGCGCCTTCTCCGCAATATCGGCCGCGTCGTCCTTATCGCCCTTCAGCAGGTCGAGCTCCGCAAGCTCCATGCCCTCGATCTTGTGAGGCGCCGCCTCCTGCCGCAACGGATCCGGCGGGATGCTCTTCACGAACAGAATCTGCTGTGCGGCCTTTTTCTGCCGCTGCACATCCATGCCATAGATCAGCGGCGCCATCTCATCGCGCAGGCCGTCCCCATTGTGTTGCATGGCAGTCAACCCGTTATAGAAATATCGTGTCAACACCCAACCCTGCCGTTCATCCAGGGTCACCAGGGCGTCTCGGGCAACATTCGTCTTCGAGTCATACGCGGCCTTCTCGATGTCGTAGTTCGCATCGTCTTCCCGAGACCTGTTCCCTCGCAGCTTCTTCGGCGGAGGCTCCGGGATCAGGTACATGTGTGCTTCGATGGCCTTGATTACGGATTCCGACATGAGCGCCACAATGTCACTCTTGTAGAAAAACTCCAGCGGTGCTTCCTGGACGGTCTCCAGCAGCGGCTGCATGCGCTCCATGGCCTCGCCGCGGCTGTAAACCAGCGGCTCCACCACGTAGTGCAGATAGATGTGCCGAATCTGCGCCATGCTCACCGGATCCCCAGACGTGCTGTTGTCCGGTGACATGACGATGATGTAGTCCGCACCATACACGCGCGCATTGGTGAGATTCGGAGAGAGCATCGGCTCCAGCAGCACCAGGAAACGCCGGCCAGTGAAGGTGCTCACCGGCTGATGCAGAAAAAGATTCGTGTCCAAAATCATGTCCGTCATCGGATCATGCACGCGCGCAGTCAACGCCTCATACTCTGGACGATGCTTCAGCCATAGATAGTGCAGCTCAATATCTTCCGCAAAGGTGCGCAGCAGCGGCAGCACATTCACCACCGCAGCCGCCTGCGGGGGGAGTTGCGTCAGATCCACATTGGGCGTCAGCTCCGGAGGCGGCGACAGGTATAGCGCCAGCGATACATACTGCCCCACATCCAGCCCCATGTCATTCAGGTGGTGCTTGGAGATGTAAGCGCACAACTCGTCGCGGCTCTTTCGCGCATCTTCTGAAGCTGCCAACGCGACATTCATATCGGCGCGCACCGCCGCGCGCACCGGAGCAGACTTATCCAGGTCCGCGTCATAGCCGCAGGCATTCAGCGCCGCGGCAATCTGGAACAGCGGCTCGCTCGTTTCAAGGGTGACCGCCGCGCCGCCGCGCTCGATCTTTGCCGCCTGCGGGCGATTTGCCGGGTTCAGCATGTCGGTTTGGTGGCCGCTCGGTGCTGGCGGCTGCACCGGCGCGCTAGCCGGCGCCGACGAAGAGGACGACGAGGATGAGCTCTGCGCCAGTCCACGACCGCAAAGCGCCGCCATGACACCCAGCAGCAGAATGCCGGACGCACGCCGCTGCTTCCGCACCGTCTGCATGGAAACGGATTGCGCTAATGGGCAAGGACGAAAAGAGGGCGAGAGTTTCACGATACTGGTTCGACGCACTGCTACAGTCTATGGAAGCCGATAGAGCCTGCGCAATCCGCCAGTTAAGCGCTGCCCGCTTATCCTCTCACCGAAACCCCGGTATAGGTGATCACAACGTGGCCACGCACCGGGACGCCAAAGACGGTTGCAGGCGCAAAAACGCTGCTCAGCAGGTTGTTCTCAACCCGAATATTCACTTCGCTGTCCGTCGGGCCTTCGAGGATCGAGTATCGGTACACGCGCCCGCTGCTGTCGACCATCGCATCCACCACGATCGGCACATCGCGCTTCGTGCTGATCGGCTCCGGCGGCACCTGCGAATACATGTAGCGTGGCGCGACCAGGTGAGCCATCCCGTCATCATTCGCCAGTACGGCCATAGGAGCTCCGAACATCCAGAACAAGCCGCCCGCCAGCACCAGCGTCACCGCGAATCCACCACTCAGCCGCAGCGCCAAGGGCGCGATCGAACTCTTCCATAGCAAAAGCATTCGCTGGAAGAGCGGCAGGTGTGCTCCCCGTTCCCGTTCCGCAGCGATGGCAGCCCTCAACCGGGCCTGAAGCCTTTCTGGCGGCGCCTGAGGCCCTAGCTCCCCTAACGACCGCTGCACCTGACGCCAGACATTGAAGTCCTTCGCGCAATCATCGCAATCTTTCAGGTGCCGAGAGATTGCCGCCATCTCTACGCCGCTGACCGCACCGTCCAAATAGGCCGAGAACCCGGACCGCACGGCCGCACACTTACCGATCGGAGCATCCGTAGCGCACGATAACGACCGCTTCGAAATCTGAGTGGGCCAATTCATCGTGTCACCAACCGCGCAGGGTCTGCCTTGCGAGCTCCCGAGCCGTTCGCTGCGTCTGCGTCATCGCGTAATGCTTCCCGCAGGGCAGCGCGCCCCCGCATCAATCGGCTCTTCACCGTGCCCAGATGTACATTCAGCATCTCGGCAATCTCCTCATAGCCAAACCCTTCAATCTCTCTGAGCACGACAACCTCGCGGTACGCCTCTGGAAGAGTACGCAAAGCGGCGACAACTCGTTCCCCAAGCTGCGCGTGAGCCGCGCACTCGAACGGGGACGCATCACGTGCTGCCAGCGCGTCGGCCATGCAAAACGTCTCGCCCTCGTCATTCTCCAGCGGCGCGTCGATGGTCAATTCCTGCCGTTTGTGCCGGCTCCACCAGCGGCGCTGATTGCTCGCCTCGTGCAGCGCAATCCTGTAAATCCATGTCCTCAGGCTCGCCTCACCATGAAAACTCGAGATGTTGCGAAACACCTTAACAAACACCTCCTGCGTCACATCCGCCGCATCGGCCGGGTCGCGCAGGCTGCGTGCCATCAACGAATAGATTGGTTGACTGTATTGAGCCAGTAAGAGGGCAAACGCCTGCTCGGATCCAGCCTTCAGCTCCGCGACGAGCTCCTGCTCGTCTGCACGGATTCCGATCGCGCTTGCTAGATCGCTCATCGCTTTCCCCAACTGCGGAGGGAAGCATCCCCACCCGCGAATGCTATTAAAGTAGGCGCTGGCCGTATCATCTGTCCAGCATTGCCAGCCAATATAGACGCGCCCTATAGCCATTTCGTGAGACCCGCGAGCCTCAATCTGCAGTTCTGAGCCCAACCCACCACGTTAGACACCGCGCCGCACCCCTTTGTTCCGCGGCAATAGTTTGACTTGCCAGCGCGCATCCGCGAGAATAGGAAGGTCCTCTCGCATGAGTGGGCCTGTGGCGCAGCTGGGAGCGCGCTTCCATGGCATGGAAGAGGTCATCGGTTCGATCCCGATCAGGTCCACCAAACAACCCCCTTTAGATTTTCAAGATTCAATAATCGCCACCAGGCGCCCCAGAAAATTGGGCCGTTCTCGTCCGTTCCCCAACGACCCAGGCCCTCAGCTGCCAGGAGGCCCTTCGGCTCGTAGTGACAAACCCTTCCAATTGCTTTCAAATGAACGACAAGCCACCCATCAAGGTTGAACGTTACGCTCTTCCCAGAATGTGACAAAGCATGCGACGACACCACTCCTGCAAGGAAATACCGCCAAAAACTCCTTCCCATGCGGATCGTTGCCAGCCAATCCAGTTGCAAATCCTGTGCCTTCCAGCATTGGCAATCCTGCTCGGGTTGACCTCAGGCATTTCAACCTTGAGCGCGCAGAAGCTCCCTCCATCAAATAATCCAGCCCTGATGTCCCGGCTTCACCAGGCCATCGCGATCGCCGAGCACGGCGATGAAACCCGAGCCTTAGCACTTACGCGCGACCTGCTCGCGCAACACCCAAACTTCGAGCCGGCATTGAAGTTTCAGGGTGCGCTCCTGGAAGACCTCGGTCACGGGCCAGAAGCCATTGCTTCTTTCCAGGCGGCGCTAAAGCTCGCCCCAGTAGATCCCGAGCTGCTCTTCAAGGTCGGCCTCTATCAACTGCAGACAGGCCATAATGCAGAAGCCATCAACCTCCTCGCTCGCGCCCTAAAATACTCACCCCGCGATCGCGACACACTCTACTACCTGGCGCAGGCGTATCACCTGAACGGCGACAATGACCTTGCCCTCAAGACGATTCAGCAGTGTCTCAAGGTCGATCCAGACAACGCGTCCGTGTGGCAGAAGTACGGAGAACTCCTTTGCAGCTCCGGAGACAACCAGGCTGCAATGCAGTGGCTTCTCAAGGCGCAGCAATCCGATCCCACCCTTGACCGCATCGACTTCGATCTCGGCGTTGCCAGTTATCGAGCCATGGATCTCGACCATGCCTTGCAGTATTCCGAGCAAGCCGCTCAGCAGAAGCCGATCGATCTCACCGTGCAAGCCCTGCTCGCGGCGGTTTACGTAAAGCTTGGGAAGTGGCAGGATGCCGCGCCCATCTTTCAATCGATTCTCCACGTCAAGGCCGACGATGTTCCCTCCCTGCTCGGATTGGGCCAATGCGAACTCGAACTGAAGAACTATCAGCAAGCCGCAAACCTGCTGGAGCAACTTCTGCGACAGGATCCCACCCAGATCCTCGCGCATTTTTATCTTTCCAGGGCCTACATCGGGCTTGGCAGGACAGCGGACGCAAAGTACGAGGCGGAACTTCATCGCACCATGCTGGAACAGGCTTCCGCCTCCGGCCCGCAGGCAGATGCCGCACAGCAAGATAAGGTGTGGGAGCAGGCTCGCCAGCTGCTGCTCGATAACAAGGAGTCGGCGGCCCTGCAACTATTTCGCGATCAATCAAAGGGTCCATTCGCCACACCGGCCGGCTCCTACGTCCTTGCAGGCACGCTGTATTCGTCCATGGACAGGCCGAAGGATGCCGAGCGCTGTCTACGCAAAGCGTTGCAACTGGATCCAACGGTGCACGGCGCCCATACTTCGTTCGGCGTCCTGGCGCTCCAGCAGAACAATCTCGACAAGGCAGAGAACGAATTCAAAGCAGAGCTGGCGCTCCATCCAAATGATCAATCGGCGCTCGCTGAACTCGGCACAATCCGTTATCACCAGGGTCGGTGGTCCGATGCGGCGGCTCTGCTGTCCAGCTCAAAAACCACGGACCCGTCGCTTTTGTTCATCCTGTGCGACTCGTACTTCCACCTCGGCAACGTGAAAGACGCGAACCTGACCGCTGAGCTGTTAGTCACGTATTCAAAACATCAACCTGAGGCAGTGCAAGGAGTCATCGACCTGCTGAATCGCAATCAACAACACGATCTGGCCCAAAAGCTGCTGCACCAGCAGCCTTCATGAGTGCCTCGCGCTGCAATTAGTGGGGACTCTCCGGCGCCTCTCGTATCGTCAGCACCTGGTCTGCCTTTACGCCGCGAAGCACCTGCTTGACGCCAGTCGGCCATGAAAGCTCAATCCGATCGATCACTCCATCCTCACCCAGCCCGAAGTGAACGCGCTTATCGCTGGACGAGTTGTAGCTGACGGCCGTCGTCGCCTCGTTGTACTGGCTCCCATGCGCCGTCGTGATCTTAATCCTGGTCCCAAGTCCATCGCGATTGTCCTTCACGCCCACCAGCTTCAGGATGATCCAGTGATGGTCGCTGGCCGTACGATTTATGAGAATTTCAGGCGGCCCGTTGAGCACAGTGACCACAACATCCACCTTCCCATCGTTGTTCAAGTCCCCAAACGCAGCTCCACGATGAGCCGCAGGAATCGCCACGCTCGCCCCAGCAGTGCCACTCACATCCTCGAATTTAAAATCTCCAGCATTCCGGAAGATCCGATTCGGCAGACGGTATGGCCGATGCTCTACCTCGTCGGAGTTATCGAGGATTGCCGCGTCAGCCATGAATAAATCCTTCCATCCATCATTATCAAAGTCATACGCGCCCACACCCCAGGCGGTCAGTCTCCCTGTCGCAGCTGTTAGTCCCGACGAACTGGTGGCATCGCTGAATTGCCCCTTCCCCTCATTCTCGTAAAGCGAGAAGGTATCGCCAAACATAGCGGTATGAAAGATGTCGGGCAGCCCATCATTATTCAGATCGCGAAAATCCGCACCCATGCCTGCGACCGTCTTCCCCGTCTCGTTGTACGCGACGCCCGCGTCCGTCGCCTGGTCAGTAAAGGTGCCGTCCCCGTTGTTATGCAAGAGAAAATTGGGGTACGTGTCATTCGAGATGAAGATATCCGTAAAGCCATCGCCGTCATAATCTGCGAAGGCCACCCCCATACCTTTGCCTGCGTACTGCCCAACGTGCGACGCAGCCGAAACACCCGTAAACGTGCCATCGCCATTGTTGCGATACAGGATGTTCGGCGTACCTTGAAAATCATTCGGTGAGCAGTACGTAGGCAGCTTTCCCACGCTACACGCGGCCGCAGTCTTCAGGTCGTAGTTCAGGTAGTTGACCACCAGCAAATCAAGCAATCCATCATTGTTGTAGTCAAACCATCCAGCGGCCACAGCCCACGCCTTGCCCATCCCCGGCACAGTGCCCGTTACCCCCGCTTTCTCCGTAACATCGCAGAACGTGCCATCCCCGTTGTTATGGAAAAGCTGATTGCGATTCACGCCCGTGACATACAGATCGACGAACCCATCATTGTCGTAATCTCCGGCAGCCGCGCCCATCGAATATCCAATGCCCGCCAGCCCAGCTTTCTCCGTAACGTCCGTAAATGTCCCGTCCCCATTGTTCCGAAACAGCCGATTCGAAAAGCTGGAGTCCGTCTTTTCCAGGGAAGGGATCGCCGCGCCGTTCGTGAAGAAGATGTCTAGAAGCCCGTCGTTGTCGTAATCAAATAAAGCGACGCCGCCAGTCATCGTCTCGATCGAGTAGCGATGAGAACTCACGCTGTTCTTCAGCGTGAAGCCTATCTTCGACTGCTTGAGCTCATTCTCGAAGACAATCGCCGCCGCCTTCGACGTCGCACTTGGAGAAGGCGACTTCTTCTGAGTCGTTTGCCCCCGCAGCCCAGCCCCGCCGCCGCAAAGGCAGAGCTCCAGGAAGGCTACGACGATTGCGCGGGAAATAATCACAGGATCAACAAGCCGCCCCCATGCATGGTTGAAAGAAATGGTGCATCGAGGGCATCTAATCGTATCCTACGAAACAATCGTCCTTCGCTGCGCTTTAGCATCGCCGCTTCGTACCAGCCACCGATCCAGAAGCGCCGCCAGCGCAATCGCCAGCCAGTATGCCACAATATTTTTAAGCGAAAAGAAACGGCCCAGCAGCAGCCGTCCGGCGAGCGTCAATCGGAAAGCATCGACAGCCGCCACCTGCCACAGTCGGCTGAATTCGACCACCGCCGCTACAACCCCAGCAAGAAAGCTTAGACCGACCGCGCTCAATCTCGGAAGGCACGCCGCAACCAGCCAATACAACGCCATCGCCCACAGCGCCGATCCGCCATACTTGAACCAGAACGGCGAAAGACCAAGCGGCACCATCCGCCACACCAGTCCCGCCCCAATCGTGATCAACAACAGCACCGCATAAGTGACACGACGTTTAGATATCGCCATCCGGATCACCGCTTGGTTACAACATCGTTCAGGATTTACTGTGAGGGTAGTTGCATCCTCAGCAACACTTTCCCGTCCAATCGAACAGGAGAATCAAATTACATGAAATCGTTTGGCTACGCCGCGCAGACTAAGACCTCGCCGCTCACACCGTATCACTTTGACCGGCGCGAACCGGGCCCCACCGACGTCGTCGTTGCAATCGACTATTGCGGCATCTGCCACTCGGACATCCACCAGGTTCGCGATGAGTGGGGCGGCTCGATCTACCCCATGGTTCCCGGCCACGAGATCGTCGGTCGTGTCACTGCCGTCGGCGCCTCCGTGACCAAATTCAAGCCCGGCGATCTCGCCGGTGTCGGCGTGACCGTCGAAACCTGCATGGTCTGCGAGAACTGCAAGGCCGGCGCAGAACCCTATTGCATCAAGGGCATGGTCGGCACCTACAACGCCAAAACCTACGAAGGCGACGTCACCTACGGAGGCTACTCCGACACCATCGTCGCTCCCGAACATTACGTCCACACCATCTCTCCCAAGCTCGACCTCGCCGCCGTCGCCCCTCTCCTCTGCGCAGGCATCACCACCTACTCACCCCTCCGCCATTGGAATGTCGGCCCCAACAAAAAGGTGGGCATCGTTGGACTCGGCGGCCTCGGCCACATGGGCCTCAAGTTCGCTCACTCCATGGGCGCGCATGTCGTCCAGTTCACCACCTCCGAGAACAAAATCGCCGACGCCAAAAAGCTAGGCGCCGACGAAGTCGTCATCAGCAAAGACGCAGCCGCCATGGCCAAACACGCCAGCAGCTTCGACTTCATCCTCGACTGCGTCTCCGCCCCCCACGACATCAACGCCTACCTCGGTCTCCTCCGCCTCGACGGCGCCCTCTGCCTCGTCGGCCTTCCCGACCAGCCCGTCGCCACCTCGCCCTTCGCCCTCGTCACCAACCGCCGTTCACTCTCCGGCTCAATGATTGGCGGCATGAAAGAGACCCAGGACATGCTCGACTACTGCGCCGAAAAGAACATCGTTTCGGACATTGAACTCATCGGCTACGATCGCCTCGAAGAGGCCTACACCCGCGTCGTCAAAGGCGACGTAAAGTATCGCTTCGTTCTCGACGGTAAAACCTTGAAAGCCTAGCCGGCAAAACCTGAAAGCCTAGCCGGCAAAACCATAAAGGCCTAACCCCCACCCAGATCCCGAAGCGCTTCGCCTCACTTCAACCTGACGCGAAGCGCTTCGTCCTTCTGCAAGTATCCTTTCCGCCGGAACCAATCCTCCATCGCGTCACGCAGCCGATCCAGCGGCACCCGATTCCCAATCTCAAGCACGCCATCGCCCACCGGGAGCGTGTCGTCGAAGACCGCGTCATTGGTGAAGTTGCGCATGGCAAAGTTATCCAGCCACTGGATAGGGCAGGGCATTGCAGCACCTTCGCTGTCCCCATACTCCACCGTGACTTTGCGTTGAAACATGGCGTTGTCTCTAGACGAACTGCACAAACATCGGCGTATCGATCGCAAACGATTTCGGCGTCTCCGCCAGCCGCCCTGTCGCAGGATCATGCGCAAACACCGTCACCGTCGATGTGCCCTGGTTCGCGCACAACAGCCACCGTCGCGACGGATCGAACGCGAAGTGCCGGGTCATGCTTCCACCACTGAATACTCGTTGCTGCTCGGTCAGCAAGCCCGTCGAAGCATTCACCCGATACACCACCAGCGAATTCTCGCCCCTCGTATTGCCGTAAACAAACCGGCCATCCGGGCTGACCACAATCTCGCAGCCAGTACTCCCGGGCAGTGCCGCACGCGATGCCAGCGTCGAGATCACGCTGTCCTTTCGCAGCACCGGCGTCGGCGCCCCATTGTTCACATTCCAGTCATACAGATCAATCGTGCAGTCGAGCTCATGAATGCAGTATAGCCACAGACCATTCGGATGGAACGCAAGATGGCGAGGCCCCGATCCAGCCCGCGCCGCGACACGCACCGGAGCTTCCATCGGATTTGCGGCCCCCGGATGAATGCGGAAGATTTCTATCGCATCGTCTCCCAGGTTGCACGCCAGCACGAACCGGTTGTCCGGCGAGATCACCGCGCAGTGCATATGCGCCGCATCCTGCCGAGCCGTGTTCGGTCCGGGCACCCCGCAAGCCGCGTTCTTGTGGCAGTCGAAAAATCCAGCACTCCGCAGCGCCCCTCCGGCCCCAAGCCCAAACGCCGCAAAGCTGCCGCCGCCATAATTGCCGACGAAGGCGTCAGTCCCCGTCGCGTCAACCGATACGTAGCAGGGCCCATTGCCTCCGCTGCTCACCCGTTCCAATGGCGTCAGCGCACCGCGATTCGGATCCAGCCGAAAGCTGCACAGTGCCCCATCCCCGCTGGGAATTTCATTCACCGCATAAAGAATTGGAAGTCGCGGATGCATCGCCAGAAAGCTCGGATGCTGAGTCGCCGCAGCAACTTCGATCCCATGGAGCTCGCCGCTCTCCGCATTCCAGGCAGCGCGAAATATGCCCTTGTCCGTCCCGGTTCCAAGCAAAACCCACCGCGGATTGCTGCTAAGCGGATTTGCCAGCGCGCGTAGCGCAAAGGGAAACGCAGCGGCCGAGGCTATAAATTGCCGACGGGTAGTCAGTGATCGGTTCGCGACTTGAGATTCCATCGAGCGTTGAGATCCCATCGAGCCTAAGCGGACTCGGCGACCGTCTGCGGCTCGCCGGCTAATTTAAAGTCGAACTCCACGGGATGAGCGTCGCGGTCAACGACAGGCAGGCTGGGCAGATTCGCTGTATGCCCCACTTCTTCCACCACCGCGCTCACCTCGCGCAGTACCTCATCCACGGTCATCGTGTACATCTCACGGCCGTTGTCGTACCCGCTCTCGATCGCCTGTTTCAAGTAGCGTCCTGCTGCCTGCGCCGCCAGAAAATCGGTGATCACCTTGCCGCTCCTGCGTTTATGCTCCACCCAGGCCAGGTTGGGCATCGCAATCCAAAGCGGTTTGCCGTTGACAGCAAATCGGATATCGGTCGCATCTGCATGGCGGGTCGCGATCGCCACGACCGTCCCCTTCCAGACGCAGTGCAACTTCTCTGAGGTCCAGCGGTCGGTCGCTTCGAAATCTTCATACATGGCACCTTCAGGTTAGTCGCACGCTGACATCGAAGCAAGCCGCACCCGCATCAAACTTTGCTCGTACACTTATTTTTGCTCGCACCCTGCTAACCCCTGACCATGTACCCTAGTCCAGTAGGAAGTCCCGAACACACGCAGCCACAGCAAGCCTTCAACAGGTCCACCGACCCGCTTCAAAGGACATAATTGTGCGTAGACTACTCTCTCTACTCCCCCTCTCCTTTCTTGCTTTTGTCCCGTTTGCCTATTCCCAGGCCCCTGCAGCTGCTTCAGCCAAACCGGCCCCAGCTCCGCCAACAGATGTCCTGATCTTCGCTAATGGGGACCGTCTGACCGGCAAGCTCGAGAGTGTGACGGCTGGAAACGTCGTGTTCAACAGCGATATGGCCGGGACAGTCACCATCTCCATCGACAAGATCAAGGAGTTGAAGTCGGGCGCTGAGTTCGCCCTGCTCCGCAAAGGCGACAAGCCCGGCAAAACGCACGTGCCCGAGGGCTCGGTCGAAGTCGCCGAGGGAAAGCTCACCGTAAGTCCACCTGCCAACGAGCCTCCCGCCGTTGTCCCGGCCGCGGACGTCAATTACCTCATCGATCGCGCCTCGTTTGACAAGCAAATGAGCCATCACGCCGGATTCGGCACCGGCTGGGCTGGAAAGATCACCGGCGGCGCCAATATCGAGCGCTCCACCTCCACCGGCACCACCTTCTACGCAGGCCTCGCGTTGGTTCGCTCCATCCCCACCGTCCCCTGGATGCTTCCCCGCAATCGCACCATTTTCGACGTCAACGAGAGCTACGGAAAACTGTCGACTCCCGCCATCCCTCCCACCACTCCGCCGACCCCCGCAAGCACGGTGGTCACCAACATCTTCCATGCCGACGCGGAACGCGACGAATACTTCAATCCCCGCCTCTACGCCCTCGCAGACACCTCCTTCGATCACAACTTCGGTCAAGGTCTCGAGTTGCAGCAGGTTTATGGAGGCGGCGTCGGTTACACCGCCATCAAGGACGCCAGGCAGGAACTCGATCTCAAGGCCGAAGTCCACTACATGAAGCAGTCCTACATCTCCACCACGGTCGACGGGGTCGTTACCACCACGCCCTCGAAAAACATCATCGGCAGCACTTTCTTCGAGGGCTATTCCCGGAATTTGCCTCGCAAGATGCTCTTCACCGAGTCCCTGAACTATCTCCCGGCATGGAACGACACCAGGGCCTATTCAGCGAATTTCAATGCGGCCCTGGTCCTGCCCGTCTTCAAGCGCCTCGCCGCCACCATCTCCGTTGCCGACAACTTCCTCAACGACCCCGCGCAGTATTACAAGAAGAACTCCTTCCAGTTCATTGCCGGCGTCACCTATGTGCTCCCATAACGCGTCTTTGCGCGCGTTATGGGCTCTTCCAAGGGGTCCGGGATGTTCTAATGGATAGATGCGAGCCAAATGGCCCGCCAGTACGTTCAGGAGTTCGGATTTGATGTGTGATGTGCGGAAATTGGCAGTACGGTTGGTTCTCTCTGGAATGGCAGTTGGTCTGCTCGCCGGAGCTATCCCCCCAGCAAACGCCCAGACTGTGACCCAGACCCAGTCCAAAAAGAGAAAGCAAGAGACCCACGCCCACCACGAGACCAATGCGACCCGTCTCGCGCGCATTGCTCGGACCACCGAAGAAACCTACTCGCACCGCTACGAGGTGTTCGGTGGAGGCGGCTATCTGCGTTTTCGCAGCGGTGAATACCTCCGCAGGAACAACGAAATCAGCTGGGCGACGGCCCTCAACTATTACTTCACCCCCAAGTTTGCCGTGGTCGGTGATGCCCGTGGCTCGTTTGGCAATGCGCACGCCCTCACCAACAACGAGTTTGGCGTCTACAACCCCCAGATCAACGAGTACATGTTTATGGGTGGAGTGAGCTATCGGTTCGTGGCCAAGGAAAAATTTGCCGTCAGTGGCCAGGCCCTCGCGGGCACCAGCTGGGGTATCTTCTCCGGCGGCAGCAAGGGCATTCCGGCGACCGATCTCGGCTTGTGGGAGAGTGGTTTGCGCCCCGCTTATTCTCTCGGCGTCAGCGCGGACTATAACCTCTATCCCAATCTCGCAATTAGATTCACTCCAACCTGGGTCGGGACCAACTTCGTCGGTCCAACGGGCAGCACCATTCAGAGCAATCTCGGCTTCAACCTCGGCATCCTCTACCGTTTCGGCCACCAGTAGGATTTTGCGGCCTGAAATCTGGGCCGCGCCTGCAGCCTCAAGCGTAAGATAGCTATATGTCCAAAGGTTGGGAATCCAAGAGTGTCGAAGAGCAGCAAGCCGAGGCCGCGACCCCGAAACCTTCCACCTCCGAGGTCACTCCCGAGGCCAAACGAGCCGAAGCCGACCGCAAGCGCCGCTTGCAGGCCCTCGAAATGCAGCGGGAGCGCGTTCTCTCCGAGCGCACCTCAAGCCCTCACCGCCGCAGCGCCCTCGAGCTCGCTCTCGCCACCATTGAGCGCGAACTCGAACAGCTCGGATGGTCGATCAAGCTGTAGCTGGTCCGGCAAGCTGTAGCTAGTCGATCAGGCTCTAGCCGCTCGCCTAGCTCCTTCGCGTCAGCACAAAGGGATTGGCCTGCGCCGTCGGTGTCAGCACAACACTCTGAATGCATACATGGGCCGGCCTGGTCGCCGCCCACACGATCGCATCCGCGATATCTTCCGCCTGCAGCGGATCCACATTCTCATACGTCTTTGCCGCCCGCTCCTCATTTCCCCGAAACCGAACCTTGCTGAAGTCTGTCTCCACCATCCCTGGATCGATCGACGTCACCCGCACCGCCGTCCCGTTGACATCAATCCGCAGGCCGTCCGAGATGAATCGCTCCGCCGCCTTGGTCGCGCAGTACACGCCGCCGTTCGCATAAGCCATATGCCCCGCGATCGATCCAAGGTTGATCACATGCCCCTGATTGCGCTCCACCATCCCCGGCACAATCGCGCGCGTCACGTACAAAAGACCCTTCACGTTGGTGTCGATCATCTCTTCCCAGTTCTCGATGTCGTCCTCATAAAGCTTCGTAAGACCGCGGCTGAGCCCTGCATTATTCACCAGCACATCAATCGATCGCCACGCCTCAGGCATCCCGCCCAGCACCCGCTTCACCGCCTCGCGATCGCGCACATCGATCTCCAGCAGCAGCAGGTCTGCCGCGCCCGCATCCCGCAACTCCGCCTCCATCGCCTGCAGCCGCTCCAGCCGGCGGGCACACAGCATCAGCTTCGCCCCGTGACGCGCGAACTCCATCGCCGTCGCCGCCCCAATCCCCGAGCTCGCTCCCGTAACAAAAACAATCTTGCCCTTCATCGACGTGCTCATACAATCCTCCACTGCTCCGATTATCTTATTCTGCGTGCATAGAAGCACGAAGACCGCGAGATGTTCGCGGCCTTCGTTTACTACCGAATTAGACAACAGTTACTGAGGATTCGTAGCAGGTGGCTGCGTGATGGTGGGCTGCGTCGTCTGCACGCCAATCGCCGCGCCCGATACAACCATATTCACGCGCCGATTTTGCCGCCGTCCATCCGCGGTCTCATTCGAGGCAACCGGGTCAGCCTTGCCATAGCCAACCGCCGTCACGTTCCCTGCCGGTACACCATTCTTGATCAGGAAGTCGTGCACCGCATTCGCACGATTCTCGCTCAGCTTCTGGTTGTACTCATCGCCGCCCACAGAGTCCGTATAGCCCTCAACCTGGACCTTCAGGTCAGGATAAAGCTGCAGAATCGTGGACACCTTCGCCAACGCAATCTGCGCATCCGGCTTCAACGTGTACCGTCCAGTGTCGAACAGCACGTCGCCCAGATTAACAATCAGGCCGCGCGCACTCTCCGTGGTAGCCAGCACCGAGTTCAACTGCGCACGCAGTTTCTCGCGAGTCGCCGCCGCATCCTGCCTGCTCGACTCAGCTTGTTGCTGAGCCTGTGCCGCCTGCGCCCGTGCATTCGCCGCTTCCGCATCCGCTCTCGCCTTGGCTGCTTCCGCCTGCGCCTGCGCCGCAGCTGCCGCGTCCGCCTGTGCCTCTGCCTTGCTCGCCTGCACCTGCGACTGCTCCGCCTGCTGCTGCGCCTTCACCTTCGCATCCTGCGCATCTTGCTGCCGTTGCTCAGCCTGCTTGCGCAGCGTCACCAGGCGCGCATCTTCCGCGCGTTCCGTCGCCGACCGCGCATACGTGAACTCCATCTTCACATCGCGATGCTTGCTCGATTGCATGTCCTGGGCGTTGCGAAGGTCAGTCGCCACCTCGGCCATAATGTCGGGAGCATATTGATCGGCGCCCACAGCCTTCGCAATCCGCTGCGCGTTATATGCCTCATAAAGCGCCAGCGGCGTGTGCTCCCGATCCGTTATCGGGAACTCCACCGTCTTCGATCCCGAAGTCGGCGCATACAGCCCCTTCGGTAGCAAATGGTAGTGCACATTCACCTGCTGCAGGACGCCGTTCGTCTTATCCGTAAAGACATTTTCCAACACCACTACATCGCTCGGTTGCGAAACCGCATAATACGGCTCGGCCGTAACGATCAACCCAAACGCCTGGAACGAAGAGGTCACATTGAGGCTCGCTTTATTGCCCGACAGCTCCAACTCTCCCAGGTTTTCCGGACGCCCATCCGCAGAGATCGCCCACAGAACGTAGGTCAGATACTCCGCGCCAAAACCATTGGCTGGCGTCAGACCCTCAAAGTGCACGGAGATCTCTGTCTTGCCCGTCACCGAATTCACCTTCGCATCGCCGCGCGCACCGGGCAACAGGTTCGTGCCCGTGAAGCCGACATGAGTCGAACCGCTCCGATTGAAATAGTTCACCGCATCCAGCTGCCGCTCCACCACCTTCACGTGGTAGACATAAACGCCATTCGGCCCTTGCGCGATCACCTCTCCGGTCTTGGCTCCCGGAGCCACCGTCGTTGGATTCGCCTCCTGCGCCACTGCCATCAACCCGAAACCGCCTAACCACAGAGCCATCACCGGTGCTGCCACTGCCATCTTCTTCGTCCACGTGCATGACATCGTATCGTTCTCCTTAGACTCTGGCCGCCAACCTGCACGCACGGCATTCTCTGATTGCTTCAGGAGGTCGGATGCCCGGCCACTTGCAAAAGGTGTACCCACATAAATGTTCATATCAGGCAACCTATTGTGCGCGTTGCAATTGCGTGTACCCCTGTTCCCGCACTCGCCGTCTCATACCATGTGGGGCACTCGTGCCGGTGATGGTGCATCCCGTCGTCGTTTTGCCGTCAATTATCTGTTGCCGAGTCCCTGTTCGGTGCCAATCGTCCCTATAATCTAGCTGTTAAGAGAGCCCACGCGTGAGTGAATCGATCGTCGAAATCTTAGGGCTGCGCAAGGTCTTCAGCGGCAAGAATCCCGTGACGGCCGTCGACGGCATCGACCTTCACGTGCCCGCTGGATTGATCTACGGTTTGCTCGGCCCCAACGGCGCCGGCAAAACCACCACCATCTCCATTGCCACCACTCGCGCAATTCCCACGGCCGGTTCCGTGAAGATCGCGGGCATCGACGTCGTCGCGCATCCCGCCCTCGCGCGCTGCGTCATCGGCGTCGTCCCGCAATACAACACCCTCGATCGTTCCTGCACCGTCTTCGAAAATATCTACTTCCATTGCCGATACTTCGGGATGACCAAACAAGTTGCCGCTCAGCGAACCGCTCAGCTGCTCGACCAGTTTCGCCTCAGCGACCGCGCCGCAGCCTATCCCCAGGCCCTCAGCGGCGGCCTCGCTCAGCGCCTTCAGATCGCGCGCGCCATCGCCCACCATCCCAAGGTCCTCTTCCTCGATGAGCCCAGTGCCGGCCTCGATCCCCAAAGCCGCATCGCCATGTGGGACGCCGTCCAGGCTCTGCGCGGAGAAGGCATTACCGTAGTCCTCACCACCCATTACATGGAAGAGGCGGACGCAATCTGTGACCGCGTCGCCATCATCGACCACGGAAAAATTCTCATCGAAGACTCGCCCGCCGCCCTCAAAGCCAGCGTTGGCGGAGACATCATCTACGACCTCCGTATGCGCGGCGTCCGCGATAGCGGCATGCTCGAGAGACAACTCGCCACCATCGACGGCGTCACCCGCGTGGAAGTCATCGAGGGCGGCCTTCGTGTCCTCGCCCGCGTCCAGGACGGCCTCCTCGCCGAGGTAGTCACCACCGCCAATGCGTACGGCTTGCGCGACGTCACCACCACCGAGCCCAGCCTCGAAACCGTCTTCATCCGTCTTACCGGAAGAGATCTTCGCGAATAGCATGCACCCAGGAGCCGACCATGAGTGAAGCTGTGGGCAACAGTAACGACACAAAAATCGTGGTCTACACCCGCGCCTTCCTTGGCTTACTGCAGCGCGACTTCCGCGTCCTCACGCGCGAGATCGTCCCCTTCCTCATCCGCATCGCCATGAATCCGCTGCTCTTCCTCTTCGTCTTCACCTTCGTCATGCCCCACATGAGCGGCGGCGCCCAGCTGAGCCCCGTCTCCGGTATGGCAGCCGCCGGCGGTGGCGGATTCGGCACCGTCCTTCTCCCCGGCCTCATGGCCGTCGCCATCATGTTCTCCGGCATTGCCGCCGTCGCCCTTCCGCTCGCGCAGGAGTTCGGCGTCACCCGCGAAATCGACGACCGCGTCATGTGCCCCTTGCCCATCGGTGCAGTCGCCATTGAGAAGATCGTCTTCTCCGCCATCCAAAGCATCTTCGCCGCCGCTGTCGTCTTCCCCCTCGCCTACTACATCCCCAGCACGCCAGTCCTGGCCCACGTCAACAGCTGGTGGTTTCTGATCGCGGTGCTGATCCTCGCCAGCCTTCTTGCCGGGGCCCTCGGTCTCACCATCGGCACCTTCGTGCAACCCAAGCAGATCGGCCTCATCTTCGGAGTGGTCATCATGCCCATCACCTTTCTTGGTTGCGTCTACTATCCCTGGGCGGCTCTCACCAGCATCAAGTGGCTGCAGTTCGGCGTACTCATCAATCCCATCGTCTACATCACCGAAGGCCTGCGCGCCGCCCTCACTCCCACCATCGGTCACATGCCCGACGCCACCATCCTCGCCATGCTGCTCTTCTTCTTCGTCCTGCTCACCCTGATGGGCCTGCGTGGCTTTGCCAACCGCGTCCTCAGCTAGCAAGTCTCCGCGCAAGCCAGCGAGCTTCCGCGCAGCGCCGAGGACTTTGTTAAAACGCAGCGCCGAGGACTTTGTTGAAACTTGCAGCGCCGAGGACTTTGTTGAAAGATTGCGCTTTGTCGAAGGGGCACGGCTTTAGCCGTGCCATAAATGCCGTCCTTGCATTGCGGCTTCAGCCGCTGAGCTACGCTTTTCGGGTAGCTCCCTCCTTCAATAAGTTCCTACCGCCGCGTCTTCTCCGCCAGGTCCTTCGCAATCAAATCCCCATGGAAGCGCCCGTTTTCGATGAAGATCTCATTGGTCCGCTCCCCCGCCACCACCACGCCCGCCAGATAAATCCCCGGCACATTCGACTCCAGCGTCCCCGGATCGCACACCGGGCAGCGCGCATTCGCATCATCCAGCTCCACCCCCAGCGACTCGAGAAAGTGAAAGTCCGGATGGTATCCCGTCAGCGCAAACACAAACTGGTTTGGAATCACCTTCGGCCCGCCCGGCGTCAGCAGCGTCACCGCATCCTCGGTAATCTCGCTCACCTCCGTGCTGAAGTGCGCGACCACATCACCATCCTTGATCCGGTTTTCAATGTCCGGCTTGATCCAGTACTTGATGTGCCGATGCAGCTCCGCACCGCGATGCACCAGCGTCACCTTGGCTCCATGCCGCCACAGATCCAGCGCCGCAATCGCAGCCGAATTCTTCCCTCCAATCACCACCACATCCTGCCCAAAGTAAGGGTGCGGCTCATGATAGTAATGCATCACCTTCGGCAGCTTCTCGCCTGGGATGTTCAGATAATTCGGCAGATCGTAATACCCAGTCGAGACAATCAGCTTGCGCGCCCTGTGCATCACCTTGCGCCCAAACTTGTCGGTGGCGTGCACCACAAACTCCCCATCCGAGCCCGTCACCTGCTCCACCTTCTCGTATTGCCGCACATCCAGCTTGTAATATTCGGCGACCTTCCGGTAATACTCCAGCGCCTCCGATCGCGTCGGCTTCTGGTTTGGCGACGAGAACGGCATGTCACCAATCTCCAACAACTCCGGCGTCGTGAAAAACGTCATGTGAGCCGGATAATGAAACAGCGAATTCGTCAGGCAGCCCTTATCCACCAGGACCACGCTGAGCCCAACCCGCTGCGCAGCAATAGCGCACGCCAACCCCGTCGGCCCCGCCCCAATCACAAGAACATCATGCTCTGACACATCGTTCATATCCTGATTGTACGGATGCTCCATCCGCCCGCCACGATGCAGAACCAGCGGCGAAGAAAATCACTCCCCCGTTGTGCGCCAAAAGGGTAAAGTTAGGCCATGGGGAAGAAGGCTCGTCGACAGCGATCCGCAAACGGCCATAGCACCGAGGCCACCGCTTGAAATCCTTCGTCCCTCTTCTTGCCGCCCTCCTCCAGGCCGGCACCTTCCCGTCCGTCAGCACCGCGCCCGCTCCGCTCGCTGACCCGCAGCACCTTCGCTACGTCCGCACCCTCACCGTTCCGCCCAACGCATCCGGCGTCGCCTGCACCATACTCGACGCCAGCGTCTACGCGCACACCGCCAGCTCCTCGGCCGACGACCTCCGCGTCTTCCGCGTCCTCCCCCACTCCCAGCCTCAGGAAGTCCCCTTCGTCGTCAGCTACAGCGAAGCCCAGCCCACCGACGCCCAAACCGCCACCGTTCGCAACATCATCGCCCACAACAACACTCTCTCCTTCGACCTCGACATGCCCCCGCGCCCCTACAGCGAAGTCGACCTCAACCTCGCCGCCCACAACTTCCTCGCCACCGCCGAAGTCTCCGGCTCCAACGACTCCCCCGCCAAACTCCTCGGCACCTTCACCCTCTTCGATCTCACCCAGCGCCATCTCGCCCGCTCCACCTCGCTCGCCCTGCAGGAATCCACCGTCCCTCATCTGCACATCCTCCTCCACCTCCGCACCCTCGACGGCAGCCCTTTCCCGCATCTCGACCCCTCCATCATTCAAGGCGCAACCGTCCCCGCCAGCCGCGAAGCCCAGACCCTCTACACCGTGGTCGCCTCCGCCAATACCATCACGCACCCAGGTACCTCCTCTCTCGCACAGTTCGACGTCACCGCCCACATCCCCGTCGAGCGCATACAGTTTGTTCTCAATCCCGCCTACAAATCGGACTTCCTGCGCAACGTCTCCGTCATCGCCGACGCCGACACCCACCAGCCCGACCAGCCGCAAGAAATTATCGACGGCCAGATCTGGCGCGTCACCCGCCCAGCCGACGCCATCGCCGGAGCTCCCGCCATCGGCGCCGCTGAACTCTCATTCCCCGCCGTCATTGCCTCTAATCTGCACGACCCCGCTACCATCCGCGTAACCATCGCAGACGCCGCCCAGCCTGCCCTCCCCCTCAACGCCGTTCAACTCCAGATGCGCCAGCGCACCCTCTGCTTCGACGCCATCCCCAACGCAACCTACACTCTCCGCTATGGTGACAACGACCTTCGCGCATCCGTCTATGACCTGGGAGATCTTGCAACCCTGCCAGCCAAACCGCTCATCGCAACCTTAGGACCGGAGGAGTTCAACACCGGTTACATCCAGCGTCACGTTGCCAGCACGTACGACCAGCGCAACCCAAACCTCTTCTGGATCGCCCTGCTGGCCGCGATCGCCGTCCTCGGATCGTTCGTCAGCCGGCACGCCATGCGGCAGGGAAGGCGCAGGTAGAAACTTGAAACTCAACTCAGGCCACAGGGTAACAACCGCAGCCATCCTCCTCTCCGCGCTCATCGCAACCTGCGCCGCCCAGAGGCCGATCCCGCGTGAGCTTGTCCCCGCGCACAAAGCCCTCGAGGACAAGCACTATCAGCAAGCGGAACAACTCTTCGCTGACTACCTGAAAGCCCATCCCGGCAACATCGACGCCCAGGAAGGCATCGGCGACGCCAAGCTTGGCCTCCACCAGTACGAAGCCGCCGAGCTCCAGTACCGCGCCGTCGTGGCCGCGCAGCCCGAGTTCTGGCTCGCCCACAAGAACCTCGTCATCGTCGAAGCCGCCCTCGGTCGCTGGGAGGAGTTCGACCGCGAGCGCGCCGTCCTCCGTGGCGCCCGCCAGCGCGGCGCCCCCGGCATCAGCACCCGCGAGAGCGATGTCATCGACGCCTTCGACGTGCACGGCGAACACTGGATCGTCCGCGAATACTACGAGCCCGTCGGCCGCTCCCTCACTCGCTACAACTTCGAATACTTCGGCACCGATGGCCGCGTCCGCGAGTACGTCTCCCTCGAATCAGCAGACGCAGCGCGCTCTGCACTCACGCCCAACACCGCCGTCCACATCGGCGTCGAACCCCGCACCGTCCCCGTCATCAAAGACTTCGCCCTGAACTTCTACACCGGAAAATCCCACGGCACCATCAAGCTCTACCCCAAAGGCGAGCCCACCTACGAGCACGTCCGCGCCGACCTCCGCCACTGGCTCCTCAGCAGGCCCGCCCTCGCCGCACACTAGCCGAACTCCTACCGCAGCGTAGCGTCCACTTCCGAGAAATAATTCGGCGACTTCAGAATCTCGCGCGGCTTCGATCCATCCGCCGGCCCCACCAATCCGTCGCGCTCCATCATGTCGATCAGATGCGCCGCGCGTCCATAGCCAATCCGCAGCCGCCGCTGCAGCAGGGAAGTCGACGCCTTCCCAAACTCGAACACCAGCCGCACCGCATCGTCGAACAGCGCGTCATCTTCTTCGCCATCGCTCGCACCACCACCCTCGCTGCTCTTCTCGTCCTTCGGCCCTTCCAGGAACCCATGCACGTACTCAGCCTCGCCCTGCGCCTTCCAGAACGCCGTCACCGCGGCAATCTCTTTCTCCGTAACGAATGGAGCATGAACACGCTGCAGTCGCGAAGTCCCCGGCGGCAAAAACAACATATCGCCGCGCCCCAGCAGACTTTCCGCACCGTTCGAGTCAATAATCGTTCGCGAATCCACCTTCGTCGCCAGCCGGAAGCTCATACGCGTCGGCACGTTCGCCTTGATCAACCCCGTGATCACGTCCACCGACGGCCGCTGCGTCGCCAGCACCAGATGGATCCCAACCGCCCGCGCCATCTGCGCCAGCCGCGTAATCGCCTCTTCCACGTTAGCCCGATCCAGCATCATCAAATCCGCCAGCTCATCGATAATGATCATGATGTACGGCAGCGGCTCCTGGTTCACGTCCTCAAACAAATACTCGCTGCCATTCTCAAACAGCTTGTTGAACTGGTCGATATTGCGCACGTGATTCGCCGCCAGCAGCTTCAACCGCCGCTCCATCTCGCGCACCGCATTCCTCAGCGCGTTCGCCGCCAGCTTCGCCTCAGTAATGATCGGCGTAAACAAGTGCGGAATCCCTTCGTACATCCCCAGCTCAACCCGCTTCGGATCCACCAAAATCATGCGCACCTGCTCCGGCGTCGACTTGAACAGCACGCTCATGATCATCGCGTTGATCGCCACCGACTTACCCGAACCCGTCGACCCCGCGATCAGCACATGCGGCATGCTCGCCAAATCGCCAATCACAATCCGCCCGCTGATGTCCTTGCCCAGCGCAATCGCCAGCTTGCTCTTGCTCTGCGCAAAGTTCTCGCACTCCACCACGTCGCGCAGCCAGATCGTCTCGCGCTCATGGTTCGGCACCTGGATGCCAACCGTCGACTTGCCCGGCATGCGCTCAATCAGGATCGACTCCGCCGCCATCGCCAAACACAAATCGTCCGCCAACCCGGTAACACGCGAGTACTTCACCCCCGCATCCGGACGAAACTCAAACGTCGTGACGACAGGCCCAGGATTGATCTGCTCCACGCTGCCATCCACGCCAAACTCGCCACACTTCTCCACCAGCACCCGAGCCTCTTCACGCAGCTCGTTCTCCCGCACCTGCGCGTGCTCTTCCGATTTGTACAGCAGCGAGCTCGGCGGCAGCTTGTATCCCCGCACCGACTTCGGCGTGATCGCCACAGCCCTCAAATCCGCGTCGGCCCTTTTCCCAAACGCAATATTCTGCGCCGCAATGTCCTGCATCGGTGAAGGCATCGGCGGCAGTTCCACCGGCTTCGGCAGTCGCGCCGGCGGTGGCTCCGGCATCGCCACGTGCGAAGCCTTCGGCATCGACAAGATCGGCGCGGGTGTCCGGCGCTCCGGCGCGTCCAGCCATCCGTCATCTTCCTGCGCACTCGCAGAGACAGCCTCTGCCTCCGCGAATGGCAACACCTCCATCGGCGCGTTCCGCAGTGGAGCCGCCGCTGCCGCAAGTTGCGCAGCATACGGCGCTGCCGCTGCCGCCGCCACATGCAGCCCCGTCATCGGTGCAGCGTCCACCAGCGTCCGCGGCATCGTCTGCCACACCGACGCCGGTTCGTCGCTCAGCCCCAACCCTTGTCCACTGCTCGCAGCCTCATCCTCTTGCTGGTTGCGCTTGCGCCGTCCAAACCAACCGAAGAAGCTCGACAGCAGCGTGCCATTCCGAGCCACTGTCTCGCCTTCGCTCTTCTCCTGCCTCCGCGCCATGGCTGCTGCAATCTCGCGCTTGGAAGCAAACGCCTCGTCAAACTCTTCCTCCTCCGCGCCGCGCCGCTTGCTCTTCCATGCCGCATACCGATCGCTCAAGTTCTGCAAAAATCCGAAGTGAGCCGTAAACCAGGCACCCGCATTCGCCAGCAGAAACGACGTCGTCAGGTACAGCGACAGCGCCACCATCAGCCCGCAGAGGATCATCGCCCCCGGATAATTCACAAAGTGGATCAGCCCGCCAGCCAGGATCGTACCCTCGATACCCGCGATCGGCAGCGCATGCCGCCACAACATCGCGCCCGGCATCATGGAGATCAGCGCCGGCGCAAAGGTCAGCCACAGCGCAATTCCAGCCAGCTTCGTCTTCGTCGAGCCCACCCGCTGCGACCGCATCCACGACACGCCAATCCGTATGAGCGCCAGCGGCACAAAGAAGATCGCAATCCCCACCGTCTGCAACAGCAGGTCAGCCACATAGGCCCCCACCAGCCCCGTCCAGTTGTGCGCCAGCCGCGTGCCCCCGCCTCCGCCAACCGTGTTGAACGATGGATCGGAAGGCGTATAGCTCACCAGCGCAAGCAGCAGCAAGCCGGCAGCAACCAGCACAATCAATCCGAGCATCTCGTTCAGACGACGGCTCCGGGTTGGCGAGTAAACGAGTCTCTGGGGCTTCATAAGGGTGTAGGTACGCGGTCGAGCCAATCGCCTGCGGGACGTACCGCGCGGGCGCTTTGCTGCGAATCACCGAACAACCAGAGCAAATTTATTGTTCCATAGCCCGCTGTGCGGTGCGCAGCCTCGCGAAGTGGAACCACACTGGTGACCTCCTCCATTCGCCCCAAAATCAATCCTTTGACCCGATTTTCCCCCGCCAGTCAACGCAGGCAGCCCCTTCCTGCATCTAGAAAGAAGTCGAGGTGAGTGCGCATTGCGGCGAGCTGAACCTTTGACGCGTACAGGTGGGGGAGCAGGATTTTCGCGATTTCTCCCGCTTGCCGCCGACGTAGGAGAATCGCATTCAATCGGCGGACCCCACCAACGCACTACCCATGGCCCCGGCCAGGAAGGATTCTATGTCAATCAATACTTTGGACGGATCGACCAGGAACAAAGAGATGGAGACTGTTCTCCTCGACCTCATTAAGACCCTCGAAGACAGCCAGAAAGGCTTTGCCGACATCGGCGATCACCTCAAGGACATCTCCCTCAAACGCTTCTTCCTCGCCGAGAGTCTCAAGCGCGCCAACTTCCGCGCCGAGCTCGAGAATGAGTTGCACCGCGCCGGCATGGCCGACGTTAAGGAGTCCGGCACCGTCTCTGGCGCCATCCACCGCACCTGGGGCGACCTCAAGGCGAAGCTCGGTGGCGGCGACCACGCCCTGCTCGAGACCGCAGAACAAGGCGAGGACGAAGCCAAAAAGGCCTACGAAAAGGCCCTCGAGCACGATCTTCCCCTGCCGATCCGCGAACTCCTCGTCGAGCAGCAGGAGCAGGTCCTCACCTCGCATGACTTCGTCAAAGCCAGCCGCGACGCCTCCGCAGCAAAGTAATTCAGGCACACACGCAGGCGCGGATCACTTCATGGTGACCCGCGCCTGCGTGCGCATCATGCCTGATTAACTCCCCGCTTGGAAAATCCCACCGAACCTCGGCCTCTTAGTACCCTAGGTGATACAGATAGAACACCACGCCCGACGCCACCAAGCAATAAATCCCAAACAAGTACCACCGCCCATGCTCCAGCCACGAGCTAAGCCAGCGCAGCGCCGCCAGCCCCGCAACGAACGACAGCACCATCCCCAGCAGCGCTGCCACCACGCTCCCATGCAGATCGAGTGGCTGTCCCGCAAGATCGGCCACATGCTTCGCCTTCAGCAACCTCTCCGCCTCGCGCGCAATCGCCAGCGGCGTGATGATCACCGCCAGCGCAAAACTGAACCGCTCTGCCCGCTGCCGATTCGCTCCCGCCAGTAGCCCCGTCGAAATCGTCGCGCCCGATCGCGAAAATCCGCGGAAGGGAAGACACAATCCCTGGATCGCTCCCATCCATCCAGCCTGCCCGAACGTCACGTTATCGCCGCTCAGCACAATCGAGCGCTCATAGTCAGGCCGCCCTGTGGTCGCGCTCCCCGCCGACCCACGCTCCCTCAGCCCCGCAATCAAAATCAGCACACCTGCCGCCAGCAGCGCCGGCGCAATCAAATCCAGACGCGAGAACAGCATCTCGATCTCGCCCTTTGAATGCCCCTTGAACGCCGTCCGCTCAATAATCGCGATGAGCGGATAGCCCACCACCCCGGTCAGTACCGTCGCCCACGCCGCCCGCACCGCAAACCGCTTCATCGCGTGCTCGGTCGTGAAGTACGCCTGCTTCCACTGCGACCAGAAATAAAAGATCACCGCAAACATCGTTCCGGTATGCAGCATCACCAGCACCAGCGTCATCTGCGGCGACGAAGGATCAAGTCCCATCAGCTTTTCCGCAACCACCACGTGCGCCGAGCTCGATACCGGCAATAATTCCGCAAGGCCCTGCACGATGGCCAAAATCAATACTTTGAGCAAAGAAGGCATAGCCTCAATTTTACCCTGCCAGCCTTGCGCTTGAACCTGCCGTGACCCCCCGGTATCTTAACAATTCATGAAGGCCATCGCGCTCGAAGAACACTTCGTTACAACCGATTTCCTCAAGGCCACCGGAGCCTACGGCCACTCGGTTCCCGAGCCCATGCGCGCCATCCGCGATCGGCTCCTCGATCTCGGCGATGGCCGCATCGCCGCCATGGACGACGGCAACATCACCCTCCAGGTCCTCTCCCTCGCCGCCATGGGCATCGACACCCTCGCCCCCGCCGACCAGGCCGCCGTCCTGCACGGCGTACACGACGAGCTCGCCGCCGCCATCGCCGCGCACCCCGATCGCTTCGCCGCCTTCGCCACGCCCGGCCTCAAAGACCCCGCCTCTGCCGTCAAGGAACTCGAGCGCTGCATCCGCACTCTCGGCTTCAAAGGCCTCTTCGTCAACGGCACCACCGACGGAAAGTTTCTCGACGCCCCGGAGTTCTTCCCGGTTCTCGAGGCCGCCGAAGCCCTCAACGTTCCGCTCTATCTCCATCCCGCGCCCCCGCCCGCCGTCGTCCAGTCCGCCTACTACTCCAATCTCCCCGGCGACACCGGCATGCTTCTCTCCATCGCCGGATGGGGCTGGCACGCAGAAAACGGACTCCATCTCCTGCGCCTAATCCTGTCCGGCGTCCTCGATCGCCTGCCCAACCTCCAGGTCATCATCGGCCACATGGGCGAAGGCGTCCCCTACGCCCTCGCGCGTTCCAACACCATCCTCTGCCCCGCCGCAAAGCACCTCAGGCGCACCCTCACCGAAACCATCCTCGACCAGGTCCACGTCACCACCAGCGGCTACTTCACGCGTCCACCCTTCGACTGCGCGCGCGAAGTCCTCGGCCTCGATCGCCTCATGTACTCGGTCGACTATCCCTTCAGCCCCAACACCCGCGGCCGCGACTTCCTCGCGACCCTCCAATCATCCCAGCCCGCCCTCACGGTCTCCGAGATGGAAATCCTCACCCACGGCAACGCCCAGCGCTTACTCCGCCTCTAGCCTTCGAGTTCAGCCCGCAGCGCCGGCTCCAAATTGCCGCCCGACACGATCGCCACCACCCTCCGCACCTTGGGCAACTCCTCGGCATGAAACAGCACAGCCGCCAGCGTCACCGCGCCCGAAGGCTCCGCCACAATCTTGGTTGTGGCCAGAATCACCTTCGCCGCCGTACGAATCTCCTCTTCGCTGATCGTGACAATTCCATCCACGAAACGAAGAATATGCTCGAAGTTCAGCGTCCCCAACGACTGCGTCCGCAACCCGTCACACAGCGTGCGCGTCGTCTTCTCGGCCGGCCACTCCACCAGGGTCCTCGTCCGGAACGATTCAGCAGCATCCGCCGCCAGCTCCGGCTCGCATCCCCACACCTGCGGCGCCGCAATCCCCGCGGCCTCAGCCGTCAGCTTGATCCCCGTCGCCACACCGGACAGCAACCCTCCGCCCGACACCGGCGACAGCACCAGCTCCACCCCAGGCAGCTGCTCCAGAATCTCCACTCCGCACGTGGCCTGCCCCGCAATGATCGCGGCATCATCGTACGGCGGCACAATCGTGTACCCGTGCATCGCCGCCAACTCCTCAGCCTTCTCCCGCCGCTCACTGCTAGCCGCGCCCACCAAAACGATCTCCGCGCCCAGCGCAATCGTCGCCTCGCGCTTTATCTGCGGAGCATTCGACGGCATCACAATCACCGCCTTCGCTCCCAGCGCCCGCGCCGCATACGCCACGCCCTGCGCATGGTTGCCACTCGAGTACGTAATCACCCCGCGCTTCAACTGATCCGCCGGCAGCTGCGCAATCTTGTTGTAAGCGCCCCGCAACTTGAAGCTCCCAATCGGCTGTGCCGACTCGTCCTTCAAATAAATCTCAGGCACCCTGTCCGCCAGCTCCCGAAACCCCGCCATGCGCAACCTCGCGCGGCTAAGCCGCACCAGCGGCGTACGAACGGCGACAGCCGCAATCCGGGCCTTCGCCCCCTCAATATCCCCAAGCCCAATCAAGTCAGCCATGTCTCCCTCTATTGTAGTTGGCTCGCTCGCGCCCTCGCGTTACCGAGCTTCTGCAGCATGCAGCACTTGCGCAAAAAAATGCACCAGCCGCCACTGGTCTCGGAACCCCGGCCCCTTGCCATCCAGATCCAGGTGCGAAATCACCGGTGAAATCAAAGACGCCTCCATCTCGCTCGGAGGCACATCTTTTTCCAGCCACTGCGTCTCAGCCGAAGGAATAATGTTGTCGCCCTCGCCATGCAGCAGGAACACCGGCGTCGCCAGCCGCCCCAGTTGTCCATCCGGACTCACACTCGCCATCTCGGCCAAATGCCGTTCGTCGCTCTCCGCAATCATCTTTCGCGTAGCCGCCGACGTCGTGTCCATCAACTGCCGCGCCTCCACCCTCTGCATCGGCGTCAACTTCGCCAGCGCCGCACGCTCCGCCGCAAAATCCTCGTACAAATGATTCCGCAACACCAGCCGCACCGCATCCCGATCCGGCGCCGGCACAAAATCCTGCAGGCTCTCATACTCCAGCACCAGCGCGCCGTACTCATGCGGCGCAAGAACTTCCGCAACGCCGCTCGGACGCAGCGCTTTTCCCGTCAGATAGTAGTTCGCCACCCGCGACATCTCACCCTCCGAACCCACCGCCACCACAAACTTGATGTCCTGCTTGTACCGCGGCTCGGCTGCCGCCAGCAGCGACAGGCTCCCCGAAAAGCTCAGCCCCATCACCCCCACCGGCTTCCCGCCGCCCTCGCGCGTCATCCACTCCGCCGTATCCCCAATGCTCGCAATCGATCCCGCCCCGATATGGTAGTCCTTGATATCCGGCAGCTCCGGCGTCAGCACCCGCAAACCGCACGCAGCCATTGCCGAGGCAAAAGCCTCCAGCCGCGGCTCGTCCATCCCCAAATAGTGAACCCCATGCACCACCACCATCCCCGGCGCATCTGGATGGTTCACCGGCGTGTACATCCGCGCCCGCTCCACCCCGCTCGGCAGCATCAATGTCAGCTCCGTCGTCTTCACCGGCTCGACCACCAGCCAGCGCACCAACCCGGGCACCGGCTGGCCTCCCACCCGTTCCAGCACCGCTACCGCCTGCAGCCGCGCCACCAGGAACGGCCACCCCGCCACTGCATCCACCACCAGCAGCACACCCAGACAAACCAGCAGCATCTTCACATAGCGTCGCGGATGCGCCGCTATCGTCTCTCGCCGTAATCGCAAAAGTCCAGCCAGAGAAGGGAATTGTGAACGTCGTTGTTGCTCAGCCATAGTCGACTAGGATCCGTGGAGGTGCTGAATATGCAGCAGCATCGCAATCATCACCGCCGCCAGGATCGCGAGCACACTCATTCCCGCAAGGAAGACCATCCAGAGCCGCGCCATCCGCGCCTCCATCCCCCTCATGCGCGTATCCATCTCATCGCTCGCCAACCTCGTCGCCCGCGTGTCCGCCGCGATGGCCGCCAGCGTCTCGCTCTGCTCATTCAGTTGTTGGTGGATGCCGGCCTGCGCTGTCGCCAGTTGCGTCAAATCCCCACGCATCCCGTCGCTGATTTGTTCCATGTCCCCACGCAGACGATCGGCCATCTGCTCCAACGCACGCCGCTGCGCCTTCCCGTTCTCCGTCCTTGACTGCAGATACCGGTCCGCCACCGGCACCAGCCGCGTCACATGCGGAGCAAGTTTGAGCAGTTGCAGCAGGGCGTTGGGCCACATGCGGAGATTGTAGCGGCATTACGGAGCTGCCGTCGCACCCGATCTTCGCCCCCGCAGGGTATCAGTTAACAGCTTCGCAATCGTCAACACCAGGATGGCCGAGATAATACACATCGAGTACAAGCAATAAATGCACCACTTCTCGATCACGTACGCCTCGAGAAACGACAGAAACGCCGCGCACGCAAATCCAATCTCCGCCGCCTGCAGCGTCCACCAGTACTGCTTGCTCAGCGCCAGCACCGCAATCAGCGCATATCCAAAGATGCCAATCACCGCCACCGGTATATGAATCTTCCCCGAGTGCTCGGGCTCATCAAACCCAATCGGCGGAAACACCGCGTAGCGGCCATGATTCACCGCGCCGCAATCGAACTTCTCCGTCACCGCGCACGGTGGCGCATCGGCCGGATTCTGGTTGTGAATTCTTAAGGCGAGCACGGAATCGAAGATGCCGGCCAGTGCGAGGATCGCGATCAGATAGCGCATAGCAGCTTCATTGTATGAGACACCGCACCTCCGCGCGCCAAAACCTCCGAATACCGCTAAATCAAAAAAGGGGCGAAGGCCTCAGCCCTCACCCCTTAATAGGGCCCGCATTCTCTGTACTCTTACTCGATGGTGAAGTTAACCGTCAGCTCCATCGGCACAGCGCTTCCATTCAACGTCGCTGGCTTATAGCGATACTGGCTCGCCGCGGTAAGAATCGCCTGGTCCGTGAACTTGTCGGTCGACTGAATCACCTTCAAGTCCGTGGGCTTGCCAGACGCGTCGACCGTCATCGCCACGCGCACGACACGGTCCCCCGAGACATCGGTTCCCAGGATATGTTCGCGATCAACATCCACCGAGTGCACGAGCACTGGTGCCGTGACGCCGGACGAGACGCGAACGGCGGTTGGGCTTGCGCTATGGTCTGCAGACTTGATCCCAGCAAGCGCAGCAGGCTGCACGTTGCTCGACTCAAGAGTGGGCGTAGATCCGGGCTGAGCAGACGACTTCACCTGTCCGTGCATCATCAACGGTGAGATCGCGAGGATGGCCAACATAGTACGCTTCATAGAATTAACCTCGATGGGTAAAAGTACCCATCACCAGCCTATTCCCGCCGCGGTACGATTGTCAAAATATGGCGTAACTCCTTCCATACCTTCCCGCCTGCCCGCAACTCTCCCAAACCCCGCGTCGCACACCGTCTTCCCCTACACTGGTTAACAGGCGCCCGACGCAACGCCCAGATCAACGCCCAGCGCCACACATCAGGGGGAGATAGCATCCATGCCCGCAGTTGAAGAAAATTCCAAATCGTCCGACTCAGCCAAGCCCAACGTCCCCGATCCGCTGCACATCTGGACCGGCCTCGCCGACGCCCCCGCCGCCAACGCCTGGGTCGAGCACCACCTCGCCGCCTCGCGCGCCTGTATCGCCGATCTCCTCGCCATCACCGGCCCCCGCACCGTCGACAACACCCTCGTCCCCTACGACCGCGCCTGCTGGCATCTCCGCATGGCCGGCTCGCAGAGCGGCGTCATGTTCATGGTTCATCCCCTCGCCGACGTCCGCGACGCCGCGCAGCAGCTCTCCCAGGTAATCGGCGCCGAGAGCGTAGCCCTCAGCCTCAACCGCGACGTCTACCAGGCCCTCGCCGCCCTCAACACCTCGGTCATCGCCGCCCCCGCCTCCGCCGATCCCGCCACGCTCTACTATCTCGATCGCGCCCTCCTCGGCTACCGTCTCTCCGGCGTCGACAAGGACGAGCCCACCCGCACCCGCATCCGCGCTCTCGCCGACAACATGACGCAGCTCAGCATGACCTTCAGCCGCGCCGTCCAGGACGACGTCCGCAACATCCCCGTCGACAATCCCGACGACCTCCTCGGCCTCCCCGACGACTACCTCGCCCGCCACGGCGTCCACCCCGCCAAAGCCAGCGACGACGGCCCCTATCTCGTAGCCGACGCCCCCGTCGTCCTCACCACCGATCCCCCCGAGATGGCGCCCGTCATGTCCTACGCCATCAGCCCCCAGCTCCGCCGCTGCATGTATCTCGCCTACAACGACCGCGCCTATCCCGCCAACAAGCAGGTCCTCCTCGATCTCCTCGCCGCCCGCGAAGAGATGGCCACCCTCCTGGGCTTTCGCAGCTGGGCCGACCTCGCCACCGTCGACCAGATGATGGGCTCCGCCGCCAACATGCGCACCTTCCTCAACGAAGTCGAAGCCGCCGCCCTCGAAACCGCCAGGCAGGAGTTCGCCGAGCTCGAAGATTTCGTCCGCGAGCGTGACCCCAACGCTCTCCCTCTCACCCTCTCGGACGCCCGCTTCTGGGAAGAGCAATTTCGCCGCGCACGCTACGACTTCGACTCCCAGTCCGTCCGCCCTTACTTCCCCTACGAGCAGGTCGAAGCCGGCATCCTCACCACCGCCGGCAAGCTCTTCGGCGTAACCTTCGCGCGCGCGCAAGACGCCGTCGTCTGGGCCCCCGGCGTCAAAGCCTTCAACGTCCTCGATAACGACCCAACCTCACCCACCCACAGCCAACCCATCGGCCGCATCTACCTCGACATGCATCCGCGCGAAGGCAAGAGCAAGTGGTTCAGCGAGTGCTCTCTCGTCAGCGGTGTCCTCAACCATCAACTCCCCGAAGCCTCACTCGTCTGCAACTTCCCGCAGCCCACCGCTACCGACGCAGGCCTCCTCCAATACTCCGACGTCGTCACCTGCTTCCACGAGTTCGGCCACCTCATGCACGAGGTCCTCGGCGGCCGTCAGCGCTGGGCCGGCCAATCCGGCATCTCCACCGAAGGCGACTTCGTCGAAGTCCCCTCGCAGATGCTCGAAGAGTTCTTCGAAGACCCCGAGCTGGTCCGCACCTTCGCCCGCCACTACAAGACCGGCGAGCCCATCCCCCACGACGTCTTTGCCCGCATGGTCCGAGCCAGCGCCCACGGCCGCGCCCTGGCCACCCTCACCCAGGTCATGTACGCGACCTACTCCATGGAAACGCACGACAAACCCGTAGCCGACCTAGACCTCGACGCTCTCCTCCGCACCGGCTACGACCGCTTCTCCCGCTACGAGTTCGTCGACGGCAACCGCATGTACTCGGCGTTCACCCACCTCGTCGGCTACACCTCGAACTACTACACCTACCTCTACGACAAGGTCATGGCCCTCGAGTTCTTCGAGCAGTTCGACGCGAACAATCTCATCGAAGGCCCCACCGCCCTCCGCTACCGCCGCGAAGTCCTCGAGCCCGGCGGCTCCAAACCAGCACGCGACCTCGTCCAATCTTTCCTCGGTCGCGAAGTCAGCATGTCAGCCCTCAAACAATGGATCGCCCGCGAGTTCGACTCGCAATAAGTTTTGTGCTGCTGAGATAGGCCGGGACGGTAGTCCCGGCAACACATCGCGCTCTTGTAGTTGCCGTCGCTTGTTCTACCGGAGCCGTTGCTTGTTCTACAAGGACCCGTGCATGTTCTACCGGAGCCGTTGCTTGTTCTACTGGATTAGCAGGGGGCTTTAGCCCCCTGAAGAGCCACCACCAGGAGTGGGCTTTAGCCCCGGGCTCTTGCTTTTCTTTCTGTCATTCCCTCTGGGAATCTGCTGTTTGCCTGCTAAGCCATGGGTGCAGCTGACCTGATATCCCTTCGCTCCTGGGACAAATTCCGGGCCGCCCCTACCGCGACTTAGCCTTACCCTTGGCCTTCACCGCAGCCTTCACCGGAGGCTTCCGCCGCACCGGCTTCGCAGGCGCAGCCTTCCGCACCGGAACCTTCGCCGCGCTCTTCGCCACCGGCTTAGGCTTTACGATCACCGCCGCTGCCTTCGCCGCCTTCGCCGGAGCCGCCACCGCTGGCTTCTCCTTCGGCGGAGTCACAACCGCCTCAGCCTTCGCCACCGGCGCGCTGGCCGCAGGCGTCTCCGCCGCGCCCCCCGCCGCACTCTCCGCACTCTGCCGCAGCGAGTGCAACACCACCCGCAGCATCTCTTCCTCCGGCGCCGGCTTGCCCGTCCAGATCTCGAACTGCCGCGCCCCCTGCTGCACAAACATCTCCACGCCCGTGATCACGGCAATACCCTTCTGCCGAGCCATCCGCAGCAGCGGTGTCTCAATCGGGTTATAGACCAGGTCAAACACGTACCGCGCATTGATCTCGTTGGCCTCCAGCGGCGACACCGGCACGCCCTTCGCCCCCGGCTTCGCTGTCCCTGCCATCCCCAGCGGCGTAGCGTTGATGATCACATCGAACTGCGTCTTCGCCACCAGGTCGCGCTTGATGGCCTTCGCACCTGACTGCCGCGCCAGCTTCTGCGCCGTCTCCGGCGTGCGATTCAGGATGTACACTTCCGCGCCCTTGTCGCAACAACCAAACACCGCCGCGCGCGCCGCCCCACCCGCGCCCAGCACCAGCACCTTCGCGCCCTTCAATTGCAGCCGCCGCTCCAGCGGAGCCACAATACCCGCAACATCCGTGTTGAACCCGTAGAATTTTCCATCCTGCGCGCGCAGAATCGTGTTCACCGCGCCAATCTTCGCCGAAAGCGCATCCGTCCGCTCCAGCAGCGGCATCACGTCCTGCTTCAACGGCATCGTGATGCTCATCCCCTGAATCGGTACCTCCCGCGCCAGCTTGAAAAGATCATCCGCCTTCGATGTCTGCAGCCCCAGGTAAACCGCATTCACCGTCTCGCGCCGAAACGCCGTATTCATCATCAGCGGCGACAGCGAACTCTTGATCGGATTGCCCGCAACGCCATAGATCTTCGTCGCCGCATCCACTTGATCCACGCGGTACGTCTCCAGCAGCGTGCGCGCCGCAATCTGTCCCGGCGCCGTCTCTTCGCCCTGGCTCGCGGCGGCAAACGTAAACGCCGACCCGGCCCGCAGCCCCAGCACCCGCGAGATGATTCCCGGTTCGCCCATGCAGATCCCGACCACGCTCGAATTGCTCTCGTCTTCCACCCGCTCCAAAAACTTCATCAGCGTAAGGTTGTCCGACAGCGACCGCGCCGTCGGCACAATCTTAATGAAGTCCGGACCGAACGGCTTGATCCGCCCATACACCGCATCCAGGTCTTTGGTCGCGTGGAAGTCGTGGTGGCTGATAATCACCGCCGCTCCCGCCTCGCGCAGCTGGCTCATCGCATTCTTCGGCAGCTTCTCAATCGTTTCCAACTCAATATCGATCAGATGGAATCCCGCCGCAGCCGCCTTCACCAGAATTTCCAGCTCCGCCGTCTTCGATCCATCGAACCGGCCGCCGTGGTCCTTCAGCCGGCAAGTCGCAATTGCCGTCGCGGCGCCATTCTCCGCCAGAAATTGCTTCAGCGCCGGCAGCGCGGCCGCCGGTTTGGCCAGATAATCCAGCCGAAACTCCAGAAAACTGGACTCTTTCAGAACTTCCGTGGCCTTCTCGATCATCTCGTTCGGAGATGTCCCGATGATGACCACACAAAGCTTCCCGATGCGGGAGCGAAGTAGATGCGAGGCGATTTGAGTTGAATTATTCATGCTGCAGTCGCGGTATGATATACGCCGATCTCTCTCTAATGCAATAGGTTGGCTGTGAGTATCCAGTGAAAAGCCCAAAAATCCCGAAGCCTGACAGACCGGCTTTTACAACAAGCCACCGAAATCTGTTCATTCGTTGCCGATGGGGGAACTTCACAGGCTTTAAACCCTACACATACTGCGCGATTGGACGCACAGGACCGGGGAAGGTTGCAGTATCCAGACGATTTCCCTTGCAAGGTCCCAAGAATTCTCTCAATCTGTGCAACCAATCTCCACCCTCGAGCGTCTGAATTTACAACTGAGAGGCTATTCAATCTGTCCTACCTGCAGTAAGCTCCTCCTCTTTGCCCTTTTTTTGGGCGACCCCCCGGTGAATTCCTCAGTTAATCCCCTCCCCACAGCCTCTCAAGGGCCCGCCAGAAAGCGGGCCCGAAACTTTTAACCCCCCGCGTTTCCCAGCATTTCCCCGCATTTCTGCTGCCTTTCGTGCCGCCATCCTCATCTTGCCGCCCTCCTGATCGTGCCCTCATCCCCATTGGCGCTCATCCCCATCTTCCGCTGTCATTCTTCTGCTTTTCTGGTTGCCCTTCTGAGCCGAAGGCCAACAACCCGCTGTCTCCCGTTCTTGGCCCACCCAACGCCATCGCTCGACCACAGGCGCAGTCTCTCGCCACAAGCAGAACCCTCTAAGCGTCCAGGATCCCACGATAAAATCACCCTGTGAGTCGCCCAAAGAACCCCCCGCCGAAGGTCGTCGGCCCGTCAGCCCCTCCCGACGCAACGCTCGCCGCCGCAGGCCTCACCCGCGGCCGCCGTTCCACCAGATCCGCCCCAACCGCTCCAAAATCCTCCCCACCCAACACCCCGCGCCGCTCCACTCCGGGCATCGTCGCCGTCCCCGCCTGGAGCGAGCACCCCTGGCTCATCGCCGGATTCAGTACCCGCCAGGGCGGTCTCTCCACCGCCTACGCCGCCGGCGGCCCTCCCGAACAGAACCTCGGCTACACCTCACAGGACGACCCCGCCACCATCCTCGCCGCCCGTCAGCGCCTGGTCGCCGCCCTCACCAAATCCCGCAAACCCGCACCCGACCTCATCACCATCCGCCAGTGCCACACCGGCATCATTCGCGGTGTCGCCCGCGCCGACCTCCCGCTCCTCACCGCCGACCACAAAGCCCTCCTCCGCGGCGACGCTCTCTACACCCGCGACCCCAACCTCCTCCTCGGCATCCTCACCGCCGACTGTGTCCCCGTCCTCGTCGCCGACACCCGCACCCACGCCATCGCCGCCTTCCATGCCGGCTGGCGCGGCACCCTCGCCCGCATCGTCGAGCGCGGCATTGGCACCCTCCGCCGCGACTTCGGCTCCCGCCCCCAGGACCTCATCGCCGCCATCGGCCCCTCCATCGGAGCCTGCTGCTTTGCCGTTGGCGAAGAAGTTCGCGACGAGTTCAATAGCCAGTTCGCCTACGCCCCCGAACTCTTCTCCGAGGTCTACGACTCCGACCCCATCCGCGAAAAATATCCCATGCTCTTCCTCACCGCCCGAGCCCCCGGCCACTCCAATCTCGGCCCCCAAATCCACATGGACCTCTGGGAAGCCAACCGCCGCCAGCTCCTCGCCGCCGGCCTCAAGCCCTCCTCAATCACTCTCATCAACCACTGCACCGCCTGCACCCGCCTCCGCGACGGCCGCCGCAAATACTTCTCCCACCGCGCCGAACAAGGCCACACCGGCCGCATGCTAAGCCTCATCGGCACCACAACGGAGAACTGACAACGCCCTTACGCCTTGCACAGCTCCACCAGCAGCTCCTCGCGATGCTCCCGCGCGAATCGATCCATCCTCCTCAAACTCCGCACATACGCCACCACCCCCACCGCCGCGAACACCGCAAAGATCGGCACCAGCGCCCACATCGCGTGCAGCCAGAAGCACAGCCAGAAGATCCCCGCCGCCACACCCGACGACACCATCATCACCGCCATCGCAATCAGCGCGCTCACCTGCGACGCCTGTCGCCGCATCGCTTTTTGCAGATCCATCTTCTTCGGCGCAGTAATCGACCGCTGGTTGCCGAAGATCATATTCACCGCGAACGTTCCCACCGCCCACAACACCGCTGCCAGCGCCGTCTGCAGCGAAGGCACTCCTGCCATGTAGCTGATGATCGCGAAGATCAGCAGGATCTCCACCCCTGCCATCAGCGATCCCAGCAGGTTCTTCCCCAGCAGAATATCCCGCATCCGTACCGGCGCCATGAAGTAAAGCTGCGCCCCCGTAGCCTCCATCCCCAGCGAGTTGTAGCTCAGAGGACAGATCGCCAGCAGCGTGTACGCCACCGCCCCCGGAAACACCCACATCGACCCCACAGTCGATCGCGTCGCAAACTTGCCCGCAAAGATCAGCACCAGGAAGATCGGCATCACCAGCCCATACAAAATCCCCGTATTCCGCCGCACATACAGAATCTCCTTACCCATCACGGCCTCAATCACCGACCACACCCGAGCTCCGCCCGCAGGCGTAAATTCGCTCCCCACCGCGCTCGCCCCCATCCCCGCCGCGCCCATCGGCGCAACCGCCATCCCGCTCGAAACCCTCACCACTTTTGCCTTCGTCTTCTTCCGCACCACCGCACTCGCCGCATCCGACAGGTTCTCCCCGCGGAACTCCGTCCGCATCCGCAGCGCAAACACCAGCAGGAACAGCCCTCCCCACATCGCCGCCGCCACCGTATACCCCGCAAACCCCGCAGCCGACGCCCCCTTCGCCTCCACCAGCGACGCCCCCGCCAGCTCCGGCGGCAGCGGCCGCAGCCACGGCTCCGCCCTCCCCACCACTTGCCCCACAACCCCAAACCGCTGCTGCGACACGTCATACGCGTGCGTCCGGTGGTCGTGGTTATACGTCGGGTTGAACGTAAAATTCGCCCACTGAATCCCCAGCGACCCCACAAAAATAATCGCCGTAAACACCTCGCGCGCCCGCCGCGTCGACAGCCACCGATCCACCCACGCAAAGATCATCCGCGAGAACAGCACATTGGTCGCGGCGAACACCGCCATCGCAATCAGCGCATATACCCACAACCCCGGCTCCGCCAACCCAATCCCCACCGCCACCGCCAGCGACGTCAGCGACCCCGCCACATTCGCCGGCGTCAGCAGCCCGAAGAACAGCCGTATCGCCACATACGTGTCCACCTTCAGCGGAAACCGAATCAGCTGGGTCGGATCAAACGTAGTCGTCGGCTGCCCCAGCTGAATATTCATCAGCTGGCACAGCAGAAAGATCCCCCACAGCAGCCACGGTATCCACGCCAGGTGTCCCTTAGCGACAAGGAAGTAAGCCGCAACCCCAGCCCCCACCACAACCCCCATCACCATCCCCAAAAAAAGCAATGAAAGCAGCACCACGCCCACCAGCTCGCCCGCGCCGCCCTTGCGCCGTAAGCCATTCACCAGAATCCGCCAGCGCAGCCACGCGATCGCCGCAAACTGCGCCCGCGTCTGCGCCCCCGTCCACCCGCCCCGCTCTACCTCAGCCATGTTCCCCTCCCGTTCCTAATCCGCGACGCACTTAACGTTCGCCGTCCGCACAGGACCCTAGGACAGCCAGGTCAGCTCCTGCTCCGGATGTCCCGCCCCCGCCTCGCCTCCCACCACGTTCAGAAAAATCTCCTCCAGCGTCAGCCGTCCTTGCGCCTCGCCCTCCAGCCCCGGAGTCAACCTCGCCTGCACCCCCGCCCGCAGCTCATCCAGCGACCCATTCGCCACAATCTGTCCGCGATTAATAATCGCAATGTGCGAGCAGAGCCGCTCCACAATCTCCAGCACATGCGACGTCAAAAAGATCGTTGCCCCCCGCGCAATCATCCCCTGCAGCATCGACTTCAGCGTCCCCGCCGCCACCGCATCCACGCCCTCAAACGGCTCATCCAGAAACAGCACCTTCGGCCCATGAATCACCGCCGCCGCCAGAGCCAGCTTCTTTCCCATCCCATGCGAGTAGTCCGCAATCAATTTCTTTCCCTGGTCCGCCAGCCCCATAAACTCCAGCAGCTCGGTCGACCGCGCCTCCGCCGTCGCCTTCTCCAGCCCATACATCCGCCCCACAAACAGCAGGTACTCCCGCGCCGTCAGCTTGCCAAACAGCGCCATGCCCTCCGGCACCACGCCAATCAGCCGCTTCACTTCCACCGGGTTATAAAACAAATCCTGCCCAAGAATCTGGATCGACCCAGACGTCGGCGCCAGCAATCCCGTCAGCATCTTGATCGTCGTCGATTTCCCCGCACCATTCGGCCCCAGGAATCCGAAAAATTGCCCCGGCTCCACCGACAAATCAATATGATCTACAGCCGTAAACCCGTCGAAACTGCGTGTCAGCGCGTGTGCTGCTATAGCTGGGGCCATGATTGCAAAGTCTACCAGTCTCCACCACTACCCACTACTCACGACGCACTACCCTCTACTCACTGCCCTCTATCCTCTACACTCTCTCTTAGAGGTCCTCTTATGCCTGCACAACCCATCGTCGGTCTCCACCACGTCACCGCCATCGCCTCCGACCCTCAGGCCAACCTCGACTTCTACACCCAGGGCCTCGGCCTCCGCTTCGTCAAACGCACCGTCAACTTCGACGACCCCGGCACCTACCACTTCTACTTCGGCGACGACCTCGGCTCCCCCGGCACCATCCTCACCTTCTTCCCCTGGCCCCGCGTCGGCCGCGGCACCGCCGGCGTCGGCGAAGTCACCCACACCGCCTTCAGCATCCCACGCGACTCCCTCGCCTATTGGGAGCAGCGCCTCGTCGACCTGCACATCCCCTTCACCCGCAGCCCCCGCCGCTTCGACGAAGAAGTCCTCACCCTTGCCGACCCCGACGGCATGAAGATCGAGCTCGTCGCCCACGCCGAAGGCGCCGCCGCCCACCCACCTCGATTTTCCGATGTGCCTTCCGCCCACGCCATCCGCGGCTTCTTCGGCGTCACCATGCTCCAGCTCGACGCCACCGAAACCGCCGCCGCCCTCAACGTCATGGGCTTCCGTCAAATCGCCGCCGAAGGCCAACGCCTCCGCTTCGCCTCGCCCGCCGACCCCTCCGCCCTCGGCAACCACATCGACATCCTCGTCGATCCTCAGGCCAACTTCGGTCGTTCCGGCGCCGGCTCCGTCCACCACATCGCCTTCCGCGCCGCCAACGACGAGTCCCAGCTCGATTGGCGCGCTGAGATCACAGGGCACCTGCCTGCAACGGAGGTCCTCGACCGCGAGTACTTCCACTCCATCTACTTCCGCGAGCCCGGCGGCGTTCTCTTCGAGCTAGCCACCGACAACCCCGGCTTCGCCATCGACGAGCCCGTCGAGTCCCTCGGCGAACGCCTCTGCCTTCCACCCTGGTTCGAGTCCCGCCGCACCAGCCTCGAGGAGCTCCTTCCCTCCCTCACCCTCCATACGAAAACTCCGGCGGCTGCCGGCACCGCAGACCCCCAGGCCGACCCGGTGCCCCCTCCGAACGCGCCTGTACCGGCGCGTGCGAAAGAGGATCCCAATGACCCTCATGCCGAGGGCGAACTCTACCGCGCCGGCGCGCCTCTCGATCACGCAACCGGCGCCGTCATCCTGCTCCACGGCCGCGGCGGCGCCGCCCGCGACATCCTCACCCTCTCCCGCGCGCTCGCGCCCGCCAGCTTCCCCATCGCCTTCCTCGCCCCCCAGGCCGAAGGCTTCGCCTGGTATCCGAATTCCTTCCTCGCCGAGCGCGACCTCAACCAGCCCTTCCTAGACTCCGCCCTCGCCCGCGTCCAGTCTGTCATCGGCCTCGCCCTGGCCGCCGGCATTCCCCTCGACCGCATCGTCTTGGCCGGCTTCTCTCAAGGCGCCTGCCTCGCCTCCGAATTCATCGCGACCCATCCCGCCCGCTACGGCGGCCTCATCGCCTTGACTGGCGGCCTCATCGGCCCTCCCGACTCAGACCTCACCCACTCCGGAGACCTCGCCGGCACCCCCGCCCTCTTCGCCAGCAGCGACCCCGACCAGTGGGTCCCCTGGCCGCGCGTAGAAGAGTCCGCCAAAATCTTCACCGCCATGGGCGCGCAAGTAACCCTCCGCCGTTTCCCCGACAAGCCCCACTCCGTAAGCGGCGAAGAAATAGAACTAGGCCGCAAGCTAATAGAAAAAGCCTTCACCCCCACGAAATAAGCATCTGCCTTGCTGTTGCCGTTGTCCTTGCCTTTCTTGCTGTCATTCCCTCTGGGAATCTCCTGTTGCTGTTGCCGTTGCCGCCGCACCTGAGATAAGTCCGGGCTTCAGCCCGCCACAATCCAAACTCCCGCCGTCCGCGGAGGACCGCAACAACTCCGCAAAGATCGTCCCACCCTGATCCGCGCGACTCACCGTCCGCCGAAACACGCTGAACAACTCTCTCCCCACCCCATACTGCATCGCCGAAAGGTCCGCACACACCGCCTCGCGCGCCGCCCACTCCTCCGCATCCACCAGCGCCGTCAGCTCTCCCGTATTCGAATCAATCCTTACGCGATCCCCATCCCGCAGCTTCGCAATCGGCCCACCCTCCACTGCCTCGGGCGTCAGATGAATCGCCGACAACACCTCACCCGAAGCTCCCGACAACCGCCCATCGGTCACCAGCGCCACCTTGAACCCAGCACTCTGCACCGCCTGCAACGGCGGCAGCAGCTTATGCAGCTCCGGCATCCCATTCGCCCGCGGCCCCTGGAATCGCACCACCACAATCACATCGCGGTTCAACTCCCCAGCCTTGAACGCCTTCTGCACACACTCCTGGCTATGGAAGATCGTCACCTCGCCCTCAATCACATGATGTTCTGGCGAAATCGCCGACGTCTTCACAATCGCCTTACCCAAATTCCCCTCGAGCACGCATAGCCCTCCACGCACATCGAACGGCGCGCCCACCGGCCGCAGAACCTGCTCGTCCTTACTGACGGCATCGCCAATCCTCCACCCCACCTCTTTCGCATCCTTCAGATACGCGACTTCCGTATACCGTTGTAATCCGGGCCCGGCAACCGTCTGCACATTCTCATGCGCCAGCCCAGCGTCCAGCAGCTCGCCAATCAGAAATCCCATCCCACCCGAAGCATGAAACTGGTTCACATCCGCCTTGCCATTCGGATACACCCGCACCAGCAGCGGCACCACGTTCGCCAGGTCCTCAAAATCACTCCACTCCAGCCGAATCCCCGCCGCCGCAGCCATCGCCACCAAATGAATCGTATGGTTCGTCGACCCGCCCGTAGCCAGCAGCCCCACAATCCCATTCACAAACACGCGTTCATCCAGCAACTGCCCCACCGGCATATATTCTTTGCCCAGCGCGGTCATCGCCATCGCCCGCCGAACCCCCGCTCGCGTCAACGCATCCCGCAGCGGCGTATTCGCATTCACAAATGACGACCCCGGCAGATGCAGCCCCATCATCTCCATCATCATCTGGTTCGTATTCGCCGTCCCATAAAACGTGCACGTCCCCGGCCCGTGATACGACTTCGATTCCACCTCGATCAACTCCTCGACCGTCACCAGCCCCTTCTCAAAATCCCGCCGTTTGTGCTTCCGCTCATCATTCGAGAACCCGCTCGTCATCGGCCCGCTGGGCAGAAACACCACCGGCAGATGCCCAAACGAGAGCGCCGCAATCACCAGCCCCGGCACAATCTTGTCGCAGATCCCCAGCATCACCGCCGCATCGAACGTCTGGTGCGACAGCGCCACCGCCGCCGACATCGCAATCACATCCCGCGAGAACAGCGACAGCTCCATCCCCGTAAATCCCTGCGTAATCCCGTCGCACATCGCCGGCACGCCGCCCGCCACCTGCGCCACCCCGCCCGCCTCGCGAGCCGTCGCCCGTATCAACTCCGGAAACCGCTCATACGGCTGATGCGCCGACAGCATATCGTTGTAAGCCGTCACAATCGCGATGTTCCCCGCGCTCCCCTCGCGCAGCATCGCCTTATCCTCCGCCCCGCACGCCGCAAACCCATGCACCTGGTTCGCGCACCCCAGCCCTCTGCGCGTCGGTGTCACACTCGCGGCCGCCGCAATCGCCTCAAGATACCGTCGCCGCGTCCCCACGCTCCGCTCAACAATCCGCTGCGTAACCTCTTCCACGCGCGAATTCATCGCACTCACGAGCCAAATCCATCACGCCAGCCGAGGCGCGTCCAAACCGCAATCCATGCAGAATTCATACCTGGATTGTAGTCGCTTACCCCAAGGGAAATCGTGACGCCACACACCGCAATTCAACTCCGAATCCCCCGAGATTTCGCCACCCAAACCCCAACGGAGAACGGACAACGGAGAACGGACAACCCGTCCTACCCCCGCCCCCGAAACTCCCGCACCACCGCCATATACTTCCGCGCCGTCTCCGTCACCACCTCGGGCTTCCCCGCGGCCATCGCCTTGGCGTCCACCAGATCCGACCCCACGCCCAGCGCAAACGCCCCCGCCTCCAGAAACTCCTTCGCCGTCGCCAGCGACACGCCCCCCGTCGGAATCATCTCAATCTGCGGCAGCGGCCCCTTCAGCGACACCAGGTACTTCGCCCCGCCCATCGCCCCGGCAGGGAACACCTTCACCACATCCGCCCCCGCCTCCCACGCCGTCACAATCTCCGTCGGCGTCAGCGCCCCCGGCAGCACCGCGATTGACAGCCGTCGGCACAGCGCAATCGTCTTCAAGTTCAGCGCCGGACTCACCACAAACTGCGCTCCCGCCCCAATGCATCGCTCAGCGGTCTCCGGATCCAACACCGTTCCCGCGCCCACCAGGATCTCCGGCCGCTCCTTCACCAGCCGTGCAATCACCTCCACCGCTCCCGGAATGGTCATCGTTACCTCGAGCACGTCCACCCCGCCCGCCGCCACCGCCTCCGCCAGCGCCAACGCCTTCTCCACCGACGCCGCCCGCAACACCGGCACCAACCCCGTCTCCGCCAACCTCTGCAATACCGCAGCCTTTTCCATAGCAATAAACCTACCACCGCCACCCCGCCCAGGTCCGTGCCCTCCACCCCTCGCATCCTTCGCGACAACCGCTTCTGATACTCTTCGGCAAAGCCCATTGGAGGAGCACAGCGTGGGAGGCCTCATCCCCTTAGGAGACGTATCGCGGCGCCGGGTCCACTTTCCCATCGCCACCGTCGTCATCATCGTGCTCAACGTCCTCGTCTTCCTCCTCGAGCTCCAGGGCGGCGACACCTTCGTCTACCAGTGGGCCGCCATCCCCGCCTACCTCCGCTCCGGCAACGGCCTCATCACCCTCATCACCTCCATGTTTCTCCACGGAAGCTGGTCCCACATCCTCGGCAACATGATCTTCCTCTGGGCCTTCGGTCCCGCGATGGAAGACGCCATGAACCCCTTCCGCTTCTCCCTCTTCTATGTCCTCGGTGGCCTCATTGCCATGCTCGCCCAGGTCGCCGCCTCGCCCGGCTCCTACGTCCCCACCCTCGGCGCCAGCGGCGCCATCGCCGCCGTCATGGGAGCCTTCCTCGTCACCTATCCCCACGACCGCATCCGTTCGGTCTTCTTCTTCTTCCTCTTCATCCGCATCACGTACATCCCCGCCATCCTGCTCATCGGCTTCTGGTTTCTCATCCAGCTCCTCAACGTCGGCTCCGTCGCCAGGGTTCAGCACGGAGGCGTAGCCTACATGGCGCACGTCAGCGGCTTCCTCTTCGGAGCCCTCACCGTCAAACTCTTCCGCCGCAAGCAACCCACCTTCGCCCCTCCCAACGCCTGGCCCCGCACCTAGAATTCTCCACTTTCTTAAGCGCAAAACGGGTAAGCCCCAAACAGAAGCCTCGTCATTTCGACCGAAGCGCAGCGCAGTGGAGAAACCCCTGTATTGGCTCTTGTCCTTGCCCTTGCTTTTGCGGATGCCGTGGCGGAGAGGTTGCCTTTGCGTTTGCAGTTGCAGTTGCAGTTGCCGTTGCCTTTCTTTCTGTCATTCCCTCCGGGAATCTGCTGTTGGTTCGCCGTTGCCCTTGCCTTTCTTTCTGTCATTCCCTCCGGGAATCTGCTGTTGCTGTTGCCGTTGCCCTTGCCTTTCTTTCTGTCATTCCCTCCGGGAATCTGCTGTTGGTTTGTGGTCGCCGTTGCTCGTTCTACCGGATTAGCAGGGGGCTTCAGCCCCCTGAAAAAGCCACCACCACACAGGGCTTTAGCCCCGGGCCCTTGTTCTTACTTCCGTCGATCCCACAAACTGACGGGTGCCCCATTCATACGCGCACTTGCGGATGAGTGAGAAAGGCGAACCCTCGGCAGTCATCCCCGTTGCCCCTCTGACTCATTGCGCACCCTGAGCCCACCGAAGGCCCCCCGAACGGACAACGGACAACGGACAACTAAGAACTAAGAACTAAGAACTAAGAACTGAGAACTGACAACTAAGAACTGAGAACGAACACCTACCGAATCCCAAACCCCGCCTGTATCTGCTCCAGCGACCGCTGCTTCGTCTCCGGATACAAAAACAGCACGACAAAGAACTGAATAACCATCATCGTTGCGAACAACGCGAACGGCGCTCCGTATCCATAGCCATGCACAATCAGTGGAAACAGCTGAGCGATGATGGCATTCATGATCCAGTGAGACGAAGACCCAAGGCTCTGACCTTTCGACCGCACTCGCGATGGAAACACCTCAGAGATATACACCCAGATCACGGCACCTTGCGAAATCGCGAAGAACACGATGAAGACCATCAGAGCCCACACTAACAAATCAAGATGTCGGTGGGTGTAGAACATCGCCGAAATCGAACCCAGCGCAAAGGTCATCCCAACGGATCCAATCAACAGCAGCGTCTTGCGACCCAACTTGTCGATGAGCATCATCCCCAGAAATGTTGCGAGGAGATTCATCAAGCCAACATTGACAGCCTTGAGCGCCCCAGCTGATTGGCTGGAACCCGCAGCGCGAAATATGTCGTTCGCGTAGTAGAGGATCGCATTGATCCCGGCCAGCTGGTTGAACATGCCAATTGTGATTGCAATGAAGATCGGTAGCGCGTACTTCCGCTTAAACAGCGGCTCCGCCTTAACACCCCGCTCCAAATGCACCGACTCAATAATCTCCCGCAGCTCCTCCTCAGAGTTCGGCGACCCCATCAGCCGCAACACCTCCAGCGCCTCGTCCGTCTGATTCGTCGTCACCAGCCACCGCGAGCTCCGCGGAATCCCATACAGCAGCACCAAAAAAATCGCCGACGGCACAATCGCCACGCCAAACTCCCACCGCCACTGCGTCGCTCCCAGGTGCTGCGTCACGATAATGTAGTTCGACAAATACGCCAGCAGAATCCCCACCACGATATTGATCTGGAACAACCCCACCATCCGTCCCCGCCACTTCGCCGGAGCAAGCTCCGCAATATACACGGGCCCCAGCACGCTCGATCCGCCAATCCCCAGCCCGCCCACAAACCGCGCCACCATCAGCGCATCCCAGTTCCACGCAAACGCGCACCCGATCGCCGACAGCAGATAAAGAAATGCCATCACCCGCAGCGCCTCGCGCCCACCAATCTTCTGTCCCAGCACCCCGGAACTCATCGCCCCCACAATCGTTCCCGCCAGCCCAATCGACACCGTCAACCCCAGCGTCACGGGCGTCAGCTGAAACACGCGCGACAACTGCTCCGTCGTGCCGGCAATCACCGCCGTATCAAACCCAAACAACAACCCACCCAACGCCCCCACCACAGTAGCCTTCGCCAAATATCGATTCAAAGCTTCCCCCCGACTACAACCATATCCGGCACCACCCAAATCCGTACAGGAAGAGCTCGCCCGCTCACGTTTGGGAGGAACATCATCGTAGCCTCCGGCCGCTGAGTTACCCCCAGGTCAGCGCCGATGTAAAGGACGCCTGACATTTGCTTATCAGCGTGTCAAGCGTCCTTTACATTGGGTCGTTAATATGTCAAGTGTCCTTTACTTTTCGTCCTCGCGGACCCCAAAAACAGTAAGCGAACCCCACCTAAACAAGTCGATTTGTGACGCGAAGCCGGGCTAAGTATGTGCTCAAGCGCTCCGATTTAGCGCCGCGGCGGCACCACGTAGAACAAAACCGCAAAATAATGAGCCACACTTCCAGCCAAAACAAACAGATGCCACACCATATGAAAATAGCGCAGCCGGTCTAAAGCAAAGAAAACAATACCCAAACTGTACAGCACCCCTCCAGCCACCAGCCACGCCAATCCATGCCCCCCAATAGCGTGATAAAGCGGCCGAATCGCCAACACAATCACCCACCCCTGGAGCAGATACACCACCGCCGAAGCCACCGCAAACCGCTCAATCAAAAGGCTTTTGAACACCACCCCAGCCGCCGCCAGCGCCCACACAAACCCAAACAACATCCACCCCACCCCACCCCTCAACGACACCAGCGTAAACGGCGTATAAGTCCCCGCAATCAGCAGATAAATCGCCGAATGATCGAGAATCTGAAAAACATGCCTCGCCCGGGTGACCACAAGTGAGTGATAAAGCGTTGAAAATAAATAGACAAGCACCAGCGTCGCAGAGAAAACTGAGCAGCTAGCCACCACCCACGCATCGCCTCTCGTCGACGCATGAATGAGATAAGCCGCCCCCGCAATCGCCAAAAACAGCCCAATTCCATGCGAAATCGCGTTCGCAAGAATATCGCCAAGAGCTATTTCTGTTTTCACCCGATCATCATAGCCCGCACAGACTTTCACGTCGGTGACGCGTGTGATTACGCAGAATTGCCCGGAATATCGCCTAAACCCGCAATGCGAGCCCGATAAGCCAGCCCGATCGCCTCGCTCCGCGCCAACGAAATCTCCCCCAACTCCACCCTCTCCTGCCCCAGCGCCACCCGCAATCCTTCGTCCGATAGGAGAGAAACATTCGCATCCACGTTCAGAAGAACAGCATCAACCGCGGCTTTCATCAGCATTGCGCCACCAACGATGTCGGTTAACAGATGAGGGTCCGAAAGGTTGACCGCTCGCTCAGCTTGTTCCAGCGCTGCACAAATCTCCCTCGCGGAAGTTATGGGAACGCGGGTTGCCTCCAGGATGGCTGCTTCCATCGTCTTGTTGCGTAAGGCTTTCTCTCCGTCCGTGGTGCGGGGCAGGGAACGGGCCTCGAGATAATTCCTGAAGGCTTGCGAGTCGTCGTCCGCCAGTCCGCTCAGCAATACGATGGCGGAATTGATTGTTTCGCACAGTTCGACGAGGGCATCGCGTCGAGTGGCATCCTCGCCGGAACGTTTAAGAGAGATACTCGCACCCTTATGCACCAGAGCCAGGCCCAGCGTTGCGGTAAACACAGAGATGGAACCGCCTCCCGGTGTAGGGCTGAGGGAGGCGGTTCGATCGCGCACTTGAGTGGCGTCCAACGCCCAGATGGACGTGGGAGGCTCGCCGAATGAACGGATGTGCAAGCTGGACATGGCTTCGATTATGCCGCATCTTTCGAAAGCCTGTCCGGGGTAAGGCCAGTCCGGGTGCGGAAGGTTACGCGACGGCAGATGGGCAAACACATTTTTACAGCGGGTGTATCGCAACTGCCGGAAACCGTGCGCGGCAGGCAGGCTTAGCTGGGTTTCGGGTAGCAAATCGACTGCTTGAGCCCGGTTTCGGGTCGCGGAAAGCGGGGGACGGAGTCAAGGCCTTCTTAGACTGGTGTTTTTGTCGGCCGCGCCCTAGCTGGTATCAGCGAACTGACGGCGCGTCATCCATCCTGGTCTGATACTTCAAAATCCGTTAACAGCAGGAGCGTCAGGTAACATCGATGAAGTTTGGAGCTTAAGCTGTAATACAAATAAGACTCTGTATCACGTGTTGGGGGGTGCGGTCGGACATCCCGGACTCGGAGAAAGTGGAATTTGCAATGGAAGAATTTAGACGGTTGGCTCGTCTGCCGGCATATGTGTTCAATGTAACTGGGGAATTAAAGGCCGCCGCACGCAAACGCGGCGAAGACATCATCGACTTCGGTATGGGCAATCCAGATGGTGCGACGCCGAAGTTCATAGTCGACAAACTCATCGAAGCTTCGCAAAGAACGACGACACACAGGTACTCGCTCTCTCGCGGCATACCTCGTCTGCGCGCTGCAATCTGCAACTGGTACAAGAGGCGCTACGATGTCTCGCTAAACCCTGAGACAGAAGCGATCGTCACCATTGGTTCGAAGGAGGGCATTGCCCACCTGTGCCTGGCGGTACTCGATGATGACGATACGGTTGCCGTACCGAATCCAAGTTATCCGATCCATATCTTTGGACCTGTGATCGCAGGCTCGAAGGTCCAGAGCATCGCCATGGATGGAACGGATCAATCCACCTTGATCGACAAATTGGAATACGAACTGCCGCGGATGCAACCTCGGCCAAAGATCTTAATTCTGAACTTCCCTGCGAATCCGACCACGGCCTGCGTTGATCTCTCGTTTTTTGAACGACTGGTGCCCCTCTGTAAAGAGTTAGGCATCTATCTGGTCCACGATCTTGCTTATGCCGACATCACGTTTGATGGGTATGTAGCGCCAAGTGTGATGCAGGTGCCGGGAGCCAAAGAGATCGCTGTCGAATTCTTTACTTTGTCCAAGAGCTACAACATGCCGGGATGGAGAGTCGGCTTTATGGTCGGTTGCCCTGCTCTGGTAGCGGCACTGGGTCGAATTAAAAGCTACTTCGATTACGGAATGTTTACTCCGATACAGATCGCATCGATTGCGGCATTGGAAGGTCCACAAGACTGTGTGGCGGAGATCCGCGACATCTACAAGGCGCGCCGCGATGTGCTGGTTCCGGGACTCAATAAGCTCGGATGGCCGGTAGATCTTCCGAAGGCGACGATGTTTGTGTGGGCGCGTATCCCGGAGCAATACCGTTCCTCTGGGTCGATGGAGTTTTCGAAGAAACTGCTCGTTGACGCCAAGGTCGCGGTGAGCCCAGGCGTTGGGTTCGGTGATCATGGAGATCACCACGTACGCTTCTCGCTCATCGAAAACGAAGAGCGCTCGAGGCAGGCGCTGCGCGGAATTAAGCAGATGTTCAAGGCGGGCTAAAGGCGGCCTGAAGTGCGAGAGCGGAACGACCCGTACCAACCTGTTTCCCTCGGTCTTATTTCTTCCTATCCTTAAGTAATGGGCAGGTAACCTTACGCTGAGGCGGCGGTCTCGCTGCGCTTGTCCGTCCGTTGCCAAGAGGCGTCTGATCTTGCGACCTTCACTCAACATACCGGGAGCGTTCGTTTGTCGACCTCGCCCAGTTGGAAATGGGCGCGCGCCGAACAAATTGAATGCTTGGGACTCCGTCGTCTCGGTCGATCTACGACCGAAAACCAAACGGAAGCAATCGAACTGCATTCGACAGTAATTGATAGCCGTTGGATGCGCTAATCGAGAGGCTCCTGGCGGCCAGCAATGTCGGAACGACTGAAAAGCTGTCAAGGGGTCAACGGTGACGAAGTTTGTCTAAGTGACTCATTCTACAGTGGATAATAAATTGAAGAAGTTGGCATAGTTCCCCTACTCAACTTGGTATTCTAGATAAGTAGAGATAAAGCGGGAGACCCTTCAGGGGTCTCCCGTTTTGCGTTTGGGGGAAAAGAGCTGAGATACGCGGGGCAAGGAGCTAGATCAGGTGAGCTGCGGACGAGCAGACCTGTGAGCTCGATTGGGCGGCTAACGCATCTCGTTTGGCCGCCGATAGACCCCTTCAAGGCAAGATATCCGATTGAACTGCCTGGAGGAGGGAAGCTTCACTTCCATCTGCAATCATAAAATATTTGGAATCAATGAATTAGATCGCGGCGGACATTGATCTTCATTGCCAGAAGGTACCTGAGTCAGCTCGCGAATCACTCCCTCGGCCATTCGGGTATTCATTGAATTCAAAGAGATTAGTGGATGAACATCCCTCCGAAAAGCCGCATTCGCTCATTACTTGCGATTGTCCGAAGTTATGAACTGGTTAATTGTCAAAAAGGGGTCTTGAGTGACCCACCGCACCAATACGTTTGAATTGCTATGGTACGTTCAATGGTAACTGCTTAGACGGTTACTATAGTGTGTTTGGTAACAGGGGCCCTGAGGAATAGTTATCCGGGAATATTGCGGCGAAAGAGTTTTGGAACGGTTTAGAGGTGTGCATTGAATATATCGAAGGCGGCTGGCACAAGCTTACGCTGTGGCGGCCCAGTCGTAGAGCCATTGGGAGCTCCAAGTAGCATTGCAGTTCGTCCGCAGGCGATCGTCGCCGGCTTCTGCGCCGTGGCGAAGAAGGTTACCGGAACGAACTTCACCGCGAACGCGACCATTCGCATGAAGGCGCTGTTTGTTTTTATTTGCATGTTCCTTTTCGCGCTGCCAGCATTTGCCTCTGCACCAGCCTGCATGTACCAAGACGTTGTATCGGGCCCGGCGACCGGTGGAGAGGGCGGCGGTGGCGTCTACATTGACGTATATGGCACCAACTTCGGATCGTCTTTATCTGCCATAACGATCACCGTAAATGGAACGACCGTCACCAATAAGATCTACCTGGGCGCAGACAACACCGGCAACCGACAGCAGTTAGGTTTTCAGGTGCCGAGCGGAACTACAGGCAGCGGAAATATCGTCATCACCACGCCTGGAGGCTCTTGTTCAAACATGGTCTTCACGGTGCGGGCGGGCTCGATCTACTATGTCGGTCCTGGCGCTAACAATGCGACGGCCGGAACGTCCTTTAGCTGCGCCACTCTCAAGAACGGCACGGCAGGAGACGGCTTAGGCGGAAGTGGCACGTATGCGAGTCCGTGGAAGCTAACTAACGTGGCGAGCGTAGGGGTGAACGGTGGAGGCAGCAACGCGGGTCCAGCCCCAAACGCACGAACGCCGCAAACGTACTACGACTGCATCTCGCAGGGCGATGTCCTCGTATTTCTGAATGGCGTGAACTTTCCCTATTTTGGCGGGAGGTTGTACTCGGCTCTTGCCTTTGACAATGGATTTACGTCGCCCATCTACACAACGGTTATGGCAAGGCCGGGGGGCTCGGTCATTTTGGGCGGAGACGGTTATGTGTCTTCCGGCATAAGAGACTACAGCGATGAGTACATGGTGGTCGCTGGACTTACCTTGACGGGAACATCAAACATGAGCAGTGCGGGGAGCGCCCTGGCTTTTGGCGAAACAGCCGCGGGCCCGGACATGCGTGCCGTGGGGAACACGATATATTGCCCAGATTGCTTTGGCTCCGCGGGAGCATTAGCTGGAGGGTTTGAGGGAGACAGCGACACCAATGATGAGGTGTTGGGCAACTATGTGAACGGAGCAAGCTGCGCCGCTCCGGGCGGATTGTCGAACAAACAGTATCACGCGATCTACATCTACGGAAACGCGCAGGAAATCGCATGGAATAAGATCGCCAATGTTTGTACGTACAACGGCATCCAGATCAACTTTGGACCAGACGACGGGCTTGGATATGGAAATTTCAGTATCCATGACAACGACATTGAAGGTGCGAATGGGGCGGGGATCAATCTAGCGACCCTGGACCCAACACAGGGTCCAATCAACATCTACAACAACATCATTCACCATGTTGGCATACAACCCGCAAGCGATTCCGATGGCGCACATGCCTGCATTGCGTCCCCCGGCGAGGCGCCCTCTGCAGGAAGTGGAACGGTAAATATTTACAACAACACGATGTGGGATTGCAGTTCCGATCTAAATACATCGTCAGTCAACAACGCCAGCGCGTTCCTTGCCTTCTATGAAACCGCGCAGACGGGGCTGACGTTCAATCTCATCAATAACATCATCGCGCAACCGGCATATACCTACACTTCCGAGCAGAACGTCTATATCTCCTATACGGGGGCCCCCTACCCCACCGTCACAGGTAGCAATAACCTGTTCTACAGCGCTACGACGCCTGGAAGCACTGCGCCTGCACCCTCTCTCACATCACTAACGATTCAGACAAACCCGCTGTCTTCCAGCACCACGACGCCAGGGCCGTGGACGAATATGGATCTTCAGAGTAGCAGCCCAGCTATCGGCGGCGGGAGCACGTCACTGTATCCAAAATCGGATTTTGCTGGAGTCACGCGGAGCAGCCCCCCGAGCATAGGAGCGTTGGAGTATGGCGGCACGTCATCGGTGGAGCAGATTACCGTTAGTGCCACGCCGAATCCTGTGGACTTGGGGCAACCGGTTACCCTGACGGCTACTGTCGGGCAAACTGGCAGCTCGGCTCCGACGGGGAGCATCAATTTTATGAATGGGAGTGTTTCTCTAGGGCAGGCTTCACTAGACAGTCAAGGCACGGCGACCCTCGTGCTTTCGTCGCTGTCTGCTGGCTCCTACTCGTTGGTTGGCTCCTATTCTGGCGACTCGAACTACCCGGCGGGTGAATCGGGGTTCGTTTCCTTGCAGGTGCTCGCCACGACGGAAACGACTCTGGTTGCGTCACCCAATCCAGTTACCGTGGGACAGACCTTGAACTTGGTCGCAACAGTCAGCGCCAGTGGAACAGCCTCTCTGTCTGGAGCGGTCAACTTCATGAATGGGTCTACGGTGCTGGGAACAGCCAGCGTGAACTCCTCCGGCGTCGCAACGCTGCCCATTGCGTCTCTTCCTGCCGGAACCCACAGCCTGACCGCCCGGTATGTGGGGAATGCAAGCTTTCTCACCAGCACGTCGGCTGCAGCTTCGGTCACAGTCGCCGGTTCAATTGCGACGACCGCCACAAAACTGGTTGCGTCCCCGAATTCAGTGACCGCCGGCCAGACGCTGAACCTGGTGGCGACGGTGAGCGCCAGCGGAACATCCTCATTATCGGGCACCGTCAACTTCATGAACGGGTCCACGGTGATGGGAACAGCTAGCGTGAATTCCTCTGGCGTCGCGATGCTGCCCACCGCATCTCTTCCCGCCGGAACCTACAGCCTGACTGCCCGGTATGTAGGGAACTCAACCTTCGGGGCCAGCACATCGTCTGCAGCTTCGGTGACGGTGACAGCTTCAACATCCGCGACAACAACAAGCCTGGTTGCGTCACCGAATTCGGTCACGACGGGGCAGACCCTAAACCTGGTGGCGACGGTGAGCGCGAGTGGAAAGGCGTCGCTGTCTGGAACGGTCAACTTCATGAACGGGTCCACGGTGCTGGGTACGGCTAGCGTGAGCGCCTCTGGAGCGGCAACGCTTTCCAGCGTATCTCTTCCCGCCGGAACGTACAGCCTGAGTGCGCGGTTTGTAGGGAACTCAAGCTTCGGGGCCAGCACATCGTCTGCAGCTTCGGTGACGGTGACTGCTTCAACATCCGCGACAACAACAAGCCTGGTTGCATCACCGAATCCAGTCACCGTGGGTCAGAGTCTGAACCTGGCGGCGACGGTGAGCACGAGTGGAAAGGCGTCGCTGTCTGGAACGGTCAACTTCATGAACGGATCCACGGTGCTTGGATCCGCAAGCGTGAACTCCTCTGGCGTCGCAACGCTTTCCACCGTATCTCTTCCCGCCGGAACGTACAGCCTGACTGCCCGGTATTTGGGGAAGGGAAGCTACCTCACGAGCACATCGCCTGCAAGTTCAGTGACTGTGACTCCTTCTGCCCCGACGACTACCATAAACCTGGTTGCGTCGCCCAATCCCGTCACCGAGGGTCAGGCACTGATCTTGACTGCAACGGTAACGGAGAGCGGGACAGCATCGCCGACCGGGACGGTCAGCTTCATGAACGGCTCTGCCGTTATGGGAACTGCTGCCCTGAATCAATCCGGTGTGGCAACGCTGTCGATCACGTCTCTGGCAGTCGGAACGTATAGCATTACTGCCCAGTACCCCAGCGCTACAGGTACTAATCCGCAGGGATCGGGCAGCGCCGGTCCCGCATCGGCCACGGTTATGGTGACGGTCAATGCCACAACCGCGGCGATCGTCCCATCTTTCAGCATGACCGTAAGCGGGACCCCCTCGAGCGTGTTATCCGGTCAGGCCGCAGTTTACTCGCTCGTAGTAACTCCAACCACGGGACCTTCACTGCCCGCGATAACATTCGCGGCTTCTGGTCTTCCGGCCGGCGCCACGGCAACCTTTTCTCCGTCGAAAATCGCTGCAGGCGAAGGTACGACGAACGTTACGCTGAGCATTCAGACTCCGGCGGCACAGTCGGCACGGCTACAGCGGAACAGGGAATTGAACGGGGGGCTCCCGGTGGTGGGACTCTGTCTGTTGTTGCTGCCGTTCGGGCGCCGCAGCAGACGCCTCGGCAAACGCCTGATGCGGCTCACAAGCATGGTGCTTTTGTTGGCTGGTGCGACATCGCTGGTGGGTCTGACTGGCTGCGGCGCTGACGTCGCCCGCTCGACTGCCCAAAGTTACACTGTCACGGTCACTTCCGCTTCGGCTTCGGTGTCGCAAACAGCGCAGGTCACGCTCGCCGTTGAGTAAGAACTGGGAACACCCTCATACCGCCGGTGACATGTAAGGGTGTACGTTTCCTCCCAGTTCCGAGCTACGAGACGCCCTCGGCCGGAACAGGTGGATCGACGAAGTCGATCGTACCGTCGGGGCAAGAGCGTCGGTTCAACCGCCGAGAATCGGGTGAACCCGAATGAGATATATTCCCGGCCGCATACCTTTGTGGATGAACGGAGTATCCCGTGCTTCGGCGTTGCCGACCTCGCGGTGATACCGTACACTAGGCGCTTCAACGAGCACGCCTCTCACCCCCTTGCAAACGTTAGGAACTCACACAGTGAGAACTTCATCCATGGGCCGTTTCAAATATCTCCTCTTTGTCGCGATCTATATTGCGCTGCTTGGCGTCGAGCGTAATGCTCACGCGAGCGTTACGCCTGCCAGTGACGGTATGTCGCCTGCTCCTGCAGGCGTTATTGGCAGCCCAGGAAACAGCCTTGCAAGCAACGCTTTCGCGGCCCATCCCTCGGACCGTTCCCTCATGGTCCGATACACCGTCCTACCCGATGCTGGGTCTTTAGTTGCGACCGGGGCCGCCGGTCCGATTGCAGCCTCCAACGTTGTCACCAGGAAGAGCGGCACCTCGGCCGTGCGTGCCAAGAATGCTACGGCGAACGCGGCGCCCGGCTCCGCGTCGAATGGGGCGACGTCGGCCTCCTCCGACCCTCTCATCCTTTACACCGACATTATCTCGGGGCCGAACTCGGGAGGGGAGCGCAACAATGGCAGCTATCTTACGATATTTGGAACTCATTTCGGCGCAAGTCAGGCAGAGTCGACCGTCACCATCGGCGGTCAAGCCGTAGCGCAATACATCCTGTGGTCGGATACCAAGATCGGTGTTCAGGTCGGCCACATCGCGTCTGGACCCATTGTGGTGACGGTGGGCGGCTTAGTCAGTAACGCTGATAAGACGTTTACGGTCAGGCCCGGCCACATCTATTACATCGGTCCCTCGGCCGATAATTCCGCTCCCACAAGTTGCCCAACGATGATCTCTCGGAATTCGTATTCAACTCCGTGGGGATTGACGAACTACGCGAGCAAAGTGGAAGGCAACTATAACTCGTCGACAATGCGGACCCCGTGGGTCTACTACAACTGCATGTCGCCGGGGGATACGCTCGTTTTTCTAAATGGCGTTGACTACCCATATTTCGATGGTCGGGGATGGCACTCTTCTTTGACTCCAGACAACGGCAGCGTGACCGCAACAGCGTTTATGACGATCATGGCGCGACCGGGAGCTACAGCGACGCTGGGAGGCGAAGGGTGGGCGATGGTTGGTATCCGCAACACGGGAACGTCCACTTATACGGTCTACTCAGGTCTTACGCTCATCGGTAGTGGGGATGGAGGCCAAGGACTCAGCCCGGACGCAAACGATCGCTTTGTCGGCAACACGATTATGTGTCCTAGCTGCCTCGGGCAGGCCGGGGCCATGGGAGGCGCGACCGGTGACATTGCGTTGGGGAATGTAGTGACGAATGTGTCGAACGACAGGGCAGTTCTTCCAGACGGAGCGAACAAGCAGTATCACGCCGTGTACTTTCAAGGAAACAACTTCGAGTTCGCGTGGAATCGGATATCCAAGACGGCCGCGTACAACGGAATCCAACTCAATGAGGACGGCTCAAAGGGTTTCTACAATTTCTCTATTCACGATAATGACATTGCGGACGTGTACGGGAGCGGCATCAATCTGTCCGACATCGATCCTTCGTCGGGTTACGCACGGGTCTATAACAACATCATTCATCATACGGGCGTAAATATAGCCAGTGAAGGCGACGGGAATGATCCTCATTCCTGCATCGCGGTCAAGGGGTACGGAAGCTCAACAGCGGTTGGGACGGTCGAGATCTACAACAACACGATGTATGACTGTAGTTCCTACCTCAACATTAATCCGGGTACCAGTTCGGCCTGCGCCGTTTCAATTTTCACGGGTCAGCCTAACGTAACGACGAAACTCGTGAACAACATCGTCTATCAGCCGGCCTATGCTGGTTCGGCAAGACAGAATGTTTTTATTTGCGGCGGCGGCCGCTCGATTTCCGGATCGAACAACCTCTGGTACAGTGAACGTCCTTCGTGGAGCACGGCACCAGCGACCAGTTATGGGACCGTTCGGAATCCACGGTTCGTTTCTGCTACGGACTACCACCTGCAGAGCGGCAGCCCTGCACTTGGCGCAGGTATTGCGTTCGGCGGTCTGACCAGGGACTTTGATGGGATGCTCCGCCCGAAACCTCCTGCGATCGGCGCTTATGAATTTTCCAAAAGCGACAGCGCTGCATCCGCTTCTCTCGCGGAGATTGCCGATGCCCCAAACGCAGTCGATCCTTTCTCCGCCCACAGGCGTATTGTCTTCCTATCAATTTCGCTGGTTTCGCTCATTTTCATCGGTATTGCCTGGAGCCGCAAGCATTCCTGAAGCGGTGACTTTCATACCTACGCACTGCGCCTTCCCCATCCGAGGATGCAAATCTTCCATGAACACGGAGAGGCTTCAGTAGTATCCTTTCGGGATGACAAAGCAGTTGAGAATGCTGGCCATCATGGACACTGGGATCAAGAAGCAGGGCAGCTTCGAAGACTACATCGTCGCTTTCGCTCGTAAAGCACGAGAGCAAGGCTGGGGCCTCGGATTCGTCTTCCCGGGCGTGGGCGCAGCCGATGTTCTCTCTCGAATCGAGAAAGAACAGGCCAGTGTCCTTTTGACAAATGCAACTTGGAGTTCGAGACAGGGCATCTTCGAACTCATTCGCTTTATCCGCGAGTTCAAGCCTAATATCGTCAACTTTCATTTCTGCGCCACACTCAGTTTTCTGCCTATATTCCTGTTTTGTCGGGCCTCTGGCATCTCAGTCGTCTACCACTACCACGGCGAGATTCGACCACTCCACACCCTGCGCTGGCGAAATACGCATCTCTCGGAACTACGTTTGCTCTCCTTATTCTGGAACAGGGTAATCGCGGTCTCTAAAGCCAATAAGGTATTTCTTCAAGCGTTGCATATTACAACTCCTATCGACGTCGTCTACAACGGCATCGATGTAGCTGGCTTTCTCCAGCGTTCTGCCGACATGGATCAAGTTGCGTCGGCTAAGAAGGACAGTGAGACGGTAAACTGCCTCTACCTTGGGTCCATCATCGATCGCAAGCGAGTCGATATCCTGCTGCGGGCATTTGCCATCGTAAGAGATAAATCTCCGGCCGCGCGCCTCGTTGTAGTGGGAGGCGGCGCGTTAGAGAGTTCTTCGAAAAAGCTTGCAACCGAGCTACAACTCGACAATGTTGTCCACTTTACCGGGCTCATGGTCCAGTACCCCTTCGAGCTCCTGAAGCGCAGCAATATCCTAGTCAGCGCATCGGAGTCAGAGTCCTTCGGTCTGGTTTTTGCCGAGGCCATGTCGTTTGGTTTGCCCGTCGTTGCCTGCAAGGTCGGCGGCATCCCCGAGGTCGTCGCCGATGGAGAGACGGGCCTTCTCGTCGAAGCAAATGATCCAGAGGCATTAGCATCTGCCCTCCTCATTCTTCTAGAAAACAGCGATTTGCGGACTCAAATGGGAAATGCCGGTTTGGAGCGCGTCAAAAACGCGTTCCAGCTTGAAGACACCATCGACGCCACCTTTCAGTCCTTTGCCCATGTAAGCTGATCTCTCTCCTCAGATGCCAACGCAGCCCTATACCTAACCCTACAATGTGCATTTACTGATCTGCACTATGGAGGAATCTCGGCACGCGCTAATGCGCACACGTGTTTAAAGTGCGCAAATGTCGCACAATGATTTCCTGAAAGCTGGGCTTCAGGGCAACAGCAGATCGATTTGGGGATGGTAATCCTGCCGGATGAAAGGATGGAAGTTGCTGCTCACCTTCTAGAGAGCAGTTTTCCATAAGCGTCGGCGATTCGACTCATCATGGTCTCGGTCGTGAATCTTTCTGTTGCCAAGTCCCTTCCCGCGGCGCCCATTGTTCGCGCCAGGGACGGATCGGAGAGCAGTCGGAGGATGGCGACCGAAAGCGCAGAAGGGTCCTCCGATGGGACAACGAATCCACTGATCCCATCTTTCACAGCCTCTGCGTTTCCACCGACGTCGGTTGCAACCACCGGGAGGGATGCGGCCATGGCCTCGACAAGGGCATTGGAGAAACCCTCGCTGCGCGAGGGAAGAACAAAGATGTCAGCCGCAGCAAGATGTTGGCGCAGGTTGGCTACGCCGTTATCGAAATGGAAGTGGTCAGAGAGTCCCAAATCCCGAATGAGAGTTTGCAATTCTGAGAAATAGACTGGGTCCAGCACATCTCCGGCGATGCTAAACGAGACCTGTGGGAACTGCGGCACGACCGCCGCGGCTGCCTTGATGAATAGGTCGTGCCCTTTCACCCGACGGACATTCCCTACGGTCGTGACCAGGAACTGGCCCGGAGCTTTGGCGGGCCTGGAGGTCGTATCCCAATCGGAAAGGTCCAGACCGTTGTAAATGGTCTGGACGCGAGCCGGGTCGATTCGGTCCACATGGATGCAATGCCAGCGAACTTTCTCCGAAACGGCAAAGACCGCATCGGGGGCGCCGGCCATGAGTCGATAGGCAATGTTGTGCTTGGGAGCCCGGAGGATTCCCATATCTCTGCGGGCCCATACCAGCTTTGCCTTGGACATGGTCTTGGTGACCAGGCCTGCCCAGAGATCGGAGCTCTCAAAGAAAGTGTTCACGATCTGGACTTTCTGCCGTTTGAGGAATTGTCCCAGATCCAGCGCTGCTCGCAGTGCCGTCAGATCGTAGGTGCGCTGGATGGGAAGCAGGTAAATGGGGCAGGGCGGCGACTTCAACTCAGCGAGCGTGGGGTCGAGGGAGAGGGTCAGGATAGACGCGCGATATCCATAATGCGGCAGTAAGGCCGCGAGTCTGAGGACGATGCGTTCTGCGCCCCCCAGCGTTTTCGAAAACTGGTCCAATACGAGCAGGACGTGAGGCAAATCGCCTTGCGCCGCATTCGCACTGTAGCCTGGCTCCGACGGTAACGCTGCGATCTCAATCATTTGCCAACCTTTGAGTTACAACGCCGAGGGGAACAGATTCAAGAATACATTGCAGATAGGGAATGAGGTCTCGTGTTGCGTGAAGCATCTTGGTTCTCGTTTTACAACATCCGATCTTCCGCTCCCTCGACCCCGTGATTTAGTGCGAATACATCTTCGCGGTGCCCTTATGCTGCCAAAACTCGCCCTTGGGAACAGGAAATAAAACAGATCAGATGTAGAAGGCATTTACTGAAAAGGCTTTGATTTGCGAGTTTATGAAGGCCTATGGATTGATCCAATGGATAGGCGTGGAGATGACCGGATTGAGAATAAAGCTGTTGGGGCATTCTGGCTAAAACGGCGTAGTCAATTGTGTGGGGGTAAGCAGAAAAGGGCATTCGATACGAAGAACATTTCACCCTGGGTGTTGATGTAGTCGTTATAGGAAGCGACGAAGCGGAATCCGAAAGGACTTAGCATGTTTTCGAATGGCAGCAAGGCCCCTCCGAAGACACCCTCTCGTGGCTGAAGGTCGTTGAACTCCACCAGGATAAATCTTATCGACTCCTTTTGTAGCATGGAAGAACAGCCTTGGAGCACGACCAGGTCGAAACCTTCAGTGTCAATCTTTAACAAATCGATGCGGTCGATCAGGTTTTCCGAGCAAAATGTATCTAAGGTGGTTTCTTTTACGCGAATGCTGCGTCCCTGCGTCTTGAATCGCTTCGCAAACCGCGAGTTTGGTGTAAGGCTATTGGTTTTGGACTCGTCGTACTCGATCATTTCCACTTCGCCGATGTCAGTGCCCAAGGCAAGATTGAATCCACGGAATCGGGGGGAACCGCCTACCCTCGCAACTAACTTGGCAAATGTCGAAGGATGGGGTTCAAAGCTCAATACGCGCGCTTCCGGAAACTCCTCGAGCACAGCTAGCGCGGTCTCGCCATCATTTGCTCCAACGTCAAAGATCGTTTTGATAGGGTTATTCCACGTGCTTGCCAAACGCCTAACGTCGGCGAAGGGATTGATGCCGAACTGGTTTGATGGCGCCAGGACTCGACCTAGGCGCTCCAGCAGCCACTTGACTGACTTGACGATACGTGACCGGAAGAAGTTCATCTCATCCCCGTAATAACAACCGAAGCTTCGGCAGGCCCGGCCAATTCCGGAACTCGCGACGTTCTCAGTTTAGAACACGCAGTGCGCGCGCTTCCGCAGTATTAGAGAGCTCACAAATTGTGCACTGATAAATCCTAGAGATGAGATATAAGCACTGGTTGATGCCCTTATAAACTCCATTGGTTGTATCGAACCAACGGCTAGCGTCCCCAGCGACGATGTTAGTATAGGCGCATGTTAATTCATGTCGCTGTTGCGCGCGACAGCCCAAGAAGTGCTTCGCGTCGCGATGACATCCTTGCGATGCAGGCATGCTCAAGCACGAAACGGCATCGACTGACAGAAGACCCGGAAGCGGCGGACTTGATTGTGCTTTCGGGCGACATTGAAACGCTGGCCCACGCAAGGGCGAACAAGCTACTTAAGCGATATCCCGAGAAAACGATGGCGTACGCGGAGATCGATGCGGTTCTTCCCTTCGTTCCTGGTGTGTACGCAAGTGCGGCGAAGGAGCGGGGGTTCAAGCTCAAAAGGACTCAGAGCAATATCTACTTTTCGCGATATGCCTGTTCGATGAATCCGGAGGTTCGGCATAGGCCGTCAGAGTCTAAGGAACTTCTATTCTGTTTCCGAGGCAGAGGAGACTGCACGGTGCGAACGAATATTTTGAATTATCCGTACAATCGGCCGGATGTGGAAGTGCTCGAAACGAGCGGCTGGATGCACTGGAAAGAGGGGATAGTGGGCACGAGACAGGCTCAGAAAGACTATGCCGATGCACTGGCGCGGTCGCACTTTGCGCTTTGTCCTCGAGGCATGGGCTTCGGAAGCATCCGGCTCTTCGAGGTCATGGAGATGGGAGTGGCTCCCGTGCTCCTGGCCGATCGCTACGCCCTTCCACCGGGGCCTGATTGGAATACCTTCTTGTTGCAGATTCCCGAGCGGGACTTTCGGCGGCTACCTGAATTATTGGAACCGCATATCGCCGAAAGCCGGGAGAGAGGCCAAAGAGCGCGCGAAGCGTGGGAGCAGTACTTTGCGCCAGAATTAGTTTTTGACAGGATGATCGATCAGTTGATAGAGATCCGCCGCGAGAGGCTGATTCCGGAGAGACTGTACCGAAGCACGTGGCCCCTGATTCAGTTGCGCGCAAGCGCAAGACGCTCAATATCCAATGTTCTGCGCATGGGCGTGAAGATGACAAGGCAAGTCCTCGGGCGTAAGAGCAAGGATGAGAACTCCGCGAGCAGGAACCCTGCGTGAGCTGTCGCCCCAGAGAGCAATGTAGCGGGGCGATCATGACGATGCCGGGCCTCGACGATTTCAAACCAAAGAATCGGGCTTCAGTCCGGAAGATTGCGATCGACCGAAGGCAGCATGGCGCATTCGGCGAACATCTCACGCTCGGCGGAGGTAGAGTGCTTACCGGTGGCACCCAATGTCCCGGCTTTTTGAACGCGGGCACCTTTCTGGGCAAACTTTCGGTTAGGCTCGTAAACTGCCACAGTAACGGTACAACTCCATCGAGCCAGTGAAGAAAATGGAGATTCAGTAAGAAGCAATTTGAAGCGATTGTCTTGACGTTTCGATTCTGAAGACAAAAACTCTGTGAGGGCGGAAGAGGATGGCTAAGCAAGAACTCGCGATGGACGCGGCCCAGGCAGGGAAGGGGAATTGGGCTCGCTTCGACTTTCCAATGGAGAAGGTATCCGAAGCCGCTACGGAGTGGCGTCAAGCACTGGCCGGCGTTACCCGTCCCTGGCTGTGTTGGAACGTGAGCGATCGCTGGTGCAGCCTACAACAACGGCTCATTCAGGAGGTCGGCTGGACACCTGTAATTGGTTTCGATCCGCGTTGCGGACCACCCACGGTACTGCCGGGTTCGATTTTGATCGACTTCAACTCCCATTTTGGATTTGAAGTCATGTGGCCGCACTTTCCACTTGAATTTGCATTCCTGTTTGCTGACCGGCTCGCATTTTGGCATGCCGATCTGCTGTGCCCACTCGACACGATGAAATCTTTGCGCGATACATTCGAAGCTTTGCACGATGGCGAGATGGCAGCAGTCCCCAACTGGGGTGGTCGCCGCAATTTTCTCAAATTTCGACAGCATCGTTATTGGGAATTGGTAGGTTGCACAACCAAGCGTGCCAGCGAAGATCAGTTCGAGCACGGTTGCGGCTGGTGGCGATATTTCAAGGATCATCCACGATGCGTTGACGAAAGAGAGCGTCGCCGGCGCTCACCGTACTACTATGATTCCGGAGTCGGCATCATGTACTGGAAACGGCATTATGGCGGCCGTGTGGTTGACATTCCGGAGAAGTTAGTTGCCGAGGGACACTGCACCTCGATCAATCGAAAGTCTTATCGTCAAGTCAACCCCGGTGGTGCACGCAATCTGGGAGCGGAAATCGACCTGAACTTCGACATAGAAGAAGTCGCTGCACGGCTGGGTATTGCACACCTACTTTAGGCTGTCTATACAATCGGAAGAACTCGCGGCCTCTATGGGGAGGGCGGCGACACGACCTTCTTTTGGATGATCAGCAGGTTGTTATCGTAATGATTGAAGGGACTTGGCAATTCCACCAAGGCGACGTCGCAGGTGGGAAATCGACGTGCATAATCGGGCAATATCTCTAGCCATTTTTCAAAGTCTTTTCCGCTGATGTCCTCAACGATATACATACCGCTGGGGCGAAGATGCCCGATGGATCCATCAAGAAATGTTGTGTTCGCCAAAAACCTATGCAGCCCGTCATCGATGATGATATCCATTTCGTCCTGCAGAGCGGGCTGCGCCCAGAGATCCCGGATTGCGTTGACATCCATCTGGTCGCAATAAAAGGTCTGAATTCGTTCCTCGGTAAACAGGATGTCGCGATCTATATCAGCTCCGAACACCATCGCGTTCGGAAAAATCTCGCGCCATCCGCGGAGGGAGGCACCAGGCCGCGCATCGACTCCCATAGTGGATGTCAAATTCGGGTTATTGGTGCCTAGGCCAAGCTCGAAGATTCTAAGGGCATGATTGCCAAGTGTTTTGAAGAGTTCTGAGTAAACCGCGGTGTAATTATGCCAAGTAATATTGCCCTTGTCGCTTCCGTGCTTGGTCATGATGCGGCACATTGTTGTGGGGGTAGACATGTTAACCCCACGCAAGCGATCGACAAGCTCAGACGGCAGACCATGAACCACAGGATTGCGTCGTACGACGGCAGACGCTATACGGTGTGGCAGATAGAATTTACCGTACCACCAGCAGAAAGTAGCGCGCTGAAAGGATTCAGGGCTTAGTTTTCGTTTCAATAAATCACGGCCAGTAGCTATCATGGCCAGAATGATAAGGCCACCAGAATCACAATGCAACGAGAAGTTGGTCGTTTTGCTCAGCTTATGTCATCAGAACCAATCCTCCCACCATCGGGGAAGCCCTGCCGTTGTGTGATTGAGAGACTCAAGTTATAAATGGTTGAGAAAAAGGGAGTGGGCCAAGCCAATAAAGAGTTGCCTGATGTGCAGGGAATACTGGAGAAACAGCAGCAGCGGCCGTGTTGGTGGCAAATCAACCTCAGCGAGGGCGGGCGTATCGATAGAGCCAGAAGGAATGCCAGATGTATTGCGTCCACCAAAACGCCGCACGCACCAGCGAGAGTTTCGAGTACTCGCGATAGATCTTCCATGTGTCTGTCACCGCTCTTACCTTATTGGACGAACGGCTGTTCGCAGACAGCCGATAACGACCCAGATCGAATGGAAGCCGGTGACCGTTTTCGCCCCTCTGGATGATACTTAGCCAGCCGCAGAAATCCTCGTGTGTATAGCGATAGCGGTAGGGGAAGTGGAAGTCAGGGACCCGCTCGCGATCGATAACCATACTGAGGCAACCGCCCGTACCACGGCGAGTATGCAGAGCGCGCAGATCCAGTACCTCCGGTCCGGTGATGAGAGCACCGACAAGGCCACCGTCATGGGAGATGTGACGGTAGTCGTGATAGATAAAGCCGTAGCCATGCGTCGTCATCCACTCCACGGCGCGTGCGAGCTTTTCGGGGTGCCAAAGATCGTCGGCGTCAAGAAAGGCGACAAAACGTCCGCGAGCGGCGCTTAGCGCGACATTTCGAGCAGCAGAAGGGCCTTCGTTATGGGGCGTGCGCAGGGAGCGAAAGCGTGGATCCTCCTTTGCCGCAGCCTCTACGAGAGCCAGCGAGTTGTCGGTGGAACCGTCATCCACGAGAATCTGCTCCCAATCCGTGAAGGTCTGCGCGCGAACCGTTGCGAAGGTTTCCGGCAACCAGCGTGCAGCGTTATAAACGGGAGTGATGATCGAAACCAGTGGCATGTTGCAACCTTTCCGTGGACACACTAAACCGAACGGTGCGACCGCGTGCATTTAGGGCAATGTGGCCCTGCCGACGACGCAATAGACAGAGGCATGTCGCGCATGCCTGTGGTAACGAAAGCTACCCGGACAGAAGTGGGAGCAAGTGCCTATCAGAATATCAGCAGCGCCAGCCAATTTTATGTCAGCTCTTCTGGCTTGAAATATATCCCGCTGGATTGCGCCGAGGCAATCGTCTGTAAACTGCGTTAGACCTGCTCCAGCGAAGCCTTTGACGAGCAGATCTGCGCGGGCGCCTTGTGCCAGTTTGTCGAAATCGGATTGGTAGACTACGCTTGCGGTAAACACTCTACCGCTCTGAGGGGAACTGCATCGTGCACGATGAATTAACTCCCGAGGCACTGACGCGCCAACCGCTCCGCAGACTTCATCTTCTCTACCATGAGGTGACGCTATGCCGAAGCGACTATTCCTATTCAATCGAACGCGAGCAGTTTGAGCGGCACGTTGACCTTTTTGTTCAGATGCGGAATGCTGCAGAATTTGACTTGTGGCCCGAGGTGACGTTCGATGATGGGCACATTTCAAATTTCGAACTTGCGCTGCCTGTTTTGCAGTCGCGAGGCCTGATCGCCCGCTTTTTCATCACGGCGGGGTGGACCGGAAAGAGACCGGGCTACATGGGATGGCCGGAGTTGCGATCCCTGCACACGTCTGGTCAGTTCATCGGTGCGCATGGATGGTCCCACACTCTTCTCACTCACTGTACAAAAAAGGAATTGGATAAAGAACTCAGCGGTGCGCGGCTGCTGCTGGAGGATAAACTTGGAGCCTCGATTACGGCGATGTCCTTACCGGGTGGCCGCTACAACCAGCGAGTTCTTGCCGCTTGTCGGGAGGCAGGATATACAAGAATTTATACGTCCGAACCCAGCGCCGAGCAGGTGCCCAATAGATATATGGTTGGTCGGCTGAATATCCGCGGGGATATGACACTGGAATGGATTCAGAGTGTATTTCAACCTGGGAGTCGCGTGTTATCGGGCCTGGAGCGCCAGTATCGAGTGAAGGCCGCCGCGAAAAGACTGCTGGGAGACCGATTGTATGAAAAATTCTGGGCGGTCTTAAATAAAAAAGAGCCGGGTACTCGCGACGGTGGGGAAACCGCCGCATGAGAGTCCTACACATCATCAGTAGCGGCGGGATGTATGGCGCAGAGGCGGTAATTCTCAACATGTCCCGCACCCTTAATGCGGGACCGCATTGCAGCACGTTGGGAGTGTTCCTGAACTCTTCGAACCCAAATCTGCAACTCCACGAAAGTGCCTCCAGAGAAGGCATCGAGTCGCACCTGATCCCGTGCACAGGGAGACTTGACCGGACGGCCGTTCGCCGTATTCGGGAGCTGGCAGCCCAAGTGGGCGCCGACGTGATCCACGCCCATGGCTACAAAGCAGACCTGTACGTGTATTTTGCGCTACGGGGATCTAACGTTCCGCTGGTGTCGACGTGCCACACCTGGTACAACCATGACCCGAAAGACCGCTTCTTCGGAGTTGTGGATCGATTCGTTCTACGCAGCTACGGAAATATAGTGGCTGTATCGGAAGGGGTGCGAGAAGATCTTCTGAAAGCGGGCGTCCGTGCGAATAAGATCAGCTTGATCCAGAATGGAATTGACCTGCGGACTTTCGATCGCGCATCGGCTGTCTTGAAAGATGAGTTGGGTTGGAGCGAGTATCCACTGGTTGGGTTGGTAGGCCGTCTTTCTATGGAGAAAGGCGTCGATATCTTTCTGACCGCTGCAGCTCGCGTCTTGAATCAACTGCCGGACTCAAAGTTCGTAGTGGTTGGAGACGGGCCTGATCGCGCCAAGTTGGACGCCTTGATAGACGACCTCGGTATTCGGGATAGTGTGCGTATGCTCGGCCGCCGTGACGACATGCCTGGGGTATATGCTTCGCTGGATTTGATGGTGTCTTCATCGCGACGCGAGGGTCTGCCGATAGCCGTTCTCGAAGGCATGGCCAGTCGCTTGCCTTTGATTGCGACACCTGTGGGCGCGGTACCGACAGTCATTTTCGATGGTCACACTGGATTGCTGGTACCCGCAGAAGCTCCGGACTTGCTTGCGACTGCAATCATCGGGCTGCTGCGAGATGACTCGGAGCGGGACCGACTTGGCTCAGCGGCAAGGCAATTTGTCGAAGACCAATTTTCTGCTCAACGGATGACGGAGGATTATCTAGGTGTGTATGAAGCGGTAGCTGCGAGAGTGGGAAAGCGCCGAGCACGATGGTGGAAGTCATCGGTTGATTCCCGGAGAAACTCCAAGTGACGGAACGGCGACTACGTGTTTTCATGATGGACTTGTGGGCGACCGTGCCGTACTACACGGCCTATCTTTCGAGGGCCCTCCTTGCAGAAGGCGTCGATGTAATGGTAGGGTCGATCACCTACTACCTCGATCCAGATTGCTTCTCAAGCCGAGGAATCAAGGTCGACCCTGGGCTACTGAATATAGTGGGGAAGTATCCCTTGCCCCCGTTGCAGCGCAGAGCGCTGAAGTTGATGGAAGCGCTCGTGAATCTGTCCGCGCTGACGGTGCGCTTCCTGATCTCTCCACCCGACGTGATTCATGTCCAATTTCTGCCGATGTTGAAATGGCATCTGCCAGTGGATCTCTGGTTCCTAAAGTTTTGTCGCAACCGGGGCTCGAAAATTGTGCTGACAGTTCACGACTTGCTCCCTCACAACACGGGCGAGACCTACAAACCAACTTTTCTTGAGCTATACCAAAGGGTTGATCGAATCATCTGCCATTCGGAGCACATCCGGACGCTGCTGGGAACAGAATTTTCAGTGCCTGGGAACAAGGTGTCGGTGATTCCGCATGGGCCGTTCTTTTATGACCTGCCTGCGGCCGGGGCGGGGCAAACGTCGCCGAGCCTTGAGGTGGAAGCGCGCAGTGTGCAAGTGCTGTGGCAAGGGATCATCTCCCCATACAAAGGAGTCGACCTTCTGCTGCGTGCGTGGAAAGAGGTGGAGACTCATGGCGGTGATTGCTGGCTAGCGATAGTTGGCACCGGGGCGCCCGAGCTGCTGGAGCAGATTCGCGAGCAGGCCAAGAGCCTGGAGCTGAAGCGCGTGGAGTTGCAGCTTCGCTTCATTTCCACCCAGGAGCTGGTGGCGCTGTATCGAGCTGCGGATATTGTCGTGTATCCCTATCGCGCGATTACGACCAGTGGGGCGCTAGCGACGGGGCTGGCCTTGGGAAAGGCAATCGTGGCCAGTGATCTGCCCGTGTTTCGTGAGTTGCTGACGGACCGGGAAAACGCGCTACTCGTTGATCCGCAGAATCCGGCGGAACTTGCCGGCGCATTGATGGAACTGGCGCAAGATGTAGCGCTGCGGGAACACCTCTCTGGCCGAGTGCGCGCGATGGACTTTGGCGACCGATCCTGGCTCTCGATTGCGAAGAACACATTGCAGGTATATAGAAGCGCGCTCGTTTCCCCATCGCGCCCTTCCTCTGCGTTATCGGCGGATTAGGAAACGCTTATGCCTTGAAATCAGCCGCATAGTTACCGTCGATGACCTCAAAATCATCTGTTCTGGAGTAGGTATGGGTCCCCAAGTTATTGTTAGCCCACTCTGGGCTGATCCTTCCTACAGGAATTTCGCTATATTCCATCTCGTTCAAGACAATTACTTCTGAGAAGCACAGGGCATAGCCATAGGCTTTCGCGCAGTCCTGAGAAGGCCGGATAAGCTTGCCATCGTGATAGAACAACCCCCCGGCAGGTCGGGCCCTTCGCACGTCCGATACAACTGGATTGCTGCGATGTGGATTCCAAGGCCCTAACAAGGATTCGGCATAGAATATTCCTAGTTCGTCGCAACTCGAGTACTTGCCGTTTGATAACCCCACAAACATCCAGAACTTTCCGTCTGCCTGGTGAATCGTAGCATCCACTGCGAAAATATCCTTCAACAATATTGTTACCAGCGACCAGCGAGTTGGAAACTTATCTTCACGATATAGCTCCACCGTACGATTTTGTCTAGTCTCGGGAATCATGTACATATGTCCGTCATGCTCAAATAAAAACGGATAGGAGAGATGGTAGGGACGCCGTAAAGCTTCCACTGGCTCGCTAAGTGTTCCCTCCGAACCGACCTTCGCACAGGAAATAAGCGCTCGCCCTTCAGTAAATCGATAGTCTTCAAAAAATAGATAGTTCGTGCCGTCTCTTTTGACCAGAAAAGGATCAGCGTAGAACCTGTCCATTGGCGGACGAACGATATGGTATTCCAAGGCGTTGTCGAAACTGCGCTCCGGCGACCGCTTTCTGATCGCTATAAACCACTGTCGAAAGCGGCCTTTCAGACGCAAAGATATTTGCGTGCGAATTGACCGTCGTAGTAAGCGCCAAAGAAACACCGACATCTGGAAGGCATTTGGAATCCTATAAATCCTTCGAACATAGTTATTCTTTTCGGTGTAGGTCTCCAAGGACTCGATATATTGCCAACCCCGGGAGTCCAGGTCTCGTAACCTACGTAGGGCGAACTCTGCTGTCTTCCAATAAACAGGATTACGGTTGCGACAAAGCGAAGTGAAGTCTGTCGCGGAATAGCTCCGATAAATTACATGGCCACCGTCAAGGGAGTCAGTCAAAATCTGTAGGATCGAGCCGGACACAGGGTTCCCCTCATATATCTCCCAAAAGAGCGGCGGTCGCCCCCTGTAGTCAAGATTGTCATCGTGATGAAAAGACCAGATACCGTATTTTGCTACTTGCAGAATCTCGCCTCGAATAATGCCAAATCCGAATCGGAGGATCACATCAAGATTCGCACCGCGGATTCGAACAAGGTCATCCTCGCGGAACAGATCCGTAGGGCCTTTGCGAACAGGATTGACTTTGATGCATTCCGAGTCGCTCAAGATCGTTGACAGATCACATGGTGCTTTTGCGTCTGGATCAGGCTTGGACCTGTGGTAATCCCAATGCTCATACCGATGATAAAGCGTTAGGTTCCAGTGGTCCTTCAACCACTTTCGGAGCGAAGGCTTCTGCTTCGCCGCAGGCGTATTCAGAATGACCAGGGACACATGGGCAAACTCTGAGGCCTGAATATCCTCGATGATCTTGGCGACCCACGCACTGGTTGTCAACGAATCCAGCATTACACCGATGCGCAACATATCCCTCCATGTCGCTCATGGTTCGATTTGCCATTGACCCTCATATTCTCGCCTCCGCAAAGAAGAACGACCGGATCCTGGGTAAGATTTGGCTGCGAACGTACGCCCGAAACGCCAGTCCAATCGTGATGAGGAAGACTGGTAATGTGCCGATTACCTGCAGAATAAAAATACCAAGATTATGTGCGGGGAAAAGAACGCCTACCGCATACGTAGCGATGAGGAAGGGAATCGATGAGAGAAACATCGGCGCCCACACTTTCCACACAACATCAAAGTAGCTGAGGCCAACTAAATGAGAGATGTAACGCGGCCAGAACACCAGGTGCACGACAAGGCTGGGCACCAGGGTTCCGATGGCGACTCCGTAGATGCCATACCAATGAACGAGGATTAGACTTAGGGTCAGATTCGCCACACCTTCCCCAATTGCCCAGATGGCGCTCATCTTATGTTTTTCGATCCCAAACGCAATCGCACCGGCTGTCCTATTCGCGAAAGAAAAAAGAAGGGGAATGCATAGGATGATCAGGACGATACCAGACTGGTGTGCATATTGGGGTCCCATCCAAAGGCCGATGAAACTTGGCCCGCGCACAATCAAGGTGATCAGAATCGGCAGCACAACCATCAGCATGGCGCGGGTGCCGTTCTTGTACAGCATCAGAAGGCTTGCGCTGTTGCCCGCGGCCTCATAGGTGCTGGCGACAGGAATGAAGGTAAAGCCCATCGTGTCAACTATCCGACCAGCGTACATACAGAGCGAGTTGGCAATCCCATAAAAGCTTACGGCAGCAGCCGAAACAAAGGCACCCACTACAAGATTGTCGGACTGATAGACCAGTTGGATCGAAATCATTGTGAGGAATGCGTAGGAACTGTAGGTCCAAATTTGCCTGAGTGTCTCCTTCCTCGGTTTTTTGAGTTGGACGGTTAGTTCGGGGTAGAGGCGTTTTGAGACCCACACGCGAATTGTGTTGCCAACCACTGCTGCAACGAGTTCGGACAAGGCGATGGCGACAATGCCGTGTCCGGTGAGCAACACGGCTACCACTCCAATTACCCGCACCGATGTTTGGGTGAGGCTCACATAGGTCTGCAAATCGTAGCGATTGAGGGCAGAGACTACGCCACTGAAGACTCCAACCGAAAGGTTAATCGCGGTCGTCAGGCCAATCAGCAGAATCGCTTTCCGGGCATCACTTGCGAGCGCAGCCGGGATCTTGAACAACAACGGAAATACTGCAGAGAGCCCTACGCTCAATAGCAATGCCAGCACACTGATTTGAAGACGAATCCACAGTGCAGCAGAAATCGCCTCCGAGGCGCTGGTGTGATCTTTTTGGGTATGCCCTTTGGAAACAAATCTAAGAACCGAATCCTGGATTCCGAGGTCGAGAAGGCCGATGTAGGCGACGGCTGAAATTGCGAGCAACCAGACGCCGTAACCGACAGGGCCAAGATGATGCAGGATAAACGGTGCAAGGAAGAAGCCAATCGCCATATTGGCTGCAGCTGCAAACCAGTTAAAAAGCACGTTTCGAGCAATGTGTCGTACTCTTAACTCCAAGCCAAGACTCCTTCTTGCCGACGTCGCACCACGGCGAAGACGTTTCTTCTTTATCGGCCATCGGCGGTGGCTTCAATCTCTCGAGCGCAAATCCGATGGTAACAGGCTCGCTGGTATGGGAATGTTGGCATTTGATTCAATGCGAACGACGATATACAACGTTAGCGCTACAGCTACGAAGCACGTAACTGCTGAGGACACAATTTGCAGAGAATCCTCCGCGCAATGTGCCAAAGCAAAATTGCAAGCGCGGCTCATTTATCACGAAGTCGCGACCTTACTGTTGGATGTCGCAGCGCACGCGGTCTTAGAATAGATTGTTGTTTCGCCGTTCCACGGGTCGTGCCAGTTGGCGGAGGCACTTTTCTTCCTACTCCTGCTGGCGTTATGGAGGTTGCACGTTGCACACAGGCATTGGACACTTTGTACCGCTAGTTGCCTATATAGGCTTCTGGATTATGTGCTTGGTCTCGTTAAGCGGGCGGCCTCTCTGGGGGCTCTACTATCTGATTCCGTTCATCCCGTATCGCACACTGCGGGATCACTTCAAGGTCTATCCGCTGGGCGGAAGCGTGCTGACGATCCTGGTGGTCACGGTGATCATTTCAGCGCTACTTTCCGGGAAACGTCTGCCGAAATCGAAGCTCTACCTAATCTGGGCGGTGTTCGGAATCTACCTATATTTTTCCATGTGGATGGGCGCTGGCCTCGGAAACGCTCCTTATCCGCTGTGGACCAACGATCTGAACTTCCTGACATGGAAGGCGTATATGCTCATCCCGCTGGTCTTCGTGGCGACGTGCTTGGTCGTGGAAGACAGGAAAGCGGTCAGGACAGTCATCCTCATCACTGCGATCTCCCTTTTATTCATCGACAGGAGCTGCATTTTAGAGAGCATGTCGAGGAGTTGGGGAAGTTTCGACGAGAACAAGCGCGACGCTGGCCCACTGGCCTATGGACCGAATCAGACGGCCGCCTTCCTGGGGCAATTCGCCATGTTTTTTTGGGGATTTCTGCAATTTGTCAAAAGGAAGAAGTTCAAAGTCCTCGGCTACGCACTGGTGGCTACCACCTTGTTTGCCACCATGTACACGTTCTCGCGCGGAGGCTATCTAGCGGTGCTGTTCAGCGTCTTCGTCCTTGGGGTATTGAAGGACCGGAAACTTCTCGTGATTCTCGGGATTTTCCTCTTTACGTGGCAAGCCGTGGTTCCGGTGGCGGTCCGACAGCGAGTGATGATGACCCACGATTCCAGCGGGCAACTGGAATCCTCGGCCCAAGAACGGGTGGATCTCTGGGCGGATGCAGAAAGGTCGATTCTTGCCGATCCAATTTTTGGAAACGGCTTTGGCACCTACCAGTATGGCCAGCATGTGGACCAGTTGGGAGACACGCACAACTGGTTTGTGGAAGTGATGGTTGAAACGGGGGTGATTGGGCTCATCATCGCGTTGTCCCTTCTTCAACAAATGTTTTCAGTGTCTTATCGACTGTTCAGGCGGGCCGAGGATCCGCTCTATCGAGGTCTCGGTCTGGGTCTCTTCGTCGCCATGTGCAGTTGTGTGGTGGCCAACTGTTTTGGCGACAGGTGGACCTACCTCGAGATTATGGGGATGATGTGGGTACTGGTGGCGGCGGCCGTTCGCGCGGATCAGTTGACGGGCGATGAGGCCCTTCCAGAGGTAACTGCCGATGAACCGGATGCGATGTTATGGATGTCGTGACGGTGATTTGTCCGGTATCCCCCACCCCCCCATGTCATACTTTTCCTGTAAGGCACTCAAAACAAGATGGTTAAGTAGAAAAGTATGACATGTGGGGTGGGGGACAGTGCCTCTAAAGTATTCCATTCACGCGGGCTAGGTCGCACAGTATCCCTTGGGGAGTGGTTGCACGGTGTCAGCAGGGTGTTTGGTTTTTGGTGCCTACTTCTATTGTAGTGAGTTGACGGGGGTGAGTATGCCAGGATTTGGAAATATAAATCGCCGGTGTTTATAGGGGGTTTGAAGGTTTTGGGGGTGTTCGGGGGCTTGACACGTTCTGCGGTCCTGCGCGGACCGCGAGGGGTTCGCAGTGGGAGCTAGCGGCGGGACTTGGGGATTCGACCGAGGCGGGGGTCGCGGCGAAGAAGTAGGTCGCAGGCGTGGAGGGATTCGGTCTCGAAGCTGGGGCTGTCGGAGGGGATGAGGAGCCAGTGGGCGATCTGGCCCTCGAGCAGTTCGATGCGGCGGAGCGAGGGGCAGTCGCGTTTGAGGGTGTGGTCGTGGGAAGGGGTGTCTTCGGAGAGTACGAGCCAGAGGCCGTTGTCGCGGGTTGAGGTGGGCCGGTCGCGGAGCATGAGGATGAGCAGGTTTCGGGAATAGATGGCGAAGCCGGAGAACATGCGGCGGACTTCGGGCGAGAGGGGGGCGAGGGCGTCGAGGAGGAAGGGGTAGGGCGGCTTTTGGGGGGCGGCCATTGGGGGGTGGGGTCAGGTAGCATTTTGGCGTGTGGTGGTGGGGCGAAGTAGGGCGATTGGGTCGTTGCCTGCGGCTCTTGCATGCGTCCGATTCCGCTGCCAGTGCAATGTTGCGCTGCTGATGCAAATGCATTGTCCGCGCCGAAGGCCTGCTCTCGAAATCGGAGTTGCTCAAAACGCCGTATTTGGGGAGGAACCGTTAGACTAAGGTGCCATGACCATTGAAGAAGTCCATAGAACGATCAAGCGCGGTGACATTGAAGCGCTTTGGGCGGCGTTCAAGAACGGATTAGATCCTAACTTAGACAACAAGTATGGGTGGACTATTCTTATGCTCGCCGCGGGGAAAGGCAACTCGAAGATCGGCAAACTGATCATTGACATGGGGGCTGACTTGAACAGACGGACCG
>DATHQT010000017.1:0-8698 GCA_035482415.1 Acidobacteriaceae bacterium | reverse complement strand
AATGAGAACTATGCGCGGGAGTTGATGGAGCTGCATACGCTGGGGGTGGGGGGCGGGTATACGCAGCAGGATGTGATCGAGGTGGCGAAGTGCTTTACCGGGTGGACGATTGATCGACCGTATGGGGGTGGCGGGGCGCGGATGGGCGTGGATTTGGGGACGCCGGGGGAGTTTGTGTTTGATGCGAGGCGGCATGAGCCGGGGTCGAAGGTGGTGCTGGGGCATGTGATTGCTGAGGGTGGGATGGATGAGGGGCTGGAGGTGCTGCATATCCTGGCGACGAGTCCGGCGACTGCACATTTTATTTCGCAGGAGTTGGCGGTGAGGTTTGTGAGTGATGCGCCGCCGGTGGCGTTGGTGAATCGGATGGCGGCTGCGTATTTGAAGTCGGATGGGGATATCAGTGCGGTGTTGACGGCGATGTTTAAGTCGAAGGAGTTTTGGACGCCGGGGGTGTATCGGGCGAAGGTGAAGACGCCGCTGGAATTTCTGGCGTCGGCGGTGCGGGCTAGCAATGCTGCGGTGACGAATCCGCTGCCGCTGGTGCAGGCGATGGATCGGCTGGGGATGCCGGTGTGGGGGATGCAGACTCCGAATGGGTATGGATGGAGGGCGGAGGATTGGGTTTCGAGTAATGGGTTGTTGAGCCGGATGAACTTTGCGCTGGTATTGAGCGGGAACAAGGTGAATGGGACGAGGACGGATTGGGCGGCGGTGCTGGGGTCTCCGGGTGTGGAGGCTTCGGCGGCTACGGAGAGGGAGTTGGAGGGGGATTTGTTGGGGGAGAGTGCGTCGGTGCGGACGCGGGCGGCGGTGATGGCGGAGTTTGGGAATCCTACGGCGCAGGAGGCGGCGGCGGTGGGTTTTAGTGCGCGGCCGGCGGGGTCGGAGATGGGTGTTGGGTTGGCGCGGGCAGCGGTTGTTAAGCCAGGCAAGCAGAGTGAGGTGCCGCTGGATACGATGGCGGGGTTGTTGATGGGGTCGCCGGAGTTTCAGCGGAGGTGAAACGCGGGGTGTGTTCGCCGGACCCACCCGTCCGGACATGCGCGTACGGATGGGGCACCCTGGGGGTGCGGGTGAGGTGGATTGATGGATGGGGGTGGGGTGGTCTAGAGTTACTTGCATTCCCTCGTCGTGTAAGGAGACCTGCCTGTGAAGAAGAATGGAGTTCTTGCGGTTGTTGTTTCTTTGACTGCGGGTGCTGTTGGCTTTGCGGTGCCGGTGGGGGCGCAGGGGGTGGGGGCTAAGTATGCGGTGGCGGCGCCGTTGGGGGAATATTTGATGGCGAAGGATGTTGAGGTGGGGATGGCGCGGAGTGCGGCGCCGGTGGCGATTTCGGGTGGGGCTGAGGTGTTGGTGTTGGGGACCGGCGGGTATGAGACGGCGGCGAAGGGGGGCAATGGGTTTGTGTGTTTGGTGGAGCGGTCGTTTGCTGCGGCGGTGGATTTTCCGGAGTTCTGGAATGCGAAGATTCGGGGGCCGATTTGTGTGAATGCCGAGGCGGCGCGGACGTATCTGCAGGTGGTGCGGATGGAGGCGCGGCTGGTGATGGCGGGGCGGTCGCGGGAGGAGATTGCTGCGGCGTTGAAGACGGCCTGGGAGAAGAAGGAGTTGACGGAGCCGGGGGCTGGGGCGATGTCGTACATGATGTCGAAGCAGCAGTACCTGGGGGATGAGGGGCACAGTTGGCGTCCGCACCTGATGTGGTTTGCGGCGGGGGATGCGGCGAAGAGTTGGGGCGCGAATGTGGAGGGGTCGCCGGTGATGGCGGCGCCGGATCTGGGGGATGGGATGACGATTTTGCTGGTGGCGGTGGGGAAGTGGTCGGATGGGACGGCTGCGCCGGTGATGTAGAAGTTCAGCTTTTAGCTTTTAGCAAAAGCAAAAGCAAAAGCAAAAGCAAAGGCAACGGCGAAGGACGAAGCAGATTCCCGGAGGGAATGACAGCAAGAAAGGCAAGGGCAAAAGCTTCGACGCAAAGGGCGCGAAGGTAGCCAAGTTTCGCCACGTAGAACGAGCAACGACGAGAGCGTGATGATCCGGTCGAGAGGACAGAGTGGTGGGGTGGTTGGACAACTATTCTGTCGGGGTGGAGTTTGTATGGGTAAGCGCTCGTACGGGGAAGGCGTTTTTGTTTGAGGTGTTGGGTTATGGCGAAGACTTTGTTTACCGATGGTAGCGACTCGGGTTGTGATGTGCGGGGGCGGGATCTGGCGCTGCGGCGTTCGGTGACACGGCGGGGGTTTGTGAGGGGTGGGGCGTTGGCGTTGGTGGGGACAGGTGTGATTCCGGCGTTCCTTACGCGGTCGGTGTATGGCGAGGTGGCGCGGGCGGCGGCTGGGAAGAAGAAGCTGGTGGTGGTGTTTCAGCGCGGGGCTTGCGATGGATTGAACGTGGTGGTGCCGTATAAGGAGCCGAACTATTACGCGATGCGGCCTACGATTGGGATCGCGCAAAAAGATTTGATGGACCTGGATGGATTTTTTGGACTGCATCCGGCGGTGGCTTCGATGAAGCCTCTGTTTGACTCGGGACATTTGGCGATGGTGCAGGCTTCGGGTTCGCCGGACCCTTCGCGATCGCATTTCGATGCACAGGATTTTATGGAGTCGGGGACGCCGGGCGTGAAGTCTACCGTGGATGGTTGGTTGAATCGGGCGCTGCAGGTTGAGGTCCAACCTTCGCTCCAGCGGGGGAAGGCGTCGGTGTTCCGGGCGGTGGCGTTGGGGGCGGAGGTGCCGCGGACGCTGGCGGGGAAGGTGCCGGCGATTGCGGTGGCGAATCTTGCGGAGTTTTCGGTGGCGGGGAAAGGCGCGGCGGCGGAGGGGGAGTCGAGTGCGTTTGAGGCGATGTATGACGAGAGCTCGGATGCGCTGCTGCATGGGACGGGCGCGGATACGTTTGAGGCGGTGAAGATGCTGAAGGCTACAAATCCGGCGAGCTATGTGCCGGCAGCGGGGGTGGTGTATCCGAAGAGCGCGTTTGGAAATAGTTTGAAGCAGGTGGCGCAGTTGTTGAAGGCGAACCTTGAAGTGGAGGCGGCGTTTGCGGATGTAGGCGGATGGGATACGCATCAGAACCAGGGGGGCGTTGAGGGGCAGTTGGCTGGGCGACTGCGGGACTTCTCGGATACGCTTGCAGCGTTCTGGAAGGATATGGGCGATGAGGCTGAGAACGTTACGCTGGTGACGATGAGTGAGTTTGGAAGAACGGCTCGGCAGAATGGGACGGGTGGGACGGATCATGGGCACGCGAATGTGATGTTCGTGCTGGGCGGCTCGGTGAAGGGCGGGAAGGTGTATGGGAGGTGGCCGGGGCTTGCGAATGAGCAGCTGAATGAGGGGCGTGACCTGGTGGTGACTACGGACTTTCGGAATGTGTTGGGGGAGGCGGCGTACAAGACGCTGGGCGTACGGAAACTGGATGTGGTGTTTCCGGGAGCGAAGGTGGAGCCGGGGGGATTTTTGAATTTTGTTTGACGGAGAATCTAGCTTCTAGCTGTTGTTCTTGCTCGTGTTTTCGTGACGATAGAAGACTCTTTTCGGAGGGGTGAAGGTGGCGAAAAGGCGATGCGGATTTGGGGCTTCGGGTTTCACATTTTTGGTGACATTTTAGTGACAAAATTTTTGCACAACTTGTTCTAGAAAAGGGCCTTTCGGGCGAGACTAATCGCCTGGGTTTGCGTCAAAGAATATGTAACACAAAGCAGTCGGGCCAGCAGTCCCCACGGTAACCGGCATCCCCTATCTGCACGAACCCTCCCACCTATTAGTAGGCGCCCTGAGTATCGGGCGCCTCACGTCTTTAAGGGCAGGGGATAGAGGATAGAGTGTAGGGGATAGAGAAGGCGCTAGGGCTTCAGGTGGGTGGAGAGGAAGAGCGAAAGGGTGGGAATGTTGGGTGGGGTGGGGAGGAGGAGTTTGGGGGTGGGGAGATGCTGGAGGGGTTCGGCGAGAGGGAAGGTCTGGTTGAAGAGGACCGAGAAGGGGACGATTTTGGAGCGGGGGTCGTGGGAGGCGCGGTCCGCGAGGTCGCCGTCGGGGGACTGAAGGATGAGGGCGGGGATCCACGGATTCTGAGCGCAGAGATGGACGGCTACGGAGGCGCCGAGGCCGGTGCCGTAGACGACGATCGACGACGGGGAGATGGAGCGATTGGTGGTGAGGTAGGTGAGGGCGGAGGCGGCGTCCTCTTGCATGGAGGCCTGGGTGGGGTGCTGGCCGAGGGATTGGCCGTAGCCGCGGTAGTCGAATAGAAGGACGTTGAGGTGTTGGGCGTGGAGGAGCTGGGCGGAGGGGAGGGCGTCGGCGAGGTTGCCGTCGGCTGCGTGGAGGATGAGGGCGGTGTTGTTGGTGGTTGTGTCTGCGGGGATCCACCAGCCGGTGAGCTGGGGGATGGCTGTCTCGTCTACACCGAAGTGAACTTCTGTGTAGGGGAGATGGAGAGAGGCGGGCGTGGTGGCGACGGTGCGGGAGGGGTGGAGGACGAGCTGCCACTGGGTGTGTGAGAAGAGAACGCAGATGGTGGCGTAGGCGCAGAGAAGGGCGAAGAGGACGACGCCGCCGAGAGCTTTGAGAATCCACGCTACTTCGATGAGGGGGATCAGGTCGGGGGGAGCGTCGCCGCGCTGGGGGTCGTAACGGGGGGCGAGACGGGGCGAGGGCCTGGGCGAGGATTTGGAGGGGGTAGGCTTGGAGGAGTCGTTTGGCATGGTTCTTTGGCGCTGTCTTCAGCATCTCATGGCGAGCGATTTGTGAAGGAGAACGGCGTGGGTGAGTGGGTGAGATTGTGTGGGGTGGCGGAGGCCCCGGGGACGGATGAGGTGATGGAGGCGGAGGCGTTGACGCGTGAGGGAAGGGGGGTGCCGATTTGTCTGGCGAATGTGGAGGGGACGCTGTCGGCGATTGGGAATGTTTGTCCGCACCGGCAGGGGCCGCTGGGTGGCGGATGGGTTGAGGAGGGGAAGGTGCTGTGTCCGTGGCATGCGTGGGCGTTTGACGTGACGACGGGAGAGGCGGCGGCGCCGGAGAGGGGGAGGGTGGAGGTGTATCCGGTAAAGGTGGAGGGGGAGGATGTGCTGGTGGAGATTGAGGTGGCGGGTGGAGAGGACGACGTTGAGGGGTGACGGTGGATGTGCTGAGGAAAACTTTTGTGGTGGTTGATACGTTTCCTGGGTAAGGATCAAAGCGGGGCAGGGCGATGCGCTCTGACGCTCGAAACGATGTGTGTCGTTGAAGCAGGGACAAGGAGAAATGTATGAAAATGTCGAAAATTTTGCTTGCAGTGATTGCTGTGATCGTACTGGCGGGAGCAGCGGTTCCGTCGCAGGCGGCAGAGCATCACCATCATCACCACCACCACGACCATCATCATCACGATCACGCGTAGAGCGTGGCGTCGAGGTACAGAGGTCCGGCCGTAATGGCCGGGCCTTTTGCTTTGTGCGGGGAAGGTGCGGAACGGTGGGATTTTGACAGCGGGTGCTGATAGAATCAAGTGATCCTCTCGCTGCAAAGCCGTAAGACTGGCGAAGATCACATCTCACTTGCAAGGGAGAGGGTATGCAAGCAATTCTCGCCCTCGAAGACGGGCGCCTGTTCAGGGGCAAGGCCTTCGGATCGATTACGGAGCGCGTTGGCGAGGTGGTGTTCAATACCTCGTTGACTGGCTACCAGGAGATCTTTACTGACCCGTCGTATGCGGGGCAGATTGTGGTGCTGACCAATCCTCACATTGGGAACTATGGGACGTCGCCTAGCGATGCGGAGTCGGCGCGTCCTTATATCGAGGGGCTGGTGGTGCGGGAGTTTTCGCCGGTCAGCTCGAACTGGCGGTCTACTGAGGTTGCCGACGAATACTTAGAACGCAATGGTGTTCCGGTGATTGCGGAGATTGATACGCGGGCGGTGGTGCGGCATCTGCGGGCGAATGGTTGTTTGCGCGGCGTGATTTCTACTGCGGTCGACGATACGGATGCCCTGGTGGCGAAGGCGCGCGCGCATAAGAAGATGGATGGGACGGACCTGGCTAGCGTCGTGACCACGAAGAACTCGTATGAGTGGGATGCTAGCGAGCCTCGTAATGAGAGCGGAGATAAGTTGTTGCCGGTGGCGGATGCGGGCGCGAAGGATACGCTGCATGTGGTGGCTTATGACTTTGGGATCAAGCAGAATATTTTGCGGATGCTGACGCGGGAGAACTGCCGGGTCACTGTGGTTCCTGCGAAGACGAGCGCGGCGGACGTAATGGCGATGGCGCCGGATGGGGTGTTCTTTTCCAATGGGCCAGGGGATCCGGAGCCGCTCGAGTATGCGGTTGAGAATGTGCGGGAGTTGCAGGGCAAGGTGCCGTTGTTTGGGATTTGTTTGGGGCACCAAATCTTCGGGCTGGCGCTGGGGGGGAAGACGTACAAGCTGAAGTTCGGGCATCACGGCGGGAATCATCCGATCATGAACCATCAGACGGGGAAGGTCGAGATCACGGCGCAGAATCATAATTACAACGTGGATCCTGCGAGCTTGCCGGCCGATGTGGAGCGGACACATACGAATTTGAATGACGATACGCTGGCGGGGCTAAAGCATACGACCGATCCGATGTTCAGCGTGCAGTATCACCCGGAGGCGAGCCCGGGGCCGCATGATTCGCATTACTTGTTCAAGGACTTTCGGAAGATGATGGAGGAGTTCAAAAAGTGAATCTGGAATCGTCCGTGCGGCTCGTGATCGATGGGTGGAAGCGATCGATTCTGTTGATCGTCGCTTGCTTTGCGCTGACGGTCTCTGCTACGCAGGCGGAGGGACAGCGAATCACTGCCGCGGGGCTGTGTGGGGTCGTGACGGACCTGGCGGGTGTGCCGGTTGAAAAGGCGACGGTGACGGCGATGTTTGGGGATACCAGTAAGAGCCAGGAGACGGATAAAGCGGGCCAGTGGAATTTCGGGCGCGGCGTCGGGCCGCACTGGATGCAGGTCGAGGGCCGAGGTCTGCAAACGTTCGAGTTTGATTATGTAGATAAAGCGGGCCAGAAGAGCGGCGGAGCGGACAATTCCGATTTCCTGTCGAGGCCCAAAGGCGAGCCGTGCGCGACTCCGATTTATGTACGCCTTGCGCCACTGAATCACAAGAGAGGTCTTGTAACGCTTGATCCATCGAAGGGCGTTCACAAGGAAAAGAAGAGTAAATAATGCCACGTAGGAATGACATTGCGAAGATATTGGTGATCGGCTCTGGGCCGATTGTGATTGGGCAGTCGGCGGAGTTCGATTACTCGGGGACGCAGGCTTGCAAGGCGCTGAAGGCGGAGGGGTATGAGGTGGTGCTGGTGAACTCGAACCCGGCGTCGATCATGACCGATCCGGAGGTGGCGGATCGGACGTATGTGGAGCCGTTGACGCTCGCGTATTTGGAAGAGATTTTGCGAGTGGAAGTGGAGATGATGCGGGGCGGCGGTGGGGGAGAAGGAGATTCCTCCGCTGCGCTGCGGAATGACAACCGAAAAAGCGGGGACAACGACAAAGGCAACAGCAACGGCAAAGGCATCTTTGCGGTGTTGCCTACGGTGGGTGGGCAGACGGCTTTGAATCTGGCGGTGGATCTGGCGGATGCGGGGATATTGGACAAGTTTGGGATTGAGTTGATTGGGGCCAAGCTGGAGGCGATTAAGAAGGCTGAGGACCGGTTGCTGTTCAAGGACGCGATGACGAAGATCGGGCTGGATATGCCGAAGTCGATGCTGGTGAATAATCTTCGCGATGGGTTGGAGTTTGCGGCCAAGCTGGGGTTCCCTGTGGTGATTCGGCCGAGCTTTACGCTGGGTGGGTCGGGCGGTGGGATTGCGTACAACCGGGAAGAGCTGATGGAGATTCTGGCGCGCGGGCTGGATCTTTCGCCGGTGCATGAATGTTTGCTCGAAGAGAGCGTGCTGGGGTGGAAGGAGTATGAGCTCGAGGTGGTGCGCGACCTGAAGGACAACGTCGTGATCATCTGCTCGATCGAGAATTTTGATGCGATGGGCGTGCATACCGGCGACTCGATTACGGTGGCGCCGGCGCAGACGTTGACGGATCGCGAGTATCAGCGGATGCGGGATGCGGCGATTGCGGTGATTCGCGAGATTGGGGTGGAGACGGGTGGGAGCAATGTGCAGTTCGCGGTGAATCCGCAGACTGGGCGCATGACCGTGATTGAGATGAATCCGCGGGTATCGCGTTCGTCGGCGCTGGCTTCGAAGGCTACTGGGTTTCCGATTGCGAAGATTGCTGCGCGGCTGGCGGTTGGGTACACGCTGGACGAGTTGCAGAACGATATTACGAAGGCTACGCCGGCTTGCTTTGAGCCCACGATTGATTATGTTGTCGTGAAGATTCCGAAGTGGCAGTTTGAAAAGTTTCCGGGGTCGGATGAGACGCTTGGGCCGCAGATGAAGTCTGTGGGCGAGGTGATGGCGATTGGGCGCACGTTCAAAGAGGCGCTGATGAAGGCCGTGCGGTCGCTGGAGACGGGCAAGAAGTCGGGGGCGGATGGGATTGATCCGCGGAGGTTGCGGCAGAGATTGGTGACGCCGTCGCCCGAGCGGATGGCGTACCTGCGCTATGCGTTTGAGACGGGGATGAGCGTGCGCGAGGTGGCACGGCTGACGGGGATGGACCCGTGGTTCCTGCACCAGATGAAGATGATTGCGGACGAGCTGCAGAAGG
>DATHQT010000016.1:0-388707 GCA_035482415.1 Acidobacteriaceae bacterium | reverse complement strand
GCTGGGCGATCGGCGCTGGAGGCTGCGGGGATCGAGGTGGTTCGGGTCGATGAAGTGGTGATGCTGAAACTGAAGCAGGAGGAGCCGGGACAGCTGGGCAAGGTGCTGCGGCGGATGGCGGAGGCGGGCGTGAACATCGTGACGCAATACAGCGACCACGATCATCAACTGGTGCTGGTGGTGGAGGATGTGCAGGCTGCACGGGCGGTTGCGGAGGCGTGGATGAAGGAACGTGGGGTCGCGGAAGGAGGCGGGGATGGGGATTCGGTGGTGAAGACACGGATGCATCACTACGCGGTGCGGGTGGGCTGGACGGGCAATCGGGGTTCGGGGACTTCGAGCTATGCGGGCTATGGACGGGACCACGATATCTCCGCTGCGGAGAAGGCCACGATCAGCGGATCGAGCGATCCGGTGTTTCGCGGAGACAGGACACGTTACAACCCGGAGGAGTTGCTGGTTGCCAGCGCTTCGGCGTGCCACATGCTTGTGTACCTGCACCTGTGTGCGGTGCAGGGGGTGGTGGTGGTGGGGTATGAGGATGAGGCGACGGGGGAGATGCAGGAGGTGGTGGGTGGATCGGGGGAGTTTGTGACGGTCGATCTACATCCACGAGTGACGGTCAGTTCCGCGAGCGATGCACGCGTTGCAGAAGAGCTGCATGCAGAAGCTCATCGCAACTGTTTCATCGCGAACTCGCTGAAGGTTCCGGTGAACACGCATCCTGCGATTGCGAAGGCAGACGCTTAGGGGAATTGAGAAGAAAAAACGGCTGCCTGGTTGGGCAGCCGTTGGAAGTTGAAGTTGTGGGTGGGTGAGGCTTAGCGATGTCCGCCGCCGCCGTGACCGCCACCGCCGCCGTGGAAGCCACCACCGCCACCACCGCCGTGGAATCCGCCACCGCCGCCGCCATGGTAGCCACCGCCACCGTAGCCACCACCGTGGTAGCCGCCACCTCCGTAGCCGCCGCCGTGGTAGCCGCCGCCATGATAGCCGGCGCCGCCGTATCCACCATGGTAGCCATAGCCGCCGTGATAGCCGTAGCCGCCATGGTAGTAGCCGCCATGGTAGCCGTAGCCACCCCAGCCATGGCCCCAGCCCCAGCCGTACCAGGGGCCGACGCCCAGGAAGATGCCGTTATAAAACCAATTTGGGCCGTAGTAGCCATAGGGGGCGCAGGCGTAGGGCGCGTAGTTGTAGTAGCCCCACTGACATGCGGGCGGGCCGTAGGGGTAGCCGCCGCCGATGCCGACTCCGACCGAGACCTGGGCGTGCGCGGGAGGAGTGGCGATGACCAGGAATCCAAAGATTGCTGTGAGAAGTGCGAGATGTTTGAGACTGCGCATGGGACGCTCCTAACTGGCGCTGCCCGAACGTACTAGCTATTGGATGCGGGCCAGGGGGACGGAGGCGCTTGTTTCGCCGCCATCCCTGTGGTTAGAAACACAGGATGGTGGCAAAAGTTCCGCGGGGTCTATCTGATTGGTGGGATAAGGCTTAGGAGGCGCAGGGGGGAGAGGGAGAGAATCGACTGGCAGAGGGGCGGGGCTGATTATTGCCCAAATCTAACCACGATACCGGCGCCGAGGAGAAGTCCGTTTTGGACATTGCTGGCTCCATTGGGCAGCTGGGTGTGTTGCCAGGCGGCTTCGACTGCACGCACGGCGACATGCCGGGAGAGCCTGTAGTCGAGGCCGCCGCCGGCCTGGGCTGCGAGGCTGTTGGCGCTGGTCTGTGCTCCCCTGATGGTGGGAAAGAGACTCTTGAAGCCGTTGGCTTCGCCGATCAGGCCTTCGACGTAGAACGAAACGCGGTGATCCGCATGCCATCGATAGCGGGGCCCAAACGTGGTTGTGACGATTGATAACGGAATGGCGGTCGCACCGATCGCGCTGGTGTGGGCGCCGGTGACATTCGCGGCGACGCCCAGACCGCGCCAGGTGTTGGTGCCAAGCTCGATGGAGCCACCCTGCATCCAGAAATTTTCGGGAATTGCGGATCGGAGGGAGCGCTGGGCGTCGAAGGTAACGGCGAGATCGATGCCGGGTGACGGCGCAGTGTGCAACTGCTGCGCGCGCACGACGAATGCCGGGGGCAGGAGAAGGAGACAAAGTGTAATTCTGGAGATTCTCGGCAAGTGCAATCGTCCTCTTGTGAACTTGTGAAACTGAGTGCTGATCGAGGCGGTCTCTACTGCACCGTCAACGTGACATTGGTGCTGTGCTGCAGGATGAACCCATTCGAGCCCGCGGCTGTTCCTGTGACGGTGATGGTGTAGTCGTGTTGAGGCTGAGCGAAGAAACCGGTGTCCGTACCGCATCCTGTGAGGCTGGCGAGTGCAGCGGCGCAGAAGAGCAGCGAAGCAAGGAGCGTGAGCGGGCGAAGATTCTTCATTTGTTTCGCACGCCGTCGCAAGCTGCCCAGGAAGGGAAGGAACAGGAGCGCGACGGCCATGGCGCCACCACCCATTGGGCGCTTGCTTGGCAAGGACCCTTGATTCGCTGCGGTCTGGATGGTCATGGTGAAGCTGGTCGGGGTCGTTCCGGGCGTGGAGATCTGTGGGGCGAAGGTCGCGGTGGCTGCCGGGGGCAAGCCTGCTGCGCTGAGAGTGATGGGGAAGTTGAAGGGTCCGAGCAGTGGGGTCAGTGCAAAATTGAAGGTCACTGCCTTGCCGGGAATCACGGTCTGACTGGTTGAACCGGCCGGGTTGTTGGGCTGCGGCGTCAGAGTGACGCTGAAGTCCTGGACCACCTGGGGGAGGGGCGTGGAGGTGCTGCCGGTGAAGGTTGCACTCCCTGAATAGACTGCGGTGATGCTGTCCGTACCGGTAGGAAGGGAGGTACTCGCGGCCGTGGCGGTGGCGCTTCCCGGGGGGAGGGTCTGGGTGCTGAAGGGGATACCGGCGGCGTCGAAGGCAACGGTGCCGGTGGGGGTGCCGAGGCCGAGGGGGGCGACGACGGCGGTGTAGGTGATGGGTTGGCCGGCGAGTGCGGGGTTGACGCTGGAGGTGAGGGTGACGGTGGTGGGAGAGACGGTTGCTGTGCCGGTGAGCAGGAGGCTCTGGGGGACTACGCCGGTGCCCGTGAAGACGACCGAGCCGGTGGACGTGCCGGCGGCTACGGGGAGGAGCTCGAGGTTCTGGGTGCAGCTGGCGCCGGCGGCGAGAGTGATGGGCGGGGCGGGGCAGGTGCCGCCGGCGGCGGTGGTGAAGCCAGGACTGGTGGTGATGGTGGAGACGGTGATGGAGGCTGTGCCGGTGTTGGCGAGGGTTACAGCCTGCGGCGGGCTGGGGATGCCGACGTCTTCGGCGGGGAAGGCGAGGGTTGGGAGTGTGCCGGAGCGCAGGCGCTGGTTGAGGCGGTCGGCGATGGAGAGGTTGCCGAAGGCATCGGATGCGACGGCGCGGGGGGAGTTGAGGATGGCTGCGGTGGAGAGGCCGGAGTCGCCGCCGAAGCCTTGCGCGCCGGAACCTTCGACGGTCGCGATGGTGTTGTTGCCGACCTGGCGGATGCGCTGGTTGTTGGTGTCGGCGATGTAGACGTTGACGGCGGCGTCGACAGCAACGCCGGAGGGCTTGGCGAGGGATGCGGCGGTGGCCGAGGCGCCGTCGCCTGAGAAGCCCGGAGTTCCGGAGCCTGCGAGGGTGGTGATGGTGCCAGCGGTGACGACGCGGATGCGCTGGTTGAGGCGATCGGCGATGTAGAGGTTGCCGCTCGGATCGACGGCGACGCCGGTGGGTGAGTCGAGGGCAGCCGCGGTGGCGGGACCGTTGTCGCCGGCGTAGAGTTGCTCGCCATCGCCGGCGACGGTGGTGATGGTGCCGCCGCTGACCTTGCGGATGCGCTGGTTGTTGGTGTCAGCGATGTAGAGGTTGCCGGTGCTGTCGACGGCTACGCCGCTGGGGAGGGAGAGTTGGGCGGCGGTGGCGGCTGCGCCGTCGCCGGAGAAGCCGGGGGTTCCTGTTCCGGCGAAGGTGGTGATGGTGCCGTTGCTGACCTTGCGGATGCGCTGGTTGTGGGAGTCGGCGATGTAGAGGTTGCCAGTGCTGTCGACGGCGATTCCAGTGGGTGTGTCGAGTTGGGCGGAGGTGGCCGCGGCACCATCTCCAGCAAAGCCTTCGACGCCGGTTCCGGCGACGGTGGTGATAACGCCGCTGGTGGAGATCTCGCGGATGACGTGATTATTTGCGTCGGCGAGGTAGAGGTTGCCGGTGGTGTCGTAGGCGACGGCAGAAGGGTTGGCCAGGGTTGCGGCGGTGGCCGGGCCAGTGTCGCCGGTGTAGCCGGGGGTGCCGGTTCCGGCGATGGTGTTGGCGGTTCGGCTGGGCGTTACGGTGAGGATGCCCTGGGCGTGCATGGAGACCGTGAGCGCGAAGAGAAGAACCGCTGCCGAGGCAAGCGGGCGGGGAGGCGTGCGAGAGAGGCGGACGGGTCGTGCTGCGGGTGTCATTCTCGGCTACCGCCTGGATTGCTGATTCCTGGATGGCTGATTGAGGTGGTGATGGGGTCGCTTAGATATTCCATATGTCGTTGCAGCGGAGTTTCGTCCTTGATGGTGAAGCCCTTGCGGGTGTAGAGGTGTTCGGCGCGGCTGCCGCGGTCGACGGTGAGTTGGAGGCGGCAGTGGTGAAGGGCAGCCTCCTCGATACAGCGTTCCAGGATGGAGGTGCCGATGCCGAGACCCTGATGGCTGCCCAGGATGGCGAAGTCGATGAGCCGGCAGACGCCATCCTCCGACCAATCGATGAGGATGCGGCCGATGCGTTCGCCGTCGTCGGTGACGAGGATGCGGTCCTCGGCGACGGGATACTGTTGGGCGTAGGAGTGGGCGCGGAACTCGAACTGGGATTGGAGCATGGCCTCAACCTGTTGCTCGTCCATACCCGCGGTCGCGAAGATCCTCGACCGCTGCTCCACGAAGAGGCGGAGCAGCAGGGGCTGATCGAGGCGAGTGGCGGGTTGGAGAGCAACAGGGTGTGGGAGGGCTGGGGTCATGGTGTACGGAAAGGGCTGGGGCGACCGTCGGATGCTATGACTAATCGCGAGGGGGGAAGATTCCTACGAGGGCGATGATGAAGTTGACGACCAGGTAGGGAGGGGCTACGTCGAAGGGAATATTGTTGCCGGCGACGCCGCTGGGATAGGAGCCGGCGGTTTGGCCGGGGGTGGCGGCGGCGGCGTAGCTCTTGCCGGTGAGGGTGGTGCGTTCGATGACGGGAGCGGCGGTGATGGTATCGACCGCGAGGAAGCCACCGACAGGGGTACTGGTGGTGCCGGCAGCGTTGGAGACCGGCGGTGCGATGAGGTGAGAGTGACTGGGGAGGTTGTTCGCAAGCAGGGTGACCGATGGGTTGCCGGCAAGGGTGCCGATGACGGCGGGAGGGAGATTGAGGCCGGCGCCCTGGTGGACGGGAACGCGGCCCTGCAGATTAGGGAGGTTGAAGTTGGTGGTGCCGTTACCGCCGTAGGTGGTGCCGATCAGAGCGAACAGAGCGTTGTATTGCGAGATGGCGAGGGTTTGCCCGTTGCAGAGTGCCCAGCCTTGCGGTGCGAAGTTGAATCCGGTCATGCGGATTTCGCCAAGATATTGATCCGACATAAAGCTCCTCGTGTTCGTGCGTCCAGTGTCGTTGCGGCAGGTTCAGCGTGCCTGGGAGGTATAACCCAAAACGAAGGTTCATTCTGGAGGGTGCGGTACCCATCACCTGGAGTACGAGAGCAGGGGTGCAAGGTGTTTCGGGTTCGACCGGGACATTGGGTATCGCGTCACGGTGGGAGAAGTCGAGAGAAAATCCTTTCAGAACGAAATCGGGGCGTGCCGGGCGGGGAAGGCCTCAGTTGCAGACGAGTTCCGTGCTGTAGTTGACGAACGGCACAGCGCTGGTCTGAGAGATTTGGAAGTCTAGAAAGTCTCCGGCGCTCACGGCGAACGTATGCGTGGTATCGCTACAAACTCCGGTGTTGCCGAGGGAGTTGGACGTGTTCACGGTGCAAGTCATCGACGTGTTGAGGTCGTTGTGTTGCACCACAAAGGTCGTCGAATCGGCAGCTCCCGTCGCAACCACGAGTCCACGAATTTTCAGCGAGGAGACGGTGCAGGAGGACGGAACGAAGATATCGCCGCCGCCGGGTTCGGTTGCGATGTTGAAGACCGCCCCCAGGGGTGCGGCATAATCCGTGTTCGTGTCTCCAGGGTTCAAAACATTGGCAAGGAACGTAAAGCCTGTGCTGCTGCCGCCCGCGGGGAAGTTGATGTTGAGGGTGGGGGTGGTGGTGGAGTTGCTGACAGAGAGCGTGCCGGTGGTGCCGGAGGTGGTGACGGTGCCCACGGTGACGGAGCTGACCGAGCCGGTGCCGTTGGTGCCAGGGGTGCCCTGGGGGCCGGCGGGACCGATGGGGCCAGCGGGGCCGGTTGCGCCGGTTGAGCCTGCAGGGCCGGTGGAGCCTGTGAAGCCGATGGGGCCCTGGGGGCCAGCGGGGCCGATGGGTCCCTGTGCGCCGGCTGGTCCGAAGGCGCCTGCACGGGCGATGAGGTTCCAGACGGCGGGGTTGGCGGGGGGATCGATATTCACGTTGTTGGCGAGCGCGATGAAGCTGGAGCCGCTGGTGGAGCAGGCCGCGCAGAAGACGACTTGTCCGATGGTGTAGGCGGTGGCGGAGGACCAGTTGGTGACGGTGCCGATGGTCCCGGTTGGGCCTACGGCGCCTTGCGGGCCGGCTGGGCCGGCTGGACCGGTGAGGCCGGTTGCGCCTGCGGAGCCCGTGGCGCCAGTTGGGCCTGCGGGTCCGGCGGGTCCGGTAACGCCTGCGGGACCGGTGAGGCCGGTTGGGCCGATGGGACCTGGGGCGCCGGTGGAGCCGAGAGGACCGATGGGGCCGGCGGGGCCTGCGGGTCCGATCAGACCCATGGGGCCAATGGGGCCGGTGGCGCCGGTAGGCCCTGCGGGTCCAGTCGCGCCGTGTTCTGCGATGAGGTTCCAGAAGCCGGTCTGGGTGGGAGGATCCTGATTGGTGTTGGCAGCGATCGCAACGAAGCTGGAGCCGTTGCTGGAGCAGGCCGCGCAGAAGACGACCTGTCCAACCTGGTAGGTGGTTGAGGAAGACCAGTTGGTGACGAGGCCGATGGTGCCTGCGGGACCGGCTGGGCCGGCCGTGCCATTGGCTCCGGCAGGGCCGATGGGGCCAGCGGGGCCGGGGACGCCTTGCGGGCCGAGGGGACCGGGGATGCCGTTGGCTCCGTTGGCGCCTGCAGGACCTGCGGGGCCCGGGGGTCCGATGGGGCCTTGCGGGCCGGTTGCGCCCTGGGAGGTGATGGTGATGTCGAGGATGGCGGCGTGGCCGGTCTCATCATTCTCCTTACTGTCGAGGAGGAGGTTGGCGGAGTCGGAGGTGAGGGCGAAGCCGAAGTTGCTGGCGGGGGTGGTGACCCAGTTCTGGACGAGGGCGGTGACGTCGAGGGTGACGTACTGGCCGGGAGCGGAGGCCATGAAGATGCCGGAGGTTGCGCCGAGGGTGGGGGCAGAGGAGGAGGTGACGGCGGACTCGGTCCAGGCGGAGGTGACGGGAGCGAGCGAGACGGAGCCGGCGGTGTTGACGCGGTTGACGAAGACGGTGAGAGTCGCGCGGGCGATCTGCGCGGAGGTGGTTCCGGCGGGCAGGGTGCTGAGATCGAATTGCAGGAAGGCCGAGTTGCCGTTGCCGACGTAGAGGTTGGAGAGGGTGCCGAAGTTGGTCGAGGGACGGGCGGTGCTGACGCTTGCATCGCCGGTGAGGGTTACCTGGGCGGCGTTGGCGGCGGTGGTGAAGGCAAGAGTGGCAAGGAGGAAGGAGGCTAGACGATCAACGACACGATGGCTCAAGAGAACGCTCCTGCAACGTTTGTACGCACGAGCCACGTTGAGGAAGGGTGTTCTATCCGCGAAGTGAAGCTCAGAAGCGTCGGAAACAGAAAATTAGTTGAATCAAGGATCGCCTGATTCTACATGCGGTCTTCATTTTGAGAAGATGAAAAATTCAGCTTCCCCAAAAAATTCACGAGAGACGTTGCACTGTTGATAGCGATATCAATGGGCATTGGAAGGAAGGCGCGAGGCTCGCGGGAGTGAGAGGTGGACGGCAAGCTGCTGACCCGGCGGAATTTATGCGGGCGACGAGTTGGTAACGATCCGACGTGAAGGAGCGCGTTGGCGATGATGCGCTCAGCAACAGAGCCGTAACGCGATCAGCAGTGGTATTCCCGAAGCGTATATATATATATCTGACTGAGAACAAAGCGCCGACAGTCCAAAAACGTGGTGCGAAGGCCGGTAGATTGTGTAATCTCTTGCTTACGGAGCTGTGTTTTTGGGTCAACCTCTGGCCCGCTGGATTTCTGTCGCTGGGTAAGGGGAATCGGCTTCGATCAGATTCGGATACTGCAACATTTGGAGGAATATGAAACCTTCTTCTTGCACTTCCTCCATCAAAAAGCATCGATTGAATAGACTTCTCCTGTTCGTGAGCGTCGGTCTCTGTGCCTGCAACTCGAACAGGGTGCCTCCCAAGCCAAACGTTCAAATCACATCAGTGCCCGCCGCCAATCCGGGAGGTCCGGTACAACTGGATTTTATTGAAGGGCGGGCAAGCGGCGTGAAACCCGGTCAACAGATCGTGCTGTACGCGCGGAGTGACATTTGGTGGGTTCAACCGTTTGCGAATCAGCCTTTCACGAAAATTCAACCTAATTCGACATGGAGAAACGCGACCCATCTCGGTACCGAGTATGCAGCGCTCCTGGTTGAGCCCGGCTTTCACCCTGCAACGAAAGTTTCGACTTTGCCCGCACCTGGCAACGGTGTCGTCGCAATTGCTACTTCGAAGGGCATGGCTGCTGCACCGATCGTTTCGAAGGTCATCCACTTCAGTGGATATGACTGGAGCGTGCGTAACGCGGCGAGCGACCGGGGAGGGCAGCCGAACTCCTATGATCCCTCGAATGTGTGGACCGATAAGAACGGGTATCTGCATCTTCGCATGGAGGAGCATGATGGCCTATGGACATGTGCCGAGGTGAGTCTGACCCGCAGCCTGGGTTATGGTTCGTACATCTTTGTCGTTCAAGACACCGGTCATTTTGGTCCCTCTGCTGCGCTGGGGTTGTATACAAATGATGATTTTCGAACGGATGACGTCCCGGGTGAACTTGACATCGAATTGAGCCGCTGGGGGATTGCGGACAGCAGGAATGCGCAATATGTTGTTCAGCCCTTTTATGTGCCTGAAAACGTCTCTCGATTCACGGCGCCGGGCGGAGTGCTGACCCACATGTTGCGTTGGGAGTCCGGACGCGCCTCCTTTAAGACTGTCCGCGGATCAGGGATAGGGGCCGGAGCCGCGACCATTAGTGAACACATCTTTACGTCGGGGGTTCCGACTCCGGCCAAGGAAACGGTTCACATGGGCTTGTACAGTTATCGACCTGCGAAGAGTTCTTCTCAACAACCGATCGAGGTTGTGATTGAAAAATTCGAATTCCTACCGTGAAAACGTGATGAAGCGGCATCGGCTACGCAAGGGACTCATCCAGGGGATCGCGCTGTTATGTCTAGTGAATACCGCGTTTGGATTAGACCCCAACCGGAGAGTCTCACAATACGTACATGACAAGTGGGGCGAGGATAAGGGATTTGTTGGAGGACGGATTTACGCCATTCGCCAATCGGTCGATGGTTATTTGTGGATTGGGACCGAACGAGGACTGGTTCGATTCGATGGGTCGAACTTCACTCTGATTCAGCGACCTCTTCCAGATTCGCCTCCGATTAGTCCGGTGCGCGGCCTGGTTACCGATGACAGCGGGAATCTCTGGATTCGTCTCGAAGGTCCCCGCATGCTTCTTTATCATGACGGGAAGTTTGAGGATCCATACACTCGATTCGATCTTCAGGGCATCACGTTTACAGCGATCGCTTCCGACGACAAGGGTCGCGTGATTCTCTCCGGACTTGGGGACCGGACCTTCCGATACGAGGGAGGACGGCTGGAGACAATCGTCAGTGCAGAGCAAAATCCGGGGATTGTTATCTCCCTGGCTGCGACGCGAGATCAGAGTCTTTGGCTCGGCACACAGGACAACGGTCTCTTTCGTCTGAGCCATGGACACATTTCCGCAGTTGCCGAGGAACTGAAGGATTCGAAGATCAATGCCCTTGTGCCCGCAGACACCGGAGGCTTGTGGATTGGAACCGACAACGGCATTCACTTGTGGGAGGGCGGCGTACTGGCCACCCTTAACTTGACGCCTTCGCTGAAGCAACTACAGATTCTGACGATGGCCAGAGATCGCGACCTGAACATCTGGATTGGAACCAACCATGGCATCGTGCGCATTACTCCATCCGGCGCAGTTTCGCTCGACCTGCTGAACCCAAAGCCTGGGTTCGAAGTAACGGCAATCTATGAAGATCTCGACGGAGATATTTGGTTTGGCGGTTCGCGAGGCGTGGAGCGACTACGCAATGGAATGTTTACAACCTATTCGACGTCTGACGGAATTCCGTCAACCGGCATTGGCTCAGTCTATCCAGACTCGACGGGGCGGATCTGGTTTGCGCTGCTCTCGGGTGGCCTCTACTGGATGAAGGGAGGGCAGGTCGGTCGCATCACTGTCGATGGACTGGACCACGATGTTGTGTATTCCATTAGCGGTGGTGGCGATGAAGTCTGCGTGGGCCGGCAATATGGCGGTCTCACCGTGCTGACCGAAAAGGGCGATTCCTTCGCGGCCCACACCTATACCCAGGCGGATGGGCTTGCGCAGAACAGCGTTTATTCCGTGCATCGTGACCGCGATGGGACGATCTGGGCTGGGACTGTGAGCGCTGGTGTAAGCAGATTGAGCGGCGGGAAGTTTACCAATTATTCGGACTCCAGCGGACTCCCCTCAAATGCAGTCAATTCGATCGTGGAAGGCTCCGATGGGACAACATGGCTGGCTACTCCGAGCGGTTTAGCTTCGATCGTAAATCGGCATTGGACGACGTACACAGCGAGCGACGGCCTACCCTCATCCATCGTAAGAACAATTTTTGAAGACACAAAGCATGTGGTGTGGGTCGTAACTGCCAGCGGCCTGGCGTACATATCCTCGGGAAAGATCAAAGTTCCTGCGAGACTGCCTGAGGCATTACGCGAGCAGATCTTCGGCGTTGCGGAAGACGGGATGGGGTCCCTGTGGTTCACGACCTCCGATCACGTGCTTCGCGTCAATAGGGACGGGCTTTTGAGTGGATTGCTCTCGGACACCGATGTGCAAAGCTATGGAATCGATGACGGCCTCCAGGGGGTGGAAAGCGTGAGTCGGGACCGCACGGTAGTTGCTGATCCGGAGGGACGCATCTGGATCTCACTCAAGTCGGGCTTGTCCATGGCCGATCCGACCGTCATCTCCGAAAATTCGATGCCAGTCGGAGTGCGAATCGAATCGATGTCCGCAGGCGGAAATAAGGTGAATGCGCGGGAGCCTGTCAAGATACCCTCTGGAATTCAGAGCATTACCCTGAACTATAACAATACGAACCTGGCTGCACGAGAGCGCATCCGTTTTCGCTATAAGCTCGATGGCTCCGATCAAGGTTGGAGCGATATCGTTGCGTCCAGGCAGGTTGTCTATAAAAACCTGGGCCCTGGCAGTTATCTCTTTCGCATTGTTGCCTCCAGCAGTGTCGGTCTTTGGAATGGTCCGGAGACTTCTGTCCCGTTCGTGATTGAACCTGCGTTCTGGCAAACGTGGTGGTTTCGAATCGTTTGTCTTCTGGGGTGTTGCCTGGCGATCCTCGCCATATATCGCTTGCGAATTCACCAAGTGACGAAGCGATTGAATGTTGGTTTCCAGGAGCGGCTCGCAGAGCGTACGCGCATTGCTCAGGAATTGCATGACACACTGCTGCAAGGTGTTCTGAGCGCCTCTCTCCAACTTGATGTCGCGGAAGACCAACTCCCGGAGGACTCTCCCACCAAACCTCTCTTGAAACGGGTTCTGCAATTAATGAGTACCGTGACGGAAGAAGGCAGAAATGCGCTGCGTGGGTTGCGCACAACGGAACCGAGCCACCAAAGTCTTGAGACTGCCTTCTCGCGGCTGCGACAGGAATTCCCCCTCGACGACAAAACTGATTTCCGGATTATCGTGGATAGTGTTACGCGCCCATTGCAGCCGCTGATCCGCGATGAAGTTTATCGGATTGGCCGCGAGGCGCTATTGAATGCATTTATGCATGCACAGGCGAACCGTATCGAAGTCGAAGTAGAATATGCGAGCAGCCATCTTAAAGTGTTGGTGCGAGATGATGGCCGTGGAATCGACCCTCAAGTGCTGCATTCAGGTCGCGAGGGGCACTGGGGACTGGTCGGCATCCGAGAACGCTCCGAAAGAATTGGCGCTAGTCTAAGACTTCGAAGCCGGATTGGCGGAGGAACTGAAATAGACTTAACGGTTCCGGGCACGATCGCATTCGAAAAAGGTTCGAATGGCGCGATATCGCAGTGGTTCCGTTGGCTCAGCCGAGAGAGGCTCGAGACACCGAAGCAGGACAAAGCGAAGCGAGTAAAGAAATGAGCCCTACCCCAAGAATCCGAGTCTTCTGCGTCGACGACCATCCTCTTATGAGGGAAGGCATTGCGGCCGTCATCAGAAATGAACCTGACATGCAATTGGTTGCCGAGGCATCCACTGGACACGAAGCCATTGAGGGATTTCGTGAACATCAGCCTGACGTGACTCTCATGGATGTCCGGATGCCGGATATGGGGGGCATCGACGCATTGCTTGCCATTCGCACCGAGTTTGCAGATGCCCGAGTGATCATGCTGACGACGTTTGAAGGAGATGCCGAGATTCAGCGCGCGCTGGAGGCGGGAGCGCAAGGGTACATGCTCAAAAGCATGCCCCGAAAACAGCTCGTGGATATGATCCGCAAGGTGCGCGCGGGGAAGAAACAAATCCCTCCCGAGGTCGCCGTTCAGCTCGTCGAGCATATGGGGGGTGAAACGTTGAGCAAGCGAGAGGTTGAGGTCCTTCAGAAGGTGGCAGGAGGAAATCGAAACAGCGACATCGCGGCGCTGCTGTTCATCTCTGAAGAAACGGTGAAGGGACATATCAAGCACATCATGGAAAAACTCGGCGCCAGCGATCGCACCGAAGCCGTCGCTGTTGGAATCAGGCGCGGGATCATCCAACTCTAGTTTTCGCCATGCTTCCGAGTGTCGCGAACTTTTCAAGGGGTATAGAAAAAGCACTCGTTCGGGGGGTCCGATTCGCAGCGAAAGAAGCTAGCCTTTTGGTGGCGCGTTTTTGTGCCTGAGGAGGCCCCGGCTGCAAAAGCTTTTTTCCAGCTTCCCGGAGGGTTGGCCAGGCATCGGCCTCGTCTTTCTGCGGCTCACTGTTGGTGTCAATGCGATGATTTGCGCCATTGACGCGCTGGTTGGACCCACCAGTCATACGATGATCGTATGGGCCATTGAATCGCTCGCAGTCGCGGTTGGAGCGGCGATTGTTGTCGGCTTTCTCACGCCCGTTGCAAGCGCCGCGGCGACAGTTGCCTATCTCCTGATAGGCGGTTGGCCTTCCTTGTTGAGGGGAGCGAACAACCACATCAGTGCCCTCACTGCATTCGATCTGGCTGCGATATCCGGCGCGCTTGTCTTTCTTGGTCCGGGCGCTTTTTCACTGGATGCGCGTCTCTTCGGTCGTCGCGAAATCATTATTCCGGATGGCCGCGTTCAACCTATGGATGATTCTCAGGAAAATTCCACACGCCATTGAGTTGGAACGCGAACGGTTGTCCGCATTCCCAGGGAGCACCCCCTAAATAGTGGTATCCGAAACCTATCCGTCACTAGCGTTGAAAATACCTTCCTTAGCGGGATGCAATTGTCGGAGTCTTCCTTCATAGTCACTTCAGCAGTATCGAGCACGGAAGACAGAGCAGAGAATCAGGATCGGTTGAATCTTCAATTGGAGGCTCGGCTTTCGCGATGTTCCATTTGGATTATCTCTCTTGTTTCTTCACCGTCCTGGCAACCATACTGCTCGCGCGAAAATCCTGGATCGGGCTCCTCCTCGCAATAGCCAACAGCTTGATCGTCTGTGTCATTGGATTGCGAACGTCACAGCTTGGCTTTATTCCCGCGAACTTGTTTTGCATCGGCGTCTACGCGTTCAGCATGCGATCGTGGCTCAAGGAACGAAGACACATACGTCGAGATCAGGCGCAGCAACAGAAACCGCTGGTCGTACCTGCGCTCGGCGATGCGTCTCAAAACGGGCCTCCACCATCACACCGCAGATCATCCATCCTGAACTTAACCTCTGCAACGAAGATCGTCCTTCCGGAGGAACACCATGCGTGCTGACTTATCCCTTACCGCTCTCGCCCATCAATCGAATCGCTATTTACTTGCCCGGCTGGTAGCGAAAGCAACCCGCAAACTGCATCGTCCTAACACCCGGTTGCAGGATACGGTGAACGACGCGTTCGGGTGGTTCGGCGGCTCAAAACCGAGCGCCGATCGCCGTGCTGCGGAGATGGCCGGCAGTGCGGAAGGCGGTCCGGCATGAGGTCTCCGCAGCCCACTCGATTGCAGCCCTCCCCGTACGAAGGAGTAACGACCATGGCAACTTCATTCACATCTCCATCATTTATCCCATCACCGACAAGCGCATCATGGTGCTTCCTGCTGCTCGAGCACCTGGATGAATTCGCGATGCTGGTTTGGTATCTCGTAGCCGATGGCAGGCTCGTCGAAGACACATTCGCGCGCACGATGGCGAAGCTCGACAGGATTGAATTTGAATCTTCCATTCCAGCACTCGCTTACACTCAGGCTCGAGACGTTCTCATCACCCAGGCGATTGCCGTACTGTCGGACGCACGCCGAGAGGAAGCTGAGAACCAGTTTTTTCAGCGGAGTTCTACTGGCAGCTTGCCCGATCTCCCCCGCCTGGCATTCATACTGAGATTGATCATCCATTCGTCTGAAACAGAGGTTGCGAAGTTTCTCTGCCTGTCGCCATCTGAGGTGCAAGGACTTGTCAAGGATGAGATTGATCGTCTTAGCTCAGGTCCATTTCTCTCCCTATCGACCGTTTGCTATGACGCATAGGTAGCCATTCCTTTTGGACTCACCAGGAATAGGTGCAAAAACCCGCGAATTTCACGACAGCCCAGCCATGAGTACGATGGCGAGCGCGCAGTAGTGAAAACAGATAGAACGATCCAACCCTAACCTCGAACGTCGGTATGCCGCACGAACCGTGAACCACACGCGCGAAGCGCAGGCGCCAGTCATTCGATCAATGTCTCCAGATCACAAGGGGAAACGGTGAGTATACATCCTCAGAAAACAGAGATTGCACGCCGAGGCAATGTCCTTATGTTTGATAAGGGCGTTGGTCTTGGTCGGCGAAGAGCGCCGCATCCATGTGCACAAAGCGAACTGATCGAAGCAGAGAGGATGGCGGCAATCGGCAGGATGGCATGCTCGATCTCCCACGATATGCGCCACTCGCTCGCTGCGGTCTATGCGAACGCCGAATTTCTCGAGCGCGACGATATCTGTGCGGGCGGGCGGGCTGAGGTGCTGCTGGAAATTCAGGAAGCCGTGCTCGCAATGACGGAGCGTATTGAATCCTTACTGCAATTCGGTAGTAGCGGACGGAAAAGCCCGCTCGTCCGTGCGCGCGTTTCCCTGGTCGTTGAGAAGGCTGTCGCAGCTGTGAAGTTTCATCCCGACGGCCGGAACGTGTCCATCACCGTTGGCAAGTTCCCGCCGACGGAAGCAGACATCGATGCGAGGAATCTTGAAAGTGCCATCTATAACTTGCTGCTCAATGCCTGCCAGGCGGCAGCACGGTCAAGTCACGTGCCGGAGGTGAAGATCCACCTTACGGAAGTCGACGAACGGATCTACCTCACAATCCTGGACAATGGTCCTGGCATACCTGCCTCTGTGCGGAGGACGTTGTTCGATCCGTTCGTGACCGCAGGAAAACCCAACGGAACAGGCCTGGGGCTCACCCTGGCTCGTCGCGTAGCGGAAGATCACGGTGGCAGCGTGTGCCTGGTGGAATCGAATCGAGACGGGACGGTGTTCACGCTGAGTCTGATGAAGAAAAACTTGCTGCCTTTAGACGATCGGATTGCCGTAGCGCCTGCTCTCTCCGATGAGGAGGCTGTCATGCGCGTGGAGAAAAAGCTCCCGGCGGATCGACAGGAAGAACGTCTCGATCAACTCAAAACCGGACGCTGATTACGGTTGCGAACGAATTGGCGGCGGCGGGCTCGGCATTACGGCTGAAGAACTGCCCTCGACCTTTGGCTCAACGGTTGATTTCAGGCGATGGCATCCGCGCGCGCTGTCTAGAGGGATTGGTCTTTGGTTTCGCGGATGAGGAGGAGGCCGAGGGTGGTGAGGACGGCGGAGAGGGTTACGTAGTAGCCGACGAAGGGGAGGCCGTAGGTCTTGGCTAGCCAGGTGGCGATGTAGGGAGTGAGGGAGGCTCCGAGGATGCCGGCGGTGCTGAAGGCCAGCGAACTGCCGGTGTAGCGGACCGGGGTGGGGAAGAGCTCGGAGATGATAGTGCCGAGCGGGCCGTAGCTGAGGCCCATGAGGGTGAGGCCTACGGTCATCATGACGATGGCTCCGTGGATGCCGGAGGTGAAGAGCGGGGCGAGGGCGAAGCCGAAGAGGCCGATGGCGGCGGTGATGAGGAACATGACGCGGCGGCGGCCATGCTCGGCTAGCCAGGCGGAGAGAGGGATGGCGGCGGCGAAGAAGACGATGCCGAGCATCTGGATGAGGAGGAAGCTGGCGCGGCTGTAGTGCAGGGCCGTCGTGCCCCAGGAGAGGGCGAAGACGATCATCAGGTAGAAGAGGACGAAGGTGGAGAGGGAGGCGAGGATGCCTCCGATGAGTGCGCGGGTGTGGTTGCGGAAGACGGTGACGATGGGGACGGCGACTTGCTGGGAGCGGCGGGCGAGCTCGGCGAAGACGGGGGTTTCGGTGATGGTGAGGCGGACCCAGAGGCCGAGCAGGACGAGGACGGCAGAGGCGAGGAAGGGGAGACGCCAGCCGTAGTGGAAGAACTGCTTGTCGGTGAGGAAGTGCGAGAGCAGGAGGAAGGTGCCGCTGGAGAGGGCGAAGCCGATGGGGGCGCCTAGCTGGGGGAACATACCGTAGAGGGCGCGCTTGTTGGGGGGAGCGTTTTCTACAGCGAGGAGGACGGCGCCGCCCCATTCGCCTCCAAGGCCGATGCCCTGGCCGAAGCGGCAGAGGGCGAGGAGGATGGGGGCGGCGATGCCGAGCGTGTTATAGCCGGGGAGGACCCCGATGATGAAGGTGGAGAGGCCCATGGTGGCGAGGGCGATGACCAGGGTTCGTTTGCGGCCGATGCGATCGCCGAAGTGTCCGAAGAGGGTGGAGCCGATGGGGCGGGCGATGAAGGCGACGGCGAAGGTGGCGAGCGAAGCGAGGGTGGAGGTGGTGGGGTCGGAGGAGGGGAAGAAGAGTTTGGGAAAGACGAGGACGGCGGCGGTGGCGTAGATGTAGAAGTCGAAGAACTCGACCGAGGTGCCGACGAGGGAGGCGAATAGGACCTGGCGGGTGGTGTTGATTGGCTTGTGGGGCGTGGTCATTGGAAGATTGGATGGGGAGGACGGCACGAGGTTGAATTCTATTTGAATTTGCGGGCAAGGTCATCGGGGGGGAGCGTGCAGGAGACTCTGCGGTGTCGGGACAGTGCTGGGCCAGTGAGACAACGTAGAATGACGCTTATGTCTAACCAGCCCGACTGGCCTGACGATCTCGACGCGTTGAGCGCGGCGTCAGAGTATCACGCACTGTTATTCGAGAACGAGTTTGTGCGGGTACTGGACACGCGGATCCAGCCGGGACAAACGGTTCCACTCCACACCCACCGATGGCCGAGCACTCTGTACATCCTTAGCTGGAGTGACTTCGTACGCAGGGATGGGGAGGGCATAACTGTAGTGGACAGTCGTACTCTCGGGAAAATTCTTCCGGAGAGTGCTGTATGGTCGGGGCCGTTACCGCCTCACACGCTGGAGAATGTCGGCCTCGTGGAGTTCCGCGCGATCAGCGTTGAGTTGAAGGGCGCAACGTAGGGTGAGTTGGGGGCAACCGGATCGGCGTTAGAAGTGGCGGAGGCGGGGTGGGGTGTCGGTGTCAGAGCGGGTTGGGATTTCGGTGGGGCGTGGGGCCGCGGGTTTCTCCATGGTCTTTTCGATGGAGCGGCTGACGAGGTCGCGGGAGCCGAGGCCGATGGCGAGGGAGAGGGTGAGGACGATGCCGCCGAAGAGGATGCCGAAGGCGAGCTCGACGACGCTGCCACCGATGTTGAGGTGGTCGAGGGCCATGGCGGCGGTGAGGACGAGGACCAGCCACTTGATGCCGAGAGAGAGGAAGCGTGCGTACTGGAGCTGGGCGTTGACGGCGCCGATGAGGACGGAGCGTGCGAGGAAGCGGGCGACCAGGGTGCCGATGAGGAGGATGAGGATGGCTCCGGCGACGTGGGCGACGTAGGGAAGAAGGAAGATGGAATAGCGGGAGTCTTCGGAGTAGGAGGCGTCGAATGCGGAGATGCCGATGGCGACGCCGGCGAGGACCAGGAGCCAGAAGGTGGTGCGCTGGGCGAGGACGGTGGGGGAGTTGGAGGGCGACCACTCGGTGATGATGCCGGTGGAGCCGGGAGCTTCGCGGGCGGCGAGGCGCTCGTCAAAGCGAACCGCGATGAGCAAACGGCGGACGATGGCGGAGAGGGCCCAGCCGATGAGAGCGAAGACAATGAGCGCGAGCAGGAAGGCGAGGATTCCTGGAAGGAAGCTGGCCAGCACGAGGACGATGCGGTGGATGGACTGGCGAAGGGCGGCTGAAATTTGCAGTGCCATTTGGTGTCCCATGGTTGGTTCCTTTCCGGAGAGTCGAACTTAGTGAGTAGTGAGTAGTGAGTAGTGAGTAGTGAGTAGTGAGTAGTGAGTAGTGAGTAGGGGTTGGGCTTAGGGGTTGAAGCGGTCGGGCCAGCGCCAACGGGAGACGATGTAGGACTTTTCGTTTTCGAAGGCGGCGGCGGTTAGCTCGATGGCGTGGGTGGCGCGGGCGGCGTCGTCGGCGACGAAGCGGAGGTAGGAGGCGACCCAGGCGAAGTAGAGCGGGGTCATGGCGCCGAGCAGGTGGCTGCGGTTGAGGGTGCGGAGGTGGTAGGCGAGGGCGAAGTCGTAGACGATGCGGGCCCAGAGGTCGGGCTCGATGGTAAAGGCATCGGGCGAGAGGAGCGAGAGTTTCTTGAGGGCGAGGCGCGACTGCGGCGGGAGGACGAGCGACCAGATCTCCTGGAGGTTGTCCTGGGCGATGCGGAAGGTCTCGAGCATGGAGTGGATTTCGTCGGAGGCGGCGAGCTCGTGGAGGGGGGGAGGGGCGGAGGGCTGGATGGAGGGGGCGTACATGCCGCGGGCGCGCTGCCAGAAGGACGACTTGGATTCGATGTCGTTGAAGAGGGAGCCGGCGATGGAGGCGAAGAGGGCGCTGAAGTCGGCCTGGGTCTGGGGTGGAGGAGGGGTGGGTGGAGCGGAATCGCCGGCGGAGACTTCGCGAACGGAGAAGCCGGCGGCGGCGGCTTCGGCGACGGGCCAGATGAGCGAGGATCCTTGATTGAGGGCGAGGAGGCGCTGGGTGGTGGAGCCGAGGCGCTGGGCGAGGCGGGCGGAGAGGGCGGCGTCGATGGGGAGGGGGTAGTGGATGTCGGCGCCGAAGAGGGCGCGGGAGACGGGATAGAGGAGTGCGGAGTTGACGAGCGCGGAGTTGGGGCCGACGGCGAAGCGGGGAAGGACGAGGTCGACGTTTTTGGTGCGCATGCAGTCGGCGAGATTGCGCAGGAGGGTGGGGTCGAGGGCGTTGGGAGCAGCGAGGGCTTTGGTGTCGCCACCGAGGAGAATGATGGCGCGGGTGTTGTGCTCGAGGGCGAGTTGGGCGGCGGAGGCGTAGTCGCCGGCGGCGAGGATCCAGCCGACGTCGGAACGGGCGCTGGTGTAGGGGATGAGGTCGAGGGAGGGAAAGTCGGAGGGATTTTCGGGAGCGTGGGCGGAGGCGACCAGGACGGTCTCGTTGGGGAAGGCGGAGGCGATGGCGTGAAGCGCGTTGGGGAGGGCGTCGGGTGCGAGCGCGGGCAGGCAGATGAGCAGCTCCGCGGTGGAGTGGCGGGAGGGCGCGAGGGTGGGGCCGGATTCCGGGTGAGCGGAGGGCTGTGGGGCGTCGGCGGTGAGCGGGCTGGAGGACATGGGAGACAAGGGCGCTGCTATCGAGATGATCTGCTGAGAAGATTATGCGCCGTTGCGGGCGATGGCGAGAAGACCCTCCAAGGGTATGACGAGCCAGGTGGGTCGATTGTTGAGTTCGTAGAGGAGCTCGTAGGAGGCTTTTTCGAGGAGGAGGGCGTCGATGAGGGTGGAGGTGTCGTGGGGGAGGAGCGCGGGGTTGGCGGCGATGGTGGAGGTGTAGGCGTCGAGGAAGGAAGCGGTGACGGCGGTCTCCCATGCGTTGGCCCAGGCGGTGAGGTTGGTTGCGTTGTTGGCGTTCGCGGTGAGGGCAGATTGGAGGGCGGTGCGGGCGGCGTAGCTGAAGCTGCGGAGCATGCCGGCTACGTCGCGGAGGGGCGATTGCTTCTTGCGGCGATCGGCGAGGGAGCGGGCGGGCTCGCCTTCGAAGTCGATGAGGAGGAAGTCGGCGGAGGTTTTGGATTGGGTGCGGAGGAGCTGGCCGAGGTGGTAGTCGCCGTGGATGCGGATGCGCTGGCCGAAGCGGGCGGGGTCGCCGTTGAGGGAGGCGACGCGGGCGAGGAGGTCGTCGCGGTGGGAGAGGAGCTCGGTGGCGAGAACCCAGGTCTCAGAAGCGAGACCTGGGGCACCCGGATTCGTGGGGGCCTTGAGGGAGGACTGGAGGGCGTCGAGGGCGGCGGTGAGTTGCTGGTGAATGCGCTGGCGATCGTTGGCGAGGTCTTCCGGGGTGGTGGGGGCGGCGGCGAAGGCGGGGTTGTCGGTGGGAGTGGCGAGCGCGAGGTGGAGCTCGGCGGTGCGCTGGCCGAGGAGGGCGGCGGCGTCGAGGTAGGCGCTGGCGTGTGCGCGGATGGAGTCGGGGCTGGAAGCTGCAGGTCTCTCCGCTGCGGTCTCGCTGCGCGAGGCCTCCGGTCGAGATGACAGATTTGCGGGGAGGGCGTCCGGTCGAGATGAGGGATTTGTGGGTGGTGGGAGGGTGGCGATTTCGGAGAAGAAGCGGTCGAGGCCGGCGAGGGTCCAGGCCCAGCCGTCGCCGAGGTTGGGGGCGAAGGCCTGAAGGAAGGCGAGGGTGGTGGAGTCGGCGGTGAGGTGGAGGTCGCCGAGGTAGGCGGGGACGTGGTCGAAGTGGGCGACCTCGGTGAGGAAGCGGGCGATTTCCACGTCGGGGTTTTCGCCGGAGTTTTCCGCGCTGGAACCGCTGCGGACGCGGCGGAAGAGCTTGAGGATGGCGAGGTCGTCGTAGAGGATGCTGGTGTTGGATTGCTCGGCGGAACCGAGACGGGAGGGTACATCGGCGAGGCGGGCGGGGTCGAGTGCGGTGGAGCGGGTGGCGGTGATGTTGGGGATCGTGTTGGCGAGAGGCTGTGGTGAGTCACCCACCTTCGTCGATGAGGAAACTATCGACGAAGATGGGGCACCCGGATTGGTGGATGGGACTTTCGAATCTGTGGTGGGGACGGCGATGATGAGCTTCAGGAGGGCGGCGCGAAAGGTGGGGCTGGCGGAGGCGTCGATGAGCGCGGCGTTGTCGAGGGTGGTGATGATGGCGTTGGGCGAGGAGGTTTGGAGAGAGGCGGCGTCGGTCGCGGCGGCGAGGGCAAGGGGGAGCTGATAGAGGTCGGTGGAGTTGTCGGTGTAAGTGATTTCGACGAGGGCGATGAGAGAGGCGGCGTCAATGGAGTTGGTGGAGGCGATGCGGGTGGAGCGGATGGTGCGGGATTTGCCGCCGAACCAGCGCTGCTTCGCGATGTAGGCGGGGAGGATGGAGTCGAGGTTAGGGGCAAGGTCTTTGAGGACGGCGAGGAGGGAGGGAGCGTGGGTAGGAACTGCAGGTCTCTCCACTACCCCCTCGGTTCGCTTCGCTCTCTCGGGGCCCGGTCGAGAGGACAAATCTTTCGTTGACGACGCGGGCTGCGATTGAGAGGACAGATTTGCAGGGGCGGCGTCGGGGGTCGGGGTGGCTTCCTGGAGGAGATCGACGATGGGGTTGGGGGGGCGAGCGGGGCCAGGCTGGAGCTCGAGCCAGAAGAAGCTGTAGGGGGCGAGAGTGATGGCGTAGGGCGCTTCGTTGATGATGGGGAAGGGGACGTAGCCGAGCATCTCGACGGGCTGACGGCCTACGTACTTGGAGAGGTCGAGGCCAACGGGCTGGGCGAAGCGGGAGAGGTTGGCGACGCAGAGGACGGTTTCGGAGTGGCCGTCTTCGCCGGTGAATTCTCTTATATAGGCGAGGACTTTGCGGTTTTCGGGGTGGAGGAATTCGAGGGTGCCGCGGCCGAAGACCTGGAAGATTTTGCGCAGCGCGATCATGTTGCGCGTCCAGTGGAGGAGGGACGAGGCGTCGCTTTGCTGGGCTTCGACGTTAATAGCCTGGTAGCCCCAGATGGGGTCCATGATGACGGGGAAGTAGAGCTTGGCGGGGACGGCTTTGCTGAAACCGGCGTTGCGATCGGAGTTCCACTGCATGGGCGTGCGGACGCCGTTGCGGTCGCCGAGGTAGATGTTGTCGCCCATGCCGATCTCGTCGCCGTAGTACATGATGGGGGTGCCGGGAAAGCTGAGCAGGAGGGAATTTAAGAGCTCGATGCGGCGGCGGTTGTTGTCGACGAGGGGAGCGAGGCGGCGGCGGATGCCGACGTTGATGCGCATGCGGGTGTCGGCGGCGTAGGCGAGGTTCATGTAGTCGCGCTCGTCGTCGGTGACCATCTCGAGGGTGAGCTCGTCGTGATTGCGGAGGAAGAGGCCCCACTGGCAGTTGTCGGGGATGGCGGGGGTTTGCGCCATGATGTCGGTGATGGGGAGGCGGTCTTCCTGGCGGAGCGCCATGTAGATGCGCGGCATGAGGGGGAAGTGGAAGGCCATGTGACATTCGTCGCCTTCGCCGAAGTAGGGGCGAACGTCGGCGGGCCACATGTTGGCCTCGGCGAGGATGAGGCGGTTCTCGTATTCGGTGTCCAGGACGGCGCGGATGTGTTGGATGAGGTGGTGGGTTTCGGGCACATTTTCGCAGGACGTGCCGTCGCGTTCGATGAGGTAGGGGATGGCGTCGAGACGGAGGCCGTCGACGCCCATGTCCATCCAGAAGCGCATGGCGTTGAGGACTTCTTCCATGACGCGGGGGTTATCGAAGTTGAGGTCGGGCTGGTGGGCGAAAAAGCGGTGCCAGTAGTACTGCTGGGCGACTTCGTCCCAGGTCCAGTTGGACTTTTCGGTGTCGGTAAAAATGATCCTGACGCCTTCGAATTTTTTGTCGGTGTCGGACCAGACGTACATGTTGCGTTCGGGTGAATCTTTAGGGGCGAGGCGGGCGCGCTGGAACCACGGGTGCTGATCGGAGGTGTGGTTGATGACGAGCTCGATCATGACCTGCATGTTGCGGGCGTGGGCTTCGGCGAGAAATTGTTTGAAGTCGTCGATCGAGCCGTAGGACGGATTGACGTCTACGTAGTTGGCGATGTCGTAGCCGTCGTCGCGGAGGGGCGAGGGGAAGAAGGGGAGGAGCCAGAGGCAGGTGACGCCGAGCTCCTGGAGGTAGTCGAGTTTGGAGATGAGGCCCTGGAAGTCGCCGATGCCATCGGCGTTGGAGTCGGCGAAGGCGCGGACGTGGAGCTCGTAGATGATCGCGTCTTTGTACCAGAGCGGGTCGGTGGCGCTGCAGGGCTTCTTCACGAGCGGGTTGCCTCTTGGGTTGGCTTCTGGGGAGTTGGATGCGGTCGAATGGCGGACGTATGTCTAGTGCATCAGTAATGAGACTAGATCATGGACTTGCTGGTTGGTCATTCCGTTAATCTGGGCGCTTCCGAGCGGGTGGTCGGGATCGGCGATGACGAAAAGAGGGCGTTCACCGACTGGTCGGAGCTTGATAGAAAGCTTGAGGTTGAGTGTTTCTGAAGAATACTGCTTCAGTGAATTTCCCAATCGACCTTTGAATGGGCCGTGGGCATTTTCCCTTCCCACTTGATCCCAACAATCTGCAATTTCTAAGTAATCCTCTTTCCAAAGTCGTGCCCACACTCCCCATAGGAACACTCCGTCGTCTTCTAGCAATGGAATTTCTAAACAGCCGCGGACGTAGAACTGATCTTCATCGATGACACATTGATCCGAGCCGGCAATCGCGCGCTGTTCACGTTCTTCGATGGACATGTTGGCGTAGTTGTCGGGGTAGTCTGCGGCGAAGCTCAAGGGGACGTCCTCGTGACTTCCGCCACAGGTTGCGCAGGTCCAACTCATCTTTACCTCACGATGCGGAAGATGTGGGCGGTGGCGTTGGGGGTTAGGGAGACGTAGTTGGTGGGGCCTTGCCAGGTGTAGGTGGCTTGGGTGAGGAGGTCTTCCACAGTGTAGGTGGCATCCCAGGGGAGGTTGAGTTTGTCGAGGGCCAGGGTGATGAGGGCGGACTGCGTATTGATGGGGTCGAGGTTTACAGCGACGAGGATCGTGTTCGAGAAGTCGGCGGTGGATTTTGAATAGACGAGGAGGTTGTCGTTGGGGACGGTGTGGAAGTGGAGGTTTTCGTTGCGCTGGAGGGCGGGGTTGTTGCGGCGGATGTGGTTGAGGTCGGCGATGAGGGGCGCGATGGAGTTGGGGTCGGTGCGGTCCCAGGTGCGGAGCTGATACTTTTCGCTGTCGAGATACTCTTCGCTGCTGGTCTTGCCGGGGGATGGTTTTGCGGGACGGCCTTCTAACAATTCGTAGGCGGGGCCGTAGATGCCATAGTTCGCGGAGAGTGTGGTGGCGAGGATGACGCGCTGGCGGAAGATGGCGCGGCGGGGTGCGAGGTCGGCGATCTGGAATTGGGCGTGGAGGATGTCGGGGGTGTTGGGCCAGACGTTGGGGCGGAAGAAATCGGAGACGGGCGGGTTGCAGATTTCTTCGAAGTATTCGATGAGGTCGGCCTTGGTGTTGCGCCAGGTGAAGTAGGTGTAGGACTGGGAGAAGCCGGCCTTGGCGAGCGAGTACATGACGTGGGGGCGGGTGAAGGCTTCGGCGAGGAAGAGGGCGTCGGGCGCGGACTTTTGGACTTCGGCGATGCACCACTGCCAGAAGGGGAGAGCCTTGGTGTGGGGGTTGTCGACGCGGAAGACGCGGACGCCGCGGTCGACCCAGAACTTGAAGACGTTGTGGAGGGCGTCCCAGAGGCCGCGCCAGTCGGGGGACTCGAAGTTGAGGGGGTAGATGTCCTGATATTTCTTGGGGGGATTTTCGGCGTACTGGATGGTGCCGTCGGGACGGTGCGAGAACCAGGAGGGATGCTCGGTGACCCAGGGGTGGTCGGGGCTGCACTGGAAGGCGATGTCGAGGGCGATGTCGATGCTGTGGGCGCGGGCGGTTTCGACTAGGGCATCGAAGTCGGCGAGCGTGCCGAGGGCGGGGAGGATGGCGGTATGGCCGCCTTCAGATGAGCCTATTGCCCATGGGCTGCCTACGTCGTTGGGCTCGGGGGTGGTGGAGTTGTTGCGGCCTTTGCGGAAGGCGTTGCCGATGGGGTGGATGGGCGGCATGTAGAGGACGTCGAAGCCCGTGGAGGCGATTTCGGGGACGCGGAGGGCTACGTCGCGGAGGGTGCCGTGGTGGGCTTGGCCACCGTTTGCCGCGGCGCTTGCGCCGGCGCTGCGGGGGAAGAGTTCGTACCAGGAGGAGAAGCGGGCGCGCTCGCGATCGATCCAGAGAGGGAGCTCGGGGGTGTGTTTGGTGGAAAAGCTGAAGTCGGGATACTTGGCGACGAGCGCGATGAGGGTTGGGGTGATGGGGTTGTCGTAGAGGGCTAAGTTTTGGTCTGCGAGGGTGCGGAGATGGGTGGCAGCGGCGAGCAGTTTTTTGGCGTCGGTGGCTTTGGCGCGGGCGGCTGCGGCGTCGAAGTGGAGGGCGCCGATGCGGAGGGCGAGGGGGATGTCCTGGGCGGAGTCGGATTGGGCGGCGAGGCGTTTGGCGAGGTCGTGGACCCAGGTGTCGAAGTGGTCGATCCAGGCTTCGATGGTGAAGTACCAGAGGCCTAACTTGGTGGGGTCCTCGGGTGAGCCGGCGGGGAAGGTCGCGGTCCAGCGATCGTTATTGATTTCGGTGAAGGGGACGGAGCTGGCTTTGCGCTGTGAGGCGTGGCGATAGAGAAGGCGCGCGGCGACGTGATCGTGGCCATCGCCGAAGATGGCGGCGGTGACTTCGACCTGGTCGCCCAGGATACGCTTGGCGGGATAGCGGCCGTCGTCTACGGATGGCTGGATCTCTTCGATGATGATTCGTTTGCGGCCTTCGCTGGGTTTCATGCGCCGTGCAACTCCTTTGCGATCTACAGACATGGTAGTGGATGCGGGTGAGGGTACGACGCCGGGAGGTGGATGTGCATCCAATTGCGTACAGCGTCGACGTACTCGGTTGAGGGTGCTCGCGATCCCAACGTCCCCTTCTGGACTCTGGTTGGAGGGATGCGGTGGGGGTGGGACTGGTTGTAGAAGCGTTGTGGAATACGGGGCCGGGAAGATCGGGCTTGGTGACGCGATCGATTGATCGCGAAAGGTACTCGGTGAATTGTTCGTTTTTTGTTGAGGGCGTTTGGAGGAGATCGTGTCGGGAGGATTATTCAGCAGGAAGGAGAAGAAGCTGCCGCTGCATGGCGCGCGGATTGAAGACTACGCCTTGATTGGGGATTGCGAGACGGCGGCGCTGGTGAGCCGCGATGGATCGATCGACTGGTTGTGCTGGCCGAACTTTTCTTCGGCGGCATGTTTTGCGGCGCTGCTGGGGACGGCGGAGAACGGGTTCTGGAGGATTCGTCCGGTTGAGGAGGTGGTGGAGGTGCGGCGGTGCTATCGGCCGGGGACGATGATTCTGGAGACGACGCTGGTGACGAAGCGGGGTGAGGTTTGTTTGACGGATTTCATGCCGCCGCGGGGAAAGCACTCGGATGTAGTGCGGATAGTGCATGGGGTGAGCGGCCGGGTGAAGATGCATATGGACATGGTGCTGCGATTCGATTACGGGCTGACGGTGCCGTGGGTGACCAAGCATGGCGATGATTTGCATGCGGTTGCGGGGCCGGATCTAGCGGTGTTGCGCAGCCAATGCCTGAGTGGCCGGCCGGTGGAGCTGAAGGGTGAAGACATGAAGACGGTGAGCGACTTTGTGCTGCGCGCGGGCGATACCGTCTGCTTCACGCTGACGTATGGGAGCTCATTTGAGGACGTGCCGAAGGCGATCTCTGCGGAGGACGCGTTGCAGGACACGCACGACTACTGGTGTGAGTGGTCGGACCGCAGCGCGTACAAGGGGCAATATGCGGAGGCGGTGCAGCGCAGCCTGATGACGCTGAAGGCGATGACGTATCGGCCGACGGGGGGCGTTGTGGCGGCGGCGACGGCGGGGTTGCCGGAGAGAATTGGCGGGGAGAGAAACTGGGATTACCGGTACTGCTGGCTGCGGGACACGGCGTTCACGCTGCTGGTGCTGATGCGCGCGGGATACACGGAGGAAGCGGTGGCGTGGAGGCTATGGCTGCTGCGTGCGGTGGCGGGATCGCCGGGGCAGGTGCAGAGTTTGTACGGGATCAACGGCGAGAGGCGGTTGCCGGAGTGGGAGTTGGACTGGCTGCCGGGCTACGAGAACTCGAAGCCAGTACGCGTTGGGAATGCGGCGTCGCAACAATTTCAACTGGATGTATATGGCGAGGTGGTGGTGGCGCTGAGTCGAACGCCGGAGGCGGAGAATGAGCTGCGCATCTCATCGACCGAGTTGGAGGCAGCGTTGATCGATCATCTTTGCGAGGTGTGGACGCTGCCGGATGAAGGGATATGGGAGACGCGCGGCGGGGCAAAGCACTTTGTGCATAGCAAGGTGATGGCGTGGATGGCGCTGGATCGGGCGGTAAAGCGGCACGAGCACTTTGATGGCGTCGGCGATGTGAGGCGGTGGCGCAAGAATCGCGACCTGCTGCACAAGGAGATTTGCGCGAAGGGATTCAATAAGAAGTTGAACTCCTTTACGCAGAGTTATGGATCGACGGCGCTGGATGCGTCGTGTCTGCGGTTGGCGCTGGTGGGATTTTTGCCGGTGGAGGATCCGCGGATTATCGGAACGATCGATGCGATACAGAAAGGTTTGATGAAGAATGGGCTGGTGCAGCGGTATGATCCGGGGAAGGCCTCGGATGGATTGAAGGGCGGCGAGGGAACGTTCCTGGCGTGCAGCTTCTGGATGGCGACCTGCTTGTGGTTGATTGATCGCAAGCAGGAGGCGACGGAGATGTTTGATCGGCTGCTGGCGCTGCGCAACGATGTCGGGCTGCTGAGCGAAGAGTACGATGCACAGGATAAGCGCATGCTGGGCAACTTCCCGCAGGCGCTATCGCATATTGCGCTCACGCATACAGCGTTTACGCTTTCGGGCCAATGGACACCGGAGCCATACAGCGCGAAAGCGTGAAGCAGCACTGCGATTGGTGCAACCTGACCGTCGCATTTCCGAGTCTATTGATTGACAGAGATCACTTCATCCAAGATGCGAGGAGCAGATAAGGTATGAGGCGTGTACCGGGTTCGACTTACCGTCTGCAATTGCATCGAGAATTTACGTTCGATGACGCTGCGGCGATTGTGGAGTATTTGAAGACGCTTGGGGTGACGCACGTGTACTGCTCGCCGTATCTGCAGGCAGCACCGGGAAGCATGCACGGCTATGACGTGGTGGACCATCGCAGGGTGAACGAGGAGCTGGGCGGCGCGGCGGCGCATGAGCGCTTCTGCAGGCGGCTGGAGAAGTTTGGACTGGGACAGGTGCTGGACATTGTTCCGAATCACATGAGCCTGGGTGCGGAGAACAAGTATTGGTGGGATGTGCTGGAGAACGGGACGAACAGCCGCTATGCGAGCTTTTTTGATATCGACTGGAATTCGTCGGAAGAGAGGTTGCGCGACAAGGTGCTGGTGCCGATCCTGGCAGAGCAATATGGCCGGGCGCTGAGCGCGGGGAAGGTGGTGGTGCAGCGCAAGGGCGCGAGGTTCACGGTGGATGCGGCGGGGCAGACGTTTCCCGTGTCGCCGGGAAGCTTGTCGATGATTTTGGGGAAGGCCGCTGAGTATGCGAAGAGCGATGCGCTGAATTTTGTGAGTGCGAGCTTTGCACGATTGCCGTCGCCGGACTTCTGGGATCGGCGAACGATCCTGGCGCGGCATCGGGACAAGAAGGTGCTGCATGGGCTGCTGGATCGGCTGTGCCATGAGGACGCGGAGGTGACGGAGGCGATCGATCGCGTGGTGCGCGAGGTGAACAGCAGCGTGGATGCGCTGGATGAGTTCCTGTCGCAGCAGTACTATCGGCTGGCGTATTGGAGGACCGCGGACCAGCAGCTAGGGTATCGGCGGTTCTTTGATGTGAATACGCTGATTGGTTTGCGGGTGGAGCGCGAGTTTGTGTTTGATGAGACGCATGCGCTGGTTTTGAAGTGGCTGAAGCAGGGATTGCTGGATGGTGTGCGCGTGGATCATCCCGATGGGTTGAGGGATCCGAAGCAATATTTCGAGCGGCTGCGGGAGCGGGCGCCGGAGGCTTGGATTGTTGGCGAGAAGATTTTGGAGCCGGGGGAGTGGCTGCGCGAAGACTGGCCGATTGAGGGGACCAGCGGGTACGACTTTCTGAACATGGCGATGGGTGTGCTGGTGAATCGCGCGGGATTGAAGAAGCTGGGCGAGCACTACACGGCGTTTACCGGGGACGACTCGGATTTTCCGGGCGTGGCCCATGATAAGAAGATCGCGGTGGAGCAGGAAGCGCTGGGCAGCGATGTGAATCGACTGACGACGCTGTTTGTGGACATCTGCGAGAGCAATCGGGACCAGCGAGACTTTACGCGGGCGGAGATACGGCGGGCGATTCGCGAGGTAGCGGCTTGCTTCTCGGTGTACCGAACGTACGTGGTGCCGGAGCGCAACGAAATTGGAGAAGAAGATCGCAAGCGGATTCGGCGGGCGAGCGAGAGCGCAAAGGCGAATCGGGCGGACATTGATGGTGGGCTGTTCGACTTCATGCGCGACGTGTTGACGCTGAAGGTGATTGGGAAGACTGAGACGGAGTTCGTGAATCGCTTTGAGCAGTTCACCGCGCCGGTGATGGCGAAGGGCGTGGAGGACACGGCGTATTACTGCTGGAATCGGCTGGCGGCGATGAACGAGGTGGGCGGCGATCCGGACTGCGACGGGTTCACGCTGGAGCACTTCCACAACTACCAGGCGAGGATGCAGCAGACGTTTCCGATGACGATGACGGCGTTGGGCACACATGATACGAAGCGCAGCGATGATGTGCGGGCGCGGATGATCGTACTCACCGAGATGCCGGATGCGTTTGCAGAGGTGGTGCGGAGGTGGAGCACGCACAATGCGAAGTTCAGAAGCGGCGATCAGATTGACACTGGCACGGAGTGGTTTCTGTACCAGACGCTGGTGGGGGCGTGGCCGATCAGCGAGGAGCGGCTGTGGGAGTACATGCAGAAGGCGATGCGGGAAGCCAAGGTGCGAACCAGCTGGGTGGCGAATAACGCGGAGTATGAGAACGCGCTGCATGCGTATGTGGACGCGATCCTGGGAGACCCTGAGTTTGTCGCGGAGCTGGAGAGATTTGTAGGAGAGATTGCGACGGCGGGGCGGATCAACTCGCTGGCACAGACGTTGATGAAGTACACGGCTCCAGGGGTTCCTGATCTGTACCAGGGAGGGGAGCTGTGGGATTTTTCGCTGGTGGACCCGGATAATCGGCGGCCAGTGGATTATGGCCGGCGAGTGAAACTGCTCAAGGAGATGCAGTCGTTGAATGCTGAGCAGGTGTTGGAGCGCGGAAACGAGGGACTGCCCAAGCTGTGGGTGGTGCATAAGGCGCTGCTGCTGCGCAGGGAGCATTCGGGGTGGTTTGGGCCGGCGGCGGAGTATGCGTCGTTGCCAGTGGAAGGGACGGAGCGTGAGCGGGTGATCGCGTATCGACGCGGAGAGCGCGTGGTGACGGTGGTGCCGCGGTGGTCGCATGCGGCGAAGGCGTGGGGGGAGACGGCGGTAGAGGTGCCGGAAGGACGATGGCGGAATCGGCTGACGGGCGCTGAGTGTGAGGGTGGACGGGTGCTGGTGGGTGAGCTGCTGAAGGCTTTCCCGGTGGCGCTGTTGACAAGGGAAAGCTGAGCGCAGCGCGAGCGGATAAATTAATCAAGGGAGAGGTAGTGAATGCACAAGTTTGGAATCTGGGCGCCGCGGGCGAAGACGATGTCGGTGCAGTGGCGAGACCAGGTGTTAGCGATGAAGGGACCGAACAAGCGGGGGTGGTGGACGCTGGTGGTGGCGGATGCGCAGTGTGGTGATCCGTATGCTTTTTTGATCGATGATGATCCGACGGCGTACCCGGACCCGCGCAGCCTGCGACAGGGGGACGGAGTGCATGGGCCGTCGCGACTGTACGACCATGCAGAGTTTGCGTGGCATGACCAGTTGTGGCGGGGGTCTCCGAAGAGTGGAGCGATCTTGTACGAGCTGCACATTGGGACGTTCAGCGAGGCTGGAACGTTTGATGGAGCGATTGAGCACCTGGATTATCTGGCGGAACTGGGGATCACGCATATCGAGCTGATGCCGGTGGCGGAGTTTGCCGGGCAGAGGGGTTGGGGATATGACGGGGTGGCGCTGTTCGCGACGCACGAGCCGTATGGCGGGCCGGACGGGTTGAAGCGATTTGTGGATGCGTGCCATGCGCGGGGGCTGAGCGTGATCCTGGACGTGGTGTACAACCACTTTGGGCCAGTGGGGAGCTACGCGAACAAGTTTGGGCGGTACCTTACGAAGAAGCACAAGACGCCGTGGGGCGATGCGGTGAACCTGGATGAGGGTGGAAGCGATGAGGTGCGGCGGTTCTTCTGCGACAACGCACTGATGTGGCTGAAGGATTATCACTGCGATGGGTTGCGGTTCGATGCGGTGCATGAGTATATGGACCGGTCGGCCGTGAACTTCATGGAGCAGATGTCGAGCGAGGTGGAGCGGTTGAGCTCGACGGTGGGAAGAGAGTTTTATTTGATAGCCGAGAGCGATCTGAATGATCCCCGTGTGATTCGGCCTCGAGAGGCGCACGGGTATGGGATGGACTCGCAGTGGAGCGACGATTTTCATCATGCGCTGTTTTCGCTGCTGTACACGAAGGAGAAGGATCGCGGGTACTACGGGGATTTTGGGAAGTTGTCGGATCTGCATAAGGCGTTGAAGCACGCGTTTGTGTATGACGGACAGTACTCGAGTTACAGGAAGAGCAAGCACGGGAGGATAGTGGAAGGTTTGTCCGCGCATCACTTTGTACACTTCGATCAGAACCATGACCAGGTGGGGAATCGGGCACAGGGGGAGCGGCTGGAGCAGCTTTGCGGTCTGGATGCGGCGAAGGTGGCGATTGGATTGGTGTTGACGGCGCCGTATGTGCCGATGCTGTTTATGGGGGAGGAGTTTGCTGCGTCGTCGCCGTTCCAGTATTTCGCGGATCATGAAGACGACGAGATGCGGAGGCTGGTGGCGGAGGGACGGAAGCGCGATTTCGCGCAGTTCGGATTTGGCGAGGACGTGCCGAATCCGGAGGAGATTGAGACGTTCGAGCGATCGAAGTTGAACTGGGGGGAGATTGGCGAGGGCAAGCATGCGGAGATGCTGGCGTGGACCAAGTCGTTGATCAAGCTGCGGCGATGCACGGTGGCGTTGAATGACGGGAGTATGCAGCATCTGCTGGTGTCGAGTGACGATGCGCGGCGGACGCTGGTGATGGCGAGGGATGAGGCGCGGATCGTGGTGAACCTGGGGGCGGAGGCTTGCGCGTTTGATTTGCTGGAGGGTGAGGTGCTGAAGCTGGCGTCGCGCGAGGGGCTTGCGGTGGCGGACGGGAAGCTGGAGTTGCCGGGGATGACGCTGGCGGTGTTGATGTCGACGACTGAGCAGGCGGAGGATCGCGAGGTGCATTGAGGGCAGGGGAGAGGGGAGAGGGGTTCGGGCGCTGCGATAATTGTTGGAGGCTCAAGGGGGTGTTGTGTCGATTAAGACGATTAGTAGCCGCGAGGTGTATCGGAATCCGTGGTGTCGGGTTCGCGAAGATGTGATTGAGCGCAGTGATGGGACGCGCGGGATCTATGGGGTGATGGATAAAGATCCGGCGTGCATTGTGATTCCGCTGGAAAAAACCGATGAGGGTGAGTTTGTGTGGTTGGTGCGGCAGTTCCGGTACACGGTGGGCGGGACGTATTACGAGCTGCCGCAGGGCGGGTGGGAGACGGCGGAGGTGAATGCGGAGGAGCTGGCGAGGGGGGAGCTGGCGGAGGAGACGGGGCTGCGTGTGGAGAGGATGACGCCGCTGGCGGATTTGTGGATTGCGTATGGAGCGATGCGGCAGATTCATCATGTGTTTCTGGCCGAGGGGCTGACGCCGGGAGAGACCAAGCGCGATGCGGAAGAGCATGACATGACGGTGCATCGGGTGGCGCTGAGCGAGTTTGAGGCGATGCTGCTGGATGGGCGCGTGATGGATAACTGCACCGCGGCGGCGTGGGGGGTGTATCGGGTGTGGGAGAAGCGCAGGGGATAGAGGATAGGGATTAGAGGCGGTTGGTGTAGGCTGGCGGCATCCTGGTGGAACGGAGGTTGTGATGGTTTGGACGCGGGTGATGTGGCTGGGTTTGGTGGTGGGGTGTGGGTGTGGGGTGGTGCAGGCGCAGGCGAAGGTGGAAGCGAAGGAGCCGGTGCAGCATGAGTTCGTGATTAAGAACTTCAAGACCGAGAGTGGGGTGGTGCTGCCCGAGGCGAAGATTGTGTATGGCACGTATGGGAAGCTCGATGCGGCTGGGGATAATGCGGTGCTGCTGCCTTCGCACTACATGGCGGAGATGCATGGGTATGGGTGGTTGATTGGGGAGGGCGGGATTGCGAAGGGGAAGGCGCTCGATCCGACGAAACTTTTTTTGATTACGAGTGAGCTGTTTGGGAATGGGCGATCGAGCTCGCCGAGCAATACGCCGGAGCCGTTTCATGGGCCGCGGTTTCCGGTGATGACGATTCGGGACAACGTGAACGCGGTGCACCAGATGCTGACGGAGCAGCTGGGGGTGAGGCATCTGCGCGCGGTGATTGGGTTTTCGATGGGAGCGCAGCAGGCATTTCAGTGGGCGGTGAGCTATCCGGATTTCATGGACCGGATTGTGGCGACGAGTGGGACGGCGAAGACGTATGGCCACGGGATCGTGCGGAACGAGGGGGAGATTGGAGCGATCGAGACCGATGAGGCGTTCAAGGGCGGGGACTATACGGTGGAGCCGAAGAAGGGGATTGAGGAGTTTTCGTTGATGTGGACGGGGTGGCTGTACTCGCAGGAGTGGTGGCGGGAGGAGCTGTGGCGGACGGATTCGCCGAAGGGCACGACGTTTGAGCAGGTGGTGCAGCAGTACGAGACGGATTTTATTCCTGGTGCGGATGCGAATAATTTGATTCTGCAGATGCGTACGTGGGAGAAGAATGATGTGGGGGCGACGCCGGGGTTTGGCGGGGATGAGACGAAGGCGCTGCGTTCGATCAAGGTGCCGGTGTTGTTTATGCCGTCGGCTACGGATCTGTATTTTCCGGTGAGCGATGCGCGGTATGAGGCACAGTTTATTCCGCATGTGACGCTGCTGCCGATACCGAGCTTGTGGGGACATCCGGCGGGGGCGGGGGCTTGTCCTGCGGATGAGAAGTTTTTGAATGAGCACATTGCGGAGTTCATGGACGGGAAGTAGGTGCATATGCCGATCAGGGTGATTATTACGGGCGCTACGGGCATGGTTGGCGAGGGCGTTTTGTTGGAGTGCCTGGCGCATCCGGCGGTCGAAGAGGTGCTGCTGGTGGGGCGCAAGACGTTTGGGCGGACGCATCCGAAGTTGAAGGAATTGCTGGTTGCGGATTTTATGGATCTCGATGGGGTGAGGGATCAGCTGGGTGGGTATGATGGCTGCTTTTATTGCGCGGGGGTGAGTTCGGTGGGGATGAAGGAGGACGAGTACACAAGGGTTACGTATGACGTCACGCTGCACTTTGCCGAGGTGCTGGCGGGACTGAATCCGCAGATGGTGTTTGACTATGTGTCGGGTGCGGGGACGGATAGTTCGGAGAAGGGGCGGGTGATGTGGGCGCGGGTAAAGGGGCGGACCGAGAATGCGCTGACGCGGCTTGGATTCAGGGGAGTGTATAACTTTCGGCCGGGATACATTGGGGCGACCGAAGGGCAGCAGAATGTCATGTCGGCGTACAAATATTATGCTTGGATGATTCCGCTGCTCTATCGCGTGCTGCCGAACCAAGGGTGCACGATGCGTGAGATTGGGCTGGCGATGATCCACAGTGTGCTGAGGGGATATCCGAAGCAGGTTCTCGAGGTGAGGGGTATCAAGGCGCTTGCGGCTGAAGAGCAGGGATTAGAGATTAGGGATTAGGGAGTTCTGGCCGATGGTTCAGGCTTAGCGAAAAAAGAACGCCCGGGCTAGTTGACCCGGGCGTTTTGTTGGTTACGCGGCTTGGGACTAGCCCTTCTTCTGGATGGAGTCGCGCAACTTCTTGGCGGCGGCGGCGGGGTCGTGGGCGCCATAGATGGCGGCACCGGCGACTGCGATCATGGCGCCGGCGGCTTCGACTCCAGAGATGCGGTCGGCGTTGATGCCACCGGCGACGGAGAAGGGCATACCGGCGTCGCGGCCCGCGGCGAGGAGGGAGTCGATGGAGTAGCCGGCCTGGGCCTGCTCGTCGAGACCGGCGTGGAGCTCGACCCAGCTGACGCCGAGGGCCTTGAGCTGCTTGAGACGGGTGGGCTTGTCGGCGACACCGATCATGTCGGCGACGACGGCCTTGCCGTGGGCCTTGCCGGCCTTGACGGCGCCGGCGATGGTGCTGTCACCAGCGGTGGCGAGGACGGTCATGATGTCGGCACCGGCTTTGAAGGCGAGGTCGGCTTCGAGCTCGCCGGCGTCCATGGTCTTCATGTCGGCGAAGACAAGCTTGTTGGGGTAGGCGGCCTTGACGTTGGTGACGACGCTGAGACCCTGCTGCTTGATGAGGGGGGTGCCGAGCTCGATGACGTCGACCTGGTCGGCAACTTTGTTGAGCAGGGTGAGGGCGTCGGCGGTGGAGAGAAGGTCGATGGCTACTTGCAGTTTCATGAGGACTCCGTGGGTTGAGGATGAGTGGATGGTTGGTTACTCGAGGTTGGCGTGGCGTTTCCAGAGTTGGGCGGCGGTTTCACCGCGCTGCTGCCACATGGATTGAAAGAGGGCGTCGGTGAGCAGGAGAACGCTTTGTTCGAAGAGAGCGCCGGCGTACTGCTGGGACCTGGTGGCGGAGGTGTCCTGCTTGGTGGCCGCAGGGAGGAGGAGGACCACGCTGGCGACGGCGGCGAGGGGAGACCGGGGAGCGGTGGTGATGGCGAGGACGTTGGCGCCGGCGTCAGCCGCGGTGACGGCGGCGAGGACGACGCCGGCGGTGGTGCCAGAGCCGGAGGCGGCGATGAGGAGGTCGCGGGGGGCGATGGCGGGGGTGGTGATTTCGCCGACGACGTGGACGGTGAGGCCGAGGTGCATGAGGCGCATGGCGGCCATCTTGAGGGCGAGGCCGCTGCGGCCGGCCCCGGTGACGAAGATGCGGGGGGCGGTGAGGATGGCGTGGATGGCGGCGCTGGCCTGGGCTTCGCTGACCTGGGCGAGGGTGTCGGTGAGCTCGTTGAGGATGAGGTACTGGTTGGCGAAGAAGCTGGATTCGGGGTGGGTGGCTTCGGTGGGAGTGGATGCTGTGACAAGCGGTTCGGAAAGGGTCGAGGTAGACATGACTCTGTTAGGGTCGCAGGCCTGAGAGTCTGGATCAAACTGGAAATTTCGATGGGTCGATAGGATCTGTCTATCGTCGGAGGTGATTTATTTTGAGTGGGTTAGGCGATGGCTGTGACGGTCTTGCGGGCGGCGCGGAGGAGGTAGGGTTTGTGGCTGGCGAGCATGGCGCGGATGGCGTCGACGAGGGGGGCGGAGTGGGCCATCTCCATGAAGGCGTGGACGGCCGGAGGGAGGGGCGTGGCTTTGATGGTGACGAAGCCGATGTTGGCCTGGACGGGGGCGGCGGAGGTGGAGTCGGCCGCAGATATTTCGATGGGGATGGCGCGGAGGTTGGGGGTTGGGGTGAGGGTGGAGGCGAGGGATTGGGGGAGGACGGTGGACCAGTGGCCGGAGGCGACCTGCGCGGCGAGGACGGCGGGGGAGTCGGTGAGGAGGAGGCGGGGGGCGCGCTGGAGTTGCTGCTCGGCGGGGAGGGGGACGGAGGAGTGGAGGAGGGAGAGGGGGAGGGCGGTGACGTCGTCCCATGAAATGCGCGGGCCGGATGGGAGGGGCGAGGTGGTGAAGAGGAAGAGGCGCTCGCGGTAGAGGGAGAAGGCGTCGAGGCCGTCGCCGGGGGCGTCGTCGACGTAGGTGAGGGCGATGTCGAGCTCGCCCTGGCGGAGGGAGTGGAGGAGCTCGGGGGCGGTGGCGGTTTGGAGAGAGAGCTGGAGGTCGGGAAACTGCTCGGCGAAGGCGATGCTGAGGGTGGAGGCGAGGGCGGAGGTGGCGGGCAACATGCCGAGGCGGAAGGCGCCCTGCATGCCTTGATCGCGGAGCTCGTGGAGCTCCTGCTTGAGGCGATTGCAGTCTTCCTGCATCTGCTGGGCCCAGGCGAGGACGCGTTCGCCTTCGGTGGTGAAGCCTTCGAAGCGCTGGCCGCGCTTGACGATGCGGACGTCCATGTCTTCTTCGAGCTGCTTGATGCCGGCGGAGAGCGTGGGCTGGGAGACGTGGCAGGCAGCGGCGGCGCGGGCGAAATGGCGCTCCTGGTTGAGGGCTAGCAGGTATTCGAAGTTGCGGACGATCATGGGGTTTAGCTTCTTGTTGGGGAGTAGCCGCTAGTTCACTTGATGCAGAGCGAGGGCTGAGCGTTGCGGGTAATCGCTAGTTCACTTGCTTGCTTCGGCGGGACATGAAGTCCATGAGGAGATAGTTGCCGAGGGTTTGTGGGGTGGTGAAGTAGGCTTTGCCGCGGCACATGGCGGACATTTTTTGCACGAACTGAATGAGTTGGAATTCGTTGGCGAGCATGAAGGTGTTGATCATGATGCCGGCGCGCTTGCAGCGGCTCACTTCTTCGAGGGTTTCGGAGATGACGATGGGGTCGAGGCCGAAGGCGTTTTTGTAGATGCGGCCGTCTTCGAGGGTGAGGGCCGAGGGTTTGCCGTCGGTGATCATGACGATCTGCTTCATGTCCTTGCCACTGCCGCGGAGCACGCGTTGGGCGACGCGGAGGCCTTCGCGGGTGTTGGTGTAGTGGGGGCCGACTTTGACGCGCGGGAGTTGGGAGATGGGGATGTGCTCGGCTGAGTCGTGGAAGAGGACGAGGTCGATGGAGTCGCCGGGGTACTGGGTGCGGATGAGGTGGGCTAGCGCCATGGCTACGCGCTTGGCGGGAGTGAAGCGATCTTCTCCGTAGAGGATCATCGAGTGCGAGCAGTCGAGGAGAACGACCGTGGCGCAGGAGGACTGGTAGTCGGCTTGCTGGACTTGGAGGTCGCCGTACTCGAGGTTGAGGATGCCGGAGCCGTCGGGTGGGCCTTCGCGCGCGAAGACGCTGTTGAGGGTGGCGGGGATGTCGAGGTTGAGGGAGTCGCCGAACTCGTAGATCTTGGAGGAGCCGTTGGTCTCGACGCCGGCGGCTTCGTGACGCGTGTCGTGGCGGCCGAGGGAGGACTTGCCGATGGGGCCGAGGAGATCGCGGAGGGCCTTGTAGCCGAGGAAGTCCATGCCCTTGTCGGTGACTTCGAATTTGGCGTCGGTGTCGTTGCCTTCGCCGGCGGACCCCTGGCCTTCGGCGGGTTCTTCGGCGTTGAGGTAGGACTCGTCCTTCATGCGCTGGATGATTTTGTCGATGAGCTCTTCGACTTGGGCGGCGTCGAGTTTTTCGAATTGCTCCTGGGCGTCGTCGTCGAGGAGCTCGCCGGACTCGAGGGCCTGGCGGATGGCCTCACGGAGGCTCTCCATGGAGTCGTCGGCATTTTGGAAGGGCGAGTAGGGGTCCTGGAAGCCGGAGTCGAGGAGGAAGTCGGAGAGGGCTTGCAGGAGGTCTTCGAGGTCTACGCTCGAGGAGAGGTCGCCGGTGAACTTGGTGTAGCGGGTGAGTTTCATAAGGGCAGTGGGTAGTGGGTAGTGACGGACGTGGATTCGCGGCTACGTTTAGATTAGACGCTTGCCGGGGCTTGGGGATTCTGGGTGGGTAGGCGAAGCAGATTCCCGGAGGGAATGACAGAAGGAAAGGCAAGGGCAACAGCAACAGCAAAAAACAATACGGGGGTCCTTCGGCTTCGCCTCAGGATGACGGCGAAAAACAGGCAACAGCCTTGACGCAAAGCGCGCTAAGTTTGCGACGTTTCGCCACGTGAGACCGGGGGAGGATTGGACGAAGCGACCGTCACACGGCAGGGAAATCGGCGAAGGGAACGTTAGGCGGGGCGGGTGCCGGCTAGTACGGCGAAGCGGTTGTCTTTGAACCAGCAGTCGGCGTCGGTGAAGCCGGCTTCGCGCATCCAGTGGAGTTGCTCTTCGACGGAGGCGCAGCGGTCGTCCTGCTGGCGGTAGAGGGAGTCGGCGATTTGTTGCGGGGTGGCGCCGCCTTCGCGGACTTGTTGTAACCACAGAGCCTTGTAGACGGCGTCGAGGGCGGGGGTGGGGCCGGCGACTTGCTCGGCGTTGACGAAGGTGCCGCCGGGGCGGAGGGCGCGGAAGATTTTGGCGAAGAGGGCGCGCTTGGCGTCGTGGTCGATGTGGTGGATGGAGAGGGCGGAGACGATCGAATCGTACGTACCGTTGATGGGGGCGGTGGTGTAGTCGGTGACTTCGAAGGTGACGTTGGTGTCGTTGGCGAAACGTTCGCGCGCCTTGGCGATCATGGGTTCCGAGAGGTCGGCGAGGACGATGTGGGCGCTGGGGTACCACTGGCGGACGAACTGCGAGAGCAGACCGGTGCCGGCCCCGAGGTCGAGGATGTTTTTGGCGTCGTGGGCGATGAGGTCGGTGGAGCGGCGGTAGAAGGCGTCGAAGCAGGGGATGAGCTTGGCGCGGTCAGCGTCGTAGGTGGGGGCGGTGATGTCGAAGATGGTTTGGGTGGTGGACATGGCGGACTCCCTAGCTGTCAGGATACAGCGGGGCGAGGTTTAGTTGTCAGTTCTCAGTTCTCAGTTCTCAGTTGTCAGTGGGCGCGGGTGGGCGGCCAAGATGGTGGTGTTGCCGCCGATGCGGGTTTCGGTTGTGGGGTGCTGGAGGGCGTCGGTGATGGAGGGTGGGAGGGTGTCGGTGGGGAAGCGCGAGGCGTAGAAGTTGAAGGCGGCGAAGTCGTTGGGGCTGGCGTCCAGCTTCTGGGGGTCGGAGGTGTAGGGCTTGACTAGGGAGGGGGCGGCGATCGCGCGGCCGTAGAAGAGGACGGCGTCGCGGATAGAGCGGTTGTGGGATTGGTAGGCGTAGAGGTCGGTGCCTTGGCGGTCTGCGAACTGGGCGATGAGGATGAGGGGGGTGAGAGCGAAGCCCTGGTAGTGGATGGCGTTTTCGTGGCGGGCCATCTCGCGGGGAAAGGCGCCGGCGGGATCGATTTCGGCGATGGCATCTTTGTAGGCGGTGATGCCGTAGTGGAAGAGAGTGTCGTCGGACGCGACGACACCGGTGGCGATGGCGGCGAGGGCGCGCCAGTAGTGATGATTGTTCATGTCCTCGGGGCGCTCGAAGGTGATGTCCTTGCGGGAGACGGCGTCGAGCCAGGTGATGACGCGGTGGAGTTGGGCGGGGTCGAGGGTGGGGTCGTTGACGAGGACGGAGGTGGTGATGGCGGCAGAGCCGAGGGTCCACTCGACTTGATACCAGGATTGGGAGCGGGGCGGGTAGTCGACGAGGGCGTTGGCCTGGGCCCAGATGTGTAGCTGGGCTAGAGCGCAGGCGGACTCGGCGTGATCGTTGGTGGCGACGTATTGGTTCATGCCGGCGGTGATGCGGCGCTCGAAGGCGGTGTAAGGGCGGGTGGCGATGGCTTCGGCAGGGTTGATGGGGCCGCTGGAGCCGGAGAGGTAGTGGTGCGGGATGTCCATGGGGGCGGGCGGCGCGGGGATTGCGGGCGTGGCGACGCAGGAGGGTAGCGCGTGGAGGGCGGCGAGGAGAAGAGGGTTGGTGGTGGTGGCGAGAGTTTGCTGGCGGGCGGGGACGTCGAGGAAAGAGGCGCGGGGGCTGAGGTGTTGGGAGTGGGCGAAGGGTGAGGTTAGCGCGAGGAGAAGGAGGGGGAGCCGAAGGCGCATGGAGTGAGTTTAGTGGAGGGGACGTTGGTCGCGCTTGCGGGGCGTGTCACTTGCGTTTGAGGGTGTCTAGTTCGGCTACTTTTTTCGGAGGGCTTCGAGTTCGTCGAGGGTGCGGGGCCAGTCGGAGCCGAGGAGGCGGGAGAGGCTGCGGTCGGCGAGGACTTTGCCGTTGGTCTGGCAGGTGGGGCAGTAATTGGTTTCGTTGTCGGCGTAGCGGATGCGCTGGATGGGCGAACTGCAGCGCGGGCAGGGCTGGAGGTAGCGGCCGTGCGCGGCCATGTCGGGGCGGAAGGCGGTGACTTTTTCGGGGAAGGATTTTTCGGCTTCGGCGTTGAAGCGGGCGATCCAGGTTTCGAGGGTGGTGCGGGTCGCGGAGTAGAGGCGTCGGAATTCTTCGGGCGTGAGCTTGCGGGTTTGGGAGAGCGGGGAGAGTTGGGCGGCGTGGAGGATCTCGTCGGAGTAGGCGTTGCCGATGCCGGAGAGGATGCGGGGGTCGGTGAGGGCGCGCTTGAGGGTGCGGTTTTCTGTGGTGAGGGTTTGCTGGAAGGCTTCGAGTGTGAGGGCTAGCGGGTCTAGGCCGCCGGGGTCGAGGTCGGCTAGTGCGGATTCGCCGCGGACGAGGTGGAGGGAGGCGCGGCGCTTGGTGCCGGCTTCGGTGAGGGTGAGGGTGCCGTTGGGGAAGTCGAAGGCGGCGAGGTTGTTGCGGCCGTTGAGGGTGGGGCGGGGCTTGTTGTCGAGGTCGCGCCAGTGGAGGCGGCCGGCGATCATGAGGTGCAGGACGAGGAAGAGGTCGTCGTCAAAGGCGAAGACGATGCGCTTGCCGATGCGGCGGAGGGCGCGGATGGGCTGGCCTTCGATGGAGGTGATGGGTGGGATCGCGGTCCGGAGGAGGAGGGGGGAGGCGATGCGGAGGTGTTCTAGGGGTTGGTTGAGGACGCGTGGGGCGAGGGCGGTTAGGTAGGCCGTGATGTCGGGGAGCTCGGGCATGGGGGCAGGGGATAGAGATTAGGGGATAGGGGATAGAGAAGGCGATGCTTATGCCGACATCGTACATCCCACGCATCCGCAAGTGCGCGTATGGATGGGGCACCCGGGTTTGAGGGCGGCTTAGAAGTGGTCGCGATTGATGTTGTTCTGACCGGTGATGGCGTAGTAGGCGCATCGCCAACAGAGGCGAGTTGCGCCGATGATTACCGGGATGCCACCAAGGATCAGGAAGAGGCCGAGAAACTTCAGGACGATGAAGCTTCCGATCAGTGCGAAGACGCCGAGAAAGATTGCGCAGGCGCCTTGGATCCAGCGGCCCTCGTAGTCGTTCTCATCCCACATGGGAACAGTCTAGTTGAAGCCGCGGCGGGTGCGGTTGCGGGCTATGTCGTCGAGGTCGCGATCCTGGAGGCGTTCGCGGGCTCGCTCGCCCAGGTTGGCGGCTTCTTCGTTGCGGCGACGCTTTTCGCCGGCGGTGAAGGTGCGGGCTTCCGAGCGGGAGATTTTCTTGTGGGCGGTCATGCCTTCTAGGAGGAACTCGGCTGCGGAGACGGCTACTTCTACCGGGGTGCGGGAGTTGATCTTGAGGGGCGTGAGTTTTTCGAAGAGGCCCTGGATGGTGTGGAGCTCGGTGAACACGGATTTGGCGGGTTGCTTGTCGTTGAGTTCGACGGCGCCGCCGAGGTTGAACCACTGCTCGATCTGCTGGGTGTTGGTGTCGGCGAAGTAGGTGTCGTAGATGTTGGCGACGGACTGGCGGATGAGCTCGCGGATGACGATGTCGGCGCCCTTCATCTCGCCTTCGTACTCCAGCTCGATCTTGCCGGTGATGCCGGGGAGCGCGGCGAAGATGTCGCCGACGCGGGGGACGACGAGGCTCTCGCCGTGGATGAGGGCGCGGCGTTCGGCGTTCGAGACGACTAACTCCATGGTGCTGATGGGGAGGCGCTGCGAGACGCCGGAGCGTTTGTCGACTTTTTTGTCTTCGCGGGCGATGAAGGCTACCTGCTCGACGATTTGGCGGATGTAGTGCGGGATGATGATGTTCTGGATGGCGTTGTTGCTGGGGTCGTAGCTGCGGGAGGTCCAGGCTTCCTGCTCGGTGATGGTGATGGCTTCGTCGATGGACTCGGGGTAGTGCGTGCGGATTTCGCTGCCGATGCGGTCTTTGAGGGGGGTGACGATTTTGCCTCGCGCGGTGTAGTCCTCGGGGTTGGCGCTGAAGACGATGGCTACGTCGAGCTCGAGGCGGACGGGATAGCCCTTAATCTGAACGTCGCCTTCCTGCATGATGTTGAAGAGAGCGACCTGGATTTTGCCGGCGAGGTCGGGGACTTCGTTGATGGCGAAGATGCCGCGGTTGGCGCGGGGGAGGAGGCCGTAGTGCATGGTGAGCTCGGAGCCGAGCTCGTGTCCGGAGCGGGCGGCCTTGATGGGGTCGACGTCGCCGATGAGGTCGGCTACGGTTACGTCGGGGGTGGCAAGTTTTTCTACGTAGCGCTCGCGCGGTGTCATCCAGGCGATGGGGGTGTCGTCGCCGAGGGAGGCGATGAGGTCGCGCGAGAATTTGCTGAGAGGGGCGTACGGGTTATCGCGGAGTTCGCTGCCGGCGACGTAAGGGCAGTGAGGGTCGAGGAGGGTGGTGAGGGAGCGAAGGATGCGCGACTTGGCCTGGCCGCGGAGGCCGAGGAGGATGAAATTGTGGCGCGAGAGGACGGCGTTGACGATTTGGGGGACGACGGTGTCGTCGAAGCCGATGATGCCGGGGAAGAGGGACTCGCCTTCGCGCTGGCCGCCGGGCGCGATCTCGCGGAGGCGCGCGATGAGATTATCGCGGAGCTCGTCCTTGACGCTGCGCGCGACGCGTTCGGGGGTGAATTCGGAGGAGCGGAGCTGGCCTAGTGTGCGCGGAAGTTGAGTCTGCAGCATCGTTTAAGTATAGATGTTTCGCGGGGGCAGAGGATTCGGGGGGTAAGGAGAAGGAATTTACCGAATGGGGTTTTCTACGCAGCGCAAGATGGCGTCTAAGGATTTGACTATGCAAGGATGAACTTACCGGTGCGGGAGGGTTGGCTTATGGAGAAGATGTATCACCACCATCCATGGTTTGTGGTCATCTTTCTCTTTTGCGGCGCGCTGGTGCTGGCCAACGTGGTGCATTACCTGCTGTTTCGCCTGCTGAAGCGCGACGCGGCGGCGGGGAAGAAGTTCGGGTGGGGACTGCAGAAGCATCTGGGAGGGCCCGCGCGCGCGATTTTTTTGGTGACGTGCATATGGATTGCACTGCCGTTTGTGCCGACTGTTCAGGGAAGAATTCGACACACGATCATGCATTGCCTGTTCATGCTGGTGATAGCGGCACTGGGGTGGTTCGGCGCTGGCTTGGTTTATGTGGCGCAGGACTTTCTGCTGCGCAAGTATGACCTGACGGCAGCGGATAATATTCGGGCGCGGAAGGTTCATACGCAGTTCCAGGTGTTTCGGCGGATTGCGATTGCGTTTGTGATGGTGCTGACGGCAGGAGCGTTGCTATGGACGTTCGACGACCGGCGTATCTGGGAGTACGGCAGTGGTTTGCTGGCGTCGGCGGGAATTGCATCGCTGATTCTGGCGACGGCGGCGAAGTCCACGGCGTCGAACTTTCTGGCCGGATTGCAGATTGCGCTCACGGAGCCGATACGAATCGACGATGTGGTGGTGGTGCAGGGGGAATGGGGACGGATTGAGGAGATCACGTCGGCGTATGTCGTGATCAAGGTATGGGACTTGCGACGGCTGATTGTGCCGTTGAGCTGGTTCATGGAGAATGCGTTCGCGAACTGGACGCGAGAGAGCTCGGCGATCCTGACGTACTCGTTTCTGTATCTGGATTACATGGTGCCGGTGAAGGAGCTGCGGGCGCAGCTGGAGGTGGTGGTGAAGGGGTCGGGGCTGTGGAATGGCGTGGCGCTGGCATGCCACGTGACGAATCTTACGGCGCAGGCGATGGAGGTGCGGTGTTTGATGAGCGCGAAGGATTCGGGAACGGCGTTTAATCTGCAGTGTTTGGTGCGCGAAGAGATGATGGAGTGGGTGAAAGAGAAGTATCCGGCGGCGTTTCCGAACATGCGGTATCGGGCGGTGGGAGAGGGGGCGAAACAGGAAAGTGCCGGGCCGGTATCGGGATAGAGGTGCGCGAAGCATTTCGTGTGGTACATTTCCCGCAGATATAAATTGGCCCAAGTGGAATGCTACCGATGGATGTCGCAGCCTTTCGAGAAGCCACGCAACAGTTTCTTCTCTCGTACGCTTCGGATGGGTACAAAGAGGCTGTAAGGGTAGCTGCGCTGATCGAGGACAAAGCTCAAAAGACCGCGGCGCTGGCGGGCGTTTTTCTTGCAGCTGGACTTAGCTTCATCAAGCCAGAGAATTTAGTGGATTCTTCGCCATTGGGTGGATCCTGGATCCTCTTCTGCCTGGGGTCCGCAATCGTTGGGCTGATCGCGACGATCCTCATTTGTCTCAAGGTGTTGTGGGTGACAGAGCAGGCTGCGCCAATGCCGCTTGGCCAGGTGAAGGAGATCGTGAAGGGCATCAATGTGCTGGAGGACGCGGCGATCACCGCTGACGTGCAGCTGCAGTTGCGGCTTGAAATCGTGAAGCGGTGGAGTAGGATTCTAGACACCCAGGCAAGGACGAACCGGACCAAGGCGGTAGGAGTCATGCTGGCGCAGACGGTTCTGACGATTTCGATATCCCTGGTTGCGCTGGCGTTGGTGATCGTTTTGTTCGGGACCTTGATGATGCGATTTATTTCTTTGTTCGCGAGGTGAGAATGATGAAATGCAGGGGAAATTGCGGAAGGGACGTGGAAGAGGGGCTGTACTGCGACAAATGTTTGGAGCCTCCGCCGGGAACGATGTACCTGCGACAATTTATCTTTGAGGATCGCAAGGAGGCTCCTCAAGACACCGAGGAGGGTGACCAGGAAACGTTGAAATAGACGATTCGGTTCGAAGTGACGGCAAAAGTGAAGGGCGCGGCTGGTGGCCGCGCCCTTTTCGTCTGCCATTTCCACCCTGAGGAAATTACAGCGAACTCATGTTGTGGAGGAACTCCTGGTTGTTGCGGGTCTTGCCTAGCTTGTCGGAGAGAAGCTCCATGGCTTCTACCGGCGAGAGGGGGTTCAAGACCTTGCGGAGGATCCAGGTGCGCTGGAGGTCGTCCTTGGGGATGAGGAGTTCTTCTTTACGCGTTCCACTACGTTGGATGTCAATTGCGGGGAAGACGCGCTTGTCGACCAGCTTGCGGTCGAGGATGACTTCCATGTTGCCGGTGCCCTTGAACTCCTCGAAGATGACTTCGTCCATGCGCGAGCCGGTATCGATGAGGGCCGAGGCGATGATGGTCAAGCTGCCGCCTTCCTCGATGTTGCGGGCCGCCCCGAAGAAGCGCTTGGGGCGTTGCAGGGCGTTGGAGTCGACGCCGCCGGAGAGGACTTTACCGGAGGGCGGGACGATGGTGTTATACGCACGCGCTAGCCTGGTGATGCTGTCGAGCAGGATGACGACGTCGCGCTTGTGCTCGACAAGGCGCTTGGCCTTTTCGATGACCATCTCGGCGACTTGTACGTGGCGTGCTGCCGGCTCGTCGAAGGTGGAGGAGATGACTTCGCCTTTGACGGAGCGCTGCATGTCGGTGACTTCTTCCGGGCGCTCGTCGATGAGTAGGACGATGAGAACGATCTCGGGGTGGTTGGCGGTGATGGAGTTGGCGATCGACTGCATCAGGACGGTCTTGCCGGTGCGGGGCGGGGCGACGATGAGGCCGCGCTGGCCCTTGCCGATGGGGCAGAGAAGATCCATGACGCGGCCGGGAATGCCGTCCTTCACGGTCTCCATCTTGATGTGTTCCTGGGGATAGAGCGGGGTGAGGTTGTCGAAGAGGATTTTGTTGCGGGTCTCTTCGGGGGACTCGAAGTTGATGGCCTCGATCTTGACCAGGGCGAAGTACTTTTCACCTTCGTGGGGGGAGCGGACGTTGCCGGAGATGGTGTCGCCGGTCTTGAGATCGAACTTGCGGATCTGCGACGGGGAGACGTAGATATCGTCGGGCCCTGGGAGGTAGTTGTAGTCCGGGGAGCGGAGGAAGCCGTAGCCGTCGGGCAGGATCTCGAGGACGCCTTCGGCGAAGATGTGGCCTTCTTTTTCGCTTTGGGCCTGGAGGATCTTGAAGATGAGGTCTTGTTTGCGCAGGGCACTGGTGCCGGCAATTTCAAGAGCGCGGGCGAGCTTGCCGAGTTCGGCGATGCTCTTTTCTTTTAACTCGGAGATGGTCATGAGTACCTGGGTAGTTTCCATAATTTTTACGGGATGGGATGTTAGGAGGGGGGTGATGCGGATTCACGCTGGAACGGAGATGTACCGGAGAAGCGGAGTTGCAGGGAAGATCGAGCGGGGGGGCCTACAGAGAATGGGAGTGATCGTACCTATTGCGGAGTGAGATGCTGGATTTCGGTACAGCGTATCAGAACGGGGTGAGGAAAAGTACGGCTGCGCGACGGAAGCCGCGCAGCAAACAATTTCCAGCTATGCGGCGCGGCGCTCGGGAGCGGGGACGCCATCTTCGACGGTCAGGTCCATGGGGACGGTGTCCTTGAAGCGGTCTAGAACCTCGTTGGTGGTGTCCTGCAGGCGGGTATTGGGCTTGTGCAGCTTGCGAGTTGCTTTGGAGGCAAGCTGACAGAGCTTATATCGGTTATTGACGTGCGTGAGAGCACCAAAGATCAAATCTGAGCGCATGGAAAGGGTCTCCTGGGGTATGCGAAGCTCCGGGCGTCCTATAGCGCTGATGGTCGGATACTTCGTGGCTTGCCGGGCGGTAAGGCAGAGCAAACCGGGGTTACAGATTAGACGCGCGCGCGAGAACAAATGGCGCATCAAAAAGTTGACGCAGGGCTCAGCCTGCTGGAAGTTATTGCCGTACAAGGACTTAGTCGGCGACTGCAAGGGCGCGCAACGTGTTAAGGACCGCGAAAATCCCTCACAATGACGCGAACACGATCTTTGGGAGGAATGTACGGACAGACGTTGGCTGAACCCGTACATCGAGCGGGGAAAGGAAACTTCTTCGCTCTCGAGAGGGGAACAGTAGGCCCTGATTTACTACAAGTTGAACGATACCGCCTGAGCGGGAATGGGTCAATCCTTTTTTTGGGACACACTGTGAAAACGGTACTAAAAATGGGATTGTGTCCGATTTTGGGAAATTTTTATGGATTGCCTCTGGATTGGCGTTGGGTTGGTTTAGGACCAGTAGCTGCGGTCGAGCGTGCGGTACTGGATGGCTTCGGCGATGTGGGGGACGGTGATGGAGGGGGCGGCTTCGAGGTCGGCGATGGTGCGGGCGACCTTGAGGATGCGGTCGTGGGCGCGGGCGCTGAGGCCCTGTTGCTGCATGGCGCGCTCTAGGAGGCGCTCAGCGTCGGTGGAGAGCTCGCAGAAGGTGCGGATCTGCTGGGTAGACATTTGGGCGTTGGCGAAGATAGCTCGGGTGCTGGCCGCACGGGCGGGGCGTCCTGGGCGTGTGGGAATTTTCGGGCCGTATTCGAGGAAGCGGGCGTGCTGGATTTCGCGGGCGGCGAGGACTCGGGCGCGGATCTGGGCGGACCCTTCGGCGGCGGCGTTGCTGCGGAGCTCTTTGTATTGGACCGCGGGGACTTCGATATGGATATCGATGCGGTCGAGGAGCGGGCCGCTGACTTTGCTGACGTAGCGCTGGATCATGGGCGGGGTGCACATGCACTCGCGGGACTTGTCGTTGAAGTAGCCGCAGGGGCAGGGGTTCATGGCGGCGGCGAGCATGAAGCGAGCGGGGAAGGAGAGGGACATGGCTGCGCGGGAGATGGTGACCATGCCGTCCTCGAGGGGTTGGCGGAGGACTTCGAGGACGTTGCGGGGGAACTCGGGGAGCTCGTCGAGGAAGAGCAGGCCGTTGTGGGCGAGGGAGACCTCGCCGGGGCGGGGGATCATGCCGCCGCCGATGAGGCCGGCGTCGGACACGGTGTGGTGCGGCGAGCGGAAGGGGCGGTGGGTGACGAGGCCTTCGTCGCGGTTGAGGATGCCGGCGACGGAGTGGATCTTGGTGGTCTCGAGAGCTTCCTCAAAACGCAGCGGCGTGAGGATGGAGGGGAGGCGCTTGGCCAGCATGGTTTTGCCGGAACCGGGCGGGCCGATCATGAGGATGTTGTGGCCACCGGCGGCCGCGACTTCTAAAGCACGCTTGGCTACGTGCTGGCCGCGGACGTCGCGGAAGTCGGCCTGGTATTCGACGGCTTCGTTGAGGAGGACGGTGGTGTCGACGACGAGGGGCTGGGCGAAGATGTTGCCGTTGGCTCCGGAGTTCAAGAGCTCGCGGACTTCGAGGAGCGAGGTGACGGGGTAGACATTGACGCCGGAGACGACGGCGGCTTCGCGGGCGTTGGCAGCGGGGATGACGAGGTTCTTGATGCCAGCAGAGCGGGCGGCGATGGCGATGGGGAGCATGCCCTGGACGGCGCGGAGGGAGCCGTCGAGGCCGAGCTCACCGACGAGAACGAAGTCGGAGATGTCTTTGATGGAGAGCGCGCCGTAGGCTCCCAGGATACCGATGGCGATGGGGAGATCGAAGCCGGAACCTTCTTTTTTGAGGTCGGCGGGGGCGAGGTTGATGGTGATGCGAGTGGGTGGGAGATCGAAGCCAGAGTTCTTGATGGCGGAGCGGACGCGGTCGCGCGACTCACGGACGGCGGCGTCGGGGAGGCCGACGGTGGCGAAGGTTTCTTCCTGGGTTTTGATGCCGGAGAAGTCGACTTCCACGTCGATGATGTGTGCGTCGATGCCGTAGACGGCGGCGCTGCGAGCCTTGAAGAGCATGCCTGGTAAATCCTTGAGGCCGAAGTGCGGTCAGTGTAGCACCGGTCCTAGAATGATTGCGGTGATGGAGGACGGCATGAAGAAGTCGGCGGCGAAGAAGGTGGTGAAGCGGGCGGCGGTGAAGCGCGCGGCCGGAGACGCGGCGGGGACGCATGATGTGAGCGCGTATCGGCGGCTGGCGCTGGCGATGCCGGGGGCGGTGGAGGGGTCGCATATGGGGGCGGTGGATTTTCGCGTCGATGGGAGGATCTTTGCGACGCTTGCTTATGGGCACAAGGGGCTGGGTACGCTGATGCTGAGCCCGGAGCAGCAGGCGATGTTTCTTGCGGAGGCACCGGAGTATTTTTCAGCGGCTCCGGGTGGGTGGGGGCGGATGGGGATGACGCTGGTGCGGGTGGATGCGCCGGAGAGTGTGCTGGCGGGGGCGCTGTCGACGGCGTTTCACTCTGTGTTGGCGAAGAAGAGTGTGGGGAAGAAGCGGGGGTCGAAGAAGAAAGCTTGACGGCTACGCACGGGGCTGACGGCCTACAATCAGATGGATTGGATGGGCGATGCATACGAGTTTGTTTGAGCTGTTCAAGATTGGGATCGGGCCTTCGAGCTCGCATACGGTGGGGCCGATGCGGGCGTCGCTGCGGTTTGTGCGCGAGCTGGCGGCGAGGGGAGAGTTCGGCGCGGCGATTACTGTGGATCTTTATGGGTCGCTGGCGCTGACCGGGATTGGGCATGGGACAGACCGTGCAGTGATGATGGGGTTGCTCGAGGAGTCGCCCGACACGGTGGATTTGGATGCGATTGACGGGCGCATTGCTGCGCTGCGCACGACGAGGGAGTTGAGGCTGCTGGGGGAACATGCGGTGCGGTTCGATCCGGCGGTGGATTTGCGGTTTCATCGAGAGCAGATGTATCCGGATGCGGGGGTGGTGACGCATCCGAACGGGATGCGGTTTACTTCGCTGGATGCCAGCGGGAAGGTTTTGTTTGCGCAGGTGTTCTACTCGGTGGGCGGAGGATTTATTTTGTCGGCGGAGGAGCTTGCGTCGGCCGATGGTGGGGCGAAGAAGCGGGATGTGCCGTACATGTTTTCCAGCGCGGATGAGTTGTTGCGGTTGGGAGAGAAGCAAGGGCTTTCGATTGCCGAGATGGTGTTGGCGAATGAGGTGGCGTTGTTGGCGGACCCGACGATTGTGCGACGGATCGATCGGATCGTGTCGCCGCTGCGACCCGGGAATAAGACGACGCAGGTGGAGGCGTCGTTGACGGGCGAGGCGCGGGTGAAGGCGGCGATCTTTACGCTGTGGCAGGCGATGGCAGATTGCATTGAGCGCGGGATTGCTACGGAGGGAACGCTGCCGGGTGGGTTGAATGTGCGGCGGCGGGCTCCAGGGCTGGCGCGACGATTGGCGAAGATGGAGGCGGACGGGAAGACGCGCGATCCGCTGGCTCCGCTGGATAGCGTGACGCTGGTGGCGATGGCGGTGAACGAGGAGAATGCCGCGGGGGGGCGGGTGGTGACGGCTCCGACGAATGGGGCTGCGGGTGTGATTCCTGCGATCGCATATTACTACGTGCATCATGCTGCGAGCGATGTGAGCGATGAGGAGAGAGAGGCAGGGTTGCTGCGCTATTTTTTGACGGCGGCGGCGATTGGAATTTTGTATAAGGAGAACGCGAGCATCTCGGGCGCGGAGGTTGGGTGCCAGGGCGAGGTAGGTGTGGCGTGCTCGATGGCGGCGGGCGGATTGGTGGCGGCGCTCGGCGGCGATAATGCCGCGGTGGAGGGGGCCGCGGAGATTGCGATGGAACACAACCTGGGGATGACGTGCGATCCGATTGGGGGGCTGGTGCAGATTCCTTGCATCGAGAGAAATGGGATGGGCGCGGTGAAGGCGGTCAATGCGGCGCGGCTGGCGATGAATGACCAGGGCGTGCACAAGGTGTCGCTGGACCAGGTAATTGAGACGATGTACCGGACGGGGATGGATATGCAGTCGCGGTATAAAGAGACGAGCCTGGCGGGGTTGGCGCTGAATATTATTGAGTGCTGAGGCGGCCGGCGTCGATCCAGCATTTGGTGGAGGCGGTGAGGATGCCATTGGTGGCGTGGGTGTTGAAGTAGTCGTGTAGGAGTTGGTGGAAGGTTTCCGCGCGGGGATGGCCGGGTTGGGGGACTACGGAGAGGGACAGCGTCTGGCCGAGGAAGGTGTCCCAGTCGAGGTGCTGTTGGCCGTCGATCTCGAAGTGGTGGTGATCGGTGGCGAAGAACTCGTGAAGATTTTCGTGGACGCGGAAGCCGGTGCGGGCGTAGTGGTCGTCGATGCCGTGGTGGGTGAGGAGATGTTCGAAGTCGCGGGACTGTGGGTCTTCTCCTTTGTCGCGGCCGAGGGAGACGAGGACTAGCCAGCCATCCGGTTGGAGGATGCGGCGGAATTCGGCGAGGGCGCGCGGGATGTCGAACCAGTGGAAGGCGCGGCCGGCGGCGACCATGTTGATGGAGGCGTTGGCGAGGCCGGTGGCTTCGGCTGTACCGTCGCGGACTTCGAGGTGTGGCCAGGTTCGGAGGAGTTCCTCGCAGGCTGCACGCATCTCCCGATTGGGTTCGATGGCGATGACGGGATTGTCATTGGAGAGGAAGACTTCGGAGAACATGCCGGTGCCCGCGCCGACGTCTGCGATGAGCCAGTTGGGCTGGAGGCCGCACCAGGCTCGCAGCAGGTTGAGAATTGTGTCGGGTGGATAACGCAGGCGATAACGCTCGTAGATTGCGGCGCGCCCTGTGAAGCGTTCGGTGTTCTCCATGGAAATGATGATAGACAGAACGTACGAGCGAGGGCACTTGATAGACTGGAGCGCATGGCTTGGTTGGAATCGCAGGGCCCTGGTGCGCGTTCGCATGACCGGCGGCTGTTGATCTTTGTATTGGTAAGTTTGTTCGCAGCAAATATTTTGCAATGGGCGGTTTGCCGGGCGTTGCATCTGGGGAATCCCGGGAGCATCGTTCCCGACCTGCGACAGTATTTTCATGTGCGGCAGTGGACGGATTCGTGGCTGCCGATGATGAAGTCACTGGATTATTTCAAGGCTCATCCGACACTGCCTATCTACGACGCGAAGCTGTATGACACGCTGATCTACTCCTTGGCGAGTGAGTTGCCGCTGGTGGCGATGCGAAAGATGGGGATGAGCGATCATACGATGCTGCGCACGTTGGCGCTGCTCTCGTTTCTAGCGGTGTGGGGTGTGGCGGCGGTGTCGTTGGTGATGGGGCGGTGGTTGCTGCGGCGGCGCGGCGCGGAGCTGACGTGGATGTCCGCGATCGCGGTGGTACTGGCGACGCTGGGTTGCTATCCGCTGATCAAGGGATATTCGCTGGGCAATGCGCAGACGTTTCTGTCGTTTGGATTTACGGTGTTGCTGCTGCTGTGGACGACGGGGCGAGAGCGGAGCGCGGGAGCGGTTGCGGCAATGCTGACGGCGGTGAAGCCGCAGTTTATTTTGCTGCTGGTGTGGATGCTGGTGCGCAAGCGGTGGGGAGCGGCGTGGGCATTCCTGGCTTGCGGAGCGGTGTTGCTTGGCGCCTCGGTGGCTGTGTTTGGGTGGCACAACAATTTGGATTACCTTGGCGTGCTGGCGGGGCTGAGTCATAAGGCGCAGTCGCATTATGCGAACCAGTCGATGTTCGGGACACTGAACCGCATGATCTCAAATGGCGAAAATATTGAGTACACGCCGTACGTGTACACACCGTATATTGCGTGGGTGTATCGGGCGACGGTGGTGACGTCGCTGGTGCTGGTGGGGCTGGTGCTGTTGTATCCGTGGAGGAAGTTGCGCGGGTCGACGGCGGACATTGCGGCGATGGGGATCGCGTCGGTGGCGGCGAGTCCGATGGCGTGGGAACATCACTACGGGATCGTGGTGGGGATTGCGGTGTGGGCCTGGTTTGCGCATGCCTGCTGGAAGAAGCAACGGCCATGGGTGCTGGCGCTGGCGGTATTTCTGTGTCTGAATTTTCTTCCGGCGTTCAACTATCTTTGGGATATGCGCGGGTGGAATGTGTTGCAGTCGTATCTGTATATCGGCGCGCTGACGCTGATGGGGTGGCTGATGTCGCTGGCGCGGTCGAAGGATGAGACGACATTGGGATAGCGGCACGGACAGAAAGAAGAGCAAGAGCCTCGACGCAAAAGGGCGCCAAGGCAGCAACGTTTCGCAAGGTGAGACAGGCAAGGGCTACTGCAGGTGTCTCCACTGCGCGTCACAGAGACAAGAGCGTGATGCTGCGGTCGAGATGACAGAGTGTGGGTGGAACAGTTGGTCGGCGGGCGGTCAGCGTTCGAGGGCCATGGCTACGGAGTTGCCTCCGCCGAGGCAGAGGGCGGCGACACCTTTGTGGGCGTCGCGGCGCTGCATCTCGTAGAGCAGGGTGACGAGGATGCGGGCGCCGCTGGCTCCGATGGGATGGCCGATGGCGACGGCTCCGCCGTTGACGTTGACGCGGTCGAGGGAGAGGCCGAGTTCTTTGGTGACGCCGAGGGCCTGGACAGCGAAGGCTTCGTTGAGTTCAAAGAGGTCGACGTCGTTGAGGGACCAGCCGGCGCGGGCGAGGACTTTCTGAACGCCGGTGACGGGGGCGAGCATGACCCAGCGGGGAGCGACGCCGCTGGTGGCCTGGGCGCGGATGGTTGCGAGCGGCTTGAGATGGAGATCGCGGGCGCGTTCGGCAGACATGAGGACGACGGCAGCGGCTGCGTCGTTGACGCCGGGCGCGTTGCCGGCGGTGACGGTGCCATCCTTCTTGAAGGCGGGCTTGAGGGCGGCGAGGGCTTCGAGTGAGATGTCGGCGCGAACGCTCTCGTCGTGGGTGAAGAGGGTGGGCGGAGCGCCTTTCTTGTTAGCGAAAGTGAGGGGAATGATCTCGGCGTCGAAGCGGCCGGCCTGCTGCGCGGCGGCGGCTTTGCGGTGGGAGTCGAATGCGTAGGCGTCCTGCTGTTCGCGCGTGATGGAATGCTTTTCGGCGACGAGCTCGCCGGTCATGCCCATGTGCTGATCGTCGCAGGCGCACCAGAGACCGTCGTTGACCATGGAGTCGATGGCCTGCGCGTTGCCCATGCGAAAGCCTTTGCGCGCGGTGGGAAGAAGATAGGGTGCATTGGACATGGACTCCATGCCGCCGGCGACGGCGATCTCGGAGTCGCCGAGAGCGATGGCCTGGGCTGCGAGGCCGACGGCCTTGAGGCCGGAGCCGCAGACCATGTTGATGGTGAGAGCGGAGACGGTGTCGGCGAGGCCGCCGCGCAGAGCAGCCTGGCGCGCGGGATTCTGGCCGAGTCCGGCGGGGAGAACGCAACCCATGATGCACTCGGTGACGTCTGCCGCATCGATGGACGCTCGTTCGACGGCGGCTCGCACCGCGATGGATCCGAGCTCGACAGCGGAGAGATGGGAGAGTGCGCCGAGGAACTTGCCGACGGGGGTTCGGGCTGCACTGACGATGACGACTTCACGCATGAGATCTCCGTTCTTTCCAATGCTGGACATGCTTTGCGGCGATAGAACGAATCGCCGGGGGGGACTATCGAAGTATACGACTCACGAGATGTTGCATGCAGACGTTGGCTGCAGGGCTCGGACAGGAGGAAGCGTCTAGATGTGTAGGCTCACGTGCGCGGTGCGTGGACACTTCTAAGTCGGTTGAAGTTTTGTTGCGAGGCAAGCGCGTGTTGCGTCGCGACAGAGCATGTTGGTGATGCATAGCATGAGAGAGTGGTTGCGTTTCGGTCGACAGGGAGGGATGGTCGACGCAAAAACGCGATGCGATGTTCGACAGAGGGAGGAAAGCAGCTAAAAATTTCGATGCACAAATGTCGTTTTTTTCTTGACTCTTTGACGAGAGAAAACTATACCTTCGTTAGCTGCTTCATACGCATGAATCAGCGTCGATGTTCGACATCGATTGGGAGCGCAGGCAAACGCAACCAAGGCAAAGCATCAAAGCAATGGCAACACACTCAGGGAACGCGATCATCGTGTTCCCTGAGGTGTTTAATCGCCAATGTTCATCGGTGTTTCGCGCGCATGGCAGAAACAGTATGCTGATTGCATGACGAGACGAAGATGGATCGCCGATACGTGGACAGAGACAACTGCATCGTTGAAGGGGGAACAGGCGGCGCATCTTGCGCGGGTGTTGCGAGCGCAGCCGGGGCAGGTGTTCGACGTGGTGGCGAATGGATTTTTGCACCGCGCGGAGATTGTTTCTGCCGGTGAGGATGAGGTGGTGTTCACGCTGCACGAAGAGTTGGAGGCGGAGAGTGCGCTGCCGGTGCACCTGCTGATGGCAGTGTTCAAGTTCGATCACATGGAGTGGGGGATTGAGAAGGCGACGGAGTTGGGTGCGGCTCGGATTACTCCGGTGATTGCGCGACGGACGGAGAAGCATCTTGCGCAGGCGGCGGCGAAGCGCGTGGAGCGGTGGCGAAGGATTGTGCGCGAGGCGGCGCAGCAGTCGCGCAGGAGCGATGTGCCGGAGGTGGATGAGCCGGTTGCGTTGAAGGTGGCGCTGGGGATGGTGAGTGCGGAGAAGAAGTTGCTGCTGGCGGAGACGGAGCAGGAGAACTCGTTGTGGAGTGAGTTAGCGGGTCGGCGAGTCAGCGAGTCAGGGAGTGTGGCGCTGGCGATTGGGCCGGAGGGTGGGTGGACGGCGGAGGAGATGGCGCTGTTCAGCGAGAGCGGGTGGAAGCCTGTGACGCTAGGGCCGAGGATACTGCGGGCGGAGACGGCGGCGATTGTGGGGCTGGCGGTTTGTGGGGCGATGCTGTAGCGCGGTGGATCCCACATCTCAAAATCGAGATGTGGGGCACCCGGTGTTGAGGTTTGATTAAAGAGGACAGCGACCGATGGGCTCGGTCGCTGTTCTGTTGGTGGGGAATCTTGATTAGCTGAACATTTCCTTGACCTTGCTGAAGATGCCGCGGGAGGCTGGAGTGTTTTCGATGGCGATAGTTTCGGAGAGCTGCTTGAGCAGGTCCTTCTGCTGCCGGGTTAGCTTGGAGGGAGTCTGCACGCGAACCTCGACGATGAGGTCGCCCTTGCCGTGGGAGTTGAGGTGGGGAACGCCCTTGCCGCGGAGTTTGATCTCGCGACCGCTCTGCGTGCCTTCGGGGACCTTGATGATCTCGACGCCGTCGAGGGTTTCGAGCTCGAGCTCGGTGCCGAGGGCGGCTTGCGGGAAGCTGATGGGGATGGTGCAGTGGAGGTCGTCGCCATCGCGCTCGAAGAACTTGTGGGCCTTGACGTCGAGGACGACGTAAAAGTCGCCGGCAGGGCCACCGAAGCGGCCGGCTTCGCCTTCGCCGGAGTAGCGAATGCGGGTGTCGGTTTCGACGCCGGCGGGAACCTTGACGAGGATCTTGTGTTCGCGCGTGACGCGGGAGTCGCCCTTGCAGGTGGTGCAGGGGGTGCGGATGACGGAGCCGGTGCCGCTGCAGATGGGGCAGGTGCGGGCGACGGAGAAGAAGCCTTGTTGCGAGCGGATCTGGCCGCGGCCGCCGCACTGCTGGCAGGTCTCGGGCTGCTTGCCGGCAGCGGACCCGGTGCCGCGGCAGTCTTCGCAAGCCTCGGCGCGGCGGATGGTGATCTCGCGCTCGACACCGAAGACGGCCTCTTCGAACTCGAGCTTCATGTCGAACTTGAGGTCGCGGCCGCGCTGCTGACGCGTGGCGCGGCGATTGCCGCCGCCCATGTTGAACATCTCGCCGAAGAGGTCGCCGAAGATGTCGTTGAGGTCGCCGCCCTGGAAGGGGCTGCCGCCGCCGGGGAAGCCGCCGGCGCCGTTGACGCCCGCGTGACCGTAGCGGTCGTAGGCGGCGCGCTTGTCGGGGTCGGAGAGAACCTGGTAGGCCTCGCTGCACTCCTTGAACTTCTCCTCGGCCTGGGGATTGTTCGGGTTGCGGTCGGGATGGAACTGCATGGCGAGTTTGCGATACGCGGTCTTGATCTCGCCGTCGGAGGCGGTGCGTTCGACGCTCAGGATCTCGTAGTAGTCGGTCTTCATCGTGGCTGTGGGCATTCCTGATTCCTAAAGTTTGCGGCAGTGTTTGCCCGCGGTATTCGGAGGCCTTCGCCTCCTGTTTTGTTCTATCGGAATTTATTCGCTCTTCTGGGCGGAGTTGCTGGCGATACGAACTAGCGCTGGTCGAAGAAGCTTGTCGCGGAGCTTGTAACCGCGGCGAATCTCTTCGAGGACCTGGTGGTCTGGATGCTCCAGAGTTTCGATGCTCCCGAGCGCCTCGTGGATTCGCGGGTCGAATTGGGCGCCAACGGCTTCAACCGGTTGGACGTTGAGGCCGCGGAGAGCGTCATCCATCTGCTTGACGATGAGTTCGACGCCGGTCCGGAGCTGAGCTACATCACCGTTGGACTTGAGGGCGAGGGAGAAGTTGTCGAGCACGCCGAGGAAGGGTTCGACGGCGGACTGGATGGCATAGTCGCGAACATCCTGGCGCTCTTTGGCTTCGCGTTTGCGGGTGTTGTCGAACTCAGCCTGGAGGCGGGCGAGGCGGTCCTGCGCTTGCGTAAGTTGGAGAGCGAGCTGATCGCGCTCGTTGCGGAGTTGATCCTGCTCGGAGTTCAACTGGCCCTCGGCGCCGGCTTCGATGTCGACGTGCGCGTTCTCGGTCTGGTCGTTCTGTTCGATCTGTTCGGTGCTCATGGAGTCTTCCTTTTTGCTATGGGAGTTTCGCGGCCAACGCGGAAAGCGATCTTTTGCCTGGGTCATGGGTTGATCCTGTCTGCAAATTGCCTTTAGGTGGATATGGGGGCGGTGTCGCCGGTATCTATTCGATGCAGAAGCTGGGCGATGTAGCTCACGGCGTTGATAGCGCTCTCGTAGTTCATGCGCTTGGGGCCGAGGATGGCTACGGCAGAGTCGCCGGAGACCTGGGCGGGGGCGGCGATGAGGACGAGGCCCGCCATGCCGGGATCCTGCTGCTCGAGGTCGAAGATGACGCGGACGGATTGTTCGGAGGTGTCGATGTAGGCGTTGAGGAGCTCGATGAGGCGCTGCTTTTCTTCGAGTGCGGAGAGAAGGGCGCGGAGGCGGTCGCGGTCGGCGGGAAGGCCGATGAGGTTGACGACGCCGTCGATGTAGACGGACTGCTGAGGGAGGGCGTCGGCGGGGACGGTGCGTGTCCAGAGGTCGATGGCGTCGGAGAGTTGCTGGTACACGGTGCGCTCGTGGTCGACGCGGCGGGTGAGTTCGTTGCGGACGCGATCGATGTTCCAGCCGCGGAAGTGTTGATTGAGGAAGTTTGCGGCGGTTTCGAGCTGGACGGAGGAGAGGTCGTGGTCGAGGGCGAGGACGCGGTCGCGCACCATGCCGCTGCGAGTGACGACGACGGCGAGGACGCGGCGTTGGGTAAGGCGGCTGAAGTGGATGTGCTCGAGGAGGTCGGTGGAGGCTGCTGCGCCGATGGCGAGGCCGACGCCGCTGGAGAGTGCGGCGAGAACGTGCGAGGTGCGCTCGAGGAGGGCGGAGGCTCCGGCGATGCCGGCGAAGCTGGTGTCAATTTGCGATTGCCAGTCGGCGCGCGAGGGGTGGGGAAGGGCTGAGGGCGCGCTGGTGAGCTGGTTGACGTAGAGACGGAAGGCTTCGGCGGAGGGGATGCGGCCGGCGGAGGTGTGGGGCTGTTCGAGCAGGCCAGCGTCGGCTAGTTCGGCCATCTCGTTACGGATGGTGGCGGAGCTCATGGCGTTGGCGAAGGCCGATTGCGCGAGGGTGCCCGAGCTGATGGGCTCGCCGGTCGAGATGTAGCTCTCGATGATGGCGGTGAGGATCTCGCGCTGACGGGTTGTGATGGGGCGGGCCACTCCTAATCATTTTACGCGGGTCGTCAAACGAGCGCTGGTGCGGGGCGGCTTTCGCATCATTGGAAGTTGGTAGAGGGCGTGTTAGCTGATCTCGAGCACGTCCTCTGACTTGGCGGCCAGCTCCTGGGTGCGGGCGACTACGTTTTGGGCGATGGCGAGGAATTCGCGGCCGCGCGGGGTGGCATCGCCGGCCAGGGCGGCGGGTAGGCCGCTGTCGCCGGCGGTGCGGACCTGGGGATCGAGGTCGATGGAGCCGAGGAAGGGCAGGTTGTATTGCTTGGCGGTCTGCTGAGTGGCGCCGGCGCCGAAGACGTCGAGGATGGTGCCGTCGGGGAGGGTCATCTGCGACATGTTTTCGACCAGGCCGAGGACTTCGACGTTGACCTGGTGGAACATTTCGAGGGCTTTGCGGGCGTCTTGCAGCGCGACGGACGAACCCGTAGAGACGACGATGGCGCCGGTGAGGGGGACGGTCTGGACGAGCGAGATGACGACGTCGCCGGTGCCGGGGGGCAGGTCGATCAGGAGGTAGTCGAGCTCGCCCCAGGCTACCTGCTGAAGGAACTGGCGGATGATCTGGTGGAGCATGGGGCCGCGCATGACCATGGGCTTATCGCCGGGCGAGATGAGGCCGATGGAGATGAACTTTACTCCGTGTGCGGTGATGGGCTCCATGAGATTTTCGGCGACGATGCTGGGCTGGCGGGTGGCGCCGAGCATGGTGGGAACGTTGGGGCCGTAGATGTCGGCGTCGATGAGGCCGACGCGGTGGCCGAGTTTGGCGAGCGAGACGGCGAGATTGACGGCGACGGTGGTCTTGCCGACGCCGCCCTTGCCGGAGCCGATGGCGAGGATGTGCTGGATGCCGGGGAGGCGCTGCGGACCTTGGGGCGCTGCTGCGTGCTGGTGAGACATGGGAACCTCTTCTGGATAGAGCTGGTGGTTAGAGATGCCACTCGGGGGCGAGGATGGCGCGGAGTTCTTTCTTGCGCTGGGTTTCGCCGGAGCGCATCTCGCGGCGGCGGGCGGCGTCTTCGTAGCGGCGGATCTGGTGTTCGGTTTCGGGGAGGACTTGAGGGACTTCGATGCGGTTGCCGGCGGCGTCGACGGCGACGAAGGTGAGATAGGCGGAGGAGACGTGGCGGAGTTTCTGCAGGCGGACGTCTTCGACCATGGCTTTCACGCCGATTTCCATGGAGGTGCGGAAGGCGCGGTTGACGCTGGACTTGAGGATGAGGAGATCGCCGACGCGGACGGGAGCGACGAAGTCGAGGTGATCCATGGAGGCGGTGACGACGAAGGAGCGGGCGTGGCGGCTAGCGGCCATGGCGCCGACGAGATCCATAAATTGCATGAGACGGCCGCCGAAGAGGTTGCCGAGGGCGTTGCTGTCGGCGGGAAAGATGATCTCGCTGCGTTCAGACTGGGAGGCGCAGACGGTACTGGAATTGGTGCAATCGGACATTCTTCCATTGTAATTGCGGGCGCCGGTGGTTGAAGAGCAGCGGCCAGTGCTTGGACGCAAAGGCCGCAAAGGAAGCCAAGTTTCGCAAAGGAGGGCGTCGTAGGATGGAGGCATGGACAAGATTGGGATGTTGAGCGAGATTTTGCAGCAGAATCCGAACGACGCGTTTGCGCGGTATGGACTGGCGATGGCCTACGCGGCCGAGGGAAAGACCGACGACGCGCTGCGGGAGTTTGCGACCACGACGGAGTTTAATCCGGACTATGTGCCGGCGTACCAGATGTCCGCACAGACGCTGGTGAAGGCGGGGAAGCTGGACGAGGCGAGGGCGCGGTTGAAGGAAGGGCTGGCGGCGTGCGAGCGGACGGGGAATACGCACGCCGCGAGCGAGATGCAAGGGATGCTGGACGAGCTGGGCTAGTTGTGACGCCCGGTTGCTTAGTAGCCGTTGGCGAGGAGGTAGGCGGGGGTGAGCCAGTCTTCCTCGGCGTGGGTGCGCTGGGCGGCGGCATACTTGGCGAGGGCGTCGGTCTCAAGGTTGACGGGGGAGCCGGGCGTGAGGGTGTGCAGGTTGGTGGACTTGTAGGTGTGGGGGATGACGGCGATCTCGATGCGCGGCAGTTCGACGCTGGCGACCGTGAGGCTGATGCCGTCGACGGTGATGGAGCCTTGCGAGATGACTTGCGAGGTGAGCTGATCGGGGAGCTCGAGAGTGAGACGCCAGTCGGTGGTGGCGAGGTCGGAGTGAAGCGGGACGATGGAGACGAATTTTCCGGTGGCGTCGACGTGGCCCTGGACGACGTGGCCGCCGAGTGGGGAGCCTGCGGGGGTGGGGAGCTCTAGGTTGATGGTGGCGCCGATGGGGAGCGAGCCGAGAGTGGTGCGGGCGAGCGTTTCGGCGGCGAGGTCGGCGGCGAAGTGTGTGGGCTCAGGGAGAGGGATCGCGGTGAGGCAGACGCCGTTGACGGCAATGCTGTCGCCGGTACGCCAACGGCCGGCGAGTGCGGGGGCGGCGAGGACAATGCGCGTGGCTCCTCCGGTTGGTGTGAGCGAGACGACGGTGCCAGTGGTTTCGATGAGTCCAGTGAACATAGGAATAGGGTAACGCGATCAGGTGTGGGAGACGTTGGCCCAGGGGTCGTGGAGGTAGCCGGTGATGCGGACGTCTTCGGCGTTGGGGGCTAGATCCGAGGGCAAGCTGGTGCGCGTAACTTGCGTAAGGCGTTGCTGCAGGGCGTAGGGCGAATCGAAGCCGGTGGCGAAGGGAAGAGCGTCGAGGCCGAGTTCGGATTCGGCGTAGTAGAGGACGAGCTTGTCAACGAGATTGGCGCGGAGGAGACTGCCGTTCAGGGCGGAGCCGGCTTCGATGAGGACGCTGAGGAGGTTGCGCGCGGCGAAGGCAGCGAGGGCGGCTTGCAGGTCAAGGTGATTGGATTGGGTGGGGATGCGGAGGACGTCTACGTTGCGAGCGCGGAGGGCGGACTCGCGTTCGGTGGGGGCGTGGGTGGCGTCGTCGGAACAGAGGATGAGGAGGTCGTTCGCGGAGGAGGTGACGAGGGTGGAGTCGAGCGGGGTGCGGAGGGCGCTGTCGAGGAGGACGCGGAGAAGCGGGCGGCGGCGTGGAAGGCCAGTGCGATCGGTGAGCGAGGGGTTGTCGGCGAGGACGGTGCCGATGCCGGTGAGGATGGCATCGGAGGCGTGACGGAGGAGTTGCGCGTCGGTGCGGGCGGCAGTGCCGGTGACCCAGTGCGGCGCCGTGGAGGTGCGGGAGGAGCGTGGGGGCGCGAGTTTGCCGTCGACCGAGAGCGCAGCCTTGAGGGTGATGAAGGAGCGATGGTGCTGGACGAAGTGGGCAAAGGCATCGTTGAGATGGCGAGCCTGGAGGGCGAGGGGATGAGCGGGGTCGAGGAGGAGGACATCGATGTTGGCGGCGCGGAGTTTGGCGAGGCCCTGGCCACTGACCAGAGGGTTGGGATCGACGGTGGCAACCACGCAGCGCGCGATGCCCGCGGCGATCAGTGCGTCGGCGCAGGGGCCGGTGCGGCCGTGATGGGCGCAGGGCTCGAGGGTGACGTAGGCTGTCGCACCATGAACGTTGTGACCGAGAGTAGCGGCTTGCTTGAGGGCGGCGATCTCCGCGTGGTCGCGCGCGTCGTAGAGATGGACGCCTTCACCGAGGAGGAGGTCATGATGCAAGAGCAGGCAGCCAACGGTTGGATTAGGTGAGGCGAGACCGACGGCGCGGCGAGCGAGTTCAAGTGCGCGCTGCAGGTATCGATCGTCTTGCGGAGTGGATGGCATGCATCCTCAGCATCTCACGAGCCGGTCGCGGGCCGGTTGTTACATGGTCGCTGGGTCAGGTCGAAAGCTATCAAATGATTTTTGACGAAGTTTTGACGCGAGTTAGGCGAAATGCGTTTCACTTAATCAAATTATTTAAAAATGGTCGATAAATTCGAGTATCCAGACAACTTATTCGTCAGGATTTGAATTTATTTAAGTGGGTAACGCTGCTTCCGTGTGGTGCTTCGGCGCGTCCCTACAGAAAGGTTGGGATTACCTCGTTAGAGGTCCGCGATCGCTGGTTTGCGATGGATTGCGGCACTGGAGTCTCTTTCATGAAGTCGGATTTTAGTCGTTACGTTCCTGCCGTTGCTGCTGTTTTTTGGTTATGCGCATTTATTAGCGCGGTTATCTGGGCGTTCAGCCCGTCGGTTTCTCCGGGCTGGGATTTACATGTGTATGCGAATGCTGTACGGTCGCTTCAAATTGGACATGACCCTTATTGGGACGGGATCGCGGTGCAGCGAATCTTCCATGCTCACTTAGCGGAACATCCCAATGCTGCGCCTCCGTTCACTTATGTTTATTCCCCAATTACCCTTCCGCTGTTGAGGTGGCTGGGCAGATTTCCTCTGCGATGGGTGGGTGGAATGTACTGGCTGGTGTATGGTGCCTGTGCAGCAGCGGCGATGTGGGTGGGGATGCAGGCAGTGGAGCCGGAAGAGCGGCCTGTTTTTATGCTGCTCGCGCCGGCGGCCATCTTTTTCCCGGGCCTGCTGGAGAATGATGTTCTGTTCAGCGGGAATATTGCTTATGTAATTTACGGACTAGTTTTTCTTACCGCGATGATTGGATGGCGCAAGGGTCAGTGGTTGTGGTTTTACCTGGCGGCTCTTGCTGCGTCTTGTTGTAAAGCTCCTCTGCTGAGCGTACTGGCGATTCCTGTTCTGTCCAGCCGGAAGCAGTGGTGGCAGGCGGGTGTCACCGCTGTGTGTGGCGTGGGACTGTTCGCGGTGCAGCCGTTGCTGTGGCCGGCTGCGTTTCAGCACTACCTGACGGCGGTGGAGCTTCAGTTCAGTTACAACCATGACTTCAGTTGCAGCCCGGCGGGTCTGCTGGCGGATGCGCTGTACAACGTGATTCCGTATACAGTGACGAGCGCAGTGTTTTACCTGGTCTATGCGGTTCCAGTTTTCCTGATTCTCTTCTATCTTTCGCGCAGATATCTTGATGGAGAGTTTTCGCTTGAGCAGTGGATGCCGGTAATGCTGGCTGGCGTCATTCTGCTGAACCCACGCATCATGGAGTATGACGTTGCGTCGATCGCGTTGCCGATGGCGCTGCTCGCGTGGCGATCGTTTGCGCGCAATAACTCGCTGGGTAAGACAATTCTTGAGATGTCATTCTTCTGCGCGTTGCTTTATCAGTTTTCGCGCACGCAATGGAGGGTGGTGGAGTGCCTGTCGCTGGTGGGACTCTTTGCTGCCGGCTCGTGGAACCTGTATACGCAGGTGCATCACGCACAATATCGGTCCAGGGTGGCTGCTACTGCGGACGAGGAGACGATGCTGGTCGGCGCACAGATGTGAGGTTGATGGTGTGCGCAGCGCGTTCGGGATGGTAAGGAGTTAGTCGAGGAGCGAGTCGACGAAGGCAGTGGCGTCGAAGGGGATGATGTCTTCGAGTTTTTCGCCGACCCCGGCGTAGCGGACGGGAAGACGCAGTTCATGCGCGATCGCGACGACGATGCCGCCCTTGGCGCTGCCGTCGAGTTTGGTGAGGACGATGCCGGTGACGTGGGCGGCTTCGGTGAAGAGGCGTGCTTGCTGGAGACCGTTCTGACCGGTAGTGGCGTCGATAACGAGGAGGGTTTGATGAGGGGCGCCGGGAAGGAGGCGCTCGGCGGTGCGGCGCATCTTGTCGAGCTCCTTCATGAGGTCGGTCTTGGTGTGGAGGCGTCCGGCGGTGTCGACGAGAAGGACGCCGGTGTGGCGGGCCTTGGCGGCGGTGAGCGCGTCGAAGAGCGCGGCGGAGGGATCGCCACCCTGGCGGGTCTTGATGAGGTCGACGTTGGAGCGTTGGGCCCAGACTTCTAATTGCTCGATGGCGGCGGCACGGAAGGTGTCGGCTGCGCAGAGCAGGACGGTTTTGCCTTCGCGACGGTAGAGTGCTGCGAGTTTGCCGCTGGTGGTGGTTTTGCCGGTGCCGTTGACGCCGACCATCATGATGACTTCGGGCGGAGCTGCGGGATGGGCGACAGGTTTGTCGACGGAGTTGAGGATGCGGAGGATCTCGGACTTGAGTTGGAGCTTGAGTTGGGCGCCGTCGGAGATGCCGTGAAGCAGGGCGCGATCGCGCAGGCGGGTGATGATTTCGTTGGTGGTGGTGGAACCGATGTCGCAGGCGAGGAGGGCGAGTTCGAGGTCGCCAAGCGAGGCCTCGTCAACTTCACGGGTGAGGGCGACGACGGAGGAGAGGGAGTTGGAGAGAGACTCGCGGGTGCGGGTGACCGCCTGCTTCATGCGGTCGAAGAGACGGCGCGGTGCGGCGGGCTCCTGCTGGGCGGGATCCGGCAGTTCCGGGTCAGGGGTTGGAGTGTCGCGCTTGCCGAAGAGTGAAAAGGCCATCGCTCTTTAGTTTAGCGGATGGAGGCTTTGGGGGCTTTGGGGAGGGGCGCTTGCCGAGGAGGAGTTTCAAAAGAAAAATCCCGCTCTGAAGAGCGGGATTTCGCACATCGTAGCGACTATGACTTCAGCGCAGCCTCGATCGCCGCGATCACCTCTGGCGAATCGGGCGTCACGGCCGGCTCAAAGCGAGCGATCGGCTGTCCGTTGCGCGCGATGAGGAACTTGGTGAAGTTCCACTTAATCTCGCCGCTAACGTTGGGCGCCGCAGTGAGGTACTGGTAGAGCGGCGTCTCATCGGTGCCCTTTACGGAGACCTTCGCCATCATCGGAAACTTGACGTGGAACTTGGAGCTGCAGAACTCTTTGATCGTTGCATTGCTGCCGGACTCCTGGTTGGCGAAGTTGTTCGCCGGCACGCCGATGATCACGAGGCCCTTGTCCTTGTACTTCTCGTAGACGGCCTCGAGGGCGGTGTACTGCGGCGTAAATCCGCACGCGCTGGCGACATTGACCACTAACAGCACCTTGCCCTTGTAGGCACCCAGCGTGGTGGGGTCACCGTCGATGGTGCTGAGTTTGAACTTGTAGACAGGCGCACCGGCATCGGCCACGGCTACGCCGCTAAGGAACAACAATGTCAGCATCAGGAAGATTTTGCGCACGAACGCCTCCAGAAAATCGTTATGTTCCCAGTGTACCCGGGACGGTTAGCGAATCTTGTGCCAGAGGCCGCAGGGCTTGGTTAGGGGTGGGCTACTCGGTGCGGCCGGGGCGGGACATGAGCTCGCCGATGGCGTCGAGCGGTGGTTTTTCTGCGTGGAGGATGGCGGCCATCTGCTCGGTGATGGGCATTTCGACACCGTAGCGGTTGGCGAGGCCGAGGGCTGCGGTGGTGGTGAGGACGCCTTCGGCCACCTTGCCGTTGAGGGCGGCGATGATGTCGTTGAGCTTGCGGCCTTTGCCGAGCTCGACGCCGACGGTGCGGTTGCGGGAGAGGCCGCCGGTGCAGGTGAGGACCAGGTCGCCGATGCCAGAGAGGCCGGACATGGTCTCGCGGCGGCCGCCGCAGGCCATGGCGAGGCGCGTGATCTCGGCGATACCGCGGGTGATGAGCGCCGAGGTTGCGTTGTTGCCGAGTTCGAGGCCGGTGACGACGCCGGCGGCGAGGGCGATGACGTTCTTGAGGGCCCCGCCGAGTTCGGTGCCGATGACGTCTTCATTGCGATAGGTGCGGAGCGAGGCGGAGCTGAAGTTGTCCTGAAGGGACTTGCCGAGGCTGGGGTCGTCGACGGCGAGGGTGATGGCGGTGGGCATGGCGGCGGCGACTTCGTAGGCGAAGGACGGACCACCGAGCGTGCCGATGGGGTTTTCAGGGGCGTACTCGAACATGATTTGGGACATGCGCAGGAAGGTCTTCTCCTCGATGCCCTTGCTGGCCGAGAGGAGCACCTGGCGCGGGGTGAGGATGGGAGCGATCTGCACCATGATGGAGCGCAGGGCCTGCGAGGGCGTCACGCAAAGGATGATATCTGCGCCGGAGATGGCGAAGTTGAGGTCGTGGGTGATTTCGACGTCGGCGGGGAGGATGAAGCCGGGGAGGTAGCGGGTGTTCTCGCCGGTGTCGACGAGGGTTGCGGCGTGGTCTGGCGAGTGTGCCCAGAGGGTGAGTCGATGGCCGCCGCGGCGGGCGAGGGAGACGGTGAGCGCGGTTCCCCAGGCACCGGCGCCGATGACAGCAATACGGCTCATGCGTTGGCCTTCTTTTCGGTTGGATCGGTGTTGTCCTTGTCGTCTGAACCAGTGTTGCGGCCGAAGCGGCTTTCGGTGCCCTTGAGCAGGCGAACGATGTTGGCGTGGTGCTTGACGATGCTGAGCAGGGCGATGAAGCTGAGGCCGGCCAGCAGCGCGGGAGAGCGATGGGGTACAAGCAGGATCGCGAGGAATGGGATGGAGACCGCGGCGAGGATCGAGCCGAGAGAGACCAGGCGCGTGGTAGCGACGATGAGGGCGAAGACGCCGACCGAGGCGAGGGCGACCATGGGTACAAGGGCGATAAAGACGCCGAGCGCGGTGGCGATGCCTTTGCCGCCTCGGAAGCGGAGCCAGACGGGAAACACGTGGCCGATGACGGCGGCGACGGCGGCGGCGACGGCGAGGGTCGAGGGGCCGTTCGCGGTGCTGGGAGCGAACTGCATGGCGAGGAAGGCGGCGATGAAGCCTTTCATCGCGTCGAGCAGGAGGGTAAAGATGCCCAACGTGGTGCCGCCAGCCCGGGCCACGTTGGTGGCGCCGATGTTGCCGCTGCCGGTGTCGCGCACGTCCTCCTGTTGGACGAAGCGTACGAGGAGGTAGCCGAAGGGGATGGAACCGAGCAGGTATGCCGTCGTGAGTGTAAGGAGCCAGAGCATGATCATGTATCGATGTTGAGTGTAGCAGCGGGAGTTTACTGGAGGTTTCTAGGCAAGGTATCGGCGCAACATCTCAAGGGCATGCTGGGTGGACCAGAAGCGGATGCGCTCGCGGTCTCCGGTGATGTGGAACTCCTTGACCTGGGTGTCTTCGCCGTCGGTGAGGGCGATGTAGACCAGGCCAATGGGTTTGTTGGCGTCGAGGCCGCGGGGAGCAGCGGGGCCGGCGATGCCGGTGACGCCGAGGGCGAGGGAGCTGCCGGTGCGGCGGCGAATGCCTTCGGCGAGGGCGCGGGCGACGGTGTCGGAGACAGCGCCATGCTCGTCGATGAGGTAGGAGGGGACGTCGGCGAGGGCGGTCTTGCTGCGATCGGAGTAGGCGATAGCGCCGCCGAGGAAGACGCGCGAGCTGTTGGGGACGGAGGTGAGGCGCTGGCCGAGCCAGCCGCCGGTGCAGCTCTCGGCGACGGCGAGGGTGTGGCGGCGAACGCCGAGCATGAGCAGGACGACCTCCTCGAGGGACTCGCCGTTGAGGGAGAAGATGTCGTCGCCCATCTCGCTGGCAACGGCGTCGGCGACGGCCTCGACGCGGGCTTCGGCTTCGGCGAGGGTGTGCTTGACGGAGACGAAGTGGAGCTGGATCTCGGCGGAGCCAGCGAGGATGGTGGTCTGGACGTCGGGGAACTGCTGGTAGATGGGAGCGGTGCGAGCGTCGACCTGGCTCTCGGGAATGAGGGCCATGCGGAGCTGACGGCGAGCCATGTAGTAGGGCGGAAGCGCGGCGGCGAGGCGCGGCTTGCACTCGTTGTCGAAGAGGGGCTGAAGCTCCTTGGGCGGACCGGGAAGGAGGGCAACGAGCTTGCGGTGTCCGCGGTGGGCGAAGTCGAGCCATTGGCCGGGAGCGCTGCCGTTGAGGTTGGGCAGGATCTCGGCACCCTGGAGCTGGTCGGCCTGCTTGGCGTTGTTGGGAGGCATGTCCAGGTTGCGGGAGGCGTAGCGCTTGTGGAGGAAGGCGAGGATCGCCTGGTTGCGATGGAGGGAGAGCTTGAAGGTTTCGGCGACGCACTCGCGGGTGAGGTCGTCTTCGGTGGGGCCGAGGCCGCCGGAGAGGAGGACGATGTCGGCACGGTTGATGGCGGTGTGGATGGCGGAGCGGAGATGTTGCCGGTTGTCGCCGACGATGGTCTTGAAGGCGACGGTGACGCCGAGGTCGTTGAGGCCGGTGGTGAGGTAAAGCGAGTTGGTGTCCTGACGATGCGGTGTCAGCATCTCGGAGCCAACGGCGATGATCTCGGCTAGCATGTGGTTCGATGGTAGCGCGAGCGGAGGTTAATTCCTGTGACGAATGTTGCTTCGGACGGTACGTGAGGCTGTGGGTTCGGTCGGTTGCGTGCGTTGAGCGGGTTGGGCGCGTTCGGCGGTGAGGAGGGGCTCGGGGTTGAAGGCGGGCTGCTTACGGCGGATGCGGCCGAGTTCGAGCTCGTAGCGGCGCATAGCGATGCCGATGCTGCCTTTGACGCGGGCGGCGAGTTCGGCGAGGAGGTCGCGACCCTGCTGCGCCGCGAGTTTCGTGCGGTCGCGGAGGCCGGCCATCTCGGATTGGGCGAGGGCCTCGATCTCGGCGTCGAGGGTGAGGAGATCCTGATGGGTCTGGGCGATTTGTTCGGTGAGGCGGGCGAGCTGGGCGGCGGCGGGCTGGTCGTCGCCGCTGTCGGTGGAGGGGTCGTAGCCGTTGAGCATGCGCTGGAGGAGGTCGCGGTCGTTGCGGTCGAAGGCGGCGTTGGCCTGGGACATGAGGTGGTTGCGGTGGAGCTCGTCGTGGGCGTTGCGGGCGCGGTCGGGGTGGATGCGCTTGGCTACTTCGCGGAAGAGGGACTTGAGGTCGAGCGCGGCTGGGTCGGGTTCAGGATCGGTTTGGATTTCAGGTTCGGGTACGAGGGCCTCGGGTTGGGGTGGAGCTGGGTTGTGGAGCTCGGCGATGCGGTCTTCCCACTCGTCGAGCTGAATGTAGAGGACGCCTACCTGGCGGATGTAGCGGCCCTCGAAGCTGTTGAGCTGGGCGCGGAGGTGGTCGAGATGGGCTTCGCGGGTGGCGAGGGTGGCGCGGAGGCTGGTTAGCTCGGCGCGGCGGCGGAAGAGTTCGGCGTCTTCCGGTCGGGGCTGGCGGGCTATTGCGGCGCGTCTGGGCATGGGCAGCTTTGATGATATCCGGAGGTGTCGGCCCTACCCCCCCATACCCTTCTAGCTGCAAAGTGCTCTTGGGAATGGGGTTAGGGGGCAGAGTATCTGTTTACAGTACTAACCTTCTCTATGTGGCTGATTTCAGGTTGGTTATGGCGATGATTGCCGGTAAAGTCGTGCAGGCAGTGACTTTACGGGTAAAGTAGGCCATCCATTGGGGTTACGGGTGAAATGTTGGGAGGGGTCCGAGAGGGGCTGGGTCTGGAGTTTTCTTCCTTATTCAATTGTAGCTGTGTGGGTGGGGTAACTATGCCAAGTTGGGGGAAGAGAAATCGGCAATGGGGGCGCGGGTTTTGTGGGGTTTGGGGGTGGGTGGGGGGTTGACACGCGGATTTTGGGTTGTTTTTGGGGGTCGGGGTGGTGATTTATTTTTGGGGGTTGGGGTCGAAGCGCCCGGGGCTAAAGCCCGCGTTGGTTGAGGTCGTATCCAGGGGCTGAAGCCCCCTGCTAATCCGGTAGAACGGGTGCGCTTGAGGGCGTTGGGGTTATCGTTGTCTGGGGCGAAACATTTCTTTAAAAAACCCGTCTGGAATGGGCGTGGAGGTTTCTCTCCACCTTTCAGACATTTGATTTCGGGAGATTGCCATGATGCAGCGTTATGGGTCGCTTCGGCAGTTGTTTTCTGGTGCGCGTGAGACGGTGGCGCGGAAGAGCGGGATCGGGAAGAAGGGCTTGCGCGCGGGGCTGGGAGTGGCGGCGCTGGCTGCGATGGTGGGGCTGTCGGGTTGCTATTGGGGATACGGCAGCTACTACTACTATTACCCCGGCAACGGCGGCTACAGTGCGATCTGGGTGGCGAATGGGACCAACGTGGTGGAGTTTTCGCCGTCGCAACAGGTGAATGGGGTGAGCGATCCGGTGCCGCGGCGGACGATCAGCTCGAGTGTGTTTGGAGCGCCGCAGGGCGTGGTGTTCGACTACTACGGAGACCTGTGGGTGATTGATGGCGGGACGATGGCGAGCGGTGGGAAGGTGGCGCCGGCGCTGTATGAGTTTACGGCGAGCCAGTTGTCGAACCTGGGGAGCAACGCTGCGCCTACGCCTGCGGTGACGATCTCGTCGGCGAGCTTTGTGTTTCCGCAACAGGCGACGTTTGATAACAATGGCAATCTCTGGGTGACCGATAACGGCGCCAACGCGGTGTTTGTGCTCTCGGCCAAGCAGCTGAGTACGTCGGGTGCGACGACGGTTCCGGTCGCAACGATTACGTCGACCCCGGCGTTCAATGGGCCGCTGGGGATTACGTTCGACAATCGCGGCAATTTGTGGATCGCGAACAATGCGTCGACGACGATCTTCGGGTTCAGCGCGGGAAGCCTGCCGGTGGTGACGCCGTCGAGTACAGCGGCGATGACGGTGGCGGCGCTGACACCGACGACGACGCTGAGCGATAACGGGGCGGGATCGATCCAGGCACCTTGGGCGCTGGCGGTGGATAGCTACGGAAACCTGTGGTCGAGCAACGCGAATGCGCCGAATACGGTGGTGGAATTTGCCAAGGCGCAGCTTGTGACGGGAAGCCCGACGCCGACGATTACGCTGGCCAGTGCGACGGTGAGCAACAATGCAACGCTGGTGGCGCCGAATGGACTGGCGTTCGATAACTATGGCGACCTGGCGGTGATGAGCTCGGGCGCACCGTTTGGGATGGCGGGATATGGGCCGTCGCAGCTGCGATCGCAACCTACAAGCCCGGTGACGCCGGCGGTGTTTTTCGTGGGCAGTTCGACTACGCTGAATGCGCCGGCTGGAGACACGTTTGGGCCTACGTATTAGTGAGTAGTGGGTAGTGAGTAGTGGGTAGTGATTTTTGCAAATTTGCTCAGGAAATAGTGCAAAAATCGTGGTCTAGTTAAGCACAGAAGTGACGCGTTTTGCACCGATATTTTGGTGTTGCGCGATCGTGAATTTGTGGCATGATTCTTCTCAACGGAAGAGAGATCTTCCAGAGAAGAGAGAAGAATCAGAGGCAGCGAGGGACGAGGAAGAGACCCACTTCGGGCAACCGGAGACAGGGATCGGAGACGAAACTCAGTTCGGGCGACCGAACATGCGGTCAAAGAGGACGCTCACAAGATTTGCGGAACGGACCAACGACGGACAGCGGGCTTGCCTGCAGACCGAAGGGAGGACGGGAAGCGGAGATTGACCTGGTGCCGAGATCAGGTCTTCGAAGATTCGGACGGCGGAAGGGCGAGTCCTCGCGAGAGGGTTCGCCCTTTGGCTTTGTGGTGCGCGGTGGGGTTGATGGTGGGACTATGCTTCGGGCATGAAGCTCGCGCCTCAAGAGGTTCGGACGTACTTGTTGACTGCGGTGACGGCGCAGCGGAGACGATTATTCCAGGTTACGGCTACTGCGGAGATGTTTCTTAAGACTGTGGAAGCCTATCGTGCGAAGGGACGCTTCGCGTTGCATGCGTTTGTCGTGATGCCAGATCACATTCACTTATTGTTGACGCCTGCTCCTGAGGTGGCGCTTGAGAAGGTCGCGCAGTTGATCAAGGGTGGGTTTTCGTTTCGGTTGAAGAGCGCTCACGATGTGTGGGAGAAGGGGTATGACAGTCGAAGAATCATGGACGGTGCGCACTTTGAGCGTGGTCGAAGGTATATCGAAGAGAACCCGGTGAGAGCGCGGATGGTGGGTTCGGCGGAGGAATATGCGTATAGCTCGTGCGGTCGGGGGGGATGGTGGACGCGAAGCCGTTGTGGTTTGGCCCGGGCTAATGCCCGGTTTGTGGCGGGGAGTATTCAGCGGGCTAAAGCCCGCTGCTAATCCGGTGAGACTGACGGCTAGAGGAGGGGGAGGCCTTCTATGCCCAGGTCGGCGTGGAAGATGGTGCTGTTGGTGGCCAGGGCAGCGCAGCCGTCGTCGAGGAAGCAGAGGCCGATGAGGTCGTTGCCGGCTACGATGAGTTCGGCTTCGGGGGTGGGGGAGTTGGGGGTGTCGCGGAGGCGGACGATGCCTCGGTGACCGCGGAGGCTGGCGGCTACGTAGAGGTTGCCGTCGACGTCGAAGGCCATGCCCTGGGGACGGCCGAGGCCGCGGTAGTAGGTGGTGGTGGTGCCGTGGGGGTCGATGGCGTAGATGTTCTGGTGGGAGCTGATGGTGGGGGTGGTGACCATGAGGACGCCGTCGGGACGGAAGCAGAGGTGGTAGAAGGCGGTGGAGGGCTCGAGGGTGGCGAAGACGAAGATTTCGCCGGAGCGGTTGGGGTTGTGAGGGTCGAGGGCGCTGCTGGGGGTGAGCGCGAAGGGCGTGTCGGGCTCCGTGGTTTTTGGGCTGGGGATGATCTTGAAGATGGTGCCGGAGCGGTCGCCGACGAAGAGGTTGCCGTCGCGGTCGAAGGCGATGCCGGTGGCGATGCCCATGCCTTCGGCGAAGGTGGAGATGAGGCCCGAAGGGGTGATGCGGTAGATGGCGCCTTCGGTGCGGGAGCTGGCGTAGAGATTGCCGTCGGGGCCGAAGGCGAGGGCGGAGACGTTGAGGATCTCGCGGGTGAAGGCGGTGACTTGCAGGTCGCGGGCGATGCGGAAGATGGAGACGGGGACCTGCTCGCCGCGGGGGCCGGAGACCATGGCGAAGAGATTGCCTTCGGCGTCGACGGCGGGGTTGGAGATAACGTGGAGGTCTTCGACCATGGGGACGCCGATGTTGGCGTGGAGGGGATTGCTGGCGAGGCCGTCGCGGCGCAAGGAGAGGTCGGAGGAGATGGCGCCGGCGGGGACTCGGATGACGGCGCGGGTGGGGCGGGCGAGGTCGAGGAGGGCGGGGATCTCGCCGAAGAAGGCCTGCGGGAGTTCGCGGTCGGCGGGCGGGAGCTGGGATTTGTCCTGGGGCGTGGCGGGGGAGAGGAGCTGGGTGCCGAGGACTTCGAAGCTGCCGCCGGGGATGGCGGAACGGGGGTAGAGGCGGTCGAGGTGGGGAGCGTCGGGGCGGGATGGGTGGAGCAGAGGCATTGATGCTTAGGGTATGCGTGGTGGGTGGGGGATGCAAATCCTACGCGGATGGCGGTCCTGCGCGGACGGCGAGGTGCTTCGCGTGGTCCTGCGGGGCGGGGGGAGGATGACAATTCTTATGAGACAGGAAGGTTGGCGATTCAGGAGAGGGAGGTTGGGTCGGGTTGAGGGTGGGCCTGCTCTGCGCAAAGGCGGAAGGGCTGGGGGCTGGCTGGCGTGCGGAAATTTGGTGACGGAGCGCGGTTCGGAGTGGTAGGTTTACGGGCTAGGCGATGCCGTCGGCGCACGGTGTGGATTGTTTTGTGGAACCGGGCGCGCAGACATTTCAGGGGGGTGGCTTTCACGAAGCAGCTACTGCAGAAACGGCAGCAGCTGCGGGAAAAATTGATTCGCGAAGGAGAAGGAACATGAGCGCAACCCAACCTGTTGTTGATATGGAGAAGCTGAACGCCTTTCTGGGGCGGTTCGTAATGGATCTCGGCGCTGCCGTCCATACGGGCATGGTCGTGATCGGAGAAAGGCTTGGACTGTACAAGGCGCTTGCGGAAGAGCCGATGGATTCGGCGGAGCTCGCGAGGAGGACCGGGACAGATGAACGGTATGTGCGGGAGTGGCTGTCGTCGCAGGCGGCTGGCGGTTATGTCACGTATGACGAAAAAACCAACCAGTTTAGTTTGAATGCGGAGCAGGCGTTCACGTTGGCCAAGGAGGACAGTCCCGCCTATCTGCCGGGCGCGTTTGAACTGGCGTTGGGTTCGCTGGCAGCGGTTCCACGGATCGCCGATTCCTTCCGTACCGGCGCGGGAATGGGCTGGGGTGAGCACGTGGACGGTGTGTTTCACGGGTGCGAGAAGTTCTTTCGTCCGGGCTATGCGGCCAATCTCGTGAGCAGTTGGATTCCGTCGCTGAAGGATGTTCAGGCGAAGCTTGAGAAGGGAGCGAAGGTGGCCGATGTTGGCTGCGGGAAGGGCGCGTCGACGCTGTTGATGGCGAAGGCGTTTCCCAAGTCCCGCTTCTTCGGTTTCGACTATCACGTGCAATCGATCGAAGCCGCGCGCGAGGCCGCCAAGCGCGAGGGACTTTCTGAGCGTGTGACGTTCGAGGTGGCCAAAGCGAAGGAGTTTCCGGGGAAAGACTATGACTTCGTTGCTGTGTTCGATTGCCTGCACGATATGGGAGACCCTATCGGCGCGGCCGCACACGTGCGGCAATCGCTGACCAAGGACGGGACGTGGATGATTGTCGAGCCCTTTGCGAACGATGAGTTGAAGGACAACCTGAATCCGGTGGGGCGGGTGTATTACTCGTTTTCAACGCTGCTGTGCACGCCTTGCTCACGGTCGCAGGAGGTGGCGTTGTGCCTCGGCGCGCAGGCTGGCGAAGGCCGGATACGGGAGGTCGTAGGTGCGGCGGGGTTCGGTCGATTTCGCCGCGCCACGGAGACACCGTTCAACATCGTGTACGAGGTGAGGCCTTAGGTATCGGGTCCTGCGCGGACGGCGAGGGGCTTCGCGTGTTGGGGAAGGCGTGAGCGGGTGAGGGGCGTCGCGAGCTTCGGGGTTCCTTCGGCTGCGCTCAGGACAGGCTCTTCGGCTGCGCGACTCGTGCAACTGCTTGGGGAGAACGGGTGAAAAGCAGGTTCCTCGTTTGGCTCGGAATGACAATTTCTTTCAGAAATTGTCTAAAAAACGGCAAGGGCAAGGGCAAGGGCAAGGGCAACGGCAAGGGCAAGGGCAAGGGCAAAAGAAGATGCAGATCCCTGCGGGATCGCAACCAATCGCAACGACGCAAAGCAGGTCCTGACAATGTTTGCATGGGTGAGGTCCTGCGCGGACGGCGGAACGCTTCGCGTGGCGATGCGCTAGAGGAGGAGGTGGTGGAGGTAGCTGAGGAGGAGGCCGGTGAGGAGGGCGAGGAGGCCGGCGGCTACGTCGTCGAGCATGATGCCGGTGCCGGAGGGGAGGGCTTCGAGGCGGCGGATGGGCCAGGGTTTGAAGATGTCGAAGAGGCGGAAGAGGAGGAGGGCTAGCGCTGCATGCTGCCAGTTGGGGGGCGTGAGGATGAGGGCGAAGAGCTGGCCGGCTACTTCGTCGATGACGATGAAGCCCGGGTCTTTGCGGGAGGACTCGCGGGCGGTGAGGGTGGAGGCGGGGATGCCGATCGCGGTGATGAGGAGGGCGGCGAGGGCGGTGGCGAGGGCGAGGGTGAGGCGAGTGGGGGCGAAGAAGTGGGCGGCTGCGAGCCAGAGCAGGACGGCGAAGATGCTGCCGTAGGTGCCGGGGCCGGGCTTGAGGTAGCCGGCGCCGAAGAAGGTGGAGAGGGTCCAGGCCCAGCGGGTGCGGCGGACGAGGGGGCTTGCGTCGGGCATGCTTTGATTCTAACGGGGTGGTTCGCGCGCGGTCGGCGGGAGCGGTCGTGTGAGAAAGGCGTGAGCGACCGGGGTCACGTAGAGGGCGTTGGGGTCCTTCGGCTGCGCATCTCGCAACAGCGCGAGCTGCTTCGCTGAGGATGACAGAGTGGTGGCAAGCAATCGATGCGAGCTGCTTCGCTGGGGATGACAGAGTTGGGGCGGGGATCAGGGGCGTGGTGCTAGTTGCGCCACTTGGAGTGGGGCTTGAATTCGTTGTGGAGGTCGCCGGTGGGGTTGTGTTGTTGCTGGGCGTGCTCGAGGTCTTCGAGGAGGTCGGGGTCGAGGATGGGGGAGGAGATTTTGTAGTCCCCGGAGGCCCACTTGCCGAGGTCGATGGTGCGGCAGCGCTCGGAGCAGAAGGGGACTTCGGGGGAGTCGAGGGGAACGAGTTTTTTGCAGATGGGGCAGTGGAGGGGTTTGGTCATGATGATTGCTCAGTGATTAGATTACTGCTTGCAGGGTTGGGTTTCATGTGCGGGCCGTTGGTGCAATCGTTTGAAGGAGAACGGGAGAAAAAGCAGGTTCCTCGTTTTGGCTCGGCATGACAATTTCTTTCAGAACGTGTCAAAGAACGGCAATGGCAAGAGCAATACAGGGATCCTTCGCCGATGGCTCAGGATGACGGCGCTGATGGATGATGGGAGTGGGAGTGTGGCTACTCGAGGATGCGGGCTACAACGTCGTAGTCGTGGGACTCGGTGATTTGGGCGCGGTAGAAGGTGCCGGGGACCAGCTCTTCGTGGGGGCCGAAGTCGTTGATGAGGACTTTGCCGTCAATCTCGGGGGCCTGGTCGAGCGAGCGCCCTTGCCAGAGGAGGTCGGTTTCGTCGGATTCGCCTTCGACCAGGATGTCGAGCTCACGGCCGATCCACTGCTTGCGGGCTTTTTTGCTGATGCGCTGCTGCAGCTTCATGAGCTTGCGGCGGCGGGATTCTATGGTGCGTTTGGGGACTTTTTCGTCGAGGGAGAAGGCGCCGGCTCCTTCTTCGTCGGAGTAGGAGAAGACGCCTAGCCAGTCGATGCGGGCTTCGGTGATGAAGGCGCAGAGCTCTTTGAAGTCGGCTTCGGTTTCGCCGGGGAAGCCTACGATGAAGCTGGTGCGGAGGACTAGATTTGGAATGGTCTTGCGGGCTTGCTCGATGATCTGGAGGAAGCGTGCTGACGTCCCGCCTCGGCGCATGCGCTTGAGGACATTCGTGGAGGCGTGTTGGAGGGGGACGTCGAGATAGTTGGCGATGGTGTCGTGGCGCGCGATGGTCTGGAGGAGGCGCGGGGTGATCTTGTTGGGGTAGGCGTAGAGGAAGCGGAGCCACTTGAGGCCTTCCAAGGGGGCTAAGGCATCGAGGAGGTCGGCTAGTTCGGGGCGGCGCGTTGAGACGCCCGGGGCTAAAGCCCCATTTTCCCCGCTGGCTGACAGGGGGCTAAAGCCCCCTTCTAATCCGGGTGAAGCAGATCCTCCGCCTTCGGCGAAGGATGACAATTTCGTGGGGGGGAAAGGCTGGGGGGCGAGGTCTTCGCCGTAGCAGGTGGTGTCCTGGCCGATGAGGGTGATCTCGCGGACGCCCTGGGCGATGAGGGATTTGGCTTCGGCTACGATGCTGGCCAGAGGGCGGGAACGGAACTTGCCGCGGAGTTGCGGGATGATGCAGAAGCTGCAGGGGTGGTCGCAGCCTTCGGCGATCTTGATGTAGGCCGAGGAGCGGGGGGTGGTGAGGATGCGCGGGGTCTCGTCGGAGTAGAGGTAGGTGGGGAGGGCGGGGGTGGCGCCGTCCCAGGAGTCGCGGGAGAAACGGCCTTGTTGCTCGCGGAGATCGCCTTCTGCTCTCGAGGTGGTCGCCTGTCCAACCCAGGTCTCAGAAGCGAGACCTGGGGCACCCGGAATATCGCCTGTTTTGTTACCCAGTTCGTGGGCGATTTGGGCGCCGGTGCCTTCGGGGCGGGAGTGCTGGCTTACAGAGCTCGCGTGGCGGTCGATTTGGGCCGTCGTGAGGATGGGGAAGGGGGAGTTGGTGGCGGGGCGGTTGAGGCCGGCGGCTTCCAGGATTGCTTCTAGTTCGCCGGTGCCTACTACCGCGTCGACCTCGGGGATGTTGGCGCGGATCTCGTCGCGGTAGCGCTCGACCAGGCAGCCGGCTACGATGAGGCGCTGGGCGCGGCCGCCGTTGGCTACTTTGTGCTGGACCATCTCGAGGATGGTGTCGACGGATTCTTGTTTGGCCGAGTCGATGAAGGAGCAGGTGTTGACGACGAGGATGTCGGCGTCTTCGGCGCGGGGGGTGAGTTGGGCGCCGCCGCGATGGAGCAGGCCCATCATGACCTCGGAGTCGACGAGGTTCTTGGGGCAGCCGAGCGAGACGAAGCCTACCGTGGGGGTTTTTGCCCGGTTGGGTTCTGGGGAGGGGGTCTCTTGGGCGGCGCCGTCTTCGAGAGTGGAGGACAGGCTCACCCTGTTATTTTAGCAGGTTTGGCGCGGGTTTGAGGCTGATGGAAAGGCAAAGGCAAGAGCCTTGACGCAACGGGCGCGACGTTGGGCGCCACGGTCGCCAAGTAGAACGTGCATGGGTGGGAGCTACTGGATCCGGTTGGTGAGGGGAGGGGCGGTGAGGGTGGGGGCGGGTTTGGGGGTGGGGTGGCTGGTGACGACTACGCCGTTGGTTTCGAAGTGGGAGATGCGGTGGTCTGTGGAGTGGCCTAGCATGACGGCCTTGCGCAGCATTTGGAGGTGGCGGCGGGAGTCGTTGGCAAAGTGGCGGCTGATGGCGTCGTCGTAGGGGAGGACGAGGATGTAGGTGGCTTCGCACTTGGGGCAGTAGATGGGGTCCTCGAGCCAGCGATGGAAGGCGGCGGGAGGGAGCGGGGCGGCGGGGTCGGTGCCGGAGCGGATGGCGGCGATGATCATAAGGGCAGGGTTTCGGGATTAGGGAAGGGCAAGAGCCAATGCAAGGGCTACGGTGGTTGGGTTACCAGATGCGGACTCGCTGGTCTGGGGTCAGGTAGAGCTTGTCTGTGGGTTTGACGTTGAAGGCGGGGTACCAGGCGTCGATGTTGCGGACGGTTTCGGCGCGGACCTGGGCGGGGGCGTGGGGGTCGGTGAGGATTTGCTGGCGCTCGGCGTCGGGGCGGGCTTTGGATTTCCAGTTTTGGCCGAAGGCGAGGAAGAACTGCTGGTCGCCGTTGAAGCCACCGACCTCAGGGGCGGGCTGGCCGTGGAGGGAGGCGTGGAAGGCGTCGTAGGCGGCGGCGATTCCGCCCAGGTCGGCGATGTCTTCGGCGAGGGTCTGGCGGCCGTGGACGTGGAGGCCGGGGAGAGGTTCGTAGGTGTCGAACTGGTTGGCGAGGGCGGTGGTGACTTGGTCGAAGTGGGCGAGGTCAGAGGGCGTCCACCAGTCGCGGACGCGGCCCTGGGCGTCGAAGTCGGCGCCTTCGGTGTCGAAGGTGTGGGAGATCTCGTGGCCCATGATGGAGCCGATGGCGCCGTAATTGGCGGCAGCGGGGGCCTGGGGATCGAAGAACGGGGGCTGCAGGATCGCGGCCGGGAAGTTGAGGCCGTTGTCGAGGGGCAGGTTCACCGCGTTGACGGTCTGCGGGGTGAGGACCCACTCGGCGCGGTTGGTGGGCTGGCCGATGCGATGAAGGTTGTAGTGGTACCCGAATAAGCTGGCGCGGAGGAGGTTGCCGGCGAGGTCGTTGGGCTGGATGTCGAGGCCGTCGTAGGTGCGCCAGGTGTCGGCATAACCAACGCTGACTTTGAGGGTGCCTAGCTTGCGGATGGCTTCTTCCTTGGTGGCGGGAGCCATCCAGGTGATGGTTTCGAGGCGGTGGTGGAAGGCGGCGATAAGGTTGGCGACGAGGGCTTCGGCCTGGGCTTTGGCTTGGGGCGAGAAGTAGCGCTGGGCGTAGAGCTTGCCGACGGCCTGGCCGAGGGTGAGGTTGACGATGGAGACGGCGCGCTGATCGCGGGGCCGCTGCTGGGGAGCTCCGCTGAGGGTGGTGCCGAAGAAGGCGAAGCGCTCGTCGGCGAAGGGCTTGGGAAGGTTGGCGGCGCTGGCTTCGAGGAGGTGGAGGGTGAGGTAGTCCTTCCAGGCGTCGATGGGGGTGGAGGCGACGAGGGCAGCCTCGCCTTGGAAGGCTGTGGGCTGCCAGACGTAGAAGGATTTTTGAGCGCTGAGGCCGGCGGCGCGGAAGTACTCGGGCCAGTCGAGGCCGGGGGCCTTGGTGGAGAAGTCGGAGGCTTGCCAGAGGTTGTTGGCGTGCTTGATGTTTTCGTTGTCGGCGAGCGAGATGTGCTGGGTGGCGAGGGCGTGCTCGAGGGCGAGGACGCGGGCGGCGCGGTCTTCGGGGTGGTCGAAGCCGGCTAACTTGAACATTGCGGCGACGTGGGTGGCGTACCTGGCGCGGATCTCCTGCATGTGGGCGCTGTCGTCGAGGTAGTAGTCGCGGGAGGGAAGGACGAGGCCGCCCTGCATGAGGTAGGGGGCGTAGTGGTCGGGGTCGTTGAAGCCGGGAGCTACCCAGAGGCCGAAGAGGTTGGGGGTGTGGAAGTTGGTCATGTTGAGGGCGTCGACGTCGGCGCGGAGGGAGAGGCCGAGGGAGCGGGCGAGGTCACGCTGGGTCTTGATGGCGGCGATGCGAGTGAGGTCGGGTTGAAGAGCGGAGAGGCCGCGCTGCTCGATGGCGGCTTCGTCCATGTAGGAGTGGTAGAGGTCGGCGATGCGGCGGAGGTCGGTGTTGGGTGCGGGATTGGATTGCGCGGCCTGGGCAATGATGGCGGCGACCTGCTTGTCGGCGCGGTCGGTGAGCAGGGCGAAGGTGCCGACGGAGACGCGGTCGGAGGGGATGGTGGTGCGGTTGATCCAGGAGCCGTTCGCGTAGAGATAGAAGTTGTCGCCGGGCTGGACGGAGGGATCGATGTCGGAGAGTGCGATGCCGGGGTGGGCGACTGCGGTGCCGGGGGTTTCAGGGGCTTGTGCGAAGGCGGAGGTGAGGCAGAGGGTGGAGAGGAGGGCGGCGCAGACGTGCAGTCTCATAAGGGAGAGGGTACGCGGTGCGGGGGAGTGGCGGCAAACGCCGGATGCGTTCGGGGGAGGAAGAGAAGAAGCAGATTCCTGGAGGGAATGACAGAAAGAAAGACAAGGGCAAGTGCGAGGGCAAAGGCCAATGCGGGGGGCCTTCGCTGCGCTCAGGATGACGGCGAAAAACGAACAACAGCAACGGCAAGGGCACAGGCACAGGCAACCACAACGGCAAGGGCAAGGGCAACCGCAACGGCAAGGGCAAAGGCAAAGGCAAAGGCAAGGGCAACGGCCAATGCGGGGGTCCTTCGCTGCGCTCAGGATGACGGCGAAAAACTTGCAACTGCACGTGCAGAAGCGGGTCCTTCGCTTCGCTCAGGATGGCAATTTTGTGGGCGAAGGATGACAATTTTGTGGGCGAAGGATGACAAACGCTGGGTCGTTGCCCCAGCGCCCGGTGAAAGGCCTTCTTTGCGTGGATGCGACGGGCGGTGGTTAGAACTCCCAGCGGAGGAGGGTGGCGGCGGCTGTGAAGCCTGCGCCTACGCTGGCCAGCAGGACCAGGTCACCCTTCTTGAGGCGGCCTTCGTCGAGGGCGGTGTTCATGGCGATGGGGATGGTGCCGGCCGTGGTGTTGCCGTAGCGGTCGATGTTGATGACGACGCGGTCTTCGGGCATTCCCAAACGTTCGGCAGTCGATAAAATGATGCGCTTGTTGGCCTGGTGGGGGATGAAGCAGCCGAGTTCGGAGCCGGCGACGCCGTTGCGGGTGAGCAGGCCTTCGGAGATTTCGGCCATCTTACGGACGGCGAACTTGTAGACGGCCTGGCCGTCCTGGTGGACGAAGTGCTGCTTGGCGTCGACCGTAGCGTGCGAGGCCGGGAGGCGGCTGCCGCCGGCGGGCATGTTGAGAGAGACGGCGCCGGAGCCGTCGACCTCGTGATGGAAGTCGATGAGGCCGATTTCGCCTTCCTCGCAGGGCTCGAGGAGGACAGCGCCGGCGCCATCGCCGAAGATGATGCAGGTGGCGCGGTCGGTGTAGTCGATGATGGAGCTCATGACGTCGGAGCCAATGACAAGGACTTTTTTGTGGGCGCCGGATTCGATGAGCTTGGCGCCAACCTGGAGGGCGTAGGGGAAGCCGGAGCAGGCGGCGGAGAGGTCGAAGCCCCAGGCGTGGGGCGCGCCGAGCTTGTCCTGCACCAGGCAGGCGGTGGCGGGGAAGGCCATGTCCGGGGTGACGGTGGCGACCAGGATGGCTTCGATTTCGGAGGGCTGGACGCCGCGCTTGGCAAGGCAGATCCTGGCTGCTTCTACGGCGAGATCGCTGGTGGCAACGCCCTTGTCGACGAGGTGACGCTCACGAATGCCGGTGCGCTCGGTGATCCACTGGTCGTTGGTGGCGACCATCTTTTCCAGGTCGGCGTTGGTGAGCAGGCGGGGTGGGACATAAGAGCCTACGGATGAAATTTTGGCGCGGACGGGATTCCTGGGCTTCAGGGTGAGACTCAAACTACGACCTCCAAGACAAAAAACGTGGCAGAGAGAATCTTACCTCGAACTGACCGCCGAGTCTGTTATGCATGTGACGGTGGGTTCTTTGCGCGACCATGCGGGCAACTGTTGAGCATAGGGATTTTAGGGGGTTAGTGTACCGGGTTTCCCTACTGCGCACCTATCGACCCGTTACCGTTGCTTCCTTCCGGACCTGGCGGGGTTGGCGGGAATAGATCGCGTAGGACCCGGCACATGAGGCAGTTTACCATGTGGCGCGGGGTGGGGTTGGGCGGGTGGAGCTGGCTTTTAGCTTCTAGCTTTTAGCTATTAGCTCAAGGGCACAGACGCCTTTTCGTTGTTGGCGTGAGTTTGAGTGGGTATAAAAAGGGGTTGACAGCTATCTAAAAGATATATATCTTTTAGTCACATTATGAGTCTTGAAAAGACATCTACGGTTGAGTCGCTGCTGGGGTTACTGAGTCTGGGGCCGATGTCGGGCTACGAGATGCGGCAGATGATGGAGCGGTCGACGGCCAATTTCTGGTCGGAGAGTTATGGGCAGATTTATCCGGCCCTGAAGCGCATGGTGAAGGATGGGCTGGCGACGGTGGAGGAGCAGAGCAAGGATGGCCGGGCCAAAAAGGTATACAAGCTGACGGGCGAGGGGGAGCGGCGACTACGGAAGTGGCTGGGGGTGGAAGCCAAGCCGCAGGTGCATCGGAACGAGCTGCTGCTGAAGGTGTTCTTTGGGGACCGGGCGGAGCGGGGGACCATTGCGGCACAGGTGGTGGCGGAGCGGGAGCGTTGCGAGGACGACCTGGAACGGTTTGAGGCGACGCTGCTGCGGATGGAGATGGAGCACGCGCGGCATCCGGCGATGCCGTACTGGAGGATGGCGGCGCGGTGCGGGATCGCGCATGCGAAGGCGACCATTGCGTGGTGCGATGAGACGTTTGCGGAGTTGGAGAAGCGAGGGTTGGTGAGTAAGCCGAAGTTTTAGTGAGTTGTCCGTTGTACGTTCTCCGTTATCCGTAAAGGCAAGGACGAGCAACAGCAAGGGCAACGGCAATCGATCAGTCGTGCGCCCTGCGGGCTTCACTCCGGCCTTCGGCAGAGCGGTGTTGATTCGTGCCGGGCTGATGAGACCCGAGGCTGAAGCCTCCGGGTACCTAGAAGCGAGAGCAAGAGCAAGTGCAACGGCAAGAGCAACGGCAACGGCAAGAGCAACGGTAACCGCAGGAGCAAGGGCAACGGCAAGAGCAACAGCAACCGCAGGAGCAAGAGCAAGAGCAAGAGCAAATACGGGGGTCCTTCACTTCGCTCAGGATGACGGCGAAAAACAAACGATGGCAAGAGCATTAGCAAGAGCAACAACAAAAGCAAAGGCGATCGAGGAGGTTGCTATGAGTGCTGATCCGGTTTGGATGAAGGCTTTGTTGACGGTGCATGTGGGGTGCGGGTTTGGATCGTTTCTGCTGGCGCCGGTGGCTCTGGCTACCGCGAAGGGTGGCAAGCAGCATATGCGGTGGGGGATGGTGTATCTGTGGTGCATGGGCGGGGTCGCGGTGACGGCGCTGCCGATGGCGCTGTATCGGCCGGTGTTGTTTTTGGCAATGGTGGCGGTGTTCAGTTTTTATGCGGCGTTCAGCGGGTATCGCGTGTTGAAGCTGAAGGATTTGGCGCGGGGTGGGAGTGCGAAGCCTATCGACTGGTTCGCGGGCGTGCTGACATTCGCTTCGAGCCTGCTGCTGGCGCTGCTGGGAGCGTTTGATCCGAAGGCGATCCAGGGGTTCGGAATTGTTGCGATTGTGTTTGGGCTGATCGGGATGCGTCTGTCGTTTGTGCAGTTGCTGAGTTTTGTGAGGAAGCCCAAGGAGAAGATGTTCTGGTGGTACACGCACCTGGGAAATTTTATTGGTAGCTATATAGCAGCGTGGACGGCGTTCAGCGTGGTGACGCTGCCGGTGTTGTTTGGGCATCATGTGTGGCTGTGGCTTTGGCCGACGGCGGTGGGGATTCCGGCGATTGTGTTGACGACTGCGTATTACAGGCGGAAGTTTTCGCCGAGGGTGAAGACTGCGGATGTGGTGGCGGCGTAAAACAGCTTTTAGCTTCTAGCTCTTAGCTTCTAGCTCAAAGGCAAAAAGGTGTGGTGGGTGTGAGCGGGGTTGTCGCTCGCCCAGCTTAGCGATGAGGAGACCGTCCCACCCAAGCGAGCAGAGACCGCTCGCTCGGGGCCCGGGCGTCGCGAAGATGGGGCGCTCGGCTGTCAATTTTTGCGAGGGCAGTGGACAGATCGAGCGGAGATTGCGTCTAAGGGTGGGTGGGGTTTCAGGAACGACCACGATGCTGGACCGAGTCGCGAGCTTAGGGCTGCGACGGGAGGAAATCTATTGACTCGAATGACACTTTGGACCGTTGCACTGGGCGGGGCTCTAGGCCTCGGGATGAACGTTGCAGCCGTGGCGCAGGGTGCGCCTGCTCAACAGCAGATGAATAACGCGCCTGCTCAATCGCAGACGAACAATCAGACACAGGCTCCGCAGGGAGCTTCGAATCAGAATCAGATGCAGGCTCCGCAGGGAGCTCCGCAGCAGCCGACGATGCAGCAGCGGATGGCGGGGATTACGCAGGCGCTGAGTTTGACGGACGCGCAGCAGCAGCAGATCTATCCGATGCTGCAGCAGGCTCAGCAGAAGATGCAGGCGCTGGCGGCGGACAGTTCGACGCCGATTGCCGATCGGCAGGTGCAGGCGGACGCGGTGCGTAAGAATCTGCATATGCAGATTGCGGCCGTGCTGACGCCGGAGCAGAAGCAGAAGCTGGAATCGTTGACGAACCAACGGCCGAGTGGGCCGGGTACGCAGCCTCCGTCGCAGCCGCAGCGCTAAGCGTGCGGTTGGGTTGGATGGTTTTCGCGTTCGATGGTTGACGGTTGCATAGCGAGAGGGGCCGCGGGAAGCTGCGGCCCTTCTTGTGTGTGGGGGGCGCTAGTTGGTGGGGGCGGCGTCGGCTTGGGGATGCTTGCGCTTGGCGGGCGCGAGGTGGAGGTCCCGGGAGGTGCGCACGAGCTTCCAGATGGCGAAGGCGACGGAGAGCAGGATGCTGGTCCAGATGATGATGAGGATGGTGGTGGCCCACTTGTCGGAGAAGTGCGACCAGAGGCGGAGGAAGGCGCGGCCGTAGCGGACGCCGATCCAGACGGCGATGCAATGGCGGACGAGCCGGCTGATGGTGAAGGCCCACATGAATTTTTTGCGCGACATGTGCACGGCGCCGGCAGCGAGGACGAAGGGCGAGAGCGGCATGGGGGGAGGCAGCAGCGCGGGTAGAGAGACGGAGAGGATGGCGTGCTTTTCCATCCAGGTGGTGACGCGGCTGAGGATGCCGGCGGGGACGTGCTTTTTGAGGAAGGCCATGCCACCGGCCTGACCAGCGGCGTGGGAGAGGAGGCCTCCGATGGCGGAGCCAATGGTGGCGATGGTGACGAGCAGGATGGGGTTGGTGTGGCCGGCGGCGTAGAGGATGAGCATGATGTCGGTTACGCCGGGGATGGGGAGCGGGACGAAGGAGCTGTCGACGATAGAGACGAGGAAGAGGCCGATGAGGCCGAGGTGGAAGAAGAAGTGGACGAGGCCGTGATGGACGGGGTGGGGCGCCATTTGCGCATGCTGCGCGGCGACGGGCAGGGCGACGAGAGCGGCGAGGAGCGCGGCGAAGATCGCCGTGCGGGTCGCGGCGCGGGTGGCCGTGCGGGGTAAGAGGGGCAAGCGCATCTGCTGATATGACGTTAGCGGGTGCGACGGTGTTTCGGGAAAACTTTTTGGTCCTGCGCGGACGGCGAGGGTTTCCGTCGTTGATGGAAAGAGGATAGGCAGGCAGCAAAGAAGGTAAACTTGAAGACTATGCGTGACTTGAGTGGCAACCAGATTCGGGAAGATTTTTTGCGGTTTTTTGAGGGTAAGGGACATCGGCGGGTGCACTCGTCCAGCTTGGTGCCGGCCAATGATCCGACGCTGCTGTTTACCAATGCGGGGATGAATCAGTTTAAGGATGTGTTTCTGGGGGCGGAGACGCGGGAGTATGCGCGGGCGGCGTCGTCTCAGAAGTGCGTGCGGGCGGGGGGCAAGCATAACGATCTGGAGAACGTTGGGTTTACGCGGCGGCACCATACGTTCTTCGAGATGCTGGGGAACTTTTCGTTTGGGGACTACTTTAAGAAAGACGCGATTGCGTTTGCGTGGGAGTTGCTCACGTCTCCTGACTGGTTTGGGATTGATAAGAGCCGGCTTTACGTCACCATCTTTGAAGGGAATGAAACTGTGCCGCGCGATGACGAGGCGGAGCGGCTTTGGATTGAGACGGGCGTGCCGAAGGAGCGGATCTTCGGCATGGGGATGAAGGATAACTTCTGGCAGATGGGCGATACGGGGCCTTGCGGGCCTTGCTCGGAAATTTTCTATGACCTGGGGTTGGCGGCTTCGGAGACGGGGGAAGACAAGCCGTTTCCGGAAGATGATCAGCGGTACATGGAGATTTGGAATTTGGTGTTCATGCAGTTCGATCGGAGTAGCGACGGGGTGCTGACCCCGCTGCCCAAGCCTTCGATCGATACGGGCATGGGGTTGGAGCGGGTGGCTTGCGTGTTGCAGGGGAAGCTTTCGAATTATGAGAGTGATCTGTTTACGCCGTTGATTCGGAGGGCGGTGGAGTTGACGGGGTTTGGTGGGGCGTTGTCCGTTGTCCGTTCTCCGTTGTCCGTTGAGGAGTTGGCGGTCAGCGATGAGAAGGGGGCGGCTTCGCTGAGGATTATTGCGGACCATGCGCGGGCTTCTACGTTTTTGATTGCGGATGGGGTGGTGCCTTCGAATGAGGGGCGGGGGTATGTGCTGCGGAAGATTTTGCGGCGGGGGATTCGGCATGGGCGGCTGTTGGGGCAGGAGAAGCCGTTTATGCATGAGATGGTTTGGGCGGTGCGGGATGAGATGGTGGCGGCTTATCCGGAGCTGGCGGAGAGTGCGGAGAGAGTTGCGAGGGTGGTGCTGGCCGAGGAGGAGCAGTTTGCTCGCACGCTGGAGCTTGGGCTGCGGCAGATGAATGAAGAGACGCTGCGGTCGGGCAAGCTGGCGTTCGGTTTGTACGAGACGTTTGGGATGCCGCTGGACTTCATGGTGGATGCTGCGCGGGATGCCGGCATTGAGTTTGATATGGCTGGGTTTGAGCAGGCTAAGGAAGAAGAGCAGGCTCGGGCTCGGGCTAGTTGGAAGGGTGGGTCGCAGAAGTCGGCGGCGCCGGTTTACCGGGAGTTGGAGAAGACGGAGTTTGAGGGGTATACCGCGCTGCGTACCGATGGCGCGAAGGTGTTGGCGCTGGTGAAGGATGGCGTTGGGGTGTCGGTGTTGCAGGCGGGGGATGTGGGTGAGGTCGTGTTGGATGCGACTAGTTTTTATGCGGACTCGGGCGGGCAGGTGGGGGACGTGGGTTGGTTGTATTCGGGGGATCATAACTCGGTGGTTGCCGATGTGACCGGGTGTAAGAAGCCGGTGCAGGGGGTGTTTGCGCACCAGGTGGTGGTGAAGCAGACGATCGCTGTCGGCGACTCGGTGGATGCTGTCGTGGATGGTGCGGTGCGGGCTGCGGTGATGCGGAATCATACCGGGACGCATTTGTTGCATGCTGCGTTGAGACAAGTTTTAGGGACGCATGTGAAGCAGGCTGGGTCGTTGAATGATCGAGCGCGGTTGCGGTTTGACTTCTCGCACTTTGCTGGTGTGGCGGAGGAGGAGTTGGCGGAGATTGAGTCGATTGTGAATGCGCAGGTGTTGGCGAATACTCCTGTGGTCACGCTGGTGGATGTGCCGATTGATGTGGCCGTGCATGAGCTGGGGGCGATGGCGCTGTTTGGCGAGAAGTATGGCGATAAGGTGCGCGTGGTGAAGATTGGGGAGTTCTCGACCGAGCTTTGCGGTGGAACGCATACGGGCGCGACGGGGGAGATTGGGTTGGTGAAGCTGATGGGCGAGGGCGCGGTGGCTAGTGGCGTGCGGCGTGTCGAGGCGGTGACGGGCATGGGGTCGCTCGGGGTGTTTCGGCGGGATGCGGACGTCGCTAAAGTTGCTGGACAGTTTGTAGGCGGGGGAGAGGTGAGTGGGGAGGCGCTGCGGGCTCGCGTGGCTGCGCAGGAAGAGGAGATGAAGAAGTTGCGGCGGGAGTTGGAAGGGTTGCGGATGAAGTCGGCTAGCGCGGCTACGGCGGATGCTGCTTCGTCGGCGGTGGAGGTGAAGGGCGTGAAGGTGTTGGCGCAGAGAGTGGATGCGCTCGATAAAAGCCAGATGAGGAATTTGGTGGATGAGCTGCGGGGGAAGCTGGGGTCGGGTGTGGTGGTGCTGGGGGCGGCCTCGGATGGCAAGGTTAGCTTGATCGTGGGGGTGAGTAAGGATCTTACTTCGCGGGTGCAGGCGGGGAAGGTTGTTGGCGCGATCGCGGCGAAGGTTGGAGGGAAGGGTGGTGGGCGGCCGGATCTGGCGGAGGCTGGCGGGAGTGATGTCGCGGGGTTGGATTCGGCGTTGGGTAGTGCGGTGGATGTGGTGGGGGAGATGCTGTGAGATAGCTTTTAGCAAGGGCAAGGGCAAGGGCAAGGGCAGAAGCAGATCCCTGCGGGATGACAACTAGAAAGGCGAGAGCAACCGCAAGTGTGAGAGCACGAGCAACTGCCACAGCCTCTACGGGGATCCTTCGACTTCACGCTGCGCGCTTCGCTCAGGATGACGGCGTTGGGGTGAGGTGAGGGTATTCGCGGGGGTACCTTTGGGGGATTCACAGGGTGGGGGTGAGAGGGGGAACCTACACTTAAGTTGGTATGGGTCTCCTTAATCAGGGTGGGGTGGGTCGGGGCTGCGGCTGGTTCAGTGCGGTGGCTTGGGTCGGGTTGTGTTGCGGAGGTGGCGTGGCCGCGTTTAGCGTGCAGGCTGAGCCGGTGGGTGGGATGCGGGCGCAGAGTTCGGACGATAGCGCGGGGAAGCCTGCGGCAGGCTGGGATGCGGCGGTGGTGGCTCGGGCGGATTTTGAGGCGGAGCCCAGGGGGACGCATACGCGCGTGGAGTATGCGCGGGTGATGAATTCGTTTCGCGCGATCTATCATGCCGATCCCGATAATGCGCATGCGGCTGAGGCTGTGGCGCAGGTGGCTGAGCTGTTGAAGGAGTTGGGGCGCGAGTTTGGGGACAAGAAGAGCGTCCATGATGCGGCGGGGCAGTATGAGTATCTGGCGAGGGCGTATCCGGGGGACAGGCTGGCTCCTGAGGCGCTGGTGAAGGCGCTGGGTTTGCTGGGGGCGGCGGATGCGGAGGAGACGCAGAAGGTGAGGGCGCAGCTGTGGCAGGATTATCCGCGGGAGGCGCGGGGGGCTGGGCTGGAGGCGGAGGTTGTTCGGGCATCGAGCAGTCCTACCCGTGACGATAAAGCTGTCGCGGATGGGGCACCCAGTGGCGTGGCCCGCACGCCCACATCTCAAACGCGAGATATGGGGCACCCGGCCGTTGTGGGGATTCAACCTGCAGGTCTCTCCGCTACGTCCGCAACGCCACCCCATTCGGGCAAAGACCGCCCGATGGGGACCCCGGTTGCCGCGGACTCCGGTCGAGAGGACCGATTGATTGCGGGCGCGCAAGAAAAGGGAGCCGAGGGTGCTGTTTCGGAAAAGGCCCCGACGGGGCCGCTGGCGGTGGTGACGGGGATTCGGCATTGGTCGACGGCTAGTTATACGCGGGTGGTGATTGATTTGAATGTGACTCCGGGAGAAGAGATTAAGTATGAGGCGGCGCGGGTGGAGAATCCTGACCGCATCTTCTTTGATCTGGGGCATGCGCGGCTGGCGCCGGAGTTGGCGGGCAAGAGCTTCAATGTGACCGATGATGGATTTCTGACCAGGGTGCGGGCGGCGCAGTTTACGGGCGAGGTGACGCGGGTGGTGCTGGATGTGCATCACGTGGCGGAGTACTCGGCGTTTTTGTTGCCGAATCCGCTGCGGCTGATTATTGATGTTCATGGCGGGCAGGAGCAGGAAGTCGGAAGCACGAAGCAGGAAGTTGCGAGTGCGGCGGCGGGACCAGCGCGCAAGGAACGGGCGACAGGGGTTCGGGAACCAGATTTAGGAACGGGTGATCCGATCTCAGCGGGTGGGGCTGCTGGGGTGGGGACGGCTCCGGCGGCGAGTGCGAAGCGGGGTGGAGGAGCGGCGGTGGAAGTTTCCAGTTTGCCGCCCATGCCGGTGACGGATGGGAGTGCGAGCTTTGGGTTGCCGGCGCGGAGTACGGATCGGGTGGGGGATGGGAAGAATGTGGCGCCGCCGCGGGTGGTGATCGCGTCGAAGTCTACGCCCGCCCGGCCGGTGCCGAATACGGTGGTGAGGAATGCGCTGGAGACCAGCAGCGAGGTTGCCGAGGTGAGCCGGCAGCCGGGGATGGTGGAGGCCACGCACCGGCCGACGTCGAAGCCGATTGCGGAGACCAGCGGGGACGATGGTGCGAGTGGGGATCATTATGTGCCGCGGTCGCGGAGGAGCTCGTCCCACGTTAGCGACGATGGAACGATCGCGAAGATGGGGCACCCGGCAGGGGCGGAGGTGAAGGGGGAGCCGGCTGCGGCGCCGCCGCCTACGGCGGATGGGGAGACATCGTTGATGCGGGCGCTGGGGCTGAAGATTGGACGGATTGTGATTGATGCCGGGCACGGTGGGCATGACTCGGGGACCTTGGGCGCGGGCGGGATTGAAGAGAAGGACGTGGTGCTGGATGTGGCGCTGCGGCTGGGGAAGCTGCTGCATGACCGGCTGGGCGCCGAAGTGGTGTACACGCGCGACGACGATACGTTTGTGCCGCTGGAGACGCGGACGGCGATTGCGAATAAGGCGCAAGCGGATTTATTTATCAGCGTGCATGCGAACAGCTCGCAGGACGCGTCGGTGAAGGGCGTGGAGGTGTACTACCTGAACTTCGCGAGCGATCCGGAGGCGATGACGGTGGCTAGCAGGGAGAACGCCGTGTCGACTGAGAGCGTGCATGAGCTGAGCGATTTGGTTAAGAAGATTGCGCTGAAGGACAAGATTGACGAGAGCAAAGAGCTGGCCGCGGATGTGGATGCGTCGCTGTATACGGGGCTGCGCAAGGGGAATCCGGAGCTGAGAAATCGCGGGGTGAAGAAGGCTCCGTTTGTGGTGCTGATTGGAGCGAATATGCCGTCGATCCTGGCGGAGATTAGCTTTGTGACGAATCCGGATACGGCGGAGAAGCTGGGGACACCGGAGTATCGGGAGCGCGTGGCGGAGAGCTTGTATAAGGGGATTGCGGTGTACGCGCAGGGGATCAATGGCGGGCGGGCGAGGGCGGGGACGGTGGAGCAGGCGGCGCGGTAGCGGGACGTTGTCCGTTCTCAGTTGTCCGTTGTCCGTTCTCCGTTGTTGATGGGCGGGACGGGTGGGGATGCTACCGTTTGGGGTGTTGGTGTAGTCTTTCGCTTGTATGGCGTTGGGTTTCGGGACAAGACGGTGCGTGGCGCTGGCAGTGATGTCGGCTGGGCTGGCAGTGGGCGCGCGGGGCGGTCTGGCGCAGGGTTCCGTGTCGTTGATGGAGCCGCAGGCGCCGCTGTTGCCGGCGAAGTTTGGGGAGTGGACGCGGGTGGATGCGGCCGGCGGTGCACAGCCGGGGGCGACGGCGGGGGCCGGCGCGGGATCGGCGGCGGGAGCGGCTTCCGGGGCTGCGTTGTTGGGTGTGAATCCGCATGTGCTGGGTGAGTGTGGGCTGATTCGGTCGAAGGCGGCCGATTACACGCGGGGCGGACGCACGGTTCATATTGAGGCGGTGCAGTTTGGGGATCGGACGGGAGCTTATAGCGCGTTTACGCTGGCGGAGCGGCCGGGGATGCGGGTGGGGGGTGACCTGGTGACGTACGATGCCGTGGGTGGGAACGCGGTGTTGTTCATGCGTGGGAAGTCGGTGGTGCTGGCGGAGTTTGAGGGGGCGGCGACGGCGCAGGATGTGGCGGGGTTGCGGCCGCTGGTGGAGGTGATGCCCAAGGCGTTCGGAAACACGGGCGCGGTGCCGATTTTGCCGACGCTGACGCCGGCGAAGGGTCTGGTGGGGGGGAGTTTGCGGTATGCGCTGGGGCAGATGAGCTATGCGGCGGGGGGCGGGGTGATTCCGGCTGCGTCGTTGAACTGGAAGATGGAGCCGGAGGCGGTGACGGCGCAGTATGACGATGCGCGCGGGCAGGAGACGCTGACGATGCTGATGTTTCCGACGCCTACGCTGGCGCAGGAGGCGGCCAAGACGATCCAGGGGGAGGTGCCGGCGCTGAAAAGCGGCGGGGCGCGGCTGCGGCAGGATGGGACGCTGGTTCTGCTGGCGACCGGGAACTTTTCCGGAGATGCGGCGCAGCAGATGATTGCGGGTATCCATTTGAGCCAGATGACGTTCAACCAGGATGCGCATCCGGCGTTCAAGGTGGTGGCGGCGCAGACGTTCTCGCTGCTGGAGAACATTGCGATCCTGTCGGGCGTGCTGGGAACGGGGGCGGTGCTGCTGGGGCTGTTCCTGGGGTTTGGGCGGGCGTGGTTCCGGGTGCTGCGGGGGAAGCCGGCGGCAGTGGAGGCGGAGTTTTTGAGCCTGCACCTGGCTCCGCAGAATAAGCCTGCTGTGTTCGGTGGGCCGGATTCGGCGGCGGGAGCTTAAGGCGGGCTGGGGACTGAGGGGAAGGGGTTTGGAGGTCGTTTCGGGGGTTGGGGGGGACGGTTTTGGGGGAGCTGTGGAAGGCACCGTGAAAAACCGGAGAAAACCGGAGGGAGCGGGGCTAAAATCGTCTAAGTTGTTGATTTTGTGAGAGATGATAAAAGCTGGAAAACTTTCTTGACAGCACTGGAGGTCGAACATAGTCTTGCACCAGAGAGTTCTGATGGCTTTGCCTCCGTTGGAACTGCCTCCCATAGAAAAGGGTCGCCCTGTTGCCGGGCGGCCCTTTTGCGTTGTAGTTCAACGCGAAAACGAACGCGCGCCAGGGACGTCGGCGTTGTGGATAACAGGATAGAAACTTTGGTAAGGGAGATGTGTGGAGGATGTTGCGCGCGCGATGAGAGGTGATGCGTGTGGAGAGATTTTGCGGATGAAGTGATTGCCGATAGAATGACGAAGGAGTCGCCGACGTAGCTCAGTTGGTAGAGCAGCTGATTCGTAATCAGCAGGTCAACGGTTCAAGTCCGTTCGTCGGCTCCATAGAATTTTCGGTGGTGAGAGGTGCGGCCTGGCGGTCGCACTTTTGCTTTTGTGGCTGAAGGCGATGCAGCGAATGAGGAGCGAAAGAGGATTGCCTGTGGCTGGAGTTTGTGGGTAAGCTTAAGCGGCAAGGGATCGGGAACGTTGAGGAGAGATATGAAGCGTATGGAAGTGGCAGTTGCGGCGATCGGCTTGATGGTTTCCTCTGCGCTGTGCGTGGCGCAGGCGCCTATGAAGATGGGCGATGCAGCGGCTCATCCCGCGGCTGCGCCGGTTGGACCTGCGGCGGAAGTGCAGGCTGCGTATAACCGGTTGAAGCCGAATGTGTTGAAGGCGGCGGAGAAGATGCCGGACGCGGACTTTCAGTTTAAGCCGACGGCGGATATACGGACGTTTGCGCGGATTGTGAATCATGTGACCGAGGCGCAGTTTCATATTTGCTCGGCGTTGAATGGGGAGACGGCCGATCCGAAGTCGGTGCCAAGCGATACGGCGGATAAGGCGACGGTGATTGCCGGGCTGACGGCTTCGTTCGCGGTTTGCGATAAGGCGTACGGCGCGCTGACTGATGCGACCATCACGGAGATCGTGACGATGGGGCCGGTAAAGCGTTCCCGCATTGGGCTGGCGTGGGGGAATGTGTCGCATGACAACGAACAGTATGCGGAGCTGTCGACGTATCTGCGGCTGAAGGGGTTGGTGCCTCCTACGGCTGAGAAGTAGACGGGCGACGTGCGTCGAGATGACGAGCGTTGGTGATGTGGGGGCCAGGGCTAAAGCCCAGGAGTTGGTGGGTTAATTTTGGTGGGTTAATTTCAGCGGGCTAAAGCCCGCTGCTAATCCAAAGGACACGCAACGGCAAGAGAAGAAGCAGATTCCCAGAGGGAATGACAGAAAGAAAAGCAGGGGCAACAGCAACAGCGACAGCAATGGCAAGGGCAACGGCGACAGCAGGTTGAGGCTAGCGCGTCAGCCGAGGGTGGGCATGGTGGTGTCTACGCCGGAGCGGATGCCGGTGGGCCAGCGGGCGGTGATGGTTTTGAGGCGGGTGTAGAAGCGGACGCCTTCGGGGCCGTAGATGGCGTGGTCGCCGAAGAGAGAGCGCTTCCATCCACCGAACGAGTGGAAGGCCATGGGGACGGGGATGGGGACGTTGATGCCGACCATGCCGGCCTGGACGCGGTGGGCGAAGTCACGGGCGGTGTCGCCGTCGCGGGTGAAGATGCTGGTGCCGTTGCCGTATTCGTGGTCATTGATGAGTTGGAGGGCGGTCTCGAAGTTGTTGGCGCGGACGATGCCGAGGACGGGTCCGAAGATTTCTTCCTTGTAGATGCGCATGGTGGGTTTTACGTGGTCGAAGAGGGTGGCGCTTAAGAAGAAGCCGTTGTCCGTTGTCCGTTCTCCGTTGATCGTTGGGTTGCGGCCGTCGACTACCAGGTCGGCTCCTTCTTCTTCGCCTAGAGCTATGTAGCTGGTGACTTTTTCCAAGTGCGACTTGGTGATGAGGGGACCGAGATCGGATTCGCCGTTGGGGGCATCCTGGGCACCGTCGCCTACGCGGAGGTTGGCGATGCGGGAGGTGAGTTTGGAGAGGAGGGCGTCGGCGGTGTGGGCACCTACGGTTACGGCCACGGAGATGGCCATACAGCGCTCGCCGGCTGAGCCGTAGGCGGCTCCGACTAGGGCGTCGGCGGCCTGGTCGAGGTCGGCGTCGGGCATGACGATCATGTGATTTTTTGCGCCGCCGAGCGCTTGCACGCGTTTGCCGGTGGCGGTGGCGGTGCGGTAGACGTATTCCGCAATGGGTGTCGACCCGACGAAGCTTACGGCCTGGATGCCGGGGTGGTTGAGGATGGCGTCGACTGCGACTTTATCGCCATGGACTACGTTGAAGACGCCGTCGGGGAGGCCGGCTTCCTTGAGCATCTCGGCGAGGAGATTGGCGGAGCTGGGGTCGCGCTCCGAGGGCTTGAGGACGAAGGTGTTGCCGCAGGCGATGGCGATGGGGAACATCCACAGGGGGACCATGGCGGGGAAGTTGAAGGGAGTGATGCCGGCGACGACGCCGAGGGGCTGGCGCATCGAGTAGCTGTCTACGCCGGCGCCGACTTGTTCGGTGAGCTCGCCTTTGAGGAGGTGAGGGATGCCGGTGGCGAACTCGATGTTTTCGAGGCCGCGGGTGGCTTCTCCGCGGGCGTCGGAGAAGACTTTGCCGTGCTCGCGATTGATGAGGGCGGCGACTTCGTCGAGGCGGCGCTCGTAGATTTCGCGGAAGCGGAAGAGGACGCGGGCGCGGCGGAGCGGGGGTTGGGCGGACCAGTCGGGGAAGGCTGCGGTGGCGACGGCTACGGCGGCGTCGACTTCGGCGGCGGTGGCGAGCGGGACGCGGGATTGGATCGTGCCGGTGGCGGGGTGGTAGACGTCGGCGAAACGGGTGGAGGTGCTCGCGGTGGGGACGCCGTTGATCCAGTGGTGGAGCTCGGTGATAGCGGGGGTTGTGGCGGTGGGGGGCGTTGCGGTTGCGGACATGGGGCGCTCCTTTGAGGAGGAAAGAATCATGTTAACAAATTGGAGGCGAGGCTGTGGTTTGTGAAGGGAAGCCGCGTTTTCAATATGCGCCGGCTCGATTGTGATGATGAGGAAAAGGAGAGCGGCTAGCCTTCTGGCTCGGTGGCATCGATATAATTCTGGATTCAGTATCCAAAGGAGAAGTTAATGGCGCAGGACAATGCCACGATCGTTCGCAGCTTTGTGGACGAAGTGATCACACGGGGAAACATCGAGGCGGCAGCAGAATATGTATGGGAAGATGTGGTGGAACAGGTTCCGCTGCCTGGGCAGGGTCCCGGACTTGACGGTCTGAAAGACATTATCCGCGCCATGCGCGCAGGTTTTCCGGATATCGTGTTCTCCATTCAGGAGCAAATTGCGGAGCATGACAAAGTCGCCAGCCGCTTCGAATGGACCGGCACTCACGACGGTACATTTCTCGGCATTCCCGCAACCGGGCGGCAGGTGCGCGTCTGGGGAATTGTATTTGACCGTCTGGAGGATGGCCGCATTAAGGACACTCGCATCCTCATGGATAGTCTAGGCATGATGATGCAACTCGGTGTCCTGCCTCCTCCGCCCCCTCCGGCGTAATTCTCTGAAACGCTCATCGCGACGGCGATCGATACGCGAGCGCAGGCTTCTGATTGCGGTCGCAATGCCGGCTTCCGAGGACTTATGCGATCGGGCGAGGGTTGGTGGAGGGCCTCGGATGCTGATCGTCTATTGTGGATGTAGCCGCCATGATGCCTTCGTTCGCGCTGCTCAGTGCTTTGGTTACGCTCGGGGCGCTGTTCAGCTTTTTGAGTTATCGAGTACTTCGCTTGCCCAGCAGCATAGGAACGATGTTGCTGTCGCTCGCGGCGGCCTGCGCGTTGATTGTGGCTGGGCATGCTGTTCCTGAATTTCGGACGAGCGCTCAGCTGCTGGTGGGCGGAATTGATTTCAACCAGGTTGTGCTCCACGGGATGCTGGCGTTCCTGCTGTTCGCGGGAGCTCTGCAACTTGATCTGAAGGAGCTTGGACGCGAGCGCGTTTCTGTGCTCAGCCTGTCGATTTTCGCGACGGCACTTTCGACGGTGATTGTTGGATTCCTGTTCCGGGCGGGTCTGCATTTGGTGGGTATTCCCATCACCACGATGGAAGCGCTGCTGTTTGGGGCATTGATCTCGCCGACTGATCCGATTGCTGTGCTGGACATGCTGCAGCGCGTGGGTGCGCCGGCCGAACTGAAGGTGCAACTTGCGGGCGAGTCGCTGTTCAACGACGGGCTGGGTGCGGTGATCTTCGTGGCGCTGCTGGGAGCTGCTGCGAAGGGGTCGGTGCATGGGGGGTTGCCGTCTCCGGCTGCTTTCGGTGGCTTATTGCTGGTGGAGGCGGGCGGCGGCATTGCGATGGGAATGGCGCTCGGCTATTTAACGTATCGTCTGATCCGGATGGTGGACAGCTATCGGGTGGAGGTGATGCTGACGCTGGCGCTGGCGATGGGCGGCTACACGCTGGCTGACAGGCTTCATCTTTCGGCACCGCTGGAGGCGGTGGCGGCGGGGCTGATGGTGAGTGGGACGGCGCGGCGGTTCGCGATGTCGGCGACTACGCGGGACCACCTGGAAAGCTTCTGGGAACTGATCGACGACATCATGAATGTCGTGCTGTTTCTTCTGCTGGGACTAGAGCTGCTGGTGCTTCCGTTTAGCTTCTCGTTACTGATGGCGGGATTGATCGCGATTCCGGTTGTGCTGGTGGCACGGTACGCCAGCGTAATGGCAGTGGTGCGGACGCTGGCGGTCTGCCGGCAGAGAGTTACGGGCAACGTGACGGTGTTGACCTGGGGAGGGTTGCGCGGTGCGTTGGCGGTTGCTCTGGCGCTTTCGCTGCCGACGGAGCCGTCAGGTGCACGCAATCTGCTGCTGGCAGCTACGTACATCACGGTTGTGTTCTCGATCGTGGTGCAGGGGTTGACGATCGCACCGCTGCTGCGACGGATGGAGGGGCGGCTTGGGGACATTCCGTGCTGAGGATGAGCGCGGTTAGAGGACAGCGAATTGTTTGGGGTGGAGTTGCTGGTGGGTGGTGAGGAGGTTCTTCCAGGGGTCGGCGCGGAGTTTGGTGTGGTGGGCGGCTACGTCGTAGACGGAGAGGACGGGGTGGACGTCGCGGGTGAGGGCTGTCCAGGGTAAGGGGAGAGAGATGGTGGCGCCGACGCGGGCGCGGGGGGAGTAGGGGGCGACGGCGGTGGCGCCGCGTTGATTGCGGAGGTAGTCGAGGAAGATGCGGCCGACGCGAGAGGATTTGGTCATCTTGGTGAGATAGAGGTCGGGGTTTTGGCGCTCCATGGAGAGGACGAAGTTGTGGGCGGCGGACTTGAGCTCGGGCCAGGTGAGGGTGGGCTGGATGGGCGCGACGATGTGCAGGCCCTTGCCGCCGGTGAGTTTGAGGAAGCTTTCGAGGCCGAGGTTTTTGAGTCGTTGGCGGACTTCGGCGGCGGCCGCGGCGACGGTGAGCCAGGGAAGGTCGGCGTCGGGATCGAGGTCGAAGATGAGGCGGTCGGGGTGCTCGAGGTCGCCGTTGGTGGAACCCCACGGGTGGATCTCGAGGACATTCATCTGGGCGAGGGAGACGATGGCGCCGGTGCTGTCGAGGGTGATGTAGGGTTCGGGGGCGGAGGAGGTTTTGTCCTGGATGTAAATGGTCTTGATGCCGGGCGGGACGTAGTTGTTGACGTGCTTCTGGAAGAAGCAGGGTTTGCCGGCGCCTTGCGGGCAGCGGACGAGCGAGAGCGGGCGGTTGGCGATGTAGGGAAGGATGCGGTCGGCGGCGAGGGCGTAGTAGTCGGCGAGCATCTGCTTGGTGAGGCCGGAGGCAGGGTCGAGGATCTTGTCGGGGTGGGTGAGTCCTGCGCGGACGGCGAGGGTGGGCTGCACGGGCTTCCGAGAGGCAGATTTTGCGGGGACGATATTTGCGGAGGAGGACTTGGAGCGGACGTTGGTGGCTGGCTTAACCCAGGTCTCAGAAGCGAGACCTGGGGCACCCGGATTCTGCGGTGCTCCTTTGGCGGACTTTGACTTGGCGGGCATGGGGTTGGTCGTCTTCGATCTGGGAGGCTTGGGTTGGGTGGCGGTCAGGGCGAAGTGCTGCAGGGTCCCGGTCCGGTGGGTGGCTTGGGTGCGGGGCTTGGCGGGTTTGGTGGATTTGGGGGCGGCGTGGGTGGACCGGGTGTGCTTGGCGCTGGAGCGCTTGGGTTGGGGAGCGACGGTGGGGGATTCGCGCACGACTTCGGTGGCGGATTTGTCTTCGCGGAGGCCGAGGAAGGCGGCCTGGCGGACGAGGTTGTCGGAGGTCCAGGTGGCAAAGCGGACCTGGGCGACGAGGGTGGGGCGAACCCAGAAGACGTCGCGGGTGGCGTCGTGGGGGATGCGCTGGAAGGAAGACTCGGGGACGCGGAGTTTGACGAGCTGGGTGAGGAGATCGCGGCGCGCCTTCTGGGTGAAGCCGGTGCCGGTGCGGCCGGCGTAGATGAGGTGGCGAGGCGTTTTGGGGCCGCGCTTGATGGGAGGGTAGTAGCCGAGGAGCAGGGCGCCGACGCGGTCGGGGCCTTCGCTGGAGAGGGTGAAGCCGGCGATGACGAGCTCCTGCTCGTGGAGGCATTTGGACTTGAGCCAGTCGGAGGAGCGGGAGCTGCGATAGGGAGCGTCGGCGCGCTTGGAGATGATGCCTTCGGCGTGCAGGGCGCAGGCTTTGCGGAAGACGGTTTCGCCGTTGCCGGGAATGTCTTCGGAGAGACGGATGGTCTCGTCGGCATTGCTGTTGGGGGCGGGGAGGAGAGGGGCGAGGAGCTGTTTGCGCTCGCGCAGAGAGAGGTCGCGGGGATCGTGGCCGTCGAGGTGGAGGAGGTCGAAGACGAAGTAGGTGAGGGGATGGGTTTCGGCGTTCTGGAACGAGGCTTGAAGGAGGGCGAAGCTGGAGTTGCCGTCGGTGGAGAGGACGACGACTTCGCCGTCGAGGGTGCAGTCGCGGACGGGGAGATTGGCGACGGCCTTGGCGATGGTGGGCATGCGGTGGGTCCAGTCGATGCCTTTGCGGGTGAGGAGCTGGACCTGGTTGCCGGCCTTGCGAGCCTGGATGCGATAGCCGTCGAGCTTGAGCTCGTGGAGCCAGTCGTCGGTGGTGGGGGTGGAGTCGGTTTCGAAGGCTAGCTGGGGGGAGACGAAGTCGGGCTGATGCTCGCGGGGGAGATCGCGGATGTCGATGGAGGGAGTTGGAGGCGGGGTGGACTTTTTGGTGGGGACGGGCGCGGACTTTTTGGTTGCGGTTTTGGCGGCGGGGGCGGGGCGGGACTCGAGGGGATCGGCGCGGTTGGAGTTCCAGACGTGGTCGGAAGCGTGGGCGATTTGATCGATGGAACGGCCGGTGACGGAGGAGTTGGGGCGCTCGTCGGTGATGGCCTGATCGCTGGCAGTGCGCTCGTACTTGTCGTGCTCCTTGATGAGGAGCCACTGAGGTTTGTCTTTGGGGCCGTGGGCGGCGCGGTTCATGCGGATGAGGGCCCACTTGCCCTTCATCTTGGAGCCATTCATTTCGAATTTGAGGTGACCGGCGCGGAGGCAGGCGTCGACGTTTTCGCTGCCGAGCTGCGGCCACCAGCTGCCCTGGTCCCAGATCATGACGGTGCCGCCGCCGTACTGGCCCTCGGGGATGATGCCTTCGAAGCCGCCGTACTCGAGAGGGTGGTCTTCGACTTCGATGGCGAGGCGTCGCTCCTGTGGGTTATAGCTGGGGCCCTTGGCGATGGCCCAGCTTTTCAGGACGCCGCCCCAGCTTAGGCGGAAGTCGTAGTGGAGGTGGGAGGCTGCGTGTTTCTGGATGACGAAGGGAAGGCCGCGCGAGGTGGTGGGCTTGCGCATGGCGAAGGTGTTGGTGTTGGCGCCGGCGCCGGAGGGTTCGCCGGTGGTGCTGAAGTCGCGCATGGAACGGTAGCGTTCGAGCTGCGCATCGACGGCCGAGGAGGCGGCGGTGGCGTGCGGGTCTCGCTTACGCGTGGTGCTTTTGATGGCGGATTTTTTGGTGGCCATGAGGGAGCCCTATGCGGTCTTTCGCTTTGGAGATGTCCGGGTTGGCTTGGCTTCGCGACGGGCGGCGGATTTGGAGGCGGACTGGATGAGCGTGGGTCCTTTGCGGGAGGCGGACTTGGAGGCGGCGGTCGCTTTTTTGGCGATGGTCTTTGTGTCTGAGGTCTTTGTATCACTGACGGACTTGCGCAGGGCGTCCATGAGGTGAATGACCTTGCCGTGGGTGCGGGGGGCGGGCTCTTCGCGGGGGATGGGAGCGTGCTTGAGCTTGGCGTCGACGAGCTCTTTGACGGCGGCTTCGTAGCCGTCGGTGAACTGGGTGGGATCGAAGGCTGCAGTCTTGCGCTGGATGAGTTCCTTGGCGAGGGAGAGGGAGTCGGCGTGGATGGCGTGCGGCTTGATGGAATCGAAATAGGCAGCAGGGTCGCGGAGTTCGGCGGCATAGCGAAGGGTGTAGGCCATGAGGCCGGGGTGGGCTGTGGAGTCGGTGGCGGTGGATTTTGACTTGGCGGACTTGGCGGGCTTGGTGGATTTTTCAGAGAGGTGAGCGGGTGCGGGGACGATGGCGACGACGTGCTCGCGGCCTCCGAAGGCGATGCGGGAGAGGGCGATTTTGTTGGTGTCGATAAGCGCCTGACGGATGGTGAGGAAGGCTTCGGTCTCGGAGTCGCTTTCGGGGACGACGAAGTAGGGCTTCTCAAAGAAGGCGGGGTCGATGGAGTCGAGGTCGACGAACTGGGTGACGTCCATGGTGCTCCGGGAGGGGACGCGGAGGTGGGCGAGCTCGTCGGGCTCGATGGTGACGTAGCGGCCGTGGGCGTACTCGTAGCCTTTGACGATGTCGGATTTGTGGACGGGGTCGGCGGCTTCGTCGGGGTCACGTTCGATTGCGCTGGCGGCGACGTTCTGGTGGCGGACGCGCTCGCCGGTGCGGCGGTCGATCTGGTGGAAGTGGATGTCGCTGGCGGCCTCGGTGGCGACGAAGAGTTTTACGCCGAAGGAGACCAGGGAGATCTGGATTTTACCGCTCCAATAAGGACGGGGCATGGGGACGCCTCACACGGGCATGATTTGCCATGAAGGTGAGAGTGTACGTGATGGGGAATGGGATGTACGAGTGGCGGGGATGGGTCGGGGACCGGCGGGTGAAGGCAGGGGGGATTCCTGGCGGTGGGAGGAGGGGGAAGAACGGGCGCGCTGCGTGCGAGAAGCGGGTTCCTCGCTGCGCTCGGGATGACAATTTCTTTTAGAATTTGTCAAAGAAAGGCACAGGCAAAAGCAAAATAGTGCGTTAGGCGTTGAAAGCTTCTTCTTTGAGGATGGTGGTGTAGGCGGGAAGGGTGAGGAAGGATTCGAAGGCGGGGGCGTCGATGAGATTGCGGATGAGGGTGGCGGCGAGGCGGTATGCGACGACGCGCTCGGGGGGAGCGTTCTCGATGGTGCGGGCTACTTCGGCGTCGAGTAGCTGGTTGCAGAGCTCGGCGGTGACGGGCTGGCCGGCGTGTTCTTCGTCCTGGAGAACAGCATGGTGGTGGACCCATTGCCACAGTTGGGCGCGGGAGATTTCGGCGGTGGCGGCGTCTTCCATGAGGTTGAAGAGGGGGACGCAGCCGGTGCCGCGCATCCAGGCTTCGAGGTAGCCGAGGCCGACGGCGATGTTGTGCTTGAGGCCCGAGTAGGTGATGGTGCCGGTGGGGATGGCGAGGAGTTCGGCGGGCGTGGCGGTGAAGTCGGGAAGCTGCTTCGCGATCTGGTTGGGCCGCGGCATGATGCGGTCGAAGACTTCGAGGGCGACGGGGACCAGGCCGGGGTGAGCGACCCAGGTGCCGTCGTGTCCGTCGGTGGCTTCGCGTTCCTTGTCGGCGCGGACTTGCGCGATGGCGGCGTCGTTGGCGACGGGGTCGGACTTGATGGGGATGAAGGCGCTCATGCCGCCGATGGCGGGGGCGTTGCGGTGGTGGCAGGTCTTGATCGTGAGGCGCGAATAGGCACGCATGAAGGGGCTGGTCATGGTGATCTGCGAGCGATCGGGGAAGAGGAGGGTTTCGTTGGCGGAGAATTTTTTGATGAAGGAGAAGATGTAATCCCAGCGGCCGCAGTTGAGGCCGGCCGAGTGGTTGCGGAGTTCGTAGAGGATCTCGTCCATCTCGAAGGTGGCGAGGATGGTTTCGATGAGGACGGTGGCGCGGATGGAGCCTTGCGGGAGGTTGAGGAGCTGCTGGGCGCGGACGAAGACGTCGTTCCAGAGGCGGGCTTCGAGGTGGGACTCGAGCTTGGGGAGATAGAAGTAGGGGCCGGAGCCGCGGGCGAGGAGTTCGTGGGCGTTGTGGAAGAGGTAGAGGCCGAAGTCGAAGAGGCTGCCGGACATGGGTTCGCCGGCTAGTCCTGGCTCAGGGCTGACGAGGACGTGACGCTCCTCGAGGTGCCAGCCGCGGGCGCGGACGAAGAGGACGGCGGGGTTGTCGATGAGGGCGTACTGCTTGTTGGTGGTGGGGTCGGAGAAGGTGATGGTGCGGCGGACGGCGTCGCGGAGGTTGAGCTGGCCGTCGAGGAGATTTTCCCAGGTGGGGGTGGTGGAGTCTTCGAAGTCGGCCATGAAGACGCGGGCGCCGGAGTTGAGGGCGTTGATGATCATCTTGCGATCGACGGGGCCGGTGATCTCTACGCGACGGTCGCGGAGGTCGGCGGGGAGGGGGGCGACTTGCCAGGATGCCGCGCGGATGTTGGCGGTTTCGGGGAGGAAGTTAGGGAGGGTGCCGGCGTCGAGGGTGGCTTGGCGGGTGACGCGGGCGGCGAGGAGTTCGCGGCGGCGGGGGTTGAACTCGCGATGGAGGGTGGTGAGGAAGTCGATGGCCTCGGGGGTGAGGATGGGGGCGTAGCGGGGGGCGAGGGCGGCGTGGAATTCGATGGCGGACGCGGGGGTCAGAAGAGGCATGGGCGATCCTTTCGGGGCGTGAGGTAAGTGTACGGCGCGCCGGGAGAGGGGGGCGTTGGATTTGGAGGTGGGATGAATCGTGCTAGTGCTCGATTAGCTCTTAGCTTTTAGCAAAGGCAAAGGCAAAGGCAAAGGCAACGGCAACGGCAAAGGCAAATGCAAAGGCAAATGCAAATGCAAATGCAAATGCAACAGCAACAGCAACAGCAACAGCAACAGCAACAGCAAATACAGGGGTCCTTCGCGTTGCTCAGGATGACGACGAAAAACAAACAACAGCAACAGCAACAGCAACGACAAATACGGGGGTCCTTCGCGTTGCTCAGGATGACGGCGAAAAACAAACAACAGCAGCAAAGGGGGTTATTCGCCTAGCATGATGCGTTGGATGTGATGGGCTCGGCCGGTGGCGCCGTCGCAGGAGATGAGGGTGGCGCACATCTTTGGGTTGCCTTTGGCCGCTTCGAATTTGCCGGGCATGCCGGTGAGGAAGCGCTTGAGGACGAGCTCGGTTTCTACGCCGATGATGGAGTCGAAGGGGCCGGACATGCCGACGTCGGTCTGGTAGGCGGTGCCGTGGTGGAGGAGGCGCTCGTCGGCGGTGGGGACGTGGGTGTGGGTGCCGAGGACGGCGGTGACGCGGCCGTCGAGGTACCAGCCGAGGGCGGCTTTTTCGCTGCTGGCTTCGGCGTGGATGTCGAGCAGGATGACTTTTGCGTTGGTGTTGCGCTCGATCATCGTTAGGAGCTCGTCGGCTTTGCGGAAGGGGTCGTCGGAGCTGGCCATGAAGACGCGGCCCTGCATGTTCATGACGGCGTACCTGGTGCCGTTGCCGAGCTCTCCTTCGTAGAGGCCGAAGCCGGGAGTGCCGTGGGCGAAGTTGGCGGGGCGGAGGACGCGGCGGCCGCGAGCGTGGGAGTTGGCAGGGACGGTCATGTATTCGACGATCTCTTTTTTGTCCCAGATGTGATTGCCGGTGGTGATGACGTGGGCGCCGAGGTCGAAGAGTTCTTCTGCGATGGAGGGGGTGATGCCGAAGCCGCCGGCAGCGTTTTCGCCGTTGATGACGAGGAGGTCGACGGCGTTGGTTTCGAGGACGTGGGGGAGGTGCTCGCGTACGATGTGGCGGCCGGGTGATCCGAAGACGTCGCCGACGAAGAGAATGTTCACTTATGGATTTTAGCGCGTGTGGGTGGGGAAAAGCCTTGACGCAAAGGGCGCAAAGTTTCGCGAAGGAAAAGTGCGAGAGAGGGGCGGTAGACTGTCGGGATGATTGATCTGGTTTGGAATTTTCCTTTGCTTGCGGAGCAGGGTGCGGAGTGGCAGGGATATCTGCGGCGCGCGGTGGATGAGCTGCCGGTGGACGATGCGCGGTTGATGCGGCCTTCGTTTCGTGGAGGCGATGCGGAGTTGCGGATGCGTGCGGCGAGGTGGTTGGGAGTAGATGCGGAGCGCGCGTGGTTTGTGTGCGGCGGACATCATGGGACGCTGGTGTCCCTGCTGGTTGCGGGGTTGGGCGGGAAGACCATTGCGGTGGAGGAGATTACGTATACGGCGATTCTGGAGCAGGGGACGATGCTCGGGATGAAGGTGGTGAGTTGTGCCTTTGATGGCGAGGGGATGAAACCTGAAGCGTTGCGCGCGGCTTGTATGCGGGAGAAGGTGTCGGCGGTGTTTCTGATGCCGACGGTGCATAATCCGCTGGGAATTGTGGCGGGGCTGGAGCGGCGGATGGCGATTGTGGAGGTGGCGCGGGAGTTTGATTTGATCGTGATTGAGGATGATGCGTATGGGTTTTTGGAGCCTGCGGCGGCGGCGAATTATGCGGTGCTGGGGCCGGAGCGGACGTTCTATGTGCGGGGGCTGAGCAAGAACTATGCGCCGCAGACGCGGACGGGGTTTTTGGTTTGTCCGGAACGGTTTGTGGGGGAGATGGAGAACGTGATCAGGAACACGACGACGGGGACTTCGCTGGCGCATAACGTTGCGTCGATGCGGTTGATTGCGGATGGGGCGCTGGAGCGTGTGATGGAGGCTAAGCGGGCGGAGGGGGCTTGGCGAAATGCCTTGGGACGAGAGATTCTTGGCGCGGCTGTGGGCGAGGGGGCGCGGTGCGCGTGGCATCTTTGGGTGTCGTTGCCAGAGGGATTGACTGCGGTTGAGGCGCAGAGGATTTGTTTGGAACGCGGGGTGATGGTGAGTGGGGCGGCCGGGTTTACTGCGCCAGGGGTGGAGGTGCCTCGGGCGCTGCGGATTGGGATGGGTGGTGAGGTGGAGCGGGCGCGGGTGGAAGAGGGGTTGGGGATTGTGGCCGGGGTGATTGGGCGGTGAGAAGGCACTTCCGTGGAATTGTCGGCAGCCCACTCATGACGATGAAGCTGTCATGAATGGGGCACCCAGACTGTTCGGAATGTTTGGAGTGGTCGGCATCCCACCTTAGCGACGAGGAAGCCGTCGCGAAGATGGGGCACCCGGTTTGGTGGGAGCGTGGATTAGTTGGTGAGGAAGTTGTTTAGGACCTGGAGGTATTTTTCGGGTTCTTCGTAGGAGGGCAGGTGGCCGCTTTGTTCGAAGAAGATGATCTTGGCGTTCGGGATGGCTTTGTACATGCGCCAGGCGGTTAGCGGGGCTACGTTCATGTCGTAGCGGCCGTTGAGGACTAGCGTGGGGAAGTTGAATTTGGCGAGGGCGGCAGTGTAGTCGACGGCGGGGTTGGCCTTGGCGATGGCTTCGCTGGTGGCGGGGGAGAAGCCGAGGTCGGGGGCGTTGGCCATGTAGTGGGCCATCTTTTCGGGGCTGTAGAAGATCATGGCGAAGTGGTCGCGGAGGCCTTGCTGGGCCTGGGCTTCGGGGCTGGCGGTGGAGGATTTGGCGGCTGCTGCCTGCGCTTCTAATTTGTCGGGGAAGACTTGGGGGAAGAGGTGGACGATGCTGTCCCAGGAGGCAAGGCCGTCGGAGATGATGAGCTGGTGGAGGTGCTCGGGGTGGGCGGCGGCGTAGGCGATGACGAGGAGACCGCCGTAGGAGTCGCCGCAGAGATCGATTTGGTTGAGGTGGAGATGGTCGCGAACGGCGTCGAGGTCGGCTACCTGGGCGTCCATGGTTTGCGGGGCGGAGGGGTTGGTGAGGGGAGAGGCGCCGGTGCCGCGCTGGTCGTAGAAGATGACTTGACGATGCTGGGCGACGTGGAGCCAGAGGTCGTTCTGGACCATGTAGAGGTGGGAGAGGCCGGGGCCTCCGTTGACCGCGAAGATGGGGGTGGTGGGTTGCGGGGCGCCGTAGGTCCAGTAGGCGAGGTCGACGTCGGGGGTGTGGACGTGGCCGGTGGGCGGGATGACGGGCATGGGGGTTTGCGCGGCTACACCGAGAGACAGGGGGAGGGTTAGGGCGAGGGTGAGGAGGGTCTTCATTGGGACTCCGTGAATTCCTAAGGAAATTATCGCCGGCCCACCTTAGCGACGATGAGGCCGTCGCGAAGATGGGGCACCCGGTTTCGTGGGCTTGACTGAGATCGTCATAGCTAAAGCATCGTTTGAAAAGGTCCGAGCGGTATTGGTGAGTGGAGACCTTCGGGGTCCTTCGGCTGCACTGCGCTTCGCTCAGGATGACAGAGTCGGGGTGAGTTACTCGGCGGATTCGCCGTGGGTGGGTTCTGGTTCGGGGTTGGGTTCGGTGGCGGGCCTTTGGGGGCGCATGAGGGGGAAGAGCATTACGTCGCGGATGGTGCGGGATCCTGTAAGAACCATTGTCAGGCGGTCGATGCCGATCCCCTCGCCGGCGGTGGGGGGCAGGCCGTAGCCGAGGGCGCGGACGTAGTCGTAGTCAATTTCGGCCATGGCTTCGGCGTCGCCGCGCTTGCGGTCTTCGAGCTGGGATTGGAAGCGGCGGAGCTGGTCGTCGGGGTCGTTGAGCTCGGAGAAGCCGTTGCCTAACTCGAAGCCTCCGATGTAGAACTCGAAGCGCTCGACCCAGTCGGGTTCGTCGGGCTTGGGCTTGGAGAGTGGGGAGACGGCTAGCGGGTAGTCGTAGATGATCGTGGGCTGGATGAGGTGGGGTTCGGCGATTGACTCGAATAGCTCGGCAATCAACTTGCCAAGAGGCGCTCCAGTGGCTGCAATGGCCAATATGCGCTCTAGCAGTCCAGCGAGTGCCAACGGGCTGATACCACGAAAGGGCTCCATTGGTGCGACCTGCGATAGGTAGACCTCTTCATCGCTGAGCACGACAAACTTGTCGGGATCGAGCGATTCGAATCGGGCGCTGGGATCGCTTGACTCATGGATTTTCAGCGAGCCTTCGACGAAAAGAACAAACGTGTCGCGGTCGCTAAATACGCTTGGGCTAATTGGAGGCAGATGATGCGGACACCATTTGATGATTGCTTCGCGCATGGAGAGTTGTTGCCAGTTCTCGGGAGCGAGGTTGATTTCTGTGTCGTTGAAGGTGGTGCGGGTGGTGCCGTTTACGTCGATGGCTACCTGCGCGATGAGTTCTTTGGTTAGCTTCATCAGGTCGTGGTAGTTGGCGTAGGCCTGGTAGAACTCGAGCATGGTGAACTCGGGGTTGTGGGTGCGATCGATGCCCTCGTTGCGGAAGTTGCGATTGATCTCGTAGACGCGGTCGAGGCCGCCGACGACGAGGCGCTTGAGGTGCAGCTCGGGCGCGATGCGCAGGGTGAGCTCCATGTCTTCCGCGTTGTGGTGGGTGGTGAAGGTGCGCGCGGTGGCGCCGCCGGCGATGGTGTGGAGCATGGGAGTCTCGACTTCGAGGTAGCCGTGGGAGTCGAAGAAATGGCGGACGGAGCGGAGGATGTGGGCGCGCTTGACGAAGACGTCGCGGACTTCGGGGTTGGTGAAGAGGTCGGCGTAGCGCTGGCGGTAGCGGATCTCGATGTCTTCGAGGCCGTGGTACTTGTCGGGCAAGGCCAGCATGGCCTTGGAGAGGAAGGTTATCGCGGGCTGCGACTCGTGGTGCGCGAGCTTGATGGGCGCGGCGTGGAGGGTGAGCTCACCGGTGCGGGTGCGCATGAGGTAGCCGCGGACGCCGATGTGGTCGCCGAGGTCGAGGAGTTTGTAGAGGTTGAAGAGGTCTTCCCCGACGTCGTCTTTGCGGACGTAGATCTGGAGGCGCTGGCCGTGTTGCTGGATCTGGGCGAAGCCGGCTTTGCCCTGGACGCGGATGGCCATGATGCGGCCGGCGACGGCGGCCTCGATGTGCATGCGCTCGAGGTCTTCGGCGGAGAGGTGTTCGCCGAGGGCGCGAAGCTCGGGAACCGAGGCGGTGAAGGGGAAGCAGTTGGGGTATTTGGCTTCGTAGTCGGAGAGCGAGGGGTCGGCGGCGCGGGCGCGGGCGGCGATCTGGTCGAGCTTTTCGCGGCGAAGCTGATAGAGGTTTTCTTCGAATTGGCTGTCGTACTGGGACACGATGCGGCTCGTTTCAGGTTGGATGTCAGAGGTTTCAGTATAGAAGGAGAAGAGCAGAGGATAGAGGGTCGAGAGGAGAGGAGCGGAGAGGCAAGAGCAGGGGCAAAGGCTTTGACGCAAAGGACGCTAAGGGAGCGAAGTTTCGCAAAGGAAGGCGGGGGGTGGTATGGTTTGGGTCGATGGCGGATGACGGACAGAACGGGAAGAAGGGCGGGTCCTTAGGGGATTTGGTGAAGGCTGAGTCGATGATTCAGCTGGCGCTGGTGCTGCCGGCGGCTTGTCTGATTGGGGGACTGGGCGGGGCGGCGCTGGATAAGCACTTCCATACCGGGTGGATGGGCGTGACGGGGATTCTGCTGGGGGCGGCGGCTGGGTTTTACCAGATTTATAAGACGGCGTCGCGGTACATGAAGAGGGACGAATAGTGCCAGGGCTGGAGGGATTTACCGACGCGGATGTGCGGGCGACGCTGGTGCGGACGCTGCGGTTGCTGGCGGTGCTGACGCTGCTGGGGATGGCGCTGGTGGGGTGGAAGCTGGGGTGGCGGAGTGCGGTGCTGCTGCTGGTCGGGGCGGCGATTTCGGGGTCGGGATTGTGGGAGTGGATGCGGCTGATGAGTGCGGTAATGGCACGGATGGATGCCGGGGCAAAGGCTAGTCCGATGGGGCTGGTGTTGACGGGTTTCTTCCTGCGGCTGGGGCTGGCGCTGGTGGTGCTCTATGTTAGTCTTAAGTATCTAAACGGTTCCGTAATTGCGCTCGCTGTGGGACTCGGATTGGGCATTGCGTCGCTCACCTTCGAGGCCATCCGTATGGCCAGAGCATGGACGGTCTAGCAGGAAATTGAACTTGAACCTTGGGTTGCGGGACTGCAGCCGACCGATATTTCTTTTATGCCTCCTCAGTTATTTCTTACGAGTGTTGTGAATCACTTCCTGGCCGGCGCGGTCGATAAGCTGCTGCTGCTGTTGCACATTACGCCGCGCTATCCGCAGGCTCCGATCCCGAATTCCGTGGTGATGGAGCTGATCGTTTTCCTGATCCTGCTGGGCTATTTTATTGCGGTGCGGGTGAGTCTGAGCGTCGAGAACCCCGGCCCGGTGCAGCAACTTGCCGAGATGACGAATGAGTTTGTGTCGGGGCAGGCCGAACAGATTATCGGCCACGGGTTTGAGCGGTTCACCAACTACCTGACGGTGATTCTGCTGTTCATCCTGCTGGCGAATTTGATGGGGCTGCTTTCGCCGTGGCTGGAGTCGCCGACGGCGAGCCCGGCGGTGCCTCTGGGATTGGCGCTGATTACGTTTATCTACTACCACTATCACGGCGTGCGGGCGAATGGCTTTGGGTATATCAAGCAGTTCCTGGGGCCGGTGTGGTGGCTGTACTGGCTGCTGTTTCCGATCGAGGTCATCTCGCACCTGGCGCGTATTCTTTCGCTGACGGTGCGACTCTACGCCAACATGTTTGCGGGCGATCTGCTGACCCTGGCGTTCTTCTCGCTGGTGCCGATTGGGGTGCCGCTGCTGTTCCTGGGATTGCATTTGGGCGTCGCGGTCATCCAGGCGTACGTGTTCATGCTGCTGGCCGCGATTTATTTGAGCTTGGCTGTGGCGCACGACCACTAGAGACAGTGAGTAGTTGGTAGTGAGTAGTGAGTAGTGAGTAGTGAGTAGTAAAAGGCTCGCTAGTGGAAGTTTGGTTTTGAGATTCGGCGTGTTTGCCGAAAGAAGATCCTGCGGAGGGGTGCTCCCTCTCTGTGGTGCGTACTACCGCCGATCCAGCGTGAGGGGGCCAGCACGGTGAGCCTCAACCACCCACTGGCGGCGAGATCAATGGGGGCATGGAGTTGTAATGGTGAATGCACTGCGGATGATGAAGTATGGATTTATGGCGATGGCGGCGATGCTTTTGGCGACGCCGGCGTTTGCACAGGCGGCGGGTGAGACGACCAGCCCATGGACACCGATCGCAGCCGGCATCGGCATGGCGCTGGCCGCTGGGCTTTGCGGCCTGGGTCAGGGTCGGGCGACGGCTTCGGCTACCGAGGCGCTCGCGCGTAACCCGGGAGCTCGTCCTGGTATCTTTACGTTCCTGATTCTGGGACTCGCGTTTATCGAGTCGCTCGCGCTGTTCACGTTCGTCATCATCTTCCTGTACGTGAAGTAACAGTGAGTAGTTGGTAGTGAGTAGTAAAGACAGAACGGCCTCCGCTTTGCGGAGGCCGTTTTTGTTGCGTGAAGTACGAGCGCTATTGGGGGGTGGTGGGCGCTGTGGGGGCTTGCGCGATAGTGGTGGTGGGGGCGGCTCGCTGAGTTAAGTGGAGGACGCGGTTGGGGAGGATGCCGAGGACGAGCGTTGCAGCGGCAGTCGCGGCTAGCGCGAGGGCGGCGGGGGCGGTGACGCGGTAGTTGTGGGTGGGCGTGTCGGCGAGGGTGTCCGTGGCGGGGCGGGCGTAGAGGGCGGCTAGCAGGCGCAGGTAGTAGAAGCAGGCTACGCCGGAGTTGGCCAGGCCGACGATCGCGAGCCAGGTGTAGCCGCCGTGGACGGCCGCGGAGAAGACGTAGAACTTGCCGAAGAAGCCGCCGGTGAAGGGGATTCCGATCAGCGAGAGAAGGAAGAAGGCGAAGATGGCGGAGAGGACTGGGCGCTTGAGGGCGAGGCCGGTGAAGTCGTCCAGGGTGCGGAGTTTTTCGTCGAAGCCGGAGAGCTGGGTGAGAACCACGAAGGCCCCGACGTTCATAGCGGCGTAGGCGGCGGTGTAGAAGCAGGCGGTGGAGACGGCGTCGCGTTGGGTTCCGGTGAAGGCGACAAGCAGGTAGCCGGCGTGGGCGATGGAGGAGTAGGCGAGGAGGCGCTTGACGTCGGATTGGAGCAGGGCGCCCAGGTTGCCGATGGTCATCGAGGCTACGGCGAGGATGGCGATCATCAGGACCCAGTGGTCTCGGTACATGGGCGTGGCGTTGAAGAGGAAGCGGAGGAGGACGGCGAAGGCGGCGGCCTTGGGGGCTGTGGACATGAGGCCTACGACGGGGGCGGGGGCGCCTTGATAGACGTCGGGGGTCCAGACGTGGAAGGGGGCGGCGGAGACTTTGAAGCCGAGGCCGATGAGGACCATGGCTACGGCTAGCCACCCCAGCAGCGGGGTCTTGGTGATGGCGAGCCCGGCGGCGATGGCGGCTATGCTGGTCGAGCCGGTGGCTCCGAAGCAGAGGGCGATGCCGTAGAGGAAGAAGGCCGTGGCGAAGCTGCCGAGGAGGAAGTACTTGATGGCTGCTTCGGAGGCCGTGGCTCGGCCTTTGCGGAAGCCCGCGAGGATGTAGGTGGAGATGGAGGAAATTTCGAGGCCGATGAAGACCATGAGGAGCTCGACTGAGGAGGTCATGAACATCATGCCGGTGGCGCCGAAACAGACCAGGGCGAAGTACTCGCCGGCGTGGGTGATGGGGTCTTCGAAGTAGTCGAGTGAGGCGAGCAGGGTGACGAGGACGATGCTGGCGATGAGGAGGTGGAAGAAGACGGAGAAGGCGTCGATTTGGATGGTGCCGGAGAAGGCCGTGAGGGGTGCGGAGCCGTCAACGATACGGAGCTGGTAGAGGGCGGCGAGGCCGGAGGCGGCGGTGCCGAGGATGGCGAGGTAACCGAGTGGCTTGCGGGTGCGGCCGGCGGGGATGAGGGGCTCGGCGAGCATGACGAGGACGCCGGTGAGAGCGAGCATGAGTTCGGGGAGGAGGGCGAGGAGGTTGGTGGACATTAGCGGGCCTCCTTGCTTGCGGCTACGTGAAACCCGATGCTGACTCGGCAGCCGCCTGGATGGTCGAGACACCAGCGACCGAGTTCCTGATTGTTGACGGTATAGGCGTTGGTTTCGGTGTTCTTGTACCAGCCCGGGGCGATTTCGACGACCTTGCCGGCGGTTGCGGCACCGTAGGTGTCGATGGCACGCATCCAGAAGGGGGAGGCGATGCCCATGAGGAGGAAGAGGGCGGCGAAGGGCCAGAGCTCGAGGTGCTCGCGGGCGGTGAGGTCCCAGCCGCGGACTTCTTCGGGGCGAACGCCGAGCTTGCCGTAGAACACGCGCTGAATCATCCAGAGCAGGTAAGAGGCACCGAAGATGACGCCGGTGGCGGCGAGGACGGTCCAGAAGATGTGGTGCGCGAAGATGGATTGCATGGAGCCGGAGAGGATGAGGAACTCGCCGACAAAGCCGTTGAGCATGGGCAGGCCGGCGGCGGCGAGGACGGTGATGACGAACATCGTGACCATCCAGGGGTGACGGGTGGCGAGGCCGCCGTAGTCGCGCATGTCGTAGGTGCCGTAGCGCTCGTAGAGCAGGCCGAGGAGGACGAAGAAGGCGGCGCCGATGAGGCTCTCGTTGAGGATCTGGAAGACGCCGCCGTCGAGGCCAATGATCGTGAAGGTGAAGATGCCGAGGATCACGAAGGACGCGTGCGCTAGGGTGGAGAAGGCGGCTAGCTTCTTGAGGTCGGTCTTGATGAGCGCGATGAGCGAGCCGTAGACGATGCCGATGGCGCCGAGAGCGATGAGCACGGGGGCTACGTGGCGGGATTGGTCGGGAAAGATGCCGAAGCTGAAGCGGAGGATGGAGTAGAGGCCGAGCTTGCCGGCGAGGACCATGACGGCTGCGGTGGGGGCTTCGGCGACTGCGTCCTGCAGCCAGCCGTGGAGGGGGAAGACGGGGACTTTGACGGCGAAGGCGACGAGGAAGGCGATGGAGCAGAGGAGGAGGGCGGTGGGCGTCGCGGCCAGGTGATGTGAGAGGGCGAGAGCCTGAAGGGTGGGGAGATCGAAGGTGCCGGTCAGGTTGTAGAGCCAGAGGATGGCGACGAGAAGAATCGCGGAGGGGATGAAGGCGTAGAGGAAGAACTTGATGGCAGCGCGGCGGCGGTTTTCAGTGCGGCCGAAGGTGGCGATGAGCAGCGTGATGGGGACGAGGGAGAGTTCCCAGAAGCCGTAGTAGAGGAAGAGGTCGAGGGCGGCGAAGATGCCGAGCATGGCGACCTGCTGGAGAAGGAAGAGGGTGTAGAAGAGCTTGGTGCGGGTGGAGATGACGTTCCAAGACGCGAGCACGCCGATGGGGGCGAGGAAGGCGGCGAGGACGATGAGCCACATGCTGAGGCCGTCGACGCCTAGGTGGTAGCGGATGTTGGGCGAGGGGATCCAGGAGAGGTTCTGCTCGAACTGGAAGGTGCGCGGGGCGGCGTGGTAGTTGAAGTGCGCGGGGAGGTGGAGGGTGAGGAGGAGGGTGAAGAGGGAGATGAGGAGGGCGCCGATGGCGTGGGTTTTGCTGCCCTCTTTTTCGGGGATGAAGGCGAGCAGGATCGCGCCCGCTAGCGGGGTGGCGATGATGAGCGTCAGGATGATTGGGTCGAAGTTCATTGGGTTCCGTTGTGGTTCATGAAGCAGGTCCTTCGCTTCGCTCAGGATGACAACTCAAAAAAACCGGATGACAATCCGGAAAGGTTAGTGGGGCAACGTGTGGTGACTGAAGAGAACGATGGCGATGACGACGGCGGCGCCGGCGGCCAGCCAGCCGGCGTAGGAGCGAATGTTTCCTGACTGGATGCGGCGGACCAGCCAGCCGCCGCCGCGGGTGGAGGCGGCGAGGCTGGAGGCACTGCCCTGGATGATGCCTCCGTCGACGAGGCCGTTGAGGAGCAACCGCGAGACGACGAGGATGGGCGTGATGATGAAGCGGCCGTAGATTTCGTCGACCCAGAACTTGTGGTCGACCAGGGAATAGAGGCGGCGGTACTTTGCGGCGAGAGCGGCGGCGGTGCCGGGCTTGTAGCAGTAGGCGTACCACGCGATGAAGGCGCCGAGCAGCGCGACGAGAAGGGAGATGCCCGCGTCCACGCGCTCCATGAGGAAGTGCTGCGGATTCGCGGCGATGTCGAGGCCGGCGTTGAAGACTGGGGAGAGGAAGTGCTTGAACTCGTCGTGGCCGCCGAGGGCTTCGGGGATGCCGACCCAGCCGCCGATGAGGGAGAGGATGGCGAGGACGACGAGGGGGAGGGTCATGAGCCAGGGGGACTCGTGGACGCCGTGAGCGTGGGCGGTGTGGGTGGGTTCGGGTTCAGCTTCGAGGACCAGGGTGGAAGTCTTGCTGGCGTGCACGGCTGCGAGGTGGGCCGCGTGCAGGTCGGGGGCGTGCGTGGGGCCGTGCGCCGTGTGTTCGTCAAAGCGAGGGGTGCCGAAGAAGGTCTTGAACCAGAGGCGGAACATGTAGAAGGAGGTGAGCCCGGCGGTGACAAGGCCTACCAGCCAGAGGAGGATGTGGAGATGGTTGGGAGAGGTGAAGGTGTCGAAGAGGATCTCGTCTTTGGAGTAGAAGCCGGCGAAGGGGAAGATGCCGGAGATGGCGAAGACGCCGGCAGACATGGTCCAGAAGGTGATGGGGATGCGCTTGCGGAGGCCTCCCATGTTGCGCATGTCTTGTTCGCCGGAGAGGGCATGAATAACGGAACCGGCGGCGAGGAAGAGCAGACCCTTGAAGAAGGCGTGGGTCATGAGGTGGAAGATGCCGGCTGAGTAGTCGCCGACGCCGCAGGCGAGGAACATGTAGCCGAGCTGCGAGACGGTGGAGTAGGCGAGGACGCGCTTGATGTCGTGCTGCACCAGGCCGATGGTTGCGGCGAAGAGCGCGGTGGCTGCGCCGATGCAGGCGACTACCGTGAGTGCAGCGGGGGAGTGGTCGAAGAGGATGTGGCAGCGGGCGACCATGTAGATGCCTGCGGTGACCATCGTTGCCGCGTGGATGAGAGCGGAGACCGGGGTGGGGCCTTCCATGGCGTCGGGCAGCCAGATGTAGAGCGGGATCTGCGCGGACTTTCCGGTGGCGCCTAAGACGAGGAGGAGAGCGATCGCGGTGAAGAGGCCGCCGGTGAGCGGGCTGGCGGCGATGCTGGCGAAGATGGTGTTGAAGTCGAGCGAGCCGTAGTGGGCGATGAGAAGGAACATCGCCAGGAGGAAGCCGAAGTCGCCGACGCGGTTGACGATGAAGGCTTTTTTGCCGGCGTTGGCTGCGGAATCTTTGGTGAAGTAGAAGCCGATGAGCAGGTACGAGGCTAAGCCGACCCCTTCCCAGCCTACGAAGAGAAGGAGGAAGCTGCTCGCGAGGACGAGGACCAGCATGAAGAACATGAAGAGGTTGAGGTAGGCGAAGAAGCGCCAGTAGCCTTCTTCGTGCGCCATGTAGCTGACCGAGTAGATGTGGATGAGGAAGCCGACGCCCGTGATGATGCCGAGCATGACGAGGGTGAGGTGGTCGACGGTGAAGGCGAAGTTGACGCTAAAGCCCGAGACGGCGATCCAAGGGCAGCTGACGACCGAGAGGGCGAGGGGCGCGCCGTCAGACTTCATGAAGAGCCAGAGTTGGACGACGATCAGCGCGGGCGCGAGGGTGAAGAGCAGGGCGATAGTCGCGACGAGGGCGCGGGGCAGCTTGCGGCCGATGGTTCCGTTGAGCAGGAAGCCGGCGAAGGGAAGGATCGGGATAAGCCAGAGCAGTTGAGGGTTCATATGCGAGATTCGTGGTGCGTGAGGCTAAAAACTAGAAGCAGATTCCCGGAGGGAATGACAGAAATGCAAGGACAAAGGACTTGTCTAATTTTTCAATAGGTCGACCTGGTCGACGTTGAGGGTTTGGCGGACACGGAAGAGCGCGATGATGATGGCGAGGCCAACGGCGGCTTCCGCAGCGGCGACGACCATGACGAAGAAGACGAAGATCTGGCCGGAGACCTGGTGCCACATGTGGGCGAAGGCGACGAAGGTGAGGTTGACAGCGTTGAGCATGAGCTCGATGGACATGAAGATGGTGATGACGTTGCGCTTGATGAGGAAGGCCGCGATGCCGATGCAGAAGAGCACGGCAGCGAGAACGAGGTAGTAGGCGATGGGCACCATGCTTAGTCTCTCCCCAGCTTCTTGACCAGGACGGCGCCTATGACGCCGCAGAGGACAAGGGCCATCCAGGCCGTCGAGAGAACATAAAAACCTCCGCAGGGAATGGTCATGGTTACAGCTCCTTTCGTGCAAGAACGACGGCGCCGAGGATGGCGACGAGTATCAGGATGGAGGTGACTTCGAAGGGAAGAAGGAGGGAGGTGAAGAGGGTGTGCGAGATCTCGGAGATGTTGGAGACGGTGCTGGAGAGATAGCCGCCGAGGTTGGTGAAGCCGAGGTGGCTGCGCTCGGAGAGGAAGACGAAGCTGAGCAGGCAGAAGATGGCGGCGGCGCCGGGGATGCCGGCGATGTAGGCGATCTTTGAGCCGTGGGAGCGTTCTTCCTCACCGGCGTTGAGCAGCATGACGACAAAGATGAAGAGGACCATGACGGCGCCGGCGTAGACGATGACCTGGGCGGCGGCGAGGAACTCTGCACCGAGGGACCAGTAGAGGACGGCGAGAGACATCATGACGACGACCAGCGAAAGCGCCGAGTTGATGGGGTGGCGCTGGAAGAGGAGGTTGAGAGCTCCTGCGACTGCCAGCAGACCGAAGATGAGGAACAAGGCGATTTCCATCGGGGACTTTCTAACTCCAACGTGTGGGCATTCGCGTCCAGAGAGTGCGTGTGCGTGGTGGTTGTTCGTCGTGATTGTAAATGGATTGCATCGATTTATCCGTGATACCTGAGCGTTAGCCGTGATACGTGAGCGCGAGGGCGGTGGCGAGGATATTGACCATGGCGACGGGTAAGAGGAACTTCCAGCCGAAAGCCATGAGCTGGTCGTAGCGGAAGCGGGGCAGCGTGCCGCGCACCCAGATATAGAGCAGCAGGAAGGAGAAGACTTTGGCGACAAACCAGAAGATGGAGAAGAGGGCGGTGCCGACGATGCCGGAGGCGATGTGGTCGAAGAGGTGGCCGAAGGGGCTGGAGGCGCCGCCGAGGAAGAGCAGGGTGGCGACGCAGGAGACAGTGATCATGTTGGCGTACTCGGCCATGAAGAACATGGCGAACTTCATGGAGGAGTACTCGGTGTGATAGCCGGCGACGAGCTCGGATTCGGCCTCGGAGAGATCGAAGGGCGAGCGGTTGGTTTCGGCGTAGGCGGCCATGAGGTAGATGAAGAAGGCGATGAACTGGAAGCCGCCGAAGACGTTCCAGGAGATGGCGCCGTGCGCGGACTGGGAGGCGACGATGTCGCGCAGCGAGAGGGACTGGGCGCGGAGGACGACACCGACTAGCGAGAGGCCGAGAGCGAGCTCGTAGCTGATCATCTGTGCGGTGGAGCGGAGCGATCCGAAGAGCGAGTACTTGCTGTTGGAGCTCCAGCCGGAGAGCGCGATGCCATAGACGCCGATGCTGGTAACACCGAGGATGACGAGCAGGCCGATGTTGAGGTTGGCGATCTGGAAGAGGTCGACGCCGTGGACCAGTGTGACCGCGCCGAAGGGAACGACGGCGATGGAGATGAGCGCGCAGCCGAGGGCGATGATGGGCGCGAGGATGAAGAGGGGGCGCTCGACGGCGAGCGGCATCATGTCTTCTTTGAGGAAGAGCTTGAGGCCGTCGACGAGCGGCTGGAGGAGGCCGAAGGGACCGACGCGGGAGGGTCCCCAGCGATTTTGGAGGCGGCCAAGGACTTTGCGCTCGAGCAGGACCGTGTAGGCGACGGCCATCAGCGTGATGACGAGCACGATGGCGATCTTGACGATCGTGAGGAGCAGGAAGATTTCGAAGTTGTTCAGATGGCTCATCGGATCGCTATCAATTCTCAGTCGGCGGAGGCCAGGTGGTCGGCTACTTCGGTGGATTGGTGGCGCTGGACGTCCTGGAGCATGGGCGAGTAGCGGGTGAGCGAGCCGGAGGTGAAGAGGGTGTCGGAGCTGGGCAGGACGAGATCCTTGCGGGCGGCGGTGATTTGCACGAGGCCCGATGTTGCAGGGGAAACATGCTGGTCGTTGCCGCTGAGGAGCTGGAGGCGGAGGAGCTTGTCGTAGCCGGGGACGAGGCGCTGGATCTCGTCGAGGATGGCGAAGGGATCGAAGGGGCTGGTTTTGGGCTCGAGGTTGTTGGCGGTCATCCAGACGCTGTGGCGGTCGGCTTCGCCGGACTGCGCGCCGCGGGACTGGCCGAGGTCGGAGCGAAGGCCTTTGCCGAACGGGACGAGGGTCTTCAGGTCGTGGCCCATGTGGCCGGCGAGGCGAACGATGAGCTCGAAGTCGGAACGGGTGCCGGCCTTGTCGGCGGCTTTGCTGACGAGTTGGAGGTCGCCGTAGCTGTTGGTGACGGAGCCGGATTTCTCGTAGAGGTTGGCGGCGGGGAAGACTACGTCGGCTAGTGCGGCAGTCTCGGTGAGGAAGAGGTCTTGAACGACTACGAAGGTGTTGGCCAGGGTAGCGGGGTCGATGCCGAAGCGCTTGATGGGGTTGGAGCCGACGACGTAGAGGGCGCTGAGTTTGTTGGCGGCGGCTGCGTCGAACATGGCGAGGAGGTCGAGGCCGGGCGTGTCGGCCGCGGCATATTCGCTGGCGATGGTGCTGCCGGCGAGGGATTGGTAGCCGGGGAGTGCGTCGGGGAGGACGCCCATGTCGGAGGCGCCTCGGGAGTTGGCGTAGTCGGCGAGGAGGGCGAACCTGGCGTGGGGGAGGGCCTTGATGAGGTTGGCGAGTTCGCCGCCGCGGACTTCATTGCCGATGACGACGGTGAGGTTAGCTTCGGCGAGAAGGGCAGAGCGGAAGCTGGAGAGCTCGTCGGCCTGCGCGATGGTGGAGGTTGCGAGCGCTGCGCTGTCATCGCCCGCGAGGTAGGTCGCGAGGGAGCCGTAGCCGAATTGCGAAACCTGGAGGAAGGCCTTGGCCTGGCGGCGGAGCTTGATCTCTTCGTGATTGGCGATGTAGATGCGGGCCTTGTTGTGGCGGACGTTGGTGCGGATGTTCCAGGCGGTGAGGGGGGCCTGGTTGGTGGGGTCGCCGCCTACGAGGAGGATGGCGGGAGATTTTTCGACGTCGTGCTGAGAGGCGAAGCGGCCGGTAGTCCCTTGGAGAGACGTGGCGAGGGTGACGAAGTCGGCCGTGCGGTGGTGGTCGATGTTGTTGGTGCCGATGACGGTGCGGGCGAACTTCTGGAGGAGGTAGTTCTCCTCGTTGGTGGTGCGGTTGGAGCCGATGATGCCGATGCTGTTGGGGCCGCGCTCCTGGCGGAGGTCGCGGAGTTTGTTGCCGGCGAAGTTGAGGGCTTCGTCCCAGGAGACTGGAACGAGCTTGCCATCCTTGCGGATGAGCGGCGAGGTGAGGCGCTCGATGTTGTTGGCGAAGTCGAAGGCGTAGCGGCCCTTGTTGCAGAGGAAGTCGCCGTTCATGCCGGACTTGTCGCGGTTGTCGCCGCGGAGGATTTCGGAGCCGTCGGCGACGGAGCGGACGCCGAGGGTGGTCTTGCAGCCGTCGCCGCAGTGGGTGCAGACGGTGGCGGTGTGGTTCATCTCCCAGGGGCGGGTTTTGTAGCGGTAGGTGCCGGAGGTGAGCGCGCCTACGGGGCAGGCGTCGATGCACATGCCGCATTGTTCGCAGTCGAGCTGGGCTAGCTCGGTGCCGTTTTCGACGACGCCGGAGAGATGCGCGGGGATGTTGGGAGCGATGATGGAGCTGGCTCCGCGATTGGCTACGCCGAGGGCGAAGATGTCCATGCCTTCGCCGCACATGCGGACGCAGCGATAGCAGAGGATGCAGCGGGGGCGATCGAAGTAGACGACGGGGGACCACTTCTGCTCGTCGCGGTGATTCTTGGGCTCGGCGTAGAAGCTGTCGGCGGCGCCGTACTTGAAGGTCATGTCCTGCAGCTCGCACTCGCCGCCGGCGTCGCATACGGGGCAGTCGAGGGGATGGTTGCCGAGCAGGAGTTGAAGCGTGGCTTTGCGGGCCTGAGCGATCTCGGGGGATTCAGTCGTGACGTTCATGCCCTCGGCGACCGGGGTCGTGCAGGCAGTCTGGAGCTTGGGCATCTTTTCGATGCGGACGACGCACATGCGGCAGGCGGCCTGGAGGGAGAGGCCAGGGTAGTAACAGAAGGCGGGGATCTCGATGCCGTGGGACTTGCAGGCGTCGATGAGCAGCGTGCCTGCGGGGGCGGTGAGGGTATTGCCGTCTACGATGAAGGTGACGTCAGCCATGGGCTAGTGGGCTCCTGCGTGTTCGGGCTCGCCGACTGGTTGGATCTGGATGAGGGGGTTGGCTGGGCGGGCGCCGGCGAGGTACTCCTCGAACTCGGAGCGGAATTTTTTGACGAAGCCGAGGGTGGGCATCGCGGCCGCGTCGCCGAGCGGGCAGAAGGTGCGGCCCATCATGTTTTCGGCGATGTACTGGACGTTGTCGATGTCTTTTCTGGTGCCGCCGCCAGCGTGGAAGCGGGTGAGGGTCTTCTTGATCCAGTCCGTGCCTTCGCGGCAGGGGATGCACCAGCCGCAGGACTCGTGCTGGTAGAAGCGGATGGTGCGGAGTGCGAATTCAACGATGGACACGGTCTCGTCGAGGACGACGATGCCGCCTGAGCCTAGCATGGAGCCGGCCTTGGCTAGCTGGTCGAAGTCCAGGCCGATGTCGATCTCGTCGGCGCGGAGGATGGGGCAGGAGGCGCCGCCGGGGACGACAGCTTTGAGCTGCTTGCCGCCCTTGATGCCGCCGGCTACGTCGTAGATGGCCTTGCGCAGGGAGTAGCCCATGGGGAGCTCGTAGACGCCGGGGCGCTCGACGTGGCCCGAGATGCCGAAGAGGCGCGTGCCGCCGTTGCGCTCGGTGCCGATCTTGGCGTAGGCCTCGCCGCCCATGAGGAGGATGTGGGGGGCGTTGGCAATGGTTTCGGCGTTGTTGATGACCGTGGGGCCGCCGTAGAGGCCAACGACGGCGGGGAAGGGCGGGCGGATGCGGGGGATGCCGCGCTTGCCTTCGAGTGATTCCATGAGGGCGGACTCTTCGCCGACCTCGTAGGCGCCGGCGCCGGTCTGGGTGATGATGTCGAAGTCCACGCCGTCATTGCCGAAGATGTTCTTGCCGAGGAAGCCTTTGGCGTAGGCGTCGGCTACAGCCTTCTCCATGATGTTGAGGAGGTAGCGATACTCTCCGCGGAGATAGATGAAGCCCATCTTGGAGCCGACGGCGAGGCCGGCGATGATGGTGCCTTCGATGATGGAGTGTGGGTCTTCGAGGAAGATGATGTGGTCTTTGCAGGTGCCGGGCTCGGATTCGTCGCCGTTGACGAGGATGTACTTGGGCTTCTCGGAGACTTTGGGGACGAAGGACCACTTCATGCCGGTGGGAAAGCCGGCGCCGCCGCGACCGCGCAGGCCGCTGGCTTTCATGGTGTTGATGATCCACTCGGGGCCTTCGGCGATGGCCTTCTGGGTGGCCTTGTAGCCGTCGAGCTCGAGGTACTTGTCGATGTTGGCGGCGCCCTGGCCGAAGCGTCTCGAGAGGACCTTCACTTCATCGGGATGTGAGACGAGCGTTGGCATGATGGATCCTGATCTTTAACGTAGAACTTCAGTTTACGCGATTTCGTTGGTGCTACCTGGGCTCTCGGGCGCGGTAGGTTTCGAGGACGGCGTCCATTTTGGCGGGGGTCAGGTCGTCGTGGAAGTCGTAGTTGACCTGGACGGCTGGGGCCCAGCAACAGGCGCCGATGCACTCGACTTCTTCTAGCGAGAAGAGGCCGTCGGGGGTGGTTTCTTTGTGGCCTATGCCGAGGGTGTGCTTGCAGTGGTCGAGGAGCGCAAAGCCCCCGCGGAGCATGCAGGAGATGTTGGTGCAGACCTGCACGTTGTATTTGCCGGCGGGGACGGTGCGGAGCATGGAGTAGTAGCTGAGGACGTTGCGGACGTCGAGCTCGAGGAGGTCGAGGCGCTGGGCGATCTCGGTGACTACTGCGTCGGAGACGTAGCCGATTTCGTCCTGGGCATACAGCAACATTGGCACTAAGGCCGAGCGCTTGACGGGGTAGATGCCGGCTAGCTTGTCAAAGCGGGCGGCGGTGGCGGGAGTGAAGATCGAGGTTGTGATGGTGGCCATGGGAGTTGTCAGTTCTCAGATGTCAGTTGTCAGTTCTTCGAGGCGAGGAGTTCGCGGGTGAACTGTTCGGCGGCGATGTCCATCTCCTGCTCGGGTTGGTGGTTGATGGTGACGGTTCCGTTTTCGTTGAGGGTAAAGGGTTGGGGAGCTTCTCCGCTGTGTTGATGGTCACTGGCGGTGAAGCGGAGCCAGCGGTCGTTGACGCGGAGGGTGATTTCGTTGGCGCTCACCTCGACTACGGCGTGGTGGGTGCTGTTGAGTCCGTGGGCGGCGGCGTAGCTGCGGAGCAGGGAGGCCCAGGAGGTCCAGAGTTCGGTGTGGAGGTTGGCTTGCATGATCAGTTAGATTTGAGTTTTCTGGCAAAGCGTTCCACAGCATGCGAAAGATCCATTTTCTCTCCGCTCAGTTCGACAATTCCTTCGGGCGACATGGACCACGGTTCTGCCCTGTCGAGTTCCTTATTTAGTGCGTTCCAGCTGCCCTTTCCAGTGTCGGTATTCAACCAAACGCTTAGGTAGCCGTCTTTGATGCTTACGTACAATTCATTTTGCAAAGGTTCGTCCAGTACTGCTTGTTCGAGCTCCCCTTCGGCTTGCATGGAAGCCAAACGTGACCGCAACTGGTTAACAATTAACTTCCAAAATTCGCCTCGCGCAGCTATGTCCCTTTCAACCTCGAGCATTAGCGGTCGATAGCTCCTAGAACGATGTCGATGCTGCCGATTACGGCTACTACGTCGGCGATTAGGCGGCCTTTGCACATGGTCTCTAAGGCTTGGAGGTTGGCGAAGTCGGCGTTGCGCATGTGGACGCGGTAGGGTTTGGCGGTGCCGTCCGAGACTACGTAGTAGTTCATCATGCCGTGGGGGGCTTCGACGGAGCTGGTGGCTTCGCCGGCGGGGACCTGGAAGCCTTCGGTGACGATCTTGAAGTGGTGGATGAGCGACTCCATCTGGGTCTTCATCTGCTCGCGGTCGGGGAGAACGATCTTGGGGGCGTCGGCGTTGAGGCGGGTGCCGTGGAGGGTGGCGAGGAGGTCGAGGGCCTGGTGGCAGATGCTGGTGGACTCGCGCATCTCCTGCATGCGGACGACGTAGCGGGCCCAGACGTCGCCGTCCTTGGAGATGGGGACGTTGAACTTGAACTTGTCGTAGCCGGAGTAGGGCATGTCGCGGCGAACGTCCCAATCGACGCCTGAGGCGCGGAGGGGAGGGCCGGTGACGCCGAGGGCGATGGCGTCCTCTGGCGAAAGGTAGCCGACGCCCTTGAGGCGGCCGATCCAGATGGGGTTGCCGTGGAGGAGGCCTTCGTATTCCTCGATGTGCCTGGGGAAGGCGTTGAGGAACTTGCGGATGCGGTCGTAGATGTCGGCGGGGGGCTCGAGGGCGACACCACCGATGCGGATGTAGCTGGACATCATGCGCTGGCCGCTGATGGCCTCGAAGATGCGAAGGATGTCTTCGCGCTCGCGGAAGCAGTAGAGGAAGACGGTGAGGGCGCCGATGTCCATGGCGTGCGTGCCGAGCCAGACGAGGTGCGACTCGATGCGGGTGAGCTCGTTGAGCAGGACCCGGAGATATTGGGAGCGCTCGGGGATTTCGAGGCCGAGCAGTTTTTCGACCGCCAGGGCATAGGCGGTGTTGTTGGTCATCGGCGAGATGTAATCGATGCGGTCGGTGAGGGGCGTGACCTGGGCGTAGAACTTGGCCTCGGCGGTCTTCTCGATACCGGTGTGGAGGTAGCCGATGTCGGGGGCGAGGGAGATGACGGTCTCGCCATCGACTTCTAACACCAGCCTGAGAACCCCGTGTGTAGACGGGTGCTGCGGGCCCATGTTGAGGACCATGGTCTCCGAGGTGACGGGGTCGGAGCCGTGGGGGTGGTGGTGCGAGGTGGACTCTTCGACTACGTCTTCCACGCCGGGAATGATGAGGTCTTCGGCGTTGCGGAAGCCGGCGAGGGTGGCGCCGGTGGTGTCGGTTACAGGGGAGGAGCCGGCGTCGGGGCGGTTGTACGCGGTGTGGCGCGGGGCTTCCACGGGTTCGGGCAAGGTGGAGTTGCTCATTAGCGGTATCCCTCGACGGGGTAGTCCTTGCGGAGCGGGTGGCCGTTCCAGTTGTCTGGCATCATGATGCGGGTGAGGCGGGGATGGCCGGGGAAGTGGATGCCGAAGAGGTCGAAGACTTCGCGTTCGTAGAAGTTGGCGGAGGGCCAGATGGAGGTGATGGAGTCGATGCGGGGGTCGTCGCCGGAGACGCGGGCGTTGATGCGGATGCGCTGCTTGAGGCCCATGCTGAGGATGGAGTAGGCGACCTGGAAGCGGGGTTCGGCTGGGTACCAGTCGACGGCTGTGAGGTCTTCGAAGAAGTTATAGCCGGCGTCCTTGGCGGCCTGGGCGGCGGCGCGGATGGTCTCGGGGGCGACGGTGAGGGTGAGTTCGTTGCGATCCCACTTGGCGTCGGTGATGAGGTGCTGGAGGCCGCGGATGGCGGCATGGTCGGCGAGGGCTTCGCAGACAGCGTCTTTGCCGAAGATGGCGTTGGGTGTGGCGGGATTAGTGATGGGATCCATCGTTTGTGCCTTCTTACCTCAGCGGTAAAGCCCTTGCTCTGTTGGCAATTTATGGCACGGCTGAAGCCGTGCCCCTTCGATAATCGTTAGAGGTCCGCTTTGTCGTTGGACCAGTTGAGGATGCCCTTCTTCCAGACGTAGAAGAGGCCGACGGCGACGAAGGCGAGGTAGACGAGCATCTCCCAGAAGCCGAAGAAGCGTTGGCCGGTGATGGCAGGCAGGCGGCGGTAGATGACGGCCCAGGGAAGAACGAAAACTGCCTCGACGTCGAAGAGGATGAAGAGCATGGCGACCATGTAGAACTTGACGGAGAAGCGGCCGCGCGCGTCGCCGACGGGATCCATGCCGCACTCGTAGGGACTGAGCTTGGTGCGGGAGCGCTTGTGCTTGCCGAGGAAGAAGGAGGCGGCGACCATGAAGCTGGCGACGCCCAGGGCGACGACGATCTGAAGGACGAGTGGAAGGTACTGCCAAATGTAGGGATTCGACGTCGTCATGGCTAGTTTTGAGTGTAGGAGTGGCGCGGTCAAGGGTCAAGTTAGCGCGCGCTGATCGCCCATTCTGGGCGGGAAACGGACAGTGCCAAAAACGGGAAGCCGTGCGATCAGGCGTCGGGGAGCGCGGCAACGCAGCCGATGGAAAATTGCAGGCCTTTGGGAAGGGGTGCGTTTATCGTCATGCGAGCGGGGGGAGCGGTTGGGAAGAACTCGGCGAAGAGTTGATTGACCAGGGGGAAATGGGCGAGGTCGGGGACGATGGCGGTGGTGTTGACGACGAGGTCGAGGGAGGAGCCACCGGCGCGGAGCACGGTATCGAGATTGCGGAAGGCCTGGCGCATCTGCTGCTCGGTGTCGGGGGAGGCCTGGCCGGTGGTGGTGTCGAGGCCGGGCTGGCCCGAGACGAAGAGCAGGCCGCCGGCTCGGACGGCGTGGGAGTAAGGGCCGATGGCGGGCATTCCGGGGACGTCGACGCAGACTTTGGTGGTCATGGAGGTGTCCTTTGAGGGGCAGGGATTAGAGAACAGGGATTAGGGACTCAGAAGAGAGACGAATACCAGGCGATGACCGGTGCGCCGAGGATGGCGGCGACCAGGCCTCCGATGGCGAGGAAGGAGCCGAGCGGGAGGCGGGTGGTGGCGGTGGCTCGGCGACGGGCGAGGAGGATGAGGGCGTAGCTGGCGCAGAGGAGGACGCCGAGGAAGATGGCGAAGGCGGCGAGCCAGAAGCCGAGGAAGGCGGTGATCATGGCGACGAGCTTGATGTCGCCGAGGCCGAGGCCTTCGCGGTGGCGGAGAGCTTTGTAGGCGAAACGGATTAAGAGCAGGAGGCCGGCGGCGAGGGCGATGCCGAGGATCCGGCCCAGGACCAGGTGCTCGGAGCCGGTGAGGATGACGTTGCCGTTGTCGACAGCGCCGCCGACGCTGGTGAGCGGGTTGTGGCCGTGGAGGAGGAGATCGTATTGGTGGGGAGGGAGATAGGCGGCGCGAACGCAGAGGAGAAGGAAGCCGAGGAGGGTACCGGTGAGGGTGAAGGCGTCGGGGAGGGTGTGGGTTTGCCAGTCCATGACGAGGAGGCCGATGAGGAGGAAGCCGAGGATGGCGAAGGCGAGGGCGTCGATGGTGGTGGCCGCGAAGACGTTGGTGGAGATGCCGGGCTTGAGCAGAGGGAAGGCGGTGCGAGCGGCGAAGGTGAGCCAGAGAGCGAAGGCGAGCTCGACTGCAGGGTAGCGCCAGGAGATGGGTTGCTGGCAGTGGCGGCAGCGGGCGAGGAGGAAGATCCAGCTGAGCAGCGGGACGTTGTCATACCAGGCGATGGTGTGCGAGCAGAGGGGGCAGTGCGAGCGGGGGTGCGAGAGGCTGCGGTGGTCGGGGAGACGGGAGATGCAGACGTTGAGAAAGCTTCCGAAGAGCGGGCCGAGGAAGAAGGCGGGCAGCTCGAACGCGAGAGGTGTGGGCATCAGTTCGAGTATAAGGTCCTGCGCGGACAGCGAGGGTGAGAGACGAAGGTGGCTTGGAGTGGCAGCGGCTATCCCACTCATGACGATGGAACCGTCGTGAAGGGGGCACCCGGGATGTGTCTAGAAGGGAAGAAGGAGCAGGGGGATGAGGATGCCCGCTATCAGGAGCGCGGTGACGATGAGCTTGTTGCGGACGAACTTGTAGGACATGTAGATGCCGGTGAGGGTCGAGGTGAAGAGGCCGAGGGCGACGAGCAGGAAGAAGATCTTCATGGGGACATGGGACTTCTGCGGCGGCTCGGGCGACGGCGGCGTTGCGGTGGGGGCGGCGGGCTTGGGGGCGTCGGGTGCTGGGCGGAGTTTGCGGACGGGGACGGTGGCGGTTTGTTTCTTGTGGAGCTGGGCGAGGGTGACGATCCAGGTGGGCGGTTTGTAGTCGCTGCCGCGCGAGGTTTCGTGCAGGCTGAAGGTCTGCAGAGCTCCGGTGAGGGCGAAGAAGAGGATGGCCGGAGAGATGAAGATGCCGGTGTAGAGATGGAACTGGCGAACGACTTTCAGGATCTTGTGGGAAGAGGACATGGGATGTAGTCAATTTTAGCTGCAAACGCGCGGGGACTGGATGAAGTCTTGGTTACGAGGGGCAGAGAGGCTAGAGTGGGGCGATGGAGTTTTTACGTTGGGTGCGGAAGAGTTTTGAGCAGGTCGCACCGCTGCTAGCTGGTGCGTTGCCGGTGTTGGGGCTTGGGTTGCTGGTGATGGCTGCGGGGTTTGCGGCACACTCGTGGAACTTTGCGCGGACACGGGTGAGGACTACGGCGACAATCACGGAGAATGTTTCGGGGTTCGCGAAGGAAGGGGGCGTGGTGTATGCGCCGCGGTTTCGATTTCGTCTGCCGAGTGGGGAGCTGGTGACGGTGCAGGCTGCCAAGGGGTCAGAAGAGATTGAGTTTGCTGCGGGCGAAGTGGTGCCGGTGCTGTATCGCGCGGACGATCCGCAGGAGGCGGTCATTGCTACGGTGTGGCGGGCGTACGAAGGGGCGATTGTGCTGGGGGTGCTGGGGGTGGTGCTGTTTGATGTGGGGTGGGCGCTGCGTGTGATGCTGCGCGCGCGCGCGGCGGTTGCGGATTAGAGGCGAGCGAGTCTAGCGCTCGTAGTGCAGGCGGATGGCGAAGATGGCGGGGACAGGGCCGCGATCTTTGTTGAATGCGGGGTCGTCCGCAAACTGGTAATCCACGGCACCGTGGAAGTACTTCGAAAACTGGTGGTCGTAGTAAATCTCGACGTTTTTCTCCGGGCCGTAGTTTAGAGCGCCATCGCCGGTGAGGATGCCGATGCCGCCTTCCGCGTGGTAAATCTGATTCGCCTTTGAGATGCCGCTGGCGATGAAGGCTGCGCCGATGACGTCGTTGGGCTGCTTCCACTTGTCGCCTTTGATGCTTGTACCAAAGGTCGCAGTCCAGTTGGTGTCGGTGAACTCAAACCCACTGTTCTGGCCGGAGTTCCAACCGATGCGGGAAAAGACGCCGATGGTTTTGGTGACCTCCTGGTCCATGTTCAGACCGAGGCCCCAGGTGTTGCGCAAGGCGTGCGTATCGTCGATACCACCGGTTACGCCGTTCGCGCTGGCCAGAAAGGCTGCGGGCGTGCCCCAGATGGCGAGGGTGGCGGGGTCGTTGGCGAGAGCGACTGCGGCTTTATAGCTGCCATTGTTGGAACGGTCGTCAAAGACCAGGAGGCGGACTGCGCCTGGATGCGTTGCGATGGTGTGACGGTGCTCAAGTTGGGTCACCATTCCCCAGTCCTCGAAGATCTTACCGTCGCCCGAGAGAGGTTCGGTGGGGAGCACGAGGTACAGGCCTTCGGCCGTGAATTCATTTCGGTATTTCGACATTTGGAACCATCCATAGCGGAGGGTCCAGTTGGACTGGTTCGCCTCGATCGCAATGCCGGTGGTAAAGCCCAGGGCGTCTGCCGGGTAATCGTAGGCGGCATTGGCCATCAGAGCCCAGTTCATGAATTGCGCGCGGGGGTCATTGGAATACTGGTTGTTGTCGAAGATGTCCTTCACGCTGTATCTGCCGATGGTGATCGTGATGCGATTCGTATCCTGTTTGCCGCGAAGGGTTAGCAAGTCGTCTTCCACCGGTTCCTGGGGGCCACCAAGATTGATGGTGGTGCGCGTGAAGAAACGCGCGATGGCAAAGTGAGGGTAACGCACGCCGACCTTGAAGGCTTCGCCGTCGGGGAAGTCGCCCAGGCCGAAGGTGTTGTTCAGGCCATAGCCCTGCCAGACCAGGGCATCGACGTGAAACTCGGTATTGGCAAGGAGGCGATAGCCGAAGTAGGCGTCCGCGGATTGCGTTTCGCGCGCCTGACCCTCGGTGGGCAGGCTGCTCCCGGTGCCGTATACGAGATAGGCAGGGTTTGAGTATTGGGCGCTGAAGGAGGGATAGCCCATGCCGGTAAGGGTGTATTGCGCGTGCAGGTTGTAGGTTTGCGGCGACTTGTCGGACTTGTCGGCGGCCGAAGGGGTGTTGTGCGCGGGGCTGGTTGCCGACTCCTGCGCGGAGGGCGGGAGGCTTGGCGTGCCGGCGGGAAGGTTTTGGGGGCTGGCTGGGAGGTAGAGGCTGGTGTCGGGGCGAAGATCTGCGGCGAGGATCGGGGAGGGAGCGTTGGGGAGAGCGTTCTGCGGGATCTGCGCGGAGGGTTGCACGTACGACTGTGCTTGCGCGCCGAAAGCGGCGAGCAGCAGGCACAGGAACAGCGCGGAGATCTGGGAGGTGGGTGAGCAGAACATGCAGGGCTTTCTTATTCTCTATCGACAAAAAGAAATAGAGTATGAATATTGGTCGTCGAGGAATAGTATACCCCAGTAGGGTATTGGAGGGCGGCATATGGAATTAGATCGTGAGCGAATAAAACTGGTGAATCGCGCGAAGAGAATCAACGGGCAGATGGAGCGGGTGGAGCGCAGCCTGACCGAAGAGCACGATTGCGCGAACGTGTTGATGCTGCTGGCGGCGGTGCGTGGCGGGATCGACGGATTGATGGCAGAGGTGCTGGAGGACCACATTCGGCTGCACCTGATTGGGCCGAAGGCAAAGGCGCTGACTCCTGAATTGGGGGAGGAGTTGATCGACCTGGTGCGGGCGTATATGAAGTGAGGGAGTGAAGGTTCGGGTTAGCTGCTCTTTGCTCCAACGACGACGAGGGCGATGCCGCCGACCAGGGCGATGCCGCTGAGGATGGGTGGGATGGGGATGGTGTTGGTTTGCTTGTGCTCGATTTCGACGGGGCCGACCTTGGCGTCCTGCTTTTCGTGGGTGTAGGTGAAGCCACCGAGGGCAAAGCCGATGATGCCAAGGATGATGAGAAGGATGCCGATGAGGGTGGCGGGTTTCATGGGAGGAGATTCTCCTAAGCGATTTGAATTCAGCAGGTGAGATGCAGATATGCACAGCAGGGCGGTACGGGGCGTTGACTTGAGGATGGGGTGCGGTTTAGTTTGAGTTTCAACACGGGAAAGGAGGATGGTCCAAACCTATGAAAATTGATAGTTCCAGTTGTACAAAAACACGTGAGGTGACTGAGGCTTAGAGCATCCGTGCTCTAGACCTGGAGTGCGGGAAGGGTTGTACATACTTCCTGCGCGGGTACAAACTCCGAGGCCCATCCGAGAACGGATGCCTCAAGTCAATCTCAACAGATCACTGCACAAGCGGCTCGCTCCTTCTGGGGGCGGGCCGCTTGTGTTTTAGAGCAGAGTGAAGGGGATAGAGTGTAGAGGATAGAGAACGGCGCAGAGGCGAGAGCGGTAGGATTGTGGGTATGGATGATTTGGTGATTGCAGGGCGGACGTTTGGGTCGAGGCTGATTGTTGGCACGGGGAAGTACAGGGATGGCGCGGAGACCAGGGCTGCGATTGAGGCCTCGGGCGCGGAGATGGTGACGGTGGCGGTTCGGCGCGTGGAGTTGGACCGGTCGAAGGAAAGCCTGTTGGATTTCATTGATCCGAAGAAGTATTTTCTGCTGCCGAATACGGCGGGGTGTTTTACCGCGGAGGAGGCGATTCGGGCTGCAAGGCTGGGGCGCGAGGTGGGGCTGTCGGACTGGGTGAAGATTGAGGTGATCGGCGATACGGCTACGCTGTATCCGGATGTTCAAGCGACGGTTGAGGCTACGCGCGTGCTGGTGAAGGAAGGGTTCACGGTGCTTCCCTATACGACGGACGACATTGTGTTTGCGAAGCGGCTGATCGATGTGGGGGCGGCGGCGGTGATGCCGCTGGGGGCTCCGATTGGGACGGGGTTGGGGATTGCGAATTCGTACACGCTGCGCATGATGCGCGAACTAATCAACGACGTTCCGCTGATTGTGGATGCGGGGTTGGGGACGGCTAGCGATGCGGCGCTGGCGATGGAGATGGGGTTCGATGGCGTGCTGCTGAATACGGCGATGGCAGCGGCGAAGGATCCGGTGCTGATGTCGTCGGCGATGAAGAAGGGTGTGGAGGCGGGGAGAGAGGCGTTCCTGGCGGGGCGGATGGGGAAGAAGTTGTATGCGACGGCTAGTTCGCCGTTGGAGGGGATCTCGCGGTGAGGAGGGTGCAGCGGTGAGTTGGTTAGTCGATCGCTGCGAAGGCTTCGGCGAGGTCGAGGCAGATGGGGGTGTTCGGGACGGTGAGCCGGGTGTCGTTGACTACGTGTAACCCTTCGGCGTCGAAGGTATGCGCTATTTGGCGAATGGGATCGAGGAGCCAAATATTCTTCACGCCCATGTCCAGATAGTCCTTGAAGACTACTTGCACTCGTGGAAGGCGATCTTCCGGAGACAGAATCTCGATGCATAGCAGGGGTGGAGTGGTGAGCACCCGTTCCCGCTTTGAGGTGCGGTCGAGCAGACAGACATCGCAGATGCGCACACGGTCTCGAGCGACATAGATACGTTGTTCAGTGACGCCGATTACGTTCCATTCGCGTTCATGACGCCCAAACATGAGGGCCAGGATGTATTGCAGTCGCGCGTGCTCAAATTCGCCCAAGTTCCGTTCCTCGATTTCGCCGCTAACGTAGTCGACGTCGGGGTGATAGCTGGTGCGGAGGTACTCGTCGATGGAGAGCATGGACGGTGCGGATGCCATGGGGTGTCCCCTTGGGTTGATTATGCGCCGGATGGGGAGAAATGCCAATGCAGGCAAAGCAGATCTGATCCGGGGATGAGGACGAACACAAAGCGGCTAGTCGAGGGTGTACATGGCCAGGCCGCTTAGGAGTTTGGGGTAGAAGTCGGTGGACTTTTGGGGCATTACTTCTAAGTTGAGCGAGATGTCGCGCATCTGGTCTAGCGTTACGGGCTTGATGAGGAAGGCTACGTCGGCGTTGCCGGAGCCTACTTGCTGCAGGGCTTCAGAGGCTTCGCGGAGGTAGCGGATGTTGCCGCCGGCGCGGACTGTTTCTTCACTAAGGCCTAGAAGTTTTTCGAGAATCACTTTGTGGAGTTGCGTGACGTCCAACTGCTGCTGGCGCGTGGGAAGGCGAGCCAGGAGCGGGGCGATGGCTTCGGCCTTCGGGGTCAGGAGGAAGTCTCCATCACGGGTTGCCGCGATGAAGGCTACGCCCCTGGTGTCGTTGAGCTGCTTGAGGAGGGCGTCGGGGCCGGGGTAGTGGCCGCTGGGAGTGGGGGCGATCTCCGTGACGTGGAAGAACTGTTCGGCTTTGGTGGCGAACTCGCGGCCGTGGAAGCCGATGAGGTTGAAGGCCACGCGGTGGGTGGGGAGGATGGTGATGCCGGGGGCGTCGATATTGACGAAGGTCATCATCATGGCCTGTTCAGGAAACGCCGGCTGCGGCAAGCCTTCGCCGGTAAGCTGTGGCGGGGCGTTGGGGTTGAGGCCTAGCTGGGCGGCGCGCTCGTGCATGTAGGTGGTGGAGGTCTCGTAGCGGTGGTGACCGTCGGCGATGAGGAGCCACTTGTCGGCCATGGCGTCGAGGATCTTCTGGATGATGTTGGGGTCGGCGAGTTTCCAGAGGCGGTGAATGACGTTGTACTCGTCGGTGATTTCGACGTCGGGGGCTCGCATGGCTGCGGGGGGCTGCTGGCCTGCGGTGTCGAAGAGGAGATGGTCGATCGTGGATTCAGGGTCGGAGTAGAGCATGTAGATCTGTTCGCAGTAGGCGCGGGTGGCCTTGAAGAGGGCGAGGCGATCGGACTTGTGCTTGGGAAAGGTCTGCTCGTGGCGGTAGACGACCTTGTCGGCGTAGTCGTGGAGCTGGCCGAGGGCGATGAAGCCGCGGCGTTCTCTCACTTCTGAAGTGCCGGGGACGGTGTAGGTCTGGGAGTAGATGTAGAGGGCGGGCTCGGTTTCTTCTTTGAGGATGCCCTCGTTGCGGAACTCGTTGAGGGTGGCGGCGGCGCGGGTGTAGACATTGGGGCCGGCTTCGGTGTCGTTGGGCAGGTGCTTGCCGAGGATTACGCGGATGAGGTTGTGGGGGCTGGCGGCGTAGTAGGCGTCCTGCATGGCCGGGGTGATCTTGTCGTAGGGCTGGGTGACGACGTCGGTGAGGTTGACGCGGGTGGGGTCGTAACGGAGAGCGCGGAAGGGGTACAGACGGGCCATGGATTTATTGTAGAGGCCTGCGCGATGGCGGGATTGGAGTGGAAAACGCAGACGCAAAGGAAGACGCAGATTCCCATAGGGAAGGACAGAAAGAAAGGCAAGTGCGCCTGCAGGTCGCTCCGCTCCGCATCACAAAGATAGAAGCGTAATGCTCCGGTCGAGAGGACAGTTGGGGAGTAGGGGGTGGGATTGTCGTAGACTGGGCGAATGTTGCTGGAACGGGTTGTGGAAGCTGATTATGTGGCGGTAGTGGAGCTGGCGAACCTGGCGTATAGGGGGACGGGGAGGCAGGAGGGCGACGCTGCCAGTTGGAACATTGAGACGGGGTTGGTCGAGGGCCCGCGGCTGACGGAGGAGACGCTGCGGGAGGACCTGGCGGAGAAGCCGGAGCTGCTAGTGTGGCGCGAGGAATCGGGCGGACCGTTGATGGGAACTGTCTGGATGCATAACAAGGGGGATGGGGTTTGGTATCTGGGGTTGCTGACCGTGCGTCCGGAGGTGCAGAATCGGCAGCTTGGTAGAACGCTGCTGGTGGCTGCGGAGAACTATGCGCGGGAGAGGGGCGGGCGGCGGATTACGATGACCGTGCTGTCGGGGCGGGATGTGCTGATGGGGTGGTATGAGCGGCGGGGGTATCGGAAGACCGGGGAGACGCAGCCCTATCCTTATGGGGATGGGCGGCTTGGGCGGCCGCTGCGGGAGGATTTGCACTTCGTGGTGATGGAGCGGGATATTTGAGGGTCCTGGTCCCGTGCGGACGGCGGGAGTGAGATTGACCCATGACACATTGGTCCTGTGGTCCTGCGCGGACGGCGGGAGTTGCAGCAGAGGTGCTGATAGCCTAGCCGCCGGCTATGGCTCCGAGGATGATGAGGGGTTCGCGGGCGGTGATGATGGGCTCGGGGAGAGGGGAATCGGTGGGGAGGTGGGACCAGTCTTCTTCGCAGACGAAGAAGCGGAGGAAGGGGCGGCGTTGCTTGGTGACGTGGTCGCGGATGGTGCCGCGGAGCATGGGGTAGGTGGCCTCGAGGGCGTCGAGGACGGAGGCGATGGTGGCGGGGGCGGGGACGTCGAGGGTGGTCTCGTGGGCGGGGAGGTTGGCGAGGCGGCGGAGGTGGATGGGGAGGTCTACGCGGATGGTGGGCATGGGGGTGGGTTGAGGGTGTGCTTTCGGAATGAAAGAGCGGGAGTTTGGCTGAGGTCGATGCTAATTCGGGGTAGGCATTTTATCTACGTCATCGACTACGAGCATGGCGAGGGGCACATCTTTTTGCGGCTCGAGCTTTAGCCCCAGCTGTTCTTGTATGGCCGCAAACATGGAGGGCAGCTCCGAGTCAGGGGATCCTTCGGGAGCGTATTTGAGATCGATGCTGTAGGTTCCGGCGAGACCTGTCTTGTCGATGACGGGCCTTCCGGCGGGCGTAGCGAGCATGCTGGCTAACGTCTTGATGGAGGCTCCGGGGCTCCTAAGTCCGTCGGGGAGAATGTAGCCGCCGGTGGATGCTTCTTTTGCGGCGGTTAGCTTTGGGCCGCCCTTGGCGACCACGAGGGAGTAGCCGGAGACGTGTCGGGTCTCTCGATGCGCCACGAGATGAAAGCGAGTGGCGAGCAGATTTTGGAGGAACGGTCGCAGCTCTTCGTAGGAGAGACCTTCGTCGGTGGGGGGCTTGGCCTGAACGTCGTAACAGGCCGTATCTAGCCAGCCAAATTTTCCGGTGATCTGGTTGCCGTCTACTCCGAATGCGAGCTCGATCAACACCTTCAGCGGCGTGTTGGTTGCGGTGAAGCGCTCCGCGCCTGAGGGGCTAATCGACGTATAGCCGTGGTCGGCCGGTGACACCCGGACGGACGCGACTTCGAAGGACGCGGGCTGCGCCGGAGGTGTCTGCGAAAGAAGCTGCCCGGTGTTCAGAAGCGCGAGGGCAATCGTGAGCCACTCGGATGCGGCAAGCAAATGTTTTCGGAAACCGGAGTGCAATGATCCTGACCTCATGGTAGGGTTTGGGCTTCTACGCTTAGGACGGCGGGGAGGTCGTGGGTGATGGTTTGCCAGTTGTCGCCGCCGTCGGGGGAGCAGTAGACCTGGCCGCCGGTGGTGCCGAAGTAGATGCCGCAGTCGTCGAGGGTGTCGACGGCCATGGCGTCGCGGAGGATGTTGACGTAGCAGTCTTTTTGCGGGAGGCCGCGGGTGAGGGGCTCCCATTCGTTGCCACCGGACTTGCTGCGGAAGACTTGCAGCTTGCCGTCCAGGGGGAAGTGCTCGGAGTCGGATTTGATGGGGACTACGTAGACGGTTTCGGGTTGGTGCGAGTGGACGTCGATGGCGAAGCCGAAGTCGGTGGGGAGGTTGCCGCTGATTTTGGTCCAGTTGTCGCCGGCATCGTCGGAGCGCATGACGTCCCAGTGTTTTTGCATGAAGAGGGTGTTCGGCGTGCGCGGGTTCATGGCGATGTGGTGGACGCAGTGGCCGACTTCCGCCGTGGGGTTGGGGATGTATTTGGAGTAGAGGCCTTTGTTGATAGGCTTCCAGGTTTTGCCGGCGTCGTCCGAACGGAAGGCACCTGCCGCGGAGATGGCGATGACGATGCGGTCGGGGTTGGTGGGGTCGAGGAGGATGGTGTGGAGGCAGAGGCCGCCGGCGCCAGGCTGCCAGTGAGGGCCGGTTTCGGTGGTGCGGAGGCCGGGGAGTTCGTGCCAGGTGGCGCCGGCGTCGGTGGACTTGAAGAGGCCGGCGTCTTCTGCTCCTGCTAACACTGTGTCGGGGTCGGTGAGCGAGGGCTCGAGGTGCCAGACGCGCTTGAACTCCCAGGGGTGGGGCGTGCCGTCGTACCACTGGTGGGTGCCGGGGGTGCCGTCGTAGGTGAACTTGTTGTCGACGGGGTTCCAGGTGAGGCCGCCGTCGTCGGAGCGCTGGATTTGCTGGCCGAACCAGCCCGAGGTTTGGGAGGCGTAGATGCGGTTGGGGTCTACGGGGGAGGCTTTGAGGTGGTAGAGCTCCCAGCCGGGGAAGTGGGGTTCGGAGATTTGCCAGGATTTGCGGGAGGCGTCGGAGGTGAGGACGAAGGCGCCTTTGCGGGTGCCGATGAGGAGGCGGACGCGGGACATGGGGGCTCCTTAGGTGCGAGGTGCGGCCAGTATAGGGGATGGGCGTAGGGGTTGTGGAGATGATTTTGTGGGCCGCTCATCGCGGGGGCGGAGGTGTGGTGCGGCGGCGAAGGCTGCAGAGGTCTTCGGGGCGGCCGATCATCAGGACGACGAAGCAGAGGGCGAGGATGGACCAGTTGAGTGAGGCACCCCAGTACATCCAGAAGGCGGCGTGGGGGCCGGGGTAGCCTCCTGAGAGCCACATGGCGAGGATGAGGGAGAGGCCGAAGAGGCTGGCCAGGCGAGAGAGGATTCCGATGAGGAGAGAGATGCCGATGAGGAGTTCGCCATAGGCTACGAGGAAGGCCATGGGGGTGGCTGCGTGGGCGAGGATGCCCTGGAGAATCGGCACCATGAAGGGGTAGGCGCCGGAGTGGATGAAGTCGCGAAGGGTTGCTTCGAAGCCGCCATGCAGCGTGAATTCGGTGCCGAAGACTTTGTATTGGCCGAAGACGATGAAGAAGAGGCCAACTACGATTCGCAGGACGGTGAGGGCGACGGTGTTGCTGTGGGTGTTCGTGGGGGTTGAAGGCTGCATCGCTGGAGTGTAACGGTAAAGGCCGCTCGATAGGAACCGAGCGGCCTTTGCTTACTTGGAGAGCGGGTTAGAGGAAGAGGGGGGCTAGGACCAGGGTGATGGTGGCGAGGAGTTTGATGAGGACGTGGAGCGACGGACCCGCCGTGTCCTTGAAGGGGTCGCCTACGGTGTCGCCTACTACGGCGGCTTTGTGGGCGTCGGATTTTTTGCCGCCGTACTTGCCGGTTTCGATCCACTTCTTGGCGTTGTCCCAGGCACCGCCGCCGTTGTTCATGAGCATGGCCATGAGCACGCCGGTGATGGTGCCAACCATGAGGAGGCCGGCTACGGCGGTGGCTCCGCCGAGGTTGACGGGGATGCCGTTGATGGTGGGGACGGTTGAAAGGCCGCCGGCGGTGTTGACGGTGGTGGCGTAGACGGAGCTGAAGTTGCGGAAGATGAGGCCTACCGCGACCGGGAGGCCTACTGCGAGGATGCCAGGGAGGACCATCTCCTTGAGGGCTGCGCCGGTAACGATGGAAACGCAACGGGCGTAGTCGGGTTTGGAGGTGCCGGCCATGATGCCGGGGTTCTCGCGGAACTGGTCGCGAACGTCTTTGACGACCATCTGCGCGGTGCGGCCTACGGCTTTGATGGCCATCGAGGAGAAGAGGTAGACGAGCATCGCGCCTAGCATGGCGCCGGCGAAGACCGGGATCTCGGCTAGGTTGACGTTGGTGAAGGACCAGCCGTGGGGCATATAGCCGGCGGGGCCGGCGGCGGTGACGCGCGCGGTGACGATGGACTTGATCTCTTCAAGGTAGGCAGAGAAGAGGAGGAAGGCGGCTAGTGAGGCCGAGCCTACGGCGTAACCCTTGGTAAGGGCCTTGGTGGTGTTGCCGGCGGAGTCCAGCTTGTCGGTCTTGTCGCGGACGGCGTCGGGTTGGTTGGACATCTCGATGATGCCGCCGGCGTTGTCGGTGATGGGGCCGAAGGTGTCCATGGCGAGGATGTAGGCGGCGCAGCTTAGCATTCCCATCGTTGCTATAGCGGTTCCATAGATGCCCTTGACGTAGTTGGAGATGCCGGGGAGGTCGACGCCGGAGAGGCCTTTGACGCCGAAGTAGTAGCTGAGCAGGAGTGCGGCGCTGATGACGACTACCGGCATTGCTGGGGTTTCCATGCCGACGGCGAGGCCCGAGATGATGTTGGTGGCGGGGCCGGTGAGGGAGGCTTCGGCGATCGACTGGACGGGGCGGTAGCGGCTCTCGGTGTAGTACTGGGTGATCCAGACGAAGAGGAACGCGGTGATGAGGCCGATGACGCCGCAGAGGAAGAGGTAGCCGGGCTGGACGCCGGGGCCGTTGAGCATCTTGTAGACGATGCCGCCGAAGCCGGCGAGGGCGAGGATGGAGGTGACGTAGAAGCCGCGGTTGAGGGCGCGCATCGGGTCTTCGTTGTCCGTCGTCTTGACTACAGCAACGCCGATGATGGAGGCGACCAGGTTGATGGCGTGGACCATCAGCGGGAAGAGGATGCCCTTGATGCCGAAGACCGGGTAGAGGGCGGCGCCGAGGATCATGGCGCCTACGTTTTCGGCGGCGGTGGACTCGAAGATGTCTGCACCGCGGCCGGCGCAGTCTCCTACGTTGTCGCCGACGAGGTCGGCGATGACGGCGGGGTTGCGGGGATCGTCTTCGGGGATGCCGGCTTCGACTTTGCCGACGAGGTCGGCGCCTACGTCGGCGGCCTTGGTATAGATGCCGCCGCCGAGCTGGGCGAAGAGAGCGACGAGGGAGGCTCCAAATCCGAAGCCAACCAGCTCGTAAACGACGTGTTGTGGGTTGTTCAGGCCACCGAAGGAGAGAAATAGCACTCCAATACCGATGAGGGCGAGAGCCACGACGACGAGGCCGGTGACGGCACCGCCGCGGAGGGCAGACTGGAGCGCTCCATTGAGAGAGTTACGCGCGGCCGCCGCGGTGCGGATGTTGGCGCGAATGGAGACATACATGCCGGTGAAGCCCGCAAGGCCGGAGCAGATGGCGCCGACGAGGAAGCTGATGACGGTGGGAACAGCGACCTCGCGGGTGCTGGGGGAGAAGTGGTAGCCGAGGAAGATGATGATGGCAAGAACCACGGCCATGATGCCGATGGAGCGGTACTGGCGGGAGAGAAAGGCTTCGGCGCCTTCGCGGATGGCGTCGGAGATGACGCGCATGTCGGGGGTGCCGGTATCGCCTGCGAGGACGACGCGGGCGAGGATGAAGGCGGCGATGAGGGCGAGGACGCCAACGCCGAGGGCGATCCACAGCCAGATGGTGTCAGTATTTTGGATGGTTCCCGGAGCATTTGATGAGAGGTCTTGGAAGCTGAAGATCAGTGTTGCGAGCACGCCTAAGTTCATGAAAAAGATTCCTCTTAATTCTTCTCGGAAAGTGATGGAGCAGATAGCAGAAGCAAAAACACGTGATTTGGCGAATGGGCGAATTAGAGCATACGCGGATAGGACGGTCAATGAAAGGACGCTGATCACGGAGCGCCTGATAAGAGTCGCGGGAGTGGGCGCGGGGCAGGGAGTGTGGCGTAAATTGAAGGAGCGACAGTCACCGGCTCCGATTGCTGGAGGAAGATGACGATGGTCGCGAGGAGAACTATGCAGGATCGCTGTAGAACATGGGTCTGGATTGCAGGCATCAGCTTAGCCGGATTTCTTGTGGCCGGAGGAACAGGGGCTGCTGCACAGACGCCCGCAGACAACGACACGCCCAAGCAAAACCCCTCGGGCCAGAGCGCGGTGATGCAGAAGCGGCCGCCGAGCGCGTTGACACAGGACTCCGATCCGGTGGCAAGCCCCGACCCGCAGAATGCCGTGCCGGGGCAGATGCCGGTGCTGGGGCAGACGCAGGGGCAATCGCAGGCGGATGAGATTACCAAGGAGAATGGGCGGTTTACGCTGCGCACCAACGCGTTCGAGGTGCGGCTGAACGCGTCGGTGTTTGACAGCAGCGACCGCGAGGTGGACTCGCTGCCGGAGACCGCCTTCAAGATCTACGAGGATGGACAGTTGCAGAAGATTGTGGGCTTTCGGCATGAGGACCTGCCGATATCGCTGGGAATCCTGATTGATAGCTCGGGGTCGATGTACGACAAGCGGCCGTCGGTGGATGCGGCGGCGCTGAACCTGGTGAAGCTGTCGAATCCAAAGGACGAGGCGTTCCTGGTGGACTTCAATTCGGAACCCTATATCGACCAGGATTTTACGAGCAGCATCGCGACGCTGCAGCAGGGGTTGGCCTACATGAAGGCCGGTGGAGGGACGGCGCTGTATGACGCGGTGATTGCGTCGGCCGATTATCTTTCGAAGAATGCGAAGCAATCCAAGCAGGTGTTGCTGATTGTGACGGACGGGGACGATAACTCGTCGAATGCGACGCTCGAGGAGACGATTCAACGGGTGCAGGCGCTGGACGGGCCTTCGATTTATTGCATTGGGCTGTTGTTTGGGGGCGATCTGAATCACAAGGATTCCAAGCACTCGCGGGAGGTGCTGACGCAACTTTCGGACGAGACGGGCGGGCAGGCCTACTTTCCCAAGTCCTTGAGGGAGGTAGATGAGATTGCGCAGGAGGTGGCGCAGCATATCCGGTCGCAGTACATGATCGAGTATCACTCGACCAAACCGATGTCGGTACCGGGGTACCGGACGATTCATGTGGAGGCGTCGGAGAAGGGGTATCACGGGCTGCGGGTGAGTACGCGGGCAGGGTACTTCCCGAAGACGGGGGCACAGGGCGCGGGGGCTGGGCCGGGGGGGAACTAGATGCGGGCTGTTAGCTGCTAGCTTCTAGCAAAGGCCGAGGCAAAGGCCTGCCGTTTGGGCTTGGCGCGGGCGATGGGGGAAGTGCGATAGTCTTTTGGGGCGGAGCGTGTTGGCCGCTCGAGTGGATTTGTAGAGACGATGCGTATTGGAAATGATGTGACGCAGCTGGTGGGGCATACGCCGATGGTGCGTATCAACCGGCTGGTGGGTAGCGGCGATGCGGAGCTTTGGGCGAAGCTGGAGACGATGAATCCGGGCGGGAGCATTAAGGACCGCGCGGCGCTGGGGATCGTGCTGGATGCGGAGCGGCGCGGGGTGTTGAAGCCGGGCGACACGATCTGCGAGGCGACGGCGGGAAATACCGGCGTGGGTCTGGCGCTGATCGGCGTGCAGCGCGGATACAAGGTTAAGATTTTCATTCCGGAAGGGTTTGCCGAGGAGAAGTGCATCCTGATGCGGGGGCTGGGCGCGGACGTGGTGCGTACTCCGGAGAGCGAGGCGCTGGCGGGGGCGATCAAGCGGACGCTGGCGTTTGAGGACGAGACGCCCGGGGCGTTTGCGGCAATGCAGTTTGAGAATCCGGCGAACCCGGACTTTCATGAGCAGACGACGGCGGTGGAGATCCTGGAACAGATGGAGGAGCGGATTGACGCGGCGGTGATTGGCGTGGGGTCTGCGGGGACGTTTACCGGGATTGCGCGGGCGCTGAAGAAGAAGCTGGGGAATGTGTTGATGGTGGCCGTGGAGGCGCAGGGAAGCGTGCTGCAGGGAGGGGTTCCGGGGCCGCACCGGGTGGAGGGAATTGGGGTGGCGGAAATTCCGGCGACGTTTGATCGCAGCGTGTGTGACCGGGTGGTGATGGTGAGCGATGACGACGCGTTTGCGATGGTGCAGCGGATGGCGCGCGAGGAGGGCGTGCTGGGCGGATCGAGCTCGGGCGCGAATATGTTTGCGGCCATTGCGATAGCGAAAGAGTTGGGCGAGGGGAAACGCGTGGTGACGATTGTGCCGGATTCGGCGGAGAGGTATTTGTCGAAGGGGGTGCTGGGGTAGGGCGTTGTCAGTTCTCAGTTGTCGGTTGAGGGCGAGTTGAGACCTGAAAAATTGACAGGTGCCTTGGAATGGACGCAGGGGGTACGTTTGGGCATATTGTCATAGAGCAAGGGTAGGATGCAGGTGCTGTGGTGATGCGACTAAGGGAGAGGTACGCATGATTGATTATTCGAAGCTGGAGTTTGCGACGATCAATGATGTCTTCGAGCGGATGAGCCACCAGGGCGAGACGCCGGTTGCGATGTGGAAGAGTGGGAGTGAGTGGAAGGAGATCTCGTCGCAACAGATGTATGGGCGGGTGCGGGCGCTGGTGGGGTTGCTGCAGCAGTGGGGGATCAAGCGCGGAGACCGGGTGGGGCTGGTGAGCGAGAACCGCTGGGAGTGGCCGGTGGTGGACTTCGCGGTGCTCGCGATCGGGGGCGTGGATGTGCCGCTGTACGACACGCTGACGCCGGAGCAGATGGGCTACATTCTGCGCGATGCGGGTGTGCGGGCGGTGATTGTCTCCAACAAACTGCAGTACAAGAAGCTGGTGGCGGCGGGAGAGATTCCTACGCTGGAGTTTGTGGGGGTGCTGGATGAGGGCGAGTTTGAAGGGGCGACGAGTTTGGCGGGGGCGTTCGAGCGGGCGAAGGAGCTTGAAGGGATCGACGCGGGGTTTGATGCGTTGTTGAAGGAGACTAAACCTGAAGAACTAGCCACGATCGTGTACACATCGGGGACGACCGGCGATCCGAAGGGCGTGATGCTGACGCATCGGAACCTGGCGGACAATCTCAGGTACTCGACGGTAGGGCTGAGGATTGGGCCGGGGGATGTGACGATTTCGTTTCTGCCGCTGAGCCACTCGCTGGCTCGGCACCTGGGGTATGCGATCTATGGGCACGGCGGGAAGATTGCGTACCTGGCGAAGTTCGATGATTTGCGGGGAGCGATGCAGGCGGTGAAGCCGCAGATTTTTCTGGCGGTGCCGCGGGTGTACGAGAAGATTCGGCAGGGGACGGAAGCTAAGTCGACTGGGTTCAAGAAGAAGATTCTGCATTGGGCGATGCGGACGGGGACGAAGCATCGCAAGGAGTTGATGGCGGGCAAGACGCCGTCGTCGCCGATGTGGAAGCTGGCGGACAAGCTGGTGTACTCGAAACTGCGAGAGGCGTTTGGGGGCAAGGCGAAGATTTATGTTTCGGGAGGCGCGCCGCTGGGGATGGATTCGGCGGAGTGGTTTCTGGACATGGGGATTCGGATCTTTGAGGGATATGGGTTGACCGAAACCTCGCCGGTGATCTCGCGGAATACGTACGACGGCTACCGGATTGGGACGGTGGGGATGGTGGTGCCGAATCTCGAGCTGAGGATGGCTGAAGATGGCGAGATTGAGGTGCGCGGGACGACGGTGTTCTCAGGTTATTGGGAGAGAGAAGAGGCGACCAAGAGCGAGTTCACTGAGGATGGGTGGTTCAAGACTGGCGATATTGGCAAGTATGAGGATGGGTTCCTTTCGATTACGGATCGGAAGAAGGAGCTGATCAAGACCAGCAGCGGGAAGTATATTGCGCCGCAGCCGATTGAAGGGAAGTTGAAGGCCGACGAGCTGGTGGGCAATGCGGCGGTGATTGGCGACTCGCGCAAGTTTGCGGCGGTGCTGATTTCGCCGGACTTCCAGGCACTGGGGCGATGGGCGGGCGAGCACGGCGTGACGGCCAAGAGTCCTAAGGAGCTGGTGAAGGATCCTAAGGTGAAGGCGCAGTACGAGAGCATTGTGAAGAGAGTGAATGCGGAGCTGCAGGACCACGAGCGGATGAAGAAGGTGGGCGTGATGCCGGAGGAGTGGAGCATTGAGGGTGGGGAGCTGACGCCGAGCATGAAGCTGAAGCGACGGGTGATCTTCGATCGGTACAAGGATCGGATTGACGCGTTGTATGGCGGCGAATAACGGATGGATGTTTGCGGTGAGGGTGCAAGGCTTGAGACTATGAGGCAATGGGTGCATCCAATGCGGCAGTGAGTTACCTCAAGCGAGCAGAGAAGCAGGGCGGGAAGTTTTTGAATCCCGTGCCGACGGACGTGGGTGGCGTGCGCATTGTGTTCAAGGTGCTGCCGCAGTATGTGAACAACCGGGCCCAGGTGGAACCGAAGCGGCCGCTGGGGCCGTTCACGACGGATGCGAGCGTGTACACGACGGAGCCCAAGAGTGGACTGCGGGTGACGTGGTTCGGGCACTCGGCGTCGCTGATTGAGATTGACGGGATGCGGGTGCTGGTGGATCCGGTGTGGGAGCGGGCGAGTCCGTTTTCGTTTATGGGGCCGAAGCGTTTTTTTGAGCCGACGATTGCGCTGGATGCGCTGCCGAAGATTGATGTGGTGCTGATCTCACACGATCACTATGACCACCTGGGCGCGGAGACAGTGCGGCAGCTGGCGAAGGGGACGGCGACGGCGGGGGCGCGGTGGGTGACGTCGCTGGGTGTGGGCAAGCGGTTGCGTGGGTTTGGTGTGCCGACGGAGAGGATTACGCAGCTTGATTGGACCGAGAGCGTGGAGGTCGGCGGCCTGAAGGTGACGTCGTGGCCCGCGAGGCATTTTTCGGGGCGAGGGTTGTTCGACAGGTTCAAGACGCTGTGGGGTTCGTTTGTGATTGAGGGGCCGCGGCATCGGGTGTACTTCGGCGCGGATTCGGGTTGGTGGGAGGGGTACGGAGAGATCGCGGCGCAGTACGATGGGTTCGATTTAGCGATGCTGGAGATTGGGGCGTTTCATCCGTTGTGGGACTCGATTCACCTGGGGCCGGACAATGCGGCGAAGGCGTTTGAGGTGATGTCGCCGCGGGGCGGTTTGATGATGCCGATTCACTGGGGGCTGTTCAACCTGGCGCTGCATGCGTGGAAGCAGCCGGTGGAGCGGATGCTGGAGGTGGCCGACGAGAAGGGGATCAAGCTGTGGCTGCCGGAGCCGGGAGCGCCGACGGACGTGGTTGCGGAGTTGAGGTCGGGGTGGTGGGAGCGCGCGGAGTAGGGGTGCGCTTGCGCGAAGAGCGGATTTCTGGGGTGAGGGAAAGAAGGGAAGAACGGGAGAAAAGCAGGTTCCTCGCTTGGGCTCGGAATGACAATTTCTTTCAGAAATTGTCTAGGAACGGCAACGGCACCGGCAACTGCAACTGCAACGGCAACTGCAAGTGCAACCGCAACGGCAAATGCCAATGCGGGGATCTCTCCACTGCGCATCACAAAGACAAGAGCGTGATGCTTCGGTCGAGATGACGTTGGGCTAGAAAGCGATCGCGCTATTTGTAGATGAGGTGGATGGTAGTTTCGGTGGTGGGGCAGGCTACCTGGATGGCTGCGGTGTCGAAGGACGGCGGGGAGAGGATCACGTGGGGGTTGTTGGTGAAGCCGAAGCCTTCCTTGGGGATGCCGAACATGTTTTTGTCGAGCTTGTGGTTGGAGTTTTCGTCATGCAGGGCGACGAGGGCGTAGCGGCCGGGCGGGACTTGCAGGGTAATGGTGGTGGCGGTTCCGGAGAAGGGGTGCGGGCCGTGCTGGAGGGCCTTGTCGTTGTTTTCGGGCCAGCCGTCGGATGAGTTGAAGATGGAGAGGCCGGCGTCGCCTTTCTGATTGCGGAAGCCGTCGATGTGCACGACGAGGGAGCAGGTGGTCGCTGCGGGCGTCTGGCGGGCGAGCGCGGGGCTGGGGGCGATCAGGGTGGTGGTGAGGAGGGCTGCGGCGAGCGTGGTGTAGCGGCTGAGGGTGAGTTTCATGCGGATCTCCTGCGGGTGATTCAAGCGAGGGAGGCTTGTGGAGACTTTGAACATTTCCTCAGCGGCTAACGCCGCGTTGATGTGGAGGAAGGTGCGGCGGGACTAACGTCCCGCCCTGCAAACCAAAGGCAGTTGGTCAGCTTACTTGGCGACCACGTTGCGGCCGAAGTGGAAGGAGGGGCCGATGGAGAAGCGATAGGACCAGCCACCATTGGCGACGACGTAGTTGAACGGATGATTCCATACGGCGTCCATCTGGGCGCGGATACCGAAGTGTTTGGCGAGAGCGAACTCGGCGCCACCGCCTACGCCGTAGGCTCCGGTCCAGTCGGTGATGGTGGCGTTGGGCTGGAGAACGTTGGTTGCAATGAGCGCACCGACGACAACCTCATCCGGTGTGCCTGGGCGGGGATGTGCGGTGGCGTTCAGACGGAAGGCTGCGAGGCTGGGGCGGATGAAGAGCGTCACCTTGGAGAAGTGGCGATAGTTGAGCTGCGAGCCTGCAGTGAAGGTCTGCGTGGTTGCGCTTAAAGGAACATTGACGGCATAGGTTGGTGGAAGCCCAAACGCGCCGTCCGTTTCCGCATAGAGCTCATAGAGCTGGGTGATGCCGGCAACGATGGCAGGGCTGGCGAATCCGGGAACGAGGCTGGTGTTGCCAGTCTGGATGCTGTAGTCAAAGCCGGTGGAGAGCCAGCGGTTGTTATTGATACCGGCCTGCAGGTGGAAGCCCTTCTGGTTGATGTCGTTGAGGCCGGGGGTGTAGAGGTCGGAGTAGCCGGTGTAGAGGTCGTAGCGACCGACGTACTGCTGCTGCGCGGAAGCGTGCGGCATTTGGGTGAGGAAGACGATGGTGGCTGCGAACAGGCCGATGCGGGTGAAACGAGTGATGCGCGAACCGTGCGTCATAGAAGCTCCTAAGTAAAGGGGAAACAGTTACGAGGTGGCCCCGCCAGTGAACGGGTGCTGTTGATGAAGATGGGTTGGGGATAGGAACTGAGAGACCCGGTGAAGAACGCGATCGGTTTGTTCCTTGTGAGGGAGGTGACCGGTGTCGGGATAACTCTCATGTTCAAGATGGGGAACGGAAGCCTGAAGTGCTGCAAGCTGCAGGGTGGTGCCAAACTCGTCGCGGTCTCCTTGCAGAACGAGGGCGGGGCAGGTGATGCGTGGGAGAAATTCGCGGAGCGGGAAGACTTCGTCGCCGAGGGTTGCGGCCCACTGCGTCCAGGAGGCGAAGACCTCGTCTGGATGCTGGTGGTAGTGGGCGAGACGCTCCTGCAGTTTGCTGCCGGGATAGGCGGCAGCCATCTTGTGAATGAGTTCGCCGGCGGCGTTGGTGGAGACCACGAAGGGACTTTCGAGGATGAGCGCGCGGATGCGATTGGAGGTCGCGGCGTAGAGGAGAGAGATGCCCGCGCCTTCGCTGTGTCCGTAGAGGACGGGGTCGGCGACGGAGAAGTGATCGAGGAGCGTGGGGATGACGGTGTTGACCTGGTGGAGGTAGTAGACATCGGTGCGCTTGGCGAGCGGGCCTTCGGAGTTGCCGTGGCCGGCGCGCGAGTAGGCGATGACGTTGTAGTTGGTTGCTTGGGCAAGCCTCTGGGGAAACTGCTTCCAGTAGCTGACCGAGCCGAGAGCTTCGTGGAGAAGGAGGATGGTGCCGTGAGCGGAGGGGAGAGAGTGGTAGGCGACCTCCGCCATCTTGCCGTCGAGGGAGAGATGGAGGTGCTGGGTGTGGAGGGTTTCGGTGGTGGTATGGCTCATAGGGACTCCATCCAGATGATTTTGGTCTGCGAGTTTTCCCAGGATGCGAAGCGCGGGGAATAGCGCTGCTCGAGGGTGGCGCGGCGGACTTTGAGGGTGGGGGTGAGGAGCTCGTTGTCGATGGTCCAGGGCTGTTCGGAGATGACGATGAAGCGGAGCTGTTCGTGGTGCTCGAGATGGGCGTTGACGCTGTTGAGCTCGGCGGCGAGTTTGGCTTCGATGTCGGCGCGGTGCTGGGAGGGCGGAAGATCTTTGCGCAGGGGCGGCGCGAGGACGGCCATAGCGAAGGGAGCGGTCATGCCACTGCCGAAGACGGCTACGGACTCGAATAGATAAGAGCAGGAGAGGAGTTTTTCGATCTGCGCGGGGGCGACATACTTGCCTTTGGAGGTCTTGAACTCCTCCTTGAGGCGGCCGACGAGGCGCAGGCGGCCTAGCTCGTCGATCTCGCCGCGATCGCCGGTGCGGAAGAAGCCGTCGCCGGTGAAGACCTCGCGGGTGAGCTCGGGGTGGCGGTAGTAGCCGAGCATGTTCATGGGGCCCTTAATCTGGACTTCGCCGTCTGCGGAGATGCGCGTGAGGGCCCAGGGGCTGGCGTTGCCGACGTAGCCGATGCGCATCTGGCCTGGCAGCGGGACATGCGTGATGCCGGTCTCGGTCATGCCATAACCTTCGAGGAAGTTGAGGCCCATCTTGCGATACCAGACGATGATGTCGACCGGGATGGCCGCGCCGCCAGAGCAGATGAGGCGGGTGCCACCGAGGCCGAGGTTGGCGAGGATTTTCTTGCGGACGATGTTGCCGAGGATCGGGATGGAGAGCAGGAGGTTGAGTTTCTTCTCGTGGATTTTTTCGAAGACGCCTTGCTGGAAGCGGATGTAAAGGCGCGGGATGGAGAAGAAGAGGGTGGAGCGAGAACGGATAAGGTCCGGGAGGAAGGTGGGCTGGCCTTCGGTGAAGAAGATGTGCAGCGGGGAGATGAGGGCGTTCATCTCGACGATTGCGCGCTCGGCGATGTGCGCGAGGGGAAGGTAGGAGAGGATCCGGTCGATGCCTTCGGTGGGGTTGACGCCGACGGCGGGCTCCATGGACTTGCCCCAGAGGGTGAGGGCGCGGAAGTTGTGCACGGCGCCCTTGGGCTGGCCGGTGGTGCCGGAGGTGTAGATGATGGTGGCGACGTCCGTGGCAGTGCGAACGGGGTCGGCTGCGAGAGGGGATTGCGTGGCGATGATGTCGGACCAGAGGGCGCTGCCGGCAGGTGTGTGTTGCGGCGCGCAGTTGGGGAAGGCAACGAAGCGGAGGTTGTGGAAGATGTCTTCGCTGAGGGGCAGGGGGCTTTCCAGTGAGCCGATGAAGCAGGCGACCGGCTGGCAATGGCGGAAGAGCGCGGCCAGCGATAGATCGCGGGCCGTGGGGAAGAAGGGCACGCTGACGTGGCCCGACATCCAGATGGCGAAGTCCGCCATGATCCACCAGGCGCAGTTTTTGGAGACGATGACGATGTTGGAGCCGGGGGGCCAGCCTTGCGCTTCGATCCACGCGGCCATGCGACGGACCTCTTGCATGGCGCTGGCCCAGGACCAGTCGAGGATCTGGCCGTTGATAGGTTGGGTGAAGAGCGGCTGTAAGGGAGAATTGTGTTCGCACGCGTAAATCCTTTGCAGCGGCAGCTCGCGATCCGGCAGATTTGGGACTCCAGGTAGATCGGGGCCTATGGAGTTTGTGCCGGATATTTGAGTCTGTTCGAGCGGTTGCATCGGTCTCCTTGCAATTTCCTTAACGCTGGGTAAGATAACCAAAAGAGACGACGTCTGTCATCTCCAATCTTTTGCGGCTGGTTGCAAGAGCTGGAAATATGCAGAGTCGCAGGACGAATCATTCTGCGAAAGGCCGTCGGGAATGAGCGTGCGACGTGGCTGACTTGAATGGTAAGACACTTTTCATTACAGGAGCCAGCCGGGGGATTGGGCTGGCGATTGCGCTGCGTGCGGCGCGGGATGGCGCGAATGTGGTGGTGGCGGCGAAGACCGTGACGCCGAATCCCAGGCTGCCGGGAACGATTTATTCCGCTGCGGAGGCGATTGAGGCCGCGGGCGGAAGGGCGCTGGCGCTGGAACTGGATATTCGCGCCGAGGAGCAGGTGAAGGCCGCGGTGGAGAAGGCGGCAGAGCACTTTGGCGGGATCGACATCCTGGTGAACAATGCGAGCGCGATCAGCCTGACGGGCACGGCGGATACGACGCTGAAGCGATTTGACCTGATGATGGGGGTTAACGTTCGGGGTACCTTCGTATGCTCACAGGCCTGTTTGCCGTACCTGGCGAAGGCGGAGAACCCCCAGATTCTTACGCTCTCGCCGCCGCTGAATATGCAGGCGAAGTGGTTCAAGCATCATGTGGCGTACACGATTGCGAAGTTTGGGATGAGCATGTGTGTGCTGGGGATGGCGGAGGAGTTCAGGCCGCTGGGCATCGGGGTGAATGCGCTGTGGCCGCGCACGATTATTGCGACGGCGGCGCTGCAAATCATTCCTGGAGCGCATCCGGAGCGAGGAAGGACGCCGGAGATTGTGGCGGATGCGGCGCACTGGATTCTGACGCAGGATAGCCGCGCGACGACGGGGAATTTCTTTATTGATGAGGAGGTGCTGGCGCGGGCGGGCGTTACGGATCTGAGCGGGTATGCGATGACGGCGGGCGAGCCGCTGCAAATGGACTTCTTTTTAGACTAGCTAGCGGCTCTGCGCGGACGGCGTGGATGGGGCGTGCGCGGGCTGTGGCATAATCCGTCCAGAAGAAAATCGGCTCATTCAGTTTCGAGAAGGAACGTGGCAACTTGGCCAAGACGGTGGATACAAACGAGGGGTCGAATCGTCCGCGCGAGCCGTGGAAGGCTTTCCAGGCGCGGCAACGCAACCTGGATACGAAGCGTGACGCGGTGCTGCAGACGGCGGCGCACCTGTTTCTCGAGCACGGGTATCGACGCACGTCGATGAGCGAGCTGGGGACGCGGCTGAAGATCACCAAGCCAGCGCTGTACTATTACTTCCGCAACAAGGAAGAGATTTTGGTGGAGTGCTATCGGCTGGGGATTGCGGCGATCGAACAACTGCTGGACAAGGCCGCGGTGAGCCATGGGAATGGGCTGAACAAGGTGCGGGCGTATGTGGAGGCCTACGCGAAGGCGGTGGTGAGCTACGACTTTGGGCGCTGCGTCGCAATGCTGGATGATGCGGAACTCTCGCCCAAGGCGCGGCGCGAGGTGCGCGACTTGAAGCGGAGGATCGACATGACGATTCGATCTTATGTGGAAGAGGGGATTCGTGACGGATCGATTGCTCCGTGCAATGTGAAGCTGGCATCGTTTGCGCTGGCGGGCGCGGTGAATTGGATTGGGACGTGGTATCGGCCTGAGGGTGCGCTGACTGCCGAGGAGATTGCTACGCAGTTTGCGGATCTGCTGACGCAAGGCCTGCGGGGGTGTGAGGGGACGCCGGCGGTGGTGAAGAAGACGCGGGTGAAAGCGGGCAGTAAGCGCTAAGGCCGAAACGGGCAGATTAAACGTTGAGGAAAAGGCAGTTTTCGCTCTTTTCGGCAGGTGGATTTGCGCTGGTTGACTTTCTTACCGCGCGTTCAGTATTCTGCACGGACTGGCGAGGCTGCGAGGTATTGGGCTCCCGCACAGGTTAGGAAATGCCCGGCTGAAGGCTCGGGGGGAGTGGTGACGATGGCTGCGTTGGAATCCGCGTTAATGGTTGATGAGGCTTCGTCCAAAGGACGAGGGCGCGATCGGTTGTATGACGTGCGGCGGGTGGCCGTGCTGGGCGCGGGAACGATGGGAGCGCGGATTGCTGCGCACATTGCCAATGCGGGATTGCCGGTGCTGCTGCTGGATATTGTGCCGGCGAACGGCGAGCGGAACAGCATTGCGGCGGGCGCGGTTGAGGCGCTGAAGAAGGCGAAGCCCGCGGCCTTTGCCGATGCATCGTTTGCCAGCCACATACGGATTGGGAACTTCGAAGACGACCTGGCGAAGCTCAAGGATTGCGATTGGGTGATCGAGGCCGTCGCCGAAAATATGGAGATCAAGCACAGCCTTCTGAGTAAGGTCGCGGGGCATCTTCGCGCGGACGCGATCCTGACGACGAATACCAGCGGGCTGCCGGTGGCGAAGGTTGCGGAGGTTCTGCCGGAAGATTTGCGGCGACGCTGGTTTGGAACTCATTTCTTCAATCCGCCACGGTACATGCGCTTGTTTGAAGTGATTGCAACGCCGGAGACGGACCCGAAGGCTATTGCCGCCATCGCGGAGTTTGCGGATAAGAAGCTGGGCAAGACAGTGGTGCCGGCGAAGGATGTGCCGAACTTTATTGCCAATCGGATTGGCACGTTCTTCATGCTGAACACGCTGCGGATTATGGAAGCGCAGGGGCTGAGCATCGAGGAGATTGATCTGCTGACGGGCGCGGCGATGGGTTGGCCGAAGACGGGAACGTTCCGGCTGGCGGACATGGTGGGGATCGATGTGCTGGGGAATGTGGCGCGGAATTTTGCGGCGAACATTCGTGATGAGCGGACGGATGTGACGCTGCCGCCGATTATTGGGCAGTTGATGGAGCGCAAGTGGCTGGGCGATAAAACGAAGCAGGGATTTTATAAAAAAGATCGCGGTGCGGATGGGAAAGACGTGCGGCTGGTGCTGGACTTCGCGACGATGGAGTATCGGCCGGCGGGGAAGGCTGCGCTTGCTGAGATTGAGATGGCGAAGTCGAATGACTCGCTGACGGGACGGATTAAGTCGCTGCTGAGCGGGAATGCGGCGAAGGACAAGGTGGCGAAGTTTTACTGGACTGCGCTGCCGGAGATGTGGGCTTACTCGGCTAATCGGATTGGCGAGGTTGCGGACACGATTGTTGAGATTGATGCAGCGATGAAGGCGGGGTTCAACTGGGAGCTGGGGCCGTTTGCGATGTGGGACGCGGCGGGAGTTGTGGAGATTGTCGCGAAGATGCGCGAGGCGGGGCTGGCGATTCCTGCGGCTGTGGAGAAGCTGCTGGCTGCAGGCGGGACGTCGTGGTATCGCGCGGAGGGTACGGAATTTTTCGATGTGGCATCCGGGGCGTACAAGCCGGTGGATTTGAATCCGGAGCTGGCGCCGGTGGCTAGTTACACGAGAGCTAACGGTGTGTTTGCGCACAATGCAGGCATCTCGCTGATTGATGTCGGCGATGGAATTGGGTGCTTCGAATTTCATTCGAAGATGAATAGTTTGGGGCAGGACATTGTCGGATTTTTGAAGAAGCAACTGCAGCCGGGAAGCGATGCGGTGAAGAACTTCGACGGGTTCATCATTACCAGCGACGCTACGAATTTTTCTGTTGGCGCGAATTTGATGCAGCTGCTGCTCGGGATTCAGGACGGGGAGTGGGATGAGATTGACCTGATGGTGCGCGAGTTTCAGAACATGACGCAGGCGATCAAGTTTTGTGCGCGGCCAGTGGTGGCGGCTCCGTTTGGGTTGTGCCTGGGCGGGGGAACGGAGATCTCGATGCACTCGGCTGTGCGGCAGCCGCATGTGGAGTTGTACAGCGGATTGGTGGAGACGGGCGTTGGCTTGTTGCCGGCTGGCGGCGGCTGCAAGGAGATGGTGCTGAAGGCGCTCGAGGCTGCGGGAGCGGTGAACGCCGGTGGCGGCGCGGAGTCGGTCGAGGTGTTTGAGGCGATCCGGAATGTGTTCGAGACGATTGCCATGGCCAAGGTTTCTACATCGGCGTTTGAGGCGAAGGCGCTGAGGATTTTGGAGGAGAGCGATGCGATCTCGATGAACCGCGACCGGCTGGTAAGCGATGCGAAGGAGCAGGCGCTGCGACTGGTGCGGGGCGGGTACTCGGCACCGGTGATGCGGACGGATATTCCGGCGCCGGGAGTTTCGGTGGAGGCGACGCTGAAGCTGGGCGTGTACACGATGCTGGAGGCGCAGTTCATCAGTCCGCATGACGCGAAGATTGCGAATCATGTGGCGAAGGTGCTGACCGGCGGCGGCGTTACGGCCGGGACGCTCGTGAGTGAGCAGTACCTGTTGGATTTGGAGCGTGAGGGATTCATCTCGCTGTGTGGCGAGGCGAAGACGGTGGAGCGGGTTGGATTCACGCTGAAGACTGGGAAGCCGCTGCGCAACTAGTCCTGCGCGGACGGCGAGATTAAGAACTGAATTGGCGAGAAGGAGTTGCGATGAGAGAAGCAGTGGTGGTGAGTGCGGTTCGTACGGCGGTTGGCAAGGCGCCGCGGGGGACGCTGAAGGATACGCGGCCGGATGATTTGGGAGCGGCGGCGGTAGTGGGTGCGCTGGAGCGCGTGCCAATGCTCGATAAGAGTGAGATTGAGGACGTGATTATCGGCTGCGCGATGCCGGAGGCAGAGCAGGGCATGAATGTGGCGCGGGTGATCGCGCTGCGCGCGGGGCTGCCGGTGGAGTCGGCGGCGATGACGGTGAATCGGTACTGTGCGTCGGGACTGCAGACGATTGCGCTGGCGGCGGAGCGGATTCGCGGCGGCGGCGCAGAGGTGATTGTGGCGGGCGGCGCGGAGTCGATGTCCTACGTGCCGTTTGGGGGCAACAAGATTTCAGTGAACCCTTGGCTGGTGGAGAATTTTCCTGGCTCGTATATGTCGATGGGGTTGACTGCCGAGCGCGTGGCGAAGCATTACGGAATTACGCGCGAAGACTCGGATGCGTTTGCGCTGAGCAGTCATCAAAAGGCGCTGGCGGCGATTGAGGCGGGACGGTTTGAGGATGAGATTGTTGCAGTCAAGGTGACGCATACCGCGCTGAATGGCGGGGGCAAGGTGGAGTCGAAGGAGCGGGAGTTCAAGGTGGACGAGGGGCCGCGGGCGGATACGTCGCTCGAGGCGTTGGCGAAGTTGCGGGCGGCGTTCCATGCCAAGGGCGTGGTGACGGCGGGGAACAGCTCGCAGACATCGGATGGCGCGGCGGCTGCGGTGATTATGTCGGAGGAGCGAGCGAAGGCGATTGGAGCAGCGCCACTGGCTCGGTTTGTGTCGTTCGCGTATGCGGGCTGTATGCCGGAGGAGATGGGCATCGGGCCGGTGTATGCGATTCCCAAGGCGCTGAGGATGGCGGGGCTGACGCTTGCGGATATCGATGTTATCGAGTTGAATGAGGCGTTCGCTGCGCAGTCGCTGGCGGTTATCAAGACGCTTGGCCTGGATATGGCGAAGGTGAATGTGAATGGTGGCGCGATTGCGCTGGGGCATCCGTTGGGATGCACCGGGGCGAAGTTGACGGCCACGTTGATGCGCGAGATGAAGCGGAGCAAGGCGCGATATGGCCTGGTGACGATGTGCGTGGGCGGCGGGATGGGTGCTGCGGGGATCTTTGAAAATTTGCAGAACTAAAAGAACAGAAGCAGATTCCCAGAGGGAATGACAGAAAGAAAAGCAAGGGCAACGGCAAAAGTAAGAGCAAAAGCAACGGCAACGGCAACGGCTTCAAGAACTGAGCGGGAGGAATGACGATGAGTGCAGCTGAAGTAGCAACGCCAAGCAAGCGGGCGTCGGGTGGAAGTTTTCTCATTGAGGATCTGAGGCCGGAGGATGTGTTTACGCCGGAAGATTTCTCCGCGGAGCAGAAGCAGATTGCCGAGATGACGGCGAACTTTGCCGAGGAGAAGATTCTTCCGCAGGTGGCGGAGATTGAGGCGAAGAAGTTTGGCGTGAGCGTGAAACTGATGCGCGAGGCGGGTGAGTTGGGGCTGCTGGGCGTCGACGTGCCGGAGGAGTATGGCGGGCTGGAGCTGGACAAGGTGACGTCGGCGCTGATCGCAGACAACATCGCGGTGATGGGAAGTTTCTCGGTGACGTTCAGTGCGCATGCGGGGATTGGGACGCTGCCGCTGGTGTGGTACGGAACGCCGGAGCAGAAGGCGAAGTACCTGCCCAAGATTGCGAGCGGCGAGTGGATCGCTGCGTATGCGCTGTCGGAGTCATCGGCTGGGTCGGATGCGATGAATATCCGGACGGTGGCGAAGCTGACGGAAGACGGCAAACACTATGTGCTGAATGGCGAGAAGATGTGGATCTCGAATGCCGGCATTGCGAGTTTGTTTACCGTGTTCGCGAAGATTGATGGAGAGAAGTTCACCGCGTTTCTGATTGAGGCGGGAACGCCGGGGCTGACGGTTGCGGCGGAGGAGCACAAGCTTGGGATTCGCGGGTCGTCGACGTGCCCGCTGCGGCTGGAAGACTGCAAGGTTCCGGTGGAGAACCTGCTGGGCGAGGCTGGGAAGGGGCATCACATTGCGTTCAACGTGCTGAACGTGGGTCGGTACAAGCTGGCGGCGTCAGCGGTCGGTGGGGCGAGGAAGTCCTTCCGCGATGGCGTGCGTTATGCGAAGGAGCGGATTGCGTTTGGCAAGTCGATCAGCTCGTTTGGATTGGTGCAGGAGAAGATTGCCGATAGTGCGACCGGGATCTATGTCGGTGAGGCGCTGATCTATCGGACGGTTGGCGCTATCGAGGCAGCGCTGGCGGGGTTGGATAAGCACTCGCCGACGTACACGCACGACGTGCAGAAGAGGATTGAAGAGTTCGCGGTGGAGTGCTCGATTCTGAAGGTGTGGGGATCGGAGATGCTGGAGCGGGTGGTGGACTCGACGCTGCAGATTCATGGCGGTTATGGGTACGTCGAGGAGTTTCCGGCGGAGCGCAGTTATCGCGATGCGCGCATCAATCGGATCTTTGAAGGCACCAATGAAATCAACCGGCTGATCATTACAGGATGGATGATCAAGCGCGCACTGCAGGGGCGACTGGCGCTGTTGCCAGCGATTAAGCAGGTGATGGATGAGGTGATGGCGGGGCCGGCGGCGAAGAGGGACTACGAGGGTTCATTGGCCGAAGAGCGGGCGCTGCTGGCGAGTGCGAAGAAGCTCGGGCTGTTTTGCTCGGGTGCGGCATCGCAACGCTTTGGAACAGACCTCGCTGAGCAGCAGGAGGTGATGGGCGCGCTGGCCGATGTGTTGATCGAGGTGCTGGCGCTGGAGTCCGCGATCCTGCGGACAGAGAAGATGGCGGGGAAGAATGCGCTGGCGGTGAAGATGACGAAGTACTATGCGGCGCGGTCGTTCCGCGTGGTGGAGACGGCGTCGGAGCGGGTGATTGCGGCTGTGGCCGAAGGAGATATGCTGCGGACGCAGATGGCGATCTTCCGGCGGCTGGCCAAGCATGAGCCGGTGAACACAGTGACCCTGGGAAGAGAGATTTCAGAAGTGATGGTCGAAGCTGGCCGGTACACGCTGTAAAAGCAGCGAGTGAGCGAGTCAGCAAGTTAGCGCGTCAGCGGCGTGGGGAGAAGTTCCGTTAGCCTTGCAGGACCTGCTTGGCGATGGTGGCTAGCTGCATGTTGGAGGTGCCTTCGTAGATGGTGCCGATTTTGGCGTCGCGGTAGAGCTTTTCTACGGGGTAGTCCTTGACGAAGCCGTAACCTCCGTGGAGCTCGACGCATTTGCTCGCGACGCGTTCTGCTACCTGCGAGACGAAGTACTTGGTCATGGCGGCTTCTTTGAGGAAGGGCAGGCCGGCTAGCTTGCGGCGGGCGGTGTTGTAGACCATGAGGCGGCTGGCTTCGATGTCGGTGGCCATCTCTGCGAGAGCGAATTGGACGGCCTGGAACTCTGCGATGGGCTTGCCGAATTGGCGGCGTTCTTGCGTGTACCTGGCCGCGTGGCCCCAGGCGCCGGTGGCTAGGCCGAGGAGTTGTGCGGCGATGCCGATGCGGCCTTCGTTGAGGGTTTCGATGGCGATTTTGTAGCCCTTGCCGATTTCGCCGAGGATGTTGGCGGCGGGGATGCGGCAGTCGTCGAAGAGGAGCTCGCAGGTGGAGGAGGCGCGGATGCCGAGCTTGTCTTCCTTCTTGCCGATGGTGAAGCCCGGCGTATCGCGCTCGACGAGGAAGGCCGTGATGCCCTTGTAGCCGGCCGTTGGATCGACGGTGGTGAAGACGATGAAGAGGCCAGCTTCGGCGGCGTTCGAGATCCAGAGCTTGCGGCCGTTGAGGATGTAGTGGTCGCCGTCAAGCCGAGCATTGGTGGTGAGGGCGAAGGCGTCGGAGCCGGAGCTGGCTTCGGAGAGCGCGTAGGAGCAGATGGTGTCGGTGGCCATGCGCGGGAGGTATTGCTGCTTCTGGGCTTCGGAGCCCCAGCGAAGGAGGGCATTGACGGTGAGGGTGTTCTGCACGTCGACCAGCACACCGATGGCGGGGTCGACTGCGGAGATTTCTTCGACGGCGAGGATGGAGCTGAAGAAGGAGCCGCCGACGCCGCCGTATTCTTCGGGGATTTCGATGCCCATGAGGCCGAGTTCGAAGAGGCGAGAGATGATTTTGGGAGACATCTTCTGGGCCTCGTCCATCTCGCGGACCAGCGGCGCGATCTCCTTGCGGGCGAATTTGCGGACCGTCTCCTGGATGATTTGCTCTTCGGCGGTGAGGGTGGAGAGAGGCGTGGGGAGTGAGGTTTCGGTGGCGAGTGCGGGCATGAGTGAAGAATCTCCGGGAAGGGGTTGCGTAGTTATTCTACCCGAGGGTAAATTAACAGATCAGCAGGGACACGGGCAAATTTTCTGCGCTGTAATCATAGTGAAGTCGGCGCGCAACGGGATAGGCAGGAGTTGGACGGATGCGGATTTTGACGTTGATACGCCAGGTGCTGGACGCGGAAGAGAGTGTGCGCGTGCACAATGGCGCGGTGGAGCTGGGCAGCAGCAAGCTGGTGATGGACACCATGGATGAGTATGGTGTGGAAGAGGCGCTGCGGCTGCGCGAGGGTGGTGCGGAGGCTGAGATTGTGGTGGTGGCGGTGGGGCCGGCGCGGGCGGAAGAGGCGATCAGGACGGCGCTGGCGATGGGCGCGGATCGCGGGATTCATGTGGTGACGGATGTGTCGCTGGATGCAATTGCGCTGAGTTCTGTGGTGGCGCAGATTGCGAAGGCGGAGGGAGCGGAGTTGATCTTCTGTGGTGGGCAGGAGGCGGATTGGGATAGCCAGGCGCTGGGCGCGGCGACGGCGGAGCGGCTGGGGTGGCCGCAGGCGACGTGGACGAGCGCGCTCGAGTTGAAGGGGACGTTGCTGGTTGGGAAGCACGAGGCGGATGAGGGGAGCGAGTCGTTTGAGGTGGCGCTGCCGGCGGTGGTGACGACGCAACAAGGGTTGAATGAGCCGCGGTATCCCACGCTGCCGAACATTATGAAGTCGAAGAAGAAAGAGATTCGCAAGGAGACGCTGGAGACGTATGGCGTGGCGCCGAAGGTGAAGGTGAATGGCGTGGAGATCCAGGTGAAGGAACGGCTGAAGAAGATTCTGGATGGCAAGGATGCGGCTGGCGCGGCGGCACAGCTGGTGAAGATGTTGCGGGAACAGGCTGGGGTGATTTCGTGATTTTATTTGTGGCGGAACATGCGAATGGGACGTTGAGCAAGAGTGCTTACGAGTTGGCGACGGCGGCGCGTGGGTTGGGACGCGGCGAGGTGACGGCGTTGGTGCTGGGGAGTGGTGTGGCTTCGGTGGCGGGCGCTGCCGCGTTGATTGCGGACCAGGTGTTGGTGGGGGATTCTGCTGAGCTCGCGCAGTATGATGCGGAGATTTGGTCGGCGGCGGTGGCGCAGATTGCTACTGAGGGTGAGGCGGAGGTGGTGCTGATTGCTGGCAGTCGCAGTGGGCGGGAGTATAGTCCGCGGGTTGCGGTGAAGCTGGATGCGCCGCTGCTGGAAGACGTGACGAGCTTGAAGGATGAGGGCGGCGTTGTGCAGGCGGAGCACTATACGTTTCTGACGCGCGTCACGGAGAGGGTGGAGGCGAAGGCTCCGGTAGTTGTGGTGACGGTGAAGGCCGGGGCGTTTGCGGTGGCGGCGCCGGGGACGGCTGCGGCAGAGCAGTTCGATGTGGATTTGGAGTTGCCGAAGCGGCGGCTGTTGGTGACCGCGAGCACGAAGGAGAAGACGGGGCGGATTGCATTGACCGAGGCGGACATTGTGGTATCGGGTGGGCGTGGAGTTGGGACGCCGGAGGGATTTGTTGCGCTGGTGGAGGGGTTGGCCGACCAGTTGGGCGCGGCCGTGGGAGCTACGCGTGCGGTGGTGGATGCGGGGTGGCGGCCTTACTCGGAACAGGTGGGGCAGACGGGGAAGACGGTGCAGCCGAAGGCCTATATTGCGGTTGGGATCTCCGGGGCGGTGCAGCATTTGTCCGGGATGAACAAGAGCAAGTGTATTGTGGCGATCAATAAAGACGGGGATGCTCCGATCTTCAAGATTGCCGATTATGGGATTGTGGGCGATGTGAAAGAGATTGTCCCGGCTATGATTCAGGAACTGCGCAAATAGGCTAGCGCGCACCGCAACGCGATGCAGGAGTGAGTACGGATGCTTCCTTTAGCGCAGAAGATTGCTTTCCTGGTGTTCGCGGGAATCACTGGCGCGTTTGGGGCGTGGGGATTCTGGCGGCTGTATCGGCGGATTGCGCGTGGGCGTGCGGATGCGGACTTGCGGTGGGATCGGCTAGGGGCGCGGGTTTGGTATGCGCTGACGACGACGCTGCTGCAGACGCGGACATTTAAGAAGCGGCCCTGGGTCAGCTTCTTTCACTCGTTTATTTTTTATGGGTTCACGTTCTATATTTTGGTGAACTTTGTCGATGCGGTGGAGGGGTATTTTCCGGTTGCGATTTCGTCGGGGAGTTGGTGGGGTGCCGCTTACAACCTAGCTGCGGATGTGTTGAGTGTCCTGGTGCTGGTGGGTGTGGTGGCGCTGGTGGTGCGGCGGTTTTTGCTGCCGAGCCGGCGGGACTTCAAGTTCAATGAGCGCACGCTGCTGCATGAGGATGTGCGGCGGCGGAAGATCACGCGCGACTCGGTGATTGTTTCTGCGTTCATTTTGTTTCATGTGGGGAGTCGCGCCGTGGGGGCTGGGGCGAAGCTGGCGGCGGAGGGATCGGATCGGTTTCAGCCGTTCGCTTCGCTGCTGTCGCATTTGTTTACTTCGGCGAATGCTGAGGCCTGGAGGGTGTTTGGGTACTGGGGTGCGTTGGGCAGCGTGCTGCTGTTCCTGATGTACTTCCCGTACACCAAGCATGTGCATTTGTTCATGGCGCCGTTGAAGTATGCGGTGGCACGTGAGGTGTCGTCGGGAGTGCTGCCGGCTTTGGATGTGAATCTCGAGACGGAAGAGCCGAAGCTGGGAGCGAAGCGGCTGGAGGATCTGGGTTGGCCGAGGTTGCTGGATGCGTATGCGTGTATCCAGTGCAACCGGTGCCAGGATGTTTGCCCGGCGTCGGCTACAGGGAAGTCGTTGAGCCCGGCGGCGCTGGAGATCAATAAGCGGATGGAGTTGAACTCGCTGGCGAGGGCGGGCGCTGGGTTTGAGAGAGGCCTGGAAAGTCCGCGGCCGCTGCTGCAGTTTGCGCTGTCGGCGGAGTCGGCGTGGGCTTGCACGACGTGTGGGGCGTGCATGGAGGTTTGTCCAACGCAGAATGAGCAGATGCTGGACATCATCGATATACGGCGGCAGCAGGTGATGATGGAGGGCGAGTTTCCGGCGCAGCTGCAGACGGCGTTTCGGGGGATGGAGCGGGCGAGTAATCCGTGGGGGATTGGCCACGAGAAGCGGCTGGAGTGGGCCGAGGGGTTGGTGGTGCCGACGATCGAGGAGAATCCGGAGCCGGATGTTTTGTATTGGGTGGGATGCGCGGCTAGTTATGATCCGCAGTCGCAGAAGACGGCGCGGGCCTTTGTACAGTTGCTGACGCGGGCCAGGGTGAACTTTGCGGTGTTGGGGAAGAAAGAGTGCTGCACGGGGGATACGGCGCGGAGGGCGGGGAATGAGTACCTGTATCGGCAACTGGCGGACGGGAATGTGGCGACGCTGACGGCGGTGCGGCCGAAGCTGATTGTGGCGACGTGTCCGCATTGTATGAACACGATTGGCAAGGAGTATCGGCAAATTGGCGGAAACTTCAAGGTGGTGCACCACACGGAGTACCTGGAGTCGCTGGTGGCGGCGGGGCGGCTGGAGGTGGAGGCGACAGAGTCGTCGGTTACCTATCACGACCCATGCTATTTGGGACGGCATAGCGGGGTGTATGACGCTCCGCGCAATGTGCTGAAGGTGTTGACGAATGATTTTGTGGAGCTGGAGCGGACGCGGGAGAACTCGTTCTGCTGCGGTGCGGGCGGGGCGCAGTTCTGGAAAGAAGAAGAGGCGGGGGCGGAGAGGATCTCGGACAACCGGTATCGGGAGGCGCAGGGACGGCTGGAGGGACATGGCCTGGATGGGCGTAACGGCGAGAACGTGCTGGCGGTGGGGTGTCCGTTCTGCAAGAGCATGCTGGAGAGCACGCCGGGGAAGGGGGACGGCGGGATTGCGGTGAAGGATGTGGCGGAGCTGATGCTGGAGAGCGTGCTGCGGCGGGCGGGGGAGAGTGTCGCGCCGAGTTCGGCTGGGTCGCGGGATCATGCTACGGCGGTCGAGGAGCCGGTGGAGACGAGAGCGGAAGAGGTGGTGGATGAGTCGACGGTTGAGCCGCTACTGAGCGCCGGGGCGCCGGAGACAGGCGAGATTGTGACGCCGGTTGTGGCGCGTAAGAAGTGGACGCCAAAGGTTGCCGTGCCGGCGCCGAAGGTCGAGGAGCCGGTCGAGGTTACGGCGCCAGTGGAAGAGCCGATCGTGCAGCGTGCAGCCGAGGCTGTCGCAGCGGTTGAGACGCAGGATAGTTCGGCGCCCAACTTGGTGCGCAAGAAGTGGGCTCCGGCGGCTGCTGGGACGTCCCCTGGGCCAATGGAGGGTATGCCCCGGATCGCTGAGACGGCGGCAGTTGGGCCGGTTCTCGATGTGCCGGGAGACTCGTCGGGCGAGGGTGCTTCCAAGGAGGCGGCCGGGCCGGCGCCGGTGCGGAAGAAGTGGGAGCCGAAGAAGGGGGCCAAGCTTCCCGATTCGGAATAGTAGCTGGACGCCGGACTTAGCGCCGTGCTCCATCCGTGTTCAGGTAGCTATCTACCTTGTTTTCCTATGGTTATAGGATGGGACGAGTCTGGCCTACGAACGCGGGAGCTATATACTACCTAGTTAACAGTGGCGAGGCATAAGGGATGCCAAACATTGCGCTTGTCTGCCTGTGGAAAAGCAGGTAGAACAAGGGGTACGCAGGAGATACCGGCAGATTCACCGACGACTGGAGACGTGCATGGCAGCGGGAACAACACAAGGACAACTGGCGCTGCGCGAGGTCATGGATATTCGCCAGGCCGCGGACTACCTGGGGATCAGCGGCGACACGCTGTACCGGTATGCTTCCGAGGGATTTGTGCCGGCGTTCAAGTTGGGAAACCGGTGGCGGTTTCGCAAGAGCCTGCTGGACAACTGGATGGACATGAAGAGCGGGGTTGCGCCTAAGAGCGCGGCAGTCGAGCCGGCCAAGAAGAAGCCCGTGGCGAGCGCGCGGTAGCGGGTTGATGCGGAAGCGCTGGCTCTGGAGCTCTGACCAGGGTGAAGTGAGTGAGTTCGGCGGGGCAGTTGAGGCGGAATGGAAGTCCGACCGTCCCGATGCCGCGGTTCACGTAGAGTTGCATGTGGTCGAACCGGAACATGCCTTCGACATACTTCTGGCCCATGGGCGGGAGAATGAGCGGACCAAGGACGGGAAGGCGGATCTGGCCGCCGTGGGAGTGGCCTGAGAGCATGAGGTCGATGAGCGGGAAGCGAGGGTGGAGGACGACGTTTTCGACGTAGTCCGGTTCGTGGCACATGAAGATGACGGGAGCGCGTGGGTTTGGGGGGATGGCGAAGTTGAGGTCGGGGGTGCGGGTACCGGCGTCGTTAGCGCCACAGAGCCAGAGGAGATCGCGGCCACGCTCGAGGGCGAAGTAGCTGTCGACGAGCATGGGGGTCCCGTGGGCTTCGAGGGGCGGGATGACATGGTCGGCGCCGACGTTGACGTCGTGGTTGCCGAGGATGCCGAAGCGCTGGGGGGCCTTGAGGGTGGAGAGGATTTCGGCAGCCACGCCGGCGCAGCGCCAGGAGACGGCAAGAGAAAGCGGGCCGCGACTGACGAAATCGCCCGTGACCAGGACGAGGTCTGGCGCCATGTCGTTGGTCAGGGCGACCATCTTCTCGAGGAAGGAGGGTTCGGTGAACTCCTCCAGGTGGATATCGCTTATCTGAACGATGCGGAAGTTCTGAAAGCCGTCAGGGAGATTGCGGATAGGGATGGTGAGGCGGGTGATTTCGAACTCGTGGCGCGCGTGGGTTCCAGAGTAGGTGGCGACGCCGAGACCTGCAGCTGCAAGTGTGGCACCAAGGAAACCGCGGCGGGTAAGGTGAAGTTGTGATGGGTGGCCGTTGGGAGTCGAACCTCGATGCATACTCCATGATAGCGGCTAAGACGCGTTGAGGGTAACGAGTAAGGCATCGGGAGTGTGACGGATGCGAACCGCGGGTAAAATGGGGAGATGCGCGAAAAGGCAAGACGGAAGCAGGCGATGCGGGCTGCGCTGGAATCTGGTGCGGAGGCCCTGGTGGTGACGCACGCGCCGGATGTTCGCTATCTGAGCGGGTTCACGGGCTCGAGTGGAGCGGTGGCGCTGGTTGGTGGACGGGCTGCGCTGTTTACCGATGGGCGATACACGACGCAGGCCAAGGCGGAGGTTGAGGGGCTACGGGTGGTGATCGACAAGCGATCTCCAGGCGTGCAGGCGGTGGAGTGGGCGGCGGCGGCGGGCGCTAAGAAGTGCGCCTTCGATGCGGGGCAGACAAGCGTGGCGGCGCTCGAGTTCATGAGGAAGGCCTTACCGGCGCCGGTGAGGCGAAGTTTTTTTGTGGCTACGGATGGATTGGTGGCACGGATTCGCCAGGTGAAAGACGAGGACGAGATTGCGCGACTGCGCAAGGCGGCTGCGGTGGGGTGCGGTCTGTTCAGCGCGGTGCTGCAGTATTTGGTTCCGGGAGTGGGGGAAATGCAGGTGGCCGCGCAGCTGGAGTTTCTGGCCCGGCTGGCGGGTGTTGACGCGATGAGTTTCGAGACGATTGTGGCGAGCGGAGAGCGCTCGGCGCTGCCGCACGGGCGCGCTACCGCGGCCAAGCTGCCGGCGCAGGGCTTTGTGACGCTGGATTTTGGAGTCCTGCTGCACGGGTACTGTTCCGACATGACACGGACGGTACATCTTGGGCGGCCCAGCGAGCGCGAGTGGGACGTGTATCATTCGGTGCTGGAAGCTCAGCAGGCGGCGATCGATGCGGTTTCGCCTGGGGTTCGCTGTGGCGACGTCGATGAAGCTGCGCGTTCGGTGTTGCGGAAGGCCGGGTTGGAGAAGGAGTTCTCGCACTCAACCGGGCATGGCGTGGGGCTGGAGATTCACGAAGGACCGAGAATTGCAGCGAAGCAGGAACAGGTGCTGGAGCCGGGCATGGTGATTACGATTGAGCCGGGGGCGTATCTTTCTAGTGGGGCTGCGCTTAAGAACCGGCGGCCTGGCTCTCGCACCAAGACGGGGCACCCGGTTGCGAAGGCGTTTGGGGTGCGCATCGAGGATATGGTGCTGGTAACCAAGAGCGGCCATGAGGTGCTGACGGCCGCCAGCCCGAAGGATTGGATCGAACTGTAAGCAAGTGAGAATCAGGAAGTCGAATTTTCCAGGAGTTGGAACGCATGGCTGGTACGGAACGTAACGATTTGCGCGAGTTGAAGGAGTTGGTCGAGTTTCTGAAGGCCAACGGGATCGCCGAGTTTGAGATAGAGCGGCCGGATCTGAAGGTAGGGCTTCGTTTTGCGAGCGAGGTTCCTGCGGCTGCACCGGGAATCGATCCGGCGCAGATGGCGGCACTGCTGACAGCGGCGAAGGGCAGCGCGGCTCCAGCGCCCGCGGCGGCTCCGGCAGCGCCAGCGGCGCCCGTAAGCATCGCGGCGGCAGCGGCGGCCCCTGCGGCTCCAGCAGCGGAGGCTGATCCGTGGGCTGGCGCGCATATTGTGAAGTCGCCGATTGTGGGCACCTTCTATGAGTCGCCGTCTCCGGACTCGCCGGCGTTTGTGCAGGTTGGCGATACGGTTGCGGTCGGCAAGGTGCTTTGCATCGTCGAGGCGATGAAGCTGATGAACGAGATCGAAAGCGACGCTGCCGGAAAAATCGTGCATGTGTTCGTGAAGCGGGAACAGCCTGTGGAGTATGGGCAGCCGCTGTTCGCAGTCAAGTAACTGGCGGCGTCACCGTCGACATCCGATTCCAGGAAGAAGAGCAAGGGCAAAGCATGTTTCGTAAGGTATTGATTGCCAATCGTGGGGAGATTGCACTGCGCGTGATCAGCGCGTGCAAGGAGACGGGAATTCGCACGGTCGCGGTGTACTCGGAAGCCGACCGCAACAGTCTGCACGTTCGATTTGCAGATGAGGCGGTGTGTATCGGGCCGCCGCCGTCGAAGGACAGCTATCTGAATGTGCCGGCGGTGATCTCGGCTGCAGAGATTGTGGGCGCGGACGCGATTCATCCGGGGTATGGGATGCTGAGCGAGAACGCGAACTTCGCCGAGGTTTGCCGCGCGTCGAACATCAAGTTCATTGGGCCGCCGCCGGAAGTGACGCGGATGATGGGCGAGAAGGCGACCGCGCGGCAGACGATGAAGAAGGCCAAAGTGCCGATTCTACCGGGCAGTGACGGTGCTATTGAGGATGTGGATGCGGCGTTGGAATGGGCCAACAGCGTCGGGTATCCGGTGATGCTGAAGGCCGTTGCAGGCGGCGGCGGACGCGGCATGCGAATTGTCCGGAGCAAGGAAGAGCTGCCGGCGCTGTTTCAGAGTGCGTCGCATGAGGCGCTGAATGCGTTCTCCAATGGCGCGCTGTACATGGAGAAGTTTATTGAGCGGCCGCGGCATATCGAATTCCAGGTGCTGGCTGATGAGCATGGCAATGTGATGAGCCTGGGGGAGCGGGAATGCTCCATTCAGCGGCGTCATCAGAAGCTGATTGAAGAGGCGCCGAGCCTGCAGATTACACCCAAGCAGCGCGAGGAGATGGGTAAGGTCATCCGGCGGTCGCTGAAGGATATTGGTTACTGGAATGCTGGAACGATTGAGTTCCTGATGGACGAGGATGGCTCGATTTACTTCATCGAGATGAACACGCGGATCCAGGTGGAGCACTGCGTGACCGAGATGGTGACGGGTGTGGATTTAGTGAAGGCGCAGCTGCGCATTGCGGCGGGCGAAAAGCTGGGGGCCATTGTGCCGGAGCAGCCGAAGATGATCGGGCATGCGATTGAGTGCCGCATCAATGCCGAGCATCCGGAGAAGTTCATCCCGAGCCCGGGGAAGATTACCGTCTTCAATTTGCCGGGAGGCAATGGTGTGCGCGTGGATACGGCGCAGTATGCCGAGGGTGTAGTGCCTCAGTACTACGACTCACTGATTGCAAAGCTGATCTGCCATGGCAAGGATCGCGAAGAGGCGATGGACAAGATGCAGCGCGCACTGAGCCAGTTTGTGGTGCAGGGAATTCATACGTCGATCCCGCTGCATCAACGGATCTTTGCGGATGAGGAGTTTCGGTCGGGAAACTTCGATACGAAGTTCATGGAGCGGTTTCTGGAGCGGGAGAAGCTGAAGGCTTAGGACTGCGCGTCCAGCGGGAGACGCTTCGCGCGGAGGTGGGTTTGACGGAGTTGCCGAGGTTGTACGCGATTGCGGATCGGGCGGCGCTCGATGCTCGTGGGATGAGTGTTGGCGAGTTTGCGCGGGAGATGGCACAGGCTGGGGTCGGCGTGCTGCAGTATCGGGACAAGGTGGGATCGCCGAACGAAGTGTTGCGCGCGGCGAAGGAGATTGCTGCGGAGTTCGCGGGGCGGGAATGCTTGTTGATCATGAATGACCGGTCGGATCTGGCTCTGCTCGCAGGTTGGGGCGTGCACGTGGGGCATGAGGATCTATCGCCGGAAGATGCGCGTAAGGTGCTGGGTGTTGGGCGGGTGATTGGGGTGTCGACGCACACTGAGGCGCAGGTGATGGAAGCCGATGCGGGGGCGGCGGATTATCTCGCGGTGGGGCCTGTATTTGCTACGAGCTCGAAGGGGAACGCGGAGCCGGTGGTCGGGCTGGAAGGAGTGCGTCGGGCGCGTGCCTTGACGCGGAAGCCGCTGGTGGCGATTGGTGGAATTACGCGCGGGAATGCGCGAAGTGTGATCGAGGCGGGAGCGGATTCGCTGGCCGTGATTGGCGCGCTGCTGGCGGCGGGCGAGCGGCCGGGTAAGATTGCGAACGACTTTCTCGAGATTTTGGGATAGGTCCCCAGGGCTGAAGCGCCGGCTGCCGGGAAGGTCCGAGTGGCGCGTTGTTTCGCGTTTGCGGTAAGGTTGGGGAACGTGATTCAGCAACAGTCCCCTTCTCCCACAAATGGAACGACCGCCTCAGCACCGCACTTCGTGCAGGGAATGGGTCTGTTTTCGGCCACCGCAATTGTGATGGGCTCGATGATCGGGTCGGGCATCTTTATTGTGCCGGCAGATATGAGCCGGGTGCTGGGGTCGCCCGCGCTGTTGATTGCGGCATGGCTGGTGACGGCGCTGATGACCATCATCGGCGCGCTCAGCTATGGCGAGTTGGCGGCGATGATGCCCAAGGCCGGTGGCCAGTATGTGTATCTGCGCGAGTCGCTGGGGCCGATCTGGGGATTTCTTTACGGATGGACGCTGTTCCTGGTGATCCAGACGGGGACGATTGCGGCGGTGGGTGTGGCGTTCGGGAAGTTTCTGGGGGTGTTCTTTCCGGCGGTGAGCGCGAACCACTGGCTGTGGCATATCGGGCATGTACCGGCGTGGCACGTAGGGCCGATGGTGCTGGGCAATATGGACATCGGGCTGAACACGGCGAACCTTGCGGCGATTCTCATCATCACGCTGCTGACGCTGAGCAATACGCGCGGCGTTCGGCTGGGTGCGGCGGTGCAGAACGTGTTCACCAGCGCGAAGGTGGTGGCGCTGCTGGGGATTGTTGCGGTGGGTCTGCTGGCGAGAAATGCGGCCGCGATTGCGGCGAACTTTGGGGCGGGCGGTCATGCGTTCTGGGCAGGCGCTGGCTGGCACACGCAGCATGCCGTGCAGGTGGGCGTGGGTGGACCGATTGCGTATGTCGGCATCTTCACCGTGATTGCGGTGGTGCAGGTGGGCTCGCTGTTTTCGAGTGATGCGTGGAATAACGTGACGTTTACGGCGGGCGAGATTCAGAATCCGAAACGAAATCTCCCGTTGTCGCTGGCGATTGGTACAGGTGCTGTCCTGCTGCTTTATATCGCGTGCAACTTCGTCTATCTGAGTGTGTTGCCGATGGGCGCGATCCAGACGGCGCCGCAGGACCGGGTGGCGACGGCGGTGATGCAAACTGCATTCGCTGGGTTAGGCGCGAAGCTGATGGCGGCGGCGATCCTGGTGTCGACGTTTGGATGCGTGAATGGCATGCTGCTGGCGGGGGCGCGCGTGTACTATGCCATGAGCCGGGATGGGTTGTTCTTCAAGAGCGCGGGCAAGCTGAGCGAGAAGAGCTCGACGCCCGTGAACTCGCTGTGGATGCAGTGGGCATGGACCTGCCTGCTGTGTTTGAGCGGAAGCTATTCGCAACTGCTGGACTATGTGATCTTTGCGGTGCTGGTGTTTTATGTGCTGACGATAGGCGGTTTGTTTGTGCTGCGCAGGACTCGACCGGAGGTTCCACGGCCGTACAAGGCGTTTGGGTATCCGGTGTTGCCGGCGCTGTATATCGTGATGGCTGTGTGGATTTGTGGTGTACTGTTGCGATATAAGCCGCAATACACGTGGCCTGGATTATTTCTGGTGCTGCTGGGCGTGCCAGTGTATTGGGTGTGGACGAGACGAAGCAACGTGGAGCAGGCCGTCGAGTCATAGAAAACGAATTAAGATTTGGGAGAACGAGAGCGAATGGCGAATCTGCTGGCGATCAAGCCGCTGTCCATGTTGTTGAAGGAAGCCGAGAACGAAGGCGAGCACAGTCTGAAACGGGCGCTTGGGCCGCTGAACCTGATCACGCTGGGTATCGGCGCCATCATTGGAGCGGGCATCTTTGTGCTGACCGGGCAGGCGGCTGCCAAGCATGCCGGGCCTGCGGTGGTGCTGAGCTTTGTGGTGGCGGGCATTACTTGCGCGTTCGCAGGACTCTGTTACGCGGAGTTCGCTTCGCTGATTCCGATTGCGGGATCGGCCTATACGTATGGCTACGCGACGCTGGGTGAGTTTGTGGCTTGGATCATCGGCTGGGACCTGGTGCTGGAGTATGCGTTTGGCGCGGCGACGGTGGCCTCCGGCTGGAGCGGCTACCTGGTTGGATTGCTGCAGGACTTCCATATTCACTTGCCGCCGCAGTTGACGACGACGCCGGGCAATGTACTGGTCCTGTATCAAGATCGCTGGCAGCCGCTGGCTTCGCTGGCACCGGGCGTCAGCGCGGCTGGGCTGCCGCACGTGACAGGCGTGTTCAACCTTGTGGCGTTCCTTGCGATTCTTGCGATCACCGCGGTGCTGGTGATCGGGATTGAGGAGTCGGCCAATCTCAACTCCGCGATTGTGATTGTGAAGCTGTTTGTGGTGGGCGTCTTCCTGGTGCTGGGAATTGGCTTCATCCTGCATCATCCGGACGTTGCGAAGGCCAACTGGCATCCGTTTATTCCGCCAAGCCAGGGGCCGGGAGCGTTTGGTATCGGGGGCATCACGGCGGGCGCGGCTTCGATCTTCTTTGCGTATATCGGGTTCGATGCGGTGTCGACGGCAGCGCAGGAGGCAAAGAATCCGCAGCGCGATATGCCGATCGGCATTCTCGGATCGCTGGTGATTTGCACGATCCTGTACATCCTGGTCTCAGGCGTTCTGACTGGGCTGGTTAACTATCACGCGCTCAATGTTGCTGATCCGGTTGCGGTCGGTATCGATGCAACGGGCGTGCGGTGGGGATCGATCCTGGTGAAGATTGGCGCGGTGTTCGGCCTTGGAACCGTGATGCTGGTGATGCTGCTTGGACAGTCGCGGGTGTTCTTCTCGATGTCGAAGGACGGCCTGCTGTGGAAGTGGGCGAGCACCATTCACCCGAAGTTCCGGACGCCGTGGATCTCGAACATCGTGGTGGGGTTGATCGTGGCGTTCATGCCGGCGCTGCTGCCGATCGATAAGCTGAGCGAGCTGGTGAACATGGGCACGCTGCTGGCGTTCGGCATCGTGTGCGCCGGTGTCTGGATCCTGCGGCGACGGAATCCGAGCCTGCATCGGCCGTTCAAGACGCCGCTGGTTCCGCTGGTGCCGATCCTTGGGATCCTGAGCGCTGCGTATCTCATCTGGACGCTGCCGTCGTTGACCAAGATTGTTGTCATCGGGTGGCTGCTGGTCGGGTTGGTGATTTACTTCACCTACAGCGTGAAGCACAGCAAGGTACAGAAGCTGCCAGCGTCTGAACAGGCGCCCCTGATTGATCTGATCCGTTAGGCGAAACAGAACAACTGAACCCATCCGGAAGCCAAATCAACAACCGGTGGGGGACGGAGTGGAAGGAGAGCTCGATGCCGGTGGCGTCGGGCTCTCTCCCTTTTGGGGCGCTGGAGGTGGCTGGGGGGTGGAGGCAGGCGGAGGGTTGTTCGTGTCGGGTATCGTCTCCGGGCCGGATGGCTCGGCGTCGCCATGGGTGGTGTGCACGGCGTGATGGACGTGGGTTGCCGTGGATGCGGGCGTCGGCAGAACGGCCGATTGGATGCTCGCGGGGTCGTCGCGAAGTTTGAAGAAGAGGGTCGCCGCCGTGAGGTGAGGAACGAGGAGGCTGGTGCCGGTGTAGCCATCCGGGACCGAGACTGCATCGGAGAAGTCCGGATTCGCCGAGACGGCCTGGAGAAGAAATAAGTTGAGGCCTGTGATCGTGCAGGACTGGGTTGTGTCCGCCGGGCATTGGAGCTGGGAGAGCGTGGGGATTCGCACCAGGGTTACCAGCGGCAGCCAATCGCTGGCCGGCGACGCAGGATCGTCCGTGTCGGTTTCCGTGGTCGCGGTTGGAGCAGCGGCCGCTGTTCCGGACTCAGCTGGCGGCTCGGAGGGGTGATGGTCGTTATGATGCGAGGTTGCGACCGGGTAGATGGCGCGCATGCGCAGGGCACCGAACGCGCTGGGGCCAAAGGACCGCAGCGGATCCAACGTTGCCACGATGGTATGCGGGTCTTGCAGGAGCAGGCCGCCCGAGGGCGCAAGGGTCAGGACGGTGCGCAGCGTTCCGTCGAGGGTCTCAATCTCGATCTGGCCATTGCGCGGAAAGCGATCCGGGCTCTTGAGGGTGAAGGTGAACAGCGCGGAGAGAGGAAGATCGTCGGGATTCGAAAGGTTGATGTTGGGGGTCTTTGAGTCAGGAATGGACGACTTGCGCAGCAGCGCAATGACCGGGCGGGGCGCGGAGACCACGACGGGGATCGAGAGGACGCGGCCGTCGCGGAGTGCAATGGTGGCAGCGAGATGTTCGCTGATATGGGTGGGTGGGATAGGCGCGTTGGCACGCAGAGCGAAGTGAAGGGTTCCCGCCGATGGGGAGTCGGGAGGCTGCGTGTCGTAGGAGGCATCGGGTGCGGGCGAGAAGACAAGATCGCCGAGGTTGATCTTTTCGATCTGGCCAAGCCGCGTGCCGGTGACGACCAGGGTCTTGTCGCCTGCATGGAGTTCAACGGAGGTCACGGTGGCAGGTTCGGAGAAGGTGCGGGCGGAGAGTTGGTCGGCCTTGGGCTGATCGTACTGCTGGATGGCGAGGTGCAGGTCGCCGGGAGTTAGGTCGTGCTCGAGCGGCAGGGTAAGAGCGAGGATGTTGAGCCGATCAGGCTTGGGCTGCGGCTTGAAGGGCACGGGAAACGGGTTCTCACCCTCTGGATTCGCCGTGATGGTGTGCACGCAGGCGGAACCGGTGGAGTTCAGCAGGAGCGTCGCGGTATGGCCAGCGATGAGGTCGTAGGTGGGCTCTTTGCCTGCGCCCGCGGAGGGGACGACGGTCCAGTCTGCTCCGGGAAGTTGCTGCAGCTGGACGGTTGGGCCGGTGAAGCTGTCGAAGCCCCAGCGGCCCAGGATCACACCGGTAAGCAGCGCAGGCTTGGGTTGAGGCTTGGGCGGCGGTGCGGTGGGGTGAGGAGCCATGCCGGGATTCGCGAAGGGATTGGGCTCCGGTTGGGCGGCGGCGGTTGCCTGCAGCGGCGTGGCGTCATGCAGGGGGACGTGGTGCTGCTGATCCTTCTGCAACACCAGGCCGCCATAGTAGGCATCCGGTGCGAGGGGAATGTCCGGCTCGGACGGCGCGCCGGGAGGGGTGTTCAGATGCAGAACGAGGTCGTGGGCAAAGTCCGTGGAGAAGACCAGCGGCGCGCCTTCGATGGCAAGAACGACAGATGGCTTGATCAGGCAGGTGACTTCATTGGGATCAGCCGGGCGCAGAGGCGGCGTCACGACAGCCTGGACTGCGGGGAGAGCGATGACGAGAACGGACTTTGGATTATGGAACGACGGTGGGGTGTTGAGGCGCAGATTCATGGCGTCGTCCTGCGGAAAGCTGATGGCGGGGATGTATTGAAATTGTGCCGAGTGCAGATTGCTCATGATGCGGACCAAGTCGACGATGGCTCCCACGTACGCCGAGTACAGGCCACCCCCGGCTGCGGTGGTGTAGCTTGCCTGGGAGATGAGGTCGGAGGTCGGACCGTTGAGCACGTTGGAGAGGGTTTGACCATTGCCGTCGTCGAGAACAATCTGCGAGCCGGTCTGGGTGAGGCAGGTGAATTGCGTGTCGACGGGCTGCTTGAAGCAGGCGTCGTTGGGCTTGAGGGCGAGCGTGCGGGAGAGCAGGTCGGAATGCTTGGCCAGGGCGGTGGTGTCTGCTGGCGGAACCCGGCGGATGGAGGCGATGTACTTCTCGATGCGAGCTTCCTCGAAGCCGGCCTCGATAAGGTCCTGGGAGGCGCGGACGAAGGCTCCGGGCCGGCCACGCACCGCCGACTTGAGGGTTTTGAAGTCGCCGCCCGTCTCGGGCGCAAGGAACATGACGGCCTGCTGCGCGTCGGCAGGCACGGTGACGAACGCACCTTCATTGCGAACCTTGGGCTCCCAGGTCTCGATGCGGAAGAACCAGTCATCGGGTGGAGGGTTGGTGTTGCCGCGGAGGAAGACGCAGATCAGCAGGTAGTGGACGGACTGCGACGCGGGAAGCTCCGGGTGGATCCAGAGCTTATCGCCGGGCTGCAGGTTGGGAACCGTCGCGATAGGAAGTGTTTGTCCGTTGCGGGTGACGCGAACGTCAATCTTGGGTCCAATGAGATCGAAGCGTGAATCAGCGGCGTAGCCCAGTCTGCAGCAGGAGAGGAAGAGAAGGGGCAGCAGCAAGAATCGGACGCGCTTATCCATACTGCTAGTTTAGATGCCTGGGCGCGGGTACAGTAAGCGGCGAAAGGTTCCTGGGCTGCTCAGGATGATTCGGGGGCGGCAGAGGTCAACTTGACTGATCAAGATGAGCAAGTTGCGCCTGGGTGGGTACGGATCGCACATATCCAGGCAGACATACCGGGCAGACAAAGGGAGGTCAGTGAGGCAGCTCGCTGGCGTGCCGGACCGAGGATATTGTGTGTTCGGCGTTGCGAATGCGAGCGCTCGGTCCATCCGATTCCACCGAGCCGTCGCGGATGGAGATGACGCGGTGAGCGTAGTCGGCGATATCGGGCTCGTGGGTTACGAGGACGATGGTGTTGCCCTGGGCATGGAGCTCGTCGAAGAGCGCCATGATCTCGACCGAAGTCTTGGAGTCAAGATTGCCGGTGGGCTCGTCGGCGAGGATGATGGAGGGTTTATTCACCAGCGCACGGGCGATGGCGACGCGCTGGCGCTGCCCGCCGGAGAGCTCGTTGGGTTTGTGGTTCATGCGCTCGCCCAGGTTGACGGACTCCAGCACGAACTTGGCGCGAGCGATGCGTTCGGCGGCGGGCGTGCCGTTATAGATCAGGGGTAGCTCTACGTTGTGCAGTGCGGTGGCGCGGGCGAGCAGGTTGAAGGTCTGGAAGACGAAGCCGATCTCCTTGTTGCGGATGCGGGCGAGCTCGTCGTCGTTGAGTTGCGAGACGTCGTGCTGGTTGAGCCAGTAGCGGCCTTCACTGGGTGAATCGAGGCAGCCAATCAAGTTCATCAGCGTTGACTTGCCGGAGCCGGACGGGCCCATGATGGCCACGTACTCGTTGTTCCGGATACGAATGTCGACGCCACGCAGAGCGTGGACCTGCTGATCACCCATCTCGTAGGTCTTCCAGAGATTGTCGGTTACGATGACGTCCCCGGGGTGGGGACCGTCGGCGTTGGCGCCGATGCGATTTTGTTCCGGTGCAATGACTTCGGAGGTGTCGATGGTCATGGGTGTCTCCGTGAGAACGGTGGAAGAAAAACGTTAGCTGGAACTGTCGTCCGTAACAGTGATCGGCGTGATGGAATTGTCGCGTTTCACCGCAACGCCACTGCGAAGCGTGCGCAGGATCTTGTAATGTCCTGTGACGATCTCGTCGTCCTGGTTGAGGCCGCTGAGGACTTCGATCTCGGTGGTGCCGGTGATGCCCGTCGTTACTGGGACGAAGCGAACGCGGAGGCGATTTTCATCTTTGACGAGGAGGTAGACGCCCTGAACGAGGTTCGACTGCTTGCCTGGGGTCGTGGGAGCCGCGGTGGTGGGTGCCTTGCCGCGATTCTTGAACAGAGAGGCTTCCTCTACGGGATCGCGCATGACCAGCGCCTGGATGGGGATGGTGAGGGTGTCCGGCTTATGCGCGGTGGTGATCTTGGCGGTGCAGGAGAGGCCCGGACGAAGATCGAGCTTGCCAGGGTCCAGGGTGACGACGACCTTGAAGTCCTTGGCCTCTTCGGTGCCGGTGGTGGATTGCGAGGTGGCGAGGCCAGTGGTGCGCAGGAGGGCCTGATCGCCGACTTCGGTGACCTTGCCAGTGAGTGTCTGGCCGGGGAACGCGTCCACGGTGACGGTAGCGGTCTGGCCGAGAGCCACATTGACGATGTCTGTCTCATCCACTTTGACTTCGGCGGTGATGTTCGACATGTCAGCGAGGGTCATCAGGGTCGATCCCGCGGAGCTCTGGATGCCGATGATGACGGTCTCGCCCTCACGAACGGGGATGTTGGTGACCAGGCCGTCGAAGGGAGCGACGCTGCGGGTAAGGCCGAGCGAATAGGTGTCCCCCTTCAACGTGGCCGTGCCTTGCTGCACCTGGCTGCGGGCGGAAGCGGTCTGGGCGCCGGCCTGGCTCACGGCGGCCTTGCGCTGGGCAAGGGTGGCGATATCGACATCGTAGGCAGCCTTCTTGGCGTCGAAGTCCTGCTTGGCGATGAGGTTGTCCCGATAGAGCGCCTGGGCGCGCTGATAGTCGAATTTCTTCTGCTCGAGGTCCGCCTGGGCCTGTTCCACGTTGGCTTCCGCGGTCTTCTCTGCGGCGATGTACGAATCAACGTTGGTGCGGGAGGAGGCGATGGTCGCCTGCTGGGCGGCAACGGCGCTGGCGGGCTGCTCGCTTTCGACGGTGGCAAGCAGTTGTCCCTTGGTCACATGGTCTCCCTCTTTGACGTAGAGGTGGGTGATACGGCCAAAGGAGGTGGCACCGACGTTCACAATGGTCTTCGGCTTGATCTGGCCGGTACCGCTGACGGTGGATACAAGGTCTCCGTGAACGGCCTTGGCGGTGGTTACGGAGGGCACGTCTGAGCGGCTGTGCAGCACCGTTCCGACGATGACACCGGCCACAACGAGCACGATGACGACGATCAGCAGAATTTTCTTACCGGTCATGGACACTTTCTCTTGCGGAGGGCGTCCAGTCGACAAGACACAGATCCGCTGTTGGATGCAATGAAAGGGGATACGCAGGCAGGCTGCGATCGGTTCCATAGCATCGTGAAGAGATGCGACGGTAACCAAAACAGACGCCTGGATGGACAGTGGCGGTCAAGCAGTCAAAAAAACTCCATTCGATGACCTGATGATATCAGTGGGTTGCCTGGCGCCTTGTGCATGCGGCTTACCGAGGCTAGAATAAAGGGTCTAAGGAAACAGGAGCAGGGCCTCACCCAATGAAAATGTTTTTGTCGCGCTTTGTAGTTCCAGGTATGGCTTTTGTGGCGCTCTCGTGTACCAGCATGGGGGTGGTTGCGCAGACTGCTCCCGCAAATGCCAATCCCGCGCAGGCGACCCAAACGACCCCCGACACCGGCACCGTGACCAAGACTCCGCCGGTAGCGGAGAAGCCGGATCCGTTGAAGCGCCGCTTGAGCGACCGCGAGGAGCGCGACCGCCTGAAGGCGACCAAGATCGAGTTGAAGGGCACGTACAAGAAATGGCTGGATGAGGATGTTCGGTGGATCATCACCGACCAGGAGGCCAAGACCTTCAAGAGCCTCTCCAACGACGAAGAGCGGGACTCGTTCATCGAGCAGTTCTGGCAACGGCGCAACCCGAATCCTGATTCGAACGATAACGAATATCGCGATCAGTATTATGGGCGCATCGCGTATGCGAACGAGCATTTCGCGGCCGGCGAGCCTGGATGGATGAGCGATCGCGGGCACATTTATATCGCCTACGGAAAAGCGGACAGCGTCGACTCGCACCCGTCGGGCGGAAGCTACGAGCGTTCGATGGATGAAGGCGGCGGCGAGACATCGACCTTCCCCTTCGAGGTGTGGCATTACCGCTATCTCGAGGGTATTGGCGACAACATCGACATCGAATTTGTGGATACCTGCATGTGCGGGGAGTACAAGGCAACCATCGACCGTTCTGAGAAAGACGCTCTGAAGCATGTGCCGGGAGCTGGATTGACGCAGTATGAGGAGATGGGCCAGGCCAAGAAGGCGGACCGCTTCTCGGGCGGCGGGCTGGAACAGCTCGGCGCTGGACCAATGTCGTCCTCGCAGCAGAGCAAGGAGTTTGACCGGCTGGACACGTTCGCCAAGTTGTTTGCGCCTCCGCCGGTCAAGTTCGCGGACCTGGACGATTTCCTGGCCACCTCGAAGGTGCTCTCCGGGCCGCCATTCCTTTTCGATGTGCGAACGGATTACGTGAAGCTGACCAATGAAACGGTCATGGTCCCGGTCACCCTGCAGATTCGCAACGGAGACATCACGTACAACACCAAGGAAGGCGACTCGGTGGGAACGGTCAATATCCTTGGCCGCGTGAGCACCATTACCCACCGCATCGTGTACACGTTTGAAGACACGGTCAAGGTTGAGACGCCGAGCGATCTTCTGCAGCGGACCAAGAACAATATGTCGGTCTACTGGAATGCCATTCCGTTGCCTCCGGGACGTTACAAGCTGGAGATTGCGATCAAGGACGTAAATAATCCTGACCACATGGGCGCCTGGAGACGGAGTGTGGATGTACCGGAGTTTGATGATGACCGGCTGGCTTCCTCTTCGCTCATCCTGGCGGGGGAGATGGAGCGGGTACCTTCCAAGGACGTGGGCGCCGGCAGCTTCGTGATTGGAAACACGAAGGTTGTGCCACGGGTTCCACCGACGTTCGCGGCCCCCGTGACCTTCCACCGGGCGCAGAACCTGAACTTCTGGATGCAGGTTTATAATCTGGGGATTGGCGAGAACAAGCGCAATGACGCCACGATTGAGTACCAGATTCTCAATATGGCGACGAACAAGTCGGTTTTGGATATGCAGGAGTCGGCCTCAAAGTTGAACCCCAATGCCGACCAGCTGACCCTGGAGAAGACCATGCCGCTGGCCGGCCTTGAGCCAGGCAAGTATCAGGTGACCATCAAGGTGAACGATGGGATCTTGAAGCAGACGATCGATCAGAGTGCGCCGTTTATCGTTGAGCAGTAAGTGTGAGCAGTAAAAAGCTTGAGCAGCAAACGCAAGGGAGCGGTAAACCCGAGCGAAGCAGTCGACGCACGAGGGCCCGTTCGAACGTGGGCAGGGGATGGGGCAGATCAGCCATCTTCCGGCGCACGAGGAGACAAGCTACGCAGGACAGTACCGCGATAGCAGCCTCCACCAGGTAAACAGCCGTCCGGCTTCCCGACTGGGCGGTCCATCGGAGAGCCGTAGACGCGCGAATGAGGGTTTGAGCGCGGTGAAACGAGTTTTACCAGGTTTGTTGCTATTGATTATGGTTGCAGGTACCGGGCAGATGTTCGCCCTTCAGACCTCTGCCATCATCTCAGGCACAGTCCGAGACGTTCGCGGTACGCCCCAGATGGGTGCGCTCATTGAGTTGATGCGCGCCGAAGACGGCACGGTCGCAACCGCAGTGAGCGACGATCACGGCCGCTACATCATGGCCACGGTAACGCCGGGCCGCTACCAGTTGCGCGCCACCGCCGCTTTCTTTATTCCGCTTCTGCGCAATGACGTGCGCCTCCGAGCGGGTGTGCAGTCGATCGTCAATCTCACCATGAACAACCTGTTCGACGCCGACAACTGGCTTCCGGCACAACGCCGCAGAGCCGATGAGCCGGTCGACGACTGGAAGTGGACGCTGCGCTCGGCCGCCAACCGGCCGTTGCTGCGGCTCGTGGACCCGGAGACCGGTGCGCCCATCTCTTCAAGCGCCGATCAGCCACGCCGTGTCTCCTCGCAGGGGAGGGTCATGCTGACCAACGGCGACGGAGCCTTTGGAGATGGCGGCATGCACCAGGCATTGATTCTGGATAGAACGATGGAAGACGGGGATGGAGCGGTGCTGCGCGCCGATGTTGGGGATGTGCAGACGGGTGGGTTCTCCCCGCAGCCGTCCGTCTCCTTGATTACTGGCTATGAACGTCGAAGTCCGCTGGGTGGAAGTACGCGCCTGGTGTCGAGCTTCCAATCGCATCCGGAGTTGACCGACGGCGGCTCGGTGGGTGGCTTTCAGGTGCTGCGGCTGGCGAGTACCCAGCAGTTCGCGCTGGGCGACATGTTCCTGATTGACGCGGGCACCTTGATGGAAGCTGAGCGCCTGGAACAGACCCGGCTGGAAGCTGAGCCCTTCCTGCGATTCACCGCCCGCCCTTGGAATGACGTCGTCGTGGAATATCGTTATGCCTCGAGCCGTGAGCTGCAGAGCTCGGATGATCTCGATCAACTGAAGCAGGCGTTGTCGGTGGTGCCGGACGCCAATGGCAAGCCGCTGAGCGACCGAGGAATGCATCAGCAACTCTCCGTGAGCCGTAAGCTGGGAAGCCGCGTGATCACCGCCTCGGCCTACATCGATCGCCTTTCGTATGGAGCCATTGGAGGCAGTGGGCTGATGAATGCAACTTCGCTGCAACTCGCGAATGCAGTGGCCGATCCAACCACGGGAACGTTCCAGGTGGGTGGTCCCGGGTATGCTGCGCGCGGTTTGAGCGTTTCGCTGATGCAGACGCTGACCCCGGCCCTATCCGCATGGGCGGAGTATGACCTCGGGACCGCTCTGCGCAGCGATGGCGACCTGGTGTTGACCGATCTGGCCACCGATCTGACGCCCCAGATGGCCGCTGCCGCCAGCGTGGCGCTGCGTGGCAAGATTGTTCGTACGGGCACGTCGCTGAAGGCAGAATACCGCTGGCAGCCGGCGAATACGCTTACCCAGGTGAATGCCTACAACGTCATGCCGGCGGAGGCCTACCTGGGCTTCTATATTCGGCAGAGGCTGTGGTCTGGAAGCATGCTGCCGCAGGGGCTGGATGCCGTGGTGGAGGCGACCAACCTGTTGGAGCAGGGATATCAGCCGGTGCTCGCGCCGGACGGCCAGACGCTGATCCTGGCGCAGGTTCCGCGGGCCATCCAGGGTGGGTTGTCCTTCAACTTCTAGTCCGCGCGCCGGCCTCAGGTGTTGCGCTAAAATGCTCAATCATCGAAACTTTCCGCGGTGTTTCGCCTGGTCGACGCGCGCTGGCGCGATTTTCCTCATCGGGATGGGAGATGATGGATAAAGAGCAATTTCCCTTGAATGCAGGCAGTTGCATAGCCTTGCGGATTCCTCTCCTTGAACCCTTTGGGCTGGACCGGACTCTAAATATAGGTAAGCAGGCAAACGTTCTATCGGTAAGCAGGCAGACGTCTTCAGCTTGTCTTATCCACGCTGGTGAACTTCGTGGTGATTCAAGGAGTTTGTGCAGCATCAGGCAGGCAGTGAGGAACCATGTGCGGTATTGTCGGCGTCTTCGGGCGTAGTCCAGTTAGCTCCGTCATCTACGAAAGTCTCTCCATGCTTCAGCACCGCGGCCAGGACGCTGCGGGCATCGCGACGTGCTTTGAGGACCGGTTCTATCTCGAGAAGGGAAATGGCCTGCTCACCGACGTCTTCGAGGCTGGAAACATGGCGCGGCTGTTGGGAGACATGGGCATTGGGCACGTACGTTACCCAACCGCAGGCTGCGCGTCGGTGGCTGAAGCGCAGCCGTTCTATGTCAACTCGCCCTACGGCATCATCTTCGCGCACAATGGCAACCTCACCAACGTTTCGGAGATTGTGGAGAGCCTGTTCCTGACCGACATGCGCCACCTGAATACCAGCTCCGACTCCGAGGTGATGTTGAACGTGTTCGCCCACGCGCTTTCGCGGCGCGGAGCCGTCCATCCCAATGAATTCGATGTCTTTGCGGCCGTCGAAGAGGTGCATCGACGATGTAAGGGGGGCTACGCGGTCATTGCCATGGTCGCCGGCGTGGGCATGGTGGCGTTCCGCGACCTGCACGGGATTCGGCCACTGGTGTTCGGCAAGCGCGGTGAGGGGAAAGAGGCGGAGTTCATGATCGCCTCAGAGAGTGTGGCGCTGCAGGTGAGCGGCTTCGATCTGGACCACGACCTCGCGCCCGGTGAGGTGATCTTCATCGACACCGAAGGCACGGTCTATCAGCACCAGAGCCTGCAGGCGCACGAGAAAGCACCTTGCTTGTTCGAATTTGTGTACCTGGCGCGGCCGGACTCTGTCCTTGACGGTGCATCGGTCTATCAGTGCCGCATCAACATGGGGACCAAACTCGCGGAGAAGATTCAGCGCGAGTGGCCTCACCTTCCCATTGATGTGGTGATCCCGATTCCTTCGACGAGCCGCGTGGCCGCGCAGGAGATTGCGACACGATTGAATATTCCGTATCGTGACGCGCTGGTGAGAAACCGATATGTAGGGCGGACGTTCATCATGCCCGGACAGGCCCAGCGCAAGCAGTCCATCCGGCGCAAGCTCAATCCGATTCCGCAAGCATTCCAGGGCAAGAACGTTTTGCTCGTGGATGACTCGATTGTGCGCGGGACGACGATCCGCGAGATCATCGCGATGGTGCGGGAACAAGGCGCGAAGAAAGTCTACGTGTGCTCCGCTGCACCGCCGGTGCGCTTTCCGAATGTCTACGGGATCGATATGCCCGCGCGCTCTGAGCTGATTGCCAGCGGTCGCGATGTGCAGCAACTCGCAAAGAATATTGGAGCCGATGAACTCATCTTTCAAGACCTGGAGGATTTGAAGCAGGCTATTACCGACGCTTGCCCCAGCCTCACGCATTTTGATACGTCTGTCTTCGATGGGGTGTATGTCACCGGAGACATCACCGAAGAATATCTCAACACGCTGGAACAAAAACGGAACGACGCTGCCAAACATACCGAAGATGTCGCAAGCCACATCACAAGAAATCTCTCCGCTCACCTCTAGCGGAACGACCGTGCGCGTGCTGCCCGGGCCGTCGGCACTGACGGCGTTTGAGGCCGAGCGCGTCGTGCAAACGCTGCGCACGAATTATCCTGCCGAGGCGGGAAACGTCGTTGCCGTGGAGTCGTCGTTTCTCTACTTGCTGCTACTCCGCAAGGATGCCGAAGACACGGTCGATCACCAGCGTTTAGCGGAGTTGCTGGGAGCCGGCGACGAGCTGTCTTCCGGGCAGCGGGTCTGGATTGGGCCCCGGATTGGAACGCAATCGCCGTGGTCCAGCAAGGCCACCGACATTCTGCACAATACAGGCTTCACCGCGATTGAGAGGATCGAGCGTGCGCGCGTCGTGCGCATTGTCTCGTCCGGTGACGGCGTTGTCGGCGATATTTCGACGCTGGCAGCCGCACTCCACGACCGCATGACCGAGAGCGTGTTCTTTGAGAGTGCCGATGAACTGCGGGCACTCTTCGCGCCACGCGAAGGCAAAGGGTTAGGACATATCGACGTTCTGGGCCTCGGCGCGGCGGCGATTGTTGCTTCAGATCGTTCGCTGGGGCTCTCCTTGGCGAGCGATGAGATCGAATACCTCGTGGCGGAGTTTACGCGGTTAGGGCGCAACCCTACCGATGTTGAGTTGTACATGTTTGCGCAGGCCAATAGCGAGCACTGCCGCCACAAGATCTTCAATGCGAGCTGGACGATTGATGGGGAGAAGCAGCCGCGGTCGCTGTTCCAGATGATCCGCAATACCAATGAACTCTCCGGCGATGATGTTCTTTCGGCCTATCGCGACAATGCCGCTGTGATTCGCGGAGGGCGCGCGGGAAGGTTCTTCCCTGAGGCCGGCGATGCGACGTACAAGTACCACGACGAAGATATTCATATTCTTCTGAAGGTGGAGACGCACAATCATCCGACGGCCATTTCGCCCTGGCCCGGTGCGGCGACTGGGTCGGGCGGAGAGATTCGTGACGAAGGGGCGACCGGACGTGGCGCCAAGCCAAAGGCCGGACTGTGCGGTTTCACCGTGTCGAATCTTAACCTGCCGCAGGCGACGCAACCCTGGGAGAAGGCTTACGGCAGGCCGTCGCATATCGCCTCGCCACTCGACATCATGATTGAAGGCCCGCTGGGCGCGGCTGCGTATAACGACGAATTTGGCCGGCCGGCGCTGGCGGGATACTTTCGCACCTACGAACAATTGAGCAACGGTACCGTCTTCGGATACCACAAGCCCATCATGCTCGCGGGCGGATTAGGAAATATCCGCGCCGAGCACGTAGAGAAGGGCGAGATGAAACCCGGCTACGCGCTGGTCGTGTTGGGCGGACCTGCGATGCTGATCGGCCTCGGTGGCGGCGCGGCCTCGAGCAGTGCGGGGAGTGGGAACACCGATCTCGACTTCGCTTCGGTTCAGCGCGACAACGCCGAGATGGAGCGGCGCGCGCAGGAGGTGATCGATCGCTGCTGGCAGCGGGGCGAGAGCAACCCGATCGCGTTCATCCACGACGTTGGCGCCGGCGGTCTATCGAATGCGTTTCCGGAGCTGGTCAAAGATGGTGGCTGCGGCGGAAGCTTTGATTTGAATGCGGTGCCTCGGGGTGAAGAGGGACTGAGTCCGCTGGAGACCTGGTGCAATGAGGCGCAGGAACGCTACGTACTTGCGATCGCACCGGAAGATCTGCAGAATTTCGAAGCCATCTGTGAGCGCGAGCGCTGTCCATTCGCCGTGGTGGGAATTGCGGAGAAGCGGCCGCAGCTTAAGTTGGCCGATAAGGGTTCGGAAACAAACGCAATCGACCTTCCGCTGCAGATACTCTTCGGGAAACCACCGAAGATGGAGCGAGCCTTTGCGCGCTCGAGGATCGACACCAAGCCGCTCGACCTCGCAGGCATTACCGTCGCGGATGCGGTTGAACGATTGCTTCGGCTGCCGACGATTGCATCGAAGTCCTTCTTGATCACGATTGGCGATCGCAGCATCACGGGTCTGGTGGTGCAGGATCAGATGGTGGGTCCATGGCAGGTTCCCGTTGCGGATTGCGCTGTCACGCTGCGCGCTTACGACTCGATTCACGGAGAGGCGATGGCGATCGGGGAGCGGACGCCGCTGGCTGTGATCAACGCCGCAGCCTCGGCCCGGATGGCTGTGGGTGAAGTGGTTACGAACATGGCGGGCGCCTCGATAGAGAAACTCGGCGACATTAAACTCTCCGCGAACTGGATGGCCGCTGCAGGTGAGGGGCAGGAAGATCAGAAGCTGTTCGACGCGGTGCACGCAGTGGGCATGGAGTTCTGCCCGGCACTCGGTATGTCGATTCCTGTGGGCAAGGACTCGATGTCCATGAAGACCAAGTGGCGCGAAGGTTCCGATGCCAAGATGGTTGTATCGCCGCTGTCGCTGATCGCCTCGGGATTTGCTCCGGTGAGCGATGTCCGCAAAACTCTCACCCCGCAGCTTGCGAAGGGAGATGCAGCGCTCGTCCTCATTGATTTGGGCGCCGGCAAGAACAGGCTGGGCGGCTCTTGCCTGGCCCAGGTCTATGGACAGGTTGGCGATGAAGCGCCGGACGCTCCTTCGGCCGAGACACTCAAGAACTTTTTCGCAGCGATTCAACTGCTCAATCGCGAGGGCAAGCTGCTGGCGTATCACGATCGCAGCGATGGCGGAGTATTTGTGACGCTGCTCGAGATGGCCTTTGCTGGGAATGTCGGTCTGGATATAGATCTGCCCACTGCAGGTCTGGAGGAGCTGTTCAGTGAAGAGCTCGGCGCCGTGGTGCAGGTTGCAGTCGCCGATTTGGACGATGTAGTCGCTCGGCTGAATGCATTCGGTCTCACGACCACGGTGGTTGGGCACAGTTTTTCAGGCAGCGAGATTATCATCCGCTGCGGTGCAGGGATCGTCTATCAGAACAGCCGCACAGCGCTGCAGAAAATGTGGGCCGAGACCAGCTTCCACATTCAGTCCCTTCGCGATAATCCTGAGAGCGCGAAGCAAGAGTTCTTGCTGTTGGACGATGCTGCGCGCCCAGGGCTTTCTGTCACCGTGCCCTTCGATCTCGAAGAGCGGGTCAATGCGCCGTTCATCCATGCAGCGCGTCCACGGGTAGCGATTTTGCGTGAGCAGGGCGTCAATGGCCAGGTGGAAATGGCTGCAGCGTTCGATCGCGCAGGCTTTACGGCGGTTGATGTTCATATGAGCGATCTCCTGGCCGGTCGGGCGCATCTTGCGGACTTCCAGGGATTGGCTGCCTGCGGGGGCTTCTCTTACGGCGACGTGCTGGGCGCGGGCAGTGGATGGGCAAAGACGATCCTGTTCAACGATCGGCTGAAGGAGATGTTCACCCAGTTCTTCGAGCGCTCTGATAGTTTCTCGCTGGGAGTTTGCAATGGTTGTCAGATGATGGCGCAACTGCGCGATATTATCCCCGGCACCGCTGCGTGGCCGAGCTTTGGGCGCAATGTTTCGGCGCGGTTCGAGGCGCGTCTCTGCATGGTCGCGGTGGAGGAGTCGCCATCCCTGTTCTTCGAGGGCATGACGGGTGCGCGCATTCCCATCGTTGTTGCGCATGGAGAAGGCCACGTAAGCGACGTTCGCTCGGATGCCATGATCGGTTTGCGCTACATTGATACCTATGGCAAAGTGACGGAGCAATATCCGCTCAATCCAAGCGGATCGGCGCAGGGTACTGCCGGGCTAAGCAGTGCCGACGGACGCGCACTCATCATGATGCCGCATCCCGAGCGCATCTTTCTCGGAGTGCAACACACCTGGACGCGCAAGCTTAAAGACAGTCCGTGGCAAAGAATGTTTGACAACGCACGAAAGTGGGTTGGATAAGAATCGATTCACAGAAATAAGAGGTGGCTGGATTGAGTTCGAAGGTAGATTACAAGTCCGCAGGAGTCGATATCGAGGCAGGGAATGAGGCGGTGCGGCGCATCAAGTCGCATGTCGCGAAGACCCATTCTGCGGCGGTCCTGACCGGCCTCGGATCGTTTGGAACACTGTTCTCGCTGGGCGACGCATTGAAGGGGCTCAAAGATCCGGTGATGGTGCAGAGTACCGACGGCGTCGGGACCAAGAGCAAGGTTACGGTCATGGCGGGCCGGTATGAAGCGCTTGGCCATGATCTCGTTGCGGCCGTTGCTGGCGATATTGTAGTGATGGGTGCGACGCCGCTCACGTTCCTGGACTACCTCGGATTTCATAAGATTGAACCTGAGATCGTGGAAGCCCTGGTGCGTGGAATGAGCGCTGCGTGTGTAGAAGCCGGAATCGCGTTGGTGGGCGGCGAAACAGCGGAGATGCCCGCCGTCTACGCTGAAGGCGATCTGGACGTGGTGGGATTTGTCACAGGCGTTGTGGATCGAGAACGTTTGCTGACCGGCGCAAACATTGTTGCCGGCGACGTCTTGTATGCAATCAATTCAAGCGGGCTGCATACGAATGGCTTCTCCCTGGCACGCAAGTTGATCTTTGAGATTGGCGGTTATGCAATTGATGCGCAACCCGAAGAGTTGGAAGGGAAGTCGATTGCCGATGTTCTGCTGGCCCCGCATGCCAACTATGTCGCGCCGGTAAAACGAATTTTGGACGCTGGAATCCCAGTGAAAGGCATGGCGCACATCACGGGCGGAGGCCTGGTGGAGAACGTGCCACGGGTTCTTCCAGACGGACTGGGCGCCGTCATTGACGCTGCGACCTGGACGCCACAGCCGATATTTTCACTGATGCAGCGCATCGGGAACATCGACGATCACGAGATGCATCGCGCGTTCAATATGGGTGTCGGTCTTGTCTTGATTGGTCCGCCACGCTTGCAGGATGACTTGACTGCGGCCATTGCGGATTTCCCTCAGTTCAAGGTCTGGGAGCTGGGTCGAGTCGAAGACAATGCATCCGGCGTCCGTTTCGGCGAGGTCAATTGAAATGGACCGACAGATGCTGCTTGATGCGATTCCGCATTGCCTGACCTCGACTGACTTGCCGCTCGCCGCGAAGTATCCTGGCAAGGTCCGCGATACCTACGAGATCGGCGACGGGCGTTTACTGCTGGTGACCACCGATCGGCAGAGCGGATTCGATCGCCTGCTCGGGGCCATCCCCTACAAGGGACAGGTGTTGAACCGAACGTCGCTGTACTGGTTCGAGCAGGCGCGCGACATTGTTGCCAATCATGTACTGCTCAGCCCCCATGCAAACGCGCTGATTGCCCGCAAGTGCCAGGTCCTGCCAATCGAATTTGTGGTGCGGGGATACATGACGGGCTCGACCGATACGTCGATCTGGACGCAGTATCAGAAGGGCGCACGAACCTATTGCGGCCACGCGCTGCCAGAGGGAATGAAGAAAAACGAGGCGCTGCCCAGCAATATTGTCACGCCGACAACGAAAGAAAAGACGCATGATCGGCCTATCACGGCGAAGGAGATCGTCGCGGAAGGTTGGCTGACGCCGGAACAGTGGGAAATTACCTCAGCGAAAGCGCTTGAGTTATTCGCGTTTGGACAAAAACTCTCAGCCGAGCGCGGGTTGATTCTCGCGGATACGAAGTATGAGTTCGGCGTAACAGCGGATGGCGAAATCCTGTTGATCGATGAGATCCATACGCCGGATTCGAGTCGATACTGGTTGGCCGATAGCTACTCGGAGCGGCTGGCTGCAGGACAGGAACCGAACATGATCGATAAAGAATTCTTCCGGCTGTGGTTCCGCGATCGTTGCGACCCCTATAAGGATGCGGTGCTGCCCGTGCCTCCGGATGAATTAATTGCTGAGCTCGCTGCGCGGTATATTCAGCTATTTGAAAAGATTACCGGGACAACCTTTGCGCCAGACTTGAGGCCGTTGGAGGCAACTATTCTAGCGAGCCTGGAGCAATGAGCGAGACAGTTCTCATCGTCGGCTCAGGCGCGCGCGAACATGCGATTGCCCTCGCGCTGGCCCGGTCGTCTCAGCAGCCCAGGCTGCTTTGTTTCAGCAATGCTCTCAACCCAGGCATTGCCTCTCTCTGTTTGGAATACGGGATCGGAAGCATCACGGATCCGGCAGCCGTAGCCTCATTTGCTCGCGAGCATAAGGCTACACTCGCTGTCATTGGTCCCGAGGCCCCACTTGCGGCCGGAGTCGCGGATGCCCTCGTGGCGAGCGGCGTTCCAGTAGTCGGCCCAACGCAAAGCCTCGCGCGGATTGAGTCAAGCAAAGGCTTTGCGCGAGATCTTCTGGCGAAGTACAACATTCCCGGCAACCCGTTTTTCCAGCGCTTTACGTCGATGGATGGACTCGAGGAAGTGCTGCACCGCTATGCAAATCGTCACGTGATCAAAGATGATGGGCTCGCCGGTGGCAAGGGAGTGAAAGTCTGCGGGGACCATCTTCTGTCCATGGACGATAGCGTGGCCTTCTGCAGGGATTTGATGGAGCATGGGCATCCGTTTGTCGTTGAAGAGAAGGTCGAAGGAGAAGAGTTCTCGCTGATGAGCTTTTGCGATGGCGGGACGCTCAAACACATGCCCGCGGTGCAGGATCACAAGCGCGCGTATAACGGGGATAAAGGACCGAACACCGGCGGAATGGGTACGTATACGGATGCCGATCACAAACTGCCGTTCCTAACGGACCAGGACATTACAGCGGCGCAGGAGATGAATCAGCGCGTTGCGGATGCATTGGCGCAAGAGTGCGGCGCGCCGTATCAGGGCATCCTGTATGGCGGGTTCATGGCGACACGCCACGGCGTCAAGCTCATTGAGTACAACGCACGCTTCGGTGATCCCGAATCGCTCAACCTCCTAACCCTTTTGCAGACGGACCTGGTAGAGATTTGCCGTGCGATCGTTAGTGGGACACTGTCCGAAGTCGATGTGCGCTTCTCTGCCCAGGCCAGCGTCTGCAAGTACGTGGTTCCTGAGGGCTATCCAGAGACTCCGCGCAAGGGAGACGAGGTTCGGCTGCCGGAAGAACTACCCGCGAATGCGACGATCTTTCTGAGTGCCGTGGACGTCCGGCACGGTAAGTTAATCGCTACTGGATCGCGCACGGTTGCGGTGGTCGGAGTCGGAGAGACCCTGGGTGAGGCGGAAGCTGTTTGCGAACAGATTGTGCGACAGATTCCGGGTCCATTCTTTCATCGCACAGATATCGGTAACGATTCGCTGATCGCTCGCCGCGTGGATCATATGAAGAGGCTACGATTCGCATGAGTCTAAAGGTCGGTGTGCTTGGCTCAACTCGGGGAACAGCGTTGCAAGGTATCTTGGACGCAATCACGGCGGGTACCCTGGATGTTGAGCTCGTATTGGTCGGCTCGGATAAACGCCATGCGCCCATTCTTGAGCGCGCTGACCGGTGCGGAGTTCCCACGCTGTTTCTCGACCCTGCAGGTTTAAAGCGCGACGAATACGACAGACAGGTAACCGATGCGTTACGGCAGGTGGGTGCGGAACTGGTGCTCTTGATTGGCTATATGCGCATTGTTTCGGCAAGTTTTGTAGAAGAATGGAAGGGACGTTTGCTAAATGTGCATCCCTCGTTATTGCCGGCTTTCGGCGGATTGATGAATCAGAAAGTGCATGAAGCCGTCTTGGCTGCGGGTGTAAGCGAGACCGGGTGCACGATTCATCAGGTGACGGAGGAAGTGGATGGCGGCCCGATCGTGTTGCAGAAGCGCTGCCCCGTATTGCCGGGCGATACGCCAGAGTTATTGAAGGATCGCGTACAGGCATTGGAACAGGTTGCATTCGTTGAAGTATTGAAGGGCTGGAGGTCGTGATGGCTAAGGCAAAAAAGTCCGGAGCTCGCGTTGTCGTAGGGATCATCATGGGGTCGAAGTCAGATTGGCCGACCATGGAAGCGGCGGCCAAAGTGCTTGATGAGTTTGGGATCGCTTATGAAGCTGAGGTTGTTTCCGCTCATCGAACCCCAGACAAGATGATGACCTATGCCGCCAACGCAAAGGCTCGAGGTTTGCGCATCATCATTGCAGGTGCAGGCGGTGCAGCGCATCTACCGGGAATGGTTGCTTCGAAGACAAGCCTGCCCGTTCTGGGCGTCCCGGTAAAGAGCCGCGCGCTCGATGGGCTCGACAGCCTTCTTTCGATCGCGCAAATGCCCGCCGGTATCCCCGTGGCAACGTTTGCGATTGGGGAAGCGGGTGCCAAAAATGCGGGCCTGTTCGCTGCGTCGATCCTTGGACTAACCGATGAGGCGATTGCGCAGAAGCTGGAGAAGTTTCGCACCACGCAGACAAAGACCGTGTTGAAGGGGCCCGATCCAAGGAAATGAACACTCGAATGAGGCCAAGAATCGGGATACTGGGCGCCGGTCAACTCGCGCTGATGCTGGCGCAAGCTGCCAAGGCGTTGGACGTCGAGGTAATTTGTGCAGGGCAACCGGGGGACTGCGCAGAGCAGTTTGCCCAAGTCATTCCGGTCGATCTGGACGACGCTGCCGCCGTTGCGGGATTCGCGGCGGCCGTGGATGTTGTAACGATCGAAAGTGAGAACATCCACGCGGACGTTCTGCAGGGCTTGAACCTGTATCCCAATGCGCGCGCTGTCGGAATTGCGCAGGATCGTTTAGTGGAGAAGCGCTTCTTTCAAGCGTGTGGCATCGGTACAGCTCCATTCGCGCAGGTCGATAGCCTGGAAGACCTTAATCACGCGCTCGAAATTACCGGGCTGCCGGCGATTCTCAAGACACGGCGAATGGGGTATGACGGCAAAGGGCAGGCGCGTCTGCGCAGCTCCGACGATGCAACCAATGCCTGGTCGGAGGTTGGAGGAGTGCCCTGCATCCTGGAAGGGATGGTGAACTTCGAGGCAGAGGTATCGCTCATCGCTGTGCGCAGCCGGTCCGGACAGGTGGTGTTTTATCCCCTCATCGAAAACCATCATCGTGATGGAATTCTTCGCACGTCGATCGCGCCGTTCGTAAACCGCAATCTCCAGTTTCAAGCGGAAAGCTATCTCGACGTATTGCTGGAGAAGCTCCAGTATGTGGGCGTACTCGCGGTGGAGTTTTTTGTCGTCAATGGCATCCTCCTGGCCAACGAGATGGCGCCGCGTGTTCACAACTCGGGTCATTGGACGATTGAAGGTTCGGAGACCTCGCAGTTTGAAAATCATCTGCGGGCGATCGTCGGCGGCGAACTCGGCAACACGGAAAGCCGCCCGACGGTCATGCTAAATTGCATTGGTTCGATGCCGAGCGAGAGTGACACATCGCGGTTCCCAGAGCTATCCCGCCACGATTATGGCAAGGAAGCGCGGGCTGGGCGCAAGGTCGGGCATCTGACCTTTCCTGCGTCCGCGCACGCAACGATTGCCGAGTGGCAAAACCGCCTGCAGGGCTGATGCCTCTACGCCTACCAGCCACCGCCAAGCGCGTTATAGAGCTGCACCAGAGATAGCGCCTCCGCTTGCTGCGCTGCCTCGAGCGTCAATTGGGAGCTGTAGAGGTTGGTATCCGTCGTTAATACTTCCAGGTAGCTGGTCGACCCACTGCTATACCGAATCCGCGCGAGGCGCACAGCGTCTGCAGAGGCTGCCGTCTGCTTCTCCTGTTGCTCACGGAACTCGCGTGTCTTGTTGTACGCGATCAGCGCATTCGAGACATCGCGTAGCGCGCCGGCAATCGTCTGCTGATAGGTATCCAGCAATTCTTTGTCCGTGTCCTGAGCCAGTCGATAATTGGCGCGAATCTTGCCTGCATCGAAGATGGGCTGGGTGAGGTTACCGGCTGCGTAGTAGTAAACATTCACAGGGTTCACCAGGCCCTTCAACTGACTGCCGGTAGTACCGCCTGTACCGGTCAGCGCGAGTTGAGGGAAGTACTGCGCACGCGCAACCCCGATGTTTGCGTTGGCCTGGATCAGAAGTTCTTCCGCACGGCGAACGTCGGGTCGGCGTTCCAGCAAATCAGACGGTAGGCCCACGGGAATATCTGCCGGATGTGGCGCGCTCGCGAGGATCGAGGGGCTGTCGTCAATATTGCGAACGACGGGTCCAGGATCCGCGCCCAGGAGGAGGCGGAGGTTATTCTCCTGTTGTTCGATCTGCCGCTCGAGATCTGGAATCTGCGCCTGCGCTGCATAGTAGAGCTCCTCAGCCTGGCGCACATCGGCCAAGGAGTCGGCGCCACCTTGCTCGAGCTTTCGCGTCAGATCGAGTGACTGTTTGCGGGCATCTAGCGTGCTCCTCGTAATCGCGAGCTCCGCATCGAGCGTACGAATCTGATAGTAGGAGGTTGCGACGTTTTCGATGAGTGTGCTGTACGTTGTCTGCTTCGCCCACTCGGTGGCACGAAGGTTGGCGCGTGCAGCCTCGGTCTGGCGACGATAGTAACCCCAGAAGTCCAGGTTCCACGCAACCGACGCGGTGAGGGCGCCGGCATAGTAATTGTTTTGGCCAGTGCTCTTGGAGTTGCTGGAGTTGTTGTTGAGGCTGCTGAACAGGCTACTAGGCAGGCCCAGGGCATCATAGGTTGCCCCCCCGGTCAGGGTCGGATACTGCGCCGCCTTAGTGATGCCCACCTGGGCTTGTTGCTCCAGCACCCGATCAGCTGCGATCTTCACGTCGTAGTTATTTTTCAGCGCCTCGGCGATAAGCTGCTGCAGCACTGGATCGGTGAACACGGTATTCCACTTCTGCGCACCGAGCGGCGTGGCGCTGGTGGCGGGCGCGATGTCTGGCGCGAGTGCTCCACGATAGCTCGCCGGCGTATTCACCGTGGGCCGCTTGTAGTTAGGGCCTACCTTGCAACCGGCAATGGTGAGGATCAGCGCGAGCGAGGAGAGACTGCGGAAGGTATGGTTCATGCTTGTCCTCCCTGCGAGGGCGCGGTTGTTTTCGGCGGCCCGGCATCGTGGTCGGAGTCGAGATTCGCGTTATGCGCGGAACTGAAGCGCTGGGCGAAGCGTTCGGCGATGGAGAAAGTGACCGGGATGAGGAAGATTGCGATGAGTGTTGCCGCCAGCATTCCTCCGATCACAACGGTGCCGAGGATCTGACGGGAGACACCGCCAGCGCCGGCGGCGAACCAGAGCGGAACGCAGCCGAGGATAAAGGCGAAGGCTGTCATGAGGATGGGCCGGAAGCGGAGGCGTGCGCCGTTCATCGCTGCATGAAAGATCGTCTCGCCCTTTTCGTATTCGTCCTTGGCGAACTCAACGATCAAGATTGCATTCTTCGCGGATAGCCCAATGAGCATCACGAGACCGATCTGCGCGTACACGTCATTTTCAAGATGACGCATGGTGAGCGCGAGGTAGGCACCGAAGATTGCAACCGGCGTGCTCAGCAGAACGCCAAAAGGCAGCGACCAGCTCTCGTATTGCGCGGCAAGAATGAGGAAGCAGAATACGATGGACAACGCATACACAACCCAGGGCGGGATGCTCTGCTGTGCCTTGTGTTCCTGGAAACTCATACCCGAATAATCCATGCCCATGCCTGCCGGCATGGTCTGTGCGAAGGTCTGCTCGAGCGCCTTCATCACCTGGCCGGAGCTGTATCCGGGGGTCGCTACGATGGTGAGCTGCGCAGCTTCGTACTCGTTGTAGCGCGTTGTGAACTCAGGGCCGGCCGAGCGTCGCACCGTCGTGATCGCGCTCAGTGGAACTCGATTGCCATTGGCCGACGTAACGTAGAACTGGCCAATGTTGGCGATGTTCGTGCGAGTGTCGCCTTCGGCTTCAATGTAGGTTTGCCATTGTCGGCCAAACCGGTTGAAGTAGTTCACCAGGGTACCGCCCATGAAGGCCTGCATCGTGGAGTAGACATCCGCAAGGTTGACCTGCTGCTGCGCTGCCTTTTCGCGATCGACATCGACGTAAAGCTGCGGTACGGCCGGAGCGTAGGAGGGAATCGCCGCGGCAATCTCTGGACGCTTCGACAGCGCGCCCAGGAACTTGTACGTATTCGCCGTCAGAAAATTCAGGTCGCCGCTGCCGGACCGGTCCTCCAGCACCATGCTCACGCCGCCGGAGCTTCCCAGTCCGGGGATGGCAGGAGGTGGAAAGGAGAACGCGAGACCCTCTTTGACGCCGCCAAGTTGCTTCGCGAGATTCTGCTGGATCACGGCGAATTGTTGGTCGGCGCTCTTACGCTGGTCCCAATCCTTGAGCGTGACGAAGTAGAACGCGTGGTACGTGTCCTGGGTGAAGCTCAGAAGGCTGAAGCCGATAACCGAGGTCACGCTCTCCACGCCGGGTACCTTATGCAGCGCGTTCTCTACATCCCGCGAGGCCTCGGAAGTGCGCTGCAGCGATGTGCCTTGCGGAAGTTGCAATGCTACGAAAGCGTATCCCTGGTCTTCCGTAGGCAGGAAGCCGCCAGGAAGTTTCGCACCCAAGAGCACAACGAACACGCTAAGGATCAGGATAATCACAACGCCTACGATTGACTTACGCACCAGCCATCCCGAGGCGCTGACATAGCCATCCGTCGTACGCTTGAATACGCGGTTGAACCAATCGAAGAAGCGAGCCAGGAGGCCTTTGGATTTCGTCCTGGGCTTGAGCAGCAGGGCGCACAGCGCGGGGCTGAGGGTGAGAGCGTTGAAGGCCGAGAACAGCACCGAGATCGCAATCGTGACCGCGAACTGCTGGTAGAGACGTCCCGTGATGCCGGGAATAAAGGCTGTCGGAATGAACACGGCCGCAAGGATGAGCGCGATCGCAATGACTGGACTCGCTACCTGTTCCATCGCGGCATAGGAGGCATCAAGCGGCGTCATACCCTCCTCGATATGATGTTCGACGGCTTCGACCACGACGATCGCATCGTCGACGACTAGGCCAATCGCGAGCACCAGGCCGAAGAGCGACAGTGTATTGATGGAGAAGCCCAGCAGCGGAAACACCATGAAGGTGCCGATGAGCGAGACGGGTACAGCGAGCAGGGGAATGAGCGTTGCGCGCCAGCCCTGCAGAAAGATGTAGACGACCAGGATAACCAGCGCGAGTGCGATGAAGAGAGTTACAAGGATTTCGTGAATGCCGGCATTGACGGCGGCCGTAGTATCGAGCGCAACGTGATACGCCATGTCGGGCGGAAAGCTCTTTGTAAGTAGATCCATCTCCGCGCGAACATTCTTCGCGGTTTCTACCGCGTTCGTGCCGGGCAGCTGATAGATGGCCATGACGGCCGCGGGCTTGCCCTCAAAGCGGCCGTTGAGGTTGTAGGTTTGGGCGCCCAGTTCGATGCGAGCGACATCCTTGAGGTGCAGAATGGAGCCGTCGGGATTGGCGCGAAGAATAATATTGCCGAACTCTTCCGCGGTGATGAGACGTCCCTGCGTGAGTACCGTGTAGGTGAACTGCTGACCGCCGGGAACGGGTTCGCCGCCAATCTGGCCAGCAGGATTTACGGTGTTCTGCGTTTGCAGTGCCGCGCTGATCTGCGGAATGGTCACGCCGAGCTTGGCCAGTTGGTCCGGCTTCACCCAGATGCGCAAAGCATATTGCCCGGCGCCGAAGACCTGGATACGCGAGACCCCCTTCACGCGGGTTACCTGGTCCACCAGGTTGATGTAGGCGTAGTTGGCCAGGAACGTTCCATCGTACGTGGCGTTCGGTGAAGAGATGGCCAGCAGCATCAGCGGCGAGGTGAGAGATTTGTTCACCGTGAGGCCGGCGACGGTGACCTCAGCAGGCAACTGGCTCTGCGCCTGGTCGACGCGCAGCTGCGAAAGAATCTGGTCGGTATCGGCGTTGGTCGCCACATCGAAGTCGACGGTCAACTGGGTGAGGCCGTTGCTGGCGTTGGTCGACTGCATGTAGTTCATGTTGTCGACGCCATTCATCTGCTGCTCGATCGGCGTAGCAACCGCTTGCTCGAGCGTCTTTGCGTCGGCTCCAGGGTAGGTCGCCTGCACCAGGATCTCAGGCGGAACAATGTTCGGGAACTGCGCCGTTGGCAGGCTCAGCAGCGAGACAAGGCCGCCAATCACCATGAGAATGGCAATCACCATGGCCACGATGGGCCGGCGTATGAAGAACTTCGAGATCATAGGTTAGTTCCCCTGCGCGTTCTGCCCGGCCGCTGCGGGAGCGGGTGAATTATCCGCCTGGGGCACGACCTTTATGCCGTCCCTCACCTTCTCATTGCCGGCCGTGACCACCCGATCGCCGACATTCAAGCCGCTGGAAATCACGATGTTTGGACCGACCTGCGTTCCCAATTGAACGGTGCGAATATGCGCCACGTTATCGGCTCCAACGACGATCACCTGGTTCATGCCTTGCATCTCTGACACGGCGCGTTGCGGAACAACCACCGCGTTATGCAGAACAGTTGTCTCCGCCGAGACACGTCCGAACTGACCCGGCCGCAAGAGGTTTCCAGGATTTGCGAACTGTGCTGCCATGCGAATGCTGCCCGTTTGAGCGCTCAAAGCCCGGTCGATAAAAATGATGCGACCCGTCTGCGGATACACCTGGTTATTCGCCAGCCTCAACTTCAGCGGAATCACGTTGCCGCTGCGCAGCAAGTCCGCTACGCCGCGCTGCTTAGCCTGTGCGGACAGCGTCAGATACTCCTGCTCGCTGATGTAGAAGTAAACCTTGATGGGATTGAGCTGTGAGACCGAGGTGAGAACCGAAGTGGTGTTCACCAGGTTTCCGACCTGCAGCGCCGCTTGTCCAGCAACGCCATCGATCAGCGATCGCACCTTGGTGAATCCAACATTCAGCTCGGCCGCTTCTATGGAGGCTTGAGCATTGGCTACAGCGGCTTTGTCGGCAGCCTGCGTCTGAATTTCGGTGTCGAGCTGGCTTTGTGCAATCGCATGCGCCTCCGCCAGGGGTGTGTCGCGACGCACATTGATCCCGGCGAGCTCGTATTGAGCCTGCGCCTGCGCGAGGCTGGCATTCGCCTGATCCAGAATGGCCTGGAACGGCCGCGGGTCGATCTCGAATAAGACCTGGCCCTGGTGGACCTGGCTGCCTTCCTTGTAATCCTGTCGAATCAGGTATCCGGAGACCTGCGGCTGGATCTGTGCATTCACGTATCCATCCGTGGTTGCGACCCATTCACCGGTAAGGGGTACATCCTGCTGAACGGCGGTGCTCACCTGGACGGGCAAGGGCCCGAAGCCTGCCGCTCCCGGAGGAGGGCCTCCACTTTTGCATCCGCTCAACAACCCTATGGTAGACGCGGAGAATACAGTGGCAAGTACAGCCACGCTAGGCAGGGTAGCGCGAAACGTCATAGATTGGATCCTCGATCATTCCACTCGATGCTGCGGGAGAAGTGGAAAATATACACGTGTGTATATTATGCTTAGGCCTCGAGGAACGATTCAAAAAATGTCTCGGCTTAAATCAACGCTCGATCGAGAGTTTGCCACCGCCGAGGACCTGAAGAATGCATCCCCTTCGCAGCAGGCGATGAAATCTGAGCGGACGCGCACAGACCTGTTACGTGCAGCTGAAGTGGTTTTTGCAAGAGATGGCTTCGAAGCCTCGCGCATAGAAGATATTGCTGCCGAGGCGGGCCGGAGCCGCGGCGCGTTCTACGCTAACTTCGCGAATAAGACTGAGGTGTTTCTGGCTCTGCGCAGCCTCGCCACACGGCGGCGTGCAAGAGCCCTGCGAGAGCGCATCCAGGATGTGAAGAATGAGGAAGAACGGTACAACGCGATCATTCACTACATCGTCGAGCAGATCTGTGACACCCAGACCCAGCTGCTGCAGATTGAGTTCAAGCTCTTTGCTTTGCGACACCCGGAGTTGCTCGCGGATTTAGCGGAGAAGCATCTGGAAGCGAGTACTTCGGTCAATCGACAGGAATTGTCCGATTTATTTCCAGAGAAGAACGAAAGGCTCGCAGAGACGCGCTGTAATACCTTGGCGATTGAGGCGATCCTGGAGGGATTTGCGCTGAATGCGCGATTCAGTCCAAGCGTGCTGGATCAATCGCGCATGCATGAGCTGGTTCCGGAGTTAATCGCGCAGATCTTTCCGTCGCGTCTAGAGCGCGATCATAAGCGGCAGATCAGCAACTCCCGCTCATAAATCATCTCAGCCGGCAGATGGTCATGCAGTGCGAGGAAGAGCTCCTCATGACCCATCACCTCGCGCAGCCAGGCCTTGCTGTCGACCTTCTCAAGCTGTGCAAAGGTTTCGGGGGACATGTCGAGTCCGTCCCAATTGATGTCCTGATAGCGCGGAACCCAACCGATCGGCGTCTCCCTGCCCTGGGCACGGCCGCGCACACGATCGATAATCCACTTCAGTACGCGCATATTTTCGCTGTAGCCGGGCCAGAGGAACTTGCCCTCCTCGTCCTTGAGGAACCAATTGACCTGGAAGACGCGGGGTGTGATGGAGAGCTGCCGCTGCATGGTGAGCCAGTGACGGAAATAGTCGCCCATGTGATAGCCGCAGAAGGGAAGCATGGCCATGGGGTCGCGGCGTACGTTGCCGACCGCGCCTTCGGCTGCTGCCGTCGTCTCTGAGCCCATCGTTGCACCCAGATAAACTCCCGATGACCAGTTGAAGGCGTGCACGACCAGCGGAATTGCGGTTGCACGTCGTCCCCCGAAGATGAACGCGGAGATAGGCACCCCGTCAGGAGACTCCGAAGCTTCCACGTCGAACGACGGGCATTGCGACGCGGGAGCCGTGAAGCGACCGTTGGGATGTGCCGCGGTCCGTCCGGTCTCGCGCCCTATCTCCGGCGTCCAGCGCTCGCCGCGCCAGTCCACGCACTCAGTGGGCGGCTGCTCCGTCATCCCTTCCCACCAAACGCCGCCGTCAGGAGTAACGGCCACGTTGGTGAAGATGGTGTTACGGCGCAGCGTCGCCATGGCGTTTGGATTGGTCCTCTCGCTGGTTCCTGGAGCGACTCCGAAGAAGCCTGTTTCGGGGTTGATGGCGCGCAGTCGACCTGTCTCGTCCGGCTTGATCCACGCAATGTCGTCGCCGACCGTCCAGGTCTTCCAGCCGTCGAATCCGCTGGGTGGGATGATCATCGCCAGGTTGGTCTTGCCGCAGGCCGACGGAAAGGCCGCGGCCATGTACGTCTTCTCGCCCTCGGGAGATTCCAGTCCGAGAATCAGCATGTGTTCCGCCATCCAACCTTCATCCCGTGCGATGTTGGACGCGATGCGCAGCGCAAAGCACTTCTTGCCCAGCAGCGCATTGCCACCGTAGCCCGATCCGTAGCTCCAGATCTCACGCGTCTCCGGGAAATGCACGATGTACTTGGTGTCATTCTGCGGCCACGGCACATCCTGCTGCCCGGGCGCCAGCGGCGCTCCCACCGAGTGCATGCAAGGCACAACCCGGTGAATATCCTTGTCGATCTCCTGGAACACCGGCAGGCCCACCCTCGCCATGATCCGCATGTTCACCACGGCATACGCCGAGTCCGTAAGCTGCACGCCGATGCGCGACATCGGCGATCCAATCGGTCCCATCGAAAACGGCAGAACATACATGGTTCTCCCGCGCATCGATCCGCGAAAGAGCTCCTTGAGTTTCTTGCGCATCACATAGGGAGCTTCCCAGTTATTCGTCGGTCCCGCATCGTCCTTGGAAAGCGAACAGATGAATGTCCGGTCTTCCACGCGCGCTACGTCCTTGGGAGACGAGCGGGCACAATAACATCCCGGCCACAGCGTCTCATTGAGCCTGGTAAACGTGCCCGCTTCAACCAGCTGCTGGCAGAGATATTCATTCTCTTCGGCCGACCCGTCGATCCAATGGACGGCCGCCGGCTGTGTCAGGCTGGCCATCTTCTCCACCCAGCGGATGAGATGAATGTTCTTCGACAGAACACGAGTCGAAGCAGGATGTGCGGCCGTTGTTCCAGGTACTGCAGCCATGATTGCCTCCAAGGATGACGCGGGTCGATGCTCCCAGGAATTCGCGTCAGAGTTCCATCCAGTCGTTGGGCGTCCGAAGTCTAATCATAGTAGTTATGGAACGTTCCCCTGGGAGATTCGGGGCAGGTCGCTGCGATAACCGGCTATAGGGGCCGAATCTCGTATCGCCATGAATCCGCTCCAACGCTGTCCTTTGGGAACATTGCAACGGCCACACCTTTGCCGGTACACTCATCTAGGACTCGACGGGATATCCGCCTTCGGAGAGCTGTTCGGTCCAAAATCACTTGCCATGGCAAACGGCATCTTCAGGCCACTCCAGATGCCAGGTTTCTAGCGACACGACCGCATTCAAGGTCCTGTCGTTGCATTGCAGGTGATTGAGCCCCAATGGCTTACAGCGGAGAGTTGGCAGAGCCCGGTTGAATGCACCTGACTCGAAATCAGACATAGTCGCAAGGCTATCGGGGGTTCGAATCCCTCACTCTCCGCCATAACTTTAGAATCAACGACTTACGGAGCTAGCGCTGGGTGTTCTGCCTCAGTGAACCGGGTGGGCTGGCGACAGTATGGATCCGTCGCAGCGTAGCCTCGGCTAATTTGCTTTGAGCGAAATGTTCTTATTCTCCAAGGTTGTCCCCAGCACCCGCTCCAATTGGGCGGCCGCCTTCAGCCACGCTGCCTTGGCGACGACCTCCGTGGTCTGCGCCTGAGCGAGATACGTCTGCTGTTCAATCACGGCGAGGTTGGTCGTGTACCCTGCCTGGAAGCTCTCCTGGGCCGCGGCGAGAAGCTTCGCCTGCAACTCTCGAGCTTTGGTGGCGGCGTCGGCTGAACTCCTGGCGGCGTGGAGGGCGGTGACGGCGTTCTGCACCTCTGCCGCGATCTGAGACTGCAATTGCGTCACACGAAGTTGCTGCTGGCGGAGCAGAGCTTTGTCGGCTCCAAGATTCGCCTCCGCAACCCGATTCTGCACGGGCAGGTAAAACTGCATGCCCGCCTCATAGACGGTCGAGGCGCGGGTGCCTCCGGTCGGAACCGCGTCAGTCAGCGCATTGCCGGTCAGCGGGTCCCCGCCGATCGCGGTCAGGCCGGGAATCACCACGCCTCGGCTCTGATAGGTTCCATAGAGATCGAGTTCCGGCTTGGCGGCGTTGGCGGAGCTCGCCACTTGCCGCTCGCCGTTGGTCACCTGCAACCGCGCCTGTTGCACGTCCGGGCGCCTCTCCCATGCTCCCTTGATCAGCGCAGACAGCGGGTCAGACGCGTCGGACGCTGGTGGCAGGAGCGGGTCGGTCGCCACAATCTCGCGCGTCGCGCCGGGTGTGCTGGCGAGCGATTGCGGATCAAGCAGCGTTCGCAGAGTGACCTCCTGCTGGTCGCGCAGAGAGATGGCCTGGGTAAGCAGCAGTTGGGTGCTGGTCACCAGTGCCTGCGCCCGCGCGATCTCGATGGGTGGCATGCGTCCAACCTTCAGCTGCTCCTGGTCGTTATGAAACAACACGTTCGCCGCGTCCAGCGCCTGCTGCTGCACCTTGACTGAATCCTGCAGACTTACCAGGTCGATGTACAGGTTCTCCACTCCGGAGATGGTGCCGATCATCTGCTGCTCTAACACTGCCGCGGAGATCTTTTGGTTGGTCTTCGCGATGGCGATGTAACGGGTGTTGTTGCCGTGTCCGGCACCACGCAGAAGTGGTTGCACGATGAGAGCGTAGGCGTTGGGGTGGGAGAACGGAACGGCGCTGGAGCGTCCGGAGTAGAAGCTCTGCACGAAATTATTCACGCCCAGTTGGATCGTGGTGCCTGGGCCGAAGCCCTTTGTCACGGAGGTATCGCCTATCGTGTTGTCGGTGATTGCCGAGCTTGCCGGGGTGGGCGGGGCCGAAGTGGCGGACGTGAACGAGACAGCCGGATTGCGCCGCAACCAACCGTACCGGCCCATCAGTTGTGCATCGAAGCCCGGCACCGGCGACCCTGCGGAGTAGGGTGTCGACGTGAGCGCGAGGGAGTGTGCTCCCTCCAGCACGCGGCTGGTGTTGTAGGACGAGGACACGGTGGAAGCAATCGGGTCCACGCTTGACGGGGACAGGCCGGGAGAGGAGAAGCTGAGCAGGGGCACAGCGACAGGGCCTTCGCCGGCGGGCGTGTCCGCGATGCTGTAGTTGATCGCTCGCGGCAAACCGCCGCCTTTGGCCAGGGTCACACTCGTGTCCGCGACGCTCTGATCGATCCGCTCAAATTCAATGTCGAGGTTGTTCTTCAGTGCCATTTGAATGGCTTCCTGCAGGCTGAGCGAGAGAGGCCCATCCTCTGCGCTCGCGGAATCGGGGGGAGTCGCCGCCGCCTGAGTCAGCGAGAGCGAAGACCGGGGGGCGTCGGGAACTCCTGCGGTGTAGTGCAAGGGTCTCGCAGGCTGCTGAGCTCCTGCGATCGATAACGCTGCGCCACCAAGCGCGAACCCTGCGTATCTGAAGCTCAGGCAGGCGTATGAAAAAAAGTGCTTCATCCGGAGAGACCCTTTCCGGGCGGAACGTTGCCCTATTCCTGCCGCCCACGATCCTTACTTGTCCTTGGCTCCTGCACTGGAACTTTCGTCGGCACCTTGCTGGCCCGCGGGAGCGGGCCGTGGATTGACGCGAAGACCTTGCTGCACGGCATCGTTTGGGTTCACCACGATGAGGTCTCCATCGTGCAGTCCGGAGGTGACGTACACCTGTGTTCCCAGGTCGCGCCCTACGCGCACCGGCCGCATCTGGATGACGTTGTTCTCGACCACCGGCACGAACTGACCGCGGGCCAGGGTCAGCAGGCTGTCGCCGGAGATGAGGATGCCGGGGTTAGGCGCCACGTAATGCATCTGCACGGAAGCGAACATTCCAGGCCGCAAGCGATGCTGCGCGTCGTCGATCTTCACCTCTGCGAGCAGCGTGCGAGTCTGTTGACTCAGAGAGTCGCTGCTCCGAACCACCTTGCCGGTGAATGTCTGTCCCGGCAGCTCCGAAACGGAGAGGTTCACGGATTGGCCGGTCTGCACGAAGGGCGCATTCTGTTCCGGCACCGACACGAAGACTTCCAGGCTGCGGAGGTCCACGACATCGAAGAGTTCTCCACCCTGCGCACCGCCCGTGGGCGGACCGCCGCTGTTGGCTTCGGCCGCAGCGGGAAGGCCCTGCGCGGCTCCCGTAGCCGACACCAGGTTGCCGACCTCGACGTTGCGCGCCGTGATGGTGCCGTCGATAGGCGAGCGAATCTGCTCGAAGTCCGCCAGCGATTGTTCATGAGCTAACGCACCCTGCGCAGACTTCACCGCATTCTGCATCGCGTGCAGGTTGGATTGCGCGGTCTCGACCGCTGCCCGCGCTGTATCGTCGTCCTGCTGCGACAGAATCCCGTGCAGTACCAGCGTATGCACGCGGGTATACGTCGCCTGCTGTAGCGCCAGGTTCGACTGCGCGGTCTGCACATTGTCTCTGCTTTGCTGCACCGTTCCCGCTTGCTGTGCGACCGTGGCATCCAGGTCCGGAGCAGAGATGATCGCCAGCAACTGCCCTTTGTGCACAGTATCGCCGAGGTCCACATACCTGGTTTTCAAGTAGCCCGACGCCCGCCCATAGATGTGCGCGATGCGCAGCGCGGTCACGGTGCCCGGCAACGTCAGGTCCTGCGTGGAACTTGCGCTGTGCACGGTCTGCACGTCCACGATCGGCAGAGCGTTTTGTTGCTTCTCGGCACGGTCGTTCACTTCCTTATCGCGCTGGTGGCGAGGCAGCCACCCTACGAGCAGGGCCACGCCAAGCACCACGATCCCGATCAGGATCCATAGCAACCTCCGCTGCGGATGCCCTTCAGGCCGCGGGTCGCCGTTCGCAGGAGACGATGTGGTGATGTCTGCGTTCATTTGAATGCTCCTTGCGTCTCGTCGTCGAGCCGCTTCTCCCAGTTCACCAGGGGTTTCCTGCTCATCAGCGAATAGATCACGGGCACGATCAACAGCGTTCCAACGGTTGCGAACAGTAGTCCGCCGATGACGGCGCGTCCGATGGGGGCGTTCTGCTCGCCGCCCTCACCCAGCGCCAGCGCCATCGGCAACATACCGATGATCATCGCGAGCGCCGTCATGCACACCGGCCGCAGCCTGGTGGTGCCCGCGATCAGCGCCGCTTCGGTGGAGTTCGTGCCCTCGTGGATGCCTTCGCGCGATTCGTTCGCGAAGCTGACCACCAGGATGCTGTTTGCGGTTGCCACGCCAATGGTCATCAGCGCACCCATGAGCGACGGAACGTTGAGCGTGGTCTGCGTAAGGTACAGCATCCATAGAATGCCCGCGAAGGCTCCCGGCAGCGCCATGAGGATGACGAAGGGGATCGTCCAGGACTGAAAGTTCATCGCCATCAGCAGGTACACGAAGACCACCGCTGCGGCAATGCCGATCTCAAGGTTCGCGAAGGAGGTGTTCATGGTCAGCACCTGCCCGCTCAGAACGATCTCCACTCCAGGCGGCAGATGTTGCGAATTCTTCTTGATGATCTTTTGCACATCACTTGCCACGCCTCCAAGGTCACGCTGCTGCACGTTGGCAAAGACGTCCATCTCTGGCAGGGCGTTGTAGTGGGAGACGGTCTGCGGAGAAACCTGCCGCTCGGTCTCGGAGACATTGCTCAATAATTGATCACTGGCGCCGGCGAGCGGAGAGGTGACAGATGTGCGCTCCAGGGTGTCGATATTTCTCATGCGGGACTGCGGCACCTGCACGATTACCGGGTATTCAACCCCCGTAGTTGGATCGAGCCAGAAGTTCGGTGCCACCTGCCCGCTGCCGGAGAGCGATAGGAGCACGTTGTCGGAGACATCTTTCGCAGTAAGTGCGAGTTCCTGCGCCTTGAGACGGTCGACGTTGATGTTCAGTTTGGGCGCGTGAACATTCTGCTGCATGAAGACGTCCACGGCACCCGGAATATTCTTGATCTGCTCCTGCAGCGTTTGCGCGATCTCCGCCGTGGCGGCTGCATTTTTTCCGCGCACCTGCACATCAATCGGCGCGGGCAACCCGAAGTTCAGGGTCTGATTGGTAATGTCGGCGGGCTCGAAGAATACCGTCTCGTGGGGAAACTTCTGCGCGAAATCCTCGCGCAGGATCTTCATCCACTCCTGGGTCGGGCGATGCTTTTCCGTGAGCAGCACCAGCACATCGCCGTCGCCATTGCTGGTCGTATCGCTCGCCGAGTAGGCCAGGTTTACGCCGCCAGGCGGAAGGCCAATGTTGTTGACGACCAGTTGTAGCTGATCCGCGGGAATCACGCGGCGAATCTCCTCATTCACCTGCTTGAACACCTGGATCGCGGTCTCAATACGCGTGCCTACCGGAGGACGCACATGGAATTCCATCTGCCCGGAATCGACATAGGGGAAGAAGTCTCGCCCTAACGATGGAATCAAGGCCAGCGAACCCAGCGAGATCACGGCGAACAAAACCAGGGTGGTCCCGCGGTGCGCGAGTACCCACTCCAGGGCGCCCTTGTACTTCTCGGCAAACTTATCGAAGCCGTGCTCGAACTTCTGATGAAACCGCCAGATCAAGCTTCGGCTTAGCGGCGATTCCTTCTCCTGCCCCTGATAGAGTGGGACCTCCTTGGGCATGAGGAAGTGCATCATGGTCGGAACCAACGTGCGCGAGAGGCCGTAGGAAGCCACCAGCGCGAGAACAACGCTCAGCGCCAGGGGCGTAAAGATGAACTTCGCGGACCCGGAAAGCAGCGTGACGGGCACGAAGACGATGCAGATCGACATTGTCGAAATCAGCGCGGGCATCGCCACCTGCTCCGCGCTGTCCAGGATCGCGGTGGCGAGCGGCTTCTTTTCGCCTATGCCGAGATTGCGATGCGTGTTCTCGATCTCCACCGTCGCGTCGTCGACCAGCATGCCCACGGCCAGCGCCAATCCTCCCAGCGACATGATGTTGATCGTCTCGCCGAGCGCTGAGGACACAGCAATGGCGAACAGCACGGCCAGCGGGATCGACGCACTCACAATCAGCGTGCTTCGCCAGCTGCCGAGAAACACCAGCACCATCATGGCAGTAAGAAACGCAGCCGTTACCGCCTCCTGTACTACGTCCTGGATGGAAGCTCGCACCAGCACCGATTGGTCGAAGAGCGGAGTCAGCGTGAGTGCGCTGGGTAGCCCCGCCTTGATCTTTGGAATCGCCGCCCTTACCTGGTCCACGATGGTCAACGTGGACGACGCTCCGTTTTTGATCACGGTCAGCAGCGCCGAGGCCTGTCCGTTCTCACTCACATAACTGGTCTGCGGCTGGTACCCGTTATGAATCCACGCAACATCCTTCATCTGCAGGATCGCGCCGTTGGATGCGCGGATCGGCAACGCATTCAGCGCGGCGATTGTGCTCGGGCTGCTGTTGGTCCCCACCAGGTATTCTCGATCGCCCATCTTTTCTGTTCCCGAAGGAGTGACCAGGTTCTGGTTGCTCAGCGCGAGAGAAAGGTCAGACGCAGTGAGATGATTCGCCACCAGTTGTATCGGGTCCACGTCCACCATGATGGATCGCTGCTCGCCGCCATAAGGCAAGGGCACGGCTGCCCCTTTGATGGTCGCCAACTGGCCACGAATAAAGTTTTGGCCAAGGTCATAGAGCTCGGTTTGCGACAAGCCCTTTCCTCCCAGGCTTACCTGCACGATGGGAACGCTGGAGGCGTCGTACTTGAGGACATAGGGCGGCAGAATGCCCGGTGGCATCAGGCGCAACAGGGACTGCGCGAGCGCCGTGACCTGCGCAATCGCGAGGTCGATCTGCACGTTGGGCTGAAAGTGGATCTTGATTACGCCGACGCCGTAGTAAGACTGTGACTCGGTGTACTGGATGTTGTTGACCGTCGTTGGCAGAGCCCGCTCGCAGACCCCAACGATGCGCTTGGACATATCATCGGAGTCCATCCCGCTGTAGGTCCAGATCACACTCACGATCGGAATGTTGATCTCCGGCAGAATGTCAGTTGGCGTTGTCGCGATGGCCGCGAAGCCGAAGATGGCGATCAGCACCGCGACAATGACAAATGTGTACGGCCTCTGCAGCGCGAAGCGAACAATCCACATAAGCGCTCTCCTCGTGTGCGTTCCTGGAGCATGCCATGTCCGCTCGCCTGCGCCAGAAGCGTCAGCCTGATCCTGTCAAATCACTGGCCTCGTTCCATCCGTATCGCATCCGTCTCCCGATCGTGTGGGAACCGGCCATGCGTCCTCGCCCGCAAGTTTTCCTTCAGAAGCGCCTTCTGATGTTTGGATGCCCAGCCTCCAAAAACGGTGGCGGGGAAAATATGGAGATATTGCCCGGAACCCCACCTTCCGGGAGGTGCTCCCCTGACATAGATCCTCCGCGGTGCACCACGGCCAGATATCATCGGATAACTTCCCTTTGGAGTGCCGTCATGTCGGATAAAACATTAAAGGTCGGCCAGCTCTCAGCGGGACCGGGAGAGAAGCGCCACGGTGTCGTCGAGTTTCCAGTGCAGGGTCAGTCTTACAAGCTTCCCATGTGGCTTATCCACGGAAGCGAGGCCGGTCCAACCCTGGTTGTGACCGGGGGTGTACACGGCTCCGAATACGCAAGCATCGCGGCTGCGCTTGACCTCGGGCGCTCACTGAATCCCAACGGCCTGCGCGGTCGGATCATTGTGGTGCCGGTAATTAACCTGCCTGGCTTTGCGGCACGCTCCATCTACGTCTGTCCGCTCGACGGGAAGAATCCCAACCGGGTCTTTCCTGGCGACGCCGGCGGAACTGGCTCCGAGCAGATGGCGGACTGGGTATTCCGCAACGTCATCTCTCAGGCGGATTATTATGTGGACCTGCATGGCGGCGATCTGATTGAGGCCCTCGTCCCGTTCACCATCTTCTTCCGCTCCGGCAACGAGCAGGTCGACGCAATGTCGCTCGAGATGGCGAAGGTCTTTGGGATTCACTACCTGGTATCCAGTGGAACTCCGGGATCGACCATTGCGGCCGCCGCCAGCGCCGGTATTCCCTCCATCCTCACCGAGTCGGGTGGGCAGGGCATCTGGACGGCGGAACACGTTGCCGACCATACCAACGGACTCCAGCGTTTGATGCGTTATCTCAAGATGATCCCCGGATCCGCTCCGGAGCTAACTCCGTTCACCCTGTTGGAGCAGTTTCTCTGGCTACGCAGTGACCATGAGGGCTTTTGGTATCCACAGGTGTTGGTGGGAGAGACCGTTGGTGCCGGTCAGGAACTCGGCTACATCAACGATTGGGAAGGGAACGTGCTACAGACGTGCCTCAGCCCCGCCGAGGGCACGGTGCTCTTCATCGTTTCGTCGCTGGCGATCCATGAGAACGATCCTCTCTTCGCCATCGGCGCGTGAGCCGGGAGCGCCGCCTTCCGATTTTTCTCAGAGCGAAGCGCTCAGGGCAAGCAGGGCAGCATCGCTCCCCATCGGGCCAATCAGTTGGATCCCGCCAGCCGGAGCACCGGCCGCGAGCATTGGCAGCACAACCACCGGCAGTCCCGCCACGCTGATCGGCGTGGTGTAGCGAAGAATGCGTGGGCGCGTCGCAGCGTGATCCACGCCCGCAGCAATCGACGACACGGGCGCACAGGGATACAGCAGGAAATCAAAGCGCTCGAACAACGCTTCCGTCGATGCTCGGAATTCGGAGAGCCGACGGCGAAGCTGCACAAGCTCAGCAGGCGCGATCGATGCCCCCACCGCAAGCCGCTCTGCGATTGCCGGCTCGAAATGAGCGAAGAATCCCTTGTGTAGCGCCGCGGCTTCGCTCGCCTGGATCGGAGCATAGATAGCCATCGCCTCCGACCAGAACGGCGCGTCGAAGCCTCCAACGCTCGCGTCCAGTTCCTGAATCCTTACCTGCCAGGCTCGAAGCGTTGCCAGAACATCCGCATCACAGTCCTCGAGCAAGCGTGGATCGGGCGTCCCGATACGAAGTCCGCGGATTGCGGGAACCGTCGCGATCGGCAGTTCGAACAAAGCATGGCCAAGCAGCGGACCATCGCCGAGATCGCGATACAGCCACCCCAGCGTGTCGAAGCTGCCTGCAAGGTGATATCCCCCACGCCACAGGCGTTCTGCATTCATCGTGATGGACGATCGATAGCCGCCAACGCCGCACAGCGCAGCCGGCGCGCGAATCGAGCCGCCCGTGTCCGTCCCAATGGCCGCCAGCGCAGAGCCCTCCTGCACACTGGCTGCTGAGCCGCTCGACGATCCGCCGGTCAGCACGGCGGCATTGTGCGGCTGCAGGCAGTCGCCAAAGTCCCGATTCTCTCCCGTGATGCCGTACGCCAGCTGGTGCAGATGCGTCTTACCGGTAATCACCGCACCCGCACCTCGAAGCTTTTCAGCGACCCAGCTGTCGGATGCGGCGATGCCATGATGATCGCGATAGAAAGCAGAGCCGCACGACGTAGCAAATCCCGCAAGGTCGAAGCAGTCCTTGAGCGCAACCGGAACCCCCCAGAGTGGCTGGGCATCGATCTGATCTCTGCGCAGATTGCGCGCCTCATTGCGCGACCACTCCTCATCTCGAGACAAATAGACGTTGTGGCCCGCATTGCTGTTGGCTCGAGCCAGCGCAGTCTCAAGCACGATCTCAGGGCTGATCTCGCCGCGGCGATACATCTCCCGAACACCGGCGATCGAGTGAGCTGCGTTCCATCGTGAAGGCGTCGGCACTGCGGAGAGCGAATGTTCGGCCATCAGACTTCCACCGTCATCTGCAGTTCAACCAGCGCATGGCGCGGCAGGCCGCTCACGCCGATCGCCGCGCGAACATGACGCCCAGCTTCGCCGAAGACAGAAAGAAATAAATCCGACGCGCCATTGATCACCTTCGGCGAATCCGCAAAGCCCTGTGCAGAGTTCACGTAGCCGTTGACCGTGAGGATCCCTCGCACCTTGCTCAACGAGCCGAGGTGCCGATGCAACACCGCGAGCTGCAACAGCGCGCACGCACGGGCCGCCGCATAGCCTTCGTCAATCGAACGATCCAGACCCACCGTGCCGGTTAGAATGCCGTCCACCGTCTGCGAGATCACGCCCGACAGGTAAACAATATTGCCCGCAGTCTTCGCCGGCGTGTAGTTGCCGCCCGGCGCCGGCGGCGACGGCAGCGCGAGACCAAGCTGTTGCAGCGCTTCCAGTGGGTCCATGGTGAAGGTTACTTTAGCACGCTCGTTCGCCCTCCACTGGCCGAATTCCGCAGGACTTCGGCTACTATTACCGCATGACCCCTACAAGCCGGTCTCTGGTGGCACTCCTGGTGCTGTGCGGGATGACTGTATGTACGGCCGCCTTCGAGATGGAACACCGCCTCGTGCTTCAAACCATGCGCCACGCACCCAGCGACCTGGAGGTGGGCGGGTCACTGCAAGGAGTTCCGCAGGGCGAGACCCGATTCGTGTCGTACACGTCTCTGCTCTCTCTGCCTCAAGAGAGCTACACCGTCACCGACGACGCGAACTTCGGAAAAACTGTGCAGATCAGCGGCGTCTCCCTGGCGAAATTGCCCGGCTGGCTCGCCGCACAGAGCGGGGCAACCATGATCATCGCCATCTCTGACGACAAGTACGCCGGGCACTATCCAACGTCCTACGTCGATGCCCATCACCCGCTGCTCGTGCTCAAAGTCAATGGCCGGAGGCCGGATCATTGGCCCCTGGGAGTCGATCAGCTGCCCATGGGTCCCTACATGGTGTCTCACCCAAGCTTCACCCCATCCTTTCGCGTCCTCTCCCATGATGACGAAGCGCAGATCCCCTGGGGAGTCGTACGCATCGATCTACGTCGCGCAGAAACCGTCTATGCACCCATCGAGCCGCAAGGTGCAGCGGCCAAAGATCCCGTCGTGCAGCAGGGCTACACCATCGCCCGCCAAAGTTGCTTTCGCTGCCACAGCCGCTCCGGCGAAGGTGGTCAGCAATCCAAAGTGCTCTGGCGCGACCTGGCGCAGGAAGCCGTGACCAATCCAACTCAATTCGACGCCTACGTCCGCCATCCAAAGAACATCAATCCGCAATCGCAGATGGTCGCCAGTCCCCAGTATGACGACGCCACTCTCAGCGCGTTGCGGCGCTATTTCGCGAGCTTTCAGGAGACCGCCCGATGATCCCGATTCGAATCTGCAAGATGTTACTGCTCGCTTCGTTGGCCTTCTTCTTCACCCTCGTCGCCTTCAATAACCTGACGGACTTCGACTCCAACTACCAATTCGTTCGGCATGTCTTGATGATGGATTCGACCTTTCCCGGAAACCACGGCATGGGCCGCGCCATCCGCACGCCCTGGATTCATATCGCCTTCTATCTCAGCATCATTGCGTGGGAGATCCTCAACGCCCTCCTGGGCTGGTGGGGAAGCATAGCCCTCTTCCGCGCCCTCCGCAGCTCCCAGCCGGAGTTCCACCGCGCCAAGCAGGTGGGCGTGGTGGCACTGACCTCCGGAATGCTGCAGTGGTTCATTGCGTTCTTGTGCGTCGGTGCCGAGTGGTTCCTGATGTGGCAATCGAAGCTCTGGAATGGTCAGGACGCGGCCTTCCGAATGTTCTCTGTCGAGGCTCTGGTGTTAGTGATCCTGCTCCTCCCCGACTAACCGTCTTGCGAATCGGCCTCACTCCCGCACTGTCCGTTAGCAGGCCGTCGCAGGAGAAAGCTCCCGCAGCAAGTGGTACGCCTCATTGATCGCAGCCATCTGCGTTGTAGCGAACGCGCGCACCCTCTCGCCGCTCTGTTCCAGCCGGTCAGGATGCCACTGGCTGACCATCCGCCGATACGCCGCCCTGATCTGCGTTCCCGTGCTGTCCTCGCTCACGCTAAGAAGTTCACAAGCGCGGTGATACGTCATCGAACCTAATATCTCGGGGGCATAACCATGCCTTTTGTAACCTGCTGAATCGCGCACCGGAGCTTGATCCTCGATCCGCGAGGCAAAGTCTTCTGAAGGATCGCGCAACCACGCTGCAGTATAGGAGTTCGTTGCGCGAACCGGATAAGCATACGCAGGACGGTCGCCCATCAACCCGTTCGCCTGCGAACAGCAGAAACTTCCAACCGTGCTCAACTCTGCAAATGTGACGCCGCTGTCATTTTCCGCAACCCGATCCCGCTTGCGCCGGTACCTTGCCGCGGTCACCGGCAGGCCGGAAGCCCAGCTTTCTTCGAAGAAGCTCGCCTCCAGCTCACAATCTTCGCCAAGCAACTCGACAATCTGGCTGGACAGGCACGCTGGGCTTGCAGATGCGGCCAACACCTCTGCCCGCCGCCCTCCGCAAAACGAATCCGCAGCCGAATAGGAGCTGCCCTCGGCATACCACTCATGGTTCATTGCTCACCGCCGCACGGATGCTGACCAGCTATCGGCAGCAGATGAAAACCTTTCTATAGGAGAAGACCGAAGTCGCCCTCAATTCCAGCCCGCGAACTCACGATGTGCGCGATAAATCCAAGCCTCCACCCATGCCCCACCGTCGCGCAGCGGCCCTCCGCTCAGCGCAGGACTTATACTATCGGTGTGTTACGTTGACTTTCGTGAGTCCAGTCCACCGCATGCCAAGTGAGCAATCTTCTTTGGGTCCCAGGATGCAATCCTTGCGTGCGCATCCTGTCTTGGAGGCAGCAATCGACCGTTATCCTGCCAGTCATCGGAGCCTCCCCGGCCATTCCGCTCGATCGCTCATCACCCCCACCTCCCGCGTGAAACGACCGATCCTCCGCGCCCTGCTGGTCGCTACTTCCGCAATCGGTCTGCTCGCGACGCCCATGCTCGCGCAAAGCGGCGAGCCCATTCCGTCACACCATGAGGTAGCTGCCGCATCCTCCAGCACCGCTGGCTCCGCCTATATTCCCGTCGACAGTTGGATCTACTCAGCCGCCCTGCGCCTCTACTATCTCGGCTATCTTCCAACCGCGTACCTTGACCTTCGTCCCTGGACACGCGCTTCGCTCGCGCACATGCTCAGCCTTTCTCAGGAGTCGCTGCACTCAACCTACGCACCCGCTGAGGCCGTCGAGATCAACGCACGCCTGCGCAGGGAATTGGCGCCCGAGCTGGCCGGCGATCGCTCACCCGCTCTCCGCGCAGCCAGCGTCTATACCCGCGTTCGTGAGATCAACGGCGAGATCCTGAACGACAGCTTTCACCTCGGCCAAACCATCGTCAACGACTACGGCCGTCCCGATGAGACTGGTTTCAACAACCTCACTGGCGTCAGCGGGGAAGCGCAGGCCGGAAGATTCAGCCTCATGGTCCGCGCCGAGTATCAGCACGCTCCCTCTACGCTGGGGTACTCCCCGTCTGTCGCAGCACAACTCGCCGCCATCGATCAAACCCCCAACGTCCCCCAAACCACCATCCCTGCAGGCGCAATCCCCGCCCAGGATACCGTCCAGATTCAGGAGGCAAATGCCTCCGTCCATCTGCTGGGCCACGAAATCTCCTTTGGCAGAAGTGATCAATGGCAAAGTCCAGCGCTTGGCGCCAGCATGGGCTGGTCCAATAACGCGCAGGACATCTACAGCTTTCGCATCAACCGCGTAGAGCCGCTCTATATCCCCGGCCTCTCCCGATACGTCGGTCTCTTTCGCTATGACTTCATGGTCGGCATCTTGCAGGGGCACCAGTTTCCCAGCGACCCCTGGATCCATATGGAAAAGATCAGCATGAAAGTGGTCCCCGATCTCGAGATCGGCTTCATGCGCTCCGTCATCTGGGGTGGGCATGGGCAGAAGTGCGCGGTGCCGCCGGAGCCGGACGCCATCGTGCCCACCTGCAACGTTCCCATCACGATTGGCACGTTTCTGCGCAGCTTTTTCAGCGTCACGGCAGCGCAGCCCGACGTCAAGTTTTCAAGGGAAAATCCCGGCGCGCGCTTCAGCACCTTCGACTTGACCTGGAGAACACCCTGGGACAATCACCTCGTCACCCTCTACATGGATTCGTTCGCCCACGACAACGTCTTTCCCATCAGCAACCTCGGACGCTCCGGCCTGCGCCCCGGCGTTTACATCGCGCGCTTACCCGGCTTGCCCCGAGTGGACTTCCGCGCGGAGGGATTCACCACCAACGTGCATGATCCCGAAAGTACGCAAGGCCACCTTCTCATGTGGGAAAGCGTTCAGGTCCAGGGCTACACCAACAAGGGTTACATTCTCGGCGACTGGATTGGACGCGAGAGCACCGGTGGCCAGGCGTGGCTGACCTGGCACCTTCGCCCTGATCAGCAGGTTCAACTGCAATATCGTCAAGCCAAGGCAGCCGACGATTTTATTCCCGGAGGCACCACCCAGAACGACCTCTCCGCCGACGTCGTATTACGCCCCGTCCGCAACTTCGAGATCAAGGCGAACGTGCAAGGCGAACTCTGGAAGGCGCCACTCATAGCCCAGGGCCAACAGCATAATGTTATCGGAACGATTCAGCTGACCTACTTCCTGCATAAGGAATAGGCCTCCGGCGCCAGACGCGGACCAATCAGGCCCAGACTCAGGGTGAGCAACAGGGAAGCGCTCCAGAGGGTGGGGTGGCGCCTCGCTGATCAGGCAGACTGCCGCACCTCATGGCCAGCAAAGTCCGGATTCTCCACCGTATGAATGTCGCCCAAAGCCATTGAGTCCGCGCTCGCACTTGCCTTGATGAATCGCGCGGATTCCGTGGAGACAGAACGCCCCCGTCCATTGCTAAGCTTGAAAATCGTATGGAGGAGGATCCGGAGATCGGTTGTAAACCTGGTTGTCTCGATGTACTTGATATCCAGCTTGCACTTCTCAGGATTGAGGACCCTCACCACGTAGCGTTCAACCAGCTCTTCCGGAACGCCTGCGAGTAAACCCTCCTCGTGAGAGAACTCAATGGTCGCCGCTCCGGTGATCCCGGGACGGCACAGCATGCACAGGCTTTCATGCTCAGGAATCTTTGGCCGAGGCCCAACGAAGCTCATCTCACCACGAAGGACATTGATGAGCTGTGGCAGCTCATCCAGCTTCAGGCGGCGAAGCAGAGCGCCGATCTTCGTCATCCTCGAATCACCGTGCCTCGTCACCGTAGGTCCGGCGTTCAGAAGATCGCGGCGGTTTTCCATGGTCCGAAACTTGAAGATCACAAACGTCTGCTGGTGCAATCCAACCCGCTCCTGGCGAAACAAAGCCGGCCCTTGCGATGTGAATCGAATCAACCAGGCAATCAACAACATCAGCGGCGAAAATATAATCAGAGCAAGAACGCTCAGCGTCAGATCGAAGCAGCGTTTACGCTTCGACATGCACCAGCCACTTACGTAACGGGGGCAAAACATCGGCTCGGCATTGGCTTCTTCCCGCAGACGTCCCTCGAATGTTTCGGAAAACTTCATTTCGGACGTTGGGGTGCCATTGTGTTCGGCCCGCGATTTTGCCATTAAGACTGCCCATCCCTTTTTCGTCGGTTGTTAGCCGTAAGACTCTGCCCGGGTGCGATGATTGCGAGACGTTTAACACATACTACATGAGCCTCCAACCGATTTCCGTGACGAGCCCCTTGCGAAATCGGTTGTCGCGATAAAATTCCTGTCATTTTGTCAGATAATCGCGGGAATCAAGAGGTATATGTACATCTCATTCTGCACTACTGCTCTAGAGATAGACGTCGTACTCTCATAGACGTAGCAGCCTTCGTAAATCGGTTACAAATCGTTAAAATCTGCCAACACTTTACAGGTTCGCGCAACCAGTCGTGTCTTCCGAAATTACCTGGGCATTATCATTGATCGGTAAATTGCCCCGCAACTGTCAAATGTGACAGGACGTACAGAATTAAAGCGGCTGCAAGAGTCTTCACGCATTGGATCGTCAGTAAAATTCGTTTCGGAATTGCGCCAATCCCATCAGGAGCATCCACGAACGACTACCGCCGCACACTGCGGGTGATCGCGGAGCGATTTTGTATGCGAAGTACTCCGCCTCCAACGGGGGTTGTATATACCTTCGTTACCCGTCGGCCTCCATACGATGCGTCTCTCTCCAAGGTCATAAATTTCACCCACGCTAGAATGAGCCATGCAAATTTTTGACACCAGCCTGCGTGACGTAAAGCGCCTCCGCCCACAGAAGAATGGCGATCAGCGTGGCTGGTTCTCCGAGGTATTCAATGCCCGTACCTTCGCTGCCGCGGGCCTCCCCGATCGCTTTGTGCAGGACAACCAGTCCTTCTCCCAACGTGGCGTGTTGCGCGGCCTTCACTATCAGCTCCTGCAGCCCCAGGGTAAGTTGATTCGCTCCATCTCAGGTCACATCTGGGATGTCGCCGTCGATCTCCGCCCCAACTCGCCGGACTTCGGCAAATGGGCCGGCTTTCACCTGCATGGCGAAGAGATCGAGTTCCTTTGGATTCCCCAGGGCTTTGCGCATGGCTTCGTCGTTCTATCCGAGACCGCCAACGTGCTCTATAAGACGACGGATTTCTATTGCCCGGCTGGAGAACGCTGCGTGCGCTGGGATGACCCAACCCTGGCCATCGCATGGCCTCTCGAAGAAATCGAAACGCCACTGATCTCAGCGAAAGATGCCAAAGGGTGCCTCTTGCAGGACGCTGAACTTCCTTTGCCCCTCGACCTGCCCCAGACCATCGCGTGACCCGCACAACTCCATAAATTCTTTGCGTCTCATCGCGTACGCATCTCCGCAACCACTTCCGCCATCACCTCGCGTGTAGCCGACTGCCAGTCAGGCATCTCAAACTCCAGACCGCGCGCAAGCCTCTCGCAGTTCAGCCGCGAATTCTTCGGGCGCACCGCAGCCGTTGGATAGGCACTCGATGGAATCCCCGCCAGCTTCGCCAGCGTCCTCTCCGGCATCGCCTTACGCGCAATCTGCACAAACTCCGTCGCAAAGCCGAACCATGTCGTGTATCCCCCACTGGAAGCGTGGTAGACCCCACCCACTGGCCTCACCGCCTCCTCCAGGCCGCAACCACCGGACTTCGTTCTCTCCTCCGTCCGCCGAATCGTATGTTCCACCAGGCGCGCCAGCGTCCTCGACCAGGTCGGCGACCCAACCTGGTCGTCGACGATCTTCAGCTCCTCGCGCTCCAGCGCCAACTGGAGGATCCGCCGCAGAAAGTTCTCCCCACGCGCGCCAAACACCCAGCTCGTGCGAAAGATAAAGTGCGCCGCGCCGCTCTCCGCAAGTGCCTTCTCCCCGGCAAGCTTGGAAGCCCCATACACGCCCAGCGGGCCCGTAGGATCGTCCTCCCGCCAAGGCCGCGATCCTTCCCCCGAAAACACATAGTCGGTCGAAAAATGGATGACGGCTGCCCCGATGCGACCTGCCTCTTCGCCCAGTATTCCCGGCAATTCTCCATTGACGACGTAAGCAGTTCGCGACTCGCTCTCGGCCTTGTCCACTTCCGTGTAGGCCGCCGCATTCACAATCCACCGCGGCTTCAGCTCTCTCACGGCCGCTCGAACAGCCGTGCCGTCGGTCAGGTCAAGCTCGGCCCGCGTAAGGCTTACAACCTCTCCCAGCTCTCGCAGCAGCGGCAGCGCCTCTCCGCCCACCTGGCCATGAGCACCGAGCAGCAGGATCGGACCGTTGCAGATCGGCATCAGTAGTGCGTCTCCGTAAGCAGTCGCGTCAGGTACTGCCCGTACGAGCTCTTCCCCAGCTTGCTTGCCAGCGCCTCCAACTCCGCAGTCGAAACGTATCCGAGGCGGAACGCAATCTCCTCCGGACAGGCAATCTTCAAACCCTGTCGCCGCTCAATCGTCTGCACAAAGTTCGAAGCATCGAGCAGCGCTTCGTGCGTCCCTGTATCCAGCCACGCCATACCCCGCCCCAGCAGCTCGGTGCATAGCTGACCCCGCTCCAGGTACCACCGGTTCACATCGGTAATCTCCAGCTCACCGCGCGCGGAAGGCTTCATCTGCTCGGCGACGGAAACAACCTGCGCGTCATAAAAATAAATCCCCGTTACGGCATACCGAGACTTCGGCTTCAACGGCTTTTCTTCCAGCGACGTCACCTTCCGGTTGGCATCAAACGCAACCACGCCGTAGCGTTCGGGGTCGGTGACAGCATAGGCAAATACCGTCGCACCCTCGGTACGCGAAACCGCCTGCTGCATCGCCTTCACGAAGTCATGACCGAAGAAGATGTTGTCTCCCAACGCCAGGCAGCACCCCTCCCCGGCAAGAAATTCCTTGCCAATCAGGAATGCCTGCGCGATGCCATCGGGCGAGGGCTGCACCGCATACTGTATTTGGATGCCCCACTGTTCTCCCGACCCCAGCAGCGCCTCAAATCGCGGCGTATCCTGTGGCGTCGAGATCAGCAAGATCTCCCGAATGCCCGCCAGCATCAGTGTTGTCAGCGGGTAATAAATCATCGGTTTGTCATAGATCGGTAGCAGTTGCTTCGAAACCGCTTGCGTCACTGGATGCAAACGCGTTCCCGAACCGCCCGCTAGGATAATTCCCTTCATCAGCCCTCCGCTTTTTGCTTGCGGTCAGTGTAGTTCTTCGCTACCCACTCCTGATAGGCCGCCCCCGTCACTGACTCGATCCACTCCGCATGCGACAGGTACCACTCAATCGTCTTGCGCATGCCCGTCTCGAAACTTTCCTCGGGCTTCCACCGCAACTCCCGCTCAATCTTTCGTGCATCAATGGCATAGCGCCGATCGTGGCCTGGCCGGTCTTTCACATAAGTAATCAGTTGCGCATGCGGCTTGTAAGGCGAATCCGGCACCAGCTCATCCAGCAGCGCGCAGATCGTCCTCACGACCTCCAGATTGCTGCGCTGGTTGTTCCCCCCAATGTTGTACGTCTCTCCAACCACACCCTTCTCGAGCACCTCAACGATCGCCTTGCAGTGGTCGGTCACAAACAGCCAATCGCGAACCTGCAGCCCGTCGCCATAGACCGGAAGCGGCTTGCCCGTAAGCGCATGCGTGATCATCAACGGAATCAACTTCTCGGGGAACTGATACGGCCCATAGTTATTCGAGCAGTTGGTGATCAACACGGGAAGCTTGTAGGTATGAAACCAGGCGCGCCCCAGGAAATCGGAGGCCGCCTTCGAAGCAGCATACGGGCTGTTCGGAGCATACGCCGTCTTCTCCGAGAACGCTGGATCATCCTGCCCAAGCGTCCCATACACCTCGTCCGTAGAGACGTGAACAAACCGAAACGCTTCTCGCTGCTCGTCGCTCAGCGTCGCCACATACGCGCGCGCCGCCTGCAGCAGGGTAAACGTACCATCGATATTTGTCTTGAGAAACGCATCCGGCCCCATAATCGACCGGTCCACATGACTCTCCGCCGCGAAATGAACGATCGCGCGAGGCCGATGCTCCGCAAGCGTCCTGGCCATCAACTCCGCATCACAGATGTTTCCATGCACGAACACATGGTCCGGGTTCCCCTCAATCGAAGCCAGGTTCCCAAGGTTGCTGGCATACGTCAACGCATCCACATTGACGACCGGCCCCTTACCCGACCCCACCCAATGCAACACGAAGTTGGAGCCGATAAACCCCGCGCCCCCCGTGACCATTATTCCAGCGTTCATTAACATCAAATCTGCCTGCCCTCCCAATCGCAGGCGCTGAAAAGTCTGCCTGACGTTGTGGCCTATCTGACCCTACTTTATCTCACGAAACGAAACTTACTGTTTGAGCCCTTTTGGGACGGTCTCGGAGGTCTTCGTCGAGTACAGCAAAGTCTTTCGCTCCGCTGACGGCAAATTTGTCTCCTCAATGAGGACGGTATGATGGGTTTGATGCAGCGAATAAGCGTCCTCGTCGATTTTACCCAGATCCCTCTAAGTCGCACCGGAGTTGGCGTCTATGCAGACCATCTCGTCACGAATCTTTTACCTCTTCTTCGGAAGGATGACCTTTTGACTCTAGTGGTTCAGAGCGATGATCTCCTCATAAGAGCGGCAGTGAACGGATACGCAAACGTACACTTGGTAACGATTCCCTCCAAATTTTTTCGGAATCGTGCTCTGCTTATGATTTACGAACAACTTGTTTTGCCTATCGTCGCTTGGGCTAAGCGGGCCAACCTGATCCATTCCCTACACTACACCCACCCTCTTCTATCGCTTACTCGCCGTGTGGTCACGATTCACGACCTGACCTTCTTGCTTTTTCCGGAGTTACACACCCGAAGTCGGCGCATAGTCATGCCGTTCTTCATCCGTCGCGCAATGAAGCATGCTGACGCGGTGATTTTTGTTTCGAAAGCCACGCAGGACGATGCCGAACGATTAATTGGCACCGGCCATAACCTGCGTCGAGTCGTGCCATTGGGCGTCGCAGCTTGCCCGCCCGCTCAACAGGGTGATCCTTCCTCCGAAACATACCTCTCGGGAATCGGGGTGCAGCAACCCTACCTGTTATTCGTCGGAACGCTCGAGCCCAGAAAAAACATCGTCCGTATCGTGAATGCATTTGAAAGCGTCGCAGAAACCCACCCCGAACTGACTCTCGTGCTGGCGGGCAAACTCGGTTGGCACACGGATGAGATCATCTCTGCTATCGAGCACTCTCCGATGCGCCCGCGCATCCGCTACCTGGGCTTTGTCAGCGAGGCTCAGAAGAGGACCCTGCTCCGCAATTGCGCTATGCTCGTCTACCCGTCACTTTACGAGGGATTCGGTCTCCCTGTCCTCGAAGGAATGGCCGCAGGCGCTCCCGTGATCACGAGCAATCTCAGTTCAATGCCCGAGGTGGCCGGCGACGCTGCTGTATTTGTCGACCCCACTTCTAGCGATGCCATAGCAGCCGCGATAGGTAAGATCCTCCGCGACGTGATTTTAGCCACAAGACTTCAGAAAGCAGGACCCGCACAAGCATCTTTGTTTACGTGGGGCCGGACAGCAACACTGACATTGGACCTTTATCGTGACGCCAGGTGTACCGATCACGAACCATCCAGATCAGCCTTCGAATAAAGATCATTGCGGAGTTTGATTGGTAAAATTCCTAGGCTTCGCTTTCTTTGCGTACCGGGCTGCAATCGGTCGGCTCATTTGTTCGAGCCAATTCCAGGCAAAGAAGAACAAACACGGGGTACTCATAGCGGGGCTGAACGAAGGGGTTGATCGCGGTGATAATTAGATACAAAGCCGCCAGATATGGGATGGGATATTTGAACTTCCACCTCTTCCGCACCAGTACCGCTACGCAAACTACTGACGTCGCTAGAGCCTGCGAGTGAACGATAAACTGGTTTTGAAGGTCGTTGAAATCCTCAGTCCAATACTGGGAAAGAAAATAGGAAGGGGTCGCAAGCTTCCCCAAAATATCCATGAGGATCTTAGGGATGACCGCCAGAAAGTATGCGTAGTGCGACTGCAAGGTATTCAGCACAACAATTGCGTGACCACCTTCCGCCTGTGTTGTGTATCCACTCAGATCCACTTGGCTGGAATGCAACATCAGTGGATAAGCCAACGAAAGGCCTATCAAAATGATAAAGATTGTAAGCTTCGGTCGTGAGGCAAAATAGGAATTTTTCCGCGAAAACGCCAAAAATATGATAACGATCGCTGCTTGTTCCCATCGGGCAAATAGAGAAAATAACAATATGACCGAAAGCAGGATCACCGATCGCTTCCTCGAATATATGTAGTAAACAAAAAGGACCATCGCAAATAGCGCAAAAATTTCCTTATTGAGTGTAAGAATACTCGCCGCAGTTTCTGCATTGAAAGCTAGGAACACGGCAAATATCCATGGATTTACCCCTTGTATGCGCGAAGCCACCCAAATCGAACAGACAAAAAGGCAGACGTCAAACAGTGCAATCCACAATGCGTTCCTAAGAACTAAAGCGAGCAACACTGGCCCGAGAGAACTTCCAGCAACTGTGACAAGCGCCACAAGTCCCGCTCCAGATGAACTGAGTCTGAGCGTGTCGGCGATCTGATAATAAGACGCTGAATCAGCTCCAACCCGCACATTAGAATTTCCCTCAAAAGTGGGTTGCACTAAAGCAAAAAAAAGAGCGCAACATACCAGCAAATAGGCAATCAACAGTGCAATCGAGGCCCAATCAGCAATTTTCCTTTTGCGAGTCCCAAGCATGGGAGGGCGCCGAAATCGCGGCATCCTGAACGATGGCATACTCGGAATATGAATTGCCGGTATGCTCAGCTTCAATTATTGCCCCCTCCTCGTAGATCTCTATCCCGCAATTTGGCCTTCGGCGACAACCGGAATGCGAAGCTGACTCTCAAGAACTTCTCTCCATTCTTTCACGCAAGCCGATTTCGACCAGAAAATTCTTTGCCATAGAAAGCTCAAAGTAATTCTTGCGAACTCTTTATTCGTGTAACGCTCACGGTCCAGAGTGTCGGCCTTTCTGAGAGCTGGATCAAGGATTCTGGGGAGGAGTATAGATGCCGCTGTGGACAGCTTCTAGAAGCGCGGGGCGATCAATGTCGTAGATGCCGTCGCTTATCTGGCGGAGGAGGGCTGGATTTGCTTGGAGCTGGGCATTGATGGGGTCTTGCGCTGGTGAGCGGCCCTGCCATTGGGTTCTGTAGCTGAAGGTGAGGGCTTGCTTCTTACCGTGAAGGAAGCGAGCTCCTGCGAGGTCGCTGAGGCAGCAGAAGGCTATGGAGATGGTGAGGGCTATGGGATAGACCGCGCGGCGGGCGGCCTTGCGCCGAATGGTGGGATAGATGGCTTCGATGACGAAGAGGTAGGTGAAGGCGAGGAATAGGTTCGAGTAGATGCGGTACCGCGAAGCCAGGCTTTGAGCTAGCCCGAGATCGGATCGCAGGCCGGAGACGGCGAGCGCATTGATCATGATGAGGATCATGGCGTAGAAGACTGGCGGGTTGCTGCGAAAGTACTTGAGCTTAATGGCGAGGAGAACGACTGCGCAGAGAAGGAGGCCGAGAACGACGGCTGGAGCGATGGAGGAAAAACGTGCGGCTGAGGATCCCATGAAGGAGAGGGCGTAGAAGAGGTTGAGGTGCGTGAGTGCATTGGATTTTGGTGCCGCTCCGGCGACGGGCGGTGGGGCGGTGTAGTGGTAGAGGTACAGGAGGAGCATCGCGGTTGCGGTGAGGATCCAAGGGCTGATGTGCTTCCAACGCTTCTTCTGGGCGAGGAGGAGAAAGCCTACGGGGGCGGCGAAGAAGCCGCTCGGCGAGGAAGCGATGGCGAAGACGAGAGCGAGACAGGCGATGGCGAACGCGGTGGTGGATGGCTTGTCGAGAAGATAGATGGAGAGGAGGGCGAAGAAGACGACGCCGAGGTTCTGGAGGGAGCAGGAGGAGAAGTCCAGTGCTGAGGCATATTGGAGCTGGAAGATGAGCCAGGCTACGGGCGTGAGGAGAAGCCACTTGTCGATCGGGTTAGCTGCGGGTACGCGCGCCATGCGGAGGACAATGAAAAAGATGAAGAGGGCGAATAGATTGCCGAGGATGACGAGCGGCAGGAAATGGACTTGGCCCCAAAGGAGGTATTGGGCGAAGATGACGGCGTTGTCAAACATGAGCTTATAGCCGTTGTGTTCGGTGTTGAGGATGAAGCCGAGGCGGGCGGAGAAAGAGGGATGCTGGCTGAGCCAACTGATGGTGTGGAGGACAATGTCGTAGTCGTCGAGGATGGGGATGCGGACGGCGTTTTCCAAGAGAATGAGATAAAACGCTGCAATGGGAATGAGGGTGAAGGCCAGAACGTAGGGAACCTTGAGTCGATGAAGCCAGGGACGGAAGTCGGGCATATCAATTTCCATGATACTGGTTTTCGTGGGTGGGTTCTGAACCACCCTGTTGCTTGCTGCAAATTTAGTCGTCGCATCGAACGTGAGGACATGCTGAGTAAATCCGGGTAGGCGACCTTGGTCTGCAATGCGTCAATCAGGCAGGTAAGAGACGATTTGAAGAGTGCGAGTTTCGTGAAGAACAATAACTCACTCTCCTGAAGATCAAGTTTATCCAACAACACCTTCGTCAGAGATGGTGGGAATGCTGCGTCTACTTACAAGAATCTTCTCCCACTCGTTCACGCGAGTCGATCTCAGCCAGAAGATCCTTTGCCACAGAAAACTCAACGTGATCCTGGCAAACTCTTTATTCTTATAGCGCCGATACTGCCTGCCAGCTCGAGCCATAAGCCAGATTGTCTGTGCCAGATTCACTGGCCGTGAACGATACAGTGCAAGATACAAGTTCTCAGCCGCCAGGAAACTCCTGTAACGCTCAGGAGTCATATGTCGGTCAAAGTCCATACTTGCGACCGAGTGTGCAAGCTCTATATCGCCTGCAATGTACATCCGCTTGCCATGCCGATAAAGCGCCTGAAAGATGTAGGCATCGGAAAGATCCAGCCAGAACACCTCGCTGTAGCCACCGACCGAGCGCAGCGCGGACACCAGCATCACCGTTCCACTGTTAACCGCATACGCGTCCTCCTGGTAAATCCCGGAAACCGAACGTGGTATTTGATGATTACGAATCAGCCTTCCAAACTTTCGAGGGGAAATCAGGGTGTCGTGAGAACGAACGAAAGGAACGATGGTCGCGATGGTTTGGTCGTTCTCCACTTTCTTGACATGGCCGAGCATGCGCTGAAGATAATCCGCAGTTACAGTAGTATCCTGATCCAAAAGCAAGAGCCACGCGCAACCGATCGATTCCGCATACGACGATGCGTGATTGTATGCCCCCGAAACCCCAAGGTTTTGATCTAAAAACCTGTACTGGAAGGGAAAGCTGAGTTGTGGATCGTCGAGCCGTACAGGACTGTTGTCCCACAATAAGACGCCGTACTTTTTGAGCAAATCAGGATTGGACGCGAAGGCTTCCGCCAAACTGGTAAGCGTTTGCGATTGTTCAAGGGGCGTTTTGTAACGGACTACTATCGCAAGAATTTCCATGCTGGGTTTACGCGGCTTCAGGATTCTGTTGTTAAGTGAAGTGAATGCAACTCGAGCGGCTCGCAAAGGGCGGATTTTAATCGCTCATAGGCCTGGTCTGCCCGATTCTCTTGCACGTGTTGGATCGTTAGTGTAGCGCGACGAACTAGTTAGTGAGTTCGAGCCTGGATTCGGGAAGCTCTTTTGGTGGCCCATTATAAATTTGGAACGAGGTTTCCTTCTTGGTCGCGCGAGCTTCGATAACCAACCTCGTAGTTACAGCCGAGTGCCAACCTCATCAACGGATTGGGACACGTGGCGCGCGTGCAGAGTTCCCCGCCTTTGGTCAAGAGCTTTACCAGCCATGGGTGCTGCGCGATTGACTCTTTAACCTTCTGGTTTAAACCGTTCGACTGGGTTTCTTTCGTCTCAGGCCACAATCTGTGAAAAATCTGTGTTGAATAACCGACCCGAATCATTCGCGCACAGGCTTGGCGGAAGGTCGTGGGATGAAGGTGGTCAGCCAAAGCTTCCGGGATGAATTTGATTTCCAGCCCGGACTGCCTGGTGAGGCGATAACCCAGTTCGGCATCCTCAACGGCGGCGAAAGGGAATTCTTCGTTAAATGGAAAGCGCTTGAGCAACTTCGTTTTCGCGGAAACATTGCTGGTATAAAAGTGGTGCCAGATGGGAGGTCCCCCTGCAAGCAGATCGTTGTAGGCAAACTGTACTGGACTCTCCTCCAGCCAACGCATGAAGGGCGTAATCTCTTGCCCTGTCGTGCTCCATCTGGTCAGGCCTAGCGCCGCAACCTGAAGCGCTGGATATTGCTGGTGCAGTTTCGTGTGTGACGCCACAAAGGTAGGTGAGACAAAGATGTCATCGCCCAGAAACAGGCACAGCGGAGCATCGAGCAGAGACACTCCCAGATTGCGCGCTTTGGCCGGACCCGCGTTCTTTTGACCAACATAACGGATAGCCAGTGGCGATCGTTGCAGGTAGTCGTGCATCTGGATTTGGGTCTCATCGGTGCTTCCGTCGTCCACAACAACTACCTCGAAGTCTGTGAAGGTCTGGCGTTCCAGGTGTGCCAGACATTGCATAAGAGCATCGCTGCGGTTGTGTGTAGGAATGACAATGCCTAGAGCTTTCATGGACGATGTTTCGTTGCCTTCCACCCAGTTGCGTGCTCGCGCTCTCGCGCGCGGCACCCTGCGGGCTACCACCCCGCAGTTTGTATAATAGATAGTATAGCGGGTGTCCGCTCCAGGCTCATGCAGGCAGAGCAATCGCACGGCAAGGAAACCTTCTGGCGAACGCCTCCATCGTCCGGGGAGTTTACGGTGGATCGCAACCGCGATGCAAAGGATCTTTGAATGCTCAACTGGGCGGCAAGATATTACCCGATCATAAGAATACTGAAAGCCCACGGCCTCTATGAAGAGGGGTCTGTACTCGAGATTGGTTCTGGTCCAGTCGGTCTCGGGCGCTTTCGCAAGGTTCCTTTTGTCGGGTGTGATATCTCTTTCCCGTATGAGCCTGTATGGCCGATGACGCCATTGATTGCGTCGGCGGCAGAGTTGCCAGTTAAAGACAATGAATTCGACGTCGTACTGGCGTCCGATATCCTCGAACACATTCCGCCTGATCTCCGCAAGGCAGTCATCGCCGAAGCGCTGCGGGTGGCCGGAAAGCTCGTCATTTTCGGATTCCCTTGCGGCAAGGCTGCATGGCAGGCCGATCGGGAACTTGTCGACACATACATCAAGTCGAACCGAACGCCGCCGAGTTGGCTTACCGAACACATGGAAGCACAATTCCCGGAGCCCGGACTCTTCGAACGAATCACGGGTTGGGAGATCGAGCAGCAGGGCAACGAAAACATCGGCTTTCATTCATGGCTGATGCGCAGGGAGATGTCCGGAGCGTTTGTGCATGCTTCGACGCTGGGAATGCGCATTGCACCTTCTATCCTCGAGGTCTTGCTTGGAAAGGCTGACCGGGATCCTTTTTACCGACAAATCTTTACGCTGCGACGTATTGGCAATGACTGACTCTCCGTCCTCCGCTCCCCAACACAGCCAGATTCGGCGAATCACGCATCTAGTCTTCGGCTTCTTTGCCGGTCAGGGCGCGCTGCAGGGAATCACAGTCATCATTGGGCTATTCCTGATCCGTGCCCTGAGCGTGAGTGACTATGCAAGATATGGATTGGCATCGGGATTCCAGGCGACGACATCTATCCTGATGGATCTTGGCTGCGCCAGTACGATCATTCCGCTGGTCGGGGAGCGCGCGTTGGACCCCGAGGTGGTGGGACGATATGTGCGTGGGGCGAGGACGCTGAGAAACCATGCCTTCTGGATTCTTTCCCCTATAGCGAGCGTCGTCTTTCTCATCATCACGCATCGACAGAAGTGGCCGTGGCCGATCCAGATTGCGCTTCTCGCCTCGGTGCTGACGGCTCTCTATTCCAGCGGACCACTTTCGTACTATGCCGCGCCGTTGTTTCTTCATCGGCGGCTGCGCGACTTTTATATGCCGCAAAGCATCGTCGGCGCATGCAGGTTGTTGCTCTATGTGGTGATGAGCGCCGTCGGAGCGCTCAACTCATGGACGGCTGCAGGATTGAACGCGCTGAACATTACGGCTAACGCAAAGTTGTTGGAAATGAAGGCTCATCGACTGTTGCGCTGGCCAACGGCTAATGACCCAGCGATTCAGAAGGAGATCCGCAGCTACGTGATACCTGCTTCTCCAGCCATTATTTTGGGAGCGTTTCACGGCCAGGTGGCGCTATTTCTCATCGGCATCTTCGGCAACACCGTAAGCATCGCCGAGGTCGCCGCGCTGGGACGGCTCGGTCTGCTCTTCAATGTTCTGATGACCTTCAATATAGTGATCGTGGAACCGCACATCGCGCGCCTGAAGCGCGGCAGACTTCTTCAGACGTACCTTCGGTTCATCGCTGTAGCGCTGGTCTGCTGTGTGGCCTTGGTAGCGTTCTCGTTCTCAGTGCCATCGGTATTTCTCTGGTTGCTGGGGCCGAAGTACGGGCAACTTCGAAGTCTGATTGGCTGGGTCGTTTTGACCGCGTGCATCAATTACATCGCAGGTTTGCTGTGGATCATGAATCGGTCGCGCAAGTGGGTCTTCTGGCGTGGAACGATCGCCGAGATCTCTCTGTTGGCGATCGTTCAGGTTGGATTTCTGTTGATCTTTGGAGTTCGCAACACCAGAAGCGCCATCATGTTTAACTTCGCTTCTAGTTTCTGCTATGTGATCGCCCATCTTTATGTGGCGATCTACGGCTTTCTCAAGGGCGAACGCGCCTCCCCGCGGGAATCTGAAATTCTGCCAATTGCTCCTTGAGCGGTATCGGGGCGATTGTGTTTTCTGAGGAGATTGCCCCTTGGGAAGAGAAGCGCATCCTCCGCCTGCCACAAAGGATGACCATTCATGGGCGAAACCAGGAGACTCTGTACGAGTTCTGTGGTCTGCCCCGATCCTTCACCAGTTCGATTGCTGGATTGGTAGTGAAGCGCAACGAGTTGGTTCGCCGGCTGGTGCAAGCAAACGTCCGGAAACGATATTGACTAACACGTTCGCCGCGCGAACGATGATTTGTCGCGCCCCGAATGCGAATGCACCTTTGACAACAGGCTTCATGGTATCTTCGGTGAGGTTTGAATCCTGAAGCTAGAAATTGCGCCCGCCGATCGGAATTATGCGGCACCTTCTCAATCAGCACGCCCGCGCATTAGAGCAGCAGTTTTCTTATTCAGCCTCCGTCGTTCTGAATCGCAAATCCAGCCCCATTTCCCGAAATACCTAATGGCCGACTGCATGTGATATTTCAGGAGTTTTCCACTCGAGTACGAGCCTTTGGCATAACCATGCGTAACCGCTACCCTCGGAAAAAAGATTGTTTCGTACTTTGCTCCAATTCTGCGGCACAGGTCGACATCTTCCATGTACATGAAATATCGCTCGTCGAAAAAACCAACTTCGCGAATAGCTGTCGAGCGAAGAAACATAAAACAGCCTGAAAGACACGGTATTTCGCGAGTGACGTCCAGATCTAAATGACGCAACTCGTATCTGCTGAGTTGCGCTGCGAATAATATCCTTCCAAGTCCCCCCAGAAAGCGACGGCTCAAGAGGTCAAGCGGAGATGGCAACTGCTTGCATAGGCGCTGCTCCGTCCCGTCTGAGTTTAAAATCTTCGGCATAACCAGCCCAACACGCTGGTTGTCATTCATGAAATGGTACAGCACAGCCGGAACCTCCGGCGCAAAATGGACATCGGGATTTAGCACCAAATGGTACTCAGAAGCTTCAGCCTCTTCGCGAAAAACCAGATTATGGCCACGCCCAAAACCTAAATTCTCTCCAGCATGGATGTACTTCGCACCGCAGTCAACCACACATTGCATGAGATCTGGAGTGGGAGAATTATCGACCACGGTACAGGTGATCCGCATAGGCGCAGAAAGGACGCTCTTGACTGCGGAGACAACTTGTTCAGGATCGTTCTTATAAACGACGATGGACGCACTAACCTCTTGCGGTTTCATGACAAACTCACGGACCTCATCAGGCCGCGCGTGACCTTGGCACGAACAGAGCACGCTTCAGCAAAGCAAGCTTTTCACTTCCACCGGGATCACGTTCAAGATGCTGCATACCGGCTTGGAACAGTGCGATGAAAACCCCAAGGAAGAGCCCCAAAATCGTCGCTCCGATGACAATAAGGCTTCGCTTCGGGAAGGAACGTCTTTCAGGTGGTATTGCAGGGTCCACTACCTGGATCAGCGAGCCCTCTTTCGCCTCGTCGAGTTTAGCCAGCTCAAACTGGCGTGCAAGGATGTCGAAGATCGTTTCGTAGTACTTTACATCGCGCAGTTTGCGAACATATTCCATCCCGGTCTTTGGGACCAGTCCTTTGGGAATCATGAATTCATTGCCGGATGTGTCTTCAGAGCCGCCAAGCTTCGTCAACTGAGCCTTCAGTCCGGCCAACTCCTGTTGGGCTTGAATGAGTTCGGAATTTTCCCCCGTCGCGTACGTCTGCATTCCCTGAATCTGTACCTCGCGTGCAGTGATCTGCGCTCGAAGCGATGCCGCCGACTCGATGAGGGCTCTTGCTTGACTGTCCGGCTGGATGACTCCGGTCTTCTGTTCTGTCTGCTCCAGGGACTCCTCAGCATTGGCTAAGTTGTTCTTCGCCTGCTCGAGTTCCTGCTCGAAGAACAATCTTCGCTGAGAAGCCTCCGAGATGGCTAAGTGTTGAGACAGATTTCGAAACTGATCTACATAGCCGTTGGCCATCTCCGCTGCTCTACGCGCATCGTGATCTTCAACGGAGATGCGAATCAACCCATCTTTGCCGCTGCCATCTAGCGTCGTATGGCCTTCCAAAGTCTTCCGCGCGTCCGAAAGAAGTTTTGCGTGATACTCCTGCATCAGGCCGAAACGCCGCACCATCGCGTCTTCCACCGTGCGACTCTGCAACATCGCCACGTAGCGGTCGTTCGGATTCTTGATGCCGAGACTTCCGCCCGCCAATGCTGCCATTCCTCCCAGGTTGCCGAGCTGGGAAGCGAGCATCCCCCCCATAGAATTGCTCTCTTGTGGCGGCAGCAACGTCACCATCGCGGTATAGCGTGCCGGAAGAATCAGCGAGGTGATGATCGCGAGAACTGCGAAGACTGCAGTGATCCGCAGCACGATGCGTTTGCGCTCAGCGAGGACAATTAGCAAATCAAGCAGAGATATTTCGCCGTCTTCCACAACTGCGTGATCCGCCATGGTTATGGCAGGAAGAGCGTCAACTCGTTCGTTCACGGTCGGAAGTGGAGAATTCGAAGTCATTGCATTCCTGCTGATTTCTGCCATTGAATTACGGGACAATGACGCTAAGTGCCGCAGCCCCCAGCGCTAGCGATGAGAAAAGCTGCGAATAGGCAAGTACGGTACGCAACGTTCCGGGTTTGTACGTCTTTTCCGGCACTACAATCGTATCGCCTGGATACACCCGCAGGTTCTTGAACTTCTCAGCCCACAGTCCTTTTCCGAGGTCGCTGCTCACCACTTCGCCGTCCGCGCGAATCAGGAACGAGTGCTTGTAATCGGCGTCCCGGTTCGGTCCTCCTGCCAACCCCAGGTATTCGCCAACCCGGCGGCCCGTGGCGTACAAAAAGGAGTTCTGATCGTACACCGCACCCACCACGTTAACCGTAGCCGGCACCGACGGAACGCTGAAGTGGTCGCCATCCTCCATCGAAATGTCCGGAAGGTTGACGGCCCCGCTGCTCGTCGGCACAAAGTTCAGCACGATACGCCCTGTAGCGCGAATCTGCCGCAGGTTCGTCAGCAGGCTCTGCTCATTGGCCTGTGCCGACGCGTCTGCCGCCGCATCCTGCGCGGATCCCGTCCCTGACGCCGCGATCGCCATATTGCTGCGCTGAATCTCCATGCTCAGGTTCTGCACGTACTCATCAATGCGCGCCTGTTGCATCGCCCGCGTCGACTCACGCGTGTACTCCGAGCCATATAAAAACGCATTCGGAGTCAGTCCGCCAGCCCGCTCCACCAGGTGATGGAACGTCTCTCCCGGTTGCACCGAGTACACACCCGAATGCACGAACTCCCCACTCAGCGTCACCAGCTTCGTCTGCTCCGCAATCGGAACCCGGATGTCAGCCTCCGAGAAGATCGAGACCACATCCCCAGCCTGCAACTCCATATCCTGCGAGCTGTCGTGCTGCAGCACCAGCTTGCCCAGGTCAAACGATATCAGCGTCGTCTTCAGCGTAACGGCATCCTGGCGCTGGATCACGGCGTAATCCCAGTCAATCTCCGGTGCAAGCTTTCGCACCTCGGTGCGCTGCGCCGGCGCTGGGCCAATGAAATTCTCCGACTGCTGTGCAGCCAGTGAAGAGTTGCTGCCCCGCTGCTGCGCATTCAGCCGCTGGTTCTGTTGCAACCCAAACTGCCCCTGCTGCGAACCATCCGCGTTCTGCCCGGTCTGGTCCTGCGCGAACCCATTCTGGTTGTCCCGCAAACCGGCAGCGTTGTTCGACCCGTTGCCAGAAACCCCATTCGTGTTTCCGTCCAGACTCTGCTGCGAGCCGTTTTGTCCCTGCTGCCCAAAGCCATTGCTCCCGCCAATCCCTCCCTGCGACCGCGGCCGCAGCGTGACCGGGTTGCCATCTGTCGGCTGCCGCATGTTGGAGAAGAAGGGAATTGGCTCAAACTCCGGAGCCGGCAAGCCAAGCTGCGCCCGCTTCCACCAATAGTTTCGTGTGACCAGCGAATCCTTATCCGGAATCAGCTCGCTCACCCGCATGCCGGCATGCCACGCGAATCTCCCCGGATTCGCAATATTGCCGCGCAGCGTCACCGTCTTCTGGTACCGCGGAACGATCGAGTACACGTGCACCAGATCGCCATCCGCCAGCGGCGTCTTCAGACCGTTCGCATCGTAAGCGACCTCCATCGCAAATCGATCATGATGCTCAGAGATGCGCTCGATCGAGACGCGCGCCTCCGCCGCCACCGCCGACACGCCTCCCGCATCCGCGATCAGCCCGTCCAGCGACTCGCCCTCCCGCAGCTCATAGATCGCCGGCGTCCGGACGCTGCCCGTAATCGCAACCTCGGCTCCCACCGCCGGAATGAAGATCACGTCGCCCGGCAGCAGCTTCACATCCTTCGACTTATCGCCGCGAACCAGCAGAGCGTACAAGTCGAAATCGGTCACCACCTCGCTCCCGCGCCGCAACTCAATGTGCCGCATCGTTCCCTGGATCGACGGTCCGCCGCTGGCAAACACCGTATCCACCAGCGTGCTCAGCGAGCTCACCGTGTACACGCCGGGACGGCGCGCCTGCCCCGCCACATAGACCTGGATCGCGCGAATCTGCCCAATGTCTGCGGTCAAATCGAAGTTGCGATACACCCGCCCGATCGCCTTCCGCAGATGCCCGTCCAGCTCCGAGAACGGCATGCCCGCCACGTGTACCGGCCCCACCTGAGGAAGGTAAACCTCTCCCGCCCGATCCACCTGCAGGTTGGCCTGAAAGTTCACCTGTCCCCACACCCGCACGCGCAGTTCGTCGCCCGGACCGATCACATAATCGGAGGGAACCGGCGTCATGTTCAGCGGCGCAAACGTCGAAGGCACCCGCCGAAACAGGTTGGCTCCAAAGATCGGCAAAACCTGGCTCGTCGTCGAAGCAATAAACTTCTGGAACTCGGTCAGCGGCTCCGGCGGAAGCAAAATCTGCTGCTGCGAGTTCGCTCCGTTCTGTTGACCCTGCCGCGCGTTCTGCTGCCCCGTATCGGTGTAATTGTTGTTCTGATTCTGATTTTGCGTCTGCGCCCCAAACCCTCCGGGTACGCTAGCCCCGCTCTGGGGAATCCCATTCATCTGCTGACCATTGCCCTGGTCTTGACCCATGCAGTCCGCAGAGCTTGCCAGTAGCGGATCCGAGCAGTCCGGATTCGTAGAAGTCTGTGAGCCGCTTGGATAGCCTGAAGGAGTCGATGGCTGCTGTTGCGCGGTCGCAGTGGCCACCAGCAACGGCGTCAGGACGAAAAACCCAAGCTGCCTCACCGCTCGGAGAAGGATTTCGGATCGGCAACGGGCAGGGCCAACGGCCCAAACTGCGCGGCCCACGCCATACGTAGGGTCACTCATTCTGCTCCGAGTCTACCATGATCAATCGCTGGTTCCTGCCCCACCGAAGCCATCCCGACCCTGCGCCTCGGCCTCGCTCTCGAGCCTTCCGGCAGCGCGAAGATACACCCTGTCAGCGCCTCCGCAGGCGTGTCCCCGCCACTCACTCTTCCTCCCAATCCATGCTGCGCAGGACGGCCTTCTTCCACTGCTTACACAGCCGCGCCCGCCTCCCCGCCTCCATCTGCGGCTTCCACACCTGGTCCATCTCCCAGCTTTCCGCAAGCTGATCTGTGCCCTTGAAAAACCCCGAAGCCAGTCCTGCCGCATACGCTGCCCCCTGCGCCGTGGTCTCCCGCATCGCCGGCCGCACCACCTCGCGGTCCAGGATGTCGGCCTGAAACTGCATCAGCAAATCGTTCACCACCATCCCCCCATCGGTCCGCAGCTGTGCCAGCGAGATCCCCGCATCGGCCTCCATCGCCTCCACCAGTTCGAGCGTCTGGAACGCTGTTGCCTCCAGCACCGCTCGCGCCAGGTGACCCTTGTTCGCATAGCGCGTCAATCCTACAATCACCCCGCGCGCATCATCTTTCCAGTACGGTGCGTAGAGCCCCGAAAACGCCGGCACAAAGTACACCCCGCCATTGTCCGTCACCGTCTGCGCCAGCGCCTGGATGTCTTCACTGCGCTCAATCAGCCCCAGGTTGTCTCTCACCCATTGCACCAGCGCGCCCGTAATCGCAACGCTGCCCTCCAGCGCATACACCGGCTTCTCCCCGCCAAACTGGTACGCCACGGTCGACACCAATCCATGCGTCGACGCCTTCAGCTCCCCCGTATTCATCAGCAGAAAGCATCCCGTCCCATACGTGTTCTTCACCTGCCCCGGCCTGAAGCACGCCTGCCCTACCAGCGCGGCCTGCTGATCGCCCAGCACCCCGCAGATCGAAACCCCCGCCAGCACGCCACTCTTCAGCTCTCCATAGTGCTCGCTGCTGGAGCGAATCTCCGGCAGCATCCCCCGCGGAATCCTCAGCAGCTCCAGGATCTCCTGGTCCCATGCCAGCGTCCGCAGATTCATCAGCTGCGTGCGGCTCGCATTCGTCACATCGGTGACATGAACGCCCCCCTCCACGCCCCCCGTCATATTCCAGAGCAAATAGCTATCGACATTCCCAAACAGCAGCTCGCCCCTCTCCGCATCCGCCCTCGCGCCCTCCACGTGGTCGAGAATCCACGCAATCTTCAGACCGCTGAAGTACGTACTCAGCGGCAGCCCCGTCGTCTCGCGCAGCCGATCCTTCCCACCTTCGCGGCTCAGCGCCTCAACACCCTCGGCCACTCGCGTGTCCTGCCACACCAGCGCGTTGTACGCGGGCACACCCGTGCGCTTATTCCAAACCACCGTGGTCTCCCGCTGGTTGGCGATCCCCAGGCTATGGATGTCCTTCGCCTGCAACCCGCGCGCCCCGGCCGCCTCGTCGATCACCTCCTGCGTGCGCCGCCAGATCTCCAGCGGATCGTGCTCCACCCAGCCCGGCCGCGGATAAATCTGTTCATGGTCTCTCTGCGCAACCGACACGACCCTGCAGCGACGATCGAAGATGATGCATCGTGTACTCGTCGTCCCCTGGTCCAATGCCGCGATATACCCCGCAACCCTGCTGCCCATCGACATCTCCTTTAGCGCCCGATGGAATACTACAGGCTGCCTTCACATCCCACGCAAACGCAGCAACGGCGCGTCATCGACGCGCCGTTGCTCTTTCCAAACTTCACAAGCTCTACGCGAACGAAGACACCGCAGCCGCTTCATTCTCCTTGACGTCGAACACGGTCACGAGCTTCGTGATCACCAGCAGATCGCGCACCCTGCTGGTCAGGTTCAGCAGCTTCAACTCGCCGCCGGAATTCTTCACAGACGTGTACGAACTTACCAACTCACCGAGCCCCGAGCTGTCGATGTAGTTCACGTCAGCCAGGTTCAGCACAAGCTTCTTCTTCCCCTCGGTCAGCAGCTTGTGCACTTCCTCGCGCAACGTCGGGCTGCCGTCGCCCATGGTGATCTTCCCACTCAAATCCACAAAGGTTACGCCGCCCACTTCCCGGACCTTAAATGTCATGCTCATGTTGAAAGCTCCTTCTTCACTCGGTATTTGATCATCTCGATCTCTGTGCCGGGATTCAACTGGTGAAAGTGTACCTCATCCATGATGGCCTTCATCAGGAATATCCCGCGCCCGGAACTGCGCAGAATGTTCTCCGGCGCCAGCGGATCGGGTACAGAATCCGGATCCAGTCCCGGCCCCTCATCCGCAATCTTAAATTTCAGCGCCTCGTCATTCAGCTCGTAGCTCCACTGAACGTGCTTGGCTGGATCCTTCTTGTTGCCATGCAGGATCGCATTGATGACGGCCTCGCGCACCACCATCGCAACCTGGCTGGCGGTGTCCTCATCGAACCCGGCCTCATGCGCCAGCTGCTCGGCCTTGGCCTCGACAACATCCACGCTCGAAAGCTCAGACGCCAGCGTCATGCTGCCACGGTTTGTTGCCGAATCGGTCAAGCCTGCCCGTCCTCCTGTGGAGTGTACCCTGTCCGCGTATGCAGTCAAAAGTGCACTCCACAATGCCGCCCTCTTACTGCGGAGCCGGCCCCCGCACCACCTGCACGAAATCCTCGGGCCGAATCAGCTTGAAGAACGCCGCCCGCACCTGGTCCGCACTCAGCTCGTAGTACGTCTTCGCCGCGCGAATCGGCTCATCCAGCGGCAGCCCAATCTCCGCGCGTCCAAGGAACCCGTGCGCCACCGCCTCCTCGCTCGACTCACTCAACGGAATCTGCCGCAGCAACAAAGCCTTCGCCTGGTGCAGCTCCGCGTCGGTTACATTCTGCGTCCGCATCTGGTTCAAATCCCGCTGCACCAGCGCTCGCGCCTTCGACACATTCTCCGCGTTGCAGCCGTACTCCACCGTGTACGTCGCCCGCGTCTTCGAAGCCGATACTCCCACGCTCACGTAATACACATACCCCGCCACCTGCCGCAGGTCGTGATACAAACGCGTCGCATAGAAGCCGCCGCCCAGCACATGATTGCCCAGCTGCACGGGATAGTAATCCGGATCAAACCGATTCAGGTTCAGCTGTAGTCCAAGCGTCACCGAATCCTGCACCGCCTCTGGATCGGCCACATTCGCAGCCGACGCCTTGTTCACCGGAACCGCGGGCAGCGTCGTCTCCGGCTTCGGCCCCACCGCCTTCCAATCTCCAAACCATTTCTCGATGACCGCCTTCGCTTCCTCGGGCTTCACATCGCCAATCACCACGATCGTCGTCAGGTCCGGCCGCACCGTGCTGTCGTGATACTTCTTCACGTCGTCCAGCGTCACCTTCGCCAGCGTCGCCGGCGTCGTCTCCCGCAGCGACGGATCGCCCACCGGCAGCAGCCCCACGTCCAGCGCCCGCGACGTCTTGTACTCCGGACTCTTCAAATTCCCCTCGACAAACTGCGAGGTCTGCTGCTTCACCACCGCAAACGCCTCCGCCGGCAGGGCAGGGCGCAGCTCGTTATCTGCCAGCAGCTCGACGCCTCGCGAAAAATGCTCCTTCAGCACGACCACGGAAAACCCGTAGCCCGCGCTCTCATTCGCCGCAATATCATCCAACGCCTTCTGATACGTCAGCCGATCCATCGTCTGCGTGCCATACGAATACAGCCCGTCCAGCACCCCGGCCACGCCATCCATCCCCGCCGCCGTCTGCAAATCGGAGTTGTGCTTCACGCTGCCCATCACCGTCACCGTCGGCGAGATCGGATCCGTCTTCACGATCAGCCGAATCCCGTTCGCCAGCGTCGTATCCAGCGACACCTGCGCATAATCCGTCGGCACCTTCAGCTTGTCCAGCGCGCTCGCCGCCCACTCCGGCAACACCACCGGCTTCGTCGGAGCCGACGTCACCTCTTCCGCTCCGCCAAATCCCTTCGCCGCCACCGGCTGCCCCGTCGGCACCGGCTTCAGCGTCGCCGTAATCGAGTTCGCCCCCGTCAGATATTCCTTCGCCACGCGGTTCACATCCGCAACCGTCACCTTCTTCAGCGCCTCCACGTCCTCATCCGGCGACGTCCGTCCCTCCGCCGCCAGCGCATTCGACCAAACACCAGCCAGCCCTGGAATCGAGTTCCGCTGGAACTCAGCCGACGCCACCTCGCTCCGCTTCGCCGCATCGACGAGATCCTCAGGTACACCCTTCGCCGCGTAGTTCTCGAGAATTCCCCTCATCTCCGCGATCCCCGCTGCCGCATCCACGCCCGCCGGCTCGGCCACCAGCCCGAACCCGACGCTCGCCATCGGATACTCTTCGGCCATCCCAAACTCCGTGCCCAGCGCCTTGCCCGCCGGCACCATCCCGTACAGATCGCCGCGCTGGCTGCTCAGCACATCCGCCAGAATCTGGCTCGCCGCGAAATCCGGTGAGTCCGTTCCCGGCAACCGGTACGCAATGAACCCCAGCGTGTACGGCAGATTGCTGTCCAGCGTAAAGCTCTCCGACTTCACCGGCGCAAGTTGGATCGCCGGCCGCTTCGGCATCTCATGGCTCGGGATCTTCCCGTACATCTCCTTGATCTTCGCCATCGTCGCCGCAGGGTCCACATCGCCCACAATCACCATGATCGCGTTCGCCGGCGTATACCACTTCTTGTAAAAGTCCTGCAGCATCTCGCCCGTCGTCTTATCAAACGACTCCTTCGTCCCCAGCGGATCATGCGCATACGGCGTCCCCGCAAACATGTCGCCATTCATCCGGTCGATAAACTTGTACGTCGGGTTCGAGAGATCGCGCGCCACCTCCTGCTCAATCGCCCCGCGTTCCTTGGCCCACTCCTCCTGCGTATTATCCGCACCCCGCATGCAGGCAGCCTGCGCCTCCAGCGCCACATCGATGTCCGCCGACGGCACCGTCGCATAATACTGCGTGATGTTCTGCTGCGTGTCGGCGTTATTCTCTCCGCCCATCTGCGCATAGATCGCCGCTGTCTGGTCGGCGGTCATCCCCGTGCAGCCGCGGAACGCCATATGCTCCTCCGCGTGCGCCATCCCCGGAAACCCCTCCGGCGTCTCATCCCCACCCACGATGAAGTTCGTCTGCACCGTCACCACCGGCGCCAGCGAGTTGCGAATGATCACCACCCGCATCCCATTGGGCAGCGTGGCCCGCACCGTCCCCGCATCGCCCGGCGTCTGCGCACCCACTGCATACGTGCCAAAAGCGGCAAGTCCCAACACCACTGTAAAAATCTTTCGTGAGGTCACTTAGGTTATCTCCTTCTGGCCGCGCAACGCGGAGTGCATCAGGGAAACCGCGCCAACCCGCGCAGTCTCAACCCTCTCATCATAACGGCAGCGCCTGAGACCTCACACCCAAAGAGGCCGGGGCTTCTCGATCCGCTATCCCCTATCCCCCTGTCTCAATGCACCGTCAGTACCGGGCAGGTCGCCCGCGCCAGCACCTCCAGCGTCACCCCGCGCTTCACATGCGTCAGCCAGAAGGAATGCTTCCTCGGCCCCATCACGATCAAATCCGCCTTCACCTTCTCCGCCACCGCCAAAATCGACTCCGCCGGAGCTCCATACGTAACCTCCAGTTCGCAGTCATACGCGCCCAGCGACGACCCAGCCAGCAGCCCCTCCAGGTGGGTCCGCACGTCCCCCGCCGTCGGCCGCTCCTCCACATTCGCGCGGCAATCAATCACATGGCATACGTGGAGGCTCGCCTTCCCACGCTCAGCAAACAGCAGCGTCGCCTGTGCCGCCTTCTCCGCCTCCGGCGAAAAATCCGTCGCGTACACAATCCGCTTGAACTCCAGCGGCCCATCCGGCGCCGCCAGCACCCGCGGCCCCACCGTCAACACCGGCTGCGGCGCCTGCCGGATCAGCTCCTCCACCGTCGACCCCACAAACACCCGCTTCAACTGCGCCTTCGAGCGTGTCGCCACAACAATCAGGTCCGCCTCCTCTTTCTCCGCCGCCTTTAGCAACCCGCTCCAACTCGGCCGCTCCACCGGCAACTCCGTCCTGGTGCGCAGCCCCTCCGCGGAAAACATCTTCGCCAGTGCCTCCAGCTTCTCCGACCGCACCCCCAGCCGATCATCCAGCGTGCGCAGCCGTGGCTCCGCGTCATCCAGGTACACATCCGTATCGAACACATGCACCACGTCCACGCTCGCCGAAAAGCTCAGCGCCAGCCCCCTCGCATACGTGGCCGCGCGCTCCGCCACCGGCGAGAAATCCGTGCCAAACACGATCCTCTTCACTGCCGCGCCACGCAACGTCGCCGCTGTGCTCATACCCGCTCCTCTCCCACCGAACGCATCTCGCATCTCACCCTGAGTGAAACGCCCATCGCGCCGCAAGTATGTGATACCAGTCACCCCAGCCCGCCACCCCACCGGCTGCAACCACCCTCAATGCCCCTCCAGCGGTATAATCAGTCTTCTGAGCGGGAGTAGTTCAGTGGCAGAACGTCAGCTTCCCAAAATGGATAATTCATTTACTTTCAATAACTTAGAAGAGTGCTAAGAGGCTCAATAGAGCCCTAGCGAGTCAAGAGAAATCTTTACAGTGGCATTGAGTGTGGTGTTTGGCCTTTATCCATGCGGGTTTGAGCGCAACACCACTTTCAGCCCCACGCAGACTTTTCACACCACGATTGTGGCGGCCCAAAGTCAGGTGACGTTCTCGCTCCGGTTTTACTTGGAGACTCTGACACATTTTGTGAACGTCAGCGCATTAGCTTTTACGTTCTGCGGGCCGGAGCACAACACCACTTTCGACACCACCGCTAAGCTCGGGGATTCTTGGGATACGCCGTCTCAATGGGGTGATCCTTTTTCCATTTGAGAAACGACTCTCTCGCTTCCAGCAACCACGTATCGTGATCATCTTCGGTCAGATCGAGAATATATTCGCCCAGCGCTATCGCTGTGCTGAAGGTGCGAAACCCGTGCCAGCTCGCATACTCTTCCCCAAGCAGGAAGCCGATTTCCTTAGCTCTATCCCGGTGCTGCTTCTCTTCGTTTGCCATCTGCCCTCTTCCTTCTCAACTGCTACGCGGGAAAGTACCGTGCAGCCGGAGACGAGTCAAGCAAAATGCCCTGAAAACAGGTTTAGGTGTGTTGCGCAAGAGATTCGCGTTTTGATGATTGCAGAGTGTCGCAAGAAATAGCGTTATATCCGGGGGCGAAGTGCCACTACAAGTGCCACCAGAATCTAGAAGAGATCCTGGTAACCGGAGAATCCATTTGCCCAGTCTCTTTCGAGTGCGTTAAAGACAAGATTCACCCAATTGGTATCGCCTTGCGCAGTGGGACCCACATATTTGTTGCCTTGCTCGAATGTCTCCAGGCGGATTTTCATGACATCTTTCATGCTTTCGTAATAACCCACGGGCGACAGGTGGCTTGGTATTGGATCCACATGGACCTCTCCATCAAAACCCACCCACAACATGTGATGCGCAGCATCGTCATCAGCCGCGCTAAGCAACTGTTGCAGTTCAGCGCGCGTAGGCTTGTTGTTCATATTCATAAACTCTTCCTCCGCCCAATTTTTGCCGAGCATGAGAAGACTACCAGCGTCTCGGTGGAAAAGTTCAGCCGCCGTGGTTGACGCATTTCTCGCCGTAGCGCGTAAGCCACTCTTTCGCAGGAACATTGAATCCACCCTTTGCGAAGTTTTGGCAACGGCTTCCGGCCTTTGTTATTGCGACACAACGCACCGACCACTCACTCCCAGTCCATTCACGGTACTGCTCGATGGTAAGCCCGTGTGCGTGTGCCTCGAACTCTTCCCGGTTCTCAGCAAGAACTACAAGCTCCTCGGGCGTCGCAAAGTAGTCCAGCCCGGTCATCGGACTGTTTAGTGGCACAGAGAAATGGACACCCAATCTCGCAAGAGACCGGAGCGTCTCCAGGTCAAGCTCTGGCATAAATACACCTCTAGTAGCGAGAGCTTACCAGACGTTTAGATTTTCCACCCGGTATCAAGCCGCGCTTGCAGTAGAGGCGGTAGCATTCGGTTAGAAGTCGGCGTGTAAGGTGAGAACTTCAGTGGACCACGTGGTCTGCAAGATCGGAGCACGTTTCCATGAGCGCTGTTTGGCAGGAATTCCTCACACCCATCCTTGCTCTCGCTGGGATCGGCGGAACACTTGGCGGCGTATACATCGGGCAGCGCATGGCGCAGAAGTGGCAGCGTGAGCAATGGGTACTGGACAATCGGAAAGAAGAGTTCCGTGAGTTACTCGACGCCTTGTCCGAATCGTTGCGGGTTGAGATGAAGCTTTACACAGGTCTCGTGATGTCGTCCCAAGAGGAGCAATTGCTCGTGGAAACGCACTCCAACACGATGCGGGTCATCCGCAGCCGTATTTTCGTGGCAGACCTAGCCAACAACTCCCAGTTCGAGATGCGGTGGGCACAGGCGCTAAAGGACCATCAGTTCTCGCTTGACGTTGCGCCACTAGCCGCCACGTATTCGAAACTCCGAATGGAAATCATCAGGGCCGCGCTCTCGGGCTAGTTTGCCTTGCGGCAATCCGGCACTTCACGCCGAAGGGCAACCAGAGCGCATGTAGGGCGCACAGCAAGGGTTAGTTCACCAAGTAAGTTCGGCTTCTCTTGCATCTGCTTCCGTGAACTTCAGGTATTTGCTCGCGTCCTCGAAAGGGATCACCTCACTTGTGATGTCGGAGATATCGCCTACGTCAAGGGTGACGGGCTTCGTTCCATCCGTCTGTATCACGAAGCGAAACTCTTTCTGGTATGAGTAGCGGGCCGCTTTGCTGAAGCGTCCGAGCTGGCCTGTATAGGTCTCATCATCGTAGTACGTAACGCGTTGCCACCAGATGGCGAAGCCTTGGAGCTTCGCGGCCTCTACCACTCGGCGGATGAAATCACCAGTGTTCAATATTAGGACTAGCGAATCCCCGAACCACTCATATTTTGACGGGAATATTTCACCCGACAGTGGGTCAGAGATTGAAGTGAGACAGAAGACGTTACTGCGATATGTTTCGTTCATTGCTAACGTCACGGGTCCTGCAAGCTCTTCAGGCGCTACGTCAAACCGTCCGAATCCCGGTGCCTCGAAAGACATGCGAAGGTCCCGGGGCTGAAATATGTGACTTATTCCTTCTAGACGGTCGGCGCGTGCGGGATCAGCCTCCAGATCCCGAAAGTAGCTCAGAGTATTCATATAGAGCTGCCCCTTACGGAACTGCTCCATGCGCGCTTTCTGACCCAGCTTTATCAGTGCAAAAAAGAGGTTCCCGTGTTTGTCTTTCATTTAGACATTCTATTAGGCCTGGGACGCCGCGCATCTCGTGCGGCGGCCAACGCGTAGGCGGCTTTCACGCTTCCCTTCGGCGTAGCCTTTCGGTTGCGAGCATTTCATTTGACTGCCAGCCGATTGAGGACGCGCTCATAGACGGCGCGCGGGATGCGAATGCTGCGATAGCTCCGCTTGTGTAGAGACTCGGGACGCCCTAGCACCAGGACGCCACGCTCGCGTTCAAACAGGCGTGTGACGGTTTGCCGGGACCACCCGGTGAGGGTTGCGACTTCAGCAACCGTGAGGGCCGGTTCCTCAGTCATTGGAATCCGTGCGTGTGTCTGGCAGACCAAAGATGCGCTCCAGCTCAGCCACGCTCGTACACGGCGGCTCCCCGTTCGTCAGACGTTCGCGCAGGTCACTAGGCAGACGGCGGAGCTGGGCTTCCGTAAGCGGCTTTTCCACGACGAAACTGCCAACGAGTCCGGTGGGTCCGTAGCTCTTCCACACGGCGCGCAAGCTGCGGTGGTCGAAGGTGGTGACGGTGGTCGTAGGGTGGATGAGCCAATGTGACATGTTTCCTCCAAAGGGAAAGTAGTTGATGGAGGCAGTTGACCATGCCCGCGGTTTTCTGTCAAGTAGTTGATAACAAAATACTTATAACTACAATCTTACGACTGCAATCTTACGAATCCATTTCGTACAGGTGCGCCGCCAAATCCGGGAGCGCAAAAAATATACGAACCTACGCCGCCGCCAAATGATTCCTTTATTCAACAGGGACTTGCAACAGCTTCCACGGTTCGCGGCACAGGTACAAGCACAGGATGGCCGCTGCCTCGATTGCAATTGCGATCCTGTCGCGGTAAACAGATGTTTAGAGGGACAAATAAATAATGAATGGCATAGGGGCCGGAGTAGGTTCAAGTCCAGGCAGGCGAAAATAGTTGAACCTACGCCCTTCTTAGATATCTCCTCTTGCTACAGGTAGTTGGGATGAGGCCCGCCCCGCCTGAGCACAGACGTGACCGCTGGTCGCTTGCAAGCGCACCCGCTCGGCGGTACAAAGACATTTAGAGAGCCAAAAGGAATGCAAACGTCGATTAGCTTGACGGCACCACACCGGAAGGAAGGCAGCAATGTATAACTTGGCCGAAATGAGCAAAGCGGAGAGCAGAGTTTACATCGTTGCAAACGCTGACGGCACTGACGCTGAATTCATCCCAATGGACGCGCTAGAGGCAGGCTTCCAGGACTTGGCCGCACGCAGGCCGGGGATGCAGGGGCGTCTAGCAGGCGTAGGAGTGGCCGGGCTGGTTGGCGGCGTGCCCGTTGTGCAGCTCCGTCAAGATCCCGATGACTTCATGGTGGTGGTTCGACTGACAGCAGCCTTTTCGCAATACGTTGTAGATTGCCGTGAAGTGCCCAACGTGGAGACGGAGACGCAACCGCATGTTGGTGACAGCGTGGTTTGGTGTGAGGCGCTGTACGCGCTTCCCGACACGCGCTTTGAGCTGTAGCCGAACGTAAGCCGTAGCACTTCGATTCGTACTCGGATTCCTCGCATATCGCTTCTCGACAAAAAGTTTGGTGCGCCTGTGGTTTAGGCCATCGAAGGCGGCTTCTTGTCGCTTGGAGTCTTGCTGGCTGGAGAAAAAGCTCCGGTCCATGCGCGATAGCGGGCACAGTACGTGTCCTGGAGACGTGCGGGAAGTGGCACCGAACGTGGCGGCGGGGAGACGCCCCACAACCTAATCTGCCGCACAGGGAGAAAGCCCTGTGCCATCACGACGGCATCCCCGAGTACCGGGTTGGTGAGGCGTGGCGCTGGCGGTGATTTTCTACTCACCCCGGCACAGCAAGTTAGAGGACTTCACATGTTGAATCTTACGGAATTGAAGCAGGAACACCGCGCAGAGTTGGACAAAGCAGAAGCCATGCTTGGTGACCGTGGTCACGTAATGACAGCCTCCGAGGAGGAGCAACACAACGGCGCGATGACGCGTGCGCGTGCGATTGAAAAGCAGATCAGCGCGCGGGTGTCTCAGAGCACCATCCGCACCATGTTCAACGCAGACGGTAGACCGTCGTGGTTGTTTGGCGGTGGCGCTGGCGGTGATGGCGCGGCAGCCGTCAACGGTGCAGCCAGCGGCTTCATGGCAACGTACTCACCCGCCCTGAACGCGCAGGACACGGGCAGGCCGGAATACAAGAAAGCACTTCACAGCTTTCTCTTGAGCGGCGGCAAGGTCGCTGGTGAGGAGCTGGTAGTCGGTGCGGACGGCACAGGCGGATATCTCATGCCCGGCTCTGAGCAGTTCACACGGCAGCGCCGCCCCAACAGCTCCTATACAGGTCCGCGTGCGAACGCAGCTCTGTATGAGGGCACGCAGGGCAGCTCCACCACTGCCGGAGGCGATGTAATCAACGTCCCGACGTGGCAGCAGATTGTGCCCTTGGGCGTCCCGGACTTGGCTCTGTATGACGCCAGCCTGTTGATCCCTACGGCAACGGACATCAAAGTCCCGAGCCAAGCATCGTTCGGCGCAAGCGCAATCAAGGCCGAATCCAACGGCACCGTGAATGTCTTTGGTGGATCCGATCCCACCCTTGGACAGACGTTGCTGTCTGCGTTCATGGTCGGTGCGGCCCGCGTGGTGAGCTGGGAACTTCTCCAGGATGTACCGATGTTTCAGCAGTTCGTTGTTGAGGACTTGCTGATTGGACAGCGGCTCACAGAAGGCGCGCTTCTGGCAACCGGCACCGGTTCTGGGCAGCCCCAAGGCATCCTGGGCAATACCGGGAACGGCACCAACACGGCGTATGAGCTGTTGGGCACGTCAGCGGACGGACTGACGCTCATCAACGCTCTGTATGACGTGGTGGCTACGCTCAAGGGCGTCTATCAGCCCAACGCGGCGTGGTTCATGTCACGTGCCACCGCGCTGGCTATCAGGAAGGCACAGGCACAGGCAAACCTCTACGTTCCGATCGTTACGACGGACGCGAACGGAGATATGCGCATCCTGGACAAGCCTGTCCTTTTTGACAGCAACATGCCGAGCTTGCCCACTTCAACCACTGCGGGCGTGCTGCCTATCCTGTACGGCGATATGAAGGCCGCCAACATGATTGGTGTTCGTGGCGGAGCTGGCATCAACGTCAAGATCCTGGATCAGCCGCTTGCGATGCAGGGGCAGCTTGCCATTCTGGCGTATCGCCGGATTGACAGCCGCATCCGTCGGTCGGAGGCCGTGCAGTCCGTCAAAATCAGCCACGTCTAGTAGCTGGTTTCTAAGCAGAAGGGGCCCTTTTACACCGTGGCGGCGCTCCTTACTTCAACCCGGCTTGGCGTCACACCCAGGCCGGGTCTTTTTCAGAGAACCAAAACAGAAAGGGATTCCTTATGTTTGAAAGCTACGATGGTGAAAGATTTTGTCAGACGTTGCCCGGCCAAGGCTGGCAGGTGCTAGTTGATTGGGATTGTAAGTCGTTGGACTTGGATGCGGGTGACCCGCGCTTCACGCTGGAGCCGGTAGTTGCGTGGGCCACGGTCAAAGTGGAACGTCAAAGCGCCGACAAAAAACGAGCGTGGACACCTCAGATTTTCGTGCCCATCGTTCGCTCAACCTCTTGCGATGAGCTGGTGTTGCTAGATTCAACCGCCCATCGCTTCATCAAGTTTACGTATCTAGCTCCGGGCGAGGAACTGGCAGACGCTCACTTCGCGTTGTTGAAGGGTGGCCATCGCAAGGGAGTTGAACCTCGTGGCTAGTCCAACGCTAGATTACGAAGCGGTGTTGGCCGCGATACGTAAGGCACACAGTGAAGGCGTAAAGCGGAGGGATGCCGTGGGCCACCTCTTCAGTGTGTACCAGAGTCGCAGTTGCGCCGCCGGGCGAGACCTTACGCGAGCAACTAATGCCGTCTATGGACCGTATGATGCCGCGTCCCAAACTCCCGCCTGGATGGACCGGTACATGACGGAGCACGCCTACTTGAACGTCAAACCGCCTGAGTTTCTGGTGGACGGCTTCTTGGTCAAGGGATCCATTGCCATGCTTGGCGGCCCGGTGGCGCAAAGGAAAAGCATCATTGCTTTGAACATTGCACACGCACTCTGTACGGGTGAACCACTTTTCGGATTCTTCCAGGTTGCAGAGAAACCAACACGCACCGTGTACTTATGCCCGGAGATGGGCGCGGCATCGTTCGTCAAGCGCGTCGGGCAGATTGGGCTTGGCGAGTACGTTGGCAAGACGTTGTTCATTCAGACAATGAGTGAGCAGCCAACGGCGTTAGATGAACTGAATGGGGAACTGCCCGGAGCCGTTGTAATCGTGGACACCATCACCCGCTTCATTGAAGGTGATGAGAACAAATCGGAGGACATGAGGCGGTTTGCTCAGAAGGTGTTCCGCCTTGTGAATGCCGGTGCAACCGTCGTGCTGTTGCATCACAGCAAGAAAGGATCAACAGGGAATCTGGATGATGGCTTACGTGGCAGCTCTGAGTTGGCCGCATTCGTCGATTCTTGTTGGGTCACGGAACTGGAGGACCGAACCAAGCCGTATGAATCACTGTCAAAGGTGCGGAACGTCAAGCAACGTGACTTTGAATCAGATCCATTCCAACTCAAACCGTCTCCAGGTTCGTTCTATCTGACGATGGAAGGTGACCCAGCGCCGGAGGTTGAGATCAAGGGTAGGAAAAACCAAGCGGCACGTGATGCGCTAGCGGACATCGTGAAAGCCAACCCCACTATCGGGATATTGAAAGCCATCAAGGAGCTAGCAAGACTAGGGCACCGGAAGGGACCGAAGGATGTGACTAGGTGGCTATGTGAGCTGCGCGGTTCTGATTCCGGAACCAAGCACGTGTCTGATTAGGCCATATTTCCGTTCACGTATCCCTTAGAGATAGAGAAGATATATATATACACCACACTCACCCACACTTCGTGTGTGTGGGGGATGTGATGTAGGAATGTCGGACGAACGAGATGCCCATATCTAGCCCACGGTTGGGTATGGCATCCGTTCCTAACTGGCAGCATTCAGTAACGATTGAGCAGTTCAGCACCTTGAACAAGCGGTGTACGTTGTGCGAATGCTGCATGTGGATGAACGAATGCACGCCTTTTGAATGAAATGTAAGTCATTGATAGCAAATGATATGGGGGTGGAGCAAAATGTTGAAAACACCATCTATAAAGAGCGCCGCAATCCTGAAATTTACATAAACGAATAATTCTGAGAATGTGGACGATTTACCACACTTTTTGAGGCTTTCTTACCACACATAAATAACGATTCTGAAGGGCTGCATGGTGCAAGGGGAGAGGCACCTGGATTGGAGCAACGCAGTGGACACCAGTGACGTACTGACGCTAGCAGAAGCAGCCGCGCTCCTACGCGTGCATCCAGTGACCCTCCGCAAGCGGGCAGCCGCGTGGGGTGTGCCACATAGACGGCTTGGTGCGGAGTGGCGCTTCTCACGCGCGGTGTTGACGGCCTGGATGCAACAGCGAGACGCGGCGTAGACGGACGTTATCCACCAACGCTAGGCGGTATGATCGCGTGGAGGTGAGAGATGAGCGTAGAGATTAGCCCGACTCAACAGAAGCGTGTAGATAAGCATGAACGGCTGCTCCGGTATCTCGGGAGCGACCGACCAGAGTGTCATGAGTGGGACCCCGAAAAGGACGAACTTCTCGACTTCAAATCGATGACCGACACAGAGGTCACTCTCTACCTTGCATCATCCGACTAAGAGCTGCTCCGCAACGGTGGCGTTAGCAGCTCGCATCTCCGGCGTGAGGGTCTTGCCGTAGACGTTCATCGTTGTCTCTATGTCCGAGTGGCGCATTAGGTCCTTCATCTGTGCCGGGCTGACTTTCGCAGATGCCATCCAGGACTTATAGGAATGGCGGAACGTGTGCCACCCAAGGTTGGCTATCCCAAGCCGAATCGCAGCGGGCTTGATGTGCTTGGCGAGGCTGGTTGAATCGCTGTAGGGACTGCCCGTCTTGGCGCTGGCGAACACCCACGGCCACTCATGGGCTTGCCGGGTTTTGAACTCGCGGAGCAGCTTGCAGAGCATCGGGTGTACCGGGATTTCGCTGGCGGATGCGTCCGTCTTAGGTGTGTTCTGGACGCGCCCATGCGTGAAGACTTGGCCGATGGACAGCGTGTACGCGTCGAAGTCAAAATCCTTCCACTTGAGGCCAAGCGTTTCACTCACACGGAGGCCAAGACAGCCGCACACCAGCACCATGAGGTTGTATGGTTCGGGCAGCTCCGCCACCAGCGCACGGAACTGCTCCGGCGTAATGATCGTGATGGCCTTCAGTCGCTTCGTGCTGCCCTTGACGCGGACAAGCTGCATCGGGTTGCGCACCACCGGGATGTACTCCCACAGCATTGCAAGGTCCAATAGCTTGGATACCATATTCCGCGTCCGCGCCTTCGACGCCGCGCCGAACGGTAGCTCCTCCAGCCACTTCTTTACGCCCATCGCAGTGACATCCGCTAGCTTCACGTCTTTCCAACGAGGCTTGATGTGCAGGTCAATGAGGCTCTTGTTTGTTGTCTGCGTCGAGTGGCGGAGGGTAGGGAACTCCTCCACCATGTAACGGTCAATGACTGTCCCGAGTGTTGCGCCGATCTTGGCCGCCAGCGTCCCGGCGTTGAGGGCGGAGAGCTGGGGTTCTACAGCCTTGCGCACGTCGCGCTCTGTCGGGTACTTCACAGAGTCGAACGTCTGGACCTTGAGTTTACGTTTGCCATCGGTAGCCGTACTATAGAAACGGAACTCCCAAGCGAAACCTTGGGAACGTGGAACCTTGCGGACGCTGCCATGCTGGTATCGCTCACGATTGAATCTCATCTTAGCCCTCGGGAAGATGAGCTAAGTGTAGCAAGCATGGTGTTTGATGGTGTTGTGTAGGGTGATGTAAAGCACGTAAGTTGTTGTAGGTAAACAGCTTGCGGGAGTAGTTCAGTGGCAGAACGTCAGCTTCCCAAGCTGAATGTCGCCGGTTCGATCCCGGTCTCCCGCTCCAGTCTTTCCCGTGCCGATCGCGCACAAACACAAAGGCCGCGCTCCTAAGCGCGGCCTTTGTGTTTGTGCTACTTCCTGTTTCCTACTTCCTGTCTCTCACTGCGCGGCCGGCTTCGCACTCGCCGTCTGCACCTTCTGCTCCGACGGCAGCGTATGATTCTCCAGCGCCAGCGCCTCCGGCATATAGTTCAGCGCCGCATTCACCTGCGGATCCCACTCTGTAATCACCCGGCTGCCCGCCGCCTGGCCAAACTGCGCCGTGAACAACTCGGTCTTGATCCGCGCCTTCACCCATTCCACGTTATCGGCAAACTCCTTGTCGGTGAACTCCACGTTCTTCGACTTCAGAAAGTCCTTGAACTCCTGTTGCAGCGCCGCGTCCACCGTCATGTCCTTCGCTACCGTGTGGGTCGCCAGGTAATGCCGGCTGAAGTCCGAGAACGCGTAGTGAATCAGCATCTCGTCCTCAAAGTGATTGTTCTTCAGCGCCGCGATCTTTTCATCCGGCGTAATGCCGCCGCCGCCATACACGGTGCGCCCGGCATCGGTCTTCACCACTTCCTTATTCGTCTCGTTGGCCGGCTTCGCTCCATCGCGCACGTAGTAGTAGTCGTACAGCGAAACTCCATCGTAGTTACGCTGGATCAGCCGTCCCGAAGGCGTGTAGTAGTGATACGTCGTCAGCGCCAGGCCACTGTCTTCCGAGATCGGAAACACGGTCTGCACCAGGCCCTTGCCAAACGTCGTCTCGCCCACAATCAGTGCGCGATCGTGATCCTGCAGCGCGCCCGAAATAATCTCTGCAGCCGATGCCGTATTCCGATCCACCAGCACCACAATCGGGTAATGCGTATTCGATCCGCTCGGCACCGTGTACACCTGGTCCGGGAACACGCCCTTCCGCGCCCTCTGCGACACCACCACATCGCCCTTCTGCAGGAACTTGTCGCACACATCCACGGCCTGGTTCAGCAGCCCGCCCGGATTCTGACGCAGATCGATCAGCAGCCCCTGCAGTCCCGGCCCAAACGAATCCAGCGCATGCTGGACTTCATTGGATGTGGTTTCCATCTCGCCCGTGATCCGGATATACCCGATCCCCGGCCGGATCATGAACGCCAGGTCCACCGACTTCTCCGGAATCTCATCGCGCATCAGGTCAAACGTCAGCGGCTTGGCCGACCCCTCGCGCATCATCGTCACCGCCACATGCGTCCCCCGCGGTCCCTTCAGCAGGGAAGCCACGGCGGCCGTATCCATATGGTCGGTCGGCTTGCCATCCACCGACAAAATCACGTCGCCCGGCCGAATCCCCGCCCGATACGCCGGCGTCCCTTCCATCGGCACCACCACCACCACCTTGCTGTCCTGCAGCACGATCCGCATGCCCACGCCGTAGTACTTGCCGCTCTGTTCCTCGCGCATCTCCGCATACGACTTCGGATCGTAGAAATTCGAGTGCGGATCCAGCACATGCAGCATCCCAGGAATTGCGCCGTCGTAGATCGCCTTGTCGACGTGGTCCTTATCCAGCTTGTTCGCGTAGTTCGCCTCCACCAGCGCATACACGTCCGTAAACTGTTTCATCGAGTCGCGCAGCTGCGACTCATCCGTGGCCGACTGCGCCGCCACCCGCCCGCCCACCAGCGAACCCGCAAACCCGCAGGCAGTTAGAAAGATCGTTGCTGAAAAGAGTGCGCGACGCATCGGGGAAGAAATCATGGAAGGGAAGAACCTCGGGGAGGCTGGAAAACCTCGGTCAAAACACGGGCGGACCTGCGTCATCGCAGCCGCTTCCGGTTGGACGGAGTATAACATCCGAGGGTTAGCCAAAGCCTCTCTGGCCTCCGTTCCCGGCTGCCCCCTGTCTCGCTTCTGAGACTTGGGTTTCCACAGTCCCCTGCGGCAGCAGTCCCCAACCTTGCCCCCGGTCTCCCAAACCACCGTCCGCACGGGTAGAATGAAATTGCCAGATAACCTCTACACGGCTGCGCGGTCAAATACATCAGCCGCGCGGTCAAATACGCATCAGACCGCTTGGCGAGCACCCCGCACGGGCGGTTCTGCATAAGGAACGGATGACCCAGAAGCTTACACGCATCAACCTCCAGGGCCGGTTTAACACCAAGGGCCGCTTCACGACCAAGCCCAGCATGGTAGCCACCGTCGTTCTCGCCGTCGCCGCTGGATCCGCCTTCCCTGCGCCCGCGCAGACGCAGCACCAGCCCCCCCAGCCGCCCGCCTACCAGGCTGCCGGCGCCAACTTTGAGCCGGCCTCCACGCTCAGCCTCCCGGCTATGCCCGAGCCCTCCCCCATCACCCCCAACGGCGAAGTCGTCGAAGATGCCGTCGCGCGCATCAACGACCAGATCATCACCCGCACCGAGTACGCGGCCGCCGAACAGCAGCTCCTCCAGGAAGCCCGCCAGGACAATATCTCCCAGGCCGACCTCGACGACCGCGTCAATAACCTCCTCCGCGATCTCATCGATGAGCAGCTCCTGCTCTCCAAGGGCAAGGAGCTCGGCATTACCGGCGACGCCGAAACCATCCGCGAGCTCGACGACATTCGCAAGAAAAACAACCTCCCCTCCATGGAGGCTCTCGAGAAGGCCGCCGCCCAGCAGGGCGTCTCCTTCGAAGACTTCAAGCAGCACATCCGCGATCAGATCATCCGCCAGCAGGTCGTGCGCGACCAGGTCGGCAGCCATCTCAACATGACCCACACGGAGGAGATCGCCTACTACAACGCCCACGCCCAGGACTTCGCCGTCCCCGAGCAGGTGCACCTCAGCGAGATCCTCATTCCCACCCCCGAAAACGCCACCCAGGCCGACCTCGACGCCGCCCTGGCCAAGGCCAACGAAATCGCCGGCAAGCTTCGCGCCGGTGCCAACTTCGCTGCCCTCGCCCGCACCGACTCCGGCGGCCCCAACGCCGCTGGCGGCGGCGACCTCGGCGACTGGAAGCGCGGCACCCTCGGCGACGTCCTCGAGAAGGCTACCTTCCCCCTTCCCGTCGGCGCTAATACCGATCCCATCCGTACCCGCCAGGGCTACGTCATCCTCCACGTCGACTCGCACCAGAAGGCCGGCGTTCCTCCCCTCGCCGACGTCGAAGGCAAGGTGCAGGAGGCTCTCTACTTCCAGCAGCTCCAGCCAGCTCTCCGCGCCTACCTCACCAAGGCCCGCAGCGACGCCTACACCGAGATCGCCCCCGGCTTCACCGACTCCGGCGCCCCCACCAAGAAGGCCCCCACGCAGATCGCCTACACCGCCTACAAGGCGCCGCCGCTCAAGAAGAAGATCAAGCAGAAGCAGCGCATCGAGCAGGAAAAGGCCAACCGCGCCCAGGCTGAACTCGCTGCCGCGCGCGAACGCGTCGCCGAAAAGGAAGCTGCCCACGCCGCCAAGGTAGACGAGAAGAACGGCAAGCCCGTCACCGCCGTCTACAAGCCCAAAAAGATTCATCGCGAGAAGATCCGCTACGGCGAGGCTCCTGAACAGGCACTCCCCAACGGAACAGCCGAGACCGCCGTTGGCGGCTCCATCGGTGCACCCATCACCGGCCAGGCTCCCGGCGTCGCCATGGCGCCCAACGAGTCCATCACCACCATCACCACCGGCACCGGTGCGGATGAGGATAGCGCCGATCCCTTCGCCCCCAAGACCGGCCCGCAAAAGAAGGTCCGCTTCTCCAGTTTCGAAGCCCAGGCCGAGGAGCGTAGCGCCAAGGAGCATCTGACCAAGGCCGAAGCCAAGGCCGAGACGCGCCCTCTCCCCACCACGCCCACCGAGAATGCGGACGAGAAGTTGCGCGCCCAGCCTCTCGGCCTCAACGGCGACACCGTCGCCAAGCAGAAGAAGCCCAAGCACCAGAAGGGTGAAGTCAAGGAGCGCTTCGAGGAGAAGCCAAAGGAGCCCAAGGAGACCCCCAACACGGTCGCCCCCACGGTCAACCCCAACCTGGCAACTCCCGTTCCAGCACCCCCGCCGCCTCCTTCCAACCCCAGCCCCACCCAATAGCCACAACCCACCACCAAATCCAAACGAGGGCCAACCGGCCCTCGTTTCTTTTTCCCCAATTCAACAACGGAGAACGGACAACTGAGAACTGACAACTGAGAACTAACAACTAACAACTAACAACGAACCACTACCCCATCCCAGCATCCACCCGCCCCACTGTCGTATCCTTGCCTTCAGTGAAAGACTTCTTCATCGCCGACGCGGCCCGCTTCGAAAACCAGCCCATCACCAGCTACTTCCTCATCGCCGCCCTCACGGCCCGCGACAAGAAGGGAAGCAGCGGCCAGTACCTCGCCCTCACCCTCGCCGACAAGTCCGGCCAGTTCGAAGCCCGCATGTGGGACGACTTCGCCGACGTCCTCCTCACCTGCGCCGTCGGCTGCTACGTCAAAGTCCAGGGCCAGGTCTCGAAATACCAGGGCAAGTTCCAGATCACCCTCACCAAGATGCGCCTCGCCGCCGCCTCTGAAATCGACACCGCCGACTTCGTCCCCACCACCCAATACGACATCCCCTCCATGGCCGCCGAGCTCCGCAGCTACGTAGCCGCCTTCAAGAACCCGCACCTCCGCCGCCTCGTCCTCGCCTTCCTCGACGACCCCACCCTCGGCCCCGCCTTCCTCGAAGCCCCCGCCGCCAAGCGCCTCCACCATGCCTGGATCGGCGGCCTCCTCGAGCACGTCCTCCACCTCGTGCGCATCTGCCTGGCCAACGCGCCCTTCTACCCCGAAGTCGACCCCGACCTCCTCGTCACCGGCGCCATCCTCCACGACATCGGCAAAGTCCGCGAGCTCTCCTGGAACTCCAGCTTCGACTACACCCTCGAAGGCCAGCTCATCGGCCACATCTCCATAGCCCAGCGCCTCCTCCAGGAAAAAATCACCCAGCTGGACGCCGAACACCTTAGGAGTAGCAGCGGGCTTCAGCCCGCGGAAAATGATGCGGCGAACGAAGGGGCTTTAGCCCCGGGCCCTTTCCCACCCCAACTCCGCATCCTCATCGAGCACATGATCCTCTCCCACCACGGCAAGCTCGAATTCGGCAGCCCCAAACTCCCCATGACCCCCGAGGCCATGCTGCTCTCCGCCCTCGACGACCTCGAAGCCAAATTCCAGGCCCTCCGCAACGAGTTCGCCTCATCCGCCGCCTCCGGCCGCTCGCCGAACGAACCCACCGAATGGGTCCGCAGCATGGACCGCGCCCTGTTCAACTCCCAGGCCTGGCTAAACTCCCCCACCCTCAAGCCCGCCAAAGACTGACCCCGGGGTCCCGCCGTCGGCCAGATGGTGATGGCGGCCGCCACTCGCAGAAGCCTATACGCTGCCCAGAAAGGCGAGCAGGTGCCGAAAGTACACGGCCTGATCGTCCCACAGGGCCATATGACTGCCGTTCGGGCAGATGGCGGAGGTCGCGTTCGGCATCAGTGTCGCCATCTTGCGCATGTCGGCAGGATCCATCTCGTCATGATTCGAACCCAGCGTGAGCGCTTTCACCTTAATCTCATGCAGGCGGTCCCAGCGCTCCCAGTTCTTGAGATTGCCCGTCACCTCGAACTCGCTCTTGCCCTGCATCTGGTTGTAAATCTTCTCGTTCCCCAGCCGGAAGGCGCGCGTCACCGGCTCAGGCCACGGTTTCAACCGGCAGATCATCTGCGGATAGAGATCCTCCATGACGATTCGTGTGTATGCCGGATTTTCGTAGTCCTTCGCAGCCTCCAGCGCATTGAACCGCACCAGCGTTTGGGGAGAGAGCAGTTGCGTTTTCAGCGCAGCCGTTCGCGTGAGATAAGACTGAATGCCTGCAGTCATGTTGGAAATCACCAGGCCGCGCAAGTGTTGCTGGTAGTTCAGCGCGTACTCCATCGCAAGGATGCCGCCCCACGAGTGGCCGTAAAGCACAAAATGATCGAGGCCTAATCCGCGACGAACCTCTTCGACCTCGCTGAGATACCTGGGCAACGTCCAAAGCGTCGGATCGTCTGGAACATCGGAGTTACCCACGCCCAGCTGGTCGTAGTAGTACATCTCAATTCCCGCCTGCGGTAAAAAGGACTCCATGGCTTCCAGATAGTCGTGCGGAAACCCAGGTCCGCCATGCAGCAGAAGCACCTTCACCGAGCCCGAACCAATCCGTTTGGTCCACACTTTGTACTTGCCTCCGGCCACTGGAATCATGCGAATGCCCGCAACCCGAATTCCGCTGGGGTTCAAGGCGTCTGCCACAGGTGGCGACTCAAGACGGGTTGCCGCTTGCGACAGAGGAGACGTGGAGGCGGTCATGGCGATAGCGGCGGCAGAGTATTTCAGGAAGCTTCGGCGTTTCATATTCCATTAGATAGCCGTCGCATCGAATCGATTTCATTGTCCTTGGAGTGCACCCAAAACGTCACGAACTATGGATAAGGAGGCCCCTTGGTCAGGAGCGCGTTCAGACGCTTATCGTGCCCGTAGATATCGTCGAAGAAGTGCACGGTACCGTCTTCCTCCGCGACCGCCGTGACATAGAGAATAAGGACCGGAACGCTCACCGCCAGGTTTACCTGTCGATTGTCTTTGCCGGAGTCCATCGCTGCCTGTGCCCGCGCGACATTCCAGGGTTGCTGTCCATCAGGTTGATTGCGCAGCAAAAGGGCGGCTAACTCCGCTGGCTTCTCCACCCGAATACAACCTGAGCTGAAGTCACGTCGCGACTTGGCAAACAACTCGGTCGATGGAGTGCTGTGCAGATAGACGGAATGAGAGTTGGGAAACATGAACTTGACCAGCCCAAGCGAATTGTTTGGACCGGGTTTCTGACGTATGAAGTATTTTCCCGAGCGTAACCCGGCGACTAGATCGTCGTTTGGAGACACGGCTCTGCCGCGGGAGTCGGTTACCTCGAATCTCTCACGAGCAAGATATCCGCTGTTCTTCATGATGCCGGGAATGACTGTCCGGCGCAGAATTCCAGGAGGTACATTCCAATAAGGCCGGAACACGATGTACTGTATGTCGTCGGTAAAAACTGGCGTTTTGGTTGGAGCGGCCTTGCCCACAACGACCTTCATGCTGAGTGCGAGCTGATGATCGTCTGAGTAGGCCCTCAGACGAAACTCCGGAATGTTGACCAGAACGGGAGGCTGCTGAAACTCGGTCGGCATCCATCGCCACCGTTCTAACGCGTCATCGATTTGCTGCACGCGCTCGCTGAGCGGAGTGTTCAACTCTCTTAAAGTCGCCGCATCTAATTTGCCGTCGGTCGCAAGGCCATGTCTTGCCTGAAAATGTTTGACCCCTTCTACAAGGCCTCCGCTATAAGAATCGAAACTTCCACCCTGGGGAAGGTCTCCAAGCAACCGCAATCGCGCTGCCAGCTGAGCGGTTCCTGTATAGGGATCGCCGGGAGCGACAGTTTTGGCTCCGCCCGGCACCTGTGCGCCGTCGCCTTTGGCTGCCAGGGCGACGTATTGCTTCAAGCTAGCTTCGATGCGGCGATAGCCGGCATACGGCGGTTCAATCTGATCCAGTACGGATTCAACGTTGCCCGCGTTCACAACCTGTTGCGCAATAAATTCTGGAAGATTATATTTTTTTGACTTCACGTCGATGCCGAACTTTAAATGTTCGGGATTAATTCGACCGATCCGCAGATCCGAGATGTACCGCATCGTCGCCAGCGTCAGAGAGGCATCGAACGAAGCTTGAACGGCAGCCGATGCATCTTTGAGCGACTTCGATTGCCTTGCCAGACCTTCCGCATCATAGTCGCCGGGATTCAGCCCTTTTAGGCGGCTTGCGCGCAGAGCCCCAATCAAATAGGTCGCTTGCGATGTCGGCTGATCGTCCTTAATCCACAATGGCGCGAAGCTTGCCGCTTCATAAAGTCTCTTGACCTGCTCCCGGTATCCAGCGGAGCTAAGGTTGTTTCCCAACTGTCCTTTCGCCAACATCCCGCGCAATTCCGCCGCGATTGCGGAGGAAACAGCGGCGTCCGCAGATACATTCTGTATGAAAAGGCCAGTCGCAGGAAGCCCGAACTTACTCGATCCACCGCCGTGGAAGCAGATCAAAATCAGCGATACAAGCAATTTTCTCGAATACATTGGACCCCAGATCGAGAAGCGGAGTTTAGGAAATCGGCTCTTTCCTGTTAGCGGCAATAGTAAATCACGATGCCTGGATTCATTGGCCCGGCCTCACCGGGACCCCCATCAGCTTCCACCCCGCGCGCGAACTCCCTCGCTGTGCGCGCAGCACCTTATAATCGTTAATTCATGCTTCGTTTCTCCACAGCCGGCGAAAGTCACGGCGAATCCCTCGTAGCCCTCGTCAGCGGTCTACCCGCGGGCATCCCGGTAGACCAATCCTTCCTCGACCACGAGCTCTGGCGCCGCCAGCAGGGCTACGGCCGCGGCGGCCGCATGCGCATCGAGCGCGACACCGCCCACATCCTCTCCGGCGTCCGCCACGGCCATACCATCGGCTCGCCCATCGCCATGACCCTCGCCAATAACGACTGGAAGAACTGGGAAGAGATCCTTCCCGTGGCCGAAGGCGACCCCGAAAAACATAAGGCCGTAACGAGCCCGCGCCCCGGCCACGCCGACCTCGCCGGCGCCCTCAAGTACAACTTCCCCGACGCGCGCTACATCCTCGAGCGCGCCTCCGCCCGCGAATCCGCCGCCCGCGTAGCCTGCGGTGCCGTAGCCAAAATGCTTCTCCGCGCCCTCCACATCGAGGTCGCCAGCCACGTCACCCGCGTAGGCAGTGCCGAACTCTCCCGCGAAGCCACGTTTGCCGAAATCGCCGCGCTCGCCAGCAGGGAAGACGTTCTCCTCGCCTGCGTCGACCCCGAATCCGAGGCCCGCATGAAGGCCGAAGTCGACGTCGCCCTACGCACCGGCGACACCATCGGCGGCATCTTCGAGGTCGTCGTCCACGGCCTTCCCCCCGGCATCGGCACCCACGTCAACTGGGACGAGCGCCTCGACGGCCTCCTAGCCCAGGCCGTCATGAGCCTTCAGGCCGTCAAAGCGGTCGAGCTAGGCCGCGGCGTCACCGCAGCCTCCTCCCCCGGCTCCAAGGTCCACGACGCCATCACCTATTCCAGCGGCGACGTAGGCGAGCTGGCCACCGAAGGTGGGCAGTCCTTCACCAAATTCACCCGCGAGCACAACAACGCCGGCGGCCTCGAAGGCGGCATCTCCAACGGCGAAGACCTCGTCATCCGCGGCTACCTCAAGCCCATCTCCACCCTCCGCCGCCCCCTCGCCTCCGTCTCCTTCGAAACCCGCGAGGCCACCAAGGCATCCTATGAGCGCTCGGATGTTTGCGTGGTCCCCGCCGCCGGCGTCGCCGCCGAAGCCATGGTCGCCCTCACCGTCGCCCGCTCCCTGCTCGAGAAGTTCGGCGGCGACAGCCTCACCGAACTCCACCGAAACTACTCTGGCTACTGCCAGCAGATAAAATCGTTTTAGCCTCACCCAAAGCCTACTGACCGATACAGAACATGCCTACCGACACCAAGCTCGACGACAAGGAAACCAAGAAGCTCGCGCGCATCGCCACCCGCGACGCCGTCCGCAAGTCTGCCCCCAGGCTCCACGAGGTCATCAAGTACCCCGACCCCATCCTCCTCCAGAAGGGCGAGCCGGTCACCGAATTCACCCCCGAGCTGGCCCAGTTCGTCGACGAGATGTTCGACAGCATGTACGCCGCCGAGGGCATCGGCCTCGCCGCCCCCCAGATCTCCGTCTCCAAACAAATCACCGTCATCGACATCAGCTTCAACGAGCGCCCCGAAGATCGCCTCGTCCTCATCAACCCCGAAGTCATCGACCGCCGCGGCAAGCAGGTAGAAGAAGAGGGCTGCCTCTCCCTCCCCGACATCCGCGAAAAAGTAGCTCGCGACGCCTGGGTTAAAGTCCGCGCACAGAACGTGAAAGGGGAAGTCTTTGAAGTAGAGGGTACAGAGCTGTTGGCGCGCGCGATGCTCCACGAAATCGACCACCTCCACGGCATCCTCTTCATCGATCGCCTAAGCCGCCTCAAACGCGACCTCGTCCTTCGCCGCATCAAGAAACTGATCAAGAACGGCGACTGGTAGACCCGGTCCTTGCCGTTGCCCTAGTTTTTCTTTCTGTCATTCCCTCTGGGAATCTGCTGATTCTTTTGCACTTGCTTTTCTGGTTGTCCTCCCGCAGGGATCTGCTTCTGTCCCTGCACCTGTCCTCGCTCCCGACACAGGCCTAGGCTAGCCCCGGCAACAAATCCCGGCAAATCCCGGCTTTCACCTCCCGGGATTTCCTCGCCAACCAAAGAGGTCCGCACCAATGAAACTAGTCTTCTGCGGAACCCCCGAATTCGCCGTTCCCAGCCTCCAGGCCCTCATCGACGCCGGCCACGAAATCCCCCTCGTCCTCACCCAGCCCGATCGCCCCGCCGGCCGCAAGCACGAGCTCCAGGTCCCGCCCGTCAAGCAACTAGCCACCAGCCTCGGTCTCCCCGTCCTCCAACCCGAGCGCCTGAGGAACAACCCCAACCTTCGCGCGTTACTTGAACAAATCGCCCCCGACGCCATCATCGTAGTGGCTTACGGCCGCATCATCCCCCAGTGGATGCTCGACCTCCCGCGCTTCGGCAACATCAACGTCCACGGCTCGCTCCTCCCCAAATACCGTGGAGCCGCCCCCATCCAGTGGGCCGTCGCCCACGGCGAAACCGAGACCGGCGTCACCACCATGCTCCTCGACGCCGGCCTCGACACAGGAAATACTCTACGTTTCCACAGCCTTCCCATAGGCCCCGATACCACCTCTCCAGAGCTTTATCCACAACTTTCAAAGATCGGCGCAGGCCTCTTACTACAAACCCTTTCCAGCCTGGAGCAGGGAACCATCGTCCCCCAACCACAAGACAACGCCGCCGCCACCCTGGCCCCCATCCTCACCCGCGAAGACGGCCGCCTCGATCTAACCCACCGCACTGCACAGGAAACCTACAACCGCTGGCGAGGCTTCACCCCCTGGCCCGGCGCCCACGCCCTCTTCCGCGGCAAACGCTTCCTCATCCACCGCCTCCATCCCGCCACCTCCACCCCAGCCCTCGCACCCAACCACCTGGACTTTTCCACAGGCCAGCTTCTCGTAGGCGCCGCCCAAAACACCGCCCTCGCCCTCGACGAAGTCCAGTTAGAAGGCAAACCCCGCCTCCCCGGCCCCCAATTCGCCAGGGACTTCCAACTCCACCTCGACGAGCATCTGGAATAGACCATACATCCTTGGAACCATCACTTACAAGTACTTCATAAACCATCACTTCCAATACAAATGACTGAAATCCAACTCGCACGGACGATCATGAGCAAGTCAAAAAGCTAAAAGCCAGAAGCCAGAAGTAGCGAACCACTTTTCCACGGCCCCACCAATCTCCACATGCCCAAGCCCCCCTCCTCTAACTCGCGCCGCCACAAGCCCCGTATGCAAGACTCTGCGCAAAACCGCCCTCCCGCGCAAAGTTCTGCACAGCCTCAGCCGCCCGCGCACGCCCCCATCACCCCCGCCCGCTCCGCCGCCTTCGCCATCCTCCTCCGCGTAGCCGACACCTCCGCCCACTCCGACGACCTGCTCCACGGCCCCGGTATGTCCGCCCTCTCCCAGGCCGACCGCAACCTCGCCCACACCCTCGTCCTCGGCGTCCTCCGCTGGCAGATCGCCCTCGACGCCCGCATGCTCCCCCTGCTCCAACGTCCCGACCAGGCCCTCCCCACCCCCGTCGCCACCGCCCTCCGCATGGGAGCCTTCCAGCTCCTGCACCTCGACCGCATTCCCGCCCACGCCGCCCTCTCCGAATCCGTCGAGCTCGTCCGCGCCGCCGGCCACCCTCACGCCGCCGGCATGGTCAACGCCATCCTCCGCAAGCTCACCCGCCAGCCCGGGGTCCCCAGCGGACGTTCGTTGTCCGGTGGGGTGAGCCAGCTCCCCGCCAGGCCCAAACTCTACGAGACCACCGCCGCCTTCGCCGACCGCCTCGCCCACCCCCTCTGGCTAGTCGACCGATGGGTACAGAACTACGGCCGCACCGCCGCCCTCGCCATCTGCGCGCACGACCAAGCCGAGCCCGACGACGCCTCACTCTTCACCCACGCACCCGACCTCCCCCACCTCGACGACGGCTCCCGCCTGGTAGCCGAGCTAGCCGCCGCCGCCCACCCGGCCGCCGCCCACCCGGGCTCGGCGAGTTCGGCCCCCACCCGCATCTGGGACACCTGCGCCGCGCCCGGCGGCAAGACCCTCATCCTCGCCGCGCGCCACCCTTCTGCCCCCCTCCTCGCCACCGACGCCAACCCCCGCCGCCTCCAGGCCCTCACCACCCGCCTCGAAGCCACCGCCCGCCAAACCAAAACCCTCCCCGCCGACGCCACCGCCCTCCCCGAAACCGAAGGCCTCTTCGACCTCATCCTCTGCGACGTCCCCTGCAGCGGCACCGGCACCCTCAGCCGCAATCCCGAGATCCGCCACCGCCTCCAGCCCTCCGACCTCGCCCGCCAGGCCACCCGCCAGCGCGAGATCCTCACCGCCGCGCTAGCCCGCCTCGCCCCCGGAGGCCACCTCCTCTATTCCACTTGTTCCCTCGAACCCGAAGAGAACGAGCAGGTAGTCGCCGCCGCCCTCGCAGCCGTCCCCAACATCATCACCCAGCCCTTAGACCCCATCCTCAACCACCTCATCACCACGGGCCTCCTCACCACCGCGCCGACAGGTCTACTCCGCAACGGCCAGCTCCGCACCCTCCCCGGCGCAAACTTCCGCGGCGACGGCTTCTTCGCCGCCCTCCTCCACCGCCCCTAACCTTCCTGCCTCCCACCACCAAGCAAAAAAGCAAAAAAGCAAAAAAGCCAAAAGCTAAAAGCTCAATGCGCCGTGGGAGCCGCAGGTACAGCCGCCGGAGCCACCGGCGCCACCGCGGCCCCACTCGCCCCCAGCGTCAGCCGCACCACGTCCCCCTTACTCGCCCGAAACCCCGACTCCGGCGACTGCTCCGTCACCACCCCGCTAGGCACCACAGGAGCGGCAGGCACAACGGGCGCAGCAGGCACCGCCGGCTGCCCCGGCACTACCGGAGTCGCCGGCGCCGGCGCGGGCACTGGCACTGGCGCCGCCGCCGGCACACCGCCAATCGTCGCCACCTTCAGCCCCAGTCCAATCGCCGCCCGATTCGCCGCCCCATAACTCATCCCCACAAACGACGGCATCACAAACGCACTCGACGCATTCACCGTCGAGCTCAGCAGCAAACTCACCGTCGGCTGGTCCACCCCCGCATTCGGCGGCGGCGTCTGCGCCAGCGTCATCTCCGCATCCCCCGGCGCGCCAATATGCGCCAGCGTCCCCAAATCCAGCTGCATCTTGCGTATCTCCATCGACGACTCCTGCATCGGGTTCCCCACCACATCCGGAATCGTCACCTGCTGCGGCCCCAGGCTCTCCGTCACTCTCACCTGCCACCCATGCCGCACCCGCGACCCCGCCGCCGGCGCCTGCGACAACACCCTCCCCGCCGGCACCGTCGTCGAATAAAACTTGTTCTCGATATTCAGATCCACGCCCGTGTGCAGCGCCGCCTGGCTGGCCTCCCCCACCGTCATGCCCGCAAAGTCCGGAATCGTCACCTCATGCCCATGCAGCGCAATCCGCAGCGTCAACCCCGCCGACACCAGCATCACCGCCAGCATCGCCAACCCCATCAGCGTCCATTTCAAAAACGGTTTCATCGCAGCCCCAGCATAAACGTTGTCAGTTCTCAGTTGTCAGTTCTCAGTTAGGATGCCGCCTTTCCTAACAACTGAGAACGGACAACTGACAACTCCCTCATCTCCCTCACCGCCGATTATCCGTAGCCGGCTCCGGATGAATAAACACCCTCGACACCTGCGGATGGTCCAGCCGAAACTCGCTCTCGAAGTTCGTAATCACCTCGTGCACCGCCTCCATCGGAAGATCATCCGGCAGCGTGCAATGCAGGTTCACCTGCACGCTGTTGGCCGCGCCTCCATGCCCTCTCGTCAGCGATATCTCGTGAATATCCAGGATCTCCGGAAAGTGGCTCGCGGTCGTCCTGAGCTGATGCTCCAAATTCTTGCTCGGATCAATCTGCGACGCCTCCGCGATCGTCGCCGGTTCGCTCTCAATGTGCGTCATCAAGGTAGAGATCCCAGGCACCTCGTGTTTCATCTCGATTTCCAGCGCGGTCACCACGTCATGCGCCTCGCGCAGCGTCATCGTCTCTGGAACCTCCAGGTGCTGCTCCACATGCAACGCCCCGTCATACTGCCGAACACTGACATCATGGATCGACAAGTTCGACCGCGCCGCCACCGCCCTTACCTTGTCGAACACGCTCTCTCCCAGCGAAGCCGTCGGCACTGTATGGATCACCACGTCCGCTCCCGGCAGCAATCGTTGGACGGCTTCCGTCGCAGCAAACGTAATCTGCTCCGAGCGCTGAAACGTCAGCCGCCTGGGCAGGCTCAGCGTCAGATCCACAAAATAATTCGACCCCGACCGCCGCACCCTTACCCGGTTCACCGACAGCACGCCCTCTTCCGCCTCCAGGTTGTGAATCAGGTCCCTCCGAATCTGTTCCCGCACCTCCGGCGGCGTCGCATCCAGCAGGGAATCGACCGTCTGCCGCGCCAGCCGCCACGTCACCCGCAGAATAATTGCCGCCACAATCAGCGCCGCAATCGGGTCCGCATACTCCAGCAGCGGCACATGCAGCTTCGCTCCCGCAAACGTCGCCAGCAGTCCCAGAAACACCGCGGCCGACGACCAGATGTCGGTCCCGAAGTGCACCGCATCCGCCTCCAGCGCATCGCTCCTGTGTTCCTGCGCCACCCGGTGCAGCGACCGCGACCGCGTCCAGTCCACCGCCATCGACAGCACCAGCACCGCGAACGGCCACACCGACCACTTCAAATCCAAATGCGTGTTGTGCACCATCCGCTCAATCGCCTCGCGCGCAATCCACACGCACGACCCCACCATCAGCACAATCTCAAACGCCGCCGACAAGCTCTCCAGCTTGCCATGCCCGTAGTTGTGCTCTTCATCCGCGGGCATATCCGCGGCCCGCACCGTCAGCAGCGTAATCGCCGACGCAATCAAATCAATAAACGAGTGCGCCGCCTCGCTCAGCATCCCCAGCGAGCCAGCCAGAATCCCCGTCAGCAGCTTCAGCAGCGTAATTCCCACCGCCGCCAGCACCGACGACTGCGCCGCCGATCGCTTCGCCGCCGTAGCCTGCATCTGACTCATCGGACTCATCGTTCCATGCTCCGCCCAACCTCAACCACCCGCATTTACCCCGCACCCTGTCATCCATAGCGTGGCCCGATCCTTCGCCCTGAGCATACCTGTTCAACCCCGCAAACGCCATCCACGCCCGCCATCCCGCAGGAATCTGCTTCTTCTCTCGCGGCTACTGTTGCCCTTGCCTTTGCTGTTGCCCTTGCCTCTGCTGTTGCCCTTGCCTTTGCTTTTGCTTTTGCCCTTGCAGTTGCTGTTGCCTTTGCCTTTTTAGTTGTCATCCCGTAGGGATCTGCTTCTTCTTTTGCCGTTGCCCTTGCCCTTGCCCTTGCTGTTGCCCTTGCCTTTCTTTCTGTCATTCCCTCCGGGAATCTGCTTCTTCTTTTGCCGTTGCCCTTGCCGTTGCAGTTGCTGTTGCCCTTGCCCTTGCCTTTTTAGTTGTCATCCCGCAGGGATCTGCTTCTTCTTTTGCCGTTGCCGTTGCACTTGCCCTTGCAGTTGCTGTTGCCCTTGCCTTTTTAGTTGTCATCCCGCAGGGATCTGCTTCTTCTTTTGCTGTTGCCCTTGCTGTTGCCCTTGCCGGCTGCCCCATCCATACGCGCATGTGCGGATGGGTGGGAACGCAAGAAGCCATCCCCACCTCAAACCTTAAGCTGCAAGCTAACAACTGAGAACTAACAACTAACAACTAACAACTAACAACTGGGCCCAGACAACAAACCCCTCACGCCTTCACCCCCCGATACAGCCCCGCCGCCCTCAGCAAATACCCATCCCACGCCCCATCCACAAACCCCGCCTCTTTCATCATCCCCAGCATCTGCGCGGGCCGAGGAAACCGTGCCACCGACTCCGGCAGATACCGGTACGCCTTCCGCTTACCCGAAATCATCCCACCCACCACCGGCAGCACATGCTGAAAATAAATCCCATACCCAAACCCGCGCAGCCCATCCGGCTGATTGCACTCTAAAATCCCAATCCGCCCACCCGGCGCCAGCACCCGATAAATCTCCGCGAGCCCCTCCGCATAATTCGTCAAATTCCGAAACCCGAACGCCGCCGTCACCAAATCAAAACTCCCATCGGCATACGGCAGATGCATCGCATCGCCCTTCACCCAAACCGCATTCGCGCCCGCATACTTCACCCGCGCCCGCTCCAGCATCTCGCCAGAAAAATCCAGCCCCGTCACCGGCTCCGCACTCAACGGCCGCTCCTTGAGCAAGGCAGCCGTCATATCGCCCGTCCCGCAACACAAATCCAGCACACGAGCATTTGGCCGCGCCAGCACATCCCGAAAGCTCCGCGCCGCCCGTCCCCACCACCGCCGATCCAACCCCATCGACAGCAGATGATTCAGCAAGTCATAACTAGGCGCAATCGAATCAAAAATCTCCCGCACATGCGCCGCCGCCGCCGCCTCATCCGCCTCCCCACCAGGCCGCGCCCCCGGATTCACCTCATCCACAACGCTCACGCGATCACCTCGAGCGCTGACCTGCGCACGCCATAAATATCTGTCTCATCGCTTCGTTCGACGACCTCGAACGTCTCGAGGAGCGACACCTGATCCCACGTCTCCTGATACTCACCCAGCGCATTCACAAGCCACACCACATTCGGACCATCCTGCTTGTTGTAGTACCCAATCCGAAATGTATCGCCAAGCTTCAACTCCGAATCCCAATCAGGCTCGACAGCGCGCACCCGAACCACTGACCGTGGTGGAAGAATGCTCTTCGGAACCAGGTACGGTGGATCCCACAAATGCATCTTCAACGCCAACTCGACGCTGCGATTCCGCCTCAAGCCAACACCCCACGCGCCTCATCCACAATCCGCTCCGCCGCCACCATCAACTCCGCCTCCCCCACATCCTTCACCACCACCGCATCCCCAATCCCCACGGGCAGCACAAACGACCGCGCCCCGCTCCGATTCTTCTTGTCCTTAGCCGTCAGCGCCACCAACTCACTCGCCTCCGCGCTAAACCCACGCAGCGGCCCATACGCCCGAATCACCCTGTCCATCCGCTCGGCCTCTTCCGACGTCACCGTCCCACGCTTCACCGCAATCCCCACCGCCCCAATCATTCCCCACGCCACCGCCTCTCCATGCAGCAACTGCTTGTACTCCGTAGCGGCCTCGATCGCATGTCCCAGCGTGTGCCCCAGATTCAAAATCATGCGCAGCCCACCCTCACGTTCATCCGCACTCACCACCTCAGCCTTCACCCGCACGCTGGCCGCCACCACGCGCGTCAGCGCCTCCGCATCGCCCGCCAGCACCGCCGCACTCTCGCTCTCCAAAAACTCAAACAACCCGCGGTCACGAATAATCCCAGCCTTCACCGACTCCTGCAGTCCCGCCCGCAACTCCTCCGCCGGCAGCGTCCCCAGCGTCCCAATATCCGCATACACGGCCAGCGGATGATGAAACGCCCCCACCAGATTTTTCCCCGCCGCCAGGTTCACGCCCGTCTTCCCGCCCAGCGAGCTGTCTACTTGGGCAAGCGCAGTGGTAGGCACCCCCACATACCGAATCCCGCGCATATACATCGCCGCCACAAACCCCGTCATATCGCCAATCACGCCACCCCCCAGCGCCACCAGCACCGAATCCCGGTCCGCCCCCAACCCAGCCAACTCCTCCACCAGCCTCTCCACCGTCGCGAGCCGTTTATGTTCCTCCCCGGCAGGCACCATCAGCCGCGTAAGCGGAGCAGGGAAGCCCCCCTCCAACCGCGTCCCCCACAGCCGGTCAATCTCCGGCGACGTCACCACGAACGCCCGCTGCTTCCCAGCCGTCAGCCCGCCACCCAGCAGCGCATCCACCCGAGCCCCCACCAACTCCACCAGCCCCGCACCAATCTCCACCTCATACGTACCCGAGGCCGCCCGAACACCAATCACCGTAGATGCAGCCGCAGAAGTCATCGTCCCTTCAGAATACCCCGCGAGGCCGTTGTCAGTTGTTAGTTGTCAGTTCTCAGTTTCTAGTGTGCGACCGCGTCTCCTGTAAGCCCCGACATCGAGACGCCCCACGTTTCTCGCAGCAGCTCCAGATCTCTATCAACTGACAACTGAGAACTAACAACTGACAACTAAGAACTGACAACTGCCTTCCTCCCCACCACCATCGACACCCCCACCGTCACCGCCATCAACCCCGCAATCACCGCCAGCGAAACCCCCGGCCCAATCTCCACCCAATCCGCCAGCAGCATCTTCAGGGCGGCAAACCCCAGCACCGCCGCCAATCCAAAATGTAAGTACCTCAGCTTCGACAAGCCCGCCGCCAGCAGCACATACAGCGACCGCAGCCCCATCACGGCCATAATGTTCGACGTATAGGCAAGGAACGGATGGCGCGTAATACTCAGCACCGCCGGGATCGAATCCAGTGCGAACACCACATCGGTGAACTCCACCGCCACCAGCGCCAGCAGCATCACCGTAGCCATGCGCTGCCCATTCTCCACCACCAGAAAATGATCCTGGTTCTCACTGATCGGATGCCACTTGGTCAGCCACTTCAGCCACCCCGGAGTCCGCTCCGGCTTATCCTCGCTCGGCTCCGGCTTCAGCAACCGCACCGCCGCCACCAGCAGCAGCGCTCCAAACACATACTCGATCCAGTGAAACCGGTTCAGCAGTCCAACGCCGCTCGCGACAAATAATCCGCGCAGCACCACCGCCCCCGCAACGCCCCAGTACAACACCTTCGGCTGCTTGGCCGGCGGAATGCGAAACAGCCCGAACAGCAGCAAGAACACGAACAGGTTATCCAGCGACATCACCTGTTCCACCGCATAGCCCGCCAGGAATTGCGTCCCCCCCGTCGCGCCATACACCCGGCTCAGCACCACCGCCAGCAACAGCGCCGCCCCCACCCACATCCCCATCGCCCACATCGCCTTGCGCCGGGCATCCGGCACCGCAAGATGCACCAGGTACTCCACCCCCAGCAGGGCCACCAGCGCGACATGAAAATAAATCCAATAAGAGGTCGGAGTCATCGTGTGCCTTCAAGAAGCCTACACGCCCCGCGCCCGCGCTCTTGCTTTTCTTTCTGTCATTCCCTCTGGGAATCTGCTTCTTCTTTTTGCCGTTGCCCGAGCGAAACCCCAACGCCCGCCGTCCGCGCCGGACTACCGCGCATCAATCAGCTTCACCAGATCCAAAAACATATCCGCGGCCACCTGCAAACTAGCCACGCTCAGCTTATCCATCGTGTCCTGGTCCGTATGATGAAACGCCTCAGGATCCGCCGCCGTCCCATACTGAAAATCAATCACATCCAGCGACGGCACCCCCCGCTGCACAAACGGCAGATGATCGTCCTCAACCGCCTGCGACTCCTTGAACAAATACTTCGAGTGCCCCGTATCTCTCCCCGCCTTCGCCTCCAACTCCAGCAGCCACGCCGTCGAGTTCGTCTCCTTATCAATATTCAACTGCTTCCACCCAATCATGTCCGCCAGCACAAACGCCTTGATGTGCCCCAGCGTCCCATCCCCCGACCACTTCGCCGCAATATGCCGCGTCCCATACAGCGAATCCGTATCCGTCCACTCCCTGTTAATCGACTCCTCGCCATCGGTAAACAGCAACCAGACGGAATACCCCTGCGGCGGATGCTCGCGATAATACTGCCCCAGCGCAATCAGCAGCGCCGTCGTGCAAGCCCCATCATTCGCCCCGATAAAATGAATATCCTTCAGCCAGTAATTCGTCTCATAATGCGATGCCAGGACAATGATCCCGTCTTTCTTCCCCGGAAACTTCACAATCAGGTTATGCATCGTCAACGACCCAATCGGCGTTCGAGCCGTGAACTTGTCATCGACGAAATTCCCCTTCGCCACCTCCGGCTTGAACTGGTCCTTGATAAACGCCTCAGCCGCCGCATGCCCCGGCGATCCGATATACCGCTTCGGCGCCGCATTCACATACGCCTGCGTCAGCCGCATCACTTCCGCGCCGCTTACCCCATGCGCCTGCGCACGCATCGCAGGCGCCACAGCCAGCAACACCCCCAGCACTGCCAGCATCTTCACTCTCACCTAAGCCGCTCCCTTAACAACATCCTTCTTCTTCCGGTTCCGCGTCACAATCCAGGCCACGCCCACGCCCACGAAATACAACACCAGCATCGGCGATGCGAACAGGCACATCCCCACCGGGCTGGGATCCGGGCAGATCACCGCCGCCAGCAGAAAGATCGCCATCACTGCATAGCGAAAATTCTTCAGCAGAAACTTCGCGTCCACAATTCCGAACAGCGCCAGGAAAAAAATCACAATCGGCATCTCGAACGTAATGCCCAACCCCAGAATCACGGCCAGAAAGAATCCCGTGTAATCGTCGATCGTGATCATGTGCGTAAAATTCTTGCCGAAGTCCTGGATCAGAAACACCATCGCGCCCGGCAGCACATACCGATACCCAAACCATGTCCCCGCCAGAAAAAGCCCCACCGTCGCTGTCATGAACGGCCAGACATACTTCTTCTCGTTCTGATACATCCCCGGTGAAATAAACAGCCACACCTGGTACAGGATGAACGGCGAAGCAAGTATCGCGCCGCACACCAGCGACGTCTTGATGAAAAAATTGATCGCATCGGTAGGATGCGTCATCGTCATCTTCAGCCCGATATCCACCAGCGGCTTCTGGATATACCCCACCAGCCGGTTGCGAAACACCCACGCCACCACGAACCCCGCCGCCAGGTACCCGAAGATCCAGAACAGCCGATTCCTCAGCTCTTCCAGGTGCTCCATCAAACTCATTCCCGGCAGCTCCGCCCGGTCGTGCACCGCGGTCCGTGCGCGGTCTACCAGATCAGTCGCCATGAACTGTCGTCTCCGTTGCAGACGCTCCATTGTGCGCCGTCTCGTCCACCTCAAATCCGGGTGCCCCAGGTCCGGACTCTCGGACCTGTGTTTCCACCAACGCCGAGCCAGCCTCCACCGGTAACGTCTCCGCCGCCGGAATCGCATCCAGCAACCCCTTCAGCGCGCTACTCCGTGGCCCACCACTCGCCGCCACCGGCAACCCCGTCTTCGGCGGCATAATCTTCAACTCACCCGACACCGCAATCGGCAGCGGCGTCTTCACCCCATCCACCACCTCATACTCCGTCCCCACTCCCGTGTCCCCCACCTCAACTCCGGGTGCCCCAGGTCCCGCTTCTGAGACCTGGGCTGCCACTGAACCCTCCGCAGCTTCCACATCCGCCGCGCCCGTCTCCGAAACCTTCACCCCGTCCTCCGCAGGAATCGCCGGCGCCACGGGAGCCGCCGCCTCCATCGCCGCAATCTGCTTATTCCGCTCCGCCTGCTCGCTCAGCCGCAGCTCATCTTCCATCTGCATCTTGAACTCATTGCTGGCCCGCCGAAACTCCCCCACCCACTTACCCAGCTCGCGCGCCAGCACCGGCAGCCGCTTCGGCCCAAACAGCAGCAGCGCCAACACAAACAGAAAAATGCTGTCAGGAAAACTCGGCATACAGACTCCGATGATACGGCCTCAGCCTCACACTTGGAAGCCCAGCCCTCGCACTTGGAAGCCCAGCCCTCGCACGTGAAAGCCGCCGCCTCTTCATGAGACGTTCCTCCTCTCCCGCCGGATTGCCAAAACCTCCGTAGCGCCCGCCCTCATGAAATCTTCAGCGCCCGGCGAAACCCTTCCCCCTCCCATCCGTCCTAAGCTTCAGCACTTTCACTGTGTGCACCTGGTTCAATGAACTACTATCAGAGGGCCGCCTCACCGCCCAATGGCTATGGAGAGTTTTGACAATGGCGCCTGCATCCCGCCGCTTTGTGTTCCACCCGAACCACCCCAACCGCGCACACCTCTGCGCCCTCTTCCTGCTCTCCGCCATCACCCTGCTCAGCGGCTGCGGCAACTTCTTCGTCTGCGAAGGCAAAACCAGCTGCCCCACCACCTGTGTCGCGTCCTCTACCGTCACCTGCCCACCACCCACCACCGGCACCGGCGTCAACATGGCCTACGTGGGCAACCCCGCCAGCTCCTCCAACAATGTCAACGGCTACAACCTGGCCAACGGTAACCTCACCACCAACGCGAGCGGCGCGCCGTTCAACTTCGGCTACTCGCCCATCGCCATGGTCGTCACTCCCGCCAACACCTTCCTCTACACCGCCTCCAACCCCGCCCTCTCCACCGGCTATCTCTACGGCTACACCATCAACACCTCCACCGGCGCCCTCAACGGCCTCTCCGGCAACAGTCCCCTCATCACCGAAAGCGCCGTCTCCCTCGCCGTCTCACCCGACGGCCAATGGCTCTTCGTCCTCGACGCCAACGGCCTCACCCTCTCCGAATACTCCATCAACGCCTCCACCGGCGCGCTCACCTTCAACACCACCGGCGCCATCACCCCCGGCGCCGGCACCGTCAATAACGTCTCCAACCAGGTCGCCGTCGCTCCCAGCGGCGATTACGTCGCCGTCGCCCTCGGTACCGGAGGCATCCAGACCTTCACCCTCACCACCGCCACCGGCGCCCTCACTCCGCAGAACCCCCTCGCCCCCTCCAGCAGCCAGGTCGGCTTCTTCGGAGTCGCCATCGACGCCACCAACAATCTCTACGTCGCCGGCACCAATGGCCTGACCGTCTTTTCCTCCACCACCGCCGGCGTCCTCACCAACCTCAAGACCTACACCACCGGCAACGGCCCCCGCTCCGTCGCCGTCAACACCGCCGGAACCTTCGTCTACGTCGGCAACAAGACCGACGGCACCATCTCCGGCTTCTCCATCGGCACCAACGCCGTCCTCACCGCCATCGCCGGCTCCCCCTTCACCGGCCCCACGCTCATCGGCGCGCTCGCCTTCGATACCACCGGCAACTACCTCATCACCTCCGGCTACAACGACGCCACCGGCATCGAGCTCTTCTCCATCGGCACCAGCGGAGCGCTCACCTCCTCCGGCGCCGCCGCCAGCGGCACCACCGCCTCCATCCTCAGCTCCATCGCCACCACCCACCCCACCTCCTGACCCTGACCTCCCCGAAGCGCAAGGTTTGGGCCTAAGGCGAGCGGTCCTCCGCACTCCACTAGCCATCGCTATCGATTGTCATTCATCCTTGTCGTACTCTTCAGCACCGACCTGCCATTCAGATTGGTTACGGGCCGGTTGTTGTTCGGGTATCCGTTGTAGTTGGGGAACAAGCTGATCACGCTATGCAATTTAAACAGGGCGCGCGGCGTGATAGGAACCGGATCTTTCATCAGGAACCATTGCACGCCTTCCGAGCATGCCGGTGTTGTGAGTGAACCGGCGTAGCGATAAAACCCCTTGAGGGACGGCAACATCTCGAGGACGTTTATCTCCTCGGACAGTTCAATCTCCCCAGGCGATGTGGGAGCGTTGGCCATGATGGTATCGAAGATCGGCAACCCTTCCGGGGAACTCTTCAGAAGCACGCCAATGACGACGGTCTCGCCAATGGCATTGGTGTGCACCAGGTGCAGCTCCGCGTCATATCGGACGCCGTTGATGGTGTGTTCGCTTGGCGCATGAAAATGAAACTGCACGAGCTGGTAGACGTCCGTCGGCTGCGATCCAATCGAAAGGGAGCTGTTGGACTCGTACGGCACTTCAACATAGTGGCCGGTGTTTTCGATCGTCAGCGGAGTCGATCTGTACTTGAACCATAGCGGGGAAAAGCTCGCCGCAACTGCCTTGCCGGGAACGATGTCGATCGGTGACTGCATCATTCCCACCTCACCCGTGATGCTGTCGCCGCACGTGGCATACGACGGCGTCACGCTACCCCAGTGCAGCGGACCGATGGGCGAAGTCGGGTCGTGATTCCATGCCTGCCCCCAGGCAAGACTCGAGAAGGTCAAAACAGCGACCACCACTGCAAAAAGCTTCTTCATAACTCCTCCTTTTGAATCGAGATTCTCCGCTGTCAAACGGGATCGGACCGCTGGGAAGAGGGAAACCTTGGGGCAGTTGGCGCGTGCGGAGTCCGGGACGACCACGAACTCTCTTGTAGGGTGCGGGTGAGTTAGCGAACGAGCTACCTCGACAATTCAAGCCCAATGCGCGGCCGCTCCGCCACTAGGGGATTCCCTAGGATAAGGGCAACGCGCCGACCCTCCCGCGGGCCTGGGAACACGACAAAATCATACCCGGGAGCGAGTCTCCCCCGCAGCTGCTGTCCATTGGCCAACCGGGAATCCGGAAGCTAACCTTGAACCCCCTGCAAAGTCGCATCTCCAGCAACTTCGCCCGTTGAGACCGCCCGCGTTTTCGGCAACTTCGGTCCAGTGACCGGCAACCCTGTTTTGCATGCGCTAAAGTTTCGTGATGGCACTCCTGGCAGCGATACCTTATTTCTACTTGCGATCGTCCATCCGACGTTACTGTTTTGGAGGACAGATATGCCCATGACGCGCTCTGCGACCACTCTGGCGATTGCCCTTGTGCTGTGTTCGCTAACACCTGTGTCGGCCAGCCAGGTTGGGATCAAAACTTTTCTCGTCCAGGACACCACACGGAAAGACACTTTGAAACCTCGTCTCACTCGTTCCTGGGATGTCGACCTGTACTATCCGACGGATTCAGCATCCATGCGGAAACCGCCCTATCTCGAGGATGACGTCATCCTGAAGAAGCTGGAAGCGGATAAATATTACGGGATTAGCCGGAGCGCTCTTGAAAGCTGGGGGACCAAGCCCGGACCGGCGATTCGCAATGCACCGCAACTGACGAACGAACGTCGTCCTCTGGTGATTATCTTGCCAGGCATGGGTACGATCCGCGCCAATTACGCGATTCTTGCCTCCAAATTTGTCAATCGCGGATTTGTCGTGGCCGTCATCGATCTTCCATATCTCGGACTGCAGCGCCTCCCGGATGGCAGAATTCTTCAGGCGGATGACGACCCGCTAGCCACCTCAGAAGATCCAGCCGCCTATGCGCCGCGAATCCGCGAGTTCACCAAAGACGTCTCGGTGACCATCAACCATTTGCGGTCACGCCTGGTTTTCGACCCCAAACGAATCATCGTTACGGGCCATTCCAGCGGCGGAACCGTTGCGGTCGATGTATGCGGAGAGGATGCGCGCGTGTTGGTCTGCATCAACTTTGAAGGCGGAATTGAACCGACAGAACTTGTCACAAGAGGGGCGAGCAAGCCTACGCTTATCGTTGCCAGCCGAGCCAAAGGTCGGCCCGAAACGCCCTTTAATCCCGAAAAACCGGACTCGTTCGAGAAGATGCGACTCGCCATGGGAGCCAATGGTAACGATTCAAGCTGGATCGTAAAGATCACAGGGGGCAGCCACATGAGCTACTCTGACTTTTCCGAGGTCTTTCCGTACGCAATTTCTCAGTTCGGCGGTGAGGTGATGACTTCGGAACGAACATTCGAGTTATACCCAGGCATCGTCGCCGCCTTCGCAAATGCATACGGGCCACAAGGCCATGGCAACAGGGAATTTGAGGACTATCTGTCGAAGCAGCCCGAGGTGACCCGCTCAGCGCACAGCGGGCCTGGTCGGGGCGTCAAATAGATCTCGCCAGGTCCACAACTTTCCTGCGTTCTATACCAAACGCCTCACCACTTGAGGATCGCCAGCAGAGACATCCGCTCGCGTCGACTGCAAGTGAGTCGCAGCTCCTGCAAAGTCGCATCTTCGGCAACTTCGCCCGTTGTTGCCGGAAACCCCGTTGTTCGCCCACTGTGACTGTTTGGGCGTGGGCAATCACTGGCGTCTTGGTTTGGAAGAGGACGCCGCATCGCCACCCAATGAAAATCGCCCTTCCACCGGACAGGCTGGAGGGGCGATGATCTTGTCGTGGAGTCTCTTCTTACGAAGCCAGAAACCTTCTCTTGATGGCTCCTGCGATACCCAGTGCTCCGGTGCCCAGAAGCATGAGCGTAGAGGGCTCGGGTGTGGATGAGAATGTGGTTGAGCCCGGCTGCGGCTGCAGGGTGATGTCTTCCGAGGTAATCCCTGCATTTGACGTGCCACTAGCGGTGGTTACATAACTGGCCTTGATCGAAGCTTCACCCGCCGCCGTAAAGAGGTCGCTCGGTGAGGCAAGGGTGATCGCCCATTCCCAGTTGTAGACATCGCCGCTTCCCACCGCCAGACCTGTCCCTCCGGAGCAGAAGAATCCGTTACCGGTACCGTCGCAGCCTCCTGCACTGATGCCGCCGGTTATGACGTTGCCGAAGGGCCGGAGACGAATGCAACTGAGGTGAAGGACGAACTCACCTTGGGAGCCACGGCGTTCAGAAAGTCCCCGGGAAGCGTCGTGGCAGAGGTGTCAACGGTTAGGAAGATATCGAACACGTCAGGATTGGCGGTCGTGGTATAGGTAAGGGTGTAGCTCGACCCCAGGCAGCTCCCGCAGCCAGTGGGTCCAAGCGTGTCAGCCTTGGCAGAGGTCACGAACCCGAACAGACACAGACAAGACACAAAAAAAAGGTTTTTGAGCATAATTTGCTCCCCTGATTCGATTTCCGGCGAACAGCTCAGGAAACCACAAAGACACCGAATGCCTTGATATATAGGCACTTATATGGCCAAAACCAGTTGTCCTTTACGGGTTAGCCTTGCCTTGTCATATCTGTTGCCTATACGAAATGCACAGGTCGGGACGGGATCGTCTCAACATGCTGTGTGCATCTTTTTGCAGGTCTTTGGACGGAGAAATTCCACTATGTGCCCGTAGCCATGTCCAGACAACGGCCTCTTCGGCAACGCAAGGAGAACGCTGGGACGAACCCGCCGCCAACGTCAGCGTTTCGGCAACTTCGCATTTGCCCCAACCGAGCCCCTCGCCCTTCCACCCAATCCCAATTCGGAAACAACCACCCCGCCGTATCCCCTCATACACTCCCTCCCCACCCACTTCGCGCTACTCTGGATTCAGCGTCATTTCATCGCGCGCTTTCTGAACCTATACATCGTAGACACGTCCACAAGGCATCCCCTAACCATGCAGCAAGTTTCCTCGAAGCGGATGAATCGGCGCCGCGCGCCCCTCGTGCTCGGCCTCGCCCTCTCCTGCGCGCTCGCTGGCTGCTCCCGCTTCCGCCCCGTGCCTGCCGACAAGTACGTCTACGTCACCGCCAAGCAGACCTACCTCCGCGACCGCGTCGCTGCCGTCTCCAATCGCACCGGCACCGCCACCAACGGCGAACAGCTGGTCGTCCTCGAACACGCCCGCCGCTGGGTCAAGGTCCGCACCCCGAGCGGCGAAATCGGCTGGATGGAAGAACGCCTCACCGCCTCCCAGGACCTCGCCGACAAGTTCGACGCCCTCCGCAAGGACCACGCCAAAGACCCCGTCGTCGCCACCGCCACCACCAGCGACGACGCTTACCTCCACGTCGCCCCCGGCCGCCTCACCGACAAGCTCTACCTCCTCACCCAGAACGGAACTCTCAGCCTCCTCCAGCGCGCGTCCGTAGCCAAACCCGTCACGCCCGGAGCGCAGCCCGCGCAGGCCGATCCCAACGCCCCCGCCGCCGGCCCCGTCTACGAAGACTGGTGGCTCGTCCGCGACGCGAAAGGTCAGACAGGTTGGGTCTACAGCCGCCTCCTCGAGGTCTCCGCCCCCGACTCCCTCCTGCGCTACGCCGAAGGCCAGCGCATCGTCGGCGCCTACATCCTCACCCACGTCGACGACCCCGCCTCCGGCATCCTCGACAACGGCAACACCGTCACCTCCATCCCCGTCTACGTCACCGTCCTCTCCCCCTACAAAGCCGGCCTGCCCTACGACTTCAACCAGGTCCGCGTCTTCACCTGGAACCTCAAGAAGCACCGCTACGAGACCGGCTTCTCCGAACACAACATCGTCGGCTACCTGCCCGTGACACTAGGCTCCGGCAAGGACCCCTACGGCAAGGGAGCCCTCGCCGCCCTCGATCTCCCCACCTTCACCTACCGCGTTCTGGCCGCCGACCAGCCCATCCCCGCACCCGATCCCACCACCGGCCTCATCAAGCCCGGCCGCACCATCACCAAGACCTACCGCCTCGAAGGCAACAACTGCCACCGCCTCCTCCCCCCCGGCACCAAACCCGAGCCCGAAGCCCACCCCGAACCCGAACTCAAAAAGGGCGCCCCCAAGAAAGCCGCCAAGCCAGCATCCAAAAAAAGGCAACCCTAACCCACGCCGTTGCCCTTTCTTTTCGGGTTGTCATCCCGCAGGGATCTGCTTCTTCTTTTGCTTTTGCCTCTGCCCTGGCCGTTGCCTTTCTTTCTGTCATTCCCTCCGGGAATCTGCTTCTTCTTTTGCTTTTGCCTCTGCCGTTGCCGTTGCCTTTCTTTCTGTCATTCCCTCCGGGAATCTGCTTCTCCTTTTGCTTTTGCCTCTGCCCTTGCCGTTGCCGTTGCCTTTCTTTCTGTCATTCCCTCCGGGAATCTGCTTCTTCTTTTGCTTTTGCCCTTGCCCTGGCCGTTGCCTTTCTTTCTGTCATTCCCTCCGGGAATCTGCTTCTCCTTTCGCCCTGCCCGTGCCTGCGCCTCTACACCCACCCCCGGCAGAGGGCCTGCCCCTGACACCCCCTGGCCATCAGGAATCAATCACCAGCCCTCACCGAAAACCCCAGGAAATAAGCGTCCCAAAGCGCTCCCAGTTGGGTCATTTGACCCACCTATCTCGAAGCTACATCCGCCAGTTCGCAAATACCCAGGCTAAAACCATCGATTTGCAGCCCGAAACCCACCTAAAGCAGCCGCTGCGCAGCCCGAAATTCACGAAAAATGGGCCAAACACCCCACCTCAAGCGTAAAACCGGCGAATCGCTTCCACCACCGTCTCCAGCTCCTCCACCCGCAACTCCGGATACATCGGCAGCGCCAAAACCTCCTCCGCAGCCCTCTCACTCACCGGAAAATCGCCCTTCTTGTAGCCCAGAAACTTCAGGCTCTCCTGCAAGCTAAGTACCAGAGGATAATAGACTTCGGAGCCAATTGAGTTGGCCGTCAAAAACTCCCGCAGCGCATCCCGCCGGGGCGCCCGGATCACATACTGGTGGAACACATGCTCCGCCCGCGGATCGGTGAAGGGAAGCACCACCCCCTCCGCCGTAGTCTTTCCCACCAACCCCGCAGCCGTAAACCGCTCATTGTAAAGGGCAGCCAGCTCCCGCCGTCGCCGATTCCCAGCCTCCACCCGCCGCAGCTTCACCTCCAGGACCGCCGCCTGCAGCGTATCCAGCCGCGAGTTCCAGCCCACCTCGTCGTGGTAGTACCGCCGCCGCATCCCATGTTGTCTCAACATCTTAGCCCGCTCCGCGAGCACCTCATCGCGCGTAGAAACCATCCCCGCATCCCCAAACGCCGCCAGGTTCTTGGTCGGATAAAAGCTAAAAGCAGCAGCATCCCCCAACCCCCCAGCCTTCACGCCCTCCCACGAAGCCCCAAACGCCTGCGCCGCGTCCTCGACCACCTTCAATCCCCGCTCCTCCGCCAGCGATCTAAATGCAGTCATATCAGCACATTGCCCATAAAGATGCACAGGCATAACCCCCACAACATCGGCACCCAAAACCTCCCCCACCGCTCCCGCCGAAAGGTTGAATGTTCCCTCGTCAATATCCGCCAAAACCGGCCGCGCCCCCACCCTCAAAATCGAACTCACCGTAGCAAAAAAGCTGAACGGCGTAGTAACAACCGCATCACCCACCCCTATCTTCAATGCTGCCAACGCCAACCAGAGCGCATCGGTTCCACTCGCACACCCAACCGCAAACGGAACCCCGCAAGCCGCCGCCGCCGCCATCTCAAACCGCGCAACCTCCGGCCCCAGAATAAACCGCTGCGACTCACAAACCGCAGCCATCGCAGCCATCACCTCTTCGCGAATCTCAGCGAATTCGCGGCTAAAGTCCAGCATCGGCACGGCAAGCAGTTTCGGGCGAGTATCCGTCTCAATCATCTCCATCATCGTAATCTTCCCAGACCTTCCTCGCCCAATCCGTGTGCAAACCCCTTGTCTGGAAGCATCGAAGGCGATAGGGTGAAGGATGCACGTCTGCTTTGCTGCAAGGTTCGACCGCGTGTCTTTCGCGCGGAATGTCAAAAAATGGTTGAGTGCGATGATAAGAGGAGATCGGCCCATGGATTCCAAGCCGGCACAGAATATTCAGGATACGTTCCTGAATACGGTCCGTAAGGACAAGAGCCCCATCACCATCTACCTCGTCAGCGGCGTCAAGCTGACAGGAAAGATTCGGTCCTTCGATAAATACTCTGTTCTGCTCGAAAACAACGCGCAGGAACAGTTGATCTTCAAGCATGCAATCTCCACGGTGGTCAGCGGTCGCCCCTCCGGTTTTGGCGACACACGCAGCGAGGCTCGTCCTGTCGCGACAACGCACGCAGAGACTCCTCAGCCAGCCACTGGGACGGTCAGTAGCTAGTCGATCCGCCGCCTCCAGGCGACCTCTGCGCGCGAGAGTCACAAGGCAAGGTGCACATTAAGCCCGTATCCAAGGCAAGAACGAATCGCGAAGCGGTCGAGCGAGACCTCCTGCGCTCACGCCAGGGAACTTCGCGCGAAAGCGCCGTTCTGGTTGCTGTGGAATTCACGTCTGACCGCTTTCGCCCCTCGAGCGTAGCTCAACAAGCGCGCGCCGCTGCCGCAATCTCGGAACGTGACACCTCCCCTGCAAACCACTTCGATGAGCTGCACGAGATTCCACCGCCCGCGGCAGAGCCGCCGGTCGATCTGGACTTCGACGCGTCGTTAGCCGAGTTTCAGGAGTTAGCCAGGTCTGCCGGCGCAACCATCGCAGCGGTCCTGATCCAGCGTCGCGGCCGGCCCGATCCGGCCACCCTGGTAGGCGGAGGAAAGCTCGAGGAGATCATTGCCACCGTCGCATCCACCGGCGCGAGTCTGGTTCTCTTCGATCACGATCTGACGCCGTCGCAGGCCCGCAACGTCGAAGCGCGACTGCCTTGCACGGTCATCGATCGCACCCAACTTATCCTCGATATATTTGCGCGCCACGCCCGCACCCGCGAGGGCCAGTTGCAAGTTGAGTTGGCACAGCTTGAATATCAACTCCCTCGACTCGCCGGCCGCGGCAAGACCATGTCGCAGACCGGCGGCGGCATTGGAACCCGAGGTCCCGGCGAAACGCAGCTCGAGACCGATCGCCGCAAGATCAACTCCCGCCTCGATCGCATCAAGCAGCAGCTCGAAGCCGTGAGGCGCATTCGACGTCAGCAGCGCGGCAGGCGCGAGGCTGTCCCTGTGCCCACCGTGGCGCTGGTTGGATACACCAATGCCGGCAAATCCACGCTGTTCAACTCGTTGACCGGCGGAGAGGTGCTTGCCTCGGAGCGAATGTTTGCCACGCTCGACCCCAAACTACGTCAGTTGACTCTTCCTTCGCGCCGCAAAGTGCTGCTTTCCGACACCGTTGGATTCATCCGAAACCTTCCCCACGCTCTGGTGACCAGCTTCCGTGCCACGCTCGAAGAGGTCGAACGTGCCGAGCTCTTGCTGCACGTGCGCGATGCTGCCAGCCCCACGCTCGAGGAACAGCGAGCCCAGGTGGAGGCCGTCCTGACCGAGCTGGGCGTGATCGACAAACCCACACTTCAAGTCCTCAATAAGATCGATTTGCTACCCGCAGGATCGGGCACGCAGCCGGGCTCTCAAGGCAACGCGACAATCGCCGTTTCGGCTCTCACGGGCGACGGCTTGGAAGATCTGCTGCATGCCATTGACGCAGCATTGACAGCCGATCCGCTCGAGTCCGTGGAATTCCGCATTCCGCAGGCGGAGGGTCGAATCCTTGCCGCCTTGGAGCGCGGAGCAACGATCACCGGACAACGGTTTGAGGGAAATGTGGTGTATCTCAACGCCGTTGGGCCATGCTCTTTGTTAGACCGCTACAGGCGTTACCAGCACCGCCAGGGGAAGTCACTGGAAGCGGTTCATAATTAGCCTCGTAAACAAGTACAGGCCGCCTGATCGGGAGCGGAGGTGGTGTCCCGTTTCACGCGGCCTGCATGACCCGGAATGGGTCTCAGGGTGGTAACAACATCTTACTCCCGACGCGCACCATGGAAGAAAAAAATAATCAGAAATCGACCGAGAAAAGCGAATATCGCCTCTGCGGGAAGATTCTTTCGGAATTGCATTCATAACGCGTTCATTCTTTGACTTCCAACTCCCAGCTTTGCTACAAATGAAGGGAGCGAATTGAAAAAATAGGAATGCTTGAGCGGTGCTCGGCAGTCGACAACAGGGCTTGGTTTGCTCCTGGAAGCAACGAGCCTTTTACCCCCTCCTGAAGAACCCTAGAATCTCATGGAAATTTTGCATCAACTTGGTGGTCTCGTGCTCGGCTCTGTGCCGACCATGGTCTTTTTCCTTCTGCTGGTGGCGGCGTACGGACCCTTGGTGCGCAAGCCGCTCGACAAGACCCTGGCCGAGCGTCGCGCACGCACCACGGGCGCCGTCGAAAGAGCTCGCACCGCGATCTCCGCGGCCGAGGCCGAGGCCACTGTCTACGAGGAAAAGTTACGGGCTGCGCGCAGCGAAATGATGGCTGCACGCGAGCGCAAGGTGCAGCAATGGCAGGCGGAACGGGATCAAGCCGTCAAGAGTGCTCGCGATGCGGCTCAGGCTCGCGTGATTGCGGCGCGGCAGGAGATCGAGGGAATGTCCGCCGGAGCGCGCAAGCAGATCGAAGAATCGACCGCGCAGCTCAGCGAGCAGATCCTGCGTGCCGTGCTTCCAGCCGGAACCAAGCTCTCGGAGGCGCGCCCCTCATGATCTCTCGTACCTTCACCGCTTCGTTGCGCCGAGCGCTCATTCTTCCACTAGGGTTGATTTTCGCTCTGTCGATTGCTGTGCCGATTCATGCGCAGAGCGATGCCCAGCCCGCGACCAAGCCCGCCAGCGGGCACCAGACCGTCCTGAGCGAGACAGACCAGTACCGGATGTCCGCGCCGGTGGTGAAGATCGGTGCCCTGTTGGGCATGAAGCCGGAGACGGCTGCGAATGTCTTCACCCTCTTCAACATTGTGATTTTGTTTGGCGGCATTGGCTATGGGTTGTTGAAGGTCCTTCCAAAGAGGTTCCGCAATCGCAGTACGGCCATTCAAAAGCATCTGGTGGACGCCCGCACCGCGACCGAAGAGGCGACGGCCAGGCTAAGTTCGGTGGAAGATCGGCTCGCCAGGCTGGACGATCAGATTGCCGCGATGCGCGCCCAGGCTGAGGCGGATTCCGCGCGAGACGAGCAGCGGATCCTGGCCAGCGTGGAAGACGAGAAGAACAAGATCCTGGCCGCCGCAGACGCTGAGATCCAAAGCGCAACCACCCTCGCGCGCCGCGAAATTCAGAAATACGCTGCAGAGCTCGCGATCGAGCAGGCGGCCCGCAAACTCGTCGTCACCGCCGAGACTGATCGCTTATTGGTTGAGAGTTTTGCCCACAAGCTTGGCGAAGGGAGCAACAACTAATGGCTGCTGTTGATCTTCGCTATGCGCGTGCCCTGGCTGCTGTCATCTCCGACCAAAAACTAAATGTGGTCGCCACGCAAGGGCAATTGAATGACTTTGTCGACACGCTGGAAGCCAGCGCGGAGCTGCGCGAAGTCCTCGAAAACCCATCCATTCCCGAGCCCCAGAAGCTCAAGGTGCTCGACGCGATCGCCACGAAATCCGGCATGAGCAAGACGGTGCGGAATTTTATTGCGGTCATCGCCCATCATCAGCGCCTGCACGAGCTGCGGAGCATGGTCACGGCGTACGCAACGATTGCGGATGAAAATGCCAGTGTCGCCGAGGCGGAGATCGTGAGCGCCCTGCCGCTGGATAAGCAGAACCGCAAGTTGCTCGAGGAAAAGATCTCGACCATGACCGGTCAGCAGCACGTACATGCCACCTACAGCGAAGACGCAACGTTACTCGGCGGGGCGGTCGTCACCATCGGCTCCACTGTTTACGATGGGTCGATTCGCGCGCAACTGCAGCAACTCAAAGCCCGGCTGATTGCAGCCGGAGCGTAGCCCCGATCAGCAAGAGACACGCAACAAGATTTGAAGGACTTGAAGGAAAAGGAACTACATGGCAAAGATTCAGGCAAACGAGATCACCGAACTGCTTCGCCAGCAAATCGAGAACTACGAGCAGCGCATCCAGGTGGATGAGATCGGCACAATCATCTCGCTGGGTGACGGTATCGCGCGCATTCATGGGCTCGACAAAGTGATGGCCGGCGAACTCATTGACTTCCCGCACGGCATCTCCGGCCTCGCCATGAACCTCGACGAAGACCAGGTTGGCTCGGTGATTCTCGGCGACTACAGCGAGCTCAAAGAGGGCGACCAGGTTAAGCGCACGGGCAGGATCATGTCCGTGCCTGTCGGCGAGGCGTTGATTGGTCGCGTCGTAAACGCGCTCGGCCAGCCCATCGATGACAAGGGTCCGATCAACACGAATACGTTCCTTCCCGTTGAGCGGCTTGCTCCTGGCGTCATCTCGCGCCAATCCGTTACCGAGCCCATGAACACCGGCATCAAGGCCATCGACACGATGATTCCGATTGGCCGCGGGCAGCGCGAGTTGCTCATCGGCGATCGCCAGACCGGTAAGACTGCCGTGGCGCTCGACACCATCATCAACTCCGCCAAGAACGACCTGATCTGCATCTACTGCGCGATCGGCCAGAAGCGTTCCTCGGTCGCCAGCGTCGTGCAGACGCTCGAAGAGTATGGCGCGATGGCGTACACCATTGTTGTCGCCGCAACGGCCTCCGAGCCCGCGCCCATGCAGTACCTCGCACCCTTCGCGGCGACCGCGATGGGCGAGTACTTCCGCGACAATGGCAAACACGCGCTGATCATCTACGACGATCTCTCCAAGCACGCTGCCAGCTATCGCGAGATCTCGCTGCTGCTGCGCCGTCCGCCAGGCCGCGAAGCGTATCCCGGCGACGTCTTCTATCTCCACTCGCGTCTGCTGGAGCGCTCGGCCAAGATGTCCAAGGAGCTGGGCGGCGGATCGCTGACCGCTCTGCCGATCATTGAGACGCAGGCCGGCGACGTTTCGGCTTACATCCCAACCAACGTCATCTCCATTACGGACGGGCAGATCTTCTTCGAGACCGACCTCTTCAACTCTGGCGTTCGCCCGGCCGTCAACGTTGGCCTCTCGGTTTCGCGCGTCGGATTTGCGGCTGCGATCAAGGCCACCAAGCAGGTCGGTTCGACGCTCAAGCTGGACCTGGCGCAGTTCCGCGAACTTGCTGCCTTCGCTCAGTTTGGCTCGGACCTCGACAAGGTGACGCAGAATCAACTCAACCGCGGCGCCCGTTTGACCGAGCTGCTCAAGCAGCCGCAGTTTGCTCCGCTCACCGCGGCGCAGCAGGTGGCAATCCTGTACGCGGGAACGCAGGGTCTGCTCGATGACGTCGAGGTCTCCGACCTGCGCGCGTTCGAGGATGGCTACTACCCGTTCCTCGATTCCGCGCATCCGGACATCCTCGCCGACATCACCAAGAAGAAGGCGTTGGACGACGATCTTCGCAAGCGCATGACCGACGCAATCAAAGAGTACAAGCAGGACTTTCTTGCCGCCCGCAAGGAAGCCAAGACAACGGTAAACGCGTAACCGCGCACGGCATAAGGACGAATGGCAAACGTACTCGATCTACGGCGACGCATCCGCAGTGTGAAGAACACGCGGCAGATCACCAAGGCCATGAAGATGGTCTCGGCGGCCAAGCTGCGGCGCGCCCAGGAACACGCGATGCAGGCGCGGCCCTACGCGCAGATGCTCGCGAATGTATTGCAGTCGCTGGTGCGACGCACCGATCTCTACAATGAACAGACGGGCGAGATCGTGCACCCGCTGCTGGTGGAACGCGAGGAGAAGAACGTCCTCGTGCTGGTGATTGCCGGCGACAAGGGCTTTGCTGGAGGGTTCAATTCCAACATCGGCAAGGCGGCGCAGCGCTTCATCGACGAGCGGCGCGGACTGGGCCAGAACATCGACCTCGAGCCCATCGGCAAGAAGGCGATTGGCCTGTTCAAGAAGCGCTTCCCGATGGCGGTTTACGAGCACAAGGAAGAGCTCTACGACAACGATCTTTCCAAGCACATCGAAGACATTCGGCACCGTGCGGCGCCGATCGAAGTCGCGGCCGAACATCCCACGCTGTTGTTGAAGACTAGCTTCTCGGAAGTTACGGCTGTAGCGAACTCCATCATCACGCGCTATGAGCGCGCAGAGATTGATTCCGTCTACATCGTCTTCAACGAGTTCAAGTCCGTAATCTCGCAGCGTGTGGTCGTCGAAAAGCTTTTGCCCATCCGCAAGCTTGGCTCCCAGCAGGTCACGGTCCTCGAAGAGATGACCGAGGAACAAAAGGAAGCAGCGGGGAAAGCTGCCCAGGAGTCCGGCATCTCGATCAACGAGCCGGAAGAGTCCGCCTACGAGCAGGAGGCCAAGAAGTTTGGCACTGCCGACGTGGATTACATCTTTGACCAATCTCCAGAGCGGCTGTTTCGCCATCTCATGCCGCGCTACATCACGACCCAGATCTTCCATGCCCTGTTGGAGTCGATCGCAGCCGAGCACGCAGCCCGCATGACCGCCACCGACGCAGCTACCAAGAATGCAGGAGAGCTGATCGACAAGCTCTCGCTCACCATGAACCGCGTGCGTCAAGCCGCGATTACCAAAGAGATTATCGAAATTGTCAGCGGAGCGGCTGCGCTGTAAGCGCAAACGCGAACCGTACGAAAGAGACTTATGGCAGAGACACAAAACACCGATAAAAAACCAAACCAGAACATCGGTAAGGTCGTCAGCATCAGCGGCCCGGCCGTTGACGTTCAATTCGAAGAGGCGCACATGCCTCCCATCTTCCAGGCGTTGCGCATCGTCAGCGAAGGCTTCACCGTGCCAACGCCGCTCGACGTCGTCGTCGAGGTGCAGCAGCATCTCGGCGAAGGCCGTGTGCGCTGCATCGCCATGGTCGCGACCGAGGGCATGGTTCGCGGGATGAAGGCCATCGATACCGGCGGGATGATCACGGTCCCGGTGGGCCGCGAGACCCTGGGCCGCGTGCTCAACGTGCTCGGCGAGCCAGTCGACGAGCTTGGCCCGGTGAACGCCAAGTTGCGCATGCCGATCCATCGCCAGGCTCCGGCCTTCGACGAGCAGGCAACCTCGGAGGAGATGTTCGAGACTGGGATCAAGGTCGTTGACCTGATCCTGCCCTTCTTGAAGGGCGGCAAGATTGGCCTGTTCGGCGGCGCTGGTGTGGGCAAGACCGTCGTCATCCAGGAGCTGATCAACAACGTTGCTCAGCAGCATGGCGGCTTCTCGGTATTCGCCGGCGTTGGCGAGCGCACCCGCGAGGGCAACGATCTCTGGCACGAGTTCCAGGAATCCGGCGTCATCGACGTGCACGACTTCAACAAGAGCAAAGCCGCGCTTATCTATGGGCAGATGACCGAGCCGCCGGGGGCGCGTCTGCGCGTCGCCCTCACCGGCCTCACTGTCGCTGAGTACTTCCGCGACGAAGAGGGTGCGGACACGCTGCTGTTCATCGACAACATCTTCCGCTTCACGCAGGCGGGTTCCGAGGTCTCGACGCTGCTTGGCCGTATGCCTTCGGCCGTCGGTTACCAGCCGAACCTCGCTACCGAAATGGGCGAGCTGCAGGAGCGCATCACCTCGACCAAGAAGGGCTCGATCACGTCTGTGCAGGCTGTGTATGTGCCTGCCGACGACATCACCGATCCGGCTCCGGCGACGACCTTTGCTCACCTCGATGCGACCATGCTGCTGTCGCGTCCGCTGTCGGAGCTGGGCATCTATCCGGCCGTCGATCCGCTGACGTCGACCTCGCGCATCCTGTCTGCACGCATTGTTGGCCAGGAGCACTACGACGTGGCGCAGGGCGTGAAGAAGATCCTGCAGCGCTACAAGGATCTGCAGGACATCATCGCCATCCTGGGTATCGACGAGCTGTCGGAAGAGGACAAGCTCACCGTATCCAGGGCTCGTAAAGTCCAGCGCTTCCTCTCGCAGCCGTTCCACGTTGCCGAAATCTTTACCGGCATTCCTGGAGCGTATGTGAAGGTTGAAGACACCGTGCGCAGCTTCAAGGAGATCATCGAAGGCAAGCACGATGACATTCCGGAGCAGGCGTTCTATCTCAAGGGCGGCATCGAGGATGTACTCGCGGCAGCCGAGAAGCTGAAGGCAACGGCCTAAGTTCAGGCCGTAGAGGATAGAGAGTAGAGCGTAGAGAAGACATGGCTGACGTTGGAAACAAATCGGGGCTGCTTACGGTAAGGCTGGTAACGCCGGACCGGGTGCTGCTGGACGCCACGGCAGAGGCGGTGGAGCTGCCGTCGATGTCGGGCTACATGGAGGCGCTGTACGGCGCGGCGCCGCTGCTGGCGGAGCTGGGTGCGGGCGAGGTGCGCTTGCACGGCGGCTCGGCTGGCGAGCAGACCTTCTTCGTGGCCTGGGGCTTTGTCGAGGTGCTGCCGGAGCGGGTGACCATCCTGGCCGAGACCGCGCTGCATCCCGATGAGATTGATCCCGCCGAAGCGCAGGCTGAGCTGCGGCATGGGCAGGAACTCTGGGACCAGGCGGGCGACAATCAGGCCAAGTATGACGAGGCCAATGCCGTCACTCGCGTCGCGGAAGAGAAGATCGCCAGCGCGCAGGGCAAGCACTAACCGTCACTGATTTTGCTCGAACAAAAAGCCTCGCTTGCGCGGGGCTTTTTTGTGGTTCAACTGCCTGGCGAGCGCCTACCCACCCCCCCCTCCCCCCCGGGGGGGGGGTACTTTGGGGATAAAGTACTGCATTCAGGCCGGTTACGGGCGAAAGTATGACCCGCCGGGGTGCAAAAGCGGCTGCTAAAGTCGTGCACCCAAAGACTTTGCAGGCAAAGTCACTCTTCTCAAGATCTTAGGAGGTGAATGTCGGGCAAGGGTCCAATTTGGGAAGGCAGAGGAAAGTCGGCGAATGCTGTTCGGATCGGGATTGGAAGAGGCCCTACTTCAATTGTAGCTAGTTGGAGGGGGTAACTATGCCAGGTTTTGGAAAGATCTATCGCGAGTGTTCATGCGGGTTTTTGCGATATTGGGTGGCCTCGGGGGCTTGACAGGTTTTGCCACCCACTTTGCGCAGAGCGTTTCCTGAACGATTCGATTATGCTTCAGTGGGATTTTGTTTCGATCCCGTTCGGAAGCGAGACGGTGGAGCGGTGTGGGGAGGCAAGATCGAAGATGAAGCCGACAATGCAATGGGTGGTACTGCTGATCTGTGGGGCATGGAGCGGGGGATGGGCGCAGTCACGGCAAGTGGTGTGCGACCGGGGCACCGGGCACTTCGAGGCGAGTTTTCCGGCCGGCGTGACAGTGCGCGTGGGTGCGGTCAGGAGCGGGCGGGAGGGTCCGGTGCTGGTAAAGGACGCGTGAGCGCCTGAGCGTCAGCAGCAGCAGGTGTGGCCGCGGCGGGCTTGGTTGGCTTCGTAGAGCAGGATGGGGATGGCGAGGAGGGCGGCGGCGGGGTCGAACCATGCGGCGTGGAGGCGGTGGTGGAAGATGGCGTTGAGCGCGAGGCCGGCGAGGGTGATGAGGGCCAGGTAGGCGCAGGTGGCGGACTGGACGGCGTCGGCGGCGAGGGCGACGTTGCCCGTGAGGCGGGCGTGGCGGCGCTTGAGCGCGGCGAGGATGGGCATCGCGATTAGCGCGGCCAGGGTGATCGCGATGCCGAGGCGGCTGGGCAGCGGATGGTCGTGCTGCACGAGCGAGACAAGGGCGATGACCGCGACGATGGCGGCCAGGGCGTAGAGGAGAATGGCGGCGGCGCGGGTGGCGGCCCGCTGGGACACGCGGCCTGCGGGGAGGAACGGAAGCAGGACGACGGCGGCGGAGAGGAGTTCGACGAGGCTGTCGGAGGCGAAGGCGAGCAGGGCGGGGCTGTGCGCGGTGAAGGCGGCGCGGGCCGAGAGAGCCAGCTCGACCAGCATCCACAGGACCGTGACGGATTGGAGCCAGAGAATGGGAGTCCGCGGCGAGGGAGCACGCGATGGAGCGCAGGACGGGGCGGCAGGCCGCGGTGACGCAGTGGGTGGTGCTCCGAACTCAGTGAGCTCCGGCATGGGTGTAGAGAATGATTGCAGGTGGCGCGGGGAGACGCAAGATCAGGCGAGGGCGGGGGGCGGAGCAAGGTTGCAAATCCACAGCGGGCCGCGAGATTCGGGGGAGCCGATTGTTTCGCGGCGTCGCGGTGGACGGACGGTGCCAGGCGCGTTGGGGACGTCAACCCTCTATAATCAGCAACGGCCTATGCAATGTCCCCGTCGTCTAGTGGCCCAGGACGACACCACACTCATGGTGTAAACACGCGGTTCGAATCCCGTCGGGGACGCCAACTTCTTGCTGAGCCCTGTGCTGGAGCCGGGCTCGCGGCGTTATGGGTGTGGGGGGTGCTGGCTGCACGGTTGTGCCGTCACTTGCGATGAAGTGTTGCAAGGTTCTCCCGCCAACGGTTTGGGTGAAACTCGCCCAGCCTGTGCAATCCAATCCCGGCATTGGGAGCGGGCGGGGGATTGAGGCTGCACCTTATCCAAATACGTAGCGCGCTACCTCCCTGTCGGAAACTTCCAAACGGGCCTGAGAAGTGGCTGATCGCTCGAAGTTGCCGGTAACCCGACTTTTGAGGCGCTACCTACGAGTAGTTGGCGAGCTAGACCATTACATCTGGCTTTCTTTATGAGTTTCTAAAACTAAAGTATCCGAACAGCGCTAGCCCAACCATGAGTGCAAAGAACGCACAAAATCCAATGAGAGAACCGAGGGTGTCTCCACGATGTTTCATCACCACAATCACACCATAAATACCCATCAGGCAGGCCAGTACCAAGAGCTTGGCTGATCGTCGATTGTTTCTCGTGCGCCGACTGCTCAACTTCTTGCCCTTTGGCCGCTCACTTTGTCCCATTCCAAATGCTCTCACTCAGTACTCAAAAGAGGCAATACAAATGCGTGTCGCGGTGCTAACTACCGCGATGAATTTCAGGCGCCACACGCTCAACGTCCCGGTTGTGATTCTGTTACTCCCTGAATACGGGGTATTGGGCAACTTCGGCCGGGCCCTGGGTCGTTATCGAAGTTGCCGAAAACGTGACTTCACGGGAGTGACACGCTCTCACCTTCTCTGAAACCAGACTCCGGTGCCTGAGTCTGGGTCTCCAACTATCCAGTACAGGCGATAGGGCTTTGAATGTCCTGCCAGCTCTAACCCTGCATATGAACCGGTTTGGCACGAACCAAGATGTTGGTCGGAAACGACTGTAAGGCGCAAGCCGTCATCATAGGGTCCTGCCCAGCTTCCGGCACCGGACAGGGTGCAAGTGGATGTGCCGAGGTCTGCTTGTAAGTTCTCAACTGTCATTGACCCATCTGCCTGCAAGATTAGGCTGGCAGGTGTGGGAGATCTGCTCTCGTCGAGATGGCGTTCAGATTCCACGTAGTGACCCACAAGCTCTTCGCGTGGTGGAACCCGCCATGGCCGGTTCCAAACAGCAGGAGGGCCAAACAAAGCTCCGGCCAGGTTGTTCGCCATGAAGAAACCCATAAGCAAGACAGGCAGGGCGATGAATCCAATTGGAACAAGCGCTAGCAACCACCAATTTGAGAACCGCTTGCCGAAAGCTTGCACACGAGAAGTCTAAACGGGCCGCCGTTATTCCACTCCTCGAAAACGGGGTTTCCGGAAACTTCGATTCCAAGAGCAAGCCTTCGGCGCGGAGGATGGGTTCGCAGCGGCGGCATCGCAATGAAGTGGGGACAGAGAACAGGCAGGAGCACCGGCGACCGCTGGGGCCGAACGGGGTTCGTTCGTCAGCGGGCCTTGGGGTTGACCGGCGCGGTGGACTCGCGGACGATCAGGGCTGGCTTGACGGGGATGCTGGAGGCGTATTGCGCTCCGGGGTTGGCGATGCGGTCGAGCAGGATGCTGGCGGCGAGCTTGCCCATGTGCTTGAGTGGCTGGCGGATGGTGGTCAGACTCGGCACATGAAATTCAGCGGAGACGATATCGTCGAAGCCGACGACGGAGACGTCGTTGGGGACGCGCATGCCGGCCTCGTGGAGAACGCGCATGGCGCCGATGGCGGCGGTGTCGTTGAAGCAGAGCAGGGCGGTGAAGTCGCGGGTGGCGGCGAGCAGGCGCTGGGTGGGCTCGTAGCCGATCTGGGGGGTCCAGCCGCCGACCTCGAGCTGAACAGTGCGTTCGGGGGTGGGCTCGACGCCCAATTCGCGGGCGATCTGCATCATGGCCTCCCAGCGGAACTCGGTGTCCATGACGGAGCGGTGGCCTTTCATGAAGGCGATCTTGCGGTGGCCGAGGTCGTAGAGGTGGCGGATGGCGAGGCGAGCGGCGGCGCGGTGGTCGATGAAGACGTTGGTGACGCCCTCCTTCTCCATGTGGCCGGAGATGGTGACGACGGGCAGGGGCGTGTCGAAGTCGGCGTTGGTGTTGAGCAGCAGCAGGCCCTCGGCACCGCGGCTCATCAGCAGCTCCGAGTACTCCTTCACCAGCTTGGGCTTGCCGTAGTGGCAGGCGGTGAAGTAGAGGAAGTGCTTCTGCAGGAGATAGCGCTCGACACCATCCATGACGACGGTGAAGTAGCCTTCGCTGTGTTCGGGGACGATGACGCCGACGGAATCGCTGCCGGTTTTATGCAGGTTCAGCGCGAAATAGCTTGGCCGGTAGTTGAACTTGCGGGCGGCTTCGTGCACCCGGCGACGAGTCTCCTCGGTGAGGTTCTTGGCCAGGGGGGCATCGTTCAGGACGAAGGAGACAGTGGTCTGCGAGACGCCGAGATACGTGGCGAGGTCCTTGAGGCTGGTCCGTTTCTTGGGAGCCAAGGCGGGGTCTGACGGACTCGGCGGCTTCGTTCTCATGCGTCGCTCCGTGGTTCAGTTTCGAACCATCTCACATTGAATCTGGAAGTGTCCTTCACAATCGCTTGAGTATACAAGCACGATCAGGCCCAACAGATAGACAATCGTTTGTTGTAGTACCTGCGATTGTACAGGGTGGGTTGGCGACCCAGGCGGTTCAGCGAAGTGTACCGGGAAGGTTACCGCTCATGAGGCGTTCCACTTCGGGAAGGGTGGCCATGGAGGCGTCGCCGGGGGTGGTCATGGCGAGCGCTCCATGAGCGATGCCGCAGTCCAACGACCAGGCCAGGGGCTTGCCGGTGAGGAGGCCGAAGATGAGGCCGGCCGCGAAGGAATCGCCGCCGCCGACGCGGTCGAGGATGTCGAGATCGTCGAAACGAAGGCCGGCGATGGCGTTGTGGTTGGCGAAGGCAAAGGCGCTCCAGCTATTGCGATTGGCGGTGTGCGGGCGGCGAACGGTGGTGGCGAGGACCTGGAGGTTGGGGTACTCGGCGGCCACGCGTTCGGCCATGGGCGCGAAGGTGTCGAGGGTATGCCAGGCGGGGCGGTGGGCGTCGTCGCCAAGCGCTGCCGCGACGTCGCCCTCGTGGCCGAAGAAGACGTCTACCTCCGGAAGGATAGACCGGTTGACCTCGACGGAGCGCGCGCGGCCTCCGCGGGACTTCCACAGCGAGGCGCGATAGTTGCCGTCGAAGCTGACGATCGTTCCGTGGCGGCGGGCGGCGGCGATGGCCTCGCGCACCGCCTCGGTCGCGTCTTCGCTCAGCGCTGCCATGATGCCGCCGGTGTGGAACCAGCGCACGGCTTCGGTGCCGAAGATGGCGTCCCAGTCGATGGTGCCCGGCTTGAGCTGCGAGATGGCGGTGTGGCCGCGGTCCATCATGCCGAGTCCCGCGCGGACGCCGAAGCCGCGCTCGAGGAAGTAGATGCCGTTGCGGGCGTCGCGGCCTACGCCGTCGAAGGGCGACCAGTGGATGTGCGAGGTGTCGACGCCGCCTTGCAGGATGAGGTCTTCGACCAGGCGGCCGACAGGGTTGTCGATCAGCGCGGTGGCGATGGAGGTGCGCAGGCCGAAGCAGCGGCGCAGGCCGCGGGCGACGTTGTATTCGCCGCCGCCCTCCCACACGCGGAAGCTGCGCGCGCCGACGATGCGGCCTTCCCCGGGATCGAAGCGCAGCATCACTTCGCCGAAGGAGAGGAGGTCCCAGCGGCATGCGGAGGCCGGGCGGAGCGTGAGTCCTGCGGGCGTTGGTGGCGGCGTTGGTTGGTCCATTGCGTGCTAACTCCGGTGCGGGATCGCCTGATGTAGCAGGAAGCAGGTCCTTCGCTTCGCTCAGGATGACAATTTAATTACGCAGGTGGCAAGCTCGGAAATTAGGAAAGCAGGTGGCGAGCTCGGAAAAAGTCAGGGTGTGCCGCGGCCGGTGAGTTGGCGGATCAGGTCGACCTCGTGCTGGCGGTAGGGCGTGTCGTCCTGGCGAAAGACCTCGTGAAACCAGACGGTGGGTTGGCTGAGAACGTAGGGGTGCTGCCAGGAATCCCATGGATAGTAGGTCTGGGTCTTGCCGGCGACCAGGCCCCAGTTGATGGCGGCTACGTGGTATTGCCTGGCGATGGGGAGGGAGTTGTCGAAGGTGCTGCCGGCGCCGCGGGCCATGTACTCGGTGCAGAGGATGGGGCGGCCCAGGGGCTGGAGTTCCTTGATACGCGCCTCGAATTCTTCGGGCCAGCCGTAGTTGTGGAAGCTGATCACGTCCGACTCGGCGAGCTGGATTTTTGTGGTGGCGCTCTCTCGATCCGGGTGCGACCAGTCGCCCATCCAGACGCCGCTGGTGAGGGGCTGGGTGGGATGCTCGGCGCGCGCCCAGGCGAAGGCGAGGGGAAGGAGGTGGTCGACGCGCTCGGTCTTGTGCGGCGTGGCCGGATACTGCGAGGTGGGATTGTCGGGCTCGTTCCACACATCCCAGGCGAGGATGCGGGGATCGTTGGCGAAGGCGCCGACGACGAACTTTACGTACGCCTCGAGCCTGGGCTCGGCGGCCGGGTTGGTGAGCTCCTCCATGCCGGGGCTCTGCACCCAGCCGGAGTTATGCACGCCGGGGATAGGCGGATGCTGCGGGCCGAGCTTCGGGTTGGGATCCCAGCAGGAGTCGAAGAGCACGAGGATGGGCTTGATCCCATGCTTGGAGGCGATCGTCAGGAAGGCGTCGAGGCGCTGCTTGAAGCCCTCGGGATCCTGCTGCCAGAGCTGGTCCTGCAGGAAGACACGCATGGTGTTCATGCCGATGCCCTGCGCCATGCCGAGCTCTTTGTCGTTCAGCTGCGGGTTCCAGGTGGCGGCCTGAAACATTTCAAGCTGATTGATGGCGTCGGAGGGCACGTAGTTTGCGCCCACCAGCCAGGGTTGCTGCGCGTACCAGGCGTTTGCCTTTTCGGCGGACCAGCGCGCCGGGTGCTGGGCGATGGCCCCGCTCGACGCCAGCAACAGGCAAAGAATCTTTGCTCCAAACTTCATGTTTCCCTCACAGATTCGTCGACGGCAGTGCAACGAATTGATAGTAGCCGAATGAGCGGTGGCTTGGGTTATCCAATGCCTCGACCAGCCCCGTTGGGTATTCGTGCGGCAGGCAAACTATGTGGGATCTGCGCCGTGCGGGGCCATGGAAAAGCACATAGTTCCGGGGGCGGCACATGCTTCGCTGGCCTGGAGAGATCGGCTATCATGGGTCATTCCAATACGCGCACCGTCGCGAGTTGATAGGAGAAAGATTCGTTGGAGACCCCTATGAATGATCGACCGACCGGCGCCTTCGATCTGTCCGGACGATGTGCGGTGGTGGTGGGTGGCACCTCCGGGCTGGGGCGCGAGATTGCGCTGGGTCTGGCCCGCGCCGGGGCCAACGTGGTGGCGAGCAGCCGGCGCGCGGAGCAGGTGGAGGAGGTGGCTGCGGCGATCGAGGCCGAAGGTCGCCGCACGTTGCGTTTGTGCTCGGACGTTCTGGATCGGAAGTCGCTGGAGGCGCTGCATGCGGGCGCGCTCGCGGAGTTTGGCAGCGTGGAGATCCTGGTGAACGCTGCCGGCATTACAGCGCGCCTGCCGACGATCGATTGCCCCGAAGAGACCTGGCAGCGCATCTTCGATACCAACCTAACGGGCACGCTGCGCACCTGCCAGATCTTTGGTCGAACGATGCTGGAGCAGGGGCGCGGCAGCATCATCAACATCGCCTCGCTCGCTACATTCGTCGCGTTTCACGAGGTGGCGGCGTACGGCGCGAGCAAAGCCGGCGTGGGCGCATTGACGCGTTCGCTGGCGGTTGAGTTCGCGCCGAAGAACGTGCGCGTGAATGGAATCGCGCCAGGAATCTTTCCCACTGACCTCAATCGCGAGCTGTTGTTCAGCACGGCGCGCGGACGCGAGGAGATTCTGCGTACACCGATGGCGCGCTTCGGGCGCCTGGAAGAGGTGGCGGGCGCGGCGGTGTTTCTTGCATCGGATGCTGCCTCGTTTGTGACCGGCGAGATTCTTACGGTGGATGGCGGATATCTTGCAAGCGGCGTGAATCAGTAACGACTACGGGAAAATCCGGGCGCTAGAATAGGGCAAACTCCCAGGCAAGAGGTTGGCGTGGCCAAGCAGGGCAGGGAATTCAGCGGCATGCGGCGCGTGGATCTGGCCTACGCGCAGGTAGCGTCCAGCGAGGTGGCGCGCGACATGAACCGCGATGTCGTGCTGGAGCTGATACGCGCCCAGCAGCCGGTGTCGCGCGCAGACCTGGCGCGGCTGTCGGGGCTGCAGCGAAGCACGGTGTCGGAGATTGTGGAAGACCTGATGCGCGAGGAGTGGGTGCGCGAAGGGTCGCTTGCGCGGCGCCCGAGGGGACGGCGGCCCACGATGCTGGGGCTCAACGAAGACCTCGTGATCCTGGCCGTGGATGTGCATCCGCGCCGGGCGATTGTTGCGGTCGTCGACCTGAATGGCCATTTTCTTTCGCGCGATGTGGTGACGATCGTGTCGAATCCGGAGCGCGCCATCCAGCAGATGGTTGACTCGATGAAAAAGCTGCGCGAGAAGCATCCAGGCAAGTCGTTTGAGGGGATCGGCATCAGCCTTCCCGGAAGAGTGGACGCGCAGACGCAGCGGCTGATGTTTGCGCCGAACATGTCGCCGCACTTGAAGTGGTCGAGCGTGGACCTGCGCGGCACGGTGGAGAAGGCCATGGGCCTGAAGGTCGAGATAGAGAACGCGGCGAACGCGTGGCTGCTCTCCGAGATGTGGTTTGGCAAGATGGACGGCGTGCGCCATGCGGTGCTGGTGACGATCGCGGAGGGCGTTGGCACCGGCGTCCTCGCCAACGGGCAACCGGTGTACGGCAAGAGCGGCATGGCCGGCGAGTTTGGACACATCGTGATGGATCCGCAAGGGCCTCAATGTGCCTGCGGGGCGCGGGGTTGCTGGGAGACGTTCGCTTCCTCCAATGCGGCGCTGCGGTACTTTGCGGAACGCAAACCGAAGCACGCGGAGATCGGAATTGCCGAGCTGCATGCGCTGGCTGAGGAGGGCGACAAGGATGCCGTGGCCGCGCTGATCGAGCAGGCCACGCACATCGGGCGAGGCTTGCGCATGGTGACGGCATCGCTCTCGCCCGAGGTCATCTTTATCGCGGGCGACATCACGCAGGCCTGGGGAGTGGTTGGACCGGTGATCGAGGCAGAGATGAAAGCAACGCTGCTGGCCGGCTCGACGCCACGCCTGGCGCCGAGCGAGGAGGGTGGCCTGGCGAGGCTGCGGGGCGCGTCCGCGCTGGTGCTGCAGCGGCACTCCGGCAAACGGCATACGCGCAGTGTGCCCGCATCTGGAAAACCGGCAAGACCCGTGATTCGAAAGAAGAATACGAAATGAACGCTGGATGCTTGCAGCCAGTCGTAGCGCGCGTTCGATATACTGCATTGCATTCCGCCGGAGTTCGAACAAATGTCCCTTGTAGCTTCCAGATCTGACGACCAGCGATTCACCTCGCGTCCTGCCGAGTCGAACATTCGCTGGTTTGTGTGCCTGCTGCTGTTTCTGGCGACGACGATCAACTACATGGACAGGTCGGTCCTCTCGCTGATCGAGCCGCTGCTGCACTTGCCGTTCATGGGCTGGCTTCCGGGCGTGAGCGCAACGTATCAGTCGGGATATCACCTGAACTACGGGCACATCGTGGAGTGCTTCCAGATTGCGTACGCGGTGGGATTCCTGGTGGCGGCGCCGTTCATCGACAGGCTCGGCACAAAGATTGGATACTCGATTGCGATCGGTGTGTGGGCCGTGTCGTCGATCAGCCATTCGCTGGTGCATTCGGTGATTGGATTCTGCATTGCGCGCGCGTGCCTGGGGCTGGGCGAGTCAGGGAACTTCCCGGCGGCGATCAAGGCGACCAGCGAATGGTTTGCCAGCGAAGACCGCGCGCTGGCGATCGGCCTGTTCAACTCGGGTGCGAATGCAGCGTTCTTTATTGCGCCGGCGATCGTTCCGCTCGCGACGCTGCACTTCGGCGGATGGCGGGCCGCGTTTCTCTGCACGGGCGGTATGGGTCTTTGCTGGCTCGTGCTGTGGCTGGCGTTTCCGTATAACCGGCTGCGTTGCGGGCTGACCACGACCCAGGCAGATCTTCGGCGTGTTGTGCCCAATGTTACCGGCAAGAAGCTCTATGGATTTCTCCTGCGCAACCGCGGGCTGTATGCGTTCTCCATTGCGAAAGGGCTTACCGATCCGGTGTGGTGGTTCTATCTCTTCTACCTGCCCATGTATTTGAACGACAACTACGGCCTGAGTTTGAAGCAGGCGTACTGGCCGATCGTCGTGGTGTACGCGGTGTCGTCGCTGGGCTCGTTTTTGGGCGGAGGGCTTTCGGGACTGCGGATGAAGCGCGGCCACACCGTAAACAGCGGGCGCAAGTTTGCCATGCTGGTGACATCGGTGTGCGTGCTGCCGTTGATGCTGGTGCCGCACATGCATGCGTTGTTCCCGCATAACGCGTGGCCGGCGGTGGGGCTGTTTGCGTTGGCGGCCGCAGCCCACCAGGGCTGGTCGGCGACGTTGTTCGCGACCCCTACCGACATGTTTCCGTCGACGTCGGTGTCGACGGTGGTGGGCATCGGCGGAGCGGTTGGGTCGCTCGGCGGCGCGCTCTTCACCGTGCTGGTCTCGCACATGCTCTCGCTGCATCCGCTGGTCATCTTTGCGATGGCGAGTGGCGCGTATGTTACCTCGCTGCTGATCTTCCAGCTGCTGGTTCCGAGGATTGGCGTGTCGGCGAAGGGTGACGGCGGCGTCGATCTGTGGGCGGAGACGAACGGATAACGGCGACGGGTGAAGGATGAGACGGAGGCTGGGTCGTCCGTCATCGTGATGTAATCCTCGTATGGTGTGATGGGGATGTGAACGCCGGCACGGCAGCCGGCAGTTTGCGGCAGCGGGTTCAAGTGAACGCACGGGCAGGCGGGTACGCACGATGCAGATACTGGTGATCAACAGCGGATCGTCGTCGATCAAGTTTTCGATCTTTGAGGTGCAGCCTCCGCCCGGCGGAAATGCGCCGACGGTGACGCCGCGCTCGTTGTTTGAGGGAGCGCTGAGCGACATTGGGGAAGCTGAGAGCACGCTGACGATTCATGCGACAGGCACGGGCGCGGAGAAGTCGGCGACGTCGAAGGTTGGGATCCATGGCGTGGAGCAGGCGATCACCGCGGTGCTCGACGTGGTTGCGGGTGGCGGCCTGCCGGGGTTTGAGGCGGTTGGCTACCGCGTGGTGCACCCAGGGCCGAAGCTTCGGGAACACGTGCGGATCACGCCGGCGGTGATCGCCGATCTTGAGGCGGCGAGCGAGTTTGCGCCGCTGCATGATCCCGAGGCGGTGATGATGATTCGCGCCTTCATGAAGAAATTTCCGACGCTGCCGCACTACGCGTGCTTTGACACGGTGTTTCATCAGACGATGCCGCCAGAGGCGAGCACCTATGCGCTGCCGCCGGAGTATGCAGCGCGCGGCGTGCGGCGGTACGGGTTTCATGGGCTGAGCTGCGAGTCGATTGTGCGCCAGCTGCAGCGCGCAGGCGATGTGCCTCGGCGAATGGTGATTGCGCACCTGGGCAGCGGCTGCAGTGTGACGGCGCTGCTCGATGGATCTTCGGTGGACACCACGATGGGGCTGACACCGACCGGCGGCGTGGTGATGGGAACACGGCCGGGCGATCTTGATCCGGGGCTGGTGCTTTATCTGCTGCGCGAGACGCCTCCGGGCGACCGGGTGGGGGACGTGGAAGCACTGTTGAATCATGCGTCGGGCATGGTGGCGGTGAGCGGGATGGAGAACGACGTGAAGGCGATGCGCGCGGCATCGGCCAACGGAGATGCGCGGGCCACCCTGGCGCTGAAGATATTTACGCGCAGTGTGACGAAGGCGATGGGAGGGTTCAGCTGGCTGCTCGGAGAGCTCGACGCGATTGTCTTCGCGGGCGGCATTGGCGAGCACGACCCGAAGACCCGAGCGGAGATTGTGGATGGACTGGCGAGTCAAGGCGTGAATATCGACGCGGCGCTCAACCAGGCGGCTGCGGGCGGCATCCAACGTATCAGCTCACTCGACTCGCCCACCGCGGTGCTCGTTGTACCTGCCCGCGAAGACCAGATGATCGCGGTGCACGTGGAACGAATGGCACGGCAAGAGACACGGACATAGCTGCGACGCCGCAGGCGAACATTGCCAACCAGCGAAGATATCAACGTGATGAGAGCGAGGACCTTGATGACCAAAAGTAATTCTGCCGAAGCGGTAGCGGAGCCAATGAATTCTCAAGCGGAGCCAATGAATTCTCAAGCGAAACCGATGGCTTCTCAGATCGAATCTTTGAGCGCGGATGAGCAGCGCAGAATGGATGCGTACTGGCGCGCCTGCAATTATCTGTGCGCGGGCATGCTGTACCTGATGAAGAATCCTCTGCTGCGCGAACCGCTGAAGCCTGAGCACATCAAGAACCGGCTGCTCGGCCACTGGGGCAGCGATCCGGGGCAGACGTTTACGTGGGTGCATTTGAACCGGCTGATCAAGAAGTACGATCTCGATGCGATTTACATCTCCGGGCCTGGTCATGGGGCGCCGGCGACGTTGTCGAACAGCTATCTCGAGGGCGTGTATTCGGAGGTCTATCCGGCGATCAGCCAGGACCTGGAAGGCCTGCAGAAGTTCATGAAGCAGTTTTCGTTTCCGGGTGGAATCGGCAGCCATTGCACGCCGGAGACGCCGGGGTCGATTCACGAGGGCGGGGAGTTGGGATACAGTCTCTCGCATGGATTCGGCGCGGCGTTCGATAACCCGGACCTGATTGTGGCGGTGATGGTCGGCGATGGCGAGTCGGAGACGGGGCCGCTCGCGACCTCGTGGCACTCCAATAAATTTCTCAATCCAATCACCGATGGCGCGGTGCTGCCGGTGTTGCATTTGAACGGCTACAAGATCGCGAACCCCACCATCCTCGCGCGTATTCCGCATGAGGAATTGAACAGCCTGCTGGTGGGCTACGGATGGAAGCCGTACTACGTGGAGGGCGACGATCCCGTGGTGATGCATCCGAAGATGGCCGAAGTGATGGAGCAGTGCGTGCTCGAAATTCGCGCAATCCAGGCGAAGGCGCGGTCGGCGCCGGTGGGGACGCCTGTGGAGCGGCAGCGGTGGCCGATGATTGTGCTGCGCTCGCCCAAGGGCTGGGGTTGTCCGAAGGAGGTCGACGGACACAAGCTGGAGGGCTCGTGGCGCGCACACCAGATGCCGATCGTCGATCCGAAGAGCAATCCGGCGCACCTGAAGCTGGTCGAAGAATGGCTGCGGAGTTATCGTCCCGAAGAGTTGTTCGATGACACCGGTGCGCTCATCGAAGAGCTGCGCGAGCTTCCGCCTAAGGGTGCCCGACGCATCTCCGGCAATCCTCACGCGAATGGTGGCGTGCTGCGCAAGCCGCTGGACCTTCCTGACTTCCGCGAATACGCCGTGAAGGTGGAAGACCCGGCCAAGATCCAGGTGTCCTCGACGAATGTGCTGGGACACTTTCTCGCCGACGTGATGCGCAAAAACATGACGAGCTTTCGCGTCTTCGGGCCGGATGAGACGGCCTCGAATAAGCTGGACGCGATCTACGAAGCGAGCCAGAAGACGTGGCTGGAAGAGCGATTGCCCTCGGATGATGACGGCGGATTTCTCTCGACCGACGGCCGCGTGATGGAGATGCTGAGCGAGCATACCCTCGAAGGCTGGTTCGAAGGCTATGTGCTGACGGGGCGGCACGGCTTGTTCGCGAGCTACGAGGCCTTCGTGCACGTGATCGACTCGATGTTTAACCAGCATGCCAAGTGGCTGGAGAAGAGCAAGCTGGAGCTGCGCTGGCGGGCGCCGATCTCTTCGTTGAATCTGCTGATCACGTCGCTGGTGTGGCGGCAGGACCACAACGGGTTTACCCACCAGGACCCAGGCTTCCTCGACCTCGTCACCAACAAGAGCCCGGAGGTCACGCGCATCTATCTGCCGCCCGATGCGAACTGCCTGCTGAGCGTCGCCGACCACTGCCTGCGCAGTACGAATTATGTGAACGTGATTGTTGCGGACAAGGCGCCGCACCTGCAATATCTGCCCATGGATAAAGCCGTCGACCACTGCACCAAGGGCATTGGTATCTGGGATTTCGCGAGCAATGACCAGGGCGTGGAGCCGGATGTCGTGATGGCGTGCGCAGGTGATATTCCAACCGCGGAAGCGCTGGCAGCCGTGGCCATTCTGCGCGAGCGCTGTCCGGAGTTGAAGGTCCGCTTCGTAAACGTTGTCGATCTTTTCCGGCTGATGCCCGAATCAGAACATCCGCACGGCCTATCGGAGCGCGAGTTTGACAGCTTGTTCACCCTGGATAAGCCGGTCATCTTCAACTTCCATGCGTATGCTTCGCTGATCCACAAGTTCACGTATCGGCGCACCAATCACGACAACTTCCACGTGCGCGGCTACAAGGAAAAAGGGAACATCAATACGCCCCTGGAACTCGCCATCCTCAACCAGATCGATCGCTTCAACCTGGCGATTGATGTGATCGATCGAGTGCCCGCACTGCAGGCGACGGCGGCGCACACCAAGGAGTGGCTGAAGGATCAGATCATCGATTCAATCTGCTACGCGAACGAGAACGGCATCGACCGGGCGGAGATCAACGACTGGAAGTGGCCGGCACGCCGCACGCAGATGACGTTCGACCGCTAGAGCTCAGGCGCTGGGCTTCAACGGTCAGGCGCTGGGCTTCTCGCTTAGCTTGTGGGCCTCGGACGTGCGCTGCTCGATGGGCGTGTAGGGCGCAGGGTACGTGGGGCCGGTGTAGTTGGCGCGCGGGCGGATCAGGCGGTTGTCGTCGTGCTGCTCGATCACATGCGCGCACCAGCCGGAGATGCGGCTCAGCGCGAAGATCGGCGTAAACAGATCGATGTCGATGCCGAGCGTGGTGTAGGTGCTGGCCGAGTAGAAGTCGACGTTGGCGTTGAGCTTCTTCTCCTCTTTCACGTACAGCTCGATCTTGCGCGACATCTCGTACCACTTGGGATTGGCGTCCTTACCGAGGTCCTCGGACATGCGGCGCAGGTGCGTGGCGCGAGGGTCTTCGGTGGTGTAGACGCGATGGCCGAAGCCGGAGATCTTCTCCTTGTTCGCGATCATCGTGCGGACGTGCTCGACGGGATCTTCACCGGCCTGGTCGATGGCGTAGAGCAAGTGCATCACGGCCTCGTTCGCGCCACCGTGCAGCGGCCCCTTCAGTGCGCCGATCGCCCCGGTGATGGCGGAGTGCAGATCCGACAGCGTGGCCGCAATCACGCGCGCGGCGAAGGTGCTCGCGTTCAGCTCGTGGTCCGCATGCAGCACCAGCGCCACGTCGAGCGCCTTGGTCGCGGTCTCGGATGGCTTTTCGCCGTTCAGCATCCAGAGGAAGTTCGCCGCGTGCGAGAGCGAGGTGTCCGGCTTCACGATCTCCTTGCCCTTGCGAATGCGGTCGAAGAACGCGATGATCATGGCGATCTGCGCGGTCAGGCGAAAGCTCTTGCGGATGTTGGCGGTATGCAGCACCGACTTCTCGTCAGGGTCGTAGATGGACAGCAGCGAGACCGCGGTGCGAAGCACTTCCATGGGCGAGGCGGTCTTGGGCAGCCGGTTGAGAAAGTCGATGACATCGTCGGGCAGTTGCCGCGCGGCCGCCAGCTGGTGCGAAAAATCATTGAGCTCCGCAGCGGTTGGCAGGCTTCCATTCCAAAGTAAAAAAGTCGTCTCTTCGAAGGACGACTTTTGCGCGAGCTCGTGGATGTCGATGCCACGATAGGACAGAATTCCTTTGCCGCCATCGATGAAACAAATCGAGGAATCATTGGCAATAACGTCTTGCAAACCCCTGGGTGCAGCAGTGGACATAGGTACAGATCTCCTGAAAACCTTGTGCTTTCGCACTACCCTGCGATTATCGGGCAGCGCGGAAGCGGTTGTCACGAGCGGTTGGCCGAATATCGATTTGATTGGTCGATTCGCGGTTTAGGGGATGACGGTGCAGGCAAAGCGCTGAGGCGACAGCGCCGAAGCGTCGATGGCTGGGGCCTTTCCTTCGATCAGGTCGGCCATCACGAGGGCCGTCCCCGGCGCCTGCAGAATGCCATTGCGGTAGTGGCCGGTAGCGATGAATTGCCCGGGACGGGAACACGCGCCCACGAGGGGCAGCCTGTCTGGCGTTGCGGGACGCAGCCCTGCCCAGGACTCGACCAGGGGAGCGTCGGCCTCGAACGCGAGCTCGGGGATGAGCTTCGCCGCGAGCGCCCGCAGCGCGTCCAGATCGCTCGCGTGTACTGCTGTGTCGAAGCCGGCATCTTCTACCGTCGCGCCGATCAGCGCCGTGCCCGCCTGCGGGCCGCTGGTCCGCGGAACGATGTAGATTCGCTCGCTGCGATGAACCTCGTCGAGCGCAAACGGCAGGCGCACGCGCAGCATCTGTCCCTTGCATGGCGTAATGGCGATGGGGTCGCCGTCCAGCGCCGCCATCACCTCGGAGGTCCACGCACCGGCTGCGTAGACGACCGCGCGCGTGGCGATGGCCTCCCCGCCGCCCAGCTGGATCGTTGCCCCGCGACCCTCCTCATCAATCGCCGCGATCTGCGTATCTTCGAGCAGCCGAATCGACGTCGCCTTCACCGCAGCGCGCAGGGCCGCGGCCAACTGCCGTGGGTCGAGCGAGTGCTCTGCCAGCCGCTGCGTCGACCCGTCCTCCAGGTATTGAACCGTGGTGTTGGTCTGGAAGGGAACCGCGATGCCGGAGAGCGCTTCAATCCGGCGGAGAAACGCAGGATAGCGTTCGGCGCTCAGTCGGGAGAGCGCACGAACCTCCGGAGGATTCCCCGGATCGCCGGCGGCCAGCATCCCCGCCGCAGCGGTCGAGGCGCCCGCCAGGCTGCGCCCCCGATCGACGACCGTGACCTTCGCCCCGCGGTCGTTCAACTCCAGCGCAATCGCCAATCCGATCAGCCCGGCGCCGATCACGACGATGTCCGGAGTCCGGGTTGGGTCAAAGCGGAAGCTCATCTATGCTCATTATCCCTCGCGTCCCAAGTCGCGGCGGAGTTGCGTGGATTGATACATCGTGATGCGATCAACCTGGATGCAGGAAACGGAAACGTACAATCAAGGGCACCCCTCGTTTTTTGGTCGCTTTTTTGCGTCCACGCGCGAGCGGAATCTGCATCTTATCGAAGAGGTTGTGTTCAGAGCGAAGTCCCGCTCAAAGAGCGCGCCTGCAAGGAGGAAGTGAACGGATGAGCCTATTAGATGACAAGGATGGAAGCACAACTCATGACACTTACGTGGAGCATAAGCCGGCAACATGGCTTGTGGGTGTCGCGGTTGCGGCGTTGATTGTCGCCTTGGGTGGCCTGGCCTGGAGTTTCGGGCTGCAAAGCCATCTGACGGATGCGGAGTCCAAGCTTTCTGCCGCAACGGCACAAAACGCGTCGCTATCAGAGAAAATTGATGACACCAATGAGCGCATGAAGGCCCAGGGGCAGGCGCTGGCTCAAAGCGTTGGTCTGACCCAGAAGCAGCTCCAGGACAAGTCAGATGAACTGGTCGCAACCGAGCAGCGCGACCGGATCCAGACCCAGCGTCTGGCACGCGAACAGAAGGCGACCGCGCAGCAGGTTGGTGCGGTGCAGACGGACGTATCGAGTGTGAAGACGGACGTTGGCGGCGTAAAGACCGACGTGGCCAGCACCAAGGCTGATCTCGACGCGACCAAAACCCAGCTGAACCGTGTGATGGGCGATGCGGGCGTGATGAGCGGCCTGATTGCCACCAACCACACGGAGCTGGAAGAGCTGAAGCATAAGGGCGACCGCAACTACTACGAGTTCACGCTCGACAAGGGTGCGGGTGCCAAGAATGTCGGGACCATCAAAATCGATCTGAGGAAGGTTGACAACAAGCGCTCCCGGTTCACGCTGGTGGTTAGCTCGGACGACCGCAACATCGAGAAGAAGGACCGGACGCTCGACGAGCCCATCCAGTTCTACTCTGGAAAGACGCCGGCGCTCTTTGAGATCGTCGTCAACAACATCGGCAAGAAGACGGTTTCGGGCTATCTCAGCACGCCGAAGAGCGCGCCTGAGCCGATGGCCGCTCCCAGCGCCGGTCAGTAATTACCGCACAAACGTTTTTGCCTGCGAGGGGCTGCACAGATATTGTGCAGCCCCAATGTTTTGATGGCTACGGGATCGGAACCTGGATGGGCGCGGCGTCGTGTGCAAGATAGACCGTGAGGGTGGCCGATTTTTTGGCCGCCCATGCCTGGGCAGTTAGATGCGGGAACAGGAATACGATGGTGCCCACGCGGGTAGCTCCGGGCGATACCGCATCCTCGAAGCGCAGCGGGGGAGCTGCAGGCGGGCTTACCAGCGGAGTGAGCTGCGGGAAACTCTGCTCCAGCCGAGGCAGATCGAGCGCAGAGACATTGGTCGCCTGGAGCGAACCGGCGTCCGAGGTCATGGTCGCGGAAACACTATCGAGAAAGATGGGCAGGCGGAGCTTGTCGGCGATGCTGACGGTGGCGACGACATAGACATTGTCTTCGGATTGCGCGGGCACACCGATGAGGTGACTGCTGCTGGGCATCTCCGAGAACTCCGTGTGGGGAGCAAAGATTTCCGTCTTCTGCACGGTGATCTCCGCGGTCTTGCGGGGATTGAGCATGTAGACGCCGACGCCGATGAGGATCATCACCGCAGCGGCGATGAGGAGCTTCGGAATCAGGGGATTCGGATCGGGGGGCGGGGCGATTTGGAGATCTTGCTCAACGATTGGTTCCTGAGATTGGAGCATCATTCCCTCACAATAGTGCGGCGACGGGGGCCGCCGCTGTGATTTGCTTACGTTCGTTGCAAACCCGCCAACAATTGTTCAACGGGTCGTGTATTGAGCAAGTCGGCGGGGCTGAGCCAGGCCCTGCGCAGCTGCACAATGCCATGGTCGATCTGATCGAGCTCGCCGGTCTGGTGCGCGTCGGTGTTCACCACAATCTTGCATCCATGTTCTTTGGCGAGGCGGAGATTCAAGTCGTTCAGATCCGCACGCGCCGGCGATGCATTGTGTTCGACGGCGACTCCCAGGCGCGCCGCGGCCGGCAGCAGCTGGGTGAGGTCGATCTTGTAGCCCTCGCGCTGCAGCACCTTGCGGCCGGTGGGGTGGCCGAGGATATGCACGTGCGGGTTTTCCGCCGCACGCAGCACCCGCGCCGTCACCTCTTCGGGAGTCTGGTTGAAGCCGGAATGAACGCTCGCGACCACGATGTCCAGCTGCGCGAGCGTCTCGTCGGCCAGATCCAGCGAGCCATCGAGCAGAATATCCACTTCGACGCCGGCCAGAATACGGAAGGGCACTGCCGGCTTGATCACGTCGGGTTCGTTGTTGCGCAGGCGAGCCTCGTAGCGTTCCCACTGGGGACCGCGACCGGCGGCAAACTCTGCGGCAAGCTCGGCGGAGACCTCGCGAATGCGGTGTGCGTGGGCCAGGGCGCGCGTATCGTCCATGCCATTGGTCATGGCCAGATTCTTGGAGTGGTCGGTGATCGCGATATATTCCAGCCCGCGGTCGATGGCCGCCTCGGCCATCTCGCGGATCGAGTTGCTGCCATCGGATTCGGTGGTGTGCATGTGCAGATCGCCGCGGATATCGCCGCGTACGATCAGCTGCGGAAGCGTGTGTTTCGCCGCGGCCTCCAGTTCACCGCAGTTCTCGCGCAGCTCGGGAGCAATGTAATCGAGATCCAGCGCGTTATAAATCTCCTGCTCGCTGGCTGCCGCAACGACCACGTTGTCTTCGAGCCGCAGCAGCGCATACTCGCTCAACGTGAGGCCGCGTTTGATCGCTCGCTGGCGTAGCGCGACGTTATGCATCTTCGAGCCGGTGAAGTATTGCAGCGCCGCTCCATAGCTGGCGCGCGGCAGCAGCCGCACATCCACCTGCAGGTTGTTGCGCAAGGTGAAGCTCACCTTGTTCTGACCGCGCGCCAGCAGTTTGTCGATCAGCGGCAGTGTCGCCACATGCTCGACGGCTGCTGCAACCACGTCGGGCTCGCAGGCTGGGCCGGTCACCAGCAGATCAAGGTCGCCGACCGTCTCACGGCCGCGACGCAGCGAGCCCGCAGGAGTGATCGTTTCAATCCCCGGAAACAGTCGAATGAGTTCGCTGATCTGCTCCGCATGCTGGCGCGCGACGTCGATGCGAAAGCGGGAAGAGTTCTTGCGATAGTCCTCAATACCCTTGAGCAGCTTGTCGGTAAACTTCTGCCCCATGCGCGGGAGCGGCAGCAGATCGCCGCGCTTGGCCGCTTCTTCCAGGCTGTCGATATCGTGTACCCCCAGCGCGGAATAGACCAGCGCCACGGTCTTCGGACCCATGCCGGGCAGACGCAGTAGCTCGAGCATCGTCGGCTTATAGCGCTGCAGCAGCTCTTCGCGCAGGGGCATCGTTCCCGTGGCAACGAGGTCGCGAATGTTGGCCGCCATGCCTTTGCCGATGCCGGGAATCGCGAGCAGCGCTTTGGGATCCACGTCCGCCGTTGCCAGCGTGGCAAGCTGCGTGGTTTGCTGTTCCACCGCTTCCGCGGCACGACGATACGAGCGGATACGAAACGGGTCAGCCGCATCGATCTCGAGCAGGGAAGCTGTCTCATCGAGCAGCCGAGCGAGGGTAATGTTGTCCATAGAAAGTCGAAGTCCGGGCTCAGCTCAACGTAGAACGCGGCCCGGATCAGCTTCGATTGTAAGGTTGTGGGCCGTTCCCCAGCGAATCGCGGCCCGAATACGCTAAACGGACTTCGTTCGCGTGACCTGGTCCGCTTGCGGACCTTTCGTTCCCTGGATCACGTCGAACTCCACCTCGTCGCCTTCTTTGAGCGTCTTGTAGCCCTCCAGCTTGATCGAACTGTAATGTACGAAGACGTCGGGGCCATCCTCACGCCCCAGAAATCCGTAGCCTTTTGCGTTGTTGAACCACTTAACTGTCCCTTTGTACTGTGCCATGGGTCCCTTACCGTGCTCGAAATATCCTTCCGCGTGGCCGGAAGTTGTTACAGGGTATGACGCAATTTTGAGCGCATAGGCGGCCTGAACTATTTCGGGAATGGTGGAATTCCCGGTCATGCGACAACTTTTAATGTGTCGGCTATCAAACACCAATGCAGTCCCATGAACACGGGACAGGCAGTTCTGCGAGGGCGCGGCGAAAGAAAACCCTAGCGCTGCGCGGACTTCGAGCGCCACAGATCGTCGTAGATCAGCACGCCGATCAGCGTCTTTCCGTCCTCGATCTTGCCGGCGCGAATGAGCCGCAAGACCTCAGAGAGCGGCGTCATGTGGAGCTCAATCTTCTCGTCGTCCTCGGGCGCGGCCTCGCCCTGGGTAAGGCCCTCGGCCAGCAGAATCGTCATCGTCTCGGTAAGGAAGCCCGGGCTCGCGTAGTAGTTGCAATGGTGCGACCAGCGTTTCGCGCGGTAGCCCGTCTCTTCGATGAGCTCGCGCCGGGCGGCAGGAATTAATTTCTCTCCCGGCTCAATCCGTCCCGCCGGCAACTCCAACATTAATTTCCCGGCGGCGTGACGATACTGCCGGATCAACAGGATCCCGGGGTCCTTCGGGTTGGTCTCCGTATCGACGGCGAGCACCACCACGGAACCATTGTGGCGGATCACATCGCGGGTTGCCTTCACGCCGCCCGGCTCCTCCACTTCGTCCCGCGTCACCCAGAAGACGTTGCCCTGGTACACAGTTTTGGACGACACAGTTCGAGCACGCCCCGTCAGCTTCACCGGCTTCGGCGCAGCGGCGGCGGCCGCCTGCAAGGAACGTATTGCAGACGCCTTCGCGGAACTCTTCTTCGCAGGCGTCGATTTTGCTGAGGGCGGGGAGGTGGTCTTCGGCTTTTTCGCAGTCGCGGTCTTTTTGCTTCCCATAACCGTACAGTACACGACAGCCGCGGCCCCATCCACAACCGGGAACCTGAGGATTTGCTGCATCGGCGCTCCCGCTCAAGCATCCAAAGAGGTCACAGGATGAGAGACTAAAACCTGCATGGACTCCCAGTGTTACCCCATCTCGACGCTGCCCGGCACCAGCCCGCTCTTCCGCGACTTCGCGGACAACGCCGCAGCTTCCTATTCGGCGGCGGCCTCGCAGCAGTCCGCCTTGCGACGCTGGTATCCTTCCAACCCGTTCTCCATGGACTGGGCCAGCCATTCGCCCATCCTGGATCCCGCTCAGCGCAGCCGCCTGGCGGAAGCGCTCCGGGCGCAGGCTGAAAACTTCGCTGCGGGCGAAGCGGTCTTGGCCAACATCGGGCGCCTCGAGCAAGGTGCTGCCGCCGTTGTCACCGGCCAGCAGGTCGTCTTGTTTGGAGGCCCGCTGCTGACTCTGCTCAAGGCTGCCACCGCCATCCGCAAGGCGCAGGACGCCACCAAAGCCAGCGGCCGTGAGCATGTTCCCATCTTCTGGCTGGCCACCGAGGACCACGATCTCGCCGAGGTCGACCAACTCGCGCTGCTGTCCAAGACCGCTGTCGAAACCCTGAGCCTCAATCTCAAGGCGTCGCGTCCACTACCGGTGGGCCCACTGCCCGTCGATGCCGGAAGCGATGAAGGCCTGAAGCATCTGGAAGCGACGCTCAACCAGGCCAGCGAGCTGCTCGCCTGGGCGCCCATCAGCAACCTGTTGCGCGAGTGTTATACCCCCGGCGCAACCCTCGCCTCGGCGTTTGGCCGCCTGCTCACAAAGATTTTTGCGGAGTTCGGACTGATCGTGATGGACGCCGCCTCGCGCGACTTCCACGCCCTCGGCGCGAGCGTTCTGCAGGCCGCGCTGGAGCGTGCCGACGAGCTCGAAGACGCGCTGCTGGTGCGCTCGCAGGATCTCGAGGCTGCGGGATATCACGCGCAGGTGCTGGTCACCGCCGATCATTCGCTGCTCTTCCTCCTCGACGCCGAAACCGGTGCCCGCCTGCCGCTGCGTCGCACTGCGGACGGCGAGTGGAAGGCCGGCGCGCGCGTCTACGCCACCGCCGAGCTGCTGCAGATTCTTGCCGCCGAGCCGGAGCGCTTGAGCCCCAACGCGCTGCTCCGGCCCGTCTTCCAGGACACCATTCTGCCCACCGCCGCCTACATTGGCGGCCCCGCGGAGATCGCCTACTTTGCGCAGTCGGAGGTGCTGTACACCCGCATCCTCGGCCGCGTGACGCCGGTCCTTCCGCGCCTGATGGCCACGCTGGTAGAGCCCGCAATCGCGTCCACGATGGCGGCGCACGAGCTGCAGTTTCCGCAAATCCTCGAATCGAAAACCATCGAAGATCTTGCCCTGCGCCTCGCCGCCCGCGCCATGCCCATCGAAGGCAAGCGCAAGATCGCAGCCGTCGGGAACTCGATGGACGCTGAACTCACAGCGCTGACGGAATACATGACCGCGATGAGCGCCGACCTGGGCCGCGCCGCCAGCGTCTCCGCCAGCAAGATGCGCTACCAGCTGAACCGCCTGCGCCGCATGGCCGCGAACTTCGAGCTGCAGAAGCAGGCATCGCTGCACAAACACGCTGCCGCCATCATGCTGAGCCTCTACCCCGATGGACATCTGCAGGAGCGCCTGCTCGGCGGTGTGTGGTTTCTCGCCCGCTACGGCGACGCGCTGCCCGCTCTCCTGGTGGACCACGCCTCTCAGGAATGCCCGGGGCACCGAGTTATATACCTCTAACCCCTATACATAAGTAATTGCCTGCGCGATACTTTCGGGCATGACCTTTCTTTTAGGATTACCAATCCTGGTTTTGGTCCTGATCGGCGTCGTCGCGTTCTTCCTCCACTTCCTCCCCACCTTCGTCGCGGGCTCGCGCCACGTTGAGAACTTCTGGTGGATCTTTCTGATCAATCTTTTTTTTGGCTGGACGCTGATCGGCTGGGTCCTCGCGCTGGTCTGGGCGGCGAACGACACGCCTCGCTTCGCCTACAGGTATGTGCCGCCACCGCCGTACAATCGATAAAGAAGTTTCCAGCAAGTGCCGGAGGCTGTTCTAGTCGAGGTTTGTTATGGGATTGAGCGACCAGCCATTTGAAGTGATGTGCCCGGATTGCGGCGGGATGTTGAAGGTGGACCCAATCAGCCGCTCGGTGATTGCGCATACGCCGGCACCGCGCAAGAAGACCTTCGAAGACTTCGGCGCCGCCGCGAAAGCTTTGAAAGAGCAGGACGCCCGCCGCGAATCCATCTTTGCGCAATCCGTGCAGGCGGAAAAAAACAAGGACGACGTGATGGCCAAGAAGTTCGCCGAAGCCGTCAAGAAGGCCAAAGAGTCGCCGAATACGGGCAAGCCAATTCGCGACTTCGACCTGGATTAGGTCCTTCGCGGACGGCGAGAGCTGAGAAACCATACGATCGGATGCCTGGGAATGAACGAAGTTGATCCTGGACCGCAGCAGCAACCGTCTATTCCGAAGGTAGCTGCACCCGCTTGGCCTGCGCGGCGTTTCACCATTCCTCCTCCCCCGCCCGTCGTTCTCGAACCTATCCCGGTCTGGAAGTGGGCTGCCTCCATCATCCTCATTCTGGCGTTCGCTGGCGGGTTGATTGCCCTCGGCAGATGGTCCCGCACCCAGCCACATTCCACCGAAGCGGCCGTAGCCGCTCTACATCAAAAGATGACCGGTGCAGACGATGCAGGTATCTTCGCCGACGCGGATCCAACCTACAGAGAAACGATCACTTCCGCGACATCCAACGGCATGTTCGATAACGTCCGAACGCGGCTAGGCGCCCCCCGCTCTTCAACCCAGACCGATTTCGGCTATGCCAAAGACGAGACGATGGGAAGTTTTTTGACTCTTCACTATTCCACCGCTTTCGACAAGGGTTCAGGGACCGAAACTATCTGTCTCCATAATGTGAATGGAGTCTGGAAGTTGGCGGCCTACAACGTAGAGTCGCCGCTGCTGCGGGAGAACCAGCCGCCAATCCGACCCAAGGTAAAACCGAGCCTCTAGTACCCCTACGGCGCGCGCCCATCGCGAACCGGTAAACTGGGTGTGATGCCACCAATTCTCAATGCACAAGGCGTATCCAAGCGTTTCGGCGCCACGCCCCTCTTTCAGAACATCTCTTTTGCCGTAAATGAGGGCGACCGCATCGGCCTCATCGGCCCCAACGGCGCCGGCAAGTCTACCCTGCTGGCCGTCCTCGCCGGTGAAGTCGAGCCCGACTCCGGCGAAGTCTCCGTGCGCCGCCGCGCCCGCATCGGCTACGTCCGCCAGATCTCCGAGTACGCCGCCGGCATGACCGTCCGCAGCGTGATGGAGGCCGCGCTGGAACGTGCGAGCGTGCCTGCCAACGAGCGCGAGCAGCGCCTGCGCGAGACCCTGGGCCGCGCCGGCTTTGCCGACGACGGCACCGACACCTCCATCCGCATGGATGCCGACGCCTCAAGCCTCTCCGGCGGGTGGCGCAAGCGCCTCGCCATCGCCGAGGCCATGGTCACCGAGCCCGACGTCCTGCTGCTTGACGAGCCCACCAATCACCTTGATCTCGAAGGCATTGAGTGGCTCGAAGGCGTACTTCGCAGCGCACGCTTCGCCTGCGTCGTGGTCTCGCATGATCGTTACTTTCTCGAGAACGTTGCCAGTGAGGTGGTGGAGCTGAGCCGCGTCTACGCCGAGGGCGTGCTGCGCGTGCGCGGAACCTACTCGAAGTTCCTTGAAGGCCGCGAGCTGTATGTCGAAGCCCAGAGCAAGATGCAGGAAGGCCTGCGCAATCGCGTCAAGACCGAGATCGAGTGGCTGCGCCGCGGCCCCAAGGCGCGCGCCACCAAGGCCAAGGCACGCATCGACAACGCCAACGAACTCATCGGCAAGCTCGCGGATGTGGATGCACGCACCCGCACCTCCAGCGCAGGCATCGAATTTGCCGCTACCGAACGCCAGACCAAACGGCTGATCGAGTTCGAGGACGTCAGCATCTCGCTGGGCGGCCGCGAGATCGTTGGCGGCGTCAGCTTCAGCGTGACCAACGGCATGAAGCTCGGCCTCGTCGGTCCCAATGGCAGCGGCAAGACCACCATCCTGCGCGCCATGTCGGGCGAAATCCCCGCGACCTCGGGCACAATTAAGCGCGCCAACGGCCTGCGCATCGTCTACTTCTCGCAGCTGCGCGAGATCGACCCCACGCTCACGCTGCGCCGCGCCCTCGCGCCCGACTCCGACTCCGTCGTCTACCAGGACCGCGTGGTTCACGTCGCAAGCTACGCCGCAAAGTTTCTCTTCACCGGCGACCAGCTGAACCAGCCCGTCGAACGCCTTAGCGGCGGCGAGCGCGGCCGCGTGCTGATCGCGCGGCTGATGCTGCAGCCTGCCGATGTGCTGATGCTCGACGAGCCCACCAACGACCTCGACATTCCCACCCTCGAAATCCTTGAGGAGGCGCTGCTCGAGTTCAAGGGCGCGCTCGTGCTGGTCACACACGATCGCTACATGCTCGATCGCGTCTCGAACATCGTGCTTGGCCTCGACGGCCACGCGCACGCGCGCATCTTTGCCGACTACTCGCAGTGGGAAGAGTGGAAGGGCGTCGAGCGGGGCTACGTGGCGAACCAGCAGGCCGCGGCCAACAGCTCGCAGCGCGCGTCGGCTACATCCAGCGCGGTCGCGGCCTCCGGCAAGAAGAAGCTCTCCTACCTGGAGCAACGCGAGTACGATGGCATCGAACAGCGCGTCGACAAAGCCGATGCACGCATGGCCGCTGCCCACGATCGCCTGGAAGACACGGCCGTGGTCACCGATCCCGCCGCGCTCACCGAAGCCCTCGCCGAGATGGAAGCCGCGCAGGCCGAGCATGATGCTGTCTATCAGCGCTGGGCCGAGCTCACGGAGAAGGCCGGCTAAAACTCAATCCTTGCGCAGCACCTCGCCGTTCTTCATCACGAAGACGGTCTTCTTCAACACGCTGATATCGTCGAGCGGGTTGCCGGGGACCGCGATCACGTCCGCGTAAAAGCCAGGCTTCAGCTGCCCAACGTCGTCCGCCCAGCGCAGCAGCTGCGCACCGTTGATCAGGTCCGCGCGCAGCACGTCGGCCGGCGGCATGCCAAACTTCACCATCAACTCCAACTCCCGCGCCTGCGTTCCATGCGGGAACGGCCCCACATCCGATCCCACTGCAAAGGGCACGCCCGCGGCCATCTGCTTCTTGAACTGCGCAGCGTGGTACGCAAGTTCGCGGCGGTCCTCCGATCCGTCACCGCGCTGCGGATGATCGCCGAAATACTCGACCACGGCAAACGTCGGCACCGCGTAAATCTGCTTCTCGCGCATCAGTTTCATGGTCGCAGGCGAGAGGTTGTACGCGTGGTCGATGGCCGCCACACCAGCCTCGGCCGCATATGAAGCACCCGGCTCACCAGTGCAGTGCACTCCTACGAAGGAGCCGGTGCGATCGGCCTCCGCGACCGCCGCGGCAAGCTGCGCTTCGGTGTACTGATAGGGCGTAGTGAACGTGTCGCCTTCGAGACGATCCCGTCCCGTCTCGTAAATTTTGGTGAAGTCCGCTCCCTGTTTACGCTGCTCGCGCATCACCGCGACGATCTGGTCGGCGGTGTTCGCGTAGTCGGCGTTCGAGAGCACCTGTTGTGCAGGATTGAATCCGATGGCGTCTTCATGCCCACCCAGGATGTCGATGGCATTGCACGAGACGCGCATGCGCGGCCCCGGAATCAGCCCGCTGTTGATCGCATTGCGCACGGCGACGTCCGCGCACCCAGCGCCCTCGGTCCCCATGTCGCGCTCAGCGGTGAAGCCGGCCATCACATCAGCCTTCGCGGCGGCCGCGGCCAGCAGGGTTCGCTGCGGCACGGATTCTTCCACGGTCTGCAGACCTTCGTTGCCGGGGTGGAGGAAGAGATGTGTATGCACGTCGATCAAGCCAGGCATCAGCGTCGTATCGCCGAGATCGATCACGACTGCGCTGGCTGGCCGCGAGACATGCGTCCCTGCCTCGCGAATCCGGGCACCTTCCACCAGCACTTCGCCCGGCGAAAGAACCTTGCCCGCGGCGACGTCGAGGATGCGCGCTGCGTGCAGGATTGTGACGTGAGTTTCAGGCTGCTGTGCCGCGGTGGCGACCGCGCAGCCCGCAAGAGCGACGGCCAGTATCGAAAGTCTCATGGTGCAAGAAGAATACTGCATGCGACTAGCAGGTTATGCGCCGGACCTTACTTCGGCGCCCACTGCTCGTCCGCCGACGGCCCATACAGCGCGGGCACGGGAATCTCATTCAACCGCAGATAGACGCCCAGTTGCGCGGTGTGATGGATGAGGTGATTGAAAAACATCAGCCGGTAGGTCTTGGAGCGGGTCGCACTCGAGATCACCTGTTCGCCAAAGGAGAAGCGCCACGACTTGGCGAGGTGCTCATCGCTGGCGGCGGCCAGCGCGGCGCGGCACTTCGCCGCAGACTCATCCAGCCGCTCCAGACAAAGCTCGCGCGACTCGAAGGCCAGCGAGGAGTGCGGGCGCTTGGAGTTGGCCATGTCCATGCCGTCGTCTTCGAGAATGTAATAGCCGAAGAGCGGCATGGTGGCGCAGTGCATGGCCAGCTTGCCCAGCTTCATCGACTTGTCGTGCGGCACCCAGTCCGGCTTGTCGTTGGGCACACGCTCCAGCGTGCGGCGGGTATTCGAGATCTCTACGTCAAAGTCTTCGAGCAATAATTCAGCGGCAGTCATCTCTGAGCTCCTTTGAATCGTGTCTTGGATTTCTGTGACTTAGATTCCGGTGATATTAAACCCGCAATCCACGAACGTAACTTCACCTGTGATGGCGCTGGCTAGATCGCTTACCAGGAACAGCGCTACGTTGCCGACTTCCAGCTGTTCAACATTTCTGTGCAGCGGCGCCCGTTGAGTTACCGTGTCGAGAATGGTTGCGAAGTCGCTGATGCCGCGCGCAGCGAGGGTTTTGATAGGGCCGGCGGAGATAGCATTTACGCGAATCCCCTTGGGACCCAGATCGCTGGCGAGATAGCGAACGGTGGCTTCGAGCGCAGCCTTGGCGACGCCCATGATGTTGTAGTTCGGAAAGACCTTCGTGCTGCCGTAGTAGGTCAGCGTAAGAATCGATCCGCCCGGGCTCATCAGGGGCTCAGCGCCGCGCGCCAGGGCGATCAGTGAGTAGGCGCTGATGTCGTGCGCGACACGAAAGTCCTCGCGAGCCGTATTCAGAACGGAGTTCTTGATGTTGGGAGCAAAGCCGATGGAGTGAACGACGATATCCAGCTTGCCGTAGACGGCCTTAAGCTGCTCGAAGACCGCGTCGATGTCGGAGTCAATCGAGACGTCGCAGCGGAAGAGCTTGGTATTGGGCAGGTCGGCGGCAAGCTCTTCCGCCTCGCGCTGCAGACGTTCGCTCTGGTAGCAGATGGCGAGCGACGCGCCGGCCTCGGACAGCTTTTGCGCGATCGCCCACGCGATGCTGCGCTTGTTGGCGAGGCCGAACACTACAGCCACTTTGCCCTTCATATCGATCATCCTGAAAACTCCTGGCGTGCTGGTAAATCAAATCAACCGACGCTAAGGATAGCAGTTTGAGGGCTACTCTGGCTGTGGACCGCCCCCGTTCAGCCGTGAACCAGCCAGTCGAATTGTTCCTCCGACAGCGGCACGACCGATAAGCGAAACTGCCGGAACAGTATCGAGCCTAGAAACACGCCCGCATGGCGAATCTCCGTCAGGGGCTTTTCGCGCTTCAGACGCTTGCCCGCCTTCAACCGCACGATCGGCGTCTTCGGATCATCAGGATCGGCCGTCACCGAAACCACCTTCGCTGTCCCGACAGCCGCTTTGCCCACGTTGGAGTGGTAGATCACACACTGCTCGCCAGGCTTCATGTTGCGCAGCGTGATCAGCGCCTGCGGGTTCTTGATTCCATCCCACTTCGTTTCGCCATCGCGCAGCAGGTCGTCAAAGGAGTACTTGTCGGGTTCAGACTTCAGAAGATAATGCATCGCTAAACAGTTTATCCGCCCAGGTCGAGGTGATGCACGTGGGCGATCGGCTGGTGGAGAAACAAGCTGCCAAGCCGTTGAAATTTCTCCACCGAATCTGTGGCGTAGCACTCGAAACCAAGCGAGTTTTCCACTGCGCCGGTTCCAACGGCGGCTCCCAGCGCCGCAGCCGCAGCCTCCGCCGTCGCCTCGGCCGAATCAATCACCACCGCATCCGACCCCAACTCCCGCAGCGTCCTTTCGATCTCTCCCGCAATCAGCGGATAGTGCGTGCAGCCCAGCAGGACGGCCTCAGGCTTGCACTTCGCCAACGCTTCCGACAAGTAGATACGTAGCACCGCGCGCGTGACCTCGTGATCGGTCCAGCCCTCTTCCACCAACGGCACCAGCAGCGGGCAAGCCACCTCGGTGGCTCGCAACCCAATCGCCTCACAAGCCGCGTAGTACGCATGCGACTGCACCGTGGCCGCCGTCGCCAGCACCAGAACCTCGGCACCCGTCTTCGCGACGGCACGCTTCGCAGCATGGGCTCCGGGTTGGATCACACCCAGCACCGGCACGCTCACGGCGCGGCGAATATCCTCGAGCGCCAGCGCCGTCGCGGTATTGCAGGCGATCACCAGGTACTCGCAGCCGCGCTGCTCCAGAAAGCGCGCACTCTCCACCGCGTAGCGCGCGATGGTGGCCTGCGACTTCGCCCCGTAGGGCAGCCGCGCCGTGTCTCCAAGGTAGAGGTAATTGGCCGACGGGATCTTCGACAGCAGCGCGCGCAGCACCGTCAGCCCGCCAAAACCGGAGTCGAAGACCCCTACCACCGACCCAGCATTCGCGGTCGTCCGCGCAACCTCTTGTTTACTGCCAGCAGAGCTCATTCAGTTCGATTGTCCCCCGTTTGCGGCAGTTGCGCCCGAGGTCGTATCGGCGGCAGGGTAGGTCCGCAACAGGTCTGCATGCCCCGCCAGCGTCTCGCGTGCCTGCCCGTCCACCAGGAAACGCACCTGCTCAATCTGCGGAAGATTGGCATGCAGCGTTCCCAGGATCGAGCGCAGCGTCAGCGACTCCACCTCCACGCCGGACGGATGCTGATTCACAAACGTGCTGTGCAGATCGATCACGGCGAGTTCTCCACCGGGCTGCTTCGGCTGCACCGGATCCGGATCGCTCTGGGCCACCGGCACCGTGGGCCGGAAACCGCCATCCTTGGTCGCCGACGAGGTGGAATCGGTCGTATACCCCACCAGCGGCAGCGGCACCAGGAACACCTCCGCAACCGCCGCGCCCGGTGGCAACGCATGCGCCGAGCCGGGCAGCGCATACTCCGCAATCAAGTGATCGATCAGTGCCCGCGCCCGCGCATTGGGTTCCTCGGGCAGAGCGATCTGGCGCGAGGCTGGCGCAATCGATCCATCCGCATCGTTGGCAAGATCCAGCGTTACGGTCTCGGCCATCGCGGTTGGCGCGTCCAGCGGCGTCTCTTCGTCGGCGAGTGCCGCAATCCGCTGGCGTCCGCGCTGGCGCCCCACGGCCAGCAGCACGCCCATGCCGATAATGCACACGACCAGGCACCAGAACACGATGCGTTGATGGCGTTGAATCATGGCTGCGCCCCCGCGGCGTCGCTCGGCGCCGCCTGTCGAACGGTTGCGCTCGCTGGCGCCGGGAGCCGCGACGGCGGCTGCACCTGGCTCCGCCAGAACACCAGCTCTCCGGCAATCGCCAGCGCTACCCGCTGCTGATAGTCCGTGTCATTGATGCTGTCGGCATCGTCTCCCGAGGGCGCAAGCTCCACCACCAGCGCCGGGCAGGTCATCGAATCGATCGGCCGCACCGACGCGTTGCTCGCTACCAGCGCCAATCCGGAACGCGAAAATGCCGCGGTCATCTGACTCTCCAGCCGTTGGCTCTGCGGTATCCACGCCGCCTGCGCGGTCATCCATGGCGCCACGAAGGGCTGTGCCTTGCTTGCCTCCAGCTCTGAGCGGTAGAGATGGACCCCGTTCCCGCTTCGCGTTGCGTGCAGCACCAGGCACGCCGCCGCATCCGCGCGGTTCGCAATCCCTGCGCGATCATCCAGCGTCATCGGGGAGCCCGCTGCATTTGGAACTGCCGCCGCGTCCTCCTCCCGCGTCATCACCACGCTGAAACCGCGGGCCGTCAGCAACGAGCGCAACCGGAACGCCAGCGCCAGCGTTACGTTCTTCTCTACCGTCGTATCGCTGATCTGCGACCCGCTGTCGACGCCTCCGTGCGCCGGATCGAGCACGATCACGGTGCGGTTGATCGGAATGGGAGCGGGACCGGTCGGCGAACTCGGCGCAGTATGCCGCGCGGTCGCCGCAGCAGGTCGTGATGGCCCTGCAGCGGGTCGCGCGGTTGCCGCGGAAGGTCGTGAGGCCGCCGCAGCAGGTTTTGCTGGCGCTGCCTGCTGGGCCGGAGTCGCTGCGGCCGGCTGTGCCCCCTGCGCGCGCGCCGTCGCCGTCATCAGGACGAGCAAACCGGCAGTCGCAATATGTCGCAAAGCGTTCAAGAGAGGTCTTTGGCCTTTGGAAAACTAGGTGCTCTGTTCACTTGTTGTGTCGCGTCGATTGTATCGGTCGCGCCGTCATGATGCGAGTCTCATTGCCGCCGGGATCTATCTGGTGAGCAGCTTGCACCTAGGACGACCGGCTTTGCGAGTTAGATGCATGGCCGTCATCCGAGGCTCACCGCGCGGTAGACTGGTGTGCATGCGGGTCTTCGGCATCGACTGCGGAACGGAGTTCACCGGCTACGGGGTGGTCGAGGTCGACGACACCGCGCGCCTCCCCAGGCTGCGTCCCCTCTGCGCCGGCGCCGTTCGACTGAACAAGAAAGACCGCGCACCCGTCCGCCTGCTGCAGGTCTACGTCGAGCTTTCCGCGCTGCTGCAACTCTGGCAGCCTGAGATCGTCGCCATCGAAGAAGTCTTCTTCTCGGCCAATGCAAAGAGTGCCCTGAAGCTCGGCCAGGTGCGCGGCGTCGCCATGCTCGCCGCCGCCAACTGCGGCCTCTCCGTCGCCGAATACGCTCCGCTCACCATCAAGAGCTCGGTCGTCGGCTACGGCCTCGCTGCCAAGGAGCAAGTCCAATTCATGGTCGCCCGCCTGCTCGATCTCGACGAGGCCCCCAAGCCCGCCGACGCCGCCGACGCCCTCGCCATCGCCATCTGCCACATCCACCACGCGCAAACCGCGGACCACCTGCGCCGCTAGCAACCGCTCTCCTTCGCGAAACTTTGCGCACTCCTTTGCGAACGTTGCGTCAAGGCTTTTGCACGTTCGCCCCACCCAGCGCCCGATACAGCGCCGCCATCGCCTCCAGCGAAACCGCCTCCGACCGCGCCTGCAGCGCAATCGTCTCCGGCCACGCGGCCGTTAGCTCCGCAGCAGAATATCCTGCAGCCCGCAGATTATTCGCCAGCGTCTTCCGCTTCTGCGCAAAGCTCGCCCGCAGAAACCGGTTGAATCCGTCAAACGCAACGCCCAACTCCGCAAGTCGTGGAGCAAACTCCAGCCTCAACACTGTCGAGAAAACGTCCGGCGGCGGCGAAAACGCGCTCGGCGGCAGCGTAAACAGGTTCGTCACCCGCGCATGCATCTGCGTCACCGCCGACAGCGCCCCATACTCGCTCGACCCCGGCCCCGCCGCAATCCTCTCTGCCACCTCGCGCTGCATCATCACCACCGCCCGCGCCACCACGCCTTCACGCGCCGCCGCGAACAGGTGCAGCAAAATATCCGACGTAATGTAGTACGGTAGATTTCCCACCACATCGAGCGACGCCGCATCCCCCAGCATCGTCTTCAGATCCGTTGTCAGAATGTCCGCGTGATGAACCGTGACATGCGCATCGTTGCGAAACCGGAAGGCCAACTCCCGCGCCAGCGCTGGATCAAACTCGATGCAGTGCAGCCGCAGGCAACGCGTCGCCAGCAACTCGGTGATCGCGCCATGTCCCGGCCCGATCTCCACCACGGTCCGCTCGCTCACATCGCCAAGCGCCTCGACGATCTGCAAACAGGCGTTCTCGTCCACCAGGAAGTTCTGCCCCAGCTTCGGTTTTTTATTGCTCGACATAATCAGAAGCCTTATCGCCCGGAGCCTTGCTGCGTTGAAATAAATAATGCACCGGCACGCCACACAAGATCACCAGCGCCCCCGCAGTCGATTCGCGCGGCCGGTCCATGAAGCTGAACACCAGCAGCACCAGCGCAGCCAGGATAAACAGCGCCGGAACCACAGGATACCCGGTCACCCGATACGGCCGGTTCGCGTCGGGCTCGCGTACGCGAAACACGAACACCGTCGCCGCTGTGAGCGCATAGAACAGCCACTCCGAGAAGATCGCCAGGGAGAACAGCGCCTGGAATTTTCCAATCGCCAGCAGCAGCAGGGAACTCAGCACCGCCTGCAGCAGCAGGCTCACCCACGGCGTCTTGAAGCGCGGATGAATCTGCCCCAGCACCGACGGAAACAGCCGGTCGCGAGCCGCCGCAAACGGCACCCTCGCCCCCGAGAGCGAGCTGCCCACAAACGTTGCGCCGATGCTCACCGCCATCCCCACAGCCACTAATCCCGCACCAAGATTTCCCGCCACAAGCTGTAGCGCATCGGTAGCCGGCCGGTCCGCCGCGGCGATCGCAGCCGACGGCAGCACATACTGAATCGCCGCGTTGGTCAGCATGTACAGCGCACCGACGATCGTGACGCCGCCAATCAGCGCTACCGGCAACGACCGCTGCGGCTTCTGCACCTCGCCCGCCATCTGCGACACATCCGACCAGCCGTCGTAGGCCCACAGCGCCGCGATCAGCGCGATCATGAAGCCCGCAAAGCCGCCGCGCGCACCCTGGAATCCCGAGCTGAAGTTGTGCCAATCGCCATACTTCACACTCGCAAAGCACATCCCTGCGATGACCACAATCATCGCTACCTTCAGCCACGTAAGCAGCGTCTGCACCTGCGCCGAATCCCGCGTGCTCACAATATTCAACCCGGTGATCAGCCACGTCGCGGCAATCGCCAAGCCCTGGCTCCACATCAGGTGTCCCACCGCGGCGCGATCCAGAAACGCAAACACTGGAAACGTCCCCAGCACCCGCATCAGCCCCGCCGCGATCGTCGCAATCGACGCCGGCTTTGCAATCATCGTCCACGTCCACGTATACAGAAACGCCGTCAGCGGCCCGTAGGCATCATGCAGAAACGCATACTCGCCGCCCACCCGCGGCCGCATCGCGGCGACCTCCGCATAACTCATCGCACCAAACAGCGAAAGCAATCCGCCGGTAATCCACACGGCGTAGACCATCCGCGAGCTGCCCACCGCGGCCATCATCTCGCGCGGAACCAAAAAAATCCCCGACCCGATAATGATGCCCACCACGATGGCCAGCGCGTTCGTGGCCGTCAATACGCGCGGCAGTTCCTCGTGTGTTCGTCCCTGTGCAACCTCTGAAGCCATTGCAGGGAGACTACCAGAGCCTCACCGCTTTCGCCCTCGCCTAGAAGTAAAACCGCTCATCCGCCCAATCAAATCGCCACGACGGCCGCCTTCCGCGCAGCAGATAAATATTCTTATGCTCAAACGGCATCGCATACGGGGTGTCCATCTTTCCGACGATTTCGACCGACTCGTACTTCTGCCCCACCTCGTCCGGGGTATCCCCGATTACCGCAATCACCACGTTGTTATCGCACCCATGCATCCCCCACAGCCAGTAATTATTCTGTCCACTCAGAGCCGGCGGCAGGTGCAATCCCTCCAGCCGCCCCAGAAAATCAATCGCCCCAGCCTCCCCATAGTTGTTGGCGAAGATGCACACACGCTGCTGTTGCTCCGGCGTCAGCGAGCGATATGTTTTCGCCACAATATCGACCTCCTGCTGCCACCCAAAGCGGTCCGCATAAAACTGCGGCAGCGGCCCCGTCGCTGCAGTCTCCATCTTGTCGCCATGCAGATGCAGCGCCGTCGTATACCGCACCCACGCGGCTGGTCGCAACACCGGCGATGCCATCGGCAAAATGATCAGGCTCGTCACCAGCAGGATCGACTCGAACACCGGGAACGCCACGATACGGTTCTCCCGCACCGCGCGCGACGTCGCAAACCGCCGCTCCCACGCGATGCCGCCTGCCGCAAACATCGCCGGGTAAATTCCCGCAAGGTAATAATCCTTCGCGTGCATCGCGAACATCAGCGCATAGAACAAAACATACGTCAGCCCCAGCCATCTCCCATCGCGCACCGACTTCGCACGCAGCAGCGATACCACGCCCGCAATCCAGATCAGTGAACTTAACGGCTGCATCGTCGCAAACTGCGCCAGGAAAAACTGCACCGGCCCCAGCACAACATTCTTGTGGCGAACCTGGCCGTTATGCAGAAATTCCAGCGTCGGCCAATGATTGCGGATCTGCCACAACACGTGCGGGAGGACAATCACCACCATCAGCGCAATCGCCACCGCGGCCCATCGCGAGAACAGCACCCGCCGCTGCTTCGTCAGCAAAAGCCCGATCCCCAACGTCACCAGGAAGAAGACCATCGATGGCTTGTTGAGCAATCCCACTCCCGCGGCCACGCCAAACACGATCCACCACGTGCGCTGCGAATATCCGCGCAGCATCAGGATCACGGCCAACACGCAGGTCATCCAGAACGCCGGCTCAAACGAGTTCATCGAGAGGAAGCCGTGCACTCCGATGTATTGCGGGCAGACGATCACGCCAAACATCGCCAGCGCCTGCGCAGGTCGCCGTCCACCCAGCGCCCACGCAATCATGCCGGTCAAGAACACCATCACGGCGCCCGCCGCCGCCGACAGCACCCGAATCCCGAACACCGAATCGCCAAACAGCAACTCGCCCAGCCGGGCCTGCAGCGCCACAATCGGCCCGTGATCCACGTAGCCCCACGCGAGGTGGCGACCGCAGGCAATGTAGTAGAACTCGTCCCGGAAATAGCTGTACCCAATGTGCAGCGTCCACAGGGTCAGCGCAAACTGCAGCAACAGTTTCGCCGCAGCAAAGATCGCAGCCAGGCGCAGCGCATCGCGCAGCGTCAAGTCCGCGGGTCGAATGATGGTGGTGTGTGCGGTCGCAGTGCTCATGTCGGTTTCATCAGAGTACGCGCCCGAAAAGAGGAAAGTTCCTGCCGCGCATCAAAATTTCCCTGCTACGCCACCGTGATCTTGACCAGGTCGTCCTGCGCATCCGGTCCCGCCTGCTCGGCAAAGAACTTGCGAATCTTTTCCGCTGTCGCCTTGTTCACCACCGCCGTCAGCGCATCCGGATTTTTCTCCGCCGTCTGCTTCAACGCGCGGACGCTGCCAAAGTGTTCCAGCAGCCGCTGCCGCGTAATCGCGCCCACCCCCGGAATCTCATCCAGCTCGCTCGTCCGGTCCCGCATCTGCCGACGCTTGCGATGGTACGTCACGGCAAACCGGTGGCTCTCATCGCGAATCTTCTGGATCACGTGCAGCACCGGCGACCGCCGGTCGAGCACCACCGGCTCATCCTCCTGCCCGTGCACGTAGATGATCTCTTCGCGCTTGGCAATCGAAGCCAGCGGCTGCGTCATCAGCCCAATCTCCTCCAGCGCCGCCGCTGCTGCATGCAGCTGCCCAATCCCGCCGTCGATCAGCACCAGCGACGGCATAGGCTTGTTGTCTTCCTGCAGCCGCAGATAGCGGCGATGAATAATCTCGCGCATCGACGCAAAGTCATCCACACCCGTCACCGTCTTCACCTGGAACTTGCGGTAGTCCGACTTCTTCATCGCGCCCTTCTCCCACACCACCATCGACGCAACGGTATCCGCGCCCTGGATATGCGAGATGTCGAAGCACTCAATTCGCTCCGGCGGCTCCGCGAGCATCAACACATCCTGCAGCGCCTCCTGCATCTTCTGGATGCTCGGCTTCAGTACGCGGAAGCGCTGATCATACGACTGCTTCGCGTTCTGACAAACCAGGTCCACGAGCGAGCGTTTGTCGCCACGCTGCGGCGCGGCAATCTCAATACGATGTCCGATCTTCTCGCGAAGCGCGTCGGCCAGCAGCGCCCGATCCGCAAAATCCACCGGCACGTAAATATGTTTCGGCACATACGACTGGTCGAGATACAGCTGCTTCAGCAGGGCAGAGAAGAAGGTCGCCGCGGAGAACACCGGCGGCTGTGCCTCATCCATCGGCTCCAGCGCGGAAACCTGCTCCGACTCCGCGCCGGCTTCCTCGATCTGCGGCGCGACAACATGCGGATTCGGTTCCAGCGACGGCTCAACCTCGACCTCCTCCGCGGGCGACAACTCCGGCCCAGAAAACTCCATCGCCCGGAAGTCCGGCAGCTCTTCCGAGAACATCTCGCGCCGATCGACGATCTTTCCGCCTCGCATGTGAAACAGATTGACGGCGAGCATGTCGTTCTCGTAATGGAAGCCAAACACGTCGGCGTCCTCATCGTCCGTCCCCGCAATGCGTTGCCGGTCCTGCGCCTGGCTGATCGTAATCAGCTGGTCGCGCAGCTTCGCCGCGAGCTCGAACTGCATGTTCTCCGCAGCCCGCTCCATGCGCTCGGTCAGCCGAGCCTCCAACTCGCTCGACTTGCCCTCTAGAAACAACTGAACATCACGAATCGCCTGCGCGTAATCCTCGGTCGAAACGAACCCCTCCACGCACGGCCCCAGGCAGCGCTTGATGTAGTACTGCAAACATGCCCGCGGATGGTAGCGATTCAAGTCCACCTTGCAGCTCGGAATCAGAAAGCTGCGATGAATCACATCGACCAGCCGATAGGCCAGGTTCCCTGGAAAGTAAGGCCCAAAATAAGCGCTGCCATCCTTGCGCAGCCGCCGCGTCACAAACACCTTCGGATGCTTGTCGCCCAGCGTCAGCTTGATGTACGGATAGGTCTTGTCGTCGCGCAACAGGATGTTGAACCGAGGCTTGCGCTGCTTGATCAGATTGTTTTCCAGCGCCAGCGCCTCGCGCTCATTGGCCACCGTAATGTATTCGAGGTCGACGGCCTCGCGCATCAGCGAACCTGTCTTCGCGTTGGCCAGCTGGTTCGCTGCAAGAAAGTACGATCGCACCCGCGCGCGCAGGTTCTTCGCCTTCCCGACGTAGATCACCTCGCCCTCTGCATTCTTGTAGAGGTAGCAACCCGCGCCGGTCGGCAGGGTCCGGATTTTTTCGCTGAGATCCATTCGCATCTTCCAGTTTAGAGCGTCGGCGGCTCACGCGCTCGGCCCCACCGCCCCGACTCGGGTAAGCTTGATTCCATGGATTCCACCCAACCAATCGAAGCGGAAGAAGCCCAGGCGCCGGCCGCCGAGGCTCTCCAACGCGCCGCCGCCATCATGGCCCGCCTGCGCGCGCCCGGCGGCTGCCCCTGGGACCGCGAGCAGACCTTCGACACCATCAAGCGCCACACCCTCGAAGAGACCTACGAGGTCTTCGACGCCATCGAACGCCGCGCCTGGCCCGACCTCAAGGACGAGCTCGGCGACCTCCTCCTGCAAGTTCTTTTCTATGCGCAGATGGCCGCCGAAGCCGGTTACTTCGACCTCCGCGACGTCGCCGAAAATCTCAGCAGCAAGCTCATCCGCCGCCACCCCCACGTCTTCGGCGATACCGTCGCCGCCAACTCGGACGCCGTCCTCCGCAACTGGGAGCAGATCAAGGTCGAAGAGAAAAAATCGAAGCCGGCAGCAACATCCCTGCTCGACGATATCCCACGTTCCATGCCCGCGACCCTCGAAGCCTCCAAGCTTGGCTCACGCGCCGCCAAGGTTGGTTTCGACTGGCCCAGCGCCGACGGCCTCTTCGATAAGCTCGCCGAGGAAACCGCCGAGCTCCACGCCGAAATAGCCCGCGCCGACGCCGACAAGATCGAAGCCGAGTTCGGCGATCTGCTCTTCACCACCATGAACCTCGCGCGCCATCTCAACGTCGACGCCGAGTCCGCCCTGCGCCGCAGCAACGCAAAATTCCGCGCCCGCTTCGCCTCCATGGAGCGCGCCAGTGGCGGCGCCGACCGGCTCAAGGCCATGTCCCCCGACGAGCTCGAGCGCCTCTGGTCGCAAGCTAAATCCGAAGCCCCTTCTGCGGAGACGATCGATTGAACCAAGCCCCTCAGCCCGCGCCCATCCGCGTCCAGTCCTTCACCTCGCTCGAACAGTTCGACCAGTGTGTCGCCCTCGAAGAAGCGGTCTGGGGCTATGATCCCGCCGACATGATTCCGCGCCGCATGTTCCTGCTCGCCTCGCGCATCGGCGGCCAGGTCATGGGCGCCTTCCTCGGCGACAATCCCACCGCCGTCGGCTTCGCGATGGCGCTTCCGGCTTTTCGCAATGGCCACGCTTACCTCCACTCGCACATGGTCGGCGTCCTCCCGGAGGTCCGCAATCGCGGCATCGCGCGCGCCCTCAAGCTCGCCCAGCGTGACGACGCGCTCGCCCGCGGCTTCGACCTCATGGAATGGACCTTCGATCCCACCGAGATCAAGAACGCATACATCAATATTGCGAAGCTTGGCGCCATCGTTCGCCGTTATCAACACAACTTTTACGGCCCCTCCAGCTCGCCGCTGCAAGGCGGCCTTCCCACCGATCGCGTCTACGCCGAGTGGTGGCTGGGCTCCAGGCGCGTCGAGCGCGCTCTAGGTGGCGAGCCCCAACCCTTCGACATCGCGGAGCGCGTCGACGTCCCTGCCGAGATCTACGCATGGAAGGCCTCGCCCCCCGCTGACACCGCTGCTCGTGCCGCCGCCCGCGACGTTCAGGCCCGCAATGCGCAGGCTCTCGAATCCGCCTTCGCCAGCGGTCTTGCCGTCCTTGGCTACCAACGCAACGACCGCGGCGACGGCCAATTCCAACTAGGCCGCTGGGACGAGAACCATGCCTACTAACCCAATCCAATCCCAAAGCTAAAAGCTAAAAGCTAAGAACTAAGAACTAAGAACTAAGAACTGAGAACGGACACCAAATGAAGATCGAAGCCATCCACCTTCGCGAAATCCAGATGCCGCTCGCCTACCCCTTCGAGACCAGCTTCGGCGTCACCACCGGCCGCCGCATCCTGCTGGTCGAGATCGAAGCCGACGGCCTCACCGCCTGGGGCGAATGCGTTGCCGGCGAGCACCCCTACTTCTCCGACGAGCAAGTCGACACCGCCTGGATCATCACCGAACAGGAGCTCGCGCCGCGCCTGCTCAGCGCCGAAATCGCCTCCGGTCGCGACTGCCCCGCACTCTTCGAGCAGGTTCGCGGCCACCGCATGGCGAAGGCCGCCCTCGAAAACGCCGTCTGGGATCTCGACGCACAGCAGCAGGGAATTCCCCTCGCCAAACTTCTCGGCGGCACCCGCGACATCATCCCCTGCGGCGTGTCCATCGGCATCCAGCCCACGCCCGAGCAACTCATGGAGAAGATCGCCACAGAAGTCGCCGCCGGCTACCAGCGCATCAAGCTCAAGTGCAAGCCTGGCTGGGATTCCAAAATCTTCGCCATGGTCCGCGAGCGCTGGCCCGACATCCTGCTCAGCTGCGACGCCAACTCCGCCTACCGCCTCGACGACGCCGACCACATCGCCAGCTGGGACCAGTTCAACCTGCTCATGATCGAGCAGCCGCTCTGGTACGACGACTTCTACTTCCACGCCCAGCTGCAGCGCCGCATCAACACGCGCATCTGTCTCGACGAATGCATTCGCAACCGTCGCGACGCACGCGCAGCCCTCGAGCTCGGCAGCGGAAAGATCATCAACATCAAGGTTGGCCGCGTCGGCGGCTTCACCGAAGCCCTCGCCATCCACGACATCGCCCAGGAGTTTGGCGTCCCCGTCTGGTGCGGCGGCATGCTCGAGACCGGCATCGGCCGCGTCCACAACATCGCGCTCTCGTCGCTGCCGAACTTCACGCTGCCCGGCGACGTCTCCGCGTCCAAGCGTTACTGGTCGCAAGACATCATCGAGCCCGAAGTCACCGTCAGCCCCGCCGGCACCATCACCGTCCCCACCGCGCCCGGCAACGGATTCGCCGTCCAGCCCGATCGCATCGAGCGCATCACCGTCCGCAGCCGCACCCTGCGCCGCGTGTAGCTCATCGCGAACCAGCTACTTCGTAGCCACCGGCATCGCCAGCAGCATCCGTATGCCGTCCTGGTACGACAGCAGTGCCGGCATCGGACGGAAGTCCCACGACGTGACCACCGTATTCTCCGGATAGTTCTTCACCATCAACACCCTCGCCGTCACGTGCTCGTCCAGGTGCGAGTACACCCAGTGGTCGTTGCCCAGGTCCACCTGGTCCAGCGCCAGCGTTCCGCCGGGGTAGATCTTCGCCAAAATTCCAAAGCCCATGTTCACCGGCCGCAGCACGCGCGCCTCAATGCGCGACAGCGTCCGCGTCCGTGGGTCGATCCACACCCGCCCTTCCAACCCCGTCAGGCATTCCGCAAACATCGTCGGCGGATGAAACTCCGGATTGGGACGGAAATCGAGGACCACCTCGCCCGTCGAGCCCTTGAGCTGCGGCTGGCCCGGCGCATAGCTGTACAGCATCGCCTGCGGCATCAGCCCAACCACCTTGATCACCGAGTCCCGCGTGTCCAGATCTTTGCGGTGATGGCGGAGAAAAGCATCCGGCGACGAAATTTCATCATTCAGCCGCTCCCGTTCGTCCGCGTCCTCGGCTGCGGTCAAGGGCTGACCGTCCCGCTCAACCATCCGACCCACATTCCCCTCGCGGCTCACCAAAACTTCGCGCGTCGTATCGCCCTTCGCCCCGATCCTGCGCTGCCGATAGCGCAGCGGCACCTTGTCCGAAGAGTCAATCACCTTGATCTCATTGCGGATCGCGTCCTCCGCCCACGATTGCGGCGCGCCCGGCGGCAGATCCAAGGGTGACACCATCGTCGGCGTCGCCACCTGCGCAGCCGTCTGCGCGCTCGCCGCTCCCACGCCGGCCAGCAGGCAAACACTCGTCGCCCACGCGACTCGGAGCCTCAAACTAACGATCGGTCGAGCCATCAAACGCGGTGCCCCAAGCCAAGATTTTGCCTCACTCTGGCGTTAGACGCAAGATTCGCCTCCCCCGTCCGTTGTGTGCTCTCGCCCTGCTTGGTTTATAGTCGGGCTTGTTACCCGGGATGCGATACAACCCCGCTCCCTCGGCCGTGGAGAGGCCTTTATCAAATGATTCCAACCGAAGGTGCAACTGTCATTGGCCGCGAAGCGAAATTTCGCGGAGAGATTTCGGGCTCTACTGAATTGATCATCGATGGCGAAGTCGATGGAACCATCCGGCTCACCGGCGCCAAGCTCACCGTGCGCACGGATGGCCGCGTCAAGGCCACGATCACCGCGCAGGATGTCGTGATCGCCGGCCATCTGGACGGTGAAATCCGCGCCACCGGCCGTGTCGAGTTGCGCGATGGCGCCGTCGTCCTGGGAGACGTTTGCGCCAAGAGCCTGTCCATCGAAGATGGAGCCACCCTGCGCGGGGGCGTTGATCCCACTCGCGCAGCCGAACCCTTCCCCGGCAGCTCTGCACACAAGGTGAATGCCTGAGGCGTCCCTGCGCCGGAGACCATAGCAATGTTTGACTTTCTCAAGAGAGGGCACGGTTCTTCCGCTCACCCCTCGGTGCGGCCGCCTCGCCACTCGCGCGGGTGGATCGAGGTGCGCAACTACCTCGACAAGACGGCCTCGCTCCGCGTCCTCGACTTCGGCACCACGTCTCCGTCCAATATCAACTACCTCACCTCCCGCGGCCATAGCGTCTACATGGCCAACATCGTGCAGGATGCGACCCGTCCCGAGTGGATGAAACCAGCCGCGGACCCCGATGCCGACCCCGTCTTCGACACCGAAGGTTTCGTCACCGCGAACCTCGACTTCTCCGGCCGCGACTTCGACGTCATTCTTCTCTGGGATACGGCGAACTTTCTTCCACCCGAGTTCGTGCCTGCGCTCTTCGAACGTTTGCGCAAAGTGCTTCGCCCCGATGGCATGATCCTCGCCTTCTTCCACGGTCGTCTCGAAGGTCCCGAGACTGCCTTCGCCCGTTACCAACTTACCGATGCCGATGAACTTGTCGCTCTCGACAGTGGAACGTTTCCAGTTCGCAAGGTCTATCAGCCACGCCAGATAGAAAATTTCCTCGCAGGCTATACCAGCACGCGCTTCTTTCTCGGCAAGGATAATGTCCGCGAAGTGATCGCCGTGCGCTAACCCATCCACTCAGTGAACGTATCGCCGAACGTGAAAAAGGAGCTAGATTCTAGCTCCTTTTTTTTCCCAAACTCGATTAAACCCAGGCCTACTTCTTAGGCGCCGCTTCCTTTTTAGGCGCCGCTTCCTTCTTCACCGCCTTGCGGCGCTCGGCCCAGCGGCGCTTCATCGCGTCCGCAATCCGTTTGCGCCCTTCAGGACTCAGGTTGCGTTTACGCGCGGCAGGCTTGGCAACCTTCACTGTCGCTGCCTTCGCCGCATTGGTGCTTCCCTTGGGGCGCCCACGCCGCGGCTTCGCTATCACGGCACTCTCATCCAACTCCACCAGCACCGCACGCGCCTGTTGAAGCGACGCAATCTTTGCATCGATCTCTGCAACTATCTTACGAACGTCCATCGATTAATTCCTTTCGATCGCTGCAGATCTCGAAAATTCTCAGCATGCGTCAGCAACAGAATGAATTCTATAGCTGCCCTTCGCGGTCCGGCAAATAAGTCGATCTATTTCCCGGCCAGAGCGCTCGCGATTTTTTCCAACCCTCTGCGAAATAAAGATGAATTCCTCTCGCGGCTATCTCCCGCGAGTACCAACCCACCGCCATCACGATGCTAGACTCGTAGCGATGCGATCGATTCCGCTGCGGCTATGGGGCTTAGCCTTCTTATCCGCGATCCTGCAGATCCTTCCGTTTTCTATCGCTGGCCCTGTGCCTCTCTGGCACAGAATATTTTGCTGGTTCTGCCTGGTCCCGCTTCTATCTGCGTTGCTAACTCTCAATCGCGATGGCAAGTCCTTACGCGTGCGCCACGCAGCGCTTCTCGCTTATTTTTCCGGGGTCCTCTGGTATGCGGGAAATTGTTACTGGATCTACCGCACGATGCACCTCTATGGAAATATTCCTTCCTTGCCATCCTTCGGCATCCTGATTCTTTTTTCGCTCTACTTAGGTCTGTATCCTGCGCTCTTCGGAACTCTCGTCGCCGCGCTGCATACGAAATATTCCCGCAACCTGGTTCTGCTCGCCGTTCCGTTCGCGTGGGTGGCGGTCGAATTAGCGCGCGCCCGCATCACCGGCTTCCCCTGGGACCTGCTCGGTTACACGCAAGTCAATAACCTCGCCCTCACACGACTCGCCCCGTGGACCGGCGTCATGGGCATCTCCTTCGTCATCGCCGCAGTCAACGCGCTATGGCTCATCCGTCCTGCGACCGCGCGGCGAAAGTACCTGCCCGCAGCCCTCGCGATTGTCCTCGTCGCCATCGCAACCTTCGCAGTAGCGCGTCAACCAAAGTATTTCGGCGACGTCACCGACAGCGTCGCCACGCTCCTGCAGGAAAACCTCGGCGTAGGCAGTGAGGCCATCGCCAACAAAGAAACCAAGCAGGACATGCTCGCCTCCTTCTCACAACTCAGCCTGCATCCTGCCATCGCACTCACCGCCGCCCACCAGCCCTCGCAGATCATCATCTGGCCCGAAGCTCCCGCCGATTTCATCGACACCGACCCACTCCTGCGCCAATCCATCGGCGACCTCGCCCGCCAGACCAACGCCGCCGTCATCGTCAACGATGTCACCGTGGCTTCCTATAAGGGTGTCCATCCGCAACTGTATAACTCTGCCAGCTTCTTCCGGCCCGACGGCACCTACGCCGGCCGCTACGACAAGATGCATCTCGTCCCCTTTGGCGAATACACGCCCTACAAGCCGCTCTTCTTCTTTGTAGGTGACCTGCTCGACGACCTACTATTTATTCCCGGCACCCACCGCTCGGTATTTTCCGTCGGCGACAAAAAATACGGCGTATTTATCTGCTACGAATCCATCTTCGGCGACGAGTTACGCCACTTCGCCCTCAACGGCGCGCAAGTCTTAGTCAATATCTCCGACGACGGCTGGTATGGCGACACCAGCGCTCCCTGGGAACACCTCGACATGGCCCGCATGCGCGCCATCGAAAATCATCGCTGGGTCCTGCGAGCCACTAACACCGGTATCACCGCCGTCATCGATCCCGAAGGACGCATCACCGCCACCATCCCGCGGCACATCCGCACCTCCGTCCAGGTCGGCTTTGGATTCAACAGCGACCTCACCCTCTACACCCGCTACGGCGACTGGTTCGCCTGGCTCTGCGCCCTCGCAACCTCACTCCTGCTACTCCTCGGCCTCGCCCGCAAAACACACCCAGCGCAATCCCAAGTAAACTAAATTCATGTTGAGTGATCTCGAATTTTCCTACTCCCCGGTCCGTGAAAAAGTGCGCGAGCTGCGGGAGTATCTTTGACTCCTCCCGCCTCCAGTCTGAGTTAGCCGCCGTAGAACAACAGATCTCCGACCCCGCCGTCTGGGCCGACGCCACCCGGTCTCAGCCCCTCATGCGCGAACGCAAGCGCATCGAAACCCTGCTCGCCGACGACGCCGAACTCGCTCGCCGCTCCGACGATATCGACGCGTACTTCGAGCTCGCCCGCGAAGGCGAAAACACCGAGCCCGACATCGCCCGCGAGATCCCCGCGCTGGTCGAATTCGCCGACGCCCTCGAGTCCAAGACCATGCTCTCCGGCGAGACTGACCCGCTCAACGCCATCGTCACCGTGCACCCCGGCGCCGGCGGCACTGAGAGCCAGGACTGGGCCGAGATGCTCATGCGCATGTACATCCGCTGGGCCGAGCGCCAGCGCTTCAAAGTCGAAATCAACGAGATCCAGGACGGCGACGAGGCCGGCATCAAGTCCGCCACCTTCACCATCACCGGCGACTTCGCCTTCGGCCTGCTCAGCGGCGAAACCGGCGTCCATCGCCTCGTCCGCATCTCCCCCTTCGACTCCGCCAAGCGCCGCCACACCAGCTTCGCCAGCGTCTTCGTCTCGCCCGAAATCGACGACACCATCGTCATCGACATCAAACCCGAAGACCTCCGCATCGACACCTATCGCTCCGGCGGCAAGGGCGGCCAGCACGTCAACACCACCGACTCCGCCGTGCGCATCACGCATCTCCCCACCGGCCTCGTCACCGGCTGCCAGAACGAGCGCTCGCAGCACAAGAACAAGGACCGCGCCATGAAGATGATGCGCTCCAAGCTCTACGAGTACGAGCTCGACAAGAAGAAGGCCATCAGCCGCAAGCTCGAAGACTCCAAGCTGGACATCAAGTTCGGTTCGCAGATTCGCAGCTACGTCCTGCAGCCCTACCGCATGGCAAAGGATCTCCGCACCCGCGTCGAAGTCGGCGACGTCGACAAGGTCCTGGACGGCGCGCTCGAACCCTTCATCCGCGGCTATCTACGCATGCGCAGGGAAGGCGGCGTGCCTGCTCCCATCGCCGACGACGACGAGTAGCCCGCCGAAGGCTAGTCCGACCGGCCTTCCAGCCACAGATGCAGCCGGCTGGCGCGCAGATCCATCCGCAGCGCCGTGTAGCTCAGCATCTCGTGCGTCATCCGCTTCGCCGCGTCGATATCGTCAATCCGTCCCAGCGCCGCGCGTGGCGACGTATATACATCCAGCCCCGCACGCCGGCACAGCAACGCAATCCGGAACAGGTGCGTCCCATCGCTCACCACAATGATGTGGTGAAAGCCCTCGCGTTTCGCAATACTCGCCAGGCTGTTCACCTGCTCTTCGGTGTCGAGCGATTTCGTCTCAGCGATGATCTTGTCAAACGGCACGCCATTCGCCAGCAGGTAATCGCGGCCCACGCCCGCTTCCGTCTTGCCCGAATCTTTATCCGAGCCGCCGCCCAGCGTCACGATCACCGGCGCCATTTCCTTGTCATACAGCGACACAGCCTTATCCAGCCGCGCATGCAGCACCGGCGAAGGCCGTCCCGCATACTCCGCGGCTCCAAACACCGCAATCGCGTCTGCCGGCTGCGCGTTGTCGATGTCGGCCGTAGCCTGAATCTGCCGGTACACCCACGCAAACCAGCCCACGATCAGCAGCAGCAACACCACCGCCAGCCAGCGCATCCAGTGGACGCTCCTCCGCTTGCGAACCTTCGCTGTCGTCGGTGTTGTGCCCATGAGTTTTCGGAACCAGCCCTAAGTATGATGCCATCGCTTGTGAACAATCCAGCCCTGGCGCAGAATCCAGCCCGCATTCCCAAACTCTTCGCTGGAACCTTGCAGCCCGCGCTCTAATGCTGCAGCGCCAGCGCAATCTCGTGCGTCGGAATCGCTCCCTCGCGCAGGATCATCCACGAGTTGCCGCCGCCGCTCAGGTCCACAATCGTCGTCGCCACCGCCCGCGCCGTCGGTCCGCCGTCCACGATCAGCGGAATCTTTTCCCCGAACTGTTCCCGCACCAGCCCCGCATACGTGCACTCCGGATGCCCGCTCAGGTTCGCCGAGGTCGCCGTAATCGGCAGCCCCAGCGCGCTCACCACGGCCCTGCAGATGTGCGCCTCAGGGACCCGCAGCGCCACGTTGCCCGTGTTCGCGGTCACCCGCAGTGGCAGCTTGCTCCCGGCCTTCACCACAATCGTCAACGGCCCCGGCCAGAACCGCTCTGCCAGCTTGTCGAAGGTGCTGTTGATCGACCGCGCCAGGTCGTACGCCTGCGCTACATCCGCAATCAGCAGCGACAGCGGCTTGTGCCGCGCCCGCGTCTTCAGCTCGTAGATGTGTTCCACCGCGCGCAGGTTCACCGGATCCACGGCCAGCCCATAGAACGTGTCGGTAGGCAGCGCCACCACGTCGCCGCGCCGTAGCGACTCCACCACCTGTCCAATCAGGTGCGGTTCGGGTTCGTCCGGATGAATGCGTAGAACTTCTGCGATCAACGGTTTTTTCCCCAGCCATGACTTTATCTCATCCGCCTCCCCACGGCGAAGCGGCCCGCGCGATCATCGGTGAATCTGCGCGTACACTGATCTTTCAACGCAGTTCGACTCACACCTCATGCCCGCGCCCGCACCCATCACGAGCAAGTCCAACGCCCGCGTCAAAGCCCTGCGCGCCTCCTTCAGCGGCAAGGCCGCGCAGCCCGGAGAACTCCTCGGCCTGGAAGGCGAGCACCTCATCGCCGAGGCCCTCCGCTCCGGCCTCACCCTCGAAACCCTCTTCCTCCGCGAAGGCAGCGAGGACGTCCTCGACCGCCCCGCACTCGCGGCCGTCGCAGCCCACAGCACCCTGACCCTCAGCCGCGACGTCTTCTCCAGCGCCGTCGAAACCGCCTCCCCGCAAGGCATCGCCGCGACCCTCCTCATCCCGACCCTCTCACCACCCGCTCCGCAACCGCAGTCCCTCACCCTCATCGTCGAAAGCCTGCAGGACCCCGGCAACCTCGGCACCCTCATCCGCTCCGCCGAAGCCTTCGGCGCGCAACAAATCTTCCTCACCCCCGACACCGTCAACCCCTGGAACCCCAAGGTCGTCCGCGCCTCCGCCGGCTCCGTCTTCCGCATGCCCATCACCCGCGCGCCGCTCGCTCAAATTGCCGCGCAAACAAAGCAGCAGGGAACTGTCCTCTACGCCGCCGTAGCCCAGCTCTCCGGCTCCATCTCCCTCCTCGAAACCGCCTTCGCCCCCCACGCCGCGATCCTCATCGGCAACGAAGGCGCAGGCCTCTCCCCGGAAGCCCTGGCCCTCGCCAACCTCCGCGTCCGCATCCCCTGCGCGGTCGAAAGCCTCAACGCCGCCATCGCCGGCTCCACGCTCCTCTACGAAGCCCTCCGCCAGCGATCATCGCAGTGCATCCCAGCATCCAACCTGTAGCACTACTCACTACTCACTACTCACTACTCACTGCTTTTATGAGCCTCTTCGCCCCCAATCTCGACCCCGCCACCAACCCCTCGGCCCAGCGCGCCCCGCTAGCCGAGCGCATGCGCCCCCGCACCCTCGACGAGTTCTTCGGCCAATCCCACCTCCTCGCGCCCGGCAAACCCCTCCGCCTCCAAATCGAAAACGATGACGCCGCAAGCCTCATCTTCTGGGGACCTCCAGGCGTCGGCAAGACCACGCTCGCCAAGATCATCGCCAACCTCACCTCCGCCACCTTCATCGAATTCTCCGCCGTCCTCTCCGGCATCAAAGAGATCAAGCAAGTCATGGTCGACGCCGAAAAAGCCGCCACCTACGGCTCCCGCACCATCCTCTTCGTCGACGAAATCCATCGCTTCAACAAGGCCCAGCAGGACGCCTTCCTCCCCTACGTCGAGCGCGGCAGCATCCGCCTCATCGGCGCCACCACCGAAAATCCCAGCTTCGAAATCAACGCCGCGCTGCTCTCCCGCTGCCGCGTCTACACCCTCCGCGCCCTCGAGCAGCCCGAGATCATCGAGCTTCTAAACCGGGCTCTTGCAGACGTCCAGCGCGGCCTCGGCGCACTCAACCTAACCGCCGAAGAGGGAACTCTAGAGACCATCGCCAGCTACTCCTCCGGCGACGCCCGCAACGCCCTCAACGCCCTCGAAGTCGCCGCGAAGCTAACCCTAAGCCGCAACGCGGCCGCATCTAAGGGAGAAGCTCGCGGCGAAAAGATCATCACCCCCGCCATCGCCGCCGAAGCCCTGCAGCAGCGCGTCCTGCTCTACGACAAAAAGGGCGAGCAGCACTACGACATCATCTCCGCCCTCCACAAATCCGTCCGCAACTCCGACGCCGACGCCGCCCTCTACTGGCTCGGCCGCATGCTGGCCGCCGGCGAAGACGCGATGTATGTAGCCCGCCGCATCGTCCGCATGGCCGTCGAAGACATCGGCCTGGCCGCCCCCGAAGCTCTCAACCTCTGCCTGTCTGCAAGAGATGCCATGCATTTCTTGGGCAGTCCAGAAGGCGAACTAGCCCTGGCTCAAGCCGTCGTCTACCTCGCCCTCGCGCCCAAATCCAACGCCGTCTATACAGCCTACGGAGCAGTCCTGGCCGACATAGAATCCCACCCCGCCGAGCCCGTCCCGCTCCACCTGCGCAACGCTCCCACCAAGCTCATGAAGGAGCTCGACTATGGCAAGGACTACCAGTACGCCCACGACCTGGAAGGCAAAGTAGCGGCCATGCAATGCCTCCCCGACAACCTCAAGGACCGCCGCTACTACCACCCCACCCAAGAAGGCCGCGAAAAACTCCTGGCCCAGCGCATGGCCGAAATCACCAGGCTCCGCGATTCGAAATCTTAGCGCCTAGTTCGCGTACTTCACGCTGCACCCATAGCTCCGCGTAACCGGCACCGCCACCGGCCGCCCCGCCATCGACGCCTCCAGCGCCGCACTCACATAATTCTTCGCCCCGTTCAAACTCGCAGGATCCGGCGTAGGCTGATCATCGATCGCGCCCTCATACACAATCTTCCCCAGCGGATCGATCACAAACATATCCGGCGTAGTCTTCGCGTCATACAGCCGCCCAATCGTTCCGCTGGGATCAAGAATCGCCGCAGTAGGCGCAGCCTTCATCGTGCGCAGGTAGTCATTCTCCTCCGCCGGCGAAACGTTGCCCTGCTGTCCCGGTGCAGACGAGAGCACGCTCAGCCACACCACGCCCTTAGCCGTCCACTCGCGCTGCAGACGCTCCATGTTGCCGCTGTTGTAATGCTTCTGCTCGAACGGGCAGCCCTTGTTGGCCACTCCAGCACCACGTACTTGCCGCGATACTGCGCGAGCGTCTGCACCTTGCCATTCGAATCCACGCCCTTGAAGTCCGGAGCCACTTCACCCGGCTTCAGCGCCAATGCACTCGCGCAAGCCATCGCCAACGCTGCCGCAACAGCCAAGCCACGCGTCGTCTTCATAGCAACCCTCCTGAATAATTCAGACGGTCATCCCGAAGCATTCGTTGCCGGCTTCACTACCCACTACCCACTACTCACTACCCACTACTCACTGACTTCCCATCGGCTTCGCATCCTTCTGAATCGCCGTCAGCACAGCACCTTTGGTCAGCAACTCCGGCAGCACATCCGGATTCGAAACCTTGCCCGGCGGATAGATCACATACGTAGGCACGCCGCTCCGCCCCACCGCCGCGAGCTCCCGCGTAATCACCGGATCATACTGCGTCCAGTCCGCCTTCAGCAGCTGCACGTGATTCTTCTCCAGCGCCTTCTCCACGTCCTTGGACTTCAGCACCGCGCGCTCATTCACCTGGCAGCTCAAACACCACGCCGCCGTAAAGTCGATAAACACCGGCTGCCCGGTCGCACGAGCCGCCGTGAAATTTGCTTCCGTATACGGCTGCCACACCAGCGTATCCACCGCCGGCTTACGCAGCGGCAACGCCAGCGCAATCGCAATCAGCACCACCGCCGCAATCCCCGAGCCCCACTTCGCCGGCCACTTGCCCAGCGCCCATCCCGCAATCGCCAGCACCAGGAAGCCACTCAGCAGCCACACCGTCCGGTCCACGCCCTCCGGCGAATACAGCTGCCCATACACCCACACCAGCCAGATCGCAGTCCCAAACAGTGGTACCGACACCAGCTGCTTGAGCGTCTCCATCCACGCTCCCGGCCGCGGCAGCTTACTCGTCCACTGCGGCTGCATGGTCAGCAGCAAGTAGGGAAGCGCCAACCCCAGCGCCAGCGCCGTGAACACCACAAACGTCACCCAGGCCGCCTGCACCAGCGCAAACCCAACCGCCGCGCCCATCAGCGGAGCCATGCAGGGCGTCGCCACCACGGTCGCCAGAACGCCCGTAAAGAAGCTTCCGGTGAGCCCCGGCTTTTGCGCCAGTTCACCCCCCGCGCTGGTCAGCGAAAGTCCAATCTCAAACTGCCCTGCCAGGCTCAAGCCCAGGAAGAACACCAGCGAAGCCAGCACCGCGACAAACCCCGGCGACTGCAACTGGAAGCCCCATCCCAGCTCGCGCCCGCCAGCCCTCAGAATCAGCAGCGCGGCAACAATCGCCCAGAAGCTGACAACAATCCCGGCCGTATACACCAGCCCATGCGCCCTCTGCCGCCCGCGCTCCTCATTCGACGAGTGCACCAGCGACAGCCCCTTCAAAAACAGCACAGGAAACACGCAAGGCATCAGGTTCAGCAGCAGCCCGCCGAGAAACGCCAGCCCAATCGCGCTGAACGCATTCAGGTCCGGCCCATTGCTCGTGTCAGGAGTCTTATTCGCCGTCATCGGCAGCGGCGGCACCGTTCCCGGCGTGACGGGCACCGTAAAGTTATACGCCTCGGTCGAGCTCAGCTCCACCAACCCATGCAGCGTCTTCGGCAGCGCAGTCGCATCCGCCGCCCGCTTCAGCCAGATCTTGATCCCGTCCGGCTGCGACTCCACCGGCTGCTCCGCCGCGTTCTCAATGACCTCCTGGTCGAACGGGTAGAACGCCGCGTCCGTCTCCTTGGTCCCCGTCTTCAGCGTCACCAGGATCTGCTTCGCATCGCCCACCGCGCTCGCGCTCATCGTCGCCGGCAGTGGCTTCGGCAGTGCCGCCATCGCCGAGCCGAGCGCCCCTACAGGCTCGGGCGCAGCCAAAGGCCCCGGCACCACGTCTACATCAATCCCCAAATGCGCCTTGCCCGGCAAACAGACGCTGCTGCACACCAGCCAGTTCACATGCGCGTCCAGATGCACTTTCCCCGGCTTCATCCCTGGCGCAGCCGTCAGCGTCACCGGAAACGCCACCCCATCTTCGTAACCAAAATCCATCAGCGGCCCCAGCGGCAGCCGTGTCGGAGGAGGGAACTGCATCGGCCCTGCCGTGATCCCATCCGGCAGCGTCCATTTAATCGCCGGTGGTTCACCCGAGTCGCCCGCATTGATCCAGTACACATGCCAGTGCTCTTCGATCGTCAGCACCAGCCCCGCCTGCAGCGTTCCACCCACCGCAATCTGTGGCGACAGTGTCGTCAGCTCGGCCGTCAGGTGTTCCGCCTTCACCGGCCCCGGCCCACCGTTGCCCACTTCCACGATCTGCGCCCGCGCCGTCGACCCCGCCCCCCAAAACGTCAACCCGACCATCGCCAGCGACAAAACAGCCAGCCGTGCGCCCATCATCCTCAATCGTGCGTTCCTCATACGACCATTGTAGAAGCTCAATCCCCGCAAACTTGTCATCCCTTTGTCGTGACCGGCCTTTATCCCGCTGGGTGCCCCCTCTTCGCCGCGGTCTCATCGCGGCTAAGGTGGGTTGACCTAATCCCGCATCAGCCGCCGATGCTCCACCATGATGCAGCGATCCATCACCACCCGAATGCCGCCAGCCTCCGCCTTCGCTGCCGCCTCCTCGCTCCGGATCCCCATCTGCACCCACAAATCCGTCAGCCCCAGCGCCAGCATCTCGTCCACGATCGCCGGAAGATACTTCGGCAGACGGAACACGTTCACCACGTCCGGCTTCACCGGCAGCTCGCTCAGCGACGCGTAGCTCGTCTCTCCCAGCGCGCTCGCAATCCCCGGATTAACCGGCAGAATCCTGTATCCATGCGCCTGCATGTACGCCGACACGGCATGGCTCGCCTTGCCCGGATCGTCCGACAGCCCCACCACGGCCAGCGTGCGCGGCGCCCCGTCCCGCCCGCCCAGCATCTCCAGCATCGTCTGCACTTCATTCATCGTGTTCTCTCCCATCGCTACTGTATCGCGAGGTATCCCCCTCAGGATCCCGGCATTCGCGGATTCACCGGCCACTTTCGTTTACAATCAGGTATCGAAGGGTCCCGCGCAGATTTGGTTCGCAGTTCCGATTTCTTTCGCCGGAACTGTACGTCTATCACCTATCAAAGCGGCCTCTTCCGGGGAGTACTGTTTGTTCGTAATGTTGCGCCACATGCACCAGCCAGTAGGGAATCGCCTCCGCCGCACCAAGCTCGCAGGCATCGCCGTCTTCACGCTCAGCTTCGCCGCCGTACTTTCCACGGTTGGTTGCGGTAACCAGTATCGCCCCGTGGTCAGCGCCATCGGTCCCGTTGGACCTGCCGGCCAGCCAGAAAAGTTCGCTGTCGCCATCTCCACCCCCACCGCGACCAATTCGCTTGGCCTGATGACCAACGTCGACTTCGCAGGCGATACCGTGGTCTCCACGCCGCAGATCCTCGCCAATCCCAGCTACTTCCAGCTCAACGCCAATGGAACCCAGGGCATCGTCATCAACGCCCAGGGATCGCTTAACACCGTCCCACTCTCCAATCCCACCACCCTGCTCACCAGCAACGTCGTGCAGACCACTCTGCCCACCGGCTCGAACCCCGTGAGCATCACCTCGTTTGCGCCGGCCAGCGCCCTCCTCACCATCTTCATTCCCCAGGCCGGCACCAACACCATCGCCGCGATCAACGCCGGCACCGCCGCCCTCTACGACACGGTTGGCATCCAGGGCGGCGCCACCAATCCCGTCTACGTCGTCGGATCCACCGGCACACCCCGCGTCTACGCCATCAGCCAGACCGCCCCCGGCGGTACCGGCCAGGTCGATGCCATCGAGACCGTCTCCACCACCTCGCTGTCTGACTCCGCGCAGATTCCCGTCGGCATCAATCCCGTCTACGGCGTCATGACCACCGACACCCGCCGCGCCTTCATCCTCAACAAGACCTCCGGCACCGTCACGGTGCTCAACGTCCCCAGCAACGCCCTGGATACGCTGCCCACCGGTACTCCCAGCTCCGGCCCCGGTACCATTCCGCTCTGCAGCAGCCCCGCCGCGGGGAACACCCCTTGCCCCAACAACCATCCCGTGTGGGCTGATCTCAACACCGTCAACACCGGGCTCGTCGTTCTTAACCAGGGCGATGGCGTTCATGCCGGCTCGCTCAGCGTGATCAACATTCCGCTCTGCAACCCGTCCGCGCAGGCCACCAATCCCAACTGCAGCACCACCAACCCGGTTGACGCCACTGGCTTCGGCCAGATCCTCGCCACCGTCCCCGTGGGCATCAATCCCACCATGGTCTCGGTCCTCCAGGGTACGGAATTCAATCCCCCCGCCGCCTACGTGATCAACCAGGCCGATAGCACCGGCACCTGCGCCGACACCAACTCCGGCACCCTCACCATCATCAATCTGCAGAGCAACCAGGTCGTCACCACCATCTGCGGCGTCTCCGGCAGCAATGCCAACGCCCTCGTCAGTGGCACGGCCAACCTGATCTTCGGCCATCCCAACTCCGTCTCCGCCACCGGCGGCCAGCCCACCGGCAAGGTCTACGTCACGTCCTCAGACAACCAGTACCTCAGCGTCCTCTACACCGACACCAACAGCGTTCAGACCCACATCCCGCTGCAAGGCAACGGCCTCCGCGTACTCGTCACAGCGCCGTAAAGCAGTGAGTAGTGAGTAGTGGGTAGTGAGTAGTTTCAGCGAGCCAGGGATGTTCGCGCATTTCACTTGACCTCAGACGACAAAGGCCAGCGACTTCCGTCGCTGGCCTTTGTACTCACTACTCACTACCCACTACCCACTACCCACTACTCACTACTCACTACCCACTGCTCCTAAGTTCCGGACAGCACGACCGGCAGAGTCGGCGTCTTCGATCCGCCCTCATTCTCCACCGTCACGCCGAATCCTCTTGCCGTCACGCCCTTGGGCAGCGGCGGCATCACCACCGTCGCATTCCCATTCGCATCCGGCTTGAACAGCCCTGCCGGGATCGGAGTCGCTCCCGTCTTCTCCGGCAGCAGCCAGAGCTGGTAGGTCTTGTCCGGCTGCAGCGGATCCAGGTGGTCGGCCACAAACACCAGCGCCCCTGTATTCGGCGCATAGGTCGCATGCCCCTCGGGATCCAGCTTCGGCGCCGCCCCCGCAGCCAGCGGAACGTGCATCGCCACCTGCATCGCGCTCGCATCGCGCAAAGTATTGACGACCTGCTTGGCGTGCTCCGTCTGTATCGCGCTCTGGCTCAGCTGCGCAGTTGCCACCGACAGATCCTGCTCCGCCAGCTTCCGCTGGTCCACCTGCATACCAGCCACCACGGCCATGCATGCGGCGATGCTCCACCCAGCCCACGCCAGCGCCGGCGCAATCCACCGCCGCGGCTCCGGCTCTTCCGGCTCGTCCCTCTGGAACGTCCGGCTGTTGCGCGGATACAGCATCGGCTCCGTATGCTCCTGCTGCTCCAGTTCCACAGGCGCGGCCACGGGAGCCGCGATCGGGATCACCTTCTTCTCTTCCGCCACCTGCCGCAGCAGCCGCTCGCGCGCCGCTGCCGGCGGCGTGTGCAGCTCGGCGGTCAGCGCATACGTCATCAGGTCGCCCTGGATCTCTCCCAGCCACGCGCGGCACTCGGCGCACTCCTTCAAGTGTGCCGCGGCATCCTTCATCGCGGTCTCGGGCAGAAGCTGCAGAGCGAACAAGTTCAGATCGTCTGGCGTAATGTGATTGGTCGTATTCATGCCCGGAACGCCTTTCTCAGCGACAACAGCGCGCTGCGGATTCGAGTCTTCACCGTCCCCAGCGGATCGCCCGTCATCTCTGCAATCTCGTTGTGCGTAAGCCCGTCAAAGAACGCCATCTCCAAAGTCTTCCTCTGTTCGGTGGGCAGCAGCTTTACCGCCGACCGCGCCCGCTCCATCAGGATCGACCGCTCCGCCTCATCGGCCAGGTTGTACGACGACGCCAGGTTCATCTCTTCCACCTGCTCGCTCGGCCGCTTCCGCCGCAGCGTGTCAATGGACCGGTTGCGTGCCACCACCGCCAGCCATCCCCCCAGGCTTCCCTTGGTGGAAACAAAGCTGTTCGGATTTCTCCAGATCTGCATGAATATTTCCTGCATCACATCCTCGGCCGACGCCGTATCGCGCAACACGCGCAGCGAGACCGAGTACACGATCTTGGAGTACCGGTCGAACAATACCGCCATAGCCCCTTCATCGCCCCGCAGGACTCGTGTGAGCAACTCGCCGTCTTCCTCTGCCGCCGGTCGGGCCACTCCCGTCGACTCTTCCATGCCACTGTTCATAGAACGCACTCGCAGGTCGAATGGATTGCCGCCGGGGCTTTGGAGGCGGGCAACCTTTGCTTACGGCTGGAATCCATGCACCCTTCCAGCATCATGCCGGGCGTCACGCGCCCGTCAAACCAACTGCAAACCCAACTCAGATCTTGACTGAAAACCCAGTGTACGTCATCCGTTACGTCCCGCATCCAGGCGTACACCCAACGACCGGCACCGGGGTGTCGACATCTATACCCCCGCACCTCACCCATCTCTCTTCTCCACCCCCTGTTTCTTCTCCACCCCCTTCAGGAACCGGTCGATATCCACCACAAACCGCTCATGCTGTCCTTCGCAAATCACATCCACCTCGTCGCGACAAACCACGCGGAAGCGCAGCCGCCGGTTTTCCACGCTCTCCAGCGTCACCTCCGCCGTCACCCTCATCCCCACCGGCGTCGCCGCGCTGTGGCTAAGATTCACCTGCGTCCCCAAACTCCGATGCTGCGCCTCCAGGTACGGCTCCACCAGCCGCATGCACGTCCACTCCACAAACCCGATCATGTAGGCCGTCGCCAGCACCGGCGGCATATCGGTCCCCGGCGCAAACTCTCCCACCACGCGATTCACCGTCAGCCGATCCTCCACCACGATCGTCTCCGCATGCCGCATCCCCGCCGTCAACTCCGCCAGCGCCATCGCAACTCCTCCACCCACCCGATTCTACTAACCTAACTTCGCTAGCGCAGCCACAGGTGCACACCGGCGGCACATGCCCTTGCCTTTCTTTCTGTCATTCCCTCTGGGAATCTGCTTCTTCCTTTTGTCCCCCCGATTGCCGAATCCCTGATCCCTGTCTCTTCAACTCATGTCGCGACCCATCCTGCATCGGCCACTCCAACTCCGCTATCCTGTCACTGAACGCCCGCCCATGAAACTCCGCCTCGACAAGCTCCTCGTAGACCGCTCCCTCGCCGCCTCTCGCGAGCGCGCCCAGGCCATGATCATCGCCGGCCGCGTCCTGGTCAACGAGCAGCGCGTCGACAAATCCGGCGCCAGCGTCTCCGACGACGCCACCATCCGTCTCCTCGGCGACGACCTCCGCTACGTCTCCCGCGGCGGCCTCAAGCTCGAAGCCGCCCTCACCACCTGGAGCATCTCCGTCGAAGGCCTCGCCTGCGCCGACATCGGCGCCTCCACCGGCGGCTTCACCGACTGCCTCCTCCAATACGGCGCCGCCTCCGTCCTCGCCGTCGACACCGGCTACGGCCAGATCCACCACAAGCTCCGCACCGACCCCCGCGTCACCCTCCTCGAGCGCACCAACGCCCGCCTCCTAACCCCCGGCCAACTCGCCACAGTAAAACTCTCGCCGTCCGCGCAGGACATCCGCTTCTTCGCCATGGACGTCAGCTTCATCTCCGCCACCCTCGTCCTCCCCGCCGTCGTCGCCGCCCTCGCCCCGCCCGACACCCTCTGGCAAGGCGAAGCCGTCCTCCTGGTCAAGCCCCAGTTCGAAGCCGGCCGCGAGCACGTCGGCAAAGGCGGCATCGTGCGCGACCCCGCCGCGCACCAACTCGCCGTCCATCGCGTCGAAGACGCCGTCCGCGCCCTCGGTGGCCAGGCCCTCGCCCTCATCGACTCGCCCATCCTCGGCATGGAAGGCAACCGCGAGTTCCTCCTCCACGCCCGCTTCGCCTGACAACCTCTGCAACCGGCAACTCGCCTCCACCTTGCCACGCAGCGACTGTCCGGGAACGCTACAGCCGCGACCTCCGCTAAACAATCGGATCGATCTGCCGATGGGATCATGCGAGGCACTCATGGAAACTCAATCCCTGGAACATGTCATCTACGCCAGCGTCGCCACGCAGCCGTTCGACGCGCCGCAGCTAACCGAGCTCCTCGAAAAAGCGCGGGCCGCCAATGCACGCCTCGGCCTGACCGGCATGCTCCTGCACACCGACGCCGACGGCAGCTTCTTCCAGGTACTCGAGGGCGAACCCGCCGCCATCGACCAGCTCCTGCAAAAGCTGCGGCTCGACAAGCGCCATTCCCACCTCACCATCCTTATCCGCGAGCCCATCGCCCAGCGTGCCTTCGCCGATTGGACCATGGGGTTCGCCAGCGTCTCTCCAGAAAAGCTACGAAAGATTCCCGGGCTCAACGACTTTTTCCGCGGCGGCTCCTGCTTCACCGGCCTCGACTCCGGTCGCGCCAAAAAGCTTCTTGCAGCGTTCTCAGAAGGCCGTTGGCGGTCCCGGCATCTGGGCGCGAAATGCCCCGCCGCCTGAGTTCTTCCACGCCCGCTTCGCCTGAAGTTTCGTGACCTGAACGCTCGCTATAATCCCTGCATGCACACCCCGCAGGCCGGCATCTTTGCTCTCGGCACCTCCTCGCACGCCTATTTGGAGTTCGACCTTCTCGACCCGAAACATTGGACCGCCTTCGCCTCCGCGATCTCCAACATTCGCGAGCCCCGCACCACCACCGGCGGCGTGAACTTCGTCATCGGCTTCCGCCCTGAGCTCTGGCGTGAACTCCTTCCCGACGACGCGCCCACCGACGTGCAAGGCTTCAACCACGACATCCAGGGCATCGAAAATTTCATCATGCCAGCCACCCAGCACGATGCCCTCGTCTGGCTCTCCGGCAGCTCCTATGACGTCCTCTTCGACATGGCCCGCACCGTCATCCACGATCTCGCCCAGGTCGCCTCTCTCGCCGACGAGACCGCCAGCTGGTCCTACCGGCACGATCGCGACCTCACCGGCTTCATCGACGGCTCGGAGAATCCAACCCTGCTCGAAGCGCCCGCCGACGCCCTTCTACCGGCAGGCATTCCAGGCGCCGCCGGCTCCGTCCTTCTGCTGCAAAAGTGGAAGCACGACGTAGCCCAGTGGGAGGCTCTGCCCGTCGCCCGGCAGGAACAGATCATGGGCCGCACCAAGCCGGACAGCATCGAGCTCGAGAACAAGCCCTCCGACTCGCACGTCGCCCGCACCGATCAGGATGTGTTTGGAAACATCTTTCGCCGCAACATGCCCTACGGCACAGTCGACGACCACGGCACCGTCTTCGTCGGCTTCAGCTCCGACCAGCAGCGGCTCTCCAAAATGCTCGACAGCATGGCCGGCCTGGTCAACGGCACGCGCGACGCGCTCACCCGCTACACCCAGCCCTTCACCGGCTCCTATTACTTCGTGCCGTCCGTGGAAAGCCTTCTGCGCCTGCGTTAATGCGCCCCTACGCCCCATCAGAATCAACCCCTTAGCCGCATCTCTGTCGTGTCCACAACCTACCCGCTGCGCATGGCGTCTAAACCAGTCGACATGAAACCTCACCGACTCGCAGCAGCGTGTTTCCTCGCGGCATGTTTCACCCCCGCCCTCCACGCTGCCGATGGCGCACGCTTCGACCTCATCGGCCCCAAGATCGACGTCCGCATCACCCGCGGCGGTACCACGCTTCCCATCGCGCAGGTCCCCAGCCTTCAGGCCGGCGACAAGATCTGGATCAAGGCCGATCTCCCTCACACCCAGTCCAACCACCTGCTCATCGTCGTCGCCTTCCTGCGCGGCACCACCAACGAACCTCCCGACAACTGGTTCACCGAAATCGACACCTGGGACAAGAAGACCGTCGAAGGCACCACCGTCACCGTTCCCGAAGGCGCTGAACAAGCCCTCATGTTCGTCGCCCCGGAAGTCGGTGGCGACTTCAAAACCCTTCGCTCCGCCGTCAAGGGCCGCCCCGGCCTCTTCATCCGCGCCGACGCCGACCTCAACCAGGCCTCTTTCGAGCAGCAGCGCATCGAGCGCTACCTCGACGCCATGAAGAGCGTCCCCCAGGATGACCCCAAGGCCATCGAAGAACGCTCGGCCAAACTCGCCGCCACCCTCGCCCTCAAGCCCAACGCAGACTGCTTCAAGCAGCCCGTCGCTCAGCAGGTCGTCTGCCTCACCCAGTCCAGTGCTCCTGTCCTGCTCGACGACGGCCACGGGCAGGGAATCGCCGAAGCTCTCTCCTCCGGCCCCTCTTCTGACTTCATCAACGCCGCCTCCTACACCAGTCCCGCCGGCGGCGGCCTCTACTCCGCCTACGTCGGCGCCCTCGTCGACGCCGTCCACCTCATCAGCATGCTGCGCACCGCGCAGTTCCAGTACATCCCCGGCCTCGCCTTCCCCGACGGCGCCACCCTCAACCTCCGGCTCAACGCGCCCCCCTCCTTCCACAAGCCCGACTCCGTCATCGTCATCGGCCTCCCCGCCATCCAGAAGGCCATCCTCCCTCCGCTCCGTCCGCACGATGCCAACGAGGTAGCCTGCCTCCTCCAGCCCAAGATGGTTCTCTCCCTTGAAGGCGCGCCGCTGGTCTTCTCCACCAGCCTCGCCCACGACCTCGTCCTGCACCTCAATCGCACCGGAGCCGTCACCGACCTTCCCCTCGAAGCCGACCCCGCCAGCGGAGGCTTAGTCGTCGCCAAAGAAAGGAAGCGCGAGCCGCTTCGCCCCAACCAGCCGCTCAAGGCCGCTCCCACCGCCGCCAAATCCCCCGCCAAAATCGGCGCCGCCACTGACCTCACCGTCACCGGCACCGTCCGCGGCTACTGGGGATTCGACGCCTTCGAAGGCCCCACCCTCACCGTCCAGCAGGTCGCCGGCAAAGACTGGAAGATCCTCGGCAACACCCAGCTGCTCGCCGGCCAGGACAACAAGCTAACCCTCACCGGCAACGCCACCGGCTGCATCCAGCACATCGCCCTCGCCAGCGAAAAATCCAAGGACGTCGACGTCACCTTCAAGCCCGATCCCGACAAGGAAAAGAAAAATACCCTCGCCCTCGACGTCTCGCTCAAGTCCGTCGAGCCCGGCGGCTACTCCCTCGCCATCCAGCAGTTCGGCGACGCCAACCGCGACAAGGTCCCGCTCACCGCCTACACCGCCGGCATCACCATCGGCGATCTCAAGATCCACGCCGGCGACAACCTCGCCACCCTCTCCGGCCTCGGCCTCAAGAACGTAGCCTCGGTTGAAATCGAAAAGCAGACCTTCACCCCAGCAGCCCAGAGCAACGACGAGATCCTCCACCTCGAATCCAAGACCGGCGTCTCTCCCGCCGACGGTTCCGAGGCCATCGTCAAGCTCAAAGACGGCCGCACCATGAACGCCAAAATCTCCTCCCAGGCAGCGCGCCCCTCGCTCAAGCTCGTCTCCACAAAATCCACGCCCGCCGAGCAGCCCGGCGCCCTCGCCGTCACCCTCACCAATAAATCCGACATCCCCCTCGACGGCACCCTCACCTTCGTCGTCCAGACCAAAGACGCCTTCCCCCGCGACCAGGCCATCGAAGTCGCCACCGCCAACAACGCCGTCCACACCAAGCTCTCGCTCGCCGACAACAGCCTCGTCCTCCAGGACGACCACACCGCCGTAGCCCACCTCGATCCCCTCAAGGCCTTCGGTCAATCCGCCTTCGGCCGCCTCGCCATCCGCCCCGTCCAGGCCGACGGCACCACCGGTGAATGGATCGGCCTCGGCACCCTCGTCCGCACTCCCCGCATCACGGCCATCCACTGCACCGACGCCACCGCCCCCACCTGCACCCTCAGCGGCGACAACCTCTTCCTCGCGCAATCCTTCGCCGCCGCCAAAGACTTCGCCAGGCCCACCGACGTCCCCACCGGCTTCGCCGAAAGCACCTTCAGCGTCCCCACCCCCACCGACGGCGCCATCCTCTACCTCAAGCTCCGCGACGACCCCACCAACACCGCCACCGTAACCCTCCCCACCCCGCTGCAGAAATCCGCAGCAGCAGCCAGGCCCGAACCCGCCGCCCACGCCGCCGTCGCCGCGACCCCCGCACCACCCCCCGCCGCACCGTCCGCACCCCAGCCCAAGCCTGAACCCGCGCCCACCGCAGCCGCCACTCCCCCCGCCCCTCCATCCACCGCCGCAGCCCCAACCAGTCCGCAGTAGCGCCTACTCCACCAGCTCGTCCTTCTTGAGCACCAGCCGTTGGTCGACCAGGTGCATCTCAATGGGCAAACCGCCCACCATCGGCGCGACCTCGCGCACGACCCCTTCGAAGTTGCTCACCTTCGCAGGATTCTCCTCCACCCCCGGGGCTACGGGGAACACGATGGTCGTGCCCTCGCCCGCGTGCCTGGTCAAAATCAGGTTCACGCCTCGACCCCGAAAGAACCCCGTCGATTTAAGATGTTCGCCGACGGCCTCCGCCTCGTCCTCGGTCGCCAGGCCCTCATAGAAGACTCCGTCGTTGCCGCGGAAACGTACCTCGCCCACCGTCGATGTCGCTTCCACGACCCCCTTGCTGTCCAGCAGCTGCACCTCGACCGGCAGCCCGCCCACCGTCGGCGCAACTTGCCGCCCCAGCTCTTCGAACGAAGACATCATCCCTGCCTGGTTCCACACATCATCCTGCACGCCGAACGAGAGGGTTCTGCTGCCCATCCCCTTGTCGAGTAGAACCGCTGCTCCGCGATCCTGAAAGTACTGACTCATCTTCAGCGCGTTCCCCAGCGCCATCGCATTGCCCCGGGTCGCCAGCCCCGAGTACACCACCTGGTCTTTGCTCCCAAACATCACCACCTTGCGATGTTGTGTCTCGTAAAGCGCAACGTACGTCACACCCACAGCCACTGCCAGCGTCGCGATCCCGACAAACAATGCCGCCGGCTTCGTGCCCGGTTGGCCCCCGGCGGCGAGGTGCTCTTCCACCGCCTCACCCTGCACCTCGATCGCAATCTGCCACGTGCAGAAGAACAGCAACAACTCCAGCGCGCCCGCGGCCAGCGACCCCGCCAGGGTCTGCGCATTCCACTGGATCACGATGGCCGGCACAGTCGCCATCAACCCGAACAGGACGGCCAGCAAGCCCTTGCCCGCTTTTCCCAGCCTCCTGTAGTTCACGGCCATCAGGATCGTGCCGGCCAGCGGGCTGCAAATAAATGCCGCAAGCGCCACCGCGCCTGCATCGAACAGCCGATACTCCGGCCGCCGGCTAATTGTCCCTGGAGTTGTGCCCATAGCAAATCATAAGCGGTCCCACCGCGATATTAAAAATCGAAGTCCCGGCAACGTCCCTTCGGCACCTGCAGGTCGATCGTTTTCGATAACCCCTGCCAGCTGACGCGAAGGCGCTCTGGGAATGCAGGCATTACTTCGCTGGCACCGCGTCCTCGGACAATACGCTCCCCAGGTACAACGTCAGCAGCTTCTTAAACTCAGCCACAACCAGTACTTTGCCTTTGGAATCTGCTTCCCCATAGAGCGTCATCATGCCTCTGACGATCTGGAGACACAGGTTTGCAGCAAGCAGAGACTGTTCTTTCGAGAGCGAAGGGTTCTTTGCCTGAAAGGCATTTGCGATTGCGATTCGCGAGGCCTTTCGGGCGGCAGGGTCGCGGCGAAAACGGATGGGCGCAGCCAACAGGCTTAGATAAGCGGGACGCTGCTGGACGAATTGGGTGATGCGCTCGATGAACAGATCGGCGAACTCCGCATGGGTCAGTATCTCCGCCTGCTCCATCAACGGCTTCCAATGCGCCTCTAGCTCCTGGGAATATTGATACAGCAGCGTGAACGCGATGGCCTGTTTATCCGGAAAGTAGTTGTAGAGCGCGCCGATCGACGACCCGCTTCGCTCCGCGACCGCCGTCATCGTCGTTGCTTCGTAGCCAACTTCGACAATGAGTTCAGCCGCCGCGTCCAGAAAACCCGCCAGCCGGCGCGTCGAGCGTTCCTGCTGCGGAGCGACGCGAACGGGATTTGACGAAATCGAGGGCATCCTCGTATTCTAAATCCAGAGAAACCGAGGCTACCCTCGATTTCCAACATTTCTGAAAAAGAGGAACCATGGCAGAACTCCACCTCCACCCTAAAAAGACCGCACTTGTCGTCATCGACCTGCAAAATGCCATCGTCGGCATGAGCCCCGTGCCGCACTCCGCCGCGCAGGTCGTCGAAAACTCCAAAAAACTTGCCGAGGCCTTCCGCGTTCACGGTGCTCCCGTCGCCTACGTCCGCGTCGATCTCAACGACTTCATGAAGCTTCCCGTCGACCAACCGCACAACCTGGGCGACAAACCCCTGCCTGCCGTCGCGTCGGAGATCGCTGCTTCTGCCGGCTTTCAGCCCGGCGACCTCCTCGTCACCAAACGTCATTGGGGCGCCTTCGCCGGAACCGACCTCGAGCAGCAGCTTAAATCCCGCGGCATCGACACGGTCGTCCTCACCGGCATCTCCACCAACGCCGGCGTCGAGTCCACCGCCCGCCAGGGCACTGGCCTCGGCTTTGCCTTCGTGCTCGTCGAAGATGCCTGCTCCAGCCAGGACGCCGAGCATCACCGCTTCGCCTTTGAACATACCTTTCCGCGTCTGGCCCGCGTTCGCTCCACCGATGAGGTCCTCGCCGCCCTTGCCTAAGAACTCCAGCGACGCCGTCCGGCTTGACCCGTTGGTGTGGAAGATCACATCGGTCGCGGTCCTCGGCTCGTTTCTCGCGCAGCTCGACGCAACCATCGTCAACGTATCCCTCTCCAGTCTCGCCGTGGATCTGCACAGCAGCCTCACGGCGATTCAATGGGTCACCAGCGGCTACCTTCTGGCACTCGCTCTTATGCTCCCGCTCAACGGCTGGCTGGTGGAGCGCATTGGAGCCAAATCTCTCTACCTTTGGTGTTTCTCGGCCTTCACGCTCTCCTCCGCCTTATGCGGTCTGGCCTGGTCGGCGAACTCGCTGATCGCATTTCGCATCCTCCAGGGCATGAGCGGCGGCCTGATGGCTCCGTTGACGCAGATGATGATGGTGCGTGCTGCCGGAAAGCATGTGACGCGCGTCATGGGCTACGCGGCTGTGCCCATCCTGATGGGTCCGATCCTTGGCCCGGTCATCGCCGGCGCCATTCTGCAACACGCCTCCTGGCGCTGGCTCTTCCTGGTCAACCTGCCGGTCGGTGTCTTGGCAATCGTCCTGGCGGTTCTCTTTCTGCCCAACGATCGCGAAGAGACCAGGTCAAGAGAACTCGATCTTCCTGGCTTCGCCCTGCTCTCGCCTGGACTCGTGCTCTTCCTGTATGGGGCGGATCATCTAGTCGAACGTATCGGTCTTCTGGCTCTCCTGGTTTCCATCGTTCTGCTTGCGGCCTTCTTCAGGATGGCCATGCGAAAAGGGGACAAGGCGCTCATCGATCTTCAGCTATTCAAGAGAAAAACCTTCTCTGCGTCCGCCACCGCGCAGTTCATGTCGAACGGAGTCTCGTTCGCGGGCCAGATGCTGATTCCCATCTATCTCATCCGCGCCTGTGGCCAATCACCGAGTGCGACGGGCTGGTTGCTGGCTCCGCTTGGAGTGGGAATGATCTGTTCCTACCCATGGATAGGAGCCCTGACGCAGCGGTTCGGGATACGAAAGGTATCGGCTGGAGGCGCATTTCTGTCCTTCGCAGCCACGCTGCCATTTATCTGGCTCGCCCGTCACGGACTTGTACTCACCGTGCTCGCAGCTGCCCTCTTTGTGCGTGGGATGGGCCTCAGCACGGTCGGCATTCCCTCCATCTCGGCGGCCTACGCTTCTGTGAGGAAACAGGACCTGCCCATGGCGACCACCTCGCTCAACATTGTGCAACGTCTCGGCGGACCGACCTTGACGACGCTCTGCGCGACCTTCCTGGGATGGAGGTTGGGAATGGCACAGTCCAGCGCCAGCCTCTCCAGCGCCTTTGCCGCTGCCTTTCTTCTACTCTGCGGACTACACGCCTTCCTGTTTGCTGCCGCCCTGAGATTGCCTCTCTCCCTGGACAAGGCGACAGAGCAACCTCTTGCAGAAGAATCGCCTGCCTTACTAGAGATGATGTCCGAGTAATTGAGCTTGTGGAAGCCATTCACGCCAGGCAAGCGGCAAACCCGATTGATCGAGGCTCATCAAGTAAATGACCAGCACTACGCGCTCAGGCAGGGTATCGAACAGTCGCAAGTCAATAATCTGGCAGGCACGTTCCAACTTTCCCATAACCCCGTTTTTCGTGCAGTCCCTCACTGATAGACCCGCACCCAGTCGACCTCAAACCGGGCGGGGAATTGCGTCGCAGCGGGGTCGCCACCGGCAGTGCCGCCGACCGCTAAGTTCAGGAGCATGTAATGCGGATCGCGGAAGCCGTTGGAGCCGTCACCATTCGCGGCCTTGTTGAGATCGACTTCGTTGAGGAGGATGTCGTCAACAAAGATGGCGATGCGGTTCTCATCCCAGTCCATGCGCCAGGTGTGAAATTTGCTGTTCCATTCCGGATCGCCGAACGATGCAATCGTTCTTCGCTTCGAGGAAGCTTTGCTGTAACCAGGAGTTTTCCCCGCCCAGATGACGTTGGCGTTCAGCATCCCTTGCCAGGATTCGAGAATGTCGATCTCTCCAGTCCACGGCCATTCCCGGTCGCCCAGCATCCAGAACTCGGGCCACAGTCCGGCATGGCCATCGAATCGGCCGCGCATCTCGAATCGACCGTACTTCCAGTTCGCGATGCCGCGCGTTATCAGGCTGGCTGAGGTGTACTCCGCCTCGGGCCGGCTCTTTGTCCAATCCTCGCTGCCGGGCTGGTAGTTTGGATTTTTCTTCTGTTCGCGACGCGCTTCGATGACGAGCAGCCCGTCTTTGCAGAAGGCGTTGTCTGGTTGATACCACTGCAACTCGTTATTGCGGATGAATCCGGTTTCGTATCTCCAGTGGGTTGGATCCGGTTTGCCATCCTTGTTGAATTCATCCGACCAAACGAGCTTGTAGCGTGTGGCGTGAAAATCGCTTTCCATCTTGAACTCGACGGCATTGATGACACCGCTGATGCGGTTCTCCGAGTCAAGCGACCCCTTGTACACCGTAGTGACAGGGCCGACCATGCTCGGCATCTTCATCGTCCATGTAACCGACTTGCCCTGGACACTGCCGCTAACCGGAATTTGGCCGGCTTTCGAAACACACGTGCCGGCGATGGAGGTTCCTGCCTGAGTCAGGGTACAGCTCTGAGCGTCGGTGGTTCCGGCACCATCCATCTCGACGTGCCATTCCCCGCTCAATGGGCCAGTTTGGGCGCGTGCACCAGTAAAGGCGAGGAGTGCCATTGGCACAAGCAGAAGGGATTTCACTCGATTCGTCTCCGTTTTCTAAATATGGCACTGAGTGCCATATAGTTCTTTCTCTATAATGGCACTGAGTGTCATATTCTGGCAACTTCGCTTGGAACGTACGAGACAGGAGATACCGGGTGGCGGAAATGCGGCGAGATGAAAAGCGGAAGTTTGTTCGGGACGCCATCTATGCGGCGGCAATCGACTTGTTCGCAGACCGAGGCTTCGATGAGACGACGGTTGAAGAGATTGCGCAGGCTGCTGGTGTTTCGAGACGATCGTTCTTTCGCTATTACGCCAGCAAGGATGACCTGTTGGCCCAAACGGCGGTGAGCTATGGGGCGGCGCTTCGTAGCGCAATCGAAGGCTCCCCTCGAGAGTTGTCACCGCTAGAGGTCATGCGGGCCACCGTGCGCGCAGGGGTTGAGCACGCGGCTGCGCCAGAGGTGCGAACCCGGCAGGTGGTCGAGATCGCCATTCGGAGCGAGTCGGCCAGACAGGCATACCAATCCCGAAGCAGCAGCATCGAGGACAGTTTGGCCAGCGCGTTTGCGGCGCGGACAAAGAAACGATCCGCCGTCGATGCCGAATCTCGCCTGCTCGCGGGAGTGACGTTAGCCGTGCTGAATGCGACCATCGCGTCATGGTTCGCCGGGGAACACAAGAGTCTGCCAGGAGCCGCCAGCCGCGTGCTTCAGCTTCTGATCAAGACGATGGACGGGGATTGAAGGTAGCAGATCGAGAGTGCGCTTACCCGCCAAGAACCGCTAGCTCCCACGAAGTCACGTTTTCGGTAACGACGATTCTCCGCCGTCCACCCCAAACCATCTCTTGATCCGCAATTGCACGCCGCCCTCTTCGCGGAGAGCCCTCTCCAATTGGTAATTGACCCACCCGTCGCACCCCCTCGCGGTACACTCTTCTCAAGATGCCCAAGGTAGCCATCATCTCCAAGCCGCAGAAGCCTGAGCTGGAGTTCATCCTCACCGACCTCCTCGATTGGCTCACCCGCCACGGCTTATCCCCCATCCTTGAGCCCGACAGCGCCGCCTATATCGGCCTCGGCGACCAGGCCATCGCCCGCTGCGACCTCGCCGCCCACGAGCCCGTCCTCGTCATCTGCCTGGGCGGCGACGGCACCCTGCTCTCCGCCGCCCGCGCCTTCGCTCTCACCACCACCCCCATCCTCGCCGTCAACCTCGGCTCCCTCGGCTTCCTCACAGAAGTTCCCCTGGCCGAGCTCTACAACACCCTCGACGCCTGGAGGGACGGCAGCGCCGTCATCGATGTCCGCAGCTTCATGCACGCCCGCCTCTTTCGCGACGACCAGCTCCTCCGCGAGTGGGACGCCCTCAACGACGTCGTCCTCTCCAAGGGCGCCATCGCCCGCATGGGCGAGTTCGCCATCGAGATGGACGGCCAGTTCGTCGCCCGCTTCCGCGCCGACGGCGTCATCGTCTCCACCCCCACCGGCTCCACGGCCTACACGCTAGCCGCCAACGGCCCCATCCTGATGCCCACAGTCGACGCGATGGTGCTCACGGCCATCTGTCCCCACCTGCTCACCATCCGCCCCATCGTCTTCCCCGGCGACACCGAAGTAGCCGTAGTCGTCGACGTCGTCCCTCACGAAACCTACCTCACCGTCGATGGCCAGGAAGCCGTAGAGCTCATCCTCAACGACCGCATCCTCTGCCGCAAATCCAGCCGCAACGTCCACCTCCTCCGCCTCCGCCCCAACGGCTTCTTCAACGTCCTCCGCAGCAAACTAAAATGGGGCGAACGCTAACCCCGGCACTCGCCGCTGCCTGTGCCCTTGCAGCCGCGGTTGCCTTTCTAGTTGTCATCCCGTAGGGATCTGCTTCTTCTTTTGCTTTTGCCGTTGCTCTCGCCGTTGCCTTTCTTTCTGTCATTCCCTCTGGGAATCTGCTTCTTCTTTTGCTTTTGCCTTTGCCGTTGCCGTTGCCTTTCTTTCTGCCATTCCGTAGGGATCTGCTTCTTCTTTTGCTTTTGCCTTTGCTGTTGCCGTTGCCTTTCTGGCTGTCATCCCGTAGGGATCTGCTTCTTCTCTTGCTTTTGCCGTTGCTCTCGCCGTTGCCTTTCTTTCTGTCATTCCCTCTGGGAATCTGCTTCTTCTTTTGCTTTTGCTCTCGCCGTTGCCTTTCTTTCTGTCATTCCCTCTGGGAATCTGCTTCTTCTTTTGCTTCTGCTCTTGCTCTCGCCATTGCCTTTCTTTCTGTCATTCCCTCTGGGAATCCGCTTCTTCTCTCGCCGTTGCAAGGAGCCCCCATGCCCACCCAACAAAAATTGCGAATACCCGCACCCCCGGTCCCCGAGCTACCTGTAACCGACGTCGAACGCGCCCAACACCACTACCGCGACATCTTCGGCTTCGACATCGCATGGCTCACGCCCGAAAAAGAAATGGGCGCCGTGGTCAACGGCCACGCAACGATCTTCTTCCGCAAGAGGGAAGCCCCCTTCGAGCCAGCCATCCACTGGGTCTTCGCCAAGGACATCGACGCCACCTACCAGGACGCCCAGTCGGCTGGTGCCACCATCACCGACCCCCTCCAAACGAAGCCCTGGGGCATCCGTCAGTTCACCGTTCAGGACCTCGACGGAAACACGTTCTACTTCCACAACGGCTAGGGAACGGAACCGCCGAGACGCCGGTTCAAACAATCGCAACACGAGTCAAGTTTCCTTGACATCGAAGTCAAGTTTCCTTTACATTTGCACTCTGAATGGTGCAGCTTTTGCGTGAGTTTTGCTGCTCGAACGCGGGCTAAAGACATCGATTTGTAACCCGAAACAGGGCTAAGTCTGCCTTAGAACAAACGCGAAATCACCTGATTGACCACCAAAGCGGCCACATACGCCACCGTCGTCATGTAGCAAAACTGCAGCGCCGGCAGCTTCCAGCTATTGGTTTCCCGCCGCACAATGATCAGCGTCGAGGTGCACTGCATCGCGAACGCAAAAAACACCACCAGCGCAATCGCCCCACCCAGCGTAATGTCATGCCGCAGAGCAACTTGCAGCCCCAGCTGGTGAGTAGCCGGGTCCATGCCATAGAGCGTTCCCAGCGTCCCGACAATCACTTCCCGGGCCACAATCGAGCTCAGCAGCCCGATCCCGATCTTCCAGTTGAACCCCAGGGGCCGGAGCACAGGTTCAATCCAATGCCCTAAGTGCCCGATAACACTGCTAGTTAGCTCCGAGAACTGCCCCCCATGAATGGGCAGAACACTCAACACCCACACCAGGAACGTAACCCCCAGAATGATGGTTCCAGCCTTCTTCAAAAACAACTTCCCGCGGTCATACAGCCGCAACCCCAACGACGTCACCGTAGGCCACCGATACTGCGGCAACTCAAGAATGAAGGGTGCGTGGGAGGCCTTCATAACAGAGGAGTTAAGCAGCTTTGCGGTAATCAGCGCCGCCAGGAATCCGATCACATAAAGGCCCAGCATCAGCAGCGCTCGCAGCCCCAGCAAGCCGCCTAAAAACCGCTGATTTGGGATGAATGCGGCAATAATCAGCGTATAAATGGGCAATCGCGCCGAGCAAGTCATAAACGGCGCAATCAAAATCGTAGCAATCCGCTCCCGCTTATTCTCAATCGTCCGGGTAGCCATAATCGCCGGAACAGCGCACGCATATGCTGATAACAAAGGAATAAACGCCTTACCGTTCAGCCCGATCGAGCGCATCACGCGGTCCGCAATCAGTGCCGCGCGAGCCAGATATCCCGAGTCCTCCAGGATCCCGATAAACAGAAACAGCAGCAAAATCTGTGGCAAAAACACCAATACCGACTGCACCCCGTTCCACAATCCATCCCTCAACAACGCCCGCAACCAATTGTCAGGCAAGAACATAGCAGCTTTTGCGCCAGCATTCGTCAGCAAGTTTCCAAGGCTATCACTGAGCGGCTGCCCCAGCGTAAACACCACCTGAAACACCGCAATCACCACCACCAGAAAGAACAATGGCCCAAAAACCCTGTGTAACAGCAGGCTATCCAGCCGCCGCGTCCAAAGCGAGGCCGCCGGCGTTTGATACTTCGTCCGCGCCGTAACCTGCGTAGCCCAGCTGCGGCACGACGCCGCGCTCTGCAGCACCGGCAGCTGAACAGGCCGCAATCCATCGTCCAGCTTGCTTCCTGCGCGCAGCAGGAAGTCAGGAATCGCATCAAGTCCCTTGCCCTGTGCGGCACTAATCAATGCGACGGGATGCCCCAATTCACGGGCCAATGCGAGCGTATCGATCTTTCCGCCGCGCGCTTCCAGCTGATCGGACATGTTCAGCAACACCAGCGTAGGCAGCCCAATCGAAAACACCGGCGCCGCCAGCATCAGCTGCCGATTCAGGTGCGTCGCATCGAGTACCAGGAGAACGCAATCCGGCTTGGGAACGCCGGGCATCTTTCCGGTCAATACTTCAACGGCAACGCGAGCATCCTCAGAGTACGTAGCAAGGCTGTAAATTCCAGGGAGATCGATCAGCGTCAGGTCATTCCGCCCGATGCTCTTCATGCGTCCGGAGTGGTGTTCTACCGTGACGCCGGGATAGTTGGCCACCTTCTGGCGCATGCCCGTGAGTCGATTGAATAGGGTGGACTTGCCGCAATTCGGTGGGCCAATCAGGGCAACCGTTCGCATGCGCGGTGTCGCGCCAGGCGGGGTAGGGATCTTCTCCTCGATGGGCTCGGCGACGGCGGTGACGTGGCAGCTCATGCAGCCTCGATTGTCGCAGTTGGAGGAATATCCGCTGTGTCTGAAATCACGCGAAGAAAGATGTGCTTGGCGGTTTCATTGCGAAGGCCAACCTCAACCCCGTCTATGCGATACACCCGCGGATCGCCGGCTGGAGCGCGCCGCAGAATCTCGACGCTGGTGCCTGGAAGGAACCCAAGGTGGGCAAGATAATGGCTCACCTCATCTGGCAGATCGACGCGTTCCACCACGCCTGCGCTGCCTACTTTCGCGTCACTCAGAGCCAAAACATTCATCGAACCGCATATCCGACCAAGTTGGTCCTCTTTACTATACGACATCCAGAGGATCTATGGCGGACTTTATGGGTGCAAGTCAGACACGGGGTGTGGCGCGACCGTTTTGAGAAGGGGGATTCATGGTGCGCCCGGAAGGATTCGAACCTCCGACCTACTGGTTCGTAGCCAGGCGCTCTATCCAGCTGAGCTACGGGCGCACATTGCAAGGATGCAACTAAGTAAGAATAACCGATGGCAGCGCTGCGATCAACTTTAGCTTGCGCAGACGCTATTAGCTTACTGCGGATGCAGCGGCGATTGGCTCTGGCTGGGGCGGGAACAGCGAGACGCGCTCAAGGATATCGACACCGGAGCGGCGCAGGAGCTGGTGCACGATGGGCTCGGTGAGTCGGGTTGCGTCATACTCCACGCGAACCGTCTTCAACGTCTCGTTGACCTGAAGGTGGCGTATGCCGTAGACCTTGCGCACTTGTGCCAGCGCCATCATGGCAGCCTCGCTGGGGGCCGAGCCGTACTGATACATCACGTCAAGCTGTGTCATGGTCTTGATTTTACGCTTCGGCGCTCAGACTACGAGTTCAGTTTCTGGATGTATTTGAGGAACCCGGGGCTGGTGAAATCCTGCGGACCAATCAGCTTGCGGCGGATGATGCCCCGCTTGTCGATGATGTAGGTTTCAGGGAATTTGAAGCTGCCGTAGAGCTTGTTGGAGGTTTGGTTCTGATCGAACACTGTGAGCAGGTTGATGTGTTGCCGGGCTACATAATGCTGGTAATTCGCAAAGGCTTCGTTGCTTGCGACGGCCACCACCTGGACCTGGGGCATTTGCTGCTGAAAGGCCTGCAGACTGGGCATTTCCTCGACGCAGGGAGCACACCAGCTGGCCCAGAAGTTTAGGACTACAACCTTGCCTTGAAGACTTTGCAGATCGACGGCATGCTCTCCATCGTTGATCGAGAACACGGGGGCTGTGCGGCCAATCTGGTCGGAAAGAGTGCCTCGATCACAGCCGGTGGCGAGTGTGCAGGTGAGGAAGATCAGAAGTCCCGCACGCATGATTTGCCGCATAAATTCGCACTCCTCGCATCCATTCCTATAATACGAAGTTGTGAACGACACGCCTAGCTCGCCAATCACAGCGCTGGAAAATCTCGGAAATCATGTGGAAAGCCTGCGGCTATCGGTGATTGTTCCAGCGCGTAACGAAGAACGCTGTCTTGCTAAGTGTTTGGAATCATTGGTTTCGCAGAGCGAGGAGACGTTTTGGCTAGGGCGGGAATGGGAGCTGATTGTTGTCGATGACGGCTCGACCGATCGGACGCGGGAGATTGCGGAGGGTTTCCAGGGGTATGAAGGGGTGAGGGTGCTGGAGGCTCCGGCGCTGGATTTAAGTGCGGAAACCCGCGTGTTTACTGGGAAAACGAACGCTTGCTGGTTTGGTGCGGAGGCGGCTCGGGGGCGGTTTTTGCTGTTTACAGATGCGGATACGGTGCACGAGGCGGGGGATTTATTGCGGGCTTTGGAGGAGATTCAGGCGCGAAATGTGGGGCTTTTGTCGTATTCGCCGCGGCAGGTTGTGTCGGGATTTTGGCAAAGGGCGCTGATGCCGCTGGTGTTTTCGGAGCTTGCGAGCGTGTATAAGATGGCAGAGGTAAATGATACAAACAAACGACTTGCGGCTGCGAATGGGCAGTTTTTGATGGTCGGGCGGGAGGCTTATTTTGCGGTCGGAGGGCACCGGGGGGTGGGCCGCTCGGTGTTGGAGGATGTGGAGCTGGCTTACGCGGTGAAGCGGGCCGGGAAGGGAATCTGGTTTCGCTATGCGCCGGATGCTTTGAGTACGCGTATGTACTTTGGATTCAGCGACATGGTGGAGGGGTGGACGAAGAATTTGGCGCTGTTGTTTCCGCATGCGCTGACGCTGGCGGCATGGCGGTTGTTGGATATTGGGTTGTTGATGTTGCCTATCTTGTTGATTCCGTTGCGTTATCTGGCGATGTGGCAGCAGGGGGTGATCCTGCTGATCTGGGCGCGGACGCTGCTGCGGTACTATACCCGGGTTCGGCGATCGAACTTTAGTCCTTTAGATTGTGCGGTTTCGGTGTTTGCGCTGCCGCTATTTGTTGGGCTGCTGGTGTGGAGCTGGGTGCGGCATCGGGTGCTGCATGCGGTGGCCTGGAAGGGGCGGGAGTACCGGATTTAGGGAGAAATTCTGTGTGTTTGGCGTAAGACTTAGCCCTGTTTCGGGTACTCAGCGACACGTTTAGCCTGGTTTCGCGACGCACCGATTGGGTTAGATTCGATCAAGTTGGGTCAAGTGGGTCAAATGACGCAGGTCGAGGGGGCGGGCCGATAGGGGCAGGCCTGATCTGGTAGGATGCGAACTTTGGATCCGCATCGGCGGTTCGCGCCTCGCATCCAAACAAGTGTTCTCTGGTCGAAAAAACTTATGATCCTGCTCACGCGCAAAGCCGATTTTTCTGCCGCCCACTTCTACTGGAACCCTGCCTGGAGCGAGGAGGAGAACGTACGGGTGTTTGGCAAGTGCGCGAATCGCCAGGGGCACGGGCACAACTACACGCTCGAGGTGACGGTGGCGGGGGAGATCGATGCGGTGTCGGGGTTCGTGGTGGATTTGAAACAGCTCAAAGACATCCTTGAGCGCGAGGTGGTGTCGGTGTATGACCATCGGCATCTTAATTTCGAGGTGCCGGAGTTTGAGCATACGATTCCGACGACTGAGAATATTGCGGTGGCGATCTGGCGGCGGCTGGAAGGAAAGATTGAGCACGCGAAGCTGCATCGGGTGCGGGTGTACGAGATGCCGGATCTGTTTGCTGACTTCTACGGAGAAGGCGCGTGAGCCGGGTGATCGTGCATTTTTCGCGCAGGTATCACTTCAGTGCGGCGCACCGGCTGCACGTGGACGCGTTGTCGGAAGAGGAGAACCGGCGGACATTTGGGAAGTGCAACAACCCGTTTGGGCATGGGCATAACTACGTGGTGGAGGTAACGCTGTCGGGGCCGGTTGATGCGGTGACGGGGATGGTTGTGAATTTATCCGACCTGGACTTGTTTGCGCAGCGGGAGGTTTTGGATTTGTTTGACCACGCGAATCTAAATACGCTGGAGGCGTTTCGCGACCGGGTGACGACGACGGAGAATGTAAGTGTCGAGATGTGGAGCATCTTCTCGCAGTTTGCGGAGTCGAAGGAGTACCCGCAGGTGCGGCTGGAGCGGATCGCGATTGAAGAGACGGGAAACAATTCGTTTGAGTATTTTGGCGAAGGAGCGGGTGAAGCAGCTTTTAGCTCCTAGCTTCTAGCTAAGGGCAAGAGCGGGCACTCGCTGCGTCCGCGATAGCAGGTTCCTCTCCTCGCTGTGCACAGTGTCGTAATGACAGCCAGAAAGGCAAGAACGTACGCAAGAGAAGAAGCAGATTCCCAGAGGGAATGACAGAAAGAAAGGCAAGAGCAAAGGCGAAATACAGGGTTCTCTCCACTGCGCTACGCTCCGGTCGAGATGACGCTTTGGTTGGTCGGTAGCAGATGGAAGAAAGGCTGGACGATATGGCTGGCAAGTTTGGATTCGATGAAGAGCTGAAAAACGGAACGGCTCGAAACGGCAGTGGGAGCGCGCATTCGGGGCTGACACACGAGGCCGCCTTGAGGCCGCTGGCCGATGTTGGGGTGACGCTTGAAGCCGCGAGCGTTCAGGCGATCTACGCCGAACTGCTGAAGCGGTTGGGCGAAGATCCGACGCGGGATGGGCTGAAACAGACGCCGAAGCGGATGGAGAAGTCCATGGCGTTTTTGACCAAGGGCTATGAGGAGTCGGTGGCGAGTGTGCTGCACGGCGCGCTGTTCGATGTGGACTATGACGAGATGGTGATCGTGCGCGACATCGAGTTCTATTCGCTATGCGAGCACCACCTGCTGCCGTTCTTCGGCAAGGCGCATGTTGCATATCTGCCGCAGGGAAAAGTTGTGGGGCTGAGCAAGCTGCCGCGGATTGTGGATGTGTTTGCCCGGCGGCTGCAGGTGCAGGAACGGCTGACGCAGCAGATTGCGGAGGCGATTGAGGACGCGATTGCTCCGCAGGGTGTGGGCGTGGTGATTGAGGCGCAGCATTTGTGCATGATGATGCGCGGGGTGGAGAAGCAGAGTTCGCTGACGGTGACTAGCTCGTTGCGCGGGGTGTTTAAGACGCAGTTGCAGACGCGGAGTGAGTTTTTGGCGCTGGTGCGAGCGGAGAGGTAAAGCCTTAGTTGTTCGTTGTCAGTTCTTAGTTGTCAGTTGTTCGTTGTCAGTTATCAGTATCCGTTGTCCGTTCTCCGTTTGTGGCTTGTTGCTGGAGTCGAGACAGAAGCAGATCCGTGCGGGATGACAGCCAGAAAAGCAAGAGCAACGGCAACGACGTCGATCGCATTCCGATTGCCTTCCATGCGCGGGGTCGCTGGGTGAGCGACAATGGTGGTTGCATGAATGGGCTTTTGATACTCGATAAACCTGCGGGGATGACCTCGCATGATGTGGTGGCGATTGTGCGCCGGGCTACAGGGGAGCGCTCGGTGGGGCACCTGGGGACGCTGGATCCGATGGCTACGGGCGTGCTGCCGCTGCTGTTGGGAAAGTATACGCGGCTGGCGCAGTTCTTTGGTGCGGCGGAGAAGTCGTATACCGGGACGATACGGTTTGGGTTTGCTACCGACACGTTCGATGCGGAGGGTGAGGCGGTTGGTGAGCCTGTGGCGCTGACGAAGTCGCTCGCGGAGCTGAAGGTGTTGGCTAAGCGATTTCATGGCGAGATGGACCAGGTGCCGCCGGTGTTTTCTGCGAAAAAGATTGGTGGGGTTCCGGCGCATAAGCTGGCGCGCGCGGGGAAGGATGTTCCGGTGAAGGCGGCTCGGATTACGATTCAGCACTTTGAGCTGCGTTGGCTGGAGGGGGACACGGCTGCGTTTGGGATGATGGTTTCGGCGGGTGGGTATGTGCGGTCTGTGGCGCATGAGCTGGGCCAGTTGGCTGGATGTGGCGCGCACCTGTCGTCGCTGCGGAGGACGCAGGCGGGGGTGTTTACGCTGGCGGAAGCGATCACCGTGGAGGAGTTGAAGGCGATGTCTGGGGCGGAGCTGGAGGCGCGGCTGCCGCATCCGCGGTCGCTGTTGCCGGAGATGCCGTCGGTGATTGTGGATGAGCAGACCGCCGGGAAGATTCGCAATGGGATGCAGGTGAATGTGCCGGAGTTTTCGGCGGCGGGGTTGGTGAAGGTGTTTGCGGGGCCGAGGGAGTTGTTGTGCGTGGCGAAGCGGGTGGCGGGGACGCTGGTGCAGCCTATGGTGGTGATGGGGTAGGGCGGAGTAGCCATTGAGTCGAGCGCAGTAGGAACACTACCTCGACAAAACCAGGAACCCAGCTAATCGCTTTGAGATGCTGCGTGTGAGCCAAAATCACCGCAAGAGCTATGCAATGAAGGAACAGAAACAGGCCCAGGAGTAACCAGAATGCGCGTAGATTCCAGAGCGCTCGCCTCTGTTCAATCACATACCCGAATACGCAAGGCGTGTAGAAGGAAAATAATAGCCATTTCATGAAATGGTCGTGGTCGCCATGCGACAACCCGACAAATAGGGTCAAGCCGACGACTGCAAAGCTTATCGCGAAGTAGAGGACGTAGTCTCGGATTCGATGAGTACGCTTCTTGTCGAGCTCGATGTTCATGGATGCACCATTATCCACGAACGGATGGGCCTGAGTTTATTTTTTGAGTAGTGGTTTGAGGAGGGCTTCTACGTTGAGGGCTACTTGCTGGTTGCCTTGGGCGGTGGCGTGGGTGGCGTCTTCCTGCATGTCGCCGGGGACGCCGTAGACGTCTTTGAGCAGGAAGGGGAGGAAGGGGATGCGGTGTTGCTTCGCGAGGGCGGGGTACATGGCGTTGAACTTGTTGATGTAGTCGGGGCCGTAGCTGGGGGGGAGGGTGATGCCGGCAAGAACGACTTGCGCGCCGCTGGCCTGGAGCTGCGAGAGGATGCTGGAGAGATTGGCCTGGGTCTGCTCGATGGGCAGGCCGCGGAGGCCGTCGTTGCCGCCGAACTCGACGACGACTATTTGAGGGTGGCGGGCGAGGACTAGGGGAAGGCGCTCGAGGCCGTCCTTGGTGGTGTTGCCGCTGATGCCGGCGTTGACGACGTGGTAGTGGAAGCCCTGGGCGTCGAGGAGGCGCTGGAGGTGGTCGGGGTAGGACTGGCCGAGGTCGGTGCCGAAGCCGGCGGTGAGGGAGTCGCCGAAACAGATGATGTCCTGCGCGAAGTCCTGCGCGGACGGCGAGGGGGGTTGCGGGGCGGGCGCTGGTTGCGTGGGGGCGGGAACTGAAGCGGTGGTTTCAACGTTATTGTTTGCAGGCTTGCAGCCGCTGAGGAGGAGGCTGGCGGCGAGCGAGGTCAAAGCGACAAAAGCAATAACGGATAAACTAGGGGACACGCGCGCTTGATTCACAAATCTATTTTAGTGCGTGCTCCGCGTATTGAAGCTTCGTGCGTGCTCTTCGAATCCAATGAGATTGAGGCCTGACGATTTTGAACACTCCTGCTGTTGCTGTAACCGATGCGGCGTCGAACGAAATGATTGTGGTGCGGGAGCTGCGGAAGTCGCTGCGGACCGGTGGGGCGACGGTGGATATTCTGCGGGGGATTGACTTCACGGTGGCGCGCGGGGAGTTTGTGGCGATCATGGGGGCGTCGGGGTCGGGGAAGTCTACGCTGCTTGGGCTGCTGGCGGGGCTGGATAATCCGACGTCGGGGAGCGTGGCGCTGAATGGGACGGTGATCAGCAATCTGCCTGAGGATCGGCTGGCGCAGTTGCGCGGAAAGACGATTGGGTTTGTGTTTCAGAGCTACCAGCTGATTCCTACGCTGACGGCGTTGGAGAATGTGCTGCTGCCGTATGAGTTGAATGATGACGCGGGTGGGTGGAAGGCTGGGGTGGCGCGGGCGCGGGCGCTGCTGGATTCGGTGGGGCTGAGCGGGCGGGTGGATCATTATCCGGTGCAGCTTTCAGGCGGCGAGCAGCAGAGGGTGGCGCTGGCGCGGGCGTTTATTCTGCGGCCGCCGATTGTGCTGGCGGATGAGCCTACGGGGAACCTGGATACGGTGAATGGGCAGCACATCCTGGAGTTGCTGCTGCAGTTGAATCGGGTGGAGGGAACGACGCTGGTGCTGGTGACGCATGATCCGGCGCTGGCGGCGCATGCGGGGCGAAAGATAACGCTGCGCGATGGGCTGGTGGTGAGCGACGAGGTTGTGAGCGCGGCATCTGCGGTTGAAGTTCGGGCGAGCGTTTAGATGGCGGGACTTTCGTACGGGACGGCGGCACGGATTGCGACGCGGGAGCTGCACTCGTCGCGGGGACGATTTACGTTTGTGATTTTGTCGGTGGCGATTGGGGTGGCGGCGCTCACGGGCGTAAGGGGATTTTCGTCGGCGTTTCGGGTGGAGCTGTTGTTGCGGGCGCGGAGCATTATGGCGGCGGATGTTGCGTCGCGGACGTATCTGCCGCCGACGCCGGATGAGGCGAAGGGGCTGGCTGGGCTGGAGGCGGACGGGGTCGAGGAGTCGCCGGTGACGGAGATGCTGTCGATGGCGTCGGCGGCGACGTCGATGGATCCGCTGCTGGTGTCGTTGAAGGCGGTGGAGCCGGGGAAGTATCCGTTCTATGGGGCGGTGGTGCTGGCGCCGGCGATGCCGTTGAGCGCGGCGTTGACGGATACGACTGTCGCGGTGGGCGATGATCTTTTGTTGCGACTGCATTTGAAGGTCGGCGATTCGATCAAGCTGGGGACGGAGACGTTCAGGATTGCGGCGGTGGTGGAGGATGAGCCGGATCGGTTGTCGGGGACGTTTGCGGCGGGGCCGCGGGTGTTGATCTCGCAGGCGGCGCTGGCGAAGACGGGGTTGGTGGCGCCGGGGTCGCGGGTGACGCGGAGATATTTGTTTAAGCTGCCGCCGGCGCAGGGCGGGAAGGCGCTGTCGGATGCGGCGGTGGCGGAGTTGAAGACGAAGCTCGAAGCGCTGATGCCGGAGGCGCAGATTTCGGATTATCGCGAGGCGAATCCTGCGCTGACCAAGGCGCTGGATGGAGCTACGGGTTTGTTATCGCTGATGTCGCTGGTCGCGCTGGTGCTGGGCGCGGTGGGGGTCGCGATGGCGATGCGGTCGCATCTGCAGCAGCGGCTGGATTCGATTGCGATCATGAAGTCGCTGGGTGCGGGGTCGCGACAGATCATGAAGATTTATTTGTTGCAGACGCTGTTGCTGGGGCTGGGCGGAGGCATGCTCGGCGTGGTGTTGGGGATTGGGGTGCAGCTTTCGTTTCCGTTTTTTCTGGCGAAGCTGTTGCACCTGACGCCTACGCTGCGGCTGGAGCCGCATGCGATTGGATTGGGATTAGGGGCGGGGTTGTTGACTACTCTGCTGTTCACGCTGCCGCCGCTGTTGGATATTCGCAACGTGCGGCCCATATTAATTCTGCGGCGGAATGTGGAGGCTGCGGATGATCCGTTTGCTACGCGGCTGGTGAGGAAGCTGCGTGGGTCGGTGGCACAAATTGGCGCGAGTGTTTTGATTTTGCTCGGGCTGGTGGGACTGGCTTCGCGCGTGTCGGATTCAGCACGTGTGGGCTGGACGTTTGCGCTCGGTCTGGCTGCGTCGTTGCTGGTGTTGCTGGCGATGGCGGCGCTGACGCTTTGGTTGCTGCGAAAGTTTTTGCGGGGGACGGGGTTGAGCTTGCCGTCGACGCTGCGGCATGGGTTGGCGAATTTGTATCGTCCCGGAAACCCATCGGCGGCGTTGCTGGCGGCGCTCGGTCTGGGCGTGATGCAGATTGCGGCGGTGTACTTTGTGCAGAACTCGATTGTGAACGAGATGCATGTGGCGGCGGCGGGGAATCTGCCGAATATTTTTCTGATGGACATGGGCTCGAACGAGGTGGGCGGGGTGCGCACGCTGCTGGCGCAGCAGCCGATGGTGCACGGAACGCCGGAGATGATTCCGGTGGTGAGCGCACGGCTGACGCAGGTGAATGGCGAGACGCTGCCGAAGCGGCGGCAGGAGATCGGGGCGGGCCCATCGGGACGCGGCGCGCAGACTCTGAATCTTACGTGGCCGCCGAGTACGGATGGGCCGCCGCCGGGAGATACGGTGGTGCGCGGCGCGTGGTGGACGTCGCAGCAGGCGGCCGAGGGTGCGAAGCATCCGCTGGTGGCGCTGGCGCGGGAGCGGGCGGACCGGCTGAAGATCAAGGTGGGCGATACGCTCACTGTCTCGGCGCAGGACGAGCCGATTACGGCTACGGTTGCGGCGGTGTATGAGACGGACAGCCAGCACGCGGTGTCGCGCGCGGAGTTTGTGATGCCGCAGGCGACGCTCGCGGGGCTGCCGGTGGTCTGGTATGGGGGCGTGCACTGCGATCCAAAGGAGACGGCGTCGCTGCGGCGGGTGCTGTACGAGCACTATCCGACGGTGACCGTGATCGATGTGGCGGCGACGTTGGAGGTGATTCGGCAGGTGATGCTGCAGGTGATTTATGTCATTCAATTTTTGGCGGCGTTCAGCATCTTTGCGGGGATTGTGATTCTTGCGAGCGCGATTGCGGGCACGCGGTATCGGCGGATTCGCGAGGTGGTGGTGTTGAAGACCCTGGGAGCTACGCGGGTGCGGATTGCGTCGATTTTTTCGGTTGAGTTTGCGGTGCTGGGGTTGATTGCGGGCGCGGTAGGGCTGGTGTTTGCGAATGTGCTGGCGCGGACGCTGTTGCTGCATGCGCTGCACTTCGGGTATGCATTTCAGTGGTGGCTGAATCTTGGTGGGTGGGTTGCGGTGGGTGGCTTGACGGTAGCGGCGGGATGGGCGGCGAGCCATCGGGTGCTGGGGCAGAAGCCGCTGGAGGTTCTGCGGGAGGAGTAGGGTGGCTGCCGAGTTGTACGCGGCCCCATGCCTTGATGGATTGTTTGCGAGGAGTGCTTTTATACTCCTCCCATGAATCTATTCGGACTAAGGGCAATGAGCTTCGGCGCGATCCTTGTGGTGTGTGCATTGGAATCGCAGGGCCAATCGGGGATCACATCGGTGACGCCGGATGAGACAGCAATCTATGCGGCGATTCTGGATTCTCCGGATTTGCGCGAATCGATGAGCCGGCCGCTTATTGCTGATAAGACATCAACGTTCGCGTGCGATACGTCGATCTGCAACGGCATGTCCATCGGTGGCTGCAATGGTCTGCGGGGAATGAACGAAACTCTGGCTGCGCGCATGGCAATCGTGCGGCGTGATTTGCCGAAGGTGGATGACAGCACGGTGGCCGCATTTGAGAGAGAGAACCAGAAGTGTGCGTCGATCGGGCACAATATTTCATCGCACTCGGACTATCATCTGTTCGACGATTCGGACATATCGAAGACCTGGAAGTATTCGACCATCGTTTACTTTTCAAGGGTTGGCTTCGATGGAGGCCATACGCGGGCGCTGGTGAATGTCGGACTGATGTCTGCGGATCGCGTGGAGTTGAGCCGAGGGTTTTACGTACTCCTCGAAAACCATGGGGGAACATGGGCCTTCGCCGGTACCTCGGCAGTGTGGGCGCTGAACCAGCCAAACTAGTTATTTGGAGAGGGCGGCGAGGCGGGTTTGGGCGAGGACGTAGGTGTCGGCGGGGTCGATGTAGGTGCGGTCGTCGTTCTCGTGGGCCTGGACTTTTTTGTAGGCGTCTACGGCGGCGGATTTGGCACCGTACTGCTCGTAGATGAGGCCGAGGGCGTACCAGACGGCGGAGTTGGGTTCGACCTGGTTGTTGGCGTACATGGCTTCTTCGAGGACCTTGCGGGCTTCGGTGGTTTTGCCTTGCGCGGCGTAGATGCAGGCCAGGGTGTGGAGCTCGGCGAAGCCTGAATTTTTGGAGAGCTGGGTGGACTCCTGCGCGGCCTTGGTGATGTCGTCGCCGAGGTCGTCGTGGAAGAGGCCGATCCAGGCGTAGCCGTTGTAGTCGGCGGCGTTGGCCTTGCCGGAGTCGAGAACTTTCTGCTCGGTGGCCTGCGCGGATTTCCAGTCGCCGGCGAGCTGGTAGGCGAGGGCTTGCTGGACGAGGAGATCGTGGTCGGTGGGCTTGCGGGCTAAGCGCGGGGCCAGCATTGCCAGCCAGCCTTTGGGGTCGTGCTGGAGCGCGTAGCCCTGGCCGACGAGCGAGAGGGCGGTGAGGGAGTCGGGCTCCTGGTCGAGGAGGCGCTGCGCGGCGGGCATGCCGATGGCGGGCTGTTCGGCGAACATCGCGGCGAGGGCCAGGAGGAGATCGAGGTCGGTCTGGGCGAGGCCGGTGGCCTTGTCGCGGGCGGCGGAGATTTCGGCGAGGTAGGGTTTGGCGTCCATGGAGCCGGCGATGAGGGAGATGGCGGCGAGGCGCATGGCGGCGGGGGAATCGGCGCCGGGTTTGGAGCTGTCGATGGTCCAGAAGCGCGGGAGCAGCGGGCCACCGAAGGCGTCGTCGCCACCTTGCTTGTGGGTGAGGTCGCGGCGCCAGTCGAGCATGGCTTTGGCCTGGGCAGGCTTGTTGTGATCGAGGGCGTAGAGGACCTCGATGCCGAGGGGGGCGTTGTCGTCGGGAATATCTTTGTCGCCGGCGACCATGCGGTAGGCGCCATCTTCCTTGACGACGAAGGTGTGGTCGGGCTCGGAGCCGGGCATGGTGGCGAGGACCGCGTAGCCGTGCTCGTCGTCGCCCTTGGCGGTGAAGGTCATGTTGCCGGCGATGAGGTCGAGCATGACGCTGGGCGCCATATCAGAACGCGCGGCAACTTTATTGAGGAAGCCAACGTTGGCGAGCATCTTGCCGGCGTAGCGTTCGAGCGACTGCTGGGAGGTGTAGGCGTGCTTGCTGGTGATGTCGATGACCTGCTGGCGGGTGAGGGTGCCGGCCATGATGCCGAGGGTGGCGATTTGCACGGGATGGGCGGGGTCGGTTGGGGGGAGGGGGGTGAGCGAGATTTTCTTGAGGCTCTTGTAGAGCTCGACGCGGCGGGCTTCCTGGGCTGCGTCGCTGGCGCCCTGCATGCCGGCGGTCATGACGTCGGCGGCTTCGGGATAGAGGCCGAGGTTGGCGATGAGGTTTCCGGCGGCGAGGAGATTCTGATTGCGCTCGGTTTGCGCGACGTTGCCTTTGTCGGCTTCGGCGATGCCGGCGGCCGCGCCGTGCTGGGCGGTGACGGAGGCGATGGCTAGCTGGCGGTGGGAGTTGGAGGAGGGAAGACTCGCGATCATTGTGTCGAGCTCTGCATGCTGGCGCGCGTAGAGGAGGGCGTACATCAGGTTTTCGCGGTAGGGCGCGAGCAGCTGCTCGCCCTTGCTCTTGTTGAGCTCGATGAGGTCTTTGTAGGCGGCGATGGCGCCGGGGAGGTCGGAGTCGGCGGCGTAGCGTTCGCCGCGGGCGTCGAACTCTTTGAGGATGGCGAGGTCCATGCGGGGCTCGCTGTCGTCGGGGTCGAGCTCGATGGCGCGGTTGTAGGCGGCGATGGCGGCGTGGAGGTCGAAGCCCTTGCCGAAGCGCTCGCCGAGGGCGTTGTGTTCGAGGGTCCAGGCGTATTGAGCGAAGGCGGCGGAGAGTTTGGGATCGAGCTGGGTGGCGCGGAGGGCCTCGGCCTGGGCTTCATCGCCGATGCCGGCGTCGAGGAGGGCGCGGGCGAGTTGCAGGTGGTGGAGGGCGTCGTCGGGGCGGGCGGCGATGAGCTTGCGATCGATGGCGAGGGCCTCGCGGATGTGGCCGGCGGTGAGCTCGCGGGCGCCTGCCTGGTCGAAGTAGATGCCGACGTAGTCGCGCTTGTTGAGGTCGAGGACGGCGGTGTGGAGGGCGACGGCCTGGTCGGCGGTCAGGGTGGAGACGCCGGAGTTGAAGCGGAAGCGGACTTCGACGACGCCGGGTTCGCCCGGTTTGGGTTCAGTGCTGAGGTAGGTTTCGGTGAGGGTGGCTGGGCCTAGCTGGGTGGTTTTGTTCGCGGGGAGGGAGCGCGGGGTGAAGCCGGCAGGGACGAGGATGCGGGTGCGCTGCTCGTAGATGAAGGGGCGGACGGCGAAGGTTGCGGGGCGCGACTGGCGCTCGAGCTCGAGCTCGCGTTTGGCATCGGCGGAGACGTCTGGACCTTCGGCGGGAAGCTGCGATGAGAACCACGGGGGGAGGCCGGTGATGGTGGCGTTGGGAAAGATGACGACGACGGCGTCGACCAGCGAGGAGTTGCCGCGGGCGGATTTGTCGGCGGCGACGGTGAGGAGGAAGGGGTGCTCGAAGTCGGAGGCATCGCCGTGTTCAAACTTGGTGAGGTTTTTGGCGAGGTAGGCGTTCTTGACGTAGGTCTCGAGGCCTTCGTGAACTTTGGGCGTCTCGGGGCCACCGAACTCGGCGCGATAGGTGGCGTCGATGGTGCCGCGCGTGTCGGACTGCTCTTCGACCTGGGAGGGGCCGAACTCGGCGAGCTTGAAGGTGCGGGTCTCGATGAGGACGGAGTCTTCGGGCCTGGGTTCGGGGATCTGGGTGAGCGCGGTGGTGTCGGGCGAGATGATGAGGGCGTGGCGGCCTTCATCTTCGTAGGGGAGGGAGCCTACGGCGAAGGTTTCGGCTGTGGAGTCGATCCAGAGCGGCTGGGTGTGCGGGCCGTCGGCGGGGACGTAGACGATGGCGTGGTCGAAGAGGCTGATGCCGGGGAGGGCGGTGGAGACGTCGGGGCCGGGACCTACGGAGAGCAGGGCGAGGTTTGCCTTGATGCCTGCTGCGCGCAGCATGGCGACGAGCAGGTTGGCCTTGTCCTTGCAGTCGCCGTAGTGGCGCTGGATGACCTCGGAGGGGCGCATGGGGGTGAGGCGGGCGGCGCCGAATTCCACGCCGGTGTAGCGGACCTGGTGGTGAAGCTCTTTGACGATGGCGCGAATTTTGGCCATGCGGTCTGTGGGCAAGGGGGAGGGGAGGATGGTTTGGGCTTCGGCGGTGACGGTCTGGGGATCGGACATGGCCGCGTAGGCTTTGGCAGCGGAGGCCCAGGATGCGCCGGTGGCGAACTCTACCGACGGACGGGTCTGTTGGTTGGTGGCGAGCTCGATGTCGTAGTTGTGGGTGGCTGCGATGTTGGTCTGTTCGTAGACGACGCGGCGCCGGCCGTCGGTTACTTCGCGCGTTACGGAGAGGTTGGGGAGATCGTGAATGAGGTCCTTGTAGGGGAGGGAGGCGGGCGTTTCGGTGATCATGCGGATGCGCGCCGCGGGTATGTTGTCGCGAAAGCCGAAGCGGTAGAGAGCGCCGGCGGAGAAGTACGGAGTCTTTTCTTCGGTGATCTCCTGCGCTTCGATGATGGAGCCGATGGCCATGCCGGGGAGGGGGGCGCGGCGGATGTGGGCCGAGGAGAAGGTGACGTCGTCTTCGGCTTTGACGGGGGCGTCGGTGATGGTCTTCTGGTCGAGGTCGACGAAGGTGCCGTCAGGCTGAAGGACGCGCGCGTGGATTTGGGCGGGCTTCTCGTACCAGGGATCCCATTGAGCGGAGACCTCGGCCCAGCCTCTGACGGCGGCGTCGGAGTCCACGCGATAGACCATGCGGTGGGTTAAGGTGAGGGTGCCGTCGGCGGCGATCTGATACAGGGCCTCTTCATAGAGGATCTGGGCGGGGAACTGCTTGTCGACCGGGATGGTGGCGGAGAGGGTTTGGAGGTCGGCGGCGGAGAGGGTGAAGGGCGCGGCGTCGGTTACGGGCAGGGCAGATTGGGCGAAGGTGCGGGGCAGGGGTCCAGATGTAAGGAGGGCAAGGAGGAGTACGGGGGTGAACGCTCGGGTCATTTGAAACGCTTTCTGCTGCCGGTGATTGTTCCACGAAAATATCATGGCGGGGGTGCGTGCGGCGATGCGCGGGAACATCGGTCGAAGAAGATGGGCGGGAGCGGTCGCGCTACACGCGCGATGCCCACATCTCAGAATCGAGATATGGGGCACCCGAATTTGGTGGTGATGCTGAGATGTACCGTCTCAGAATTGAGATATGGGGTACCCGGGTCCTGCGCGGACGGCGAGAGTTTGACAAGGGTTCTGATAAGGAATGGGGAACTCTGTGGGGTGCCGGGAGTGAAGGGTCAGGGGAGGGGGCGGTCGGTCCAGAGGTCTTTGTCGGCTACGGTTTGGACGAGGTAGAGGCGGCCGGCGAGGAGATGCTGGGCCTTGAGCTGGTTGGTGTCCTGGGCGAAGAGCCACTTGCGGTCGCCGCTGCCCCAGGTGCTCTGGAGTTGCGCATCGCTGAGGAAGATGTCAGGGGCGTCGGTGTAGCAGGAGCCATAGAGGAGGGTAGACCCTTCGCCATGCTGGCCGCAGCGGGGAAGGACGACATCGGCGGGTTTGCCGTGGAAGAAATTGTGGGTGTAGAAGACGATGGAGGATGCGTCGGATTGCTCACCCATGATGATGAAGGTGTCGGCCGGGGAGCCGCGCTGCATGATGGTTTCGGCCATGCGCTCGGAGCTGAGCATGGGCGAGAAGCGGGCGAAGGCAATGTGCGCGGCGATGAGGAAGACAGCCGAAGTGAGGGCGATGCTGATCGTCGCGGCGAGGTGCTTGCCTTTGCGGCGAAGGATCCAACCGACGGCCGGACCGAGGAGCAGAGCGATGGCGGCGAGCGAGGCGGGCAGGCGAAGCGCGGCGAAGGAGGGGCCGGTGAGGTCGAAGAAGTGCGACATCGAGAGGGTGTAGTTGCCGACGGCGCGATGGGCGAGGAGGGTGCCGATGTCGGGCACGAAGGGGAGGGCGCGGCTGTCCCAGAGGCCCCAGCCGAGGGCCGCGGCGACGGCGATGCCGATGATGGAGTAGACGGCTTGCGCGTTGGTTAGCCAGGACAGCGAGATGGTGGGGTGGGCGCTGGTGGCGGGGCGCTCTTCGATGGTGGCCATGACGCCGGCGATGAGGATGAAGAGCGGCGGCCAGACGGGGAAGGTGTAGTACTCCTGGTTGGTGGAGATGGAGAAGAAGAGCAGCGAGAAGGCGGAGAAGAGCGAGAGCAGCCAGATGGTGCGGGTGCGGAAGCGCGGCTGGAGGGCGGAGGGGACGAGCGTGCCCGGCTGGTCGTAGTGACGGAGTTGCGGGAGCCAGGTGCGGCGGGTCTTCCAGGCTGCGGCGAAGAGCGCGGGGAGGAAGAGGCTCCAGGGAAAGAGCCAGACCAGGTGGAGGAGCCAGTAGGCGAGGGCGGGAAGCTTGTTGTAGTCGTGGGGATAGCGCTTGCCGAAGAAGCGCAGAACGTGCTCGTTGATGAAGTAGAAGTACCACCAGCCATGGACGTTGCCGAGGGTGGGGATGTTGCCGACGGGGTGACCTTCGCCGCGATTGGCGTGGCCGACGAGGATGTGCCAGGGCGCGGCGATGGCGAGAAAGAGCAGCGAGCCGGTGAGGGGCTTGAGGTCACGCCAGCGACGGGCCTGGCCGGAGAGATAGAGATAAGGGATGGCTCCGCCAAAGAAGAAGACGGGGGCGATGAGGCCCTTGATGAGCAGGGCGAGCGCGAGGGCCGCCCAGGCCCAGTAGACGCGGGCGGGCTTGTTGTCTTCGAGGCTCGTGAGCAGGGAATAAAGGGCGATGAGGAGGAGGAGCGAGAGGATGGCTTCGGGGATGATGAAGCGCGTGAAGAGGAAGGGGCCGATGGAGGTGAGGACGGCGAGGCCGGCGTAGAGGCCGGCACGCGCGTCCCATGCGCGGCGAGCCCAGAGCCAGGCGAGCCACGTGAGGCCGAAGATGGCGAGGGCGTTGGGCAGGTGGGTGGCGAAGGCGTTTTCGCCGAAGAGCTTGAAGGAGAAGGTGACCAGCCAGAAGGGGAGTGGCGGCTTCTCGATGTAGCGGATGCCGTTGGTCTGGGTGGTGATCCAGTTGCCGCTGTCGATGATGTGCTGGGCGGTCTGGGCGTGGGAGGCGTCGACGTCGTCCATGAGGGGCGGCGTGAAGAGCGAGGCGAACTGGACGGCGGCAAAGATCGCGAGGAAGAGTAGCCACGTCGTCAACGTGGAGGGCGTTGAGGGCGGACGCGATTGTGATTCCCGGGAGGTTGACATCGCAGAAGGGGTCGAAGAAATCGTAACAGAAGTGATTGGGAGCCTCGTGGAACGGATGGGTTGAGCAGATGACAGCAACTTCAGATTTGATGAGGGTTTTCGCAGCTGTGCAGAGCGGCGCGACGGAGATCAGGCGACCGGAGCGAGTTCGAGTTCGTGCTCCTCTTTCTGTTCGGCACGCTCGCGTCGTTCGGCGCGGAGGGTTTGGACGGCATAGGTGCCGAGGATGATGAGCAGGGGATCGAGCGGCCGCATATGGTAGGGCTCGGGGTGCGAGAAGTAGTAGATGATGGGGAAGAGAAAGAGCACACCGCCGAAGCGCATGGCTTCGACGGGGCGACGGCGCCAGGCGAGCACGAGGCCGAGGATGCCGAGACCGGTGAGGGTGGTGGCGAAGGGGATGTTTTCGGGGTCGGTGGGCTCCATGGCGAGGTAGTCCTTGTGGAAGCTCCAATAGCCCGTCCAGAGATAGATGGCGCGGCGAGCACACATGCGGGCGTACCAGCCGGGGTGTGCGTGGATGTAGCGTTTGGCCTGCTGCGATTTGTGGTCCATGTAGGCTAGCTCGCCGGCGTTGTAGGCGGCTAGCTCGCTGGCGTCGTGGAGGGGATGCAGCTGGTCGCTGGTCCAGCGGGTGGAGTAGCCGTTGTTGCCCATCCAGAGCTCGAGGCCCATGCTGTCGCGCATGGGGATGAAGCGGTGGAAGACGACGGCGTCGCGGATGAGCCAGGGAGAGATGGTGGCGGCCATGACGAGGACACCGGTGAGGACGGGCGCGAGGAATCCCCGGCGGGCGTGGAAAAGCGGCCATGCGGCGAAGGCCATGAGGAAGGCGGAGAGGATGAGGCTGGAGGGTTCGGTGAGGCCGGCGAATCCTGCGAGCAGGCCAAAGCGTGCCCAGGGCCCGAGGCGGGGGCTGGTTTCGAGGTCCTGCGAGAGGTAGAGCAATCCAAGGAGGCAGAGGAGAAGGAGGTGGGTGGACCAGGCCCAGGCGGCGGAGAAGTAGATGCCGTAGGGGAAGAAGACCCAGATCCAGGCGGCCCACTGGGCGACGCGCGGGCCGAAGCTGCGGCGCGCGAGGAAGAAGATGGGGATGCAGGCGAGGGAGTTGATGAGGCAGTCGAATGCGTGGACCGCGAAGATGGAGTGGGCGGTGTGGATGCCGAAGACGTAGAAGATGGCAGCGACGATGAGGGGATAAACCGGCGGCATGATGGCCGAGGGTTGCGTGGACTGGAAGGGGCTTCCGAAGCCGTGGCCGGCGAGGAGGGAGCGCGCGACGTTGCCCTGCTCCCAGGCGTGGAGGTGGGTCGCGTCCATCAGATTCTCAATGGTGTCGAAGGGGATGACGGCGAGTCGGAGGAGGAGGGCGATGAGCACCATCCATACCAGGGGCGGAACGTTACGTACGCTCCTGCGAATTCTTGCGGTCAAACGGTTTCTCCTGTCGTCCGCGTCACGGCGCGGCCGGCTCGATCCTCGTTAGAGGTGTGACTGACGGGTGGTTCGTTGAGTTAGCCGAAGAACTCGCGCTCGAGTGGCCACAACGTTCGTTTCCTGGCCCGAGGTCTATCTATGTGAGACGGTGCGATTTGCGCGGGGGTTACAACCGGAGCAGTTATAAGCCAACTGCACCTTCGATCGCAAGATGAATTTTGCACGATCTATCTGATTATAAAGCGGTGGGGGTGTTGGAAGTGTCTGGCAGGAGCAACCGGGGGCATTCGACTGAAGGGAGAGGGAATAGGAGCCGGTTGGGGGGCGATTCCAGGCAGATGCGCTACTCTGAAAGTGAAATCAAACCGCGCTCCCGGAAGCTTCTCCCATGTCCAGACCCTATAACGCTCCAACGATTGATGAGTACCTGCGCCAGCGGCTGATGCCGGTCGAGGGTGCGATCCCGCACATTCCCGGCATCGAGATGTTCGGGGTGTCGATCCCGGCGGGAACTGTCGGCGGCGATCTGTTTGAGTACATCAACTTCCAACAGCGCTACGACATTGGTGCGCGCATTGAGTGGGCGAAGCGGCTGGCGGTGGAGTACCTGGAGCCGCGGCTGCCGGGGGTCCCGATACGCAATTCGGTGGACGACCAGGTGGAATGGATGCAGGCTCGGCCGGACTATCGCCCAGAGATGGAGGCGGAGTACCGGTTTGCGCGGAGCTCGGAGCAGTTGCGGGTTGCGGAAGATTTGCACGAGCTCTACGAGACGGCAGGGGTGTTGATCGTCGACGCGCAGGGGCATGGAATCATCCCGGCGAAGATTGCGTCCACGGTGCACGACACGTTTCATGCGTTGATGCTTACGGAGTTGGATCGTTACGGAAAAACTACGCCACGGCTGTTTGAGAATTTGAATTTGAGGCTGGCGCAGTCGCGCACCGCGCGCAACGCGCTGGGTATGAGCGAGACCGAGCAGGCGCGCGAGATTGCGACCATGCTGTATGGCGAAATTCATCCCGACGGAAACTTTCGCTTCGCGAACTTCGGCCATCCGCCGCCGCTAGTGTTCTCGGGGAAGTGTTCGCGGCTGCTGGAGGTGCGTGACGACCACATGGCTCAGTTCCTCGCGCTGGGCCTGCAGCTTCCGGCGGACCATCCGGATCGGCGGCGCTATTTCTCGATGAACCTGCGCACGCGGCGGATCAGTTCCGACGACATATCCGAGATCAACCTGATCAATCCCGGAGACATCCTGATCCTGTACACCGACGGGGTGTACGACGGCAGCGATGCCGAGGGACGGGCGGCGCTGGAAGCGATTCTGCAGCAGCGTCACCAGGAGCCTGCCAGGAATATCTGCGATGCGCTGATGGAGTATGCGCTGCTGCAGGACGAGGCGCTGCGATTGAATGGGGACGAAGCGCTGATTGATGACAAGACGGTGATGGTGGTGAAGCGAACGTAGGGTCGGATCGGTCTCAGGCAGCGTGTGGTTGTTCGGGAAACGACGTGAGGTGGGAGGCAGGAGGGTGGGCCTTGTGTCTGCTACCGGTCAGGGAGGTTGACCCATGGGCGCATCCCCCGTACACTCACAGAGGCGGCTGATTGTGGCTCCCGCCGAGCCTGCAGCTGCCGATAAAACCTGTATTGCCCTCTCGTTCAATGGTAGGACTAGCGACTCTGACTCGCTCGATCGGGGTTCGAATCCCTGGGGGGCAACTTAAGGTAATAAGTACTTTGCCATCAATTACTTACAGCGCTGCCAGTTAGGGATTCACATGGGGCAGAAAAAGCCTTTCCTCGGGGTCGCTCCTCGGGGTGTTTCCTTGCGGTTCCATGCGCACCACGACGAGCAAAACGGCGATCTGATGCGCGATCCGGAGATGCGTTTCGAGCCGAGTGGGTACCCACTAACCGCAACGATTCCTCGTGACGTTCTCCCCGTAGTGGACGCTTCAAAGCAATATCACCGCCCGTGTAAGGCGCTAGGTTACGCGTCAGGGTGACGCTTCACTTCGGACTCAAAGCAAATGAGACCGATGGGGATTCTGTTAGAGAATGGGATATGGCGCGAAAGCAAACCAAGTCGGACACAACCAGCGATAAACTCAGTGCAGTCTCGCCGGCCTTGATGGAAGCTATTCGCCAGATTATAGGGAGGCACGTCGAAGCGTCGCCACAACCGTCAATGCCGGCCTTACCCTGCTTTATTGGCGCATTGGCAAACGGATTGTCAACGAAGTTCTCGGCAAAGAGTGGGCCAGGTATGGTCAACAGATTGTCGTATCGCTGGCGCGACAATTGGTTTAGAGATCGGCCCGAGCTTTGGCCAGAAGAATTTGCGCCGGATGCTGCAGTTTGCCGAAGTCTTCCCCAAAGAGGAAATTGTCTTATCGCTGATAGTCCAATTGAGCTGGACTCATTTTATCGCTCTGCTGCCCATCAAGAACGCGCTGCAACGCGACTTCTATGCGGAGCTTTGCCGTGTCGAAGGCTGGAGCGTCAGCAGGCTGCGGCAAAAAAATGACTCCATGCTATTCGAGCGGACGGCGTTATCCCGTAAGCCCGAAAAGTTGGCTCGCAAGGAGCTTGACGCCTTCCGTTCCGATGGTCGCTGGATGTCCGACATGGTCTTCCGAGACCCCTATATTCTCGACTTCCTAAAGCTCTCCGATAGTTACAGCGAACGTGACTTAGAAACGGCCATCCTTCGCGATAGCGAGTCTTTTCTGCTGGAAATGGGAAGCGGATTCAGCTTCGTTGCACGGCAGAAACGGATGGTGATCGATGGCGAAGACCACATGCTTGATTTGCTCTTCTATCATCGGCGTTTACGTCGGCTGGTCGCGGTTGAGCTGAAACTCGGCAAGTTCAAAGCCGCCTACAAGGGCCAGATGGAGCTTTACCTGCGCTGATTGGAAGAGAACGACCAGGAATCCAGCGAAGAGTCTCCACTCGGGCTGATCCTCTGCGCTGGAGGCGGACAAGAAAGCATCGCCCTGCTTCGACTGGATCAAGCGGGTATCCGCGTCGGTCAATATCTTACAGAGCTGCCGCCCAAGAAAGTCTTGGAGCGAAAGCTACGTGAGTCAATCGCACTGTCTCGAGCTCTGCTGGAAAGCCGTGCAATGACCCAAGCGAGAATAGGCCCAAGCTCAAAGCGCAAACGCGAAGATCAGACTGATGACGAGCAGACTCCCCGTGTAGAGAAACTCCGCGCCGCCGCCGCGTACAAGGTGGATACCGTTGTCGTGACCCCCAGAGTGAAGCAGGAGTCCGCCGCCAAAGAAAGGGGAGGAATCGACATTCTTGCCGTGTTGTCTAACGAGGGAAAAGGGAATGTGATGGCAGGTGCCGCTTGTGCGAAGCGACGGCCGCCCCAATTAGGAGGATTGAAGCTTCAGACCGTACTTGCTGATTCTGAAACGCCTGATTTTCGATTCAAGCGTCTGCCGCGGAATTCCGAGTTTTGCAGCGGCGCCTGAAGGTCCAGAGATTCGGCCATGGGACTCAGCCAGAGCCGCCTCGATCATCTCCACTTCACGATCCTCCAGCATCGAAAGCCCTACGCTCATCTGTGCAGGCTCTGCCGATTCACGTCTTAGCCAGCTCTCATCAACGAAGAACGTGTCCGTGTCACTGAGAATGACTGCCCGTTCCACGACA